>DATGLM010000041.1:0-45914 GCA_035294125.1 Ktedonobacteraceae bacterium | reverse complement strand
GCGCGAGGAACTGGAGCGTGAGGGGCAGTTGCCGCTCTCAAAAGTGGTCAATTACCTGGAGCAACTGGCATCGGCGCTGGACTTTGCGCACGAACGCGGCGTCATCCACCGCGACATCAAGCCCGCCAATATTCTGATGACCTCCACCAGTCGCCTGCTGCTCACCGATTTCGGCCTCGTCAAAGTGATATCCGACGGACAGATATCGCAGGTTTCCCTCACGGGTGGTATGCCAATGGGGACACCGGACTACATGGCCCCGGAGCAGGTGACGGGCAACACAATCGATGGTCGCACCGATCTGTATGCTCTGGGCATCGTGCTTTATCAGATGATGACGGGCGCGACACCATTCCAGGGCGGAACGCCAATGCAGATCGCCGTGCGACACCTGCAAACGCCACCACCCTCGCCTCGCCTCCTACGCCCTGAACTGCCGGTTGCCGCCGAACAAGTCGTTCTGCGCTCCCTTGCCAAGCAACCTGCCGATCGTTACAATCGCGCTCAAGACCTGGCGAATGCGTTCCGTATCGCGCTGGAGTCTGCCGGGCTTTCCCTCGGCTACGGTCAGGCCAGTTTGCTCTTTCCTGGGAGCACCCCTGCGCGTTCATTTAAGCCGAGACCACGTGGTCTCTTTGATCCCGCGTGGCAGGCGGGAGGGAAAGAAACTGCCTATCCCGCACCTGTCTCTTTGAACACTATTCCAACGACGCCGCCCATTGGCACTATAGCAGTTCCCTCCCAACCAGTTTCTGGGATGTCAGAGAGACGGGAGAAGCCGGAGAACCCTGCGCCTGTCGCTCAACCACGCGCTCGTGCCAGTCTCGGCCTGCGTACCAGCTTGCGGCGTATGAACGACGAAGTGGGGATAATGCCTTCACCTGCTGCTGAACCGGGGAGTCATACCGGCAGCTTGACACCTCTGCCAGCAACTTCTGCACCGTTACAGCCGATGTCGGACGCGCCCATCTCACAGGACACGCCCGATGTACCACAGCAAGCATGGCCTTCCGAGAAGAGTCCCATGATGACGGCGGGGATGACTCCACTTCCAACAACGCCCCCCGCTGCCATCGGGCAGACTGCAACTGCTGGTGGTAGTGTCAGCAGGACTTTACCGGCAAACAACATAACCAGAATCCTGTCTGATCAAGGGATGGAAGCGAAGAGCGATGGCGGCGTTTCCAACACAATGAAATTGACAGCGGCGGTCAAGGTGGTGAAGGTGCCAGTAGCCGGGCAGCCAGGCCGCTTTGTGACCGGGCTGCTGCCAGTATCATCTGAGATGCAGCCAGCAGGCACTTCTCAGAACAGCTTAGAGAAGAGCGACGACGGAGGCAAGCTCAAGCCGCCTGCTCAAGGCTTCAGGAAGCGACCTGCTACACTCGATAAGCGCATGAAGGTCGTTGCCATTGTGCTGGCGGTGCTCCTTGTCTTGAGTACCAGTCTGCTCTGGCTGGTACGCACACATTCAGGTCAGGAGACGGGACAGCCCGCGAAGCATCTCCACGCCGCGCCCAACCTTACAGCCACGACACTGGCGCAGGCAACGGCAACGGCTGATGCAAATATCATTCTCTCCGATGACCTGAGCCATAATATCCATAACTGGCTGGTCTCAACAAGCGGGACAAAGATCTACGTCTTTAAAGATGGAGCCTACCATATCACCGATAACGATGATACGCAGAGCGCGCCTGCCCTGTTACAGGATATGCCGCCCTCGATTCTACATGTACCGTTTTCCTATAGCTTGACGATGGAGGAAATCAAAGGTGATGATACCTCGGTCAATAATTCGTTCGGCCTGATCTTCCGCTTTTCAAGCACGAAAACGGCAGGGAAACTGGTCACGACTTTTTATACCTTTGAAGTTACCAATACACCAGGCGGCGAATACCAGTTCTGGAGGTATGATGATCAATATGCGTCGAGTACGGTGACACCCTGGACAAAGATCTGGCATCAGAACTTTGGCAAAGAGTTTCACGAGGGACATGGTTCTGGCAGTATCAATACGCTGAAGGTCTTCATGGATGGCAGCAACTTTACCTTTTATGTGAACGGCAAGAAGGTTGGCAACGCCCATGACAACAGTAGCGCAAGCGGGCAGGTAGGTATGCTGGTAAACCTGAAGGGAACGGAAGTCGCCTTTACCAATTTTTTACTGGCATATCACTGATATCACGAACGTCGGATAGCCCTTCGCGGGCCTTGTGTGGAGGTTATCAGGTTGGCAAGCATCATGATCAATTTCACGCTGGGGACAACTATTTTCTTATTCCTGCTCAATGTCACCTTCGCCGTCATTTTTCGGAAGAAACGCAGGAGCGAATTCATCTCGTATCTTATAGTTGCCCTGCTTGAGGGGGGAATATTTGCATTCGCGCTTGCCCTGCGCCTGCATCTGCTCTCTGCTGTTCCCTATCACCTGCCGCCAGGCCTGCCGTTCAACCGGGCAGAGCTGGGAGCAGCCATCGCCATCGGCGTTGGCCTCTTTCCCGCCGCTTACTGGCATCGCACTTCCACGGCGCAACTACGAGCGCGACTGCAGGCAGACGCTAAGATGCTCAAGGAGCAGGAAAAGAGTGTGCGTGTGCGCAGCAGCGCGCCCGGCGAGTGGATGAACTAAGTCAACGAGCAACCGGTAAGAAAGTACTGGTATGTGGCGAAATACCAGCCTGATGCGTTTATGCTTTTTAGAACGTTTGCTAATACCTGTCATTATGATCTGTGAGGCCGTCTGTGGTCTGAAATTTGTGGTAGATGAGGGGATGTGAGAGGGTTTGAGGAGTGTCTATGTTTGAAGCGAATCGTGGTATATCTATCTGGAAGAATGCATGGAGAGTGCGCGCGCTTGCTCTGGCATGTATTATCCTTTTTGTGGGCATCGGCTCTCAGGTGCTGGTGAATGCCTTTGCTTCGAGTGCCACGACGAATATGGCTGTTCTCTCTGTTACCGCAACCGCGCCACAGGAGATGCGCATGAGTGATGGTCGCTGGGCCTACGCGGGAGCCTGCGCCGTTTCCCAGAAACAGTTTCCGCTAGGGACCGTTATTGCTCTCTATAACCAGGATGGCACCTTTAATCGACAGTGTACGGCGGAGGACGCCAGCAGCAGCATCGAATACGGGCATATTTCCCTGATTATGCTTAATACCTATGATGCGAAGGAGTGGGGGGTGCGCTATCTGCTTGCCCATATAGAGCGCTGGGGTTGGGGACAGAGCGGGCCGCCGGTGATAAAGCCAACATCTGGCCTGGTACCTGTCAGGACAAAGACGCCATTGCAAATTTTTCATCCTGGTTCCGAACATCTCCAGCCATGAGTTGGAAGAGAGCTACGAAGAAGAGGAGCCGGTGGTGCTGCCATGCATCACCGGCTCCTTTTGCTGGCCGCCCGTTTGACTTTTTCGCCTCTTAAGCGTATACAGTAGTAGCGAAAGGGTGCCCTGCGATCAAAAAATCAATTTGCGATGCGTTCAATGCGTGGAGCGCAACTCTTGTAAAGCGAGGATAGAGCTAGTATGATGACATCTCCTGAACAGAATCCCCCGTCTGTAGTAGGGGAAATCGCGCAACCAGCGCCGACCCTTGAGTCGGCTTTGAACAATGGGCCATATGCCATTGTGGCACGCGATCTGGTGCGCACCTTCGGGCAGAAAGTGGCTGTGAATCATCTCAACCTGACGGTGCGACGCGGCGAGTTTTTTGGCTTCCTCGGCCCCAACGGCGCGGGCAAATCTACCACTATTAAAATGATGGTCGGCCAGTTGCGTCCTACTGCCGGAAATGTCTGGGTGGCGGGCGTCGATGTGTGGAAGGACCCGATTCAGGCGCGTGCGGTGATGGGCGTCTTGCCTGAATATCTGAATCTCTATGAACGTCTGACGGGACGAGAGTTTCTCAGGTTCGCGGGTCACATGTACGGACTGCCCGCTGCCGATGTACGGCAGCGTACCGAGGAACTCCTGCGCGTGCTGACGCTGATCGAGGACGCGGATAAGCTCATTGTCGATTATTCGGTGGGTATGCGCAAGAAGGTTGCCCTGGCTGCCGCCATCATCCATCGCCCGCAGGTGCTTTTCCTGGACGAGCCGTTCGAGGGCATCGACCCCGTCAGTTCGCGGGTCATTCGCGACATTTTACATGAATTGACGCGCCGCGACACCACCATCTTCTTTTCCTCGCACATCATGGAAGTTGTGGAACGGCTCTGCACGCGGGTGGCGATCATCAATCATGGCGTGCTGGTGGCCGAGGGTTCGGTTCAAGAACTGCGCGAGCTTGCCAGCGGCGAAAACAAGAACGCTACCCTCGAAGATATCTTCCTCAATCTGATCGGGGCAGGAAACGAAGATCACAACCTGAGCTGGCTGGAATAACAAGAGAGAAGAGGAAAGTGGATTATGGCTATCCATCCTGAGAAACTACGCTGGCTTCTCTGGCTGCGCTGGAAACAATTCTATCGCGGCTTCATCCGTAACCGGTCGCGCATTATCGGTGTCATCTTTATGGTAATCTTTGGCCTGCCCTTTATTGCCGGCATCGCGGCGCTGACCTTTCTCGGCTACCGCTTCCTGCCGCCGCCCGCCAGTATGGGCCTGCTCTACCTCGCGTTGATCGGCATGTATATGGCGTGGATTGTGCTCCCCTTGCTCGAATACAACGTCAACGAGGGACTCGATCTTTCCAAACTGTCCCTCTTTCCGCTCACGCATGCCGAACTGATGACCAGTCTGGTGCTTTCGACCCTGCTCGATATCCCGACGCTGGCCCTGCTGCTCATGTTTGCCGCCGTTGTCGCTGGCTGGGCCATTTCGGTGCCGGTCGCGCTTTTTGCCGTGCTGGCGATGTTCGTCTTCTATATCCAGGTGGTTGGCATGAGCCAGCTCGTGCTGGCATTGCTCATGCGTACATTACAGAGCCGCCGTTTCCGCGACCTCAGCATTATCATCATCATTCTCTTCTCGTCCTCATGCGGCATCCTGGGACAATTCGCGGGCCACTTTGCCAGGGGCGTGCCCGGCTTTCTCGGCGGCGTTGCCGGGGCCATCAGCATCTTGCAATGGCTGCCACCAGGTATGGCGGCTCGCTCTATCCAGCAAGCCATCGCGGGAAGCTGGGGGCTTGCTTTTGTCTGGCTGGTCATGCTCATGGCCGTTAACATCCTCGTGCTCTACCTCTGGCAGGCTGTGATCGAACGCGCGTTGACTTCACCAGAAGAGGGGGGAACAGTCACACGGCGTTATCACGAGCACCACGTCGAAACTACTCTACGGCCTGAGAGGGCGACGACGCGCTTCTGGGAGCGCCTGCTGTCCCCGCAGGTGCTGGCGATTGCCGGGAAAGAGGCGAAGTACTTCTGGCGCGACCCGCAGCTCAAGGCGCTGATCTTCCAGTCGATTATCAGCGGCGTCTTCTTCATCGTCTGGCCCCTGATCGGCTTCGGCGGTCGCTCAGAGGGCGGATTGGTAAGCTACTGGCTGGTGTTGTTCGCCCCCCTTGCCGTCTTCTTCTTCATGCTCAGCCTCTCGTTCAATTCGCTGGGTATGGAGCGGCAGAGCCTCACCGAGCTTTTCCTCTTCCCGGTTGAGCCGCAGCGCATTCTGTGGGGAAAAAACCTGACAGTGTTTCTGATGGGCCTGATAGAGCTGGTCGTGCTGGTACTGGCAGCTTCGCTCCTCTCACATGACTGGAATCTCACGCTGCCCACACTGGTCGTTGGACTGGCCGGTATCGGAGTGACGCTGGGTTGCGGCAATTTTACCTCCGTCTTCTTCCCACAGCCTATGCGGCAGATACAGCGCGGCTTCCGCGCCACCGGCGCCTCTTCGTCCGGCAACGGCTGTCTCCGGGGCATTATGTCGCTCATCATGCTTGTCGTGTCCGCGATCGTGCTCATTCCGGTGATCCTGGCCTTTGGCCTGCCCATCTTCTTCCATGTCGAATGGATCTGGGTATTCGCCATTCCGCTGGCCCTGCTCTATGGTATCGCTTTCCACCAGGCCGTCTCGCGCCTCGTAGCCGTGCGCATGCTCGCCCGCGAACCGGAAATCCTGGCCTTGACGACAAGGAATAACGAATAACCGCGCTCTTATCGATAAGCAGGGCTTTTTTGTGGAGAAGGTGTGAGGCTGAGAGAAAACGGGCAAAAGAAACGTAATCAAGTAGGGGATTTTTTCTGGCCGTTTACATAAACTGTTGAGCTTTTCGGTGAGATAGAGAAATATGCAGCAGGTCGTGATTCGCCTCCTGGGGCCGCCAGAGATTCGCTGCCGGGAACAGGTGATTAAGCTTCCACGACGACGTTCGCGCGCGCTGCTCTTTTACATGGTCTGCACGCACACGCCGCAGCCACGCGAACGATTGCTGGCCCTGTTGTGTGGCGAAATGGATGAGGCAAGCGCTCGCCATACCTTCAAGACGCTGCTGGCCGAAGTGCGCGCCAGGCTGCGCAGTATCGACCCGTCTATCGAGTGGATTACCGGCGATGGCGACCTGTTGACGCTCAACCCGCTCGCGCCGCTCTGGCTCGATACCGAGGTCTTTGAGACGGCGACCTCCAGCTCTTTGCGCAACCTCGCGCAGGCCGTGAAACTCTATCGCGGCCCTTTCCTCGACGGCTTTTTCCTGCGCGATTCGCCCGGCTTCGACGACTGGGCGCGCAGCACCCGCGACCACTTTCACCAGCTCTATCTCTCCGCGCTCAGACGTATGGAAACAATGCACGAGGCCGAGGGACAACTCACACAGGCCATCGCCTGCGCCCAGATGCTCGTCCAGGCAGATCCTCTTTCCGAAGAAGCCCACACCTGTCTGATGCGCCTCTACTGGAAACAGGGTGAGCGCGTGGAAGCCCTGCGCCAGTACGAAAAACTCTGCACCCTGCTCGCCCAGGAATTGACGATCAAGCCGATGGCCTCGACAACCGCTCTATACGAGCAGATCATGCACGACAACAGGCTGGTCGCGGCTCCTATCACCCTGCCATCGTCTCAAGTCGCCTCATCGCTACCCAACCAGAAAATCAAAGCAGATATTTACCCGCTGCTGAGGACAAGAAGAGAGCAAACAGCATTTATCGGGCGCGGTAAAGAACTCATCTGGCTGCGTGATGCTCTGATCGGCCCGCAAAACAGTACACCTTTGATCCTGATTTCCGGGGAAAGTGGCTGCGGGAAAACGCGGCTGGTCGAGGAAAGCATTGCCCTGTATTGCGCTTCCTGGCGCGTTTTTCGCGGCGCCTGCCAGGAAATAGAGCGCGCCCATCCCTACCATGCCATCGTTGAAGCATTGCGGCAAGGGCTTACTGCCGGGGATATAGAGCGTCTCCATCTTCCGGGAGCGTGGTTATCCGCGCTCTCTTCTCTGCTTCCCGACCTTCTGCCCGGCGATGAGCTATTCCCATCTCATCCAGCAGCCCCGACTCTGCTGGCGGATGCCCTGGTCGCCATCTTTCACCAGCTCGCTTCCCCGCACAAGCCTGTGGCACTGGTGATCGACGACCTCCACTGGGCCGATACTGCCACGCTGGCCCTGCTCGGCCACCTGGTACGTCACGCTCGCCCGCGCCAGACCTTCTTCCTCTGTACCTGCCGCGATAATGAACAGGATGCATCTCTCAAGGCGCTGCGTGAGGGCGCGCTGAGACAGGGAGCGATGGCCGAACTCTCACTGTACCCGTTGTCGCCGCAGGAGACAGACATGCTCACCCGCTCCTTTCTGGCGGCATATCCGGCGCTTTCGGAGAATGACGAAATCGACGCGGCTGTGCTGAGCGACTGGTGCTACCGGCAGAGTGATGGCAATCCCCTGCTCGCGCTTGAGGCCCTACGCCAGGCGGTAGAGGCGTGCCGTGCCGGAAAAAACCTGCCAGAATACGCACTCTCCGCCCCTGCGCGCGTACTGCTTGAGAGATCATTACGTCCACTGAGCCAGCAGGCAGTGACAATACTCGAAGCGGCCTCTATACTTGGTTTCTCCTTCGATTTCAACAAAGCCGCCCGGATGGCCGGACTTGAGCGCTCCAGCGCTCTGCTGGCCTTGCAGGAACTCAGCCGCCAGGGCATCATCGCCGAGGCCTCATCCGCACGTCCCGGCCATTACATCTTCTCACACCGTCTGCTGCGCGAGTACCTGCTTGCGAACCTGAGCGCAACGCACCGCTCTCTGCTTCTCCAATATACAAAAATTCTTTCTTCAGACATCCTGTTGTAACCATTTTCGCCTCAAACACCCCGCACGTGCAACCTTTCTGTATCCTTCCTGTAACTTCCCAGGGTTATAGTATGTTCATACAGCAAGCGGCTTGCTGTGAGGAGTGGACATCAATGTTTTCTGAGCAGAGACACCTCTTGAGTACTGCTGAAGGCGTCACCGTTGAACGCTGGCCGTGGTCCCTGGAGAAGGCGGGTGACCTGGATCAGCCCTATGTGACGGCGGGCAATCGCGTCTATTGCATCGCAAACCAGCATGGTGAGTTTCCGGAGATCGGCTGGCGTCAGCCGGGCGAGATGGCAGGGGTGTGGGATCACCCGATCAAGCTGCTGGATGGTTTCTGGTTCGGGCTATCCTCTGGTCTGCCCGGCGTCACCGGCGCCCCCGATGATATTACCTGGCTCACTTCAGCGCGGCGCTGGCGCATGACGCCCGGAGAAGTGGAGATCAGCTATTCGCTGCCCCAGATACAGGTGATCCGGCGCGAATACGGCTTGCAGGACATCGAAGGCATGCTGGTATGCCTGACGCTGAGCAATACCTCTCAGGAGATATTGAACTTCACACTCCATTTTCTGGCCTGCACCGACCTGCGAGCCGCGTGGCTGGGAGAAAACCGACTGGCCTGGCGAGACGGGCGTGATGAGGCTGTCTATCTGCCGGAACATGCCTGTATCGCTGCCTCCAACACTGTCAACCCCGCCAGCGTTTGTTTCGGGGCCACAAGATCCCCTCTGGTTGTGGCGATAGGCAATGAACTCTGGGCCACAAAGCCACCCAAAGGAGGGGGCATCTCCGCCCATTTACGCTACGGGCTTTCCCTCGCCGCTTCCGTTTCAGAGGAAATTACCTTTCTTATCGCGGGATCAACGCACGGGAGTGAACTGGCCCTGGCAACCTTTGAGCGACTGCGCGCCTCGCCTGGTGAACACTGCCGACAGCAACGCCAGTCTTACCAGCATGTGCTCGAACGCTGCGCGCTTTTCAGTGATGATAGCCTGATAGACACCGCGTTCGGCTGGGCAAAGACGAATCTGCACATGCTGGATCGAGATGTTCCGGGCATCGGTCATGGTATTTCGGGCGGATTGCCGGACTTTCCCTGGTGGTTCGGCAACGATACCGCCTACTCCACCCTGGCGCTTGTTGCCAGCGGGCAGTTTGAACTGGCCCTGACCTCGCTGCGCACGCTTGCCCACTATAGCAAAATGATGAATTCGAACGGCAGCGTTGTCCACGAGATTCTCACGCAGGGACACGTGCATGATACTGGCCACCTGGTGGAAACGCCACTTTTCACTCGCGCCGTCTATCACGCGTTCAGGTGGACAGGAGACCACGCCTTTCTGCGCGAACTCTATCCCTTCTGCAAGCGCGGGCTGCTGAACTATGTGCTCGATACCTGCGACCCCGACAACGACCTCTGTGCTGCTGGCAAAGGGCTGGTGGAGACGCGAGAATTACACGGTGGGGCCAGCTTTGAAACGCTGGATATTGCCGCCTATACCTACGAGGCGCTGCTCTGCCTGGCCGAACTGGCGGCAGAGACGGGAGACAGCGCAATTATCCCTGAGTTGCGCGCGAAAGCCGCGACCCTGCGCACGCATGTCAACAGCACATGGTGGCTGGAGGATGAGGGACTTTTCGGCGATATCTACACTTCAGCCGCCGCCCTCGCGGCCTCTAATAACGCGCTGCGTGCGGAAAATCTTTTCCTGCCCGGCGACGTTATAGAATACGATGCCACCGATATTCTCTTGCAGCGCCAGGCTCGTAGAGCGCGCACTACCGGCGAAACACCGGAGCAGGAGCGACCCTGGCTCTTGAAACACTTCATCGCCGCCATCCCCATGGAAACCGGACTCGCCACGGCCTCACACGCCCGGCGCGCCCTTGCCCGGCTAGAATCCAGCGAGTTCACAAATAGGTGGGGCATCTATCTGAACCCTGACAGGCAACAGGTAACGTTGACACTGCCAACGAGTATCATGGCGGTTGCCGAGGCACAGTATTCCCACGTGGATACCGCCCTCGCTTACAGCCATAAAATTGCGCGAACGCTCTTTTACAACATGCCAGGAGCACTCAGCGAGATCGCCCCGGACAGGGGATGCTTTATTCTGGCTTCAGCTAGCTATGGCATTATCTGGCCGGTTGTGCATCATTTCTTTGGCTTTCGCCCCCACGCCGCCGCTCGCAAAGTCGCGTTTCTCCCGCATCTGCCCGCAAGCTGGCGGCAGGCAAGATTGCAGGAAGTGCGCGTTGGCAGCGCGAGCATGAATCTCGCCGTGATCCAGGATGAGTCCGAGGCACACATCATCCTGGAAACTAGCGACCCTCTTTATGAGTGTAAAATAGGAGGGCTTTTTTCCCGTCAGGCCCGTCCCCGCGTTGTGACTCTCAACGCCGAGACGGTTCCTTTCGAGCTTCTCTCGCTCGATGAAGACAACAGTGTCTCAAAGGGTTACCAGGTGCAGCTCGCGCCTGTCAGCGGACTGCATCGCTACGATGTCGTCGTGTACTGGTAGTGTTTTTGCTAACATTGTTAGCGGTCATGGAAGTATCTTTTGATGCTGCATTCGCAACGATTGCGTTTGCTTGAAGCGTGAACCAGGAGGTTCAGGATGAAATCACGTTTTTTGAGGCAAATCATAGCTCCTATGCTCATGATCCTCGTACTTATCCTGGCTGCCTGTGGCACTGGCAGCAGCACCGGTTCCAATCCGAACACGGGTGGGGTAGCCCAGCAAGGTCTCGCTGGCGGCAACCCCTATAATGCCTGCCCCAGCAGCACCAACACGACCGCAGCCGCACCTGTAAGCGGCACGGTGAATCTGACCGTCTCTGGCTGGACCTCGACGCCCGCCGAGGATGCGCTGGTGCAGTCTAACCTCAAAAACTTCGAGAAGCTGCATCCTAACATCCACATCACCTGGTCGCCCATCCCCGGTGATTATCCCACTAAGATGCGCGCCGACGTAGCCAGCGGTACCGTTCCTGATGTATTCTACCTGCAACCAGACATGTCCAGTGAGTACATCAGTGCTGGCAAGCTGCTCAACCTCTCGCCCTACATGGCCCGCGACCATGTCAGCGCTAGCGATTATTATAGCTCGCTGCTGAACCCGTTTGTCTGTACCAGCGGCCAGGTCTACGGCCTGCCGAAAGACTGGTCTTCGCTGGGCATCTTCTATAACAAGCAGATGCTACAGGCAGCAGGCCTCTCGGCCCCCAATCCGAACTGGACATGGAGCGACATGCAGACGTATGCGCAGAAATTGACCAAAAATGCGGGTTCCACCAATGCTGTCTATGGCATGAGTCTGTCGGCGGATGCCTCGCGCTGGGGCGCGTTCCTGCTTGCTGATGGCGGCACCATGCTCAATAAAGATGGCACCCAGGCCACTTTCAACAACGCCCAGGGGGTGGCCTCGGCTACCTATTACGACAGCTTCATCCAGAACCACACCGGCGTCCTGCCCACGCAGGTCGGCGCGCCGTGGAATGGTGACGCTTTCGGCAAGCAAAAAGTAGCCATGACCATCGAAGGCCCCTGGCTGATCCCGTACATGGCCAGCACTTACCCCAACGTCCAGTATGACATTGCCCCGCTGCCAACGGCTCCCACGGGCAAAAAGGCCAACCTGATCTTCACCAACGCCTGGGCCGCTTACTCAGGCACAAAATACCCCGATGCCGCCTGGGAACTGATCAAGTATATGACCGGGACAGTCGTACAGAAGAGCCAGTTGGATGATGGTTTCGCCCTGCCCACCATTAAGGGACTGGAAAACGATCCCTACTTTACCCAGCATCCCGACTTTAAGGTGCTCTTCGACGCCGCCAGCTATGGCTATGCTGACTATTATGGTCCGCAGGACGCCACTATTCACAGCGACCTGGCTACCGCCCTGCAATCCATCATGCTCAACAAGCAGACCGTCCAGGCTGCCCTCAACGATGCGGCAACCAAAGTCGATCAGGCTTTACAGGGGGGCTAGTCTTCTGACTATGATGCCAGCAGTCAGCAACTTCTAGTCCCTGAACCAGCCCTGTGCATCTTCCCTTTTCTTTTCTTAGCTCAAAAGAGAAGAGAGATGCACAGGGCTGGTATATGGGAACAAGAGACCTGGAGGGCAGACACGCCAGCTTTCGCCCTCCAGACCCTACAAAAAGTAAGAGATCAACAAAGTAGTTCATCAGTCAAGGAGAGGCTCCTATGGCGACACAACCGGCGAGAGCAACTCTTCCCCCAGCGCCATCATCGACTCCATCAAGATGGCGCTGGCCGCGACGGGGGAGAGATGAGAGACCAAAGGCACGCCCCGGCGAGACGCTGGCGGCGTACCTGTTCCTGCTGCCCTACCTGTTCGTGCTCGGCGTCTTCATTGTCTTCGTCTCCCTCTATGGCGTTGGCTTGAGTCTGTTCAGTCTCGATATCGGCTTTACCGCTCCCACCTTTGTCGGTTTGCACAACTACCAGATTCTCTGGAATCAGCTCTCCGATATCGGGATCAGCGATTTCTGGACCTCGATGATCAATATCCTCAAGTTCGTGGTGGTCATCGTTACCGGTCAAACCATTCTGGCCCTGATCCTGGCCGTCATCTTGCAGGCGCTGCCTTTTGCCAGAGGCATCTTTCGCACCATTTTCTACATTCCGGCCCTGACATCCTCGGTGGCCGTCTCGCTGATCTTCCTCTGGTTCTACAACCAGTATGGCCTGATCAATTACCTGCTCTCCCTGGTCGGCATTCACGGCCCCGACTGGCTCGACAGCACAACATGGGCGCTGCCAGCGATCATGCTGCTCAATATCTGGACCACTGCCGCCGCTTTCATGATCTACTTCCTGGCCGCGCTGCAGGATATTCCCAAAGAGTTGATAGAGGCGGCACAGGTTGATGGAGCCAATCGCTTCCAGGCCTTCTGGAACGTTACCCTGCCCCTGCTGCGCCCGGCCATCTTCTTTGTCGTTGCTCTGGGAACCATTGGCGGCTTCCAGATGTTCGATCAGGCCAAGTTCATGACCAATGGCGGCCCCGATAACGCGACGCTCACCCCTATGCTCGAAATTTACAACGCAGCCTTCAACGAGGCTCACTTCGGGCTGGCCGCCGCCATGTCGGTCATTCTCTTCGCCATTATTATGATCGTGACTCTGATCCAGCGCCGCTTGATCGATCCCAGTACCAACACCCTTTAGTCCTGTATAGTGATCTGAGGAGAAGCTACTATGGCACAGGCAACAGCACCAGCTAATACAGCTATCCAACCGGTAACGAAGGAAGTGCGACCCACCCGACGACTGGAGCCAGCGCACATCATCCTGTACATCTTCCTGGCGATCTTCACCGTGACCTCAATCGGGCCGCTCATCTTTTCGTTCGTCTCTTCTTTCAAAACGCCCGCCGCGATCCTGGCCTTCCCGCCCAGCCTCATCCCCAATCCGGCGACGCTGGCGAACTACCAGGAAATCCTGAGCAATTCACTCTTCCTGCGCTGGATTCTCAACGCGCTGATCTACGCGGTAGGGGCCACAGTGCTCAACACCTTCTTCTCGGCCATGGCCGGTTACGCCATCGCCCGCCTGCGCTTCCCCGGTAAGGAGTTCATCTTCACGCTCACGCTGGCCGTGATGATGATCCCTCTGGCGGTGACGCTGATCCCCAAGTTCCTGGTGGTCGACAGCCTGCACCTGACCAACACCTACTGGGCGCTGATTCTGCCCGCGATGGCCCAGCCCTTCTCAGTCTTCCTGATGGTACAGTTCATGAAGGGCTTGCCCAAAGAACTGGAAGAGGCTGCTATGCTTGACGGGGCTAACCGCTGGCGCACTTTCCTCTCGGTCATCCTGCCCCTGGTCAAACCGGCCCTGACTGCCGCTGCCATCGTGAGCTTTCAGGGAGCATGGAACGATTTCCAGTGGCCCCTGGTCGTGCTGGGCACGCAGGATATGTACACCCTGCCTCTTGGCCTCTTTTTCTTCAAGAGCGCCAACTATACCCAGTACAACCTGCTCATTGCAGCCTCCATGTTCAACACCATTCCCATTCTCATTCTCTTCTTCATCTTCCAGCGCTACTTCATCGAAGGCGCATCCGCTGCAGCCGTCAAAGGGTAGAGCTAACATACGCAGGACCTCGCCTCCAATAGCGAGGTCCTGTACTCCCCTTTGATTTAGAGCTGTCGATACAGGCATCAAGAGACACATCGCTTGCTCTGTTTCGCGAGCAGGTGATACAGCGCTATGTATCTGTCGAGAATGTGTTCAAGTCCGTACTGCTGCTCGACGGTAGCACGTGCCGCCTGCCCATAGCGCTGGACGAGCGCAGGGGTCGCGAGGAGAGTGAGTAAAGCATGGGCCATCTGCTCAGGGTCTTCAGGCTCAACCAGCAAGCCGTTATCCTCAGAGGTGATCAGGTCCTCGCTTCCACTGACACGTGTGGCGATACAGGCTGAACCACTTGCCATTGCTTCCAGAAGGGCATTCGGCATCCCTTCCCAACGCGAAGGCAAGATGGCAATTGCCCCACGGTGAAACTGGGCTGCGACATCCCTTTGCAGGCCCGCAAATTCCACGGTGTCGGCTATTTCCAGCGCGTGCGCCAGCTTTTCTAACTGGGCCTGGAGTGGTCCACTCCCCACAAGAATCAATCTGGCTCCGCGTTGGTAACGCTGGACGAGAGACCATGCCTGTAAGAGCACATCAATGCCTTTCTCATAGCGGAGTTTAGAGACACAGACCACCGTCTGGAGGCGTTGTTCGTCATGGAGATGGGAAGGCAGCGGCTGAAAACGAACCAGATCGACGCCATTTGGAATGACGTACACGTCCAGCACATCGAAGTGATGCTCGCTTACATAGCGCTGCATCCGAGAACTCAAGACGACGATACCGGCGTGGATACGCCGCAGAAGCGCGGCCATCGCTGCGACAACGATTGGGCCAGCAGCTTCCAGGCCATACAAATCGCCATCTATCCAGGTGTTGCCATCAACGACAAGCCAGGGAGTTTCAGGGTCAAGAGAGCCTGCAAGCAGTCTGGCAGGCTCATGAGTCTGCGTCCGTTTGCCTGCCCCGGCACTACTCACAATAATCGACAGAGGTTTTCTGGCCAGCAAGCAGACAAGAGCGAGGGGAAATACCAGAAAACTGAACTGGCGAATTTGTAACACGTCGTAATGGTCACGGCGCCGCCAGAGCGTCCAGGCCATCACAAACATCGCCAGCAAGTAGAACAGTTTCTGAAGCAGTCGCGGTAACTGTTTCCGCCTGCCCAGCAGAAGGCCAGCAACACGGATGACCGGCACTCCATCGATTACCTCATCGCGCAACCAGTCAGCATTATGGCGAAAGGTGACTACCTGCATCGTGAGACCACGTTGTAGGAGATGCTGGCATTGCAGCAGCGTTTGCATTTCGGCCCCACCGATTGAAGGTAGAAAGGTCGTAATGACGACGTAGATACGCAGCTTATTCATCATTTCCCCCTTTCTCCAGGCAAGACAAGGCAAGCTGGAAGCCGGTGCCTTGTTGTTGTTCCCTTCTCTCTTCTTCCTTTGTTTTCTCACATGAAGGGTGTTATACAGACGATAGGCGTTTGAGTCGCTGCAGCACATGATCGAGTGTTTCACGAGCAGCAGTCCAGGCAGGGTAGGGGTCTCGCCAGTCAAAATAGTCATACCCTGTTGGAACAAAGAAAGTAGCAATAAACTCTGCCACAGCTTTAGCAGGCGGTGTCACGCCTGGACGCCCGCGTTCGGCGAACGTTTGCAAGGTAGCCAGAAGATCTCCTTCCAGATAGCGCATTTTTGTGTCCGAGCGATACCCTTTGACGCGGTCTATCGGTTCTTCGCTAGCCCATTGATACACGAGGTAGGGAAAATCGACGCCCGCGCGAACCGCGAGTTCAATGCCGGAAGTCAAACGAGGATTAATCTCCATGAGATAGGGCGTACCGCGTTCATCGCGCCGGAACTGGACCTGCGCATAGCCTTCGAGGTCGATAGCACGTATAAGGCGCTCGGCTTGCACCGTTGTGTCTTCCGGGAGTTCGATACTTTGCCGGTAGGTCGAGACGCCCCCGAGAGGAGGATGAGTACGCCGGGTCCATTGAGCAAAGCGCGCATAGGTTTCTCCTTGAGCATACATTATGCTGATAGACTCCTGACGTCCTGGAAGAAACTGCTGAAAGAGTACTTTGCCATCATACTGTGTGAGCTGCTGTACAGTAAGATAAGCTTCTTGAGATGTGGTCACGAGCTTACAGGTCGGCCTGATCCCTTGCTCCTGGTCCCAAAGCCAGGATTCGGTTGGTTTGACAACCGCCGGCAGGCCAATCTCATGCAATGCCGTACTGACATCGCTCTCCGTTGTGAGCAGCACTCCCCTGGGAACGTGCAGCCCCAATTCCTCTGCAACTGCCAGCGTGCGCTCTTTCTTGATGGCGATCTCTAAAGCTGCTTCTTTTGCCAGCGCGAGATGGATACCCCGCTGTTCGATCTCGGAACGGTGCTTGCGCAACACGGCAAGAGTTCCATCTGAGGAACTGATGAGAACATGAACTTCTGTTTCATCAACGAGTTGTTTGAGATAGTCCCAGAATGCCTCTCCTTCTCGCCCGTATCCTGGAGCGAGGAACATGGCCTGGCACCAGCGCGAAGAGAAGGTTGGCACATGTTGTGATCTTTTCAGGATACTCTCATTCTCTAAAGCTGCGACGTATTTGCCATGCCGACCAAGCGAACGCACGGTCATAAGTGACTGGCGCAAGGCGGCATCCAGGATCAGGGCATCATAAGACGCGCCCTTGTGGAGCGTTGGCGCGTGGTGTCTCCGCGTAATGGATTGTCTTACCTTGTTTGACGATTGATAGAGAGATTTGAGGGGCATCATTTTCAGAAGCGCCTCTCCTTCTTTCTGCTTCACAATTCTCCTCTAGAAGAGAGCAATACCTTACATAAGCTGAGAAACACTCTGCCTCTGCCTGTACCTTGATCTTTTTCTAAGCGAAAAACTCTGCGTGAGCAGGGAAAATAAATAACTGGCAAAAGTATACTATGCCTGGTTAGTAGGAACTGTGACAAAGGGGGTTGAGATATGGTAGTAATCGCAAGAAAACTGGAAAAAGATAGAAACCCCGCGTATAATGCTCTTGAGAAGAGATCAGATCGAATAGCAAGTCCGAACAAAGCGAAACAAAGGAGTTTCGGAAGGAGGAATAAGCAATGACGACGGAACCCCGCATCGTCAAATTTTTTGAAACGACACTGCGCGACGGCGAGCAGACTCCGGGCGTGAACTACTTCCCAGAGGAGAAGCTGGCAATTGCCCAGGCACTGGCCGATATGGGCTTCGACACTCTCGACTGTGGCTTTGCCATCTCCTCGCCGGGCGAGTTCGAGTGCATCCGCCTGATCGCGCGAAATGTGCGCAACGCCGAGATTTGCTCGATTGCCCGCACCCATTTCGCCGATATTGACCGGGCCTGGGAGGCCGTCAAGGACGCGGAAAAGCCGGTCATCCACCCCTTTGTCAGTACCTCGCCCCTGCATCGTCGGGTCAAGCTGGGCAAGACGCGTGAGGAGGTGCTAGAAATGGCGCGTACCGCCGTGGCCCACGCCCGCGCGTATACCGAAAACGTCGATTTCGCCCTGGAAGACTCGACCCGCACCGAGCACGATTTCATCCTGGAGGTCTGCGAAGCCATTTTGAAAGAGGGCGTGCGCTTCATCTCTATCTGTGACACTGTTGGCTTTGCCCTGCCCTGGGAGTTCGGCCAACTGGTCGCCGCTGTCAAGCGTGAGTTTCCCCATGCCCGCATCTCCGCCCACTGCCACGACGACCTCGGTCTGGCCGTCGCTAACGCCCTTGAGGGCCTGCGTAATGGAGCCGAACGAGTCGATACTTGCATCAACGGCCTCGGCGAACGCGCAGGCAACGCGGCCACCGAAGAAGTCGTCATGGCGATTAAAACACGGTCTGCCAATCTTGGCCTGGATGTCAGAATCGATACCACGAAGATCATTCCCACCAGCCGCCTGGTCGCAAAGCTCTCCGGCATGCAGCCACAGTGGACCAAAGCCGTTGTGGGCGCAAACGCTTTCGCGCACGGCGGCGGTATCCATCAGGACGGTGTGCTCAAAGATGCCAGCACCTACGAGATCATGACGCCCGAATCCATCGGCCTGACCTCCGCCGACCGCCGTATGCACATGGGCAAACTCTCCGGCCGCGCCGCCCTCAACGCCCAGCTCCACGATCTCGGCTACGATCTGGAGAAGGAACAGCTCAACCGCGCCTTCGACATGGCTAAGCTCCTGCTCGGCAAAAAGAAAGAGCTTGAGGAGATGGATCTGCGCTACATCGCCGAATCAGCGATGAATGCTCCCACTGAGGTGCCCGGTCACGCCTAGAGAACAAAGGAAGCAGAAGTATGTTTGAAACGTTTGCTTCGCTGCAGCTCCAGACCGGGGGTGCCAGCATTCACGCACTCAAGGGGGGATCAGGCGATCCCCTCCTACTGTTGCACGGCTACCCCCAAACCCACGTGATGTGGCATAAGATTGCCCCTCGCCTTACTCAAGACTTTACGGTAGTGCTCGCCGACCTGCGTGGCTATGGGGATAGCTCTAAGCTGGAGGGGGAAGCGGATCACTCCACCTATTCTAAACGGGCTATGGCTCAGGATATGGTCGAAGTCATGCAGCAACTTGGCTACGAGACGTTTGCGGTGGTTGGACACGACCGGGGAGCGCGTGTGACACATCGCATGGCCCTCGATCACCCACAACGGATTACAAAAGCAGCCGTGCTGGATATTGCCCCCACCTACCTGATGTATATGACGGCAGATAAAGAATTCGCCACCGTCTATTATCACTGGTTTTTTCTCATCCAGCCCGCCGATCATCCTGAGCGTTTGATCGGGGCGCAGCCCGAATACTACCTGCGCAATCGACTTGCTCACTGGTCCGCCGACCCCTCAGCATTCACCCCGGAAGCCATTGCTGAATACCTGCGCTGCTTCTGTGATCCGACCGCCATTCATGCCACCTGTGAGGATTACCGCGCTTCCGCCAGTATCGACCTGCAACATGATGAGGCTGACATGCAGCAGAAAGTGCGCTGCCCCCTGCTCGTCTTATGGGGAGAAAAGGGCTTCATCGGACGCAAATATGACGTGCTGGCAACCTGGCGCGAACGGGCGGATGACGTGCAGGGATACGCTCTTCCATCCGGGCATTTTCTGCCCGAAGAAGCCCCGGAAGAAACCTATCAGGCACTCCAGGCATTCCTGCTTCATAGTTGATTTTCCACTGGCGGCATGTTATCCTGAGCGCAGAGACCGTTGGCGAACACACGGCTTTGATAGCTCACCGCGTAGCGGCTCGCTCTTTCTAGAGGTGGTAACTGGGTGGCGCCGTCTGGAGTCGCGCCACCCAGTTACCACCTCTATCAGTCTGCGAAGCGCCGCCAGTGCTGAGCCATCAACAGCAGAATCGAGACATTCATGTTTTGAATCAGCACATGAACGCGCTGGAAGAACCCTCCTTCGGGCCAGAAGACCAATCACACCGTCCATCAGGTTGGGCCAACTTCAAAGAAATTCCGCCAGTGCTGGCAGTGCGGCTGCTATTGGCTCATGAGTGAGGAAAGAGCGTATGAATCAGCAGTCGAATACCGACCAGCAGATAGCGTTTCGCAACCGCTGATCGTCCAGGACAAGATCGCGAATCGCATCCGGCAGTTGGTCGCGCTGCCAGCGGCATTCGATCCAACCGGCACGCTCACCTTCGCCTTCAGGGGCAGCCGCGCGCACGGCTTTGATCGCGTAAGCCGCGGCACCGAGCTCATGGGCAGCGACGTGCGCGACCACTGCCGCCTGACCGGCGGCATATGCGGCGTGCCGGGCGGCTCCGCTCATATCCCTGGCCGCTGCCATTGCATGGCCGCCCGCTGCACGAGCCTGGGACATCGTAATCTCCCCGCGCGCCCATGCACGAGCCTGCTCAATTGCATAGCGCGGTCGTGAGTCTGAAGGCTTCGCAGACTCGAAGAAGTGCAGGACGTGCTCTGCGCACGCGGCCGCCCACAGAGCGAGAAGGTGATGGTCTGAATCCGTGAGCGTCCCACCACGGCGGATGGTGATGAAGCGAGGGTCACGATCTTTGGGAAGAATCATACTGTACCTCTCATGAACAGAGAAGAGATTTTCACATCCCTTTCATTCAGACATAAAGGGAAGCCAGAAAGCCTTTTTGCTTCTCAGCAGTCGAGCTACCAGCTTACATCCAGGCGATATGCAGCGTGCGGCGACGCGGGCCATCTAGCTCAACGAGAACGACACGCTGCCACGTCCCCAGCAGCAACTGGTGGTCGTCATACGGAATGCTCAGCGATGGGCCGATGATGGATGAGATAAGATGATCGGGCGCATGCGCCGGATTATGTGGGTGCCGGTACGAGAGACTGGGCAGCAGGTGGCGCAGCGCCTGCAAGAAATCGAGATCGGTGCCAGGATCAAGATCAGCAGTTGTCAGCGCGCAGGTTGTGTGGGCGACAAAAACGACACAAACGCCTGCGCGCGGCCCACCCTCACGCAACACCGCTTCCACCGTGTCCGTAATATCGACAATCTCATCTTTTTTATGCGTCGCAATGGTGATTGTTTTCATATGTTATGTTATAACGATTTCCCTCAAGCAAAAACAACACCCCATGCTGTTCAGGAGGCACATCAAGCTTGAAGCCACTCTGGGCTTGCCTTACGCAACCACATAGAGTATTATTGAGAAGCAAAATTGAGGAGATATTTTCGAAGGTATATTTGGAGGTATCCATATGGCAACAGAGAAAACAAGCCTGAAGGTATACTTAGATCACCTTATCCAGCGTGAGAACCTGCGCTACCAGCGATCCCGAGAAAAAGTTGCATCAACGCCATCCGGGCCACCCATGCTGAGAATGAGTGATTTATTTGGAGACCATATCTCCTCACGGGTTGCGTCATTACGTAAACCAGATTTCCAGCGTGCAACATGGGCATGGACGCCTGAGGATTGTGTATCCTTGCTGGAATCCATTGTAAATGAACAGGTGATTCCGAGCATCATTATGTGGTCAAGCCCGGAAAATGGCTATGATTATGTTCTTGATGGCGGTCATCGCATCTCTGTCGTGCTGGCGTGGCTCAATGACGATTGGGGTGACACACTTCCTTCCGGGGAATACAGAGATGAGGAGCAAGAAGTACTCATTAAACAGGCAGCAAAAGAAGTTCGCAATCTTGTCAAGATAAAAATCGGGAGTATCAGCGATTATCAGGCTGCTGACGAAGAATTCAATCGCGCAGTCATGGAAGACAAAGCTCCCAGGCGGGTATTAGATGCAACTACCTTCAACAGGGGTTTATTCTATCAGCGCCTGCGCAGAGGAGAAGTTGGTTTTCATATTTTATGGGTGCCTGGTAATTACGAAAAAGCAGAAATATCATTTTTAAAAATTAATAAAAGCGGCAGGCAGTTATCGGAGTGGGAAACCACCATCATTGAAAGCAGACATTCCAGTTTTGTTCGAGCAGTAATGTCTATATCCAGTATAAATAGCGCAAAGCATTACTGGCATACAAAAGATCTGGAAGAGGAGGGCAATGAGTTAGCTCAAAATAAAATAGAGGAGATACTCAAAGGAGTAAATAAACTCCATGAGATGCTTTTCAAGCCTGCTTACGAGACCCCTATCAAGAGATTACAACAACCTTTGATAGTTCCTCCTGACGTACAGACAAAACCCTACTGGCTGGCCGAACTGCTCACAGTGATAGCAGGAGGCAAGGGACAAAAAGCAGAAACGCGCAAACTGATCGATAGAGATATACATGCTTTACCAGAAGAGATAATCGATAACGGATTGCATCTTATAGAGAATGCTCTTGATGGACTGGGACATCTTATTGGTCCCTCTCCAAAATCTCTGGCCTTAATCCCGGTACTGTACTTCTACACGGATGCAGGCCGCTATGTGCGTAGCCTTCTCTATGGTTTCTTGTACTGGATATTATCTGGTAGTGAAGAGGATATTCTTAGTAGAAAGCGTGTATTCTCAATACATCGTGCTGTTTTCGAGCAGGTTCTTTTAAATAACAAAGAAGATGTTATAACAGGGATTACGCGCAGAACAGGTTCGGGGCCTGAGGTAACAAGTCAAACTGCTCAATATTATCAAGGATTGCTAGAACTCCTGGTCAAGCATAGGGACGATATACATTCTGAAGCATTTGCGGCTGATTATTCGGCATTGACAAAAAGACTTACCAACAAAGCAGTAAAAGTGCGCCTATCAGTCGGAAAAAGCCGCACTTTTACGGAGAGACAGAAATCCTCTCTGGTACTCGATCACTTTTTTTACAATCCCAATCGTTGTGGAATCTGTGATGGTATGTTAGACCCTACTGCCGATTTACAACACGATCACATTGTTGAGCATGCTAGAGGAGGCAGAACTATAAAAGAGAACCAGCGCCTGGTTCATCCTTTTTGCAATAATCAATCCAACCGCGAACTCATTGAGAGAGGAAAAAGTGGGCAAGAAAGCATTCCTCTCCCAAGATTCGTGGATCCCGATCTCATCACAGAACCACAGCAACTCAGGCTGGCATTTTTCGATGACCCTGATTTTTTCTAATCGCGGCTATTACTGGCTTCTACTGAGCAGCGAACACTTGCTATCCACCTGATCATTTCCTTTTTGTTGCAACAAGCCCTGCTCAAAAAGGAGAATACCATCTTTTGCCTCTTGCAGAGCATCTTCGCTGATATCAATACCTATGGCATGCCTCTCTTTGCTTTGCTTTACTGCAAGTAACAGAGCTGTCCCACTGCCACAAAAAGGATCCAGTAATACACCATTCGGTGGACACGTGGCCTGTACAGGTAATGACACTAATTGCTCAGGGAACGTTGCTATATGCTTCTTTCTGGCGGGCATTGTTTGGCCTGAACTCGTGGGTACACTCCAAACAGAGAAAGGCGGCTTTCGATCACGCTTCCCGTTAGAAGGCATAGCAACAGCTTCTGCATCAAAATAGTATTTTCTCTGCTTCACAAAGTGAAAAATATACTCATGTGCTAAAGCACATCGATCTGAGACAGGATCAGGCATTGGCGCTGGCTTGTACCAGACATTATCATTACGTACAATCCATCCGTCGTCTTGCATTGCAATAGCAAATCGATGTGGAATAAGGAGAAGTTGTTTTGGAACACACCAGGGACCCTGCCCTCTTTTATCTTGAGGACGATCAAAGCGGCGATTTCTTTGTTTCACATCGATACCATGAGAGCGGCCTTTTCCACTCCAGTATGTATCGCCTATATTCACCCATAAACTTCCTGTAGGCTTAAGAACCCGTCTTGCTTGATGAAATACGGCCACAAGTCTGTCAATATATAACTGAGGATGTTCTTCCAGACCCAACTGTCCTGTAATACCATAGTCCCGTTTCCCGTAATAGGGAGGGGAAGTAACAATACAGTCTATAGACTCGGCCTCTACCCCCGATAATATCACCTCGGCATCACCTTTATATAAGGTTACATGAGATGAGTTAAAATAAGGGACGGGCAAAAGCTGGAGATTCTTCCTGCCTGACAATTGCTCCTGGTTCAAATCAATGTGGCTTGCTCTTTTCAAACCATTCATCTCGGTCAAGCCTTGCATTTCTTCCTCCCTGACTGAAAAATAGTGTCAATCACTCTCAGGCCGTACCTGTTAGGCAAAAACTCTAAATATCATTATATTACTCATAAAATAACCTGTCAATGTTCCATTTTTACCGTCGGGATTGGCTATCTACAGGGGATTTTTACCAGGGAACCTGAAATGAACCATGCTCATATTTTGTTCTCTTATTTCCTCCCTTATCTCGCTGAAAATGTGAGATAATACGAAGCAGAGAAAAATCACGAGCCTGACTGACAGGGATGCGATAGAAGGCAGGAACGAGTCAGGGTCAGGAAAGAGGAACAGGACTTTATCTCTGTCCACGGAGGAAGAATCATCTATGGCAAAATCCATGTTTGACAAAATCTGGGAGGCGCACGTGGTGCGGGATGTGCCGGGGGAGTCAACGGTGCTGTATATTGACCGCCACCTGGTGCATGAGGCGACTTCGCCGCAGGCGTTTGCCGGGCTGCGCGAGATGGGGCGCAAGGTGCGCAGGCCCGATGCCACCATCGCCGTGCTTGACCATAACGTGCCGACGGTGGTGGGGCGCAAGATGATTAATGTGGTGGATCGCGACAGCGAAATCTGTATCACCACGATGGAGCAGAATGCGCGAGATTTTGATCTGACCTTATTTGACATGAACGATGCGCGGCAGGGCATTGTGCATGTCATCGGACCGGAGCAGGGTATTACGCTGCCAGGCATGACGATTGTATGCGGCGACTCGCATACGTCTACGCATGGCGCGGTAGGGGCGCTGGCCTTTGGTATTGGCACCAGCGAGATCGAGCACGTGCTGGCGACGCAGTGCCTGTTGCAGGCGCGCCCGAAGAGCATGAATATTCGCATCGAAGGGACGCTGGGGCCGGGCGTGACAGCCAAAGACGTGGCACTGTACGTTATCGGCCAGCTTGGCACGGGCGTTGGCACAGGCCATGTCATCGAGTTCAGCGGCTCCGTCGTGCGCAACCTCTCGATGGAGGGGCGCATGACGCTCTGCAACATGGCGATTGAGGCGGGCGCTCGCGCTGGCATGGTCGCTCCCGACGAAACAACCTTTAACTATATCAAGGGCCGACCGTATGCCCCGAAGGGCGAACAGTTCGAGCAGGCCGTCGCCGCCTGGAAGCAGCTTGCCAGCGACCCTGGCGCGCACTTTGATACCATCCACGAGGTCAATGTCGATGGCCTCGGCCCGCAGGTGACGTGGGGAACCAATCCGGGCATGGTGACAGATGTGACAGGGACAGTTCCCGACCCGCAGCAGGAGAAAGACCCCAACAAGCGCCAGGCGATGGAACGCGCCCTGAAGTATATGGACCTCAAGCCGGGCACGCCCATTCAGGAGATCAGGCTGGATACTGTCTTCATCGGCTCCTGCACCAACTCGCGGCTGGAAGATTTGCGCATGGCGGCGCAGTATGTCAGGGGCAGGCATGTCGCGCCCGGCGTGCGCGCCATCGTCGTTCCCGGCTCAATGCAGGTGCGGCGCATGGCCGAGGAGGAGGGGCTGGCCGACATCTTCCGCGAGGCCGGGTTTGAGTGGCGCGAGGCGGGTTGCAGTATGTGTATCGCCATGAACGGCGACCGCCTCTCCGAGGGCGAGCGCTGCGCCTCGACCAGCAACCGCAACTTCGAGGGCCGCCAGGGACGCGGCGGGCGCACCCATCTTGTCAGCCCTGCTATGGCAGCCGCTGCCGCCGTTAACGGACACTTCGTCGATATTCGGGAGATGTAGAGATGGAACCATTTACCACGCTCACGGGCATCGTCGCCCCTATTGATCGCGTCAACGTCAATACCGATGAGATCACACCGGCGCGCTTTCTTAAGACAATCCGGCGTTCCGGCTTTGAGAACGCGCTTTTCGCCAACTGGCGCTTCCTGGACGCCAACGGGACAGTCCCCAACCCTGATTTCGTGCTCAATCAGCCGCGCTATCGGGGCGCGACTATCATGCTGGCCGGAGATAACTTCGGCTGCGGCTCCTCACGCGAGCATGCGCCGTGGGCCATTCGCGACTACGGCTTTCGCTGCATCATCGCCCCCAGCTTCGCGGACATTTTCTACAACAACTGTTTCAACAACAGCATCCTGCCCGTGACGCTGGATGAAGCCACCGTGCGCGAACTCTTCAACGAGGCCGAGGCCAACGAGGGCTATACGCTGACAGTTGACCTCGCGGCGCAGACCATTACCACACCGAGCGGGCGCGTCATCCCCTTCGAGATCGACCAGTTCCGCAAAAACGCTCTGCTCCAGGGCCTCGACAACATCGGCTGGACGCTCTCGCACGACGATGAGATCGCCGCCTACGAGCAGCGCCGCAAACAAGAAGCCCCCTGGCTTTTTGTAGGGTAGAAAGTGGTGACCGTATTGCATGGCATTGCTGCGGAGCAGCAATGCCATGCAATACGGTCACCACCACTTAAGAGAAGGAGCGCGACGACGTGACAACGCAACAGATTGACTCGAATATGGCGGCGTATCAAATCCTCGACGAAGAGGGCAACGTAGTGGGACCCGTGCCGGATTTGAGTGGGGAGCGCATGCTGGAACTCTACCGCTTCATGCATACTGGCCGCGCCTTTTCCAATAAGATCATCGCCTTGCAGCGGCAGGGACGCGCCACCACCTTCGGCTCGCTGGTCGGGCAGGAAGCTACCGCGGTCGGGCTGGCCGCGCCCTTGCAGCCGCAGGATTGGATGGCGACCTCCTACCGCGAAATTGCCTCGCTTATCGTCAAGGGCTTCCCGCTCTCTACGCTTATTTACCTGTTTCGCGGCCTCACGCCGGAGAACTACCCGAGGGAGACGCACTGCCTGCCCTTCCAGATCGTTATCGGCACGCAGATGCTGCATGCCGTCGGACTGGCGATGGCGGCCAGGATTGCCGGTGATCCCGTTGTCTCCGTTGGCGTCTGCGGCGACGGCGCGACCTCGGAGGGCGATTTCAACGAGGCGCTGAACTTCGCCGGTGTCTTCCAGGCCCCGGTCGTGCTGGTCGTGCAGAACAACGGCTGGGCCATCAGCGTGCCGCGCCAGCGCCAGAGCGCCGCGCCAACCTTCGCCGCTCGCGGCCCCGGCTTCGGCCTTCCCTCGGTGCTGGTCGATGGCAACGACATCCTCGCCGTCTACGATGTCATGCAACAGGCGGTCGAACGGGCGCGTTCCGGGCAAGGACCGACGCTGATTGAGACGCTGACCTACCGCATCGGCGCACACACCACCTCGGATGACCCCACGCGCTATCGCGACGCCGCCGAGGTCGAGGCATGGCAGGCGAAAGACCCCATCAAACGCTTCCGCCGTTTCCTTATGGAGCGCGGCCTGCTGAGCGAGGAGCAAGATCAACAGATGACCGCCGCCGTCGAAGAGGAGATGAACGAGGCGGTGCAGGCGGCAGAGGCTATGCCCCTCATGAAACCCGACAGCTTCTTTGACTTCATGTGGGCTGAACTGCCGCCGCGCTTGCGGGAGCAGCGCCAGGATCTGTTGCGCTATGCCGATCAAATAAAACGCCATTAGAAGGGACAGCAGCTTATGCAGATGACAATGATAGAAGCCCTGAACCAGGCGCTCGCGCTGGAACTGGAGCGAGACGAGCGCGTGGTGGTCTTTGGAGAGGATATCGGCGTCAACGGGGGCGTCTTCCGCGTGACCGACCAGTTGCAGCACAAATTCGGCGAGAAGCGCGTCTTCGATACGCCGCTGGCCGAGTCGGGCATCATCGGCACAGCAGTGGGCATGGCGGTCTATGGCCTGCGTCCGGTGGCCGAAATCCAGTTTGCCGGTTTTCTCTACGTCTCGATGAACCAGCTTGTCTCGCAGGCAGCGCGCATGCGTTTTCGCAGTGGCGGCGCGTTCACCTGCCCGCTCGTTGTGCGCGCTCCCTATGGCGGTGGCGTGCGCACGCCCGAACTGCACTCCGACAGCCTGGAAGGCGTCTTCCTGCAAACCCCCGGCCTGAAAATTGTTGTCCCTTCCAATCCCTACGACGCCAAGGGCCTGCTCGCCTCGGCCATTGCCGACCCCGACCCCGTGCTGTTCCTGGAAAACATCAAACTCTACCGCTCCTTCCGCCAGGAAACGCCACCGGAACACTACACCATCCCGCTCGGCAAGGCCAACGTCGTGCAGGAAGGCAGCGATGTCAGCGTCTTCGCCTACGGGGCAATGGTTCCCGTCGCGCTGGAAGCGGCAAAGAAGGCGCAGCAGGAGGCGGGAACCAGCGTCGAAGTCATCGACCTGCGCACCATCTGGCCCCTCGATGAAGAGGCCATCACCGCCTCGGTCGAGAAGACGGGCCGGGCCATCGTGGTACACGAAGCCCCGCGCGCGGGCGGCGTCGGCGCGGAAGTCACAGCCATCATCAACGAACGCTGCCTCTATTCCCTGCTCAAACCCGTCGGGCGCGTCACCGGCTATGATACTCCCTTCCCCGTTCCCGGCCAGGAAGACTACTACCTGCCCAACGCGGCCAAAGTGCTGGACGCAATCAAACTGGTGATGGAGCCGTAACCCCGCGTCAGGGTACCCGCAAGGGGTGGCCCCAGAAGCGTTAACTGAAGCCAGTGCGAGCGCGACGCAGGCCACCCGCCAGGGGTGGCCCTACGAGAGACGATGCGTTCGTGCGGCTTGTGGAGCGGTCGTATATAGTAGGGCCACCCCTGGCGGGTGGCCTGGGTGGCCTTGAGTTAACGCTTAGAGGGGCACCCCTTGCGGGTACCCTGACGCGGGAACGCAAGGAAGGAGCCACAGAGTGCAAGAGCCGCAACTTACCATAGACGCGACCACGCGAGCGGAAGTTATAGACACCCTGCTCGCCAGGCTGCGCGCGCACTACGTCTTTCCAGAGACGGCGCAGGAGATGGAGCGGGCTATCCGTCGGCGGCAGGCAGAGGGCGAATATGAGACGCTGAACGATGCCGCCGCCTTCGCGGAAACACTCACCGCGCATCTACGCGAGATCAGTAAAGATAGACACCTGCGCGTCTCATATAGCGTCAGAGAATTGCCGGTAGAGGACGAAGACGCAAAGGTTGACGACGAGGCATGGGACCGTGAATTCGGGCCACACGTCAATTATGGCTTCGATAAGGTCGAGCGGCTGCCCGGCGACATCGGCTACCTGGAGTTCCGTGGCTTCTTCTCGCCAAAGTACGCGGCAGAGGTCGGCATCGCCGCCATGAACTTCCTCGCCAACACATACGCACTCATCATCGACCTGCGCAGAAATCACGGCGGCACCCCTGAGATGATCGAGCTGCTGTGCAGTTACCTCTTCGATGAGAAGATGGAGCATCTTAACAGCCTCTACTGGCGCGAGGGTGACCGCACGCAGCAATTCTGGACGCTGCCCTACGTCCCCGGCAAACGCTTTGGCAGCCAGAAACCCGTCTATGTCCTGACCAGCGCAGAGACGTTCTCCGGCGCCGAAGAGTTCGCCTACAACCTGAAAAACCTGAAACGCGCCACCATCATCGGCGAAACCACCGGCGGCGGCGCCCATCCCGGCGATGTCTACCGGCTCAGCGCCCACTTCGAGAGCTTCATTCCCGGAGGGCGCGCCATCAATCCCATCAGCGGCACCAACTGGGAGGGAACCGGCGTAGAACCCGACATCGCCGTGCCGCGCGAGGAAGTCTTCAAAGTCGCCTATACAATGGCGCTCAAACAGGTACGCGAGCGCCTCGGCAAGGCGGACTCGCCAGGCCAGCAAATGCTGGCGGGGGAGATAGAGCGGGCGCTGGCGGAGCAGGAAACCATGTCATGAAAAGTGGCCTGACGATGTCATGCTTCGCTCCCGCTCAGCATGACACGTCCGAGATTCATTATCAGGAGCAAGTATGCAAGAGTTTAAATTGCCAGACCTGGGCGAAGGCATGCAGGAGGCGCAGATTGTCGAATGGCTGGTCGGGCCGGGCGATACGCTGAAGCTCGATCAGCCCATCGTGCGCGTGGAGACGGACAAGGCGATTGTGGAAATTCCCTCGCCCGTCGCGGGCCGCGTGAGCGAGATTCGCGTGCCGCAGGGACAGGTGGCCAGGCTGGGCGAGGTCCTGGTCATATTTGATACCGGCAGTGGCGTAGCCGAGAGGCCCACAGCTAAAACCACCACCACATCCACAGCCGCCACCAATGGCGCGACCGCTGCTCCTGCTTCATCTGTTCAGGCCGCGACACAAACGGGGCAGCGCGTACTGGCCGCGCCAGCCGTGCGCAAACTCGCCTTTGAACTGGACATCGATCTTGCGCAGGTGCCACCATCACAGCCCGGCGGGCGCGTCACCATCGATGACGTGCGCGCCTACGCGGAACGGGCAAAGGCTGCTCTGGCGGCCACACCTGCCGCCGAACAACAGAAAGTTGAAAGCGGCGTGGGAGCAAAGGTGGAGGCTGCCAGGCGCGAGGGCCAGCCGCCGACGACGGGACAGGAGAGGCGTGAGCCACTCACGGGCCTGCGCAAGCGCATTGCCGAGCGCATGGAGCGTTCGTGGCGCACCATCCCCCACGCGACAGCTTTTGACGAGGTGGATGGCACGGCGCTGGCAGCCCTGCGGCAAAGCCTGAAACCCATCGCGGAGCAGCGCGGCGTGCGCCTGACCTACATGCCGCTGCTCGTCAAGCTGCTGATCCCCGTGCTCAAGGAGTTTCCCATCTTCAACGCCAGCCTGGACGAGGAGCGGGGCGAGATTGTCTATAAGCGTTCGTACCATATTGGCGTTGCTGCCGACTCGCCGGAGGGCCTGCTGGTTCCCGTCCTGCGCGACGCCGACCGCCTGACGCTCATAGAGATCGCCGCCCGGCTTGAGCATCTGATCGAGGGGGCGCGCAAACGCACGCTCTCGCTGCCCGAACTGAGCGGCAGCACCTTCACGCTCAACAACGTCGGCAGCTTCGGCGGCAGTAGCGGCACCCCCATTATCAACTATCCAGAGGCGGCCATTCTCGCCGTTGGCAGGCTGCAAGAAAAGGCCATCGTGCGCGACGGTACTATCCTCGCCCGCCCGATGATGCCCCTCGCGCTCTCCTTCGACCATCGTCTGATCGATGGCGCGCTGGCCGGCAGATTCCTGGCCCGTTTCAAAGACCTGGTAGAGAACCCGCAGCAGTTGATGCTGGATATGATAATTTCAATCCCGAACGGGAGATAGGAAAGAGCCTGGCTCCTGCCGCCTGTCGATAGAGGAAGTATACCCACCAGATCCGACAAGGCCAGAGTATAAATATGATAGGAGTAATTCTGATGGTCGTTGGAGATGTCACAACTGCGGTAGATGTGCTTGTGCTGGGGGCGGGTCCAGGTGGCTATGTCGCGGCCATTCGCGCCGCCCAGCTTGGTCACCATGTCACACTTGTCGACCCCGGCACGCCCGGAGGCACCTGCCTCAATCGCGGCTGTATTCCCCTCAAGGCGCTGCTCTCCTCAAGCGAGCGCTACCGGCAGGCGCGACAGGAAGAAATGGGGGCAATGGGCATCCATGTCGAAGCCCTCACCCTGGACTGGCCCACCATGCAGGATTGGAAGCTCGGTGTTGTCAATCGACTGGTCGAGGGCGTGCGCAAACTGATCTCCGGCAACGGTATCGAGTTCGTGCATGGCAAGGGCTGGTTCATCAATGCGCAAGAGGTGCGCGTGGAAGGCGAATATGGCTCGCACCATTTCAAGTTCGACCACTGCATCATCGCCACCGGCGCCGAAGCCGCGCCCGTTTCCGGCCTGCCCTATGATGGCAAGCAGGTCTTGACCCCCGAACAGGCCCTGACACTGCCCGAACGCCCTGAGACATTGAGCATCTACGGCGACGACTATATCGCGCTGGAACTGGCAACTGTTTTTGCGCGCCTCGGCACCAACGTCAGGCTCTATGCTCCGGGCGAACAGCTACTTGCAGGCATTGATCCCGCCGCCCTGCGTCTTGTCCAGGCTGGATTGCGCAAACTCGGTATCGCCATGACAACGAAGACGCCCATCGAAAACATAGCAAATATAACAGATCACCCGCTTGTCATCTCCAACGGCGTTTGCCCGCACACGAGCGATCTGCACCTGAACGACGCAGGTATCAACCTGAAGCCCAATGGAGGCATCGCTGTCAACAGCATGCAGCAGAGCAGCGTACCGAATATCTACGCAGTAGGAGACTGCACGGGTGGGCAGGCGTTGGCGAGCATAGCCATCAAGCAAGGTAAAGTCGCGGCAGAGGTACTTTCCGGCCAGCGCGTACAGTTCGCCCCACTGGTCATTCCACGCGTCGTGCATACCACGCCGGAACTGGCGACCGTTGGCTACACAGCGCAGGAAGCGACACAGGCAGGCTATAATGTTGTCACCGGGCGCTTCCCTTTCGCCGCCAACGGACGCGCCCTGACGCTGGGAGCCGAGAACGGCGTGACCTTGATTGTTGGCAGCGCCGACGATGACAGGCTGCTGCTCGGCGCAACGGTGGTTGGTCCGCGAGCCGGAGACCTTATCGGCCAGCTCACGCTCGCCATCGAAATGGGCGCGACGCTCACCGACCTTTCCGAGATTCTTTATCCCCACCCCGGCCTCAGCGAGACACTGCAAGAGGGCGCGGAGAACGCTCTGGGCCATGCCATCCACATTCTGACGAAGTCTTAAGTCGCCGGGCTTCCCGCAGGTCCCGCTACTACCGATTCCAACTCATTGGACATTCATCGCGCCGTTGCGGCGCAGGATGTCCAGTGCCTGCGGTACGTGCTCTCCACCTGCCTGCACCGTCACCAGCATACGTCCCGCCTCCAACTCGCGCCGGTAGAGATGGGCCTCATCTTCGGGGATGCCCATATCGGCGAAGACGCCCAGGATGCCGCCAGTTATGGCTCCAAGAGCCGCGCCGCCCAGCGTGGTGGCCAGGATTCCTCCTGCCACTGCCGGGCCGATACCGGGAATCAGGAGCGCGGCGGCAGCCCCCAGCAGCCCACCGACGATGCCGCCGCTCACAATACCTTCACCTTCGCCCAGCCTTACCTCCGTCGGTGTAATACTACTTTCTTCACCTGCCGCCTTTTCGGGCGCAGCGGTGCCCTCCTGCCCCTGGGTTGGCATGCGCATCTCATCCCGGGCTGTCGCTGCCTCCGCCTGTGTTTGTTCCTCAGCAGGCGCGCTTTCTTCTCCAGCCTGTTTATGCGTGTGACGCAGTTGCAATCTCTCGATAGCCTCCTGTGAGAGGGGTAATGTGCTTTCCAGAGCAGCATTGGCCTCTGTGGGGCCGAGCGCGGGCATCAGAACGACGTCTGCCGCGCCCATCACGCCTCCTACAAGCCCGCCCAGAATACCGCTGCTATGGCGCACAAGAAAACCGATTTGATTATCATCGAATCCAGCCTGTTTCAACTCCCGAATAGTCTGCTCAGCACGCTGCTGATCGGCGAAGACACCTACCACCGTCGAACGTTCTGCCATCTTTCATATATCTCCTTTGATCCTTATAACTGAGGAATACACGGATTGTATCGCAAAAAAGTTGCATAAAGCAACAACAGTCTGCGGAACAACGGCTAGCCGTTGTTCCGCAGACTGTTGTTGCTTTATGCAACTATGCCGCTTTGAGATGATGCCTTTTCTGAAACAGCGCAACGGCACTTGCGCCGCAGGCGCAGATTGCGCCACCGGCAGCGAGGGCCAGGGGCGCGCCGATGGATTGCGCCGCCCAGCCGCCAACGAGCGTGCCAAAGGGGGCCAGCCCGAAGTTGATCAGCACCCAGACGCTCAGCACGCGCCCGCGCATCTCTTCGGGCGTCATGATCTGCACCGTCATGTTCGTCAGCGTCGAGGAGGCAACCGCGCAGGAACCGAGCAGGATGAGCAGCAGCAGAGAGGCTTCCAGGTTTCTGGAAAGCGCGAAGAGCAGACAGGTGCTGCCGCCCACCACACAGACCAGGGTCAGCACGCGCAGATTCCGTTCCAGGCGCTGGCTAAAGAGCACGAGCAGCAACGCGCCCGAGAGCGCGCCGATGCCTGCGGCAGCGTTGAGCACACCCAGCCCCTGCGCGCCAACACGGAAGATGTTTCCGGCGAAGATGGGCAACAATGTGGTATAGGGGTAGACGAGAAAGGCAATCAGAAATTGCAGCAGCAACGCCAGTCGCAGCAGTGGCTGTTCGCGTACATATCTCAGCCCCACACTCAGGCCCCGCCAGATGCCCTCACGCTTCTCTATCACGTGCGCGTGCGTAAAGGATGGATGGATAAACAGCAAGGGAATGAGCACCGCCAGGTAGCTGAGAGCATTCAAATAGTAATTTCCGGCAATGCCGAAGATGGCAACCGAGAAGCCACCGATGGCCGGGCCAACGACCCGCGACAGGTTGAACTGGGTCGAGTTCAGCGCAATGCCCTGTTTCAACTCCTCAGGCCCGACCAGCTCGCCGATGAACGCCTGCCAGGCCGGGAAACCGACGGAACTGAAGGTACCGTTGACCAGCGCCAGCACGATGATGAGCCAGACGCTAATCACGTGCAGCGAGGTGAGTATGCCCAGCAGCGCCGCAGTCGACATATAGACCGTCTGCGTGACAAAGAGCAGGCGGCGGCGATTGAAGCGGTCGGCCACAACGCCGCCGAAGAGCGAGAGCACAATATTCGGCAAGGTCGCGGCAAAGCCGACGAGGCCGAGCAGCAGGGCGGAGTTGGTCAATTGCAGCACCTGCCAGCCCTGTCCCACTGCTTGCACCCAGAAGCCGATGTTGGAAAGGAATGCGCCAACCCAGAAAATACCAAAATCTCTTTCGGTTAGTGGGTGTAGTGACGCAGGAAGCATAAAGGGTTTACGTTTTGCGTAGATTTGAGGCAAAGCCATAGAAAAAAAGTCCTTACTAGAGTTTAAAGAAGATTTCCTTACACCAGAACCGCCACCATACCGTCGCGCGTCTCACATGATTTTTTGAAACAAAACAGCCATGCCTGCCGCGACGATGAGATAATCGCGACAGGCATGGCGGCATCGCCCAGGATAAAAATTCGTGCGAACCGCTCAACGGCGAGCAGTCCTGAATGGTTACAGAAGTTTTTTGATATCTCTAGTATAGCCCTCTTCACTCACCATCCACAACGTACAAAGCATCCATTATATTGGAGATACTATGGGTAATGTAGAAAGAAGAGCAGAGCAGCAAGCACGCGCCATAATAGCGCGTGCTTGCTGCTCTGCTCTTCAAAGATCAATGACCGACAGCCTTGATGCGTGCGGGGCGTCTCACGAAATAGTAGAGCAGAGCGCCGATGAAGGGAGCCAGCAGAATGACCAGCAGCCATGCTAATTTGTCATTCCCCTCGGATGGCTCGTTGGTCAGGCAATCGTACAGCACCCAGATCCAGAAGATTGCCGCGACGATCAAGATGCCATTCATTCCCCGCATCAGGAGGGAAAAGAGCCAGGGAAACGGATTTAAAAACCACATGGATTTCTCCTCTGCAATTTCTTAACTTAGACGAAACAAACCATTTCCTGCCTTACCTGCCGCCGTGATTAGAGCTTATCCTCTTTTTGTACGTTCCATGGCGCAGGAAGTTGTAAAGAGCCTCTGCGGGACGAACATACCCACAAGTCCTATCATATTGCCCACTATGATACAGGATGATATAATTGCCAGGACGCTATGACCCCTGCCGGAAAGCCAGACTGCCAGATTACAGGATCGAGAACGAGACGAAATGGGCAAGAAACTCATAGTGCTGTTCCTCACCCTATCGGTACTAGCCGTACTTTCGGGTGGCTATGTCGTGGGCGGGATGAACGCCTACTCAAACTTTCAGAAAACGAAGCAGGCGACTACAGAACACTGCGGTGGTCAAGCGCCAGTCTATATCTGCGTGCAGGCCCCCACAGCCATCTTCAGCGCCTTCTATCCCGCCTATGTCTCTACGCAAAACACCCTGTTCGCGGTGAAATATAGCAGCAGCACACCGCTCACGCTTGTGATAAGTCTCGGCATCGTTAACTTCACTCAGACCTTTTCGCAGACCGTCAATGCTACAGCGGCAACGCAGGCTATCCAGGTCATCCCGCCCCTGCTCAACACTTCGACCTTACGCCAGTGGACGCATGATACCACCACCACGTTACATGTGCAGGTTACCGATACCCACAATCATCCCTACTACGTCAGCGATAGCCATATCTTGCTCTACTCGCGCTGGCTCATGCAGTGGACACGCGCCAACAGGCTGCTCATCGGAGCCTGGGTAACGCCCGATGACCCGACGGTAAAGGCCCTGGTGAAAAAGTCTATTCAATATTTGAGCACAGAGCCGCCAACGCCGCCTCCTGCTATGGTTGGCTACGTCGATGCCTCGCCGCAGCAGGTAGTCGATCAGGTAGACGCAATCTATGATGCACTGCGGCTCGCTTACCACATCCACTATGTACAGGCCAGCGTTCCCTATAATGGCCTGAGCGACACTACCGTGGCTACGGAACAGATCAAGCTGCCCTTTGAGGTCTTGCAGCAGCAAAGCGGTATGTGCATTGAACTGACCCTCGTACTGGCTTCGGCAGTGGAAAGCATCGGCCTGCACTCTGAAATCGTCATTACCCCTGGTCATGCCTTTCTCGGTGTCGCAGTCACTCCCGATGGTAAGCACTTTGAATACTGGGACGCAGCAGAGGTCAATAACGCTGTTGCCGCCGATTCAGATAACATTGATACGGATAATTTCTACCTGCAAAACGCGACCAAACATACTATCCTTGATACAATCTTGATCAGTGATGCACGAGCAGCAGGCATTGAAGCCATGATATAGGAAAGGGGCAAGGACTACGAGCAGTGTAGATTTTCCAACATGGTTCGGCTTCGGCTGCTATGGTGGCCTCGTCTCCTGCATGTTCGCCATAGCAGCCAGCGCCCTCTATGCCGCTGTGCGCCGTCGCGGCACAACACAACAACTCACAGCAGCCATTGTCACCTGCGCCATCTCCTCCTTGCTGCTCTTACCAGCCATCGTCTGGTATAACGTGCGCTTCGGCATCGAGCAAGCAACTCTGGACTCTGCCGAGGTCGAGGTTGCGCTGGTGTATGTTGTCCTGTGGGGCTGGTTTCTGCCCCTCGCCATCACCACCTCCTACTTTCTTTTTGCCTTGCCCCGCACCTCTACCACTTCTGTCCATATCCCGCGCCAGCAGCGCACCACACGCGCCGACCCTTCAGCCGAAACGCTCGCTCCGCCGCGCCGCCAGCCCGGCATACCGGTTCCCTATGTCTTTGACCAGGAGACCCCCTGGGGCTGGCTGGAATATCGCAATGGCCGCCTCCAGGGGCAGCGTCTCGCGCTCAAACGTGCCATCATCACCATCGGGCGCGGCGAGGATAATGACATCTGGCTCGATGACGATATGGCCTCGCGCCACCATGCAGAACTGGCCTGCGCCGCTGGCAAAGTCTACATTACTGACTGCGATAGCCTCAACGGCGTCCTGCTCAACGGGCGGCGCATCGTGAGCGTCGCGCTGGTACAGAAAGGGGATACGCTGGAAATCGGCTCCCACCGCCTCCTCTTCGACCTTGCACAGCCTGCGATCAGCCCGGCAAATGAACAGGACGATCCACTGGCACATCATGCCTGGCCCTTCCACAGCAATCGCACCTCCCAGAACGGCCAGACTCTGGACCCGACTCGACTGCTGGAGCCGGGAGGCACACCAGAACCAGAACGCGCTGGAACGCCAGAACAGCCCACGCGCCTGCCGGTACAGGAGGTGGAACAGGCGCTTGCACAGGATTGGCAAAACACGGCGGAAATGGAGCGCGCTACACCACTCCCTCTCACCCCACGCATAGAGGCCGCGTTTATCATTCGTGACGGGGAGATGGCGGGCAAAAGCTTCCTGCTCGACCGGCCCATCGTCACCATCGGGCGCGGCACCGAAAGCGACATCGTCATCAACGATGTCTCCATCTCGCGCCGCCACGCCCAGATTTTGCGCCAGCCAACCGGCGATTACGTGCAAGATCTGGGCAGCCGCAACGGCACTACCCTCAACGGCGAGCCACTCTCCTACCCGCACCTGCTCCACCCCGGCGATATCGTCTGTCTGGGCAACATTCGCTTAGAATATATGCCAGTACAGGCAGCGCAAACAACACCGGTGCCACTTATCCTGAACGCACCACCACTGCTTCGACCGGGCAGCGGACCGGCTCCACTGCGCCTGCCAAGTAAACCGAGAAACTATGAGCAGAAAGAATAGAAGGCAATGCTATTACCACTCGACATCTCTTCATGGCTACCGATGACCGCCGGGAAACGGCCAATTTGAGCGATTTTCGCCTACGCGTGGCTATGAGGGTGCTATTATTGAGTTGGAGAATATGAGGTAGGCGAGAGTTCCGTTACCGCTCCACCTGCATGTTCGCAAGGGGATGTTTCGAGAGAATGGGCTTGCCGTGGCCGGGGTAGAGATAATGGATGCGCAGGGCGCGCAGGGTATGCAACGTGTCTTGTAGCCTGGAGCGGTTGGAGTCGCCGCGCGCAAGGGGCGAGTTGCCCTCGCTAGTGATGATTGTATCACCACTGAGCAGTTCGCAGGTGAAAGGGTTGTAGAGGCAGAGGCTTTCGGGTGTGTGGCCGGGGCTGGCAATGACGCGCCAGTCAGGGTGGCCGGGCAGTCCCTCGACATCGTTGAGCCAGCTATCCACCAGCTTCGCCTGAGTAATGTAGGATGGAGGTAACATATCAAGGCGATGGAACGCACCGGGCCACGTATGGCCCGCACGATGGGTAATAGCGGGCAGCAGGCGCTTCCCCTGTGCTTCTGCCTCCACCATCTCCCGCGCCACGGCAGAGGCCGTCACCGGGGCATGACACTCACGCCGCAACACCTCGATACCTGTCGTATGATCCGGGTGCAGGTGTGTCAGCACAATCAAATCAATCTCTGAAGGCGAACGATGCAAAAAATAGCGAATATAATCAAGGATCAGCCTGACGTTGAGTTCGGAAGCAGGGTCGACAATAACCATGCTGCCATCATCGAGAAGATAGCTATTGGTTATGGAAAAACGGTCCGTGATGGTGTGAACCTGGCGCAACTGCGGCGCAAATTGCTCACTTTCGCTCTGGCTTTTCTCTAACGCCGTATCCATGCTTATTCTCCATCGGGTCGATACCGCACCCCCGCATCAAATGCTCCTTTATGCATACCACATCGTAACATTCAGGTCAAGCATAGCCGCAGAGCGGCAAGAATATGGTATACTTTGAGTAATTGTACTCAGCCTACTCATTTTATCCAGCTACGGAGGTTCTTTCGATGACGGAAACCCAGGCAGGCCAGTGGCCCAGATACACGTATATCGTGCCACAGGTGTATACGAAAGCGAAGGTTCGCTTAATTGGTCTAGGAACGTATGCGCCCAGCAGTATCATCAAGAATGATTTTTTTGCCTATATCTCTACTCGTCTCGGCGACCCACGTACTGCCGATGACCTGGAACGGGTCACCGGGTTAAGCACGCGGCATGTACGCGCCAGCACGCTGGAACTCTGCCGTCGGATGGCAGGCGAAGACGCTCCCGGCCTGATCGAGGACCCGAACGCGCCAAAGGATGAATCGCTGGTGGACATGGCCGTGATCGCCGCGAAACGCGCGCTTGCCAGCTCTGGCCGCGACGTATCTGAAATCGATACCGTCATCGGTGCCTCATCCTCCGATAACGATGCCTTCCCCACCATTGCCGGTCAGGTGCAGATGCGCCTGCGCCTGCCTCCCATTCGCGCCACCATGCTCAAAGGGGCCTGCGCCTGCCAGACGGAAGCTTTCCAGATGTGCGCCGAAGTGCTCTCCGCCAGCACTGCCAGGCTGGTGCTGCTCGTCACCGCCGAAGGACTGCTGCCCAACATCATGCATGTGCTGGACTGGAAAACCAGCTCGCTCTTCGGCGAAGGGGCTTCCGCCTTCCTGCTGGAACGCTATGATGACGACGACGAGGAAGAGGATTTTAGCTACCTTATCAACGGCTCCGATGCCAACCAGGGGCCATCTCTCTACTATCAGACCCCTCTGCGCAAAGACTCCATCGAGATGGCGGAGGTCGATATGAAGATACAGCAGCTCTATAAAGAGGGTAAGGGCAAGGAGCTGAACAAGGTTCTCTCACAGTATCTGGTTGGCTATACGAAAATGAATGGCAAAGAGGTCTTTCGCGAAGCTCCTCGCGCCATGGCCGAGTCCGTTGACGCACTCTGCCGTCATGCTGGCCTCTCGCCGGACGAACTCTCGCACATCGTGCCGCACCAGGCCAACTCGCGCATCACCCGCCGCATGGGCGAACTGCTCATCAACGACTACGGCTGGCCCGACTCTACCATGGACAAACTGGTGGACAATTTCCGCTATTATGGCAATCTTTCCAACGCCAGCATCGCAACGGCGCTCGCCGAACTGCTGCGCCAGGGCCGCCTGTACGATGGACAATGGATGGCGCTGCCCGCTGTCGGCGGCGGCATGAACTACGGCTGCTGGCTCTTACGCTACCACGCTTTCCAAAACGTCGACGCCATCATCAATCCGGCTGAATAAGGCTTCCTCATGCCCTGAAAGAAGTACAGAGCGCTTCTTTCAGGGCATGACCTATAACTCTCGTTCATACGTATAGAAAATCTGCTCTTCCCACTCGTACTCTGCGCCGGTCAGGGCGTCGCGTACCATTATCATATCGGGCGCGTTGATGCGCACCTGCTCCAGCCCCATTTCGGGCAATTTGCCGCGCATGGCATAGGCAATCAGACTGATTGCTTCGGTAGTACCATCGATGTAGCCAATGAAGAGGAAGCGGCCCATACGCCCCTCGCGGCGTTCGATCATCGCCAGGCCATCCAGCCGATTCCAGCGCCACAGGATGTACACTTCCTGCGCTGCAACCTTGCGTTCGATAAATTCTCGTGTGATCTCCCAGGCCACAAAGCCCGAATAATACAGCCCCCCGATTGACGGAAAGATATTCGAGTTATTCAGGTAATCGATGATATCCTCAATATCGGCCTCTGTCGCCAGTGTCGGCGTTTCCAGCCCGTAAGTACGCTTTGGCGACGCGGCGAGCGTACCAGCTTTGTAAGGGGCATACGCGGCCACGCGATGCATATGAGGGCCATGTTCAAGCGAACGAATGGCCGGGGCATTGATTGATTCGGTAATCAGGCGCGCTACTGTCGCTCCGCGCTTTTTTGCCTCGGCCAGCATAAAATCGCTGATGGCCTTCGCAATGCCATGATTGCGATATTCCGCGTTGACGCGCATGCCCTCTAGCCACGCTTCATGTGGCGTCAGCATCTGGAAATGCGCCATGCCCACCGGCTTCCCATCGACAGTGGCGACCACCAGCATACCATTTTCGTCTTGCAGCCATTCATTCCACACATACTCAATATAATCGCCCCATTCCCACGTATTCACACAAAATGCCAGCACGTCCTCCTTATCCTCCGGTCGTGCCGCCCGAATTTCAACTCTTGCCATACTTGAAGCTCCTCACTTTTCCCGCTGCACTGTACTCTTCGGGCTATCAATTTCCCGCCGTCTGATAGACAGACGGCGGGAATGTACAGTCATAGCCAACTTTCCCGCAGTTTGATTCTGACACGACTTTGGTAGCAGGTCAAGCAGGCGATATAAATTGTCTTCCTAAGCCCGTGTAACTTACCATGTGGTAGGAAGGTCTAGAATAACGCAGCAGGCGGCATGAGCAGTTCATCAGCGTTAAGGTACTCAATGTATCAATTTTTCTCGTATGGACTTCTGCTGACAATGCGTAGAAACATCAAACTCGTCAGAAACGTGATAAGAGTATTATCCTTAAAGAAAAGACAGGTTGCGATGAACACCGGCGGAGGAGCATATGATACAACCGAACAATATGCAAGATGTTCCAGATCAAATTCAGGAGGGCGCGCAGCAGACCGTTGCGGGCGCAAAACGGGAGGTTGAGCGGGCAAGAGTCCCGTGGTATCGCGCCGTCTGGCGTGGTGAAGTGCTGTTGATAGTCGACGCCATCGTCCTGGCCCTCTTCGGGTTGCTGGCGTGGTGGGTCCATTACCACCCCATTCTCGCCATCGATGTTACCATCACGCGGGAATTTCAGGAGAATCACTCATTGTGGCTGCAAGACCTCATGCTGGCTGTCAGCTACCCCGGCCATGTCTTTGAGGTTCAGACCGCGTTCGTAGTAATAGCGGCATTGATCTTCTGGCTCTTCGATATGCGCCTCGAAGCGCTCTTCATCATGGGGCTTGCGGCAGTGAGTGCGCTGCTGAATCTGGTCATCAAGCTCGTGATAGCTCGTCCGCGCCCAACAGCCCGGCTGGTTGATGTCATACAGTACGCAAGGGGCCTGAGCTTCCCCAGCGGCCACGTCATGTCCTATATCGCCTTATGGGGTCTGCTCTTTTCGTTCGGCATCATCCTCTTCAGAGGCAATCACTGGTGGCGCAGCGCCCTGCTGATCGTTTCGGCGCTCTTCGTTGTCCTGGTTGGCCCTTCGCGCATCTACCTGGGCGACCACTGGGCAAGCGATGTGCTGGGTGGCTACCTGATTGGCGGCGTTTTGCTCGGCCTCGCCCTCTTCCTCTTCCTCAAGCTAAAAGAACTCGGCGTGCTGGAACCTCACCGGCACGGTAGACGCTGGTATCGCTACAGACGCCAACAAGCGCCATTCTGACTTCTGCTGTACGGGAAATTCAGGAAATCGGCAGGGGCGAGCACAAGGCATCGCCCCTATCGATTTCCCCTCTTGATATCACTCAGTTCAATATTGTGTTGAGCCGTATGATTCGGTCTCACCTGTCGTTGTCTCATCGTCCCCGGCCTGGAGATATGATTGCGAATGTGACGACACGGGAGCCTGCTGTTCTGACGAAGGTGTCTCTGCTTGATCCGTTTGAGAGCTTCCCTCTTCCGCGCCGACATGCTGGTTCTGCTCTTGATTATCGGATGGCACGCTCACCTCGCTCTGATCCTGTGCCTGCGCCATATCTGCGGCGACCGCGTGCTCCTGAGACAGCTCCTGCCCTTCCTCCTGCAAAACATCACTTCTTGCCTCACCGGGCGTTCTCGCCCGTTCAGTATCCACCGCGCCATCAACATATATCTCGCCGACAGGGAGCTGTTGCCCCTGCTCTCCCTGCTGTGTTGGCTGCGTTGGCTCGTTCTGTTCGGCTGTCCCGGTCATAGTTGCGCTACTGGTTTCCTGCTGTGCCGATTGTTCGGGTTGCTGGCTGCCATTCGTGCCTGTTTGCCGCTCCTGGTCAGAGGCACGGAACGCAGCCAGTTTTTCCTCAACGGCCTGCAGCCGCTTCTGCCTATTGTCTAGCTGCGCCTGTGCCTTTGCGACCTTTCCCTGCGCTTTTTGCACATCTTTTCTTGCCTGCTCTACTTTGAGCATCAATTTAGCTTCTTGCTTGACCAGCTTTTTGCGCTGTTTCTTCCCTCCACCGGTGGAGGGAGAAGGCATGTGAATCACATTCGCCATTTCTCTCACCTTATCCTTTACGAAACTATTCCCTGAGGGATGCTGTAATCCTGATTCAGATACGAATAGCTGCTCCCTTTCGTCTCAGAACATCCTGTTTTCCTAACCACTGTTCCTTTTCTCGGAAACAGACAGAAACTAAACCCGAAATTTAGCAGTATAGATAGTAGATACAGTCGCCCCTTGCAAGCGGGCTGCATCAAACGCGCAACAAACTTTTCACTACTTCCATTTTGTGTATCGCTTTGACTTTCAAATCAACTGAGGAGGGAAAACCTATGGAAATGATGGCACGGCCAACGTATGGTCGTCACTGGTGGGCGCTGCTTATTCGCGGTATCATCGCGATTCTCTTTGGCATTGCCGCCATTGTATGGCCGGGCATGACAGTGATTGTGCTGGTGGCGCTCTTTGGCGCTTTCGCCCTTGTAGACGGCATTTTCGCGGTTGTCGCGGCTATTGGAGAGCGTGGGCATGACAACTGGGGCTGGTTGCTCATCGGTGGGCTGGTCGGTATTATTATCGGCATCATTACCTTCTTCTGGCCCGCTATCACCGCCTTGATCCTGCTCGATATCATTGCCATCTGGGCGATTTTGATGGGTATCTTTTACCTTACGGTAGTCTTCGCCTATCACCAGTCAGTCGGGCGGGAAATCTTGCTCGTCATCATGGCCCTGCTTTCGTTCATATTCGCCGCTATTCTGCTCATCCACCCGGTTGCCAGCTTGCTTGCCCTCGTCTGGGTCATTGGCGTCTACGCTATCATCGTTGGCATCATGTGGATCATCCGCGCTTTCCGCTTCCGCGCGCTGGTACATGCATAACAAATGATCTTTTTCTTCACTCTCGCAACAGGCCACTTCAGCACATTGAGGTGGCCCGTTGTCTATGTGTTCTATGATGTGATAGATTCAAACCATCATAGAAGAGTAATTCATTGGCTGCGAACTGATCGAGCACGCCGTCGAGAAATTGGTGGCGTGCTCGATCAGTTCGCAGCCAACGAAAAGAATTCTGGAATAAGAAAAGATGAAATTGAACGATACGAGTGATTACCAGCGCTGCTTCGTGTGCGGGCAGCGCAATCCTTATGGACTACACCTCGTTTTTCGCCAGGAAGGCGACACCATCGTGGCCGATTTTCAGCCGCGAGAGGAGCACCAGGGCTTTCCCGGTATCATTCATGGCGGCATCGTGGCCGCGCTTCTCGATGAGGCATTAGGGCGTACCTCCCTGCTCAGCAATCAGCCAGAATGGACAATGACGGGACGGCTGGAGGTGCGTTATCGCCGTTATGTTCCCTATGGCCCCCTGCTACGCGTGCGCGCAAAGCTGGACGGCGAACGCCGCCGCCTCATGCTGGCCTCCGGCGCGCTCACCCTCGCCGAAGACGAAAGCACCGTCCTGGCGGAGGCCAAAGGCTCCTTCATGACGCTCTCACCAGAACTTGTCAATACCATCATGCAGGACTACCCTGGCCTGCACAGCTTCTTCGATCAGGAGGAAGGATAGGAAAAGGACCGAAAAAGCGGCCTTACCAGCACGGCAAGGCCGCTTTTCGGTCCTTTTCCTATCCTCCCATTAGCTATTCGTTTCCGGTATGGGTGGGGCCGGAGGTGGAGGAGCAATGGCCTGCGGAATGCTCTTCGGCAGTCCCTGTTTCGGCAAGATTGGCGCGCCCGTCTCCTCCAGGATCTGGCGCAGTTGTTGCTCGTCGATAGTTTCGTGGAGACGTAGTTCCTGCGCAATACGGTCCAGCGTCGGACGGTATGTTGTCATAATATCCAGCGCCTGCTGGTAACAAGCGCGCACTATGCGATCCACCTCCTCGTCGATGATTTCCGCCGTCTCCTCACTGATATCGGATGGCGCACCCGAATCACTGTTGACGAGGAACGGGCTTTGTCGCTCGCTGTAGGAGATCGTGCCGAGCCGCTCACTCATGCCCCAGCGCATCACCATCTGGCGCGCAATGGCTGTGACACGCTGCAAATCGTTCTCCGCGCCCGTCGTGATCTGTCCAATCGCGACCTGTTCAGCCGCCCGACCGCCCAGCGCGTAGACAATCTGCGCCAGCAAGTACTCTTTCGAGTAGTTGTAGCGATCATCGAGCGGAGTAGACATGGTAACGCCCAGGGCCTGCCCACGCGGCACAATCGTCACTTTGGTCACCGGGTCGGCGAACTCTTGCAGCAAGCCAGTCAGAGCATGACCACCCTCGTGATAGGCCACGACGTTGAGGTCGTCCTGGCTCAACACCAGCGGACGCTCCGCGCCCAGCAGGATCTTATCCAGAGCCTCGTTAAAACAGCGCTGTGTCACCTTATCCAGATTGCGTCGTGCGGCCAGCAGGGCCGCCTCGTTGACGAGGTTCGCCAGGTCGGCACCGACCATGCCCGGTGTGGCGCGGGCGATGGTGATCAGATCCACATCGGGAGCCAGGGGAACATCACGGGTGTGAATCTTC
>DATGLM010000040.1:0-9715 GCA_035294125.1 Ktedonobacteraceae bacterium | reverse complement strand
CATCGAGAACGCGGCCAGGATCGTGAAGGAAGCATTGGAGGAGGAGACGCGTGTAAAGTGTACTCGTGTCCCCATACGCGGCTTGCGGGATATCGATTCGCGCGACGCCTGCACGCGCTACCAGCAGGCATTAGAGGACGCGGTTGACCGTGTGCGCGCCGATCATCAAGGATGCATCATCGATCTCGCGCTCTCCGGCGGGCGCAAGGGCATGACGGCAATGACCATTTTCGCCGCGCAGAAGAAGGACATCTTCGAGGTCTATCACACCCTCATCACCGACGATAATTTAAGCGAACGTCTCGATAACGAGACGAACGTATCGGCGCTGGAGAAGCCGGGGCTGAGCCATGCGGAATGCAACGCCCGGCTCTTCCTGCGCGCCTATGAAGGCGAGGGACCGTACACGAAATTCCTGCTCTTTAGCCTTCCCGTCTTCCCCGCCGGTGATCAGTGATAGACTGACCACCTGCCTACCTGACATAGCTGGCAGCGACGAAGATAGTTAAAGTAGTATGGGTATGATGGCCCGATACGACGGCCATCATCCGCGTTCGTTGGAACTTCTACTGAATCAACAAATCGCCCAGCTCCCGGACACCCGGCTCGTTGCGCCAGGGATGATCGGGCCGGCGCGCGGCGCGATAGAGTTCGATGGCCTCGCGGCGCCGTTTGGCGCTGCCGAGCGCGCTGGCGCCGAGAATGCCCTGCTCCATGTAGGCGCAGAATGCCTCCAGATTTCCCTGTGCTAAGGCCGTCTCGGCCATGCTGTTGATGATCTCCAGGCGAATGCGCTCAGGCATGGCGATGAGCGCAGTTGTGGGCTTCTCGATCTGCGCGAAGGTCTCCCATGCCTTCTGATAATAGTCGCTCTCCGGGTAATGCTCCCCAAGCTCAAGATAGGCTTGTCCAGCTTTCTTAACGAGGTGAGAAAAGCTGAAATTCGCATAGGAAAAGGCTGGATCGCTTTCGGGCTGTGCCGGGAAGGTATCAAAGGCCAGCCCCAGGCTGCGCAGCGCCTCCTGCTCCTGCTTCTGATGCGCGTAGGCTTTAGCTTGGAGAACATAGATGTTGCTCTGGAACAGCGGCGAGAGCTGTGAGAAGTGCGGTTCTGTCTCCTCCAATGTCTGTAATGAAGCAGTAGAGCGTTTGCCATTGGCAAAGTAGGTCTCTGCAAGCTCTTTCAACCCATAGGCTTGAAAATTGAGATCCTCAGTCAAGCGGCTGTATTGTGCTGCCTGCTGTTTGTATGCCTGCCAGCCTTGCGGGTTGTTGCGGTGGCATGCAATGATACCAGCGATAACGCAGCCTTCGCTAGCGAGGCGCGCCGCTTGTGCCTGGTAGCGGCTCGGCTGCTGGGCAACCTGTACCAGCGTGGGCAGATAGCGCGACAACGCCCGCTCGGCCTCCTGCAAGCCGTTGCTGTTCATCAGGTGACGGCAGGCGGTGTTGGCGGCGGCGCACTGCGGCAAGAACTCTTCTAAGACCTGCGCCGGCGGCTGGGCTTCACGGGCGGCAGCCAGCAGAGCCGCAGGCATGACGGTAAGGGCGACGAGGGCCTGTCGTCGCGAAAGGCTATACTCCGGCTGAGTATAGAGGGACCTGACACGTTCAAACATCGATAGCTCCTGGTTGAGCAGGGCTTGCAGTTCCTCGCAATAGGCGGCGCGGCCATGCCAGCGGGCCACTAATGCCATCATCGCGCGGCGCTGCAAGGCAAACCAATCCTCGTCCTGCCCGCCGGGGGATGCGGGCGCCTGCGGGGAAACGACCTCCCCGGCATGCACAAACGGGACGAGCATTCTTTTCGGACGCGAAACGTCATGGATCACGCGCGCCCACACCGCCTGCTGCCCCTGGCGCAGCGCCGCTTCCAGCTCCTCCAGCTCGGCGGAGGCTTGCGGGGCGTTCTTGCCGAGACTGCGGAAGGTGGCGCACAGGTCGAGCGCCTCGCTGTAGCGCTCCTGAGCGGCTAAGAGGGGCAGCAGGCGGCAGAGGGCATCCTGGTCCTGCGGGTGGGTGAGCACATAGGGATGCAGCAGTTGCAGCGCCTCGCCATAGCGGCCCTGCGCGCGAGCCGCCTCGCAGACATGATAGAGCGCCTGCCGGTACTTCATGTGCAGCCTTCCGCGCCGTTTCCTGGCCCATGAGGCCGACAGGTCATGAGGCAGGAACTCGCCCTGCACCAGGTTGTATGCCTGCTCCCACAACTGCATGGCCTGCTCGCTGCCCTCCGGCGCCGCGCTGGCCTGCAACGCCAGCCACTCGAACTCATCGGCATCCACGCTCACCAGGTGGCCTTCGAGGCGATAGACCATCTTATCGGTGCCCCCGGTGCGGCCAATAATATCCTTGCCGCCCAGGTAGGGAGCCAGCGCGCCATTGAGCACGCACTTGGACTTGTAGAGGCCATTATCGGCGTTGAAGGGCCGCGTCTCCTCATCGGGCCAGACGGCACGAATCAGAAACTCCTTCTCGGCCTCGTGCCGCTCCCACTCGCAGCCATTGGCAGGCGAGCGGCGGTGCGTGTCGATGGCCGGGCCGCAGCAGAGCAGGACCTTGAGCAGCGTCAGCGGCGGTCCCGCATCGGTCAACTCTTTACACCGCACCACCTGCCAGCCCTCCTGTGTGCGGGCCAGCAGCCGCAGATCACCAAAGGTCACAATGCGCAAGAGCGGCGCGCCCCTCTGCGTATCCGGTGTAGATGAACTATGCTGCATCATGCAACCTTCCTTCATCAGCAAAACGCTTGCCACATCACGAATGTCCCTGTGATGGCAGACTCGCCCTGCCTTCGTCGGGCCAGATCCTTCGCTTGCGCTCAGGATGGCATTCCCGAACCTGGTCGTTACATAACATGATCGCACAACTTCGCAGGGGAGACGGCCATTACATCGAGCCGCGTGTATCCATCTCTAGTATAGCATATCAAACCGCAATTACAAGTGAAAGCGCCATATATATTTGTAGGGATATGAACTTGAATGATGCGTAACTTGCCTGTAATTCTCAGGAATTTGCCGGGAATCAGGAGTATGGTAGGGCAAAGAGTTCAGAGTAGGCACCGGAGGAGAGAATGCAACTGGCGCAATAAAGATGGAGGGGCGTCGCTGCTTTTCTGCTCGTCATGGTGCCATGACAAATTACGCGATCCTCTATACTACCCTGCGTCCCTGCCTGGATTGCTTCAGGTTAGCCATCCAGGCAGGTGTCCGCGAAATCGTGTATGATCGCCCCCAGGACTTCAGTCAGCAATTGGAGGAGATAGATCAAACACTCATAATCGAGACAAGCATCATTGTACGTCAGCATCCTTATACTACGCCTTTATAAGAAGATTGCGTATTCACGAAGCTGTTGTAAGGTAAGAGGAGCAACCGACCATGGTCGTTGCCAGTCAAAGCTATAGGACGGAATTCCCCCGCAAGGAGATAACAGGAGGTTTCAATGATTGGCTCGATCAAGATTTTTGCCGCGATAGTCCTCGTAGCTTTCGTTGGCTCGATCTTCGCCTTCGTGCTGACACTCTACCTGCAAAGGATACCTGGCTTCAGTCCTCTGATGACCGGGCTCGCCTTCCTGCCCTCTGGACTGGGCGGGGTCTTTGGGGGACAACTGGCAAACCGGGCGGCTAGATGCCTGGGGGTCCGTCGCGCCGCGCTGCTGGGTCTCGGGCTGATCATAGTAGGTGCCATCGTGCTGACACGGATCGAAGCCGCTGGCGGGGCTGTCCGGGTCATCACAGGCTATCTGATTGCGAGCGTAGGCGTGGTTTGCACGCTGGTACTGATGAGCACAACAGCCATGGCTTCCTTGCAGGCTGATCTTCAAGGATTAGCAGCCGGGCTGCTCACGACCTTCCAACAAGTTGGTGCGGCGCTGGGAACGAGTCTGGCAAGCGTGGTAGCGAGTACGGTCGCGCGCGCGATAGGTGGAGCGCCAACTTTGGCCGCCACGACAGGGTACCAGGCGGCGCTGTACCTGGCTCTGGCGCTCGCAGTGCTGGCAAGCGCATTCGGGCTGCTGCATCTTCAGCCCTCTGTTCCAGGTATGCATCGTAGACATGGTCACATCACGCGCAAGTATTGCTGATCCCTGGCTCCTTTCATCTATAATAGGCCGGACTATGCCGCAGTCGTGCCCACTGCCGCGCGTCGTGCCCATAGACGATGAGCCGCACGTTCTCGCGCCGGGCGAGGTCCAGCAACTTGCGCGCGGAGGCTCGCGCGGCTGCGTCATCCATATCAAACGGACTGGCTGGACGCGTCGCGGGATCGGCCTCATCCTCCTGAGCAATGACATCAATGGTCAACAGGACCGGTCCCGTCTCAGAGAGGCGCACCAGCGCCGACTGGTGCCCTGGAACGTGTCCGCTCGTCTCAATGAGTTCGATGCCCGGCAATAATTCCGTGTCTCCGTCCACCAGATGGTACCGCTCGTCCGGCAGATCCCAGGCAGTTCGCGTGAACTCGAAGCGCGGATTCTTCTGCGCGCGAGCGGCGGTAAGATGCGCGCGTTGCACCACGATTTTGGCTCGTGGGAACGCATTGAGGTAGCCTGCGTGATCGGGATCAAAGTGCGAACAGACTACGTAGACAATTTCTTCAGGGGATAGACCAGGCTCCGCCAACCGGTTGATCACAAGGTCATCTTCATGGACGCGGAAGGCAGCACGCTCGGGGTGGAGGTCCTCACCAAAGGTTCCGGGACGCTATCCGGCGTCGATCAGGACGTTGATTCCGTCATCCGTCTGCACAAGGTAGCCAGGAATGGGAGCGTCATTGGCGAGAACGGTCCCTAAATGCATCAGGTACAATTTCATGTCGTCTTCTCCTTCTTTTGAAAAACGAGCCAGGCATAGCGGCCCCTATTCTTCATCCTGAGATCGCCACCAACTTCGACGAATACGCTGATTGCGGGGACTTGCTGGAAGGCTGGCGGCGAAACGGGTCAATAACGTCGTCAACAGTCGAATCTCCTCCGGTTGCCAGGAATCGAGCAGGCGCGCAAAAGCCTCTACACTGATCGCCTGAAGCCGTTGCAACTCTTCGCGTCCCGCGGCAGTCGCTTCAAGAAGACAGGCCCGGCGATCAGCCGCATCTCTTGTGACCACAACATGGTTGGCCTGTTCCAGGACCTGAACCTGACGGGTGACTGAGGATGGAGGGATATCTAACTCCTCAGCAATCGTGGAAGGATGTACCGGCCCACGCAAGACAATCTGCTCTAAGATGGCGACCTGAATTGGATCGTAGCCCAAACGCCTGAGACCACGTGCCTGGGTCTGCTCCATGCGCTGGACCACGTGCATGAGCACGCTGGCTAATGCCTCGCTATCGCTTTTATTTGTTTCCATGAAGCAATTATAAGCTATTTGCTTCACGCATGCAAGACGCGTAAACGAAAAGGCCCATTTTGAGTGCTTCTCCGAAAAAATCTGTTTTTCGTCAGCAGGAAGTAGAGGGGACCGGCACCCATCGAACGATGAGCCGGTCCCCTGGACGCCTTCCGCCGGGCTTTCTTCCCACACGCGTCAGGCCGAGAAATGGGAGTAGTCCGATGTTTTACGAGACTCCGAACAACCCGATTACCATAAGTGCGACGGACACAAACTGAAGCACAGCGCGAAATCTGTTCCTGGTCTGTAGTTTCCGGCGCCACTCCCGCAGCCCGGCCGTATTGCTGCTTTCAAGAGAACGATAGATCTTTCTATACGTCGGTAAGATGATGGGCTTGCTGACAAACACCGAGGCCGCGACATGGACAAGCGCGCCCGCGGTAAACCACCAGTTCGAGAAACCGAAGATGATGAAGTACGGTATAAACGCGACAACCGGGAGGGTTGACGTGATAATCTGATACGGTGACCGCTGCAAAGATGGGTGGAATTGCTTTAAAAAGGTCTGGAATGTGGCTTCATCCATCATATTCATCACTTTTTGCAGCGATCCGGCAATTAAGGCCAATGTATCGGCACTGGCGACGTTCAGCACAAGGATCAGGATTTCGGTAAAGGCCCTGGTCATCTCTCTTTTCCTTTCTTTCAAAAAACAGTCTCTTCATGCGCAGGAACAATCGCGCTTATGCGTCCAGGATTTCTACGTATCCTTTCGTACCGTTTACCCGAATCCTTTGCCCATCTTTAATCAGCCTGGTCGCATTTTCCACGCTTACGACCGCCGGCAGACCATACTCCCTGGCGACGACGGCGCCGTGGGTCATCATCCCGCCTACTTCCGTCACCAGACCTTTAATCGAGACAAACAGCGATGTCCAGCTGGGATCGGTAAAGGCGGTGACCAGAATATCACCCTCCTCAATGTTGGCCTCCTCCAGTTTCAAAACAATCCGTGCCCGCCCCTCAATGGTCCCTGATGACACCGGGACGCCGATCAACGCGTCCCTGGGGATTTCGTTGGTGTCGTACTCACCGGTAATGATCTCACCGTCGGAGGTCATCACACGGGGAGGCGTCAATTTCTCAAAGACTTCGTACTCCCCTTTGCGCTGCGGGATGAGACGGGGATCCAGCTGGCCCGTGCTGGCAACCTTGCGGAGCTCGTCAAAGAAGAGATAAAAGATATCCTCCGGCTCTTGCAGCACGCCTTTCTGGACCAGTCGAGCCGCTTCTTTCTTTAGCGCTTGCTTATACACGTAAAAACGCTGCATCATGGCATACTTGGGATATTCCCGGAAGCCGACAAAATTGCGAAACACGCTGATCATCTTCTTCGTCTTTTTCACCTTGCGTTTGCCGCCGGGCAGGCGCTCTAACCTGCTGATCAGTTCCCGTTCCTTCTGCTCGGCTTCCAGGCGCTTCTGCTCGAAAATCCTCTGGTGAGAACCAGGCTCGAAATTCTTGATATTATTGAGGATCATGGGAATGAGCATCGTCGGTTTCTCCGCCCAGCGTGTCCTGGTAATATCAATTTCTCCCGGGCAGCGCACGCCGTAGGTTTTGAGGTAGTTCCGGATGGAAGCACTGACAGCTTTGCCGCCTTCCAGCTTCTCCAGATCTTCAAAAAAGGTTTCATCGGTGGCATGCTGAAAATAGGCAAGCACCGCCGGATATTGCCGGACCACGTCCGCCACGTCTAACAGCGCCAACCCCATGTCGGTGGTGACATTATTGGTTAACGCTTGCGAAAGGACATCGGTAATATTCGTTTCGCCCAGCCATTTCTTCATTTTTTTGCTCAGCCAGCTCGACGCATAGAGTCCCACAATGCCCACGCCATAGTTGTCCAAAACAATCGTCTTATAGGCCTCATCTATATCCCGCACAATAAAATCGACCAGATCTTCTCCTGATTTGCCGTCGATCCTTTGCGCTAGCTCCTGCGCCAGGGCATCATTTTTCGCCATAATGGTGTGGATGAGATTCGCGTCATTTTCCCGATAAATTTTTATCGCCTGGAGCAGCCCGGAAATCAATTGTCCAAATGTGCCGCCGCTCAACCCCATGGTTGTCTTGCCCCGGGGCAAGGTTTTGAGGTAATCCTTCCGCTGCAAGACATTGAGAAGCGCTTTCTGAGTCAACCTATCGACCGACCCGAGCCCGTTTTTCACAAAAATCTTTCCGGCCACCGGCGAAGCAAGATCATGGGAAATGTCCAGGTACAACCTTCCGCCCGCCACGACCGGTGACTGGCCAAGCTTGCTGAGCCAGATCGGGAATAAGGAGAGGCCTAATGGTTTCATGACATCGGTCATCATCTGCTGGTGGCCGAGCGACATGTAGACATGATTTTTTCCATCGTTTACCGGCGGCACAGGATATAAGGTGGTAATGGGACGACTCTGAACAATATACAATTGACCATCAGAAAGGCACCATTCAATGTCCTGGGGGCGGCCAAAATACGCCTCGATCCTTCTGCCCGTTTTCTCAAGCTGTAAAATCTGCTCATCCGTGAGCGTTTGCACATTTTGCTGCTCTGTAGCTATTTGCTGTTCTATTGTACCACCTTCTTTTAAAGCATAGATTGCCAGTTTTTTCGTCGATATCTTCTTACTGACTATCTTGCCTCCCTGTACTTTGTAAAGATCAGCGTCCACCAGGCCTGAAACCAGCGCCTCACCAAGACCGAAGCTGGCATCGATAGACACAACCTTCCTGTTCGAGGTGATTGGATCAGCGGTAAACAGAATCCCTGCTGCCTGCGGAAAAACCATTTTCTGGATGACGACAGAGAGATGGACCTTGCTGTGGTCGAAACCATTCTGCATGCGGTACATCACCGCCCGCTCCGTAAAAAGGGACGCCCAGCACTTGCTGATGTGTTTTAGTATGGCTTCCTTTCCTCGAATATTCAAATACGTATCCTGCTGACCCGCAAAGGATGCCGTGGGCAGATCCTCCGCTGTCGCACTGGACCGCACAGCATAGGCATGGTTCTCTCCCAGTTTTGTCAGATGGCTGGTAACTGCTTCATCAATATCCTTTGCAATGGGCGTCCCTTCGATGACGCTGCGTATCTTTTCGCTGATTTCACGAATCCTTTCCCTGTCCTCCACCGTTAAAAGAGAGAGTTGCTCTAGAAGAGCATGAAACGCTGGGGCTTGTCCGATGATTCTTTTATATGCTTCGGTTGTAACGCAGAAGCCCTCCGGCACTCTTATCCCATCAATTCTGGAGAGTTCTCCCAGGTTGGCGCCTTTCCCGCCGACCAGCGCAAGCTTTGTTTTATCGATTTCCTGAAAGCCAAGTACATATGAGCTCATGTGTATTCTCCTTTTTAACGTTTTGGGGTGAATGAGAAAAGGGTTGCATTCGTCGCGTCATCCGTCTGGTTCTTCGCTTCATCTTCTATGAGATTTTCCTTTCTTTTTCCCGCAGATATGGCACAGAACGATCCCACTGAGCGGGTTTATAAGCATCGTTTTCTGTCCCGCCTTCGCATCATTCGAGGAGGGCCTGCCACCGCGAAAAGCCTTTGTCCAGGGACTGTCGCAAGCCTCCCGGCGAAATTCCCAGTACCCGCTCCAGGGCGTCAGCCGCCGCCTCGTTAAGTTGAACTAGACGAAGGAAATCGGTCTGCTTGCCGTCTTCCGCGAAGAGGATTTCGACGATAGCATACCCAAGGTCTTCCAACAGGGAGAGAATGATTCTCGCCGCCTGAGCAGGATAAGCAGTGTTGAACACACCTTCTGCGACTCCCTCCTCTATGATCTGCGAGAGTCTGGGGGCAAGTCGTTTGACACGGGCCAGGTAGAGTTTCTGGCGAAAGAGGGCATTGTCATCAGCATACCAGACGCGCATAAACGCGAAGACCAGGTCCTTGTTTTCTTGTTTGTACTGGTCGAGCACGGCAAAAAAGCGTAACAGTTTGTCCCGGGCGGGCATCTGGCGATCGGAGACGATGGGAAGGACGAGCTGCTCGGCCTGCTCTCCAATACGTTCCACCAGCGCCATCAGCAAGGCTTGCTTGGACTCAAAGTAGTGATAGAACGCGCCCCGGGAAATCTGAAGTGCCTCCAGAATATCCTGGGTCGTCATCTGCTCATAGCCTTTGGTCGTAATGTAATGCGCTGCCACATCGAGAATGGCGTTGCGCTTCTCGGCGTATTCTTCTGGTTTGACGCTTCGGGCCATTATGTCTCTCTTTCTTAGACCGACAAACGGTTTATTTATAGAGAGTATAGTTGACCGGAGAGCCGTTGTCAAGAGGGAAGTGAGCGAGTGAGTGAGGGTTCTGCCACTTATCGGGTGCCG
>DATGLM010000039.1:0-28561 GCA_035294125.1 Ktedonobacteraceae bacterium | reverse complement strand
GCAAGTCCGGTTCGGAGGGGGGAGGTCAGAAAAGGAGCGTCTTATGAAACTCCTTGAAGGAATTCGAGCAAGTCTGAGAAGTAACGCTACCTCGCTGGCCCCCTACCCTACTTGCGGCATAGCACGGCCACGTTGCTGCTGGGAGAAGGCGTGCATCCAAAAGTGGTGCAGGAACTCTTAGGTCACTCGACAATTCGCATGACGCTCGATACGTATTCGCACGTGCTGCCCGGCCTGCATCAGGAAGCGATCTACAAGTTGCAGGCGGTCTTTGAGGAAGTGCCGAAAAATGAGAGTCCGCCACCTCCTGCTTCGACAAAATAGACTGTCAATAAACTGTCAGCAGGACAAACCTGGAAAGAGAGCAGGGAATCGCACAGGGAGAGAAGAGGGATGAGGTCACAGGGAAGCGGGGCATGGCGCTGGAATCCCTCCACCGGCACCTCTCACAAGAAGAGACTCTAGCCCTTGATTTTCGGGTTAGAGTCTCTTTTTCATTCCCCATGTTTGCGTGAATGAGGTTAGCAGTGGTAATTCTCGGTCAGGGTGTTATTATCGGCGTGGCCGGTGGCCCAGACATCGGTGCCTGAGAGTGCGGCTACGGCCTCCAGTTGGGAGCTGTTCGTACCGGGGCTAGGACTTTTCACCACGCTCCACTTTGTGCCGTTCCAGTGCTCGGTGAGCGTCAGGTCAAAAGCGGCGCTGCTGCCGTAGCTGCCAACGGCCCAGACATTCCTGGCGGAGACTGCGGCCACGGCCCAGAAGGAGGGATGAGACCCGACATTGTCGCTGGCAACGACCTGCCAGTTTGTGCCGTTCCAGTTTTCGGTCAGGGTCTGGATAGAGCCGTTACTGGTGTAGTAGCCTGCTGCCCAGACATCGCTGGTTGAGACTGCCGATACCCCCTCAAAGACGCCGCCAGAGCCGGGGTTAGGACTTTTCACCACGCTCCATTTCGCGCCGTTCCAGTGCTCGGTAAGCGTCTTGCTCATAGTCCCGCTGGACCCGACCGCCCAGGCATCGCTGGCAGAGATCGCTGTCACACTCGAAAGAACGTCGTTGACCGGGCTTGTGCCTGGGCTGGGACTTTTCACCACGCTCCATTTCGCGCCGTTCCAGTGCTCGATGAGCGTCGTCTCACTGGAAGAATTGCTGGCGGAGAAGCCCACGGCCCAGACGTCGTTTGACGAACGAGCCGATACGCTGAAGAGTTCGTTGTTCAACGAACCGGGGCTGGGACTTTTCACCACGTTCCATTTCGCGCCGTTCCAGTGCAGTGTCATCGTCTGTGTGACACCGGTAGTGCTGACGTAGAATCCAACAGCCCAGATGTCGCTGGCAGAGACCGCGCTTACCGCATACAGGGTGTTGTCAATCGAGCCGGGATCGGGGCTGCTCACGACCTGCCAGTTCGTACCATTCCATTGCTCGATCAGTGTCACCTGACCGCTCCTCTGGTCACCAGAGTTGCCTACTGCCCACACATCATTGCTAGAGACAACGGCTACTCCTGTCAAACCACTACCACCATTGCTTCCATTGGGGCTGGGTACGACATTCCATCCACAGGTACTGGCACTGAATCGATTCTGAGAAACCTTCACGTTTGTTGTAGCGGCCTTCGCCGCTACTGTTTTGAATGAGAGAGCACCAAGTAAAACCATTAACACGCATAACACTACGACGATCTTGATAAGACGCCCCATCATTGTTCCTCCTTGCTTCATTGCTTTTAAATGACCATTAACAATGGTTCTACAGTCATTAATGCAAGCTCATCACTGTTTGTCTCGTTTCAAGGTGCAGTTTGCCGCGTATGTGCTATACTGTACGAGGATCGCCTGATTCATTCTGAATCAGGTGAGAGATATTTCATCGAGTTCGCGTACAGGGCAGGAGGGCATATGACGCGCAAGGGCTGGCTGCTGTTCATCGCCATGTCGGTAATCTGGGGCATACCGTATCTGTTCATTAAAATCGCAGTGCGGGAACTTGATCCTGCGGTGGTGGTCTTCGCGCGTGTCGGCATCGCGGCTGTCGTTCTCCTGCCTCTGGCTGCCCGTAGTGGCGCGTTACGACAGATGGGGAAGCGCTGGTACCTCGTGTCCGCACTTGCCTGCGCACAGATCGCCGCGCCCTTTCTGTTGATTAGTTTTGGCGAACAGCACATCGCGTCTTCGCTCACCAGCCTGCTCATTGCCGCCGATCCATTGCTCGTGGCGCTTTTCGCGCTACGCCTCGACTCCCGTGAGCGCGTCGGTGGCCTGCGCCTGCTCGGGCTGCTGGTTGGGATGATCGGAGTCATTGTCCTGCTTGGCCTCGATGTCGGCGGTGACGCGCAGCGCTTGCTCGGAGCATTTATGGTGCTGCTAGCCGCCTCATTCTATGCCCTCGGTGCGTTGCTGATACGGCGACCAACTATTGCTGCTCTGCCCAATCTGAGCGTGGTGGCCGTCGAATGCGCTACCTCTGCCGTCGTGGTGATGCCGCTGGCGCTCACCCACTTGCCAGACAAGCCTCCCACGCTACTGGTGATTGGCAGTTTGCTTGTGCTTGGTCTGATTTGCACAGCGCTGGCCTACGTGCTCTACTTTGCCCTCATTGCAGAGGTAGGAGCCAGCAGAGGCACTGTTATCACCTATGTCAACCCGGCGGTTTCCGTGCTTCTCGGCGTCACCCTGCTTGGGGAGCCAATCAATGCGGCCATCGTCGTGGGGTTCTTGCTCATTATCGCAGGGTCGTGGCTGTCCACCGGCGGTGTTCTGCCACCACAGGTATCTTTTTTGCAGGGTCGGCGCATGCTAAGGGATGATGAGAAAATTGGGAAGCAGGATACTTCCTCCCACAGGATAGGATGAACTACTTTAGTGGCAGCTTATAAAGAAACAGGCTTCCCCACCCCAGGCCGACCGCAAGGGTCGGCCTGGGGTGGGGAAGCTGCTCAGGATCACTCAAGGCCGAAACGACGCCGCCATTTTGCTTTTCTGGCGGCTCTGTCGCGCACGTGATAGAGGCGCTCTTCCTCAGCCGGACACCAGCCGGCCTTGCCGCAGGCAGGGCAGAGCGGAAAGAGTTCGTAGGGTGGACAGAGAGAACCGTCGCCATAGCGCAGCGAGCCAACTTCATAGCGAATTTGCTCGCTTTCAAAGACGGCCTGGCAGTGCTGGCAGCGCAGCAGCAGGTACTCACGCCAATCTCGCGCCTGGCAATTGGGACACACCTTCGGGAGCGTGGCGGATTCCCAGTGATGGCGGCAGCGATGGCAATAATAGGTTCCCGTCATAGTCGGAATCATCGCCCCACGCAGCATACCATCCTCTTTGAGCCTGCGCACCTCCCTGGCGGAAAGCAGGTACGTAACTTCGCCCAGATCGATTTGCGCAGGCATATCGTCATTAAGCACGGGATACCCATACGTTTTCTGCTGCACATGGTCACCAGCAACAGATATATCGGCGGAGTTTGCGACGCGACCATCCTGACCCGGCACATGCCGCGTGCGGTGCAGGTCATAGCTGCGGCGCAGTTCGGGATCGCTCAAGGTGCGGTACGCCTGCAATATCTCCCGCATGCGTTCCTCCGCATCCTCGCCTTTATACACATCTGGATGATATTGCAGCGCCAGGTGTTTGAAGGCTTTCTTAATCGCCTCGCCCGACGCATTCGCCTCCACACCCAACACCGCGTAGTAATCAGTAAACTGTTCCATTTATTTATAAGATAAAGATAGCCTGATACATGCCTTTCTAATAATTAGACGATTGATCGTTCAAAAGGTTGCAATAAGAAGAGGCTTAGGGCGAGTTCGAGCACATCACAAACAGGTAGCAATGCTGGAGGGCATACCCCTGTCCTATTGCTTTTCACACTGATTCAAGGTACGCTAATAGCAGAGAATTGAGGAGCAGGCAGGGGAAAGCTGTTATCGCGTTGAAACCTTTCGCCAGTGACTGCTTGCCCGGAAGTTTGTAGATGTGATTGGCTTCTGCTTATCTGGGGCACAGCGCGCCCCTGAATGGGAGGTATATATGGATATTGTCTTGATCGGAGCGCCGGGGGCAGGTAAGGGAACACAGGCGGAAATGCTCTCTCAGATGCTCGCCATCCGGCACATTGCCAGCGGCGACCTCTTCCAGAAGGCATTTGAAGAGCAGAGCGATCTCGGGATAAAAGCCAGAGCATATGTTGATCTGGGCGAGCTTGTTCCTGATGAGATGACGATTCCGATGGTCCTGCTGCACGTGGAAGAACCTGAGAGTGCAAATGGAGTCGTGTTAGATGGCTTTCCGCGCACACTGGCGCAGGCGCAGGCATTGGATGCAGAACTGCAACACATCAACCGAGAGATCGACCTCGCCATCTACCTGAAGGTTTCACGCGCCGAACTCATGAAGCGGCTGTCGGGCAGGTTATTCTGCCGCGCCAATCAGCACGTGTACCATGCCGAACTACGCCCATCTAAGGTAGCCGGAGTATGCGACCGCGACGGCAGCAAGCTGTACCAGCGCCCCGACGATAGCGGAGAAGCAGTCCGCCGCCGGTTGGTCGTTTTTTTCAACGAAGCCGGTCAGGTGCTCGATTACTATAAGAGCCGCAACAAATTGCGAGAGGTTGATGGCGATCAAAGCGTCGACCAGGTACAGGCGATGATCCTGCAAGAAATAAACAATTACCAGGAAACAAAGTGAGGGATTTTTTATGGAAGGAAACACACCAATAACTGTTGCATATGGAGACGGTATCGGCCCGGAAATCATGGATGCCACGCTCCATATCATCAAAGCAGCGGGCGCACGCCTGGACATCGAGACGATCGAAGTGGGCGAGAAAGTCTATTTGCGCGGCATCAGTGCGGGTATTGAGCCGGGCGCATGGGAATCGCTGCGCCGCACACGCGTATTTCTGAAAGCGCCGATCACCACTCCTCAAGGTGGTGGCTACAAGAGCTTGAATGTGACCACCCGCGTCATGCTGGGCCTCTACGCGAATGTACGCCCGTGTGTCTCCTACTACCCTTTTGTCGATACGAAACATCCCAACATGGATGTGGTCATCATCCGTGAGAACGAGGAAGACCTGTACACCGGCATCGAGTACCGCCAGACGCATGATATGGTGGAGAGCCTGAAATTGATCAGCCGACCCGGCTCCGAAAAGATCATCCGCTATGCCTTCGAGTACGCCCGCAGCCACAATCGCAAAAAGGTCACCTGCTTCATCAAAGATAATATTATGAAGCTGACGGATGGCCTCTTTCACAGAGTATTTAACGAGATCGCGACAGAATATCCCGATATCGAGAACGAGAGCTGGATTGTTGATATCGGCTCGGCCAAGCTGGCTGACACACCAGAGGCATTTGATGTTGTTGTCCTACCTAACCTGTATGGTGATATTCTCTCGGACGTGGCGGCACAACTGGCCGGTTCGGTTGGCCTCGCCGGTTCGGCCAATATCGGCGAAAGCTGCGCCATGTTTGAGGCCATCCACGGCTCCGCTCCACGCCGCGCCGGGCAAAATATTGCCAATCCCTCCGGCCTGCTGCTGGCTGCGGTCATGATGCTGGTTCACATCCATCAAACCGATGTTGCCACCATCGTCCATAATGCCTGGCTGCGCACCATCGAAGATGGCATCCACACTTACGATATCTATGTGGAGGGAGTGAGCAAGACAAAGGTTGGCACAACAGAGTTCGCGCAGGCAGTGATCGAGCGGCTGGGCAAGGAGCCGCACATGCTCAAGGCCGTCCACTATACGACAGCGCCTGCGCGCATCAGCGATGATACACTCACGACGGTTTCATACGATGAGAAAAAGACGCTGGTAGGGGTCGATGTCTTCCTGGACTGGCACAGCGGCAACGCGGAGGAACTGGGCGACAATTTTAAGAAAGTGAGCGGTCACGGTCTCGAACTCAAGATGATTACCAATCGTGGCGCGAAGGTCTGGCCGGAAGGGTTGCCGGAGACCTTCAACACTGACCACTGGCGCTGCCGCTTCACGGCCCCACACGAGGGTGATACGATCAGCCACGCGCAAATCATCGCCCTGCTCCAGCACATCGAAGAGGCAGGCTACGACTTCATTAAAACCGAAAATCTCTACACCTTCGACGGCAAACCAGCCTATTCTGCCGTGCAGGGGGCGTAGGAAATTGCAATTAGCTTACCAGTTTGCGACGCATCCAGTCCGCCTGCTGGGGACGGTGCTTGAAAGGGATGTTGTTGCAGACGTGGTTGCCGTCCTCGAACATCCAGAGTTCTGCTACAGAGCCTGCTTCGGCGACCATGCGTTCGGCTGATTCGGGCGGAACGAGGCGATCAAGGCGACCCATGATGACGAGCAAGGGGCCGTGGATGCGCTGCATGACGCCTTGCAGATCAAATGGCTCCAGCAGTTTGCGTGCCGTAGCCTCGTCGGGCGCTTTGAGACGAGCGGTGAAGGCTGCTCTCGTCAGCGCAGGCAGGCGCTCGAACGAGTCGGCGAAGCGATACGCGCCGCAGTTGCCGATGGCGGCTTTGACACGCGGTTCACATGCCGCCGCACGGGGCGCGAAGTAGCCGCCGAGACTGACACCCATGAGACCAACACGGCTGGCATCTACGTCTGACCGCGTCTCAAGGTAGTCGATGGCGTATTTGATGGGCACTTCGTAATCATGCCTGAGAGGATAGTCGTATTCCATCTCGCCCTGACCGGGGCCATCAATGGCGAGTACGGCCATGCCCCGTTTCAGGAAATCGTCGCCGTAGAAGTGCAGTTCCTCTTTGACGGAGTCAAGGCCGGGGATGAGGATGACGACAGGTGGCTTCGGTGTGTGCCAGGGCTTGCGCAGAATGCCGTACATGGTGCCGCCGTTTTCGTAAGAGATAGCGACGCGCTCGCCGGGAAAGTCGAAACAGGGCAGCCCTTTCTGATAGGCGCGCAGCGAGCGCCTATGGGTTGCGCGCATCTCCTCAGGACGATGCACGAAGAGAAATTTGCCGAAGTGGCAGGCAATGGCGGCATGCAGGTAGTGGTAGCTCGCCGATTCGTAGTTTCCCTGTGCCTCTGCCTGCTCACCCATCTGCTCGTGTACCAGTCCGCACTCAGACCACTTCCAGCACCAGTCATCCCAGTTCTCTACGCTGCGTGTGACGCGCTGAAAGTCGTTGAGGTCGATGCCATTGGCAATAAAGCGGGGTGCCCAGTGATCTATCGCGCTCTGCACCCGTTCGTCAACCGCCATTACAGGTGTTCCTTTCTTGTCCATACTATGCTATGAAAAACCGCCTGGATATATCATGGCGAGCGCATTGGCGAACGCAGTGCCCTGATTGCTCAGTGCCTGCGGCGCTTCGCAAATTTTTGAGAGTGGGCAGGAGCGGTAAGCGGTCTGGCCGCTCACCGCTCCTGCCCACTCTCAGCCAGAGCGAACCGCTACGCGGTGAGCAGTCACAGCAGGGCATTCGTCAAGGCGCTCACCATGATATACGAGCAGCTTTTTTATGGCAAACTACACGCCAGAAAGCGTGCCACCGAGGTAGAGGTGACCGATTTCGGGATGGTGCAGAATTTCGGTGTTGGTGCCTTCCAGGCGCACTTTGCCGCTTTCCATCACCACGCCGTGCGTCGAGATTCCCAGGCCGGTGCGCACGTTCTGTTCGACCAGCAAGATGGTGCGGCCCGTCTCGTGCATCTGCTTGATGGTATCGAAGACCTGTTTGAGTGTCTTCGGGTCAAGGCCCATCGAGGGTTCGTCCAGCAGGATGAGCTTCGGGGCGAGCATCAGGCAGCGCGCGAATTCGACGAGGCGCTGCTGGCCGCCGGAGAGGCTGCCCGCCTTATCCTTCGCGCGCTCTCTGACTATAGGAAACATCTCCTCGACTTCTTTGAGGCGGCGACTAACCAGCGCGTGGTCGTTGAGCATGTAAGCACCCAGGCGCACATTCTCGCGCACAGTCATGTCGGTGAACAGGCTGTGGTTCTGCGCCACCTGCACGATTCCCAGCGCGAGAATCTGGCGCGGATTGAGCCTGGTAATGGAACGCCCTTCAAAGGTGGCCTCGCCGAGACGGGGCCTGAGCAGGCCACTGAGCACGCGCAAGACGGTGGATTTGCCCGCGCCGTTGGGACCAACGATGCAAGTAATCGACCCTTGCTGCACTTCGAGATCAACGCCTTTGAGCACATCGCTTCCATCGTAGCCTGCGTAGATATTCTGCAATTTCAGCATGGTTGTCATGACTGCTATCCTCCCAGATAGGCATCCAGCACATCTGGATTCTCGCGCACCACTTCGGGTGGCCCCTCGGCGATCTTCGTTCCACGGTGCATCACATTCACAGTATCACACAACTTCATGACAAATTCCATGTTATGCTCAACAATCAGGAAGGTCACACCCTGCTGGTTCAGTTCGCGCACGCGGGCGGCGATATGGTTAATCATCGTCGGGTTGACACCTCCGGCGGGTTCATCCAGCAGGATCACCTTTGGTTCGGCAATGAGAATGAAGGCGAATTCCAGCAGCTTCTTCTGCCCATAGGAGAGATTCGCCGCCGGTACGTCCTTGAGGCGCGTAATGCCGACGAAATCCAGCAATTCGAGGGCGCGGCGCTGCTCGTGCGAGGAACTCCAGCGACTGATGAGACCCTTCAAATCGTTGCGCTGTGCCGCGACGTGCATATTTTCCAGCACGGTGAGTCGAGGGAAGATGCGCGTCAACTGGAAAGTGCGGCCTATGCCCAGCGCGAACACTTTATCAGGCGAAGAGTTGGTGATGCGCCTGCCGTTGAAATGCACCTCGCCCGCGTCCACGCGCTCGTAGCCAGTGATGACATTGAAGAGCGTTGTTTTGCCGGAGCCATTGGGGCCGATGAGGCCTGTGATCTTGCCCTGCTCAACCGTAATCGAGCAGGTACTGAGCGCCTGAATGCCGCCAAAGGCTTTCGAGACGTTCCGCGCTTCCAGAATATTCACAAATTCACCTCCTTCGCCCCTTCGTTTCTCTCTACCATTGGTTGCGTCTCCTGACTGGCCGCTACCGCACTTCCGGAAGCGACCGCGACAACAACTTCCTCCGGCGTATTGCGACGCGAGGCCTGCCAGCGCGCCCACCGTTCGCTGATGGTCGGCACAATTCCTCGCGGAAGCAGGAGAATAATGACGAGGAACATGGCCCCATAGACAACCAGATACCAGCCATTTTCGCCATAAGCAAGCGTGAAGTATTGCTGTGTCGGCTCCAGGATGAGCGCGCCGATAATGGGGCCGGAGAGCGTGCCGATGCCACCCATGAAGGACATGAGAGCAATGGCAATGTCATAGAGCGGGTCGAAAACAACAGCGGGATAGATGCCGACCTCGATAAAGTAGGCATACACCCCACCGAGTATGCCAACGAAAAAGGCAGAGATCACAAAGGCAGTCAATTTGGAAGGTCCGGTTTTGACACCCAGGCCCAGCGCCCGGTCCTCGTCATCGCGAATCGCCAGCAAGCCCAGGCCATATTTGGAGTTGCGCACCCACCAGGAGACGACCAGCGCGAGCAGCAGCACCGCCAGGGTGACGTAGTAGAAAGGGTCGTTGTAGAAATCACCGCTCCACGTGGGGATAGGCAGTTCGATGCCTGCCGAGCCGTTCGTCAACCCTCTCAGATTATAGGCCATGAGCTGGAAGATGAAGAAAAAAGCAATGGTAATCACGATAAAGGTGTGCCGCCGCGTGCGCAGGGCAATGATGCCGAGGGGTATAGCGATAATGGCAGCAACCAACCCTACCAACGGTAGCAGGTAGAAAGGGGCGTAGCCAGCCGGAATATGCCAGTCCTGGCACATAATCGCCAGCGTATAGGCTCCCGTGCCAAAGAAAACGGCATGGCCGAGGGCGATATAGCCGGTATAGCCCGAAAAGATATTCCAGGCCGTGGCCGCTGCGGCGAACATCAGTGTAAAGACTGCGACGGTAGTGATAGCCGGGTTCGGAAACAGCAGTGGAAATGCGATGGCGAAAGCCAGCAGGATCAATAAACCTGCTATTTTCAGTAGTCTCATTGTTTCCTTCCTTCTAACTGTCCGAAAATGCCTTGCGGGCGAACCAGCAGAACAACTACCAGCAGGATAAAGAAGACAGTGCTTGACCAGACAGGCGACCAGACAACGGCGGTCACGTCCTCCACCACCAGCATAAACAGCGAGGCGATCAATGCTCCGCGCAGGCTGCCCATACCACCGAGAATGATGATGACCAGCAGGCGTGAGATCAAATCGTAGGCACTGTCGGGGTTGAAGCTGTTCGTGGCGCCAAAGGCCATACCGCCAGCCGCAGTCAGCGCGACGCCGATGCCGAAGGTAATGAGCGATACCCTCTCAACGTCGATGCCAATGAGCGCCGCCGCGGTGCGATTTTGCATCGAAGCCCGCACGCTCTGCCCTAATTTCGTGTGATACAGCAGCAGGTAGAGGCCCGTGAGCAGAACCACGCTCAGTAGGAAGCCAAAGATATAAATATATGCCAGGTAGAAGCCACCGATATCAACCGATGCCGTAACATACCAGGCATGCAGTTGCACGTAATTGGTGCCGAAAATCTGGCTGAGCACGCCCTCGATAATCAGGGCAATGGCGAACGTTACCAGAATTGAGAACATTACCCGGTCACGTTTGAGAGGGCGGATGAAGGCCCATTCGATTGCGAGACCCAGCAGGAACATAGCAGGCATGGTGATGAGCAGGCCAACGAACAGGTCGAGGTGCAGGTACTGCTGCAACACGTAACTCAAATAGCCTCCCAGGATCACAAGCGCGCCGATCGCGATATTGATAATCTCCATCACGCCGAAGATCAGGGTCAAGCCAGATGACATGAGAGCATAGACGCCACCCGTCAATATTCCCGTGATAATTGCTTCAACAATGATATTCACAACAAACACCTTCCTCAAATCTGCTTAGAATGACTCACCTCTCGCCTCATGCCATACACAACATAAGAAAAGATATTCGCGCGGACGCACGATAATGAAATTCTGCCAACCAGGATTGGCAATGAAGGACGACCGCCTTCTCTCTGTAGATATTTCTTGCCGATCCTGGTTGTTCATGTGCTTTATCGAGCGCCTACGGAAGTTGGATTACGGCCACGCGGGCTTCGGGAACTCCGGGGAGGCCGAAGCAGAAGATGACGGATAGACCGGAATGAAGTTGCCCTTTTGCCACTGGAACAGGTAGGCAGTGGCAGCGATGTTCTGGCCTGTCGAGTCGAACTTCACCGGCCCCTGCACGCTCTGGAAGGTATCACCAGAGTGCAGTTCGGCTATCAGTTTCGCGTTGTTAACTGTACCGATTTTCTCCAGCGCCTGCTGTACAACCTGACCCACAGAGTAGGCTTCGGCCACGTCCGCGCTGATGTCGCTGGCCGTACCGCCATACTTGGCAAGGTAGTCCTGAACCATCGTGGCGTTCCCAGACGCGTTGAGTTCAGGCCACCAGCCGTTGGGAACGAAGACGCCCTCAGCCGTCTGCGCGCCGCCGATGGCTTTGAGGAACTCGCTGCCCTGGTCGGGGCCAGCCGTAGCGATAATTGCCTCTGGATTGTAATGCTGCTGCTTCTCCGCCAGGATGAAAGCCGAGATGTCGGGCAGCATGGTGCCGAAAACGTCAACCTGCGCGTGAGAAGCAATTACCTTCTCGATGATAGGTGTGAAATCGGTGGTCTCAGCCGGGTAGACCTGGTAGTAGACGGTCTTGATGCCGCCCTGCTCAAACAACTGCCTGGCCTTGTCAACCTGCGGCTGCGTGAACGGATCGTCCTCAGTCGCGTAGGCAACCGAGGTTGGGCGCTCTGAAGCTGGCAGCGAGAGGATGTATTGCGCGAACGCTACCAGATTATTGGCGACAGGCAGCGAAACGTCGAACACATTATGGAGGCCCTGCGTGAAGACGGAGGGACCACCGCCGGCGCCTTCCACCATCGCATAACCATAGCGATTGGCAACAACAGAGGCTGGCTTCGTCAGCAATGTCGAGTATGGACCAAAGACCAGATCATCCTTGTCAACGGTAATCAGCTTCTGGTAGTTGGTAGTAACCTGCGTGGTGCTGCTGGCATCCGAAACGATGTCGAGTTGTACCTGGCGTCCAAGAATGCCGCCGTGCGCGTTCACATAATCCCTCCACAGTTCGTAGCCCTGCTCAAAAGCCTTTCCATCATCGGAGAAGTCGCCCGAAAGAGATAGAGATATGCCGATTTTGATGGGAGTCTTGGGCTGGCTGGTAGTGGGAGTCGTGCTTGTGGTCGTCTGTCCACAGCCTACTAAAAATAGCAGGATCAGGAAAAGACTGGTGCCGATACTGAGAAAATTTCCCAGTCGGCTACTGTGTTGTCCTTGCATGTTCTTGCTCTCCTTGTGTTTATTCTGGCACTGCTGCCAGTTTTTCAACGGAAAAAGTACGTCTTGTTGAGAAGCTTTCCTCACATCCGCTCCTCAGCATGTCGGGAAAACTAACCAAGAAGGGCTAACGGCTCCTCCAGCATCCCTGCCAGGGTTGCCAGAAATTGCGCTCCGCGCGCGCCATCCACTACGCGATGATCGCACGAGAGCGTGAGCACCATCATAGGCTGTACTGATGGTTGGCCATCCACCGGTATGACCTGTTCGGCAATGCGGCCAACCGCCAGAATTGCGGCTTGCGGTGGATTGATGACCGCGTTAAAGGCATCCACTCCGTACATACCCAGATTACTGATGGTAAAAGTGCCGCCGCTGATGTCCTCTGGCCGGAGCCTTCCCTCCTGCGCCTTTGTCACCAGCGCCTGACGTTGCCGCACGATCTCGCCCACGCCCAGCTGGTCCGCGTGGGGGATCACCGGGACAACCAGTCCTTCGTGGCCTCCTTGCCCTCCTGCCCCGGTTGCCACCGCCAGTCCGATATTGATCTCCTCATTGAGCATAATCCTGCCAGCATGCCACGCCGCATTCAGCCGTGGATGCTGCTTGAGGGCAGCCGCCACAACCTTCACCAGCAGGTCGGTATAGGTCACATTTTCGCGCAGCCGCCGCTTTGCCTCGTCGCGCCACGCTACCAGGCGATTTGCCCGCACCTCACGCACCAGATAAAAATGCGGCACACTCCCCCAGCTCTGCGTGATGCGCCCGGCCATTACACGCCAGCTATGGCTGACAGCCAGTTCCTGACCTTCCGCCATCACCGTCCTTCCCTCTGCTTCAATAGGAAGCGAAGTTGGAGCAGGGGCGACAGGGACAGTCGCCTGCGCGTTGAGTACATCTACGGCAAGTACAGCACCCTCAGGCCCACTGCCACGAATGACAGACAGGTCCTTGTGTTGCTCCTTTGCCAGCCGCCGCGCCTTCGGTGACGCGGCTGCCAGGCGCGGGTTAACGCTAACAGTGGCTGTTACCGCTTTTTCCCGATCACCAATATATGTTAACACATCAGCTTTCTGGATGCGTCGCCCGGACGGCTTAATCATGCGCAGGTCCAGATTGTGCTCAGCAGCGATACGCGAGGCCAGGGGAGTGGCAGCAATGCCTGCCTCACCTCTGTTACCAGCATCATTGCCAGGAGCCTCTGCCGCGCCTTCCTGAGCGGAACGAGCAGGTGCAACGGCGGCAGCAGAGGCACCATTCTCATTTCCCGCTGTTGCCGTCATTACCGGTTGAGTTCTAGTACTTTCGGGTGACATCTCGCCGGGAGCCAGAATTTGCGCGATCACCTGCCCGACAGGAATCTCGTCTCCGGCTGCCGCCGTAATGTTGGCGAGCACGCCCTCCGCCGCTGCCTCGATTTCGACCGTTGTCTTGTCGGTCTCAATCTCAAGCAGAGGCTCGCCCTTTTTGACGGTCTCGCCCGCCATCTTGAGCCAGCGCACGATCAGACCCGTCTCCTGTGCCATGCCCAACGCGGGCAGAATAACGTTTGTTGCCATGTATAGCTCTCAGAGACCCGGGCCACCTGCCAGAGGTGACCCCTACTATATACGCCCCCATCCGCCCCACACAATGGCTCGCTTCGCGAGCCATTGTGTACAGTAGGGACGACCCTCGCGATCGCCCTGCGGCGGTAGCAGGGAGAGAAAATCAGCTTCCCAGTGTAGGCACTGCCGCCTGGTTGCCATGCAGCGGCGTCCCCTGCAGGCTCAGGTCGGCGAAGTGGCCGTAGCCGTTATTGTTCAGGTTCGACTGCGTCTCGCGTGTAGTGGGCAGTGGGCCGGTGACGGTGTAGTAGCGCACGCCCGCAACCAGCAATTGCTCGGCCGGGAAGCGCGTGATGACCTCGCAGCCATCCTTCGTCACCACCAGTTGCTCCTCGATGCGAGCGGCAGTCCAGCCGTCGCTGGCGGGCCAGAAGGTCTCCAGCGCGAAGACCATACCTTCCTGAATGACCTCAGGATGGTCGAGAGAGACGAGACGACTGAAGACCGGCTTCTCCCAGATGGAGAGGCCCACGCCATGCCCGTACTGAAGCGCGAAAGCGGCCTCTTCGTCCGGGAAACCAAATTCTTGCGCCTTCGGCCACAGCTTGACGATATCGGCAGTGGTGACGCCGGGGCGAATCTGGCTGATTGCGAGATCGAGAATGTCGCGGCAGCGCTTGTAGGCATCGACCATCGCCTGCGAAGCGCTGCCTATGGCGAAGGTGCGATAATAGCAGGTGCGATAGCCGTTGTAGCTGTGCAGGATGTCGAAGTAGGCCGGATCGCCGGGGCGCAGCACGCGGTCGCTGAAAACGTGCGGGTGCGGGCTGCAGCGCTCGCCGGAAATGGCATTGACGCCCTCGACATGCTCCGACCCCAGATCATAGAGCACCTTACTCACGAGGCCAACGCACTCGTTTTCGCGGAAGCCAGGCCTCATGGCGCGGTACAGTTCATCATAGGCGGCATCGACCATCATGCAGGCGGTGGTAAGCAGGGTAATTTCGTCCTGCGTCTTGATGAGGCGCGCCTGCTGCATCAACTGCTGCCCGTCGACAACCTTGATGCCCTCTTTCTGCAACGCAAAGAGCACGGGCAATTCGATAGCGTCCACGCCGATGGGTTCGTTGAGCAAGCCGCGCTGCTCCAGTTCGACGCGAATCTTGCGCGCCACGTCCTCGGCGCGTCCCGCCTCCGGCAGCATGGCCCCGCGCAGCGTGGAGATACCGGCGCGGGAACGCTCACCCAGCCAGGGACAGTAGAGTTGATGGTGCCGGGCGGCGGAGCCGAAGTCCCACACAATCGGCTCATCGTCCTGTGGCAGCAGGCTGAAGCGCGCCAGCTTATCCATCGCCCACGTGCCGATATGCGTGGCGGTGATGTAGCGGATATTGGTCATGTCGAAGCAGAGCAGCGCGCCCAGTTCCGATTCTTTCAGCAGCTTCTTGATGCGATTGAGCCGCTCGGTGCGCAATCGCTCATAATTGACTCGTTCTTCCCAGTCTACACCCATCAGGCCATAGGTCTTGAGTGCCATGATTTATGCTCCTTCCCTTGAAAACGGGCGATCACAAGGGTCCCCACTCCTCCCAATCACCACCTCCGCCCCTATGCGAGACTCAGATATATCTACACACGCGCACAGAGTGTTTTTGCCAGTTGAACGACGGCGGCAGGCGTGGGGACGGTCTGATCTTCCAGGACGGGAGAGAAGGGGATCGGCACGTCCATCGCGCCCATGCGTTTGACCGGGGCATCAAGATAGTAGAACGCGCCCTCGGCGATGATGGCGGCAAGCTCCGCTGTGACGCCGTAGCGTTCGTACCCTTCATCTATGACGATGGCCCGGCTCGTCTTTTTCGCGGATTCGATCATAGCCTGTTTGTCTAACGGATACGTGGTGCGCGGGTCAATGATTTCCGCGCTGATGCCCAGCGCGGCCAGTTGCCCGGCGGCGGCGAGCGCGACCTGCACCATGCTGCTGGTGGCAACGATAGTGATATCTGTCCCCTCGCGCTTGATGTCCGCGACACCGAAGGGGATAGTGTAGTCGCCTTCAGGCACCGGCCCCTTGAGCTGATACATCATCTTGTCTTCAAAGAAAATGACCGGATTCTCGTCACGAATGGCCGTTTTGAGCAGACCCTTTGCGTCGTAGGGGGTCGAGGGCAACGCGACCTTCAAGCCTGGAATGTGGCTGACCCAGGCGTGCAGACTCTGGCTGTGCTGGGCGGCACTGCGACGAGTGGCCCCCAGTGTGGTGCGCACGACCAGCGGCACCTTGAGCTTGCCGCCGGACATATAATGGACTTTCGCCGCCTGATTGACAATCTGATCCATCGCCAGGCCCAGGAAGTCGCCGAACATGATATCCACCACCGGGCGCATACCGGTCATGGCCGCGCCCACACCCATACCGGTAATACCCGGCTCGGAGATGGGCGTATCGATGACGCGTTCAGGGCCGAACTCTTCGACGAGGCCGGAGAGCACCTTGAAAGGAGTGCCAGCCTCAGCCACATCCTCACCCATGACGAAGACTCGCGGATCGCGGCGCATCTCTTCGGCCAGCGCCTCGCGAATGGCCTGCCCCAGCGTGATCTCGCGCACGGCTTCACCGGTATGCTGGCGGCTCTCAACGTTAAGCGTAGACATCTTGCACCACCTCTTCCGGTTGCGGGTAGGGCGCGTGCAGGCCAAATTCGACGCCTGCCTCTACCTCGGCCTGGACACGCCGCGCTATTTGCTCAAAGGTCTGCTCATGAGCCATGCCTTGTTCGATCAACCAACCGGCAAGAATCTTCAACGGGTCGCGCTGCGTTTTCCAGTATTCTTCCTCCTCCTTGGAGCGATAGTACGAACGCTGGATGTCGCCGACGTGATGGCCGTAGTAGCGATAGGTATGGCAGAGCAGGAAGGCCGGGCCTTCACCCTGCCGCGCGCGCTCGACCAGTGGCGAGACGGCGGCATAGACGGCGCGCACATCCTGGCCGTCCACCTCCTGCGCCGGAATGCCGAAAGCTGTCGCTCGGGCGCGCATGTCGCCCGCCGTGGTCTGAGAATTGTGGGTGTACTCGTTGTACAGGTTGTTCTCACAGACGTAGAGCACCGGAAATTTCCAGAGCGAGGCCATGTTCATCACCTCGTACAACACGCCCTGACCCAGCGCGCCATCACCGAAGAAGCAGACAACCACCTGATCGCTGCCGCGCATCTTGATAGACATGGCGGCGCCCGTGGCAATGCCCGCACTGCCGCCGACAATGGCGTTGGCTCCCAGATTGCCCGTGTCCTGATCGGCGATATGCATGGAGCCGCCCTTGCCACGGCAGTATCCTGCTTCCTTGCCGAGCAGTTCGGCATACATGCGATCAAGCGAGGCCCCTTTGGCGATGCAGTGACCGTGACCGCGATGCGTGCTGGTGATGTAGTCGTCTTTGCGCAGCGCCGAGCAGACCCCAACGGCCACAGCCTCTTCGCCCGAATAGAGATGCGCGAGGCCGGGCATTTTCGCGCTCATGTAGAGTTCGTTGACATGCTCCTCAAAAAGGCGAATTTTGAGCATCAACTCGTACATATGCAGCCAGCGTTCACGCTCCGCCCCGGCAGTTCCGATCGTTGCCGCCTGCTCAGAGGGTGTTGTTTGAGATTGCGACATGTGATACTCCATTAGTAAAAAAAGACGCGATTTTTATGCCAGCCCATGAGTTATTTCTCGTCTTCCGTTGTATCCTGTGTATTACCAGAACCGGCCAGACGGGCCAGCACTTCGTAGGTGATGGCGAAATCTTTCTTTGCCAGGCCCATCGCGCGGGCTGACGTGAGGAACTGGTTGCTGAGAGCGGTGGTTGGCATCGCTACATCCAGTTCGCGGCCCATCTCCAGCGCCAGTTGCATATCTTTCTGCATCATGTTGACATCGAACCAGGCCTCGTCCGGCATGTTGAGAATGAACGGGGCGCGGTATTTCAGCGAGGGTGAGGCAATGGCACTGTTGAGCATGGCCTCCAGCGCGACCTCGCGTGGAATGCCGCCCTTTTCGGCCAGCAGCAAGCCTTCTGACAGAGCCATGAACTGCACTTGCAGGCTGAGATTAATGGCGATCTTCAGCAGAACTGCTTGCCCATTGCCGCCTACGTAGTTTACCTTCGGCCCGATCTGAAGCAGGATAGGCTCGATGCGCTCGAAAGCCGCCTGATCTCCGCCGACCATAATGGAGAGGTTGCCCTGCTCAAGGGTGATGATGCTGCCGGAAACCGGGGCGTCAAGCATCTGTGCGCCCTTCTCAGCCACCTTTGCCGCCAGTTCACGCGATTTTTCGGGGCTGACGGTGCTCATATCGATGTATACCTTGCCCGGCCCCAACCCGGCCAGGATGCCGTTGTGACCACCAGATACATCTTGCAGCGCGGCAGTATTGGTGACCATCGTGAAGATCACGTCGGCCTTCTGCGCCACCTCTCGCGGCGAGTCGCCCCACTGCATCCCGGCCTCCAACAGCCACTGCGCTTTCGACATCGTGCGATTATAGCCAATGACAGTATTCCCCGCGTCCAACAGACGCTTGACGATGCGGCCCCCCATTGCGCCGAGGCCAACAAAACCAAGAGTAGTCATAAGATATACTCCTCAAAAATATTCTGATGAACTTGTTGTAGGGGTACTTATGAATTCGGATGCGCGCCAGCATCTTCGCGCACCTGCAACAGGTGCGCCTGCATAGCCTGACGGGCAGCTTCAGGGTTATGGTGCAGCACTGCATCGAGCAGGCGTTTGTGATGGAACTGGCCCCGCTGCGGGCCACCCTCTACAGCAAAGATCTGCTTGCGCTGCTCGCTGAGCAGGTCTACGATGGAGTCAACGAGACGAAGAATGAGGACATTGTGCGTTCCCTGAGCAAGAGCGCGGTGAAAGTCGTTATCGGCGGCAATGAAGGCATCGGCATTGGTCAGGTTGTTGTCCATGATCGCTACGGCCTGGCGCATGGCGGCGATCTCTTTTTCAGTAGCTCGCGCCGCCGCCAGGGCAGCGATTTCGGGTTCAAGAATTTCGCGCACCTCCACCAGATTTTGCGAGCCGTCTTCCTGCCCGACGCTCAACATCAGGCCTAGCGAACGCTTCACCGCCCGTGAGGTGCCATCGATGACGATTGTTCCCCGACCTGGCCGCATATCAACCAGCCCCTTCTGCGCCAGCGTCTTCATGGCCTCGCGCACCGCTGTACGGCTGACATGAAACTGCTCGCCCAGTTCGCGCTCACTGGGCAGGCGGTCGCCGCTGCGCAGTTCGCCACTCAAAATACGCCGCTCGATTTGCTCCACAATTTGCTCAAAAACTTTGCTCGGCTGCACCGGTGTGTAATCCAATAGAACGCTCCCGCTCTTCCCTGAGCCAATTGGTATGATGAACAGACCAAGTAATACTGCTACTCTTACGAGGATACTCAACAAATTTCCTTTTGTCAATCCCTTTTCTGACTTTTTTGAGGAGTCTTCAAAATAAAGAAGGGCAAGCGGGGAGAAATTCTCTCAGACTTCCTGCTTCAGTTGATCGTTTTCGCGGCGCAGCAAACTGATTTCGCGGCGCAGTAGCTCATTGTCGTGTTTGAGATGGTCGTTTTCGCGCTCCAGATTCTGGCGCTGCTGCTCGCGATAATCGAGGCGGTTGCGCAGTTCCTGGTGCTGGCGCTTCTCATGCTCCAGTTCTTCCAGGCGCAGGTTGTGTTCCTGGCTCACCTGCTCCAGTTCTTCCTGCAAGCGCTGATTCTCCTGCTGCTCCGTATTGATGAGTATATGCAAATTACGCACCTCCATCTGGTGCGCTTCGCGTTCGTTGCGCAGGTCACCGAGCAGTTTGTGGATATATGCTCCGTAGCGCCAGCCGAGTAGAGCAGTAGCGAGGTCGGTCTCCATATTTTTCGTGCGTAGATCGAGTAAGGTAGAAACATCCCAGTGACCGCCTACCAGCAAGCCGCCCAGCGCCCGCAGCGCCACGTTGAGCAAGTCGGGGTCGTTCAGCCCCTCAGGGCGGGCTGTGACGCCATAGCCGTAGTCACTGATATTTCTGACGTACTCGGTGACACTCTGTGTTGGCTCGATCGTGCCGAGGGTACCCACAACGGCGGCGCGCAATTCCAGCGTCGCATTCGGGTCATGCAGGATATCCTCCAACGTCTTCGCCGCTGTCCGGCCCAGCAACAAGAAAGCATGGATAATCTGATCGGTATATTCCGGCTGGCGATAAAGTTCCTGCACCAGGTGCTCGGTGACATTTTGCCCACCAATGAAGAGGAGCAGGGCAAGAATGCGCTGCAGTGTGCGCTCGCCGCCCTGCTTCTCCACGTATGCCAGCAGCGATGGAATCATCTCCTGTTCCTCAAACGCCAGCCTTGATTCGGTATGGATGCGTTCCAGGAGCAGAGCCACAGCCATCGCAACATCCTGTGGTTGATCGCTCATCAGGTTCCAGAGCAGCCCATCCTGTATGACCGTGGCGGGCATCTCGTTCAAAACGGAAAGAGCGGCTTCTCGCCGCGCCGCGTTGCTAGTATCGCTGGAAGCGGCCCAGATAAAGGGAAAAGCAGGAGTGCCAATGTGCATCAAAATGCGCCGGGCTGTCATGGCAACAGAGGGGGCGCTATCGGTAATCAGGCTGCCCACGCTCTGCACCGCCGGAGCGCCGATTTTCACCAGCGCCCGCTCCGCGCCCCACTGCCGCTCAGGCACGCGCAGCGCTTGCAGCAGTTGCCCCAGCACATCTCCAGTTCTCTCTTCCTCACTTTCCATACGTACCAGAGCCTCGGATACACCTTCCACCAGGCGAGCGTCTTCCAGGCCGCTCATCAGAGCGGGCAGGCTGACGTCGGCCAGTGGCCCGGTCAGGGTATCAAGCAGCACCTCTTGAGCCTGCGGGGAGAGCGTGTTGCCAAAGAGTTGCACCACCCGGTCAATTTCCTCCGGCTTCTGCCGTACCAACGATACAATGACGCGCCCTGCGTACTCCTGCGCCTCAAGGTTGTCCTCTGTCAGGCTGGCAAGCAGCGGATCAAGTACATCCATTCCGAACTGCGGCAGAATAGAGGCAGCGACGGTATCGCGCTGCGGATCGCTGAGGAGGGAGACGAGAGGCGCAACAGCCTCTGGATATTTGAGGAGCAGAGGGGATACCACAGGTACCCACGCTGGTTGATTCAGCACCTCTAGCAAGGCGGGCACAACGATAGGGCCGGGCATGGTGTCAAGCACCTGGTGTATGCAGGCATTGACACGTGAATCCGTATCCAGCAGATGATTGACGAGCGTCTGCGCAGCTTCCGGCCCCTGCGTGCCGAAGATGCGCATAATCTGCCCGGCCAGTGTATCACTGCTTGCGCCCAGAGCTTCCATCAGTGCTTCGCCGGGAAAAGGAACCATGCAGAGAATAGCGCGACGCGTGCGCTCTTGCAACTTCGGCTCCTGCCAGACATCCAGGGCAGCCAGCAGGTCGGGCAGGGCTATCTCACCAAGATGACCGAGGGAGGTGATGGCTTCTTCGTAAAGCTGCGCCTGTGGCTGCTCCAGCATGCTCAACAGAGGTGGCACGACCTGCTGATCGGGAATCTGTCCCAGGGCGCGCATAGCCGTTACTGCCAGCAATAGCTCCGCCTGTGGCTCTTGCAGGAGAGAGACCAGCGCAGGAATGGCGCGAGTATCAGGAACTTCTTCCAGAACTTCGACGAGCAGGCGCGCGCGCTCTGGAGAGATGGAATGCAAGGAAGCAGCAACAGGTTCGACGACCTCGTTCCCTATTGAGACCAGTACCTGTGCCGCCCGGCTCGCCACCATCTCATCAGGACTGCTGGCGACAAGGTCAAGCAGGCCGGAAATGCTGGCAGGAGCAAAGGCGGCGAGGGTTGCTGCAACCTGCTGCTGCACCGTCGGCGATGGGTCCGCCACCAGTTGTAGCAGAGCGGGCAACGCCTGCTGGTCGCGGCTGCCCTTTAATACCTCGATAATGCGCACACGCACGGCATTGGGTGGCTGCGAATTCAAATATGCCAGCAGGCGCTCCGTCGCTACCTGGCCGATTGTCAGCAAGACCCGTGCGGCGTTGTTTCCCTGCGCTTCATCCCGCGATGCCAGAGCCTGGATCAGCAGATCGAGCGCTATCGCGCCCCGGTTTGTCGCTTGCCGCCCCTGCCATACCAGCAAATTGTGCGCCTTCTCCTGCAGCGCGGCGGCTCTGGTATAATCGCTGCTGAGCAATGTGAGCAGCACGCTCAGGATGTGCTGGTATTCTGCGGTCGTAAGCTGGCGCTCCGCTTTCGGCTCCTGAAGGAAGCGCGCCAGGACATCCAGCACAGCCAGTTGCGTCGTCTCCTCTGCGGAAGTAGGAGTGGAATTTTCGAGCAGAGGCAAAACAGCGGGCAAAGTGACTTGTGGGCCGGGCCGAACCAGTGCATTCAGAGCTGCCCTGGCAATAGATTGCTCGCTGGAGCCGAGGAATGGCAGCACCTGCTCTATCGCTCGCTCCGTACCTACGCGGCCCAGAATCTGAATGGCGGCGAAGCGCAGTCGTTCGCTCCTGCCGCCGCCGGGCTGGCTCAAGACGCTCACCCGATCCACAACAGCATCACCAAAGCGCCCCAGCACAACCAGCAGGCTCCTGACCTGCGCATCATATGATTGCCTGTTTACAATATCGACCAGGTAGTCACATAGCAAGTCCGGCACAACTCCGTTATCCAGCCGCGCAATAAGATCGGCGATACCCGGGATTGGCAGCAGCAACGGCAGCGCGGAGTAGATTTCCTCACCGCCATTTTGCGCGCACAGCGTACAGAGCTGGACAAGGTTTTCTCGCGCCGCCTGATTCTGCACTACCTTTGTCAACGCCTCCTCCATACTCTCAGGGAGGGCCAGAGGAGTCAGGGTCGCGGTTTTTGTGCGCGGCACCACATCACGGACACCGGCAGCAACGAGACCAAGGGCAAAGGCGGGCAGCAGAGATGGCCCACCGCGCCCGGCAAGCTGCAAGCGCCCGGCAAGCGCCAGAGGGTCACTGACAAGGCCCGCCCAGAGAGCGATGGGGCCGCACCATCGCTCAACATCCGCCAGGACATCTTCACGCAGCAGGTATTGTCCTCCCTGTGCCTGGGCGATGAGGGCAAAATATTCGGCGATGCAATATTCAGCAAGCAGTTCGTGGCTGAAACTCAGGACTCCATCCGCAGCGAGGATGAGCAATCCTGCCTCCTGCGCGAACTGCAACAGGAGCGATACATCGTCATTGACGAAAGAAAGCGTCTGTTCTGCCGCATTGGTTCTAAAGGGATAAGGCGCGGGATGCTCGTCTAACCATGTCTGGAGAGCATCCGCCGCTTCGCCAGCCAGGGGCAACTGTATTGCGCTGAGGCTTCCACTCAGACGAGCAACGTAGGCCAGCCGCCCCAGAAAGTCAATGATGCTCTGTGTGGCCGGGAGCTGCTGTCGCCAGGTAGCCCGTTGTTGCTCGATGATCTGGGTGATAAATGCGCGCAACAGGGCACCACGAGTATCAAGCTGTCGCATCTGCCTGACGCCCACCTTATCAACCACCTCAACCAGACAGGAGAGCATCATCGGGTTGGTGCTGAGCGTGCGCAGGCGGCTTGAGATGATGCCCTGCATGACCTGTCCCGCCGTATGCTGCCAGGGATGAGCAGCGTTGAGCGCGGCACTCTCGACAAAGGAGCGCACCTGCTCCTGATCCAGCGGCTGAAGTTCCAGCCACTCCACGCGACTATCTTGCACCAGTTGGACAAGTGCTTCCTGCGCCTGAAACGCTGACTTCCGGCAGGCGAGCACCACACGATTATCACTCTGGCGAATTTCCTCTACCAGTTCATCCACGATCAACGGTCGAAAATCCGGGTCAACCTCGTCCAAACCATCGCAGAGCAAAAGCAGGCGTCCCTGCCCGCTCAGCCGTTGCAAAAATGGGGCAAGCCGCGAGAGGCCGGGCAAATTGCTCTCACGCAGGAAATCGAGCAGAGTCACGGGGGGTGACAGGAGTTGCCCTGTCTCCGGGTCTATCCGCAGGCGCGCCTTGAGATAAAGCGCGTAGTGTTGCAATGGCACATAGAGAGGGAGCCGCTCGCGTCCGCGTACCTTGCCCCGGCGGTTGTGCGCGGCTTCGTACAGGAATTCGCGCAGGGCCATCGTCTTTCCCATCCCCGCCTCACCGATAAGCAACACAGACGTATCCTGCTGAAACAGGTCGTGTACGGGAGCCGGTTGTAGCTGACTCGGCTGCGCTCCCTGCCCCTGTGCATTCTGCGCCGGTAAAGCCAGGGCAAAGGGGGTATAGCGCTGGTGATAGGGTTCCTGCCCGGCAGCGGCCTCACGCAGGTAGGCGCTAATAGCTCTGGGACGAGCGATCAGCCAGAACAGCAGGCTAAAAACCGCCAGAGCGACAACTATGCCAATCAGGAACACGGATGAATGGAAGAAAGCAGTCAGTAAAACGGCCAGGAGGCTCACAGCCGTGCCGGAAGCAGAATGAGACAAAGCTAAGAGCCAGGCAACGAGAATAACAAGACAGATTAAGAGAGCAGTAGTCCCTGCTCCCAGTAAAATACTGACAGGCATTCGCGACGGCACACGTCGCTTTGTGGAAATTGCTTGATGAGCTTCCCTGACCATGTTCAGCAGACTACCTTTCAGCAAAGTTGCACACCACCCGTGGAGACAGTATATCGCACCCTTCCCGTTTGAACAAGCAGTTCGTACACCCTCTTTGAAATGATTCTACGAAAAAAGACGTAGACAAGAACGGAATTTTAAATTTCTCTTACAAATATATCCTATACTAAGAAAAAGGATGAAAATTGTGAGCTATCTCACTGATTTTCTGCGTGACATCTGCTTGACTACGCAGGTTAAGGCTCGTGTAGTTACAACCTGTACATACAAGTCGTTTAATATATGGATGACATTAAAACTGCTTGCCTGGAACAACGTGGCCTGCCAGTTGCCATAAAGAGGTGTTTATGGACGAAGCGACGTCCCGCCGCTCATCAGAGCAATCGAGTAACAGCATAAATCTGGAAGTTACACACGAGGTGGAAGCCATCCCTTCTCCCGACCAAACTTCCGCCAGGCTCGAACTGTCTTCTAGAGCTCCCCTCCTCATCCCTGCCGCAGCGGCCAGCATTGTCAGGTCAGAACGGGAAAAACGGCAGGAATCAGCGGGTGAGGGCGAGCAGAACAAGCAGGAAGAGAATTTCGCGCTGGCAGCCATAACGACCATCAAAATGCCCAGAACCCTGTCGAACGGGAAAAAAGCCGTGCCCGTCCTGACGACAGCAGTGCATGTGAATGATCTGAAGGCGAAAGACTCCTTTTCACGCTGGAAGGTCGTTCCTTTTATTGCCTTGCTCTGTATCCTTGTCTTCAACGCCAGCAATCAGAGCCTTTCGCAATTTATCGGAGCACAGGGATGGTCCTCTGTGCTCGCCGGTTCAGCCAGTTCCAATGACAATGTACTCAACAAGATCAACCAGCAACTGCATGCTACATCCACGCCAGGAACCACAGCCAGGCGGCAGATGACACCTCAGCAATATATCGATCTGATCGTGCAGAATATGACGCTTGACCAGAAGCTGGGTCAGATGATGATTGTGCAGTTCGTTGGCCCGGAGTATTCGTATGATATCAGCACGATGATCAGTCAGTATGATATCGGGGCCGTCCTGCTTTTCACCGCCAATAACAATATCGTCAGCAAGCCCCAGCTCAAAGGGCTGATCCAGCAAATGCAGCAAAATAGCTCAGTGCCGTTGATCGTGGCCATTGACCAGGAGGGCGGCACCGTCGACCGGCTGGCAAGCCTGGATGGGCCAGAACCATCGGAGACCGCCATTGGCGCAACAAATGACCCGAACCGTGCGCAGGAAGAAGGAGTGCAGGTCGCACAGGACCTCGCCTATTATGGCTTCAATTTGAACCTTGCTCCAGTCGTCGATGTGAACGATGTGTACAACCCACAACTCTACATGCGTACCTACGGCAATAACCCTGCGCTTGTCACCAGAATGGCAAGCGCGTACCTTCAGGGCCTGCAACAGAGCGGCAAGGTGCTTGGCACGCTCAAGCACTTTCCCGGTCTGGGCGACGTCAGTGCGGACCCACATGCTACCCTACCACAGTTGACCCGGCCACTGAGCCAGCTCGAAGCTATTGACTGGGCACCCTATCGGGCCTTGATAGCGCAGGGCAACGTCCATGCAATTCTGGTCACACACGAGATTGTACAGGCGGTCGACCCCAATACCATCTCGTCGCTTTCCTATAAAGTCGTAACTGGCATCTTGCGCGACCAGCTGGGATTCCAGGGCGTCGTCATCACCGATAGCTTAACTATGGAAGGGGTTAGTGCTTACTATACAGAAGCCCAGGCGGCAGTGATGGCTATTCAGGCAGGTGACGATCTACTGATGGGAGCATCGACACCCTCCGATGTCGCCTCCATGATCCAGGGTATCAAGCAAGCTATCAATAATGGACAGATCAGCCAGCAGCGTATCGACGACTCGGTGCGCCGCATTCTCATGCTCAAATATCAAATGGGGCTTCTGCCTCTGCCCAAGAGCTAGAAAGAACGTTTATGGTACAACCTCGTACAAAACATATTGAACGCGCAAAAGTCTTGATGACGCTCGTGTTCGCCCTGGTCATTTTAGAGACGCTTCTGGTGACGCTGGCACTGGTTCCGGCGCAGCTCTGGACGCGCTTATTGCCCCAATCGCCCAGCGCTGCCCTCGATGGACCATTCCCTGCCGCTATCTCACCCATCATTACCGCTCTGCTCTATTTGCTGCCCGTCGTCATCGGCTACCTGACGCCCGGTTGGCAACGCGCCCTGCTCTACGCAACACTGCCCGCCTGGATCGGTCTCGGCCTCTTCGCCATTGCTGCCACCAGCAAAGTCGGGGCATTCTACCTCATCTCTGTCGATCATGTGACCGCCAATGTCAGCATACTAGAACTTTTTGCCGCCTTAGGGGGAATCGGCTGGCTGGGCCGTTCTATCTATAGGGTCAACTGATGTTTCCAACCCGAACGGGAGATCGAGAACGGACCTGGTTCCTACCGCTTCCCCTGGGAAGTATAACATCAATCTCGCAAAGGCAAGGCGCAAAAGCATTAAGCCATTTGATGTAGTCCTGATGGGCTGCAAAGGCAAGCTCTAAAACGTAAGTGTTCAGACTTGACCCCTTTGATAAACTGAAACGCATGAAGCAGCAGGAAGAAATGGATCGCCTCCGGGCGGAAAATCAGGAGTTGCGAGAAGAACTCAGCCAGGTGAAGGAAGCCCTGCGCCAGGCGCTGGCTCGCATTGAGGAATTGGAAAAGCAACGCGAACCGCCGGAATTCGTCAAAGAGAATGTGAAGAAACGCCCTGCAGAAGAGAAAAAGCCGAGAAAGAAACGAGAGGCAAAGCACAATCGGGGACGGGCTCGCAGCGTGCCAACCCAGATCGTGGAACATCGCTTGCTCACCTGTCCCCAGTGCCATCTGCGACTGGGAGGCATCAGCCTGGCACGGGTGCGAGAAGTGATCGAGCTTGCTGAGCCCCAACCAGTGGAGGTGATCCATCATCGCATCTTCAAAGGCTGCTGTACGCAGTGTCAACGCTGGCACGAGGCTCCGGTTGATCTGCACGAACAGGTATTGGGGCAAGGGCGCATCGGGGTTCGTTTGACCAGCTTGATCGCCTTGCTGCGCACCGTCACACGCTTGCCCGTGCGACAAATCCGCAGCTTGCTGCTCCTGCTCTACGGCTGTGAGATCAGCATTGGGGAAATCGTCGAACTGCTGCACCGGGTGGTCACCCAAGCCAAGCCAGTTCTTGAGGAGATCAAAGCCCAGATTCGCGCCAGTCCCGCGGTGCAAGCGGACGAAACCGGGTGGCGAGAGGATGGCGAGAATGGCTACATCTGGAGTGCCTCTACCCCAACGCTGCGCTACTACGAGTATCATCACTCGCGTTCAGGAGAGGTTGTCAAAGAGCTGATCGGGCCAGACTTTGCCGGGGTGTTGGGCAGCGATTTTTACGCTGGCTACAACAGTCACCAGGGGCTGCATCAGCGCTGTTGGGTGCATTACCTGCGTGATATCCACAACCTGAAGAAGAAATACCCCCAAGATGAGGGACTGCTTCTGTGGGCTCAGCAGGTGAAACAGGTCTATGATGATGCCGTCACCTGGGCCGAGCAGGGCCCTGACCCACACTTGTCCGCACGCCAGCAACAACAGGCTGGCGTGGCACAACAACATGCCTTTGAACAACGGCTCTGGGCGCTGTGTCAGCCCTTTGCTCACACGCTGGCGTTTCAACACACCCTTTGTGAACGCATGGAACGCTTCTTGCCAGAGATGTTTGCCTTCCTCGCTTTCCCTGGGGTGCCTGCCCACAACAATCTGGCCGAACGCAGTGTGCGCCCATTGGTAATTGCTCGCAAAATCAGTGGCGGCTCGCGCAGTCCCAAAGGCTCAGCGACTCGCATGGGTCTGGCCAGCCTCTTTGGCACCTGGATGGCTCAAGGTCTCAATCCCTTCTCTCAATGTGTGGCTTTCTTGACCCAGGCAAACCCATTCGGGCAAGTCTGAACACTTAC
>DATGLM010000038.1:0-109695 GCA_035294125.1 Ktedonobacteraceae bacterium | reverse complement strand
CTTATTGTTCGACTTTGACGCAGACGCCTGCGCCAACGGTGCGACCACCTTCACGAATGGCGAAGCGCACCCCCTCCTCCATCGCCACCGGCTGGATGAGTTCAACGGTCATCTCGATGTTGTCACCCGGCATCACCATCTCCACCCCCTCCGGCAGGCGAATGGCCCCCGTCACGTCCGTGGTGCGCACGTAGAACTGCGGGCGATAGCCGTTGAAGAAGGGGGTATGACGGCCTCCCTCCTCCTTGGAGAGCACGTAGACCTGCGCCTGGAACTTCTTGTGGGGCCGGATCGATCCCGGTCGGGCCAGCACCTGTCCGCGCTCCACCTCGCTGCGCTCCACTCCTCGCAGCAGGCAGCCCACGTTGTCGCCGGCAATGCCCTGATCCAGCGTCTTCTGGAACATCTCCACTCCGGTCACCACCACTGTGCGCGTCTCCTCGCGCATGCCCACGATGTCGACCGACTCGCCCACTTTGATCGTGCCCCGCTCGATGCGTCCGGTGACCACCGTGCCTCGCCCCTTGATGCCGAAGACGTCTTCTATCGGCATCAGGAAGGGCTTGTCGGTGGCGCGCTGCGGGGTGGGGATGTAGCTGTCGACCGCATCCATCAACTCCCAGATGCAGGCGGCCTCCGGGTCTTCCCGCGAGAGGTTGCCCTTGCTCTCCAGCGCCTTGAGCGCCGAGCCGCGAATGACGGGCACCTCATCACCGGGAAACTGGTAGCGGCTGAGCAACTCGCGCACTTCCAACTCCACCAGCTCTAAGAGTTCCTCGTCGTCCATCATGTCGACTTTGTTGAGGAAGACGACCATGGCCGGCACTTCCACCTGGCGCGCCAGCAGAATGTGCTCGCGCGTCTGGGGCATGGGGCCATCGGGGGCGCTGACCACCAGGATGGCCCCATCCATCTGCGCGGCGCCGGTAATCATATTTTTGATGTAGTCGGCATGGCCGGGGCAGTCGACGTGGGCGTAGTGGCGCTTCTCCGTTTCGTACTCCACGTGCGCGATGGCGATGGTGATGCCGCGCTCGCGCTCCTCCGGGGCTTTGTCGATCTGGTCGAAAGCGACGTAGTTGGCCAGTTTGGCCGTGGCCAGCACCTTGGTGATGGCCGCTGTCAGCGTCGTCTTGCCGTGGTCGATGTGACCAATCGTCCCCACGTTCACATGGGGCTTCGTTCTCTCAAATTTCTTCTTTGCCATTTTGCTAAAGTGGCTCCTTTTTCATCTGTGATCAGACAGATAAGACAGCAACAGCTAAGTATAGACATGCAGCAGCCGTCCTCTGGTTATTTCGATCTCATTTCTTTCTCAAATGAGAATCGCCCCTGTTCAGACTGTAACAAACAAATGAACGGCTACAGGGAGTGACGATCGAACTCAGAAGACGGCAGCAAGCGGCTCTGCATCCTTGTTTGCAGCTCTGGCCCACCTCTTAAATACCTTAAGAAGAGGCGAAGAGGCTGCGGATATCGTGGTGATGATTTCATCCCGGATAGGATGGCAAATCCTTTCGATCCACGGGAGCCCGTGATGGGAATCGAACCCATGACCCCAGTCTTACCAAGACTGTGCGCTACCGCTGCGCCACACGGGCAGTATACAGAACAGAAAAGTGACACGAGACGGAACGAAACAGGTGGGCGGTGAAGGATTCGAACCTCCGCAGCTTGCGCGGCTGATTTACAGTCAGCTCCAATTGACCGCTCTGGCAACCGCCCATATAACTGTACAGTTCATCGTATAGATACTCTCCGTGCTGGTGGGCGGTGAAGGATTGGAACCTCCACAGCTTGCGCGGCTGATTTACAGTCAGCTCCAATTGACCGCTCTGGCAACTGCCCCCGGAAAGTACGTGTTTCTGTTGTTTGTGCCGATCTAAGTGACCGTGCTTGACCATTATAGCGGACGTTTTGCGTCCTGTCAAGCACTTTTTGGGAGTGGTACAATGGTAATGGAGATTCCACAGACCGAATTGCAGGCAAATATAAACCGAGCTATAAAGTAGTGGATAAAAACGTTGCAAGCCGAAAATTTAGCTGGTATAATCTCCTACGTTGGAGAAAAAACACCTGGCGTTTTCGATGAGAGTCAGCACGATGACTGGCGACAGTGACTTTGGAGTTAAAGAGGTAAAATCTTATGGCGACGAATTGTGACTTCAGCCGTTCTTCCTTGCTTGCAGAACAGTATCAACGGGACATGGAACAAATCGCACTTGCCCTTCAAGAAGAGAGCCAGGATGAACGCGAAGAGCGTCTAAGTCTGGTCACTCATTCCTGGTCACTCACTACCACCTGTTTTCATACTCAGCTAGAGGCAAATGAAGTCCCGGTGTTTGCTCAGGTTGGCGCGGCAAGGTCGTAAGCACCCATTCCATTTCGTTTCGCTCAACGGGTCGTTTTTCGTACACTCAGAAGAATATAGCTTATGCCTCATCCACCAGAACTTGTGCCGGAAGCACTGACGTATCAGATACCAGTGCAATGTGGCATGTTATACTGGGTGAATTTTGGCTATCCGTCGCTTCCTCCGGGTATCGAGGAGAAGCGTATCTTAGACTGGCATCCCGCGCTGGTCGTTTCGGGAGAGCCGTTTTGTCGTCACGCGGGCGCGGTCAATGTGGTCGCGCTGACTTCATATCGTGGAAAACTCCGTCCGTATCATCATCTCCTGCTGAAGCGAGATTATCCCCTGCTCGACACTGATAGTCTGGTGAAAACCGAGCTTTTGTATCCTGTTCTGCGTTCCCTGCTGGCTGACCAGTACGCCATCTGCCCCCTCAACGAAGTTGATCTGCGCGCAGTGATGGCGAAGATAGCTAACAGCCTGGCGATTACGATGTACTATTCTTTGCATTAGTGCCTGGAAGCGGGGGTGCTGTGTGAGTGTGAATTCCAAGCAATTACGGCTGCTGCCCTCGGTCGCGGAGTTGTTGCAGTCAACAACGGGGCAGCGGCTGATCGAGCACTACTCACGTCCTTTGGCGCTCTCGGCGTTGCGAGCTACCCTCATGCAGGCGCGTGCCGAGATTCGCGGCGGCGCATCCTGTCCTTCTCAAGAAGTTTTGCTGGCGCGAGCGGAGCTGGCCTTGCAGCGTGAGCAGCGACCGCACCTGCGACCCGTCATCAACGCGACCGGCGTGATTATCAATACCAATCTTGGGCGCTCACCACTCAGCCGTGAGGCGGTGGAGGCGGTGCAGCGCGTCGCGGGTGGATATTCCAACCTGGAGTACGAGTTGGAGGCCGGGGAGCGCGGTTCGCGTCACAGCCACATAGCCGGGTTGCTGTGCGAGCTAACGGGAGCCGAGGCGGCACTGGTGGCGAATAATAACGCGGCGGCTGTGCTGCTGGCGCTCAGTACGCTGGCAGCGGGACGCGAGGTGGTGATCTCGCGCGGGCAACTGGTGGAGATTGGCGGCGGCTTTCGCGTTCCCGACGTGATGCGGCAGAGCGGCTGCCAGCTTGTCGAGGTTGGCACGACGAACCGCACGCGCATAGCGGACTACGCGGCGGCCCTGAACGAACGCACCGCCTTGCTCCTGCGCGTCCACCCCAGCAACTTTGTCATTACCGGTTTCACCGAAGCCACGCCGCTCAACGAACTGGTAGATCTGGCTCACCAGCACAACCTGCTGGTGATGGACGATCTCGGCAGCGGTTGTCTGCTGGCAAGCGAACGGTACGGGATGGTACACGAGCCAACGCCACAGGAGAGTATCGCAGCGGGCGCTGATGTTGTCTGCTTCTCAGGTGATAAGCTGCTCGGTGGGCCGCAAGCGGGCGTCATTGTCGGCAAGCAGGAGGTACTGGCCCGTATCGCGAAGCACCCCTTGATGCGGGCCGTGCGCATCGACAAGATGACGCTGGCGGCTCTAGAAGCAACGCTGCGCCACTACCAGCGCCGGGAGGCGCAGACGCACATCCCCATCTGGCGCATGATCGCCGCTCCCACAGAGAAGCTCGCCCGTCGTGCCTCCCACTGGGCCACGCAATTGCAGGCGCACGACATTCCCGCCCGCCTGCAACGCGGCGAATCCACCGTTGGCGGCGGCTCCCTGCCCGGCGAGACGCTGCCCACCATGCTTCTCGCCCTCGACGCCGACACCATCCCCATCCCTCTCGAAGACCTGGCGAAACGCCTGCGTCTGCGTCCCACCCCTATCATCACCCGCATCCTCCGCGACGCTCTCCTGCTCGACCCTAGAACTGTTCTGGAAGAGCAGGATGGGGAGTTGATAGAGGCGTTGGTGGAGGAGATATCCAGCGAGTAACAATAATAATAAGAGGACAGGAACTTCTGCTGAACGTTCTTTTGCAAGAACCACCTGTACAGGGTATCCCACTGTTCCCAAACACGCAATGACGTGGCTCTAACTGGCATAAGTGCAGGTTTAACGTTCCTCTCCAGTCGCGATTCTGACGTAGCTGCGGTAGCGTTGGGGGTTGATGAGGCCATCGTTGACGGCCTGGCGGATGGCACAGCCCTCTTCATCGATGTGCATGCAGTCGGAGTATTCGCATTCACCGAGATAGGGGCGAAACTCGACGAAGCAGTATGCCAGCTCTTCCGGCTCGATGTTCCAGAGAGCGAGGGCGCGAATCCCGGCTGAATCGGCCAGCCAGCCGCCTTCCGAGAGCGGGTAGAGATGCGAGCCGGTGGTGGTATGCCGCCCTTTGCCCGTCGCGTCACTGATAAAGCCGGTTTTCAGGGCCATGCCCGGCTCGACAGCGTTGATGAGTGATGATTTGCCGACGCCGGATGGGCCGGTAAACAGCGTTGTGTGGTCTTTGAGCAGAGAACGCAATTGATCGATGCCCTCTCCCGTGTGCGAGCTTGTCCAGAGAACGCGATAGCCGAGGCTGCTGTACAGGGCGGCGGCCTCATCGACGCGCTGTTCATGGGGCAGATCAACCTTGTTCAGGCAGATAATAGGTTGAATTTCCGCCGATTCGCAGATGGCGAGGTAGCGGTCAAGCATGCCAAAGTGTGGCTCAGGCTGCGCCACAGCAAAAACCAGCACGACCTGGTCAAGATTGGCAATCATGGTCTGCTCAATCGTCTTCTTTTCGGTCGAAGCGGCGTCTTTGCGGGAGATGGCGCTCTGGCGCGGCAAAATCTCCTCGATCAGGCCGGTTTTCTCATCGAGGCGGCGTACTTTCACACGGTCGCCGACGGTCAGACGGACGATGGAGACTTCCTGCTCCTCGCGTTCTCTCTGGGCGCGGGAGGCAGTAGGAATTTTTTCGTAGCGAGAGCGCGGCCTGCCCGTTGATCTGGTAGCGGCCTGCGCCCTGGCAAAGGCCTTTTTCAGTTTTCCTCGCAGCGTGCTGCGCAAGATGCCCTCGTCCGTATAGACATCATAGATGCCATGCGCACCGCTGAGGATTACACCGGTAAGTGTTTCCGGTTCATTACTCAATGCTTTCCCTCCAGGAGAATAGAAAAACCCGACACCTCCTTCAACTGGCTAAGCCAGAATTTCTAAGCCACCTGTCTTCTCTGTTGCATCTTTCATGCAGAGAAGAAGCATGAACTACTCGATCTCTAGAACATATACGGATACAAGCCTATTCCGGGGGTTCTGTTCCGCTATTAGTATACAGGACCACAAATTTTTTTGCAACTGCTCTGCTTTACTGCTTCTCCATTCTTCAAAGGAAACAGCCCCTACGGAAGACAAAGAGACCGGAAGCACAGGAGTATTTCTCACATGCTTCCGGCCTGTAAGTTCTCGAATAAGAAGCCTTGCGCCTAGCGAGTAGCCTTGGGACGTGTGACAAGGGCGGCAATGACGCACAGTACCGCGAGCCCCATAAAGAGCACTACATGGGTAGGCTGCGGGTCCAGTGGCGGCGTTTTGCCGCTTATCAGGATATGGTTCACGCCGGGAAGCGCGTAGTAAATACCGATGAGAAAGCATACAATCGCTACGACGATCGCGCCGAAGAAAATGCCTGGATTTTTCATATCAGTCTCTCCTCTTCAACTTGAAATATTGATCCATACAAGATTGCATCGAACGCACCCATTATAACAGGTTCGTTCAGCTTTTGGAAGCGCTACAAATGAGAATATTCTCATAATCTGTATGGTGTAGTGGAAACAAAAAGGAGGAACAAGCACCGGAAGAGACTTGCTTCTCCTGGTTCCTGCTCCCCCCTTCTGTTCTGTCAGAGCAAAAGCGTTCTCTACCGAGCTACTTGCTGCTGGCAACGGAACTGCTGGATGACCTGCCCATGAACATGCCTACAACACCGGCGATGAGGAAGATAGCCCCGGCCACCATGACGGCGTAAGCCTTTCCATTCCAGTGATGCGCTCCAATGCCAATATGCATAATGACACCGGCAATAACAGCGAGGATACCAACAGCAACGAGTGCATAGAACAATGCAGTGTTCTTCACGATATCTACCTACCTTCTAGTGTGAACTGTTATAAAATACCCTTCGGTCTCTCCGAAGCGGTTCCATTGTATCAAACGAATCAACCTCTTTAAGCTGCACAATCTTTGTGGAGGTACCAAAATTGGCTATATGGCCCCTTTGTACGGCCAGTTCAGGCGCGGCTGCTAAAGATAGTCAGGAAAAGCCCAAGCGCGATGAGGCCAGCGCCCCAGCAGTAAAAGGCGAAAGGCAGCAGGCGACCGGTCTCAAAGTATTTCATTAGAAATTTGGTACTCAGGTAGGCGGCGACGCCGGAGAGGATCATGCCGACGAAGATGAGCAGGAGCGTTGATCCCGATTGACCGTATAGTTGTGGCACTTCGATCAAGGCCGCTCCACCGATTAAGGGGGCACCAAGCAGGAACGAGAAGCGGGCCGCGTCCTCGTAGTTGAGCCGCACGCCCAGAGCAGCCACCATGCTTGCTCCTGAACGTGAGATGCCAGGGATGAGCGCCAGGGATTGTCCCAGACCCACGATCACAGCATCCTTCCAGGTCAGCGAAGAGAGCGGGCGAAAGCGTGCCTCTCGCTCTTTTGGCGACAGGTGCTGCGCATCTCCCTCTGCCCGCTTGCGCAGCACATCGCCAAGGAAGAGCAGGGAGCCGTTGACTACCAGGAATGTAGCGGCGATCAGAGGTGAGGCGAATAACTGCTTGAGTGGATCTTGCAGGAAGACGCCGATGAGACCGGCAGGAATGCAGCCGATGATGATGAGCCAGCTCACCCATTCCTCGGTGCCTCGTTTCACCTCGCCCTCCTTGATGCTTTTGAACAGTACTTTGATGACCTGCAGCCAGTCACGCCAGAAGTAGGCGACCAGGGCAATGCTTGTTCCCAGGTGCAGCGCCACGATAAGCGGCAAGAAACTCTGGTTGGCGACAATATCACTCCAGCCTAAAAGCGCGGGAACGATGACGGTATGGCCGAGGCTGCTGATGGGAAATAGCTCGGTAAGGCCTTGCAGCAGGCCCAATGCAATGATTTGCCAGATATTCAGATTCATGGAGATTTCTATCCTCTATATACTAATGCTCTGCGCTCAATGCAGATATTGCTGTACATCCTGGTCAAACTCCGCCTTTGTGGCTGCAAAGACGATGTGACCGTCTTTCTTGCCCAGGAAGAAGTAGTAGTTGGTTGTAGGAGGAGCGGCTGCGGCCTGCATAGTGGCAAGGCTGGGGCTACAGATAGGCGTCGGAGGCCAGCCCTTGTGCGTGTAGGTATTCCAGGGGCTGTTCGGCGCGATGTTGTCGCCTATGTCGTTCAAATCTTTCCAGTAGACGGTCGTACCCGGCTGTGAGTCGCGGGCATACTCGACCGAAGGGTCCGAATCAAGGAAGCCGACCGTTTCATCGTTCGGTTTGTTGACGCGATTCCAGTAGACGCTGGCAACGCCGGGCATGTCCTGCGGGAAGACGACCTCGCGTTCGACCAGGGAGGCAAGAATGACCATCTGGTAGGTAGTCAGGTGGTGGGCCTGTGCCTGTGTATCCAGGTGATGCTCCTTTACCACGTTCTCGAATTCCGTTAGCATCTGATTGATCACTTCCCTGGCGTCGGCATCAACAGGAACATAGTAGGTGTCGGGGAAGAGCAGGCCCTCCATACTATCGCCGGGAGGAATCGACTTGAGGATAGGATACTTTGCCGCATCGGGGAACTGGCTCGGATGCATGGTGTACTGGAGGAATTGCTGCTTATTGAATTTGACCAGTCCCTGGCTGGCAAACTGGTTGGCAATTTGCTGGATGCGCCATCCATCCGGGATACGTACAATATATTCATCCGGCTGCGCGTTGAGCAGGCTATCGATAATATCGCTGATCGTCATGCTCGAATTGAGGTTGGTATAGACCCCTGCCTGCAGGTGGGTGTCCAGCCCCTTGATTCTGGCCCAGATGCGGAAGGCGAGGGCGTTGCGAATCAGGCCATCGGCCTGAAGTTGATCCGCGATTTGCTGCGTACTCTCCCCATTCTGAATGACTACCTTGACAGTTTTTCCCGGGCCGGTGGTATCTACCGGCTCAAAAATGGCGCTCGCGGTGTTCCACGCGAAGTAGGCAGCCCCGAAGATAAGTACTCCAAGCACAAGCACCGCAATCAAGGCACCGCGTGATCCTCGTCTTCTCATAGTTACGTTTCCTCTGTTACTCCTGGATGCCCCGGATGCCCCTGGTGATCCAGGTACTCCTGTAAAATAACTGTGGCGGCCAGAGCATCGATCTCCTGGCCCTTCTGGCGGCGTTTTGCGCGTTGCCCCTGCCCCCCTTTGCCACTTTTCCCACTGCTGATAGGCCCGGCGCGACCGCCATGACGGTGCCTGCCGCTTTCGTCCTGGCCCCGTTCGGTCAGCAGACGCGTCGCTTCAGCAGTCGAAAGACGTTCATCCCAGAAGGTCAATGGAATGCTGATATGGCGCTTGAGGCGTTCGGCGAATGCCTGAATGCGCTCCCCCTGTGCGTGAAGCCGTCCGTCCAGGCTGATAGGCAGGCCAACCACCAGCGCCTCGGCCTCCGTCTCAGCAATCAGCCGTTGAATCTCTTCAAAAGTCCGTGTCTCCGACCGGGAGCGCGAGACGTGAATAGTCGTGTAGGGTGAGGCCAGAAAGCCACTGAAATCACTGACGGCCACGCCAATTCTTGCTTCGCCAACATCAAGCGCCATGTATCGTGTCATATCATATATTCGTTCCCAACAAAAAATGTTCCAAAAGGAGACAGATTCGTCAATACAATCTTAACGGAGAAACAGCCAATTTGTCTACTATTTGTGCCGAAAGGGGGTATTTCTCAGGTGTTTCTAAGCGGAAGGTGAGGCCGTATTTATGTGCGAGCATGAACACGGCCTCACCTTCCGCTTAGCGAGATGAGGCAGAAGTGCTGGTGATAAAATGGACGGAGATGCGCTGCGTCCAGAAGGGCATCCAGGGCCAGAAACCGGGAGAGACGTTGACACTGACCGCTTTGATGCCGGGCAGGCCGGTTTTGCTGTTGGCGAGTTGGGCGCGCACAACCTTGACCTGCTTGCCGCCGACCAGGTTCTGCACCTGTTGCGCGGTGATGGGCAGGGCGACCGGCGCGGTGGCCGTAAAGCAGAGTGTGGAGGCGTTGGCGGTACTCGACTTGCCGGATGAGGGGCAACTTGCTGGATTGAGCTGCACCGGCTGACCCTCCGCCGGTTCGTAGCCCTTCGGTGGCCTGGTTGTACCCTTTGGCAATGTGCTCGCATTGCTCAACTGCTGGTACTGTGCCACAGCCTGAGCTTGCAGGTCGCTGCTATGCACAAACGCTACCGGGATGGAGAGCTTGACGGTCTCGTTGAAGGTGCCATGAGAAGCAACCTGCCCGGCGGCGGGTGTGGCTGTCACCGTCTCATAGATGGCAAGTTGGCTTTCCTGCACCTGACTGGCAGGTACATTGCCCCGCGCCTGCTCCTGTGTCAGCCAGTTCTTCAGTTCCCTATAGAGCTGGCTGCTGGCCTGCTTTTGTAGATTGCTCACGTCATTTTTTGTCACTGTCGTTGCTGAGCCGACGCCACCGCCGCTGGTGGGACTCGGATTAGTGACGCTGAGCTTGACATCTGTGGATGCCAGATTAGTGCTGGCCTGCGCAATCTGGCTGATGCTACTCTGTGGAATAACGGTGATAGTGTTGGCGGCAACGTTGCCACTCGTTCCCGGCGTTTGAGCCTGCACGGGGATATAATTGATCCCTCCGTTGCCCGTTACGACCCCCTGGGCGGTAGTAACGAAAGAGACATTGTTTGTCGTTGAGACAACGACTCCTGACGGAATAGTGACTGGCTTCGTACCATTGTTTGTGAACAGAACAAGGCCCTGGGCGCTTGCCGTGCCGACGGGAGTATTGGCGCCGCTGGCCTGACCGGTTTGTGTGACGCTCGCGGTAAAGGTTAGCTTATAGACCGGAACAGTGTGCCGTGCCAGGTTCTGGCTGGTCGCGCCTGAGACGACAACGGGCCAGCTATAAGCCTTCGCGGCCAGTGTCACCGTCACGGTAGCGGACGGGAAGACGAAGAGGATAAGGCCCACGATGAGCAAAACGGCTATGGCAATCAGCACCGAACTCAATCGATTTTGCTTGCGCCGCGTCGCGATGACCGGCTTGCGACTGCGTGGTGCAGGTCGCCCACCTCTGGCTGAAGGTGAGGCAGAAAAGCGCCTGCGCCCGGGAACCTGGCGCGTGGATGCGCCGCCCGGCCTGAGTTCAACGGGTTTCGGCTCCCTGTTGCGGGTTGGCGTTGGGGGAACGGCGGCGCGCGCCGCTACTTCCTCCGCAGTGGTGGGACTGGCCGGTTGACCCGCTAGCGCATCCGGCAACGAGAGGGCGGGGGGAATGATGCGCGTTGATTGGTCCTCAATTGCATCCTCTTCGTGCGCCGCGTTCGCGGCTGCCGTCCCCATTGGTGAAAGCTGGCCGGAGCGGCGGGGCGGATAATAAGCAGGCGGCAGCTCGTCTACCTCCTCCTGTTCCTGTTCCGGCTCCACTTCCTGTTCCTCCTCCGCCTCTTCCCAGGTCGGCGGCGGGGGCAGTTCCGGCATATCGCTATCGCCCATATCTTCAATCACGCCGCCCGCTGGAATATCGGTGGTAGGATACTGGGAAACATCCTCGATGTCCTCTTCATCGTCAAAGGGAAAGACGGGGGCGGCGCCTCGTTGCTCAGAGAGAGGCGAGGGCTGGTAGTCGTCCACAACGTCGAAAGGATCTTCGAGCGCCCGGGCGGAGGGCGAGAGGGTAGAAGATAAAGGAGAGGATTGCCTGCGTCCCGGTGGGATGTTCTCTTGCGCGGCTTGCTCTCCACTAACAGGGGGAATCATCCTGTCACGCGGCGCTATCGTGCTATCAGAGCCAGGGGAAACGCCTGTATCTTTCCCTGCTGAGGAACTGGCCTTATCCTCTTCTTGCTGCCGGGCAGCCTGGAAAATCCGCTGAGATTGCTCATAGCCATAGGGGAGAACGTCCTCGTCCTCGTCCTCCACTTCCGGCGTTGGCTCAACAGGACGCAGGGGTGAGTTCGTAGCAATACGGAAGTCGATGGGGGGTTCGTAGCGACTGGCAGCGTCGTACTGGCCGCCAAAGGAAGGTGAGACTGACCAGCCAGTGCTCTCCGCCTCGTCATCTTCTCCGAGATTGGATATGTGCAGTTCATTGGCCTCTTGCTCCTCCGGCGGAGGCTGGAGCGGAGAACTCCTCTCGCGTAGATCGGAGCCAGTTGTGGCACGGCGGGACGAAGTGGACTGCTGGGATTCAGATTGACGAAAGCGCGCAATACCTCTCGCGCCACGGTTGCCGTGTGCCGCGCCCGTCCCTGTAGCGCCGCGACCGGGGTTACTCCCACGCTTCCTGCTGCTGGGAGGCACAGCCAGCGATTCTGCCACACGGAACCCGGCTTCCTTCGCTACCGAACGTATCTGGCGATCGGCACTGATGACAAGAACATCCTTGTTGAGTTCGCGCGCATATCCGCGCAATAAGCGCCAACTGATCAGGCTGCGCAGTTGGGTTTGCTGAGGGACGATGAGCACGATACGGCGTTCTGGAATCAGCCTCAACCGCTCGTGTACGTTCGTCAGGCTCTCTTCAGGACTGAGATTAAGAAAAGTTGGTTGCTCACCTGCCATAAGTCCTTTCACCCCCTTCAGACGCAATACAACATGATAGAAGCCAGTTTAGATGCGCATGTTGTGAATAACTCGTTCCAGTGCTCTTTCAAGAACAGAATTTTCGTTCTGTAGTTCGACCACCTGATAGGCGAGGGCCATCGGCGTGATATCCTGCGCATTTTTGAGAAAATTGTGCGGGTCGAGGATGCTGGAGACCATTTCCGGCTGGACCGTGCGAATGATCGGTTGGTGAGCAAAGAGCAGGCGCTGCGTCCAGGGGAAGGTTTCGAGCTTATGCCTCAAATCGGGCAGGGACGAGCCGCCGCCGACGAGATAAATGGCAGGCGGCAGAAGCTCGCCTTTTGCCAGTTCGTCGATCAACAGTTCGACGCTGTCCATCCAGGTCTGGCATTCGGGTGCCAGAATGTTGGCGATTTCCTCGCGCTCATGGCCCTTGAGCTGGCCGTTGCTGTAGCTCAACTTGATCGCCTCGGCGTCGCGGTTAGAGATGCCTTTGCTGGTCGCCACGCGGCGTGTAAAGGTACGACCGCCGAGGGCAAACATACGTGTCTCCTCGATGCCACCCTGGCGTACAAGAGCGATATCGGTGGTACCGCCACCGATGTCGATGAAGATGGCGCCGCTATCCTCACTGGCGTTGGTGCTCAGGCAGCGCGCCAGCGCGTAGGGTTCGGCCACCACGGCAATCAGGGAAAGGTCGAGACCCTGCGCGACGGTTTCGAGCGCGCCCAGTTGCATTAACGGGGCGTAGGCGCTGAAGAGCGTGAGCGAGAAATGCCGACCGCGAAAGCCGATAGGATTGGTGACCTGCTGTCCATCGATGCGCGCCGAAATGACAACGGCGTTGGTCAGGCGCACCTCGATATTGGAGTAGCCCGTTTCGGCTGAGATACGCTCCTTCGCGGCCTTATGCAGCTTTTGTTGCGCGCTCGTAATCAGGCCCTCCAGTTCCTGTGGCGTAATGGGCTTCGTCGGGTCGGAGCGCTGACGCGTGACGGTGGTAGAACTGCCCTTAACCAGTTCGCCCGCGATGCCGATGACGGTATGCGGGGCAACGACACCACCGGCGGCCTTCTCCGCTTTGATAAGCGCCTCATTACAGTTGGCAACCACACCTGAGATATCTGTCACAATGCCGTCTGACATGTGCGAGTAACTTTGCTGGTGACGACCCGCACCCAGAACTATACCTCTATCTTCCTGCACCTCGACAATCAGCGCCTTGGCATATGCCGTGCCGATATCAAGCGCAGTAAAGAGCTGCCTTTGTTCCTCTCCATCGGGATGCTGCCCGTACAATGTTTCATCCTCATTATGATTGTGGTCATAGGGGTTGAGGCCATTCCCGCGCATACTCGCCGGAAGGAGATTGCGTAGACTCTCAAAGAGATTTCTCATGCCCATTCCGCACGTCCTGATCCAGAACGCTCCAGCAAAGTACTGTCCTGGTGTACTTTGATGTGAATACCCTTGCCTTGTTAAATTCTATGCATGTCGTGTACGTTATATCACAAAATTGAGTGATATGCAAAATTGTCAAGCCAGTGCAGGTGCCGATTGAGCGCGCACACCGCGCTCAATCGGCACTGCGGAAGGCTATTTCAGGTTGTCTTTGACGAGTTTCGGTACCAGATCGAGGGCGGCACCAAGCTCGGCCTTGTTTTTGCCACCACCCTGCGCCGACTCCGGACGTCCGCCGCCTCTGCCACCGAGACGCTCGCCGATGACGCTGGCGATCTTTCCGGCATGCAGGCCGCGCTTCGTCAGCGCCTTGTCGACACTGACCTGGATGCTGACACGCTCGTCGAAGGGATGCGCCAGCACCACAACGCCGGGCTGGCTGAGCTTGCCGCGCACCATATCGCCGATCTCGCGCAGGACTTTGTCGTCCGGCACCTCAACGGTTGTCGCCACGACCGGCACTCCAGCGATGTCGCGGGCGCGCGCTACCAGTGCCTCGGCCTCGCGCACGGCGGCTTCACGCTGGAACTGCGCTAGCTGGCGGCGCGCAGCGGCTAGCTCCTGCGAGAGCTGTTCGACGCGCGCCTCCAACGTCTCCGGCTGTGTCTGCAACTTCGTCGAGAGCGTGTCGATGAGCTGGCTGCGGCGGCGCAGGTACGCTTCGGCGGCTCGCCCCGTCAGCGCCTCGATGCGGCGAATACCGGCGGCAATGCTCGTCTCCTGAATGGTGATGTAGATGCCGATCTGCCCCGTGGAGGCGCAGTGCGTGCCGCCGCACAGCTCGGTGCTGCTGCCCATCGAGACGACGCGCACGAACTCATCGTACTTCTCGCCAAAGAGGGCCATCGCCCCGGTTTGCAGCGCCTCTTGCAGCGGCATAATGCGCGTCTGCACCGGAAAATCGGCGCGTATCCAGCGGTTGATCTGCTCATCGATCTGCAAGATGTCCTGCGTCGTGAGCGCGCGCGGGCTGGTGAAGTCGAAGCGCAGGCGCTCCGGCTCGACCAGGGAGCCGCGCTGCTCGACCTGCGGCCCCAGATAGTCGCGCAGGGCTTTGTGCAGCAGGTGCGTGGCGCTGTGATTGCGCATCGTATCTTCGCGGCGCTGGCTGATGACGTTGGCCTGCACGCTATCGCCGACGCGCAGATAGCCCTCGTTGATATGCCCGTAGTGGACAATGAGGCCCTTGAGCGGGCGTCGTGTGTCCTCAACCTGGAAGACGCCCACCGGGCTATTGATCTCACCACGATCGCCAATCTGCCCGCCGCTCTCAGCGTAGAAAGGCGTGGTATCGAGGAGCACCAGCGCCTGCTGCGGCGCGCTGATGCTCTCCACTTCTTCGCCATTGACGACGAGGCCAACGACCTTGCCGCTGCCGGTAACGCCCTCGTAGCCGCTGAACTCGGTCGGGCCGACACGCTGCAAGATATTCGTGAGCGCCTGCTCGTCGCGGCTCTGTACAAAGGTAGCGGCAGACCCGGCGCGGCTGCGCTCCTGCTGCCGCTCCATCGCCTGTGCGAAGGCCGCGACATCGACGCTGAAATCGTGCTCGGCGGCGATCTCCTGCGTTAGTTCCAGTGGGAAGCCATGCGTATCATAGAGTTTGAACGCCTCTTCGCCCGGAATGACGTTCTGGCCCTGCTGCCTCAAGTTTTCCAGCAGTTCGTTCAGCAGCGTGAGGCCGGTGTTAAGCGTCTGGCTGAATTTCCTCTCTTCCAGACTGAGAATCTCGACGATGTGATCGCGCTGCACTCCAAGCTCGGTATAGTGGCTCTTCATCAGGTTGATAACGGTATCGGCGGCTTCGGCCAGGAAGGGCTTTTCGAGGCCGAGCAGCTTGCCATGACGCACGGCGCGGCGCAGCAGGCGGCGGAAGATGTAGCCCCGACCCTCGTTGCCCGGCAGCACGCCATCGGCGGCCAGGAAGACGAGGGCGCGGCTGTGATCGGCGATCACGCGCAAGGAGGCATCGGCCTTCGCGTTGCTGCCATAGGTCGTGCCGACAACTCCGGCGAAATGGTCGATGATGGGGCGAAAGAGGTCGGTATCAAAGACCGATTCTTTGCCCTGCAGCACCATCGAGAGGCGCTCAAGCCCCATGCCGGTATCGATATTCTTCTTAGGCAGTGGCGTGCGCGTGCCGTCGAAGTCCTGGAAGTATTGCATGAAGACCAGATTCCATATTTCCAGGAAGCGCTCGCAGTCGCAGCCGGGGGCGCAATCGGCTCGTCCGCAACCATGCTCGATGCCGCGATCGTAGTAAATTTCGGAGTCAGGACCGCAAGGTCCAGAGGCTCCCGGAGGACCCCACCAGTTATCTTCCAGGCGCGTGATCGCATCGTCGGGAATGCCGGTGATCTCCGTCCATAGCTGCGCCGCCTCCTCGTCCTCTGGATGGACGGTCGGGTGCAGGCGCTCGGTGGGCAGGCCAACGACCTGAGTCAGGAACTCCCAGGCATAGGTAATGGCATCGCGCTTGAAGTAGTCACCGACGGAGAAATTGCCAAGCATTTCAAAAAAAGTCAGCGTGCGTTCGTTGCCCACTTTGTCGATATCGGTGGTACGGAAGCACTTTTGCGCTGAGGTCAGCCGTAAGGCAGGCGGCGTCTCACGTCCGAGAAAGTAAGGGATCATTTGCTGCATGCCAGCCGTGGTGAGTAGCACTGTGGGATCGTTCCTGGGAACCAGCGAAGAGCTGGGCATCTTGAGATGTCCCTTGCTGGCAAAAAAATCCAGAAACTGCTGCCGGATTTCAGTACCAGTCAATGTTCTATGGGTATCAACAGCCATGTATCATTCCTCCTCATCGAGAGCGAGTTATCTCTCAAAACACATATACAGCCCGCTCTATCCTTACTGTTCCTCTGCTGGCAAGCGGGTGCGTCGGATACAAGTGGGGCGATACCCGAAACTTGTCGATTGTTGTATCATGAGCCAGGAGGCACAGGTTGAAAAATCACCGCATGCGCTGAAAAAGAACCACCAGTATGTCATCTTGAGCACGGCGAAGAATGACATGTCCAGCCCGGTTCTCAAAGTCGTATATGTGCATGAGCATTATACCAGAAGGGAGTGCATATAGCAATGGAGCGTTTCAATGGACAATATAGCTATAATTAAGCTGCCACGCAGAACCTTGCTCGTGCTGGCCGGCCCGGCAGGAAGCGGCAAAAGCACATTCGCGCGCAAGCGCTTCATACCAACCATGATTGTCTCCTCGGACTACTGCCGCGCCCTCGTCAGTGACGATGAGAACAATCAGCACGTCAACCGCGACGCCTTCGACCTGTTTTACTATATCATCCACAAGCGTATGTTTCAGGGGCGTTTCACGGTCGCGGATAGCACCGCCTTGCAGCCGGAAGCACGGCGGCGCCTGCTCGACCTGGCGCATCGCCACGGCTACCTGACCTGCCTGCTCATCTTCAATGTGCCGGAGCAGATCAGCCGCGTTCGCAACCTGCAGCGCGAGCGCAAAGTCGAGGAACAGGTTCACGGCTACCACGCCGGGCTGCTGCAACAAACCATACAGCTAGCCCCGACCGAAGGCTGGAACCGTCTCTATATCCTCTCTCCCGAGCAAATAGACGCAGTTACGATTGAAATTGAACCGTAATAATGTATAATAATACATGATGGTTCGCAAAGAACCAGGCGACCCGGTAGAGCGATGATTGATCGGCGCGTCGGTTATTGATCAGCACGTCCAGGAAGTGAGCAAAAGACGTGAGACACAGGAACGTATCAGTATCAGAAGAAGATTACGGCTACCTGTACGATGCGGATACCGAGCCTTTCCTGCCAGGAGCGCCCAGGGTGACGGCACCAATACCACGCGTCGCGTTGCCCCACGAATCCTGGTTTGTACGCATGCTGCGCGCTATCGGGCGTTTCATTGCCGCTATCATCAAGAAGATCAATCAATTACTGGCGCTGGGGCTGTCCGTGCTGCTGCTGCTCCTTTTTACGCGCTTTGCTCTGTACTTCTTCAGCCTGAAGTCGAGTCTCTTCTCGGCCTGGGTCTTCCAGCTTAGCGCGCCCCTGGTTTTCCCTTTCAACAACCTTCTGCCCCCACTCCCATTTTATGGCTATACCATTGACGTTTCCACGCTCATCGCTATTATAGTATATACGTTGGCGGTGACGATTGTGCGCCAGTTTCTCAAGGTACTGGTTGCCAGGCCAGCTTAATTGCAAAAATATCTCTTATTCATCATTACAACGGAAGGTTTTTCATGGGTATTCCTGCTGTCTGGAAGCGGCCAGGGCTGCAATTTCCCTCTGTTTTTGATACCGTTCTCTTCGATGTTGATGGCGTCCTGATTCGTACTGTTGATTCGTTCCGCGCAACGGATATCGCGGTGGCGGAATATGTGGCTGGCACCATTCACGGGCTGGACTGGGGCCAGAGCGAAGGCAAGCCGCTGGTGACCATTGAGGATGTGAATGCCTTTAAGCAGGCAGGCGGCTACAATAACGACTGGGATATGTGTTACCTGCTGGCATCACTGAGTACGGCGCGGCTGCGCGAGTGGAAAGGCACCCCTCTGGCGACACGCAGCAGCGCGGAATGGGCCGAACTCTCGCGGCAGGCCAACCTGCGCGGCCATGGTGGTTCCGAATGGGTGCGCGAGGTCATTCCGGCCAGTGCCCTGCTGGATTACGACTTCATCGGCGACCTCTACCACGAAATCTACTGGGGTGCCGAAGAGATGCCCAGACGCTTTGGGCATCCGGCCCGCTACTTGCCCGACGCGCCGGGACTTGTCCACCGCGAAACCATGCTCTACCCGCTAGAGTTGCCCGCCCGCCTGCGCCGGGCGGGCATTCGTCACCTCGGCCTCATCACCGGTCGCGTCGGCCCCGAAGTCGACAGCGCGCTCGAACGCATGGCGGCCTACAGCGGCGAAGCCTGGTGGGATGTCGTCATCTCGGCAGACCAGGCCCCCAAACCCGACCCCCGCGCCCTCCGGCTCGCCATCCAGGCAGTAGACGCACAGGGCGGCCTCTACATCGGTGACACCGCCGACGACCACGACGTTGTGCTCAACTACCAGGCAATTAAGACAGCAGGAGAGCCAGATTTCCTCGCAGTCATGCTCGTGCATGATGACGAGGTAAAAGTCTATCAAGAGCGCAACGCCGATTTCATTGTCGGAAGCGTGGAGGATGTACTGTTGTGTTTGGGTGAATTCTCTTGAGCGATATTTTTATGAGGAGGGAAAAACGATGAAGATCGAGGCGAAGCTGGAGGAGATGGGATTAACGCTGCCGGAGCCGATGCGGGCCCCGCAGGGGATGCGACTGCCTTTTGCGCAGGTGCGCGTGCGGGGCAACCGGGCGTATATTGCGGGACATGGGCCGCTGAATGCAGATGGCTCGCTGGCGAAGCCGCTGGGAAAGGTGGGAGCAGAGGTCGCGCCGGAGCAAGGTTACCAGGCGGCGCGACTGGTGGCGCTGGCGATTCTGGGCAGCCTGAAACGCGAACTGGGCGATCTGGACCGCGTGACGGCCTGGCTGCGCGTCTTCGGCATGGTCAACTCCGCGCCCGGCTTCAACCAGCAGCCCGCCGTCATCAACGGCTTCTCGGACCTGATTCTGGAACTCTACGGTCAGGAAGCGGGACAGCATGCCCGCTCCGCCGTTGGTATGGCCGGTCTGCCAGTGGATATCCCGGTGGAGATCGAGGCCGAAGTGGAGATTAGCGAGTAAGCGACATCATGTCATCCAGAGCGCAGCGAAAAATCTGAAAGGAGCCATGTTGGGGAAGTTGTCACCATCGATTCTTCGCTGCGCTCTGGATGACATGTCCAGTTTTCAATGAAGTCCTCTCATTCTTATTTTCAGAACTATGGCGTAGGTGAACAGACCGGCGCAGAGCCAGGCAAGGCCAACACTAACCCCCACGAGGCCACTGGTGGCGAGCAGCAGAATGCAACTGGCGAAAGCGAGTGGCAGGACGAGCCAGGGCAGAGGAGTGCGAAAGGCCGGAGGCGGCCCGCCGCGACGGCGCAGGACCACGAGGGCGACCAGTGTGAAGAGGAAATGCAGCACGTAGAGGAAGCCTCCGATGGCTGCCGCCAGTTCTATTGAGCCGGTGAGGGCGACGAAGGCGAGCAGGAGACCATTGAGCAGGATGGCTACCCAGGGTGCGCCTGTTTTTAACTGGACGCGGGCCAGCGGGGCTGGCAACAGACCGTCGCGGGCCATCGCAAAGGAGACACGCGAGGTAACAATGAGCACAGCATTGCCCGTCGCCGCCGTCGTTAAAAGCGCTATCGCAGCCATGAACTGCCGCCCTGCAGAGCCGAGGAACTCTGTCGCGGCTGCCGCCAGTGGCGCGGACGATGCGCCAAGCTGGTTCCAGGGAAGAACACCGAGGGCAACGAACGTGACCAGCAGGTAGAGGCCGAGCACGAGAAGGAGCGTGAGCAGGATAGCCCTGGGCAGATTGCGTTCGGGCGAGATGATCTCTTCCCCTGCCGCCGCCACCATATCGAAGCCGCCAAAGGCCAGAAAGGCCAGCAGAGCCGCCAGGATCATACCGCCGGGGCCGTCAGGGAAAAATGGCGTGAAGTGGGCAAGCTGGACGTGCGGCAAACCCGGCAGGCTGAAGCAAAGCAGGGCAATCGTCGCTGTTCCAATGACAAGACTCTGTGCAAGGCCAGAGAGCCGGACTCCAGTAAGATTGAGGACAGTGCAGGTGGTAATCAGGGTGAGCGCGCCGACACTGGTGGGCAGGCCGACCAGCGCGTGGAGATAGCCACCAAAGCCGAGAGTGACGTAGCCACTAACAAAGATATAGGCTCCCCAGTAGCCCCAGCCCATGAGAAAACCCCAGTGCGGACCAAGCAGCGTGCGTGCGAAGGCATAGCCACCACCAGCCAGGGGATAGCGACAGGCAAGCTCTGCGTAGGGCAGGGCGATCAACAAAGAGGCGCAGAAGGCCAGCACGAAGGAGAGCAGGGCAGCAGGTCCAGCCCGTCCAGCCGCTACACCGATCAGAACGAAGATGCCACCGCCAATCGTGCCACCCACACCGAGGGCAACCGCTTCACGCAGGTTGAGCACGCGGCGCAACTGGCGCGCGCCCTGCCCAGCGTCGTTATCGCTTATGGGTTCCACTTCATGCATCTTCCCCTTGCCCCTCTCGTTCGTGTTCATCTTCCCGCCCGCGCTCGCGTAGGGCGGTGCTGCTCGTTTCGCGTTGTTCGCTGACCTGGGCAAGGAGCAGAAAGTTGCTGAAATCTGCCCGCATGCCAAAGAAGTTGCCCGAATGGGAGATGCCTGCATCTTCCACTTGCAGCGTTTTCACGCGCAAAGCCGCTAAATGCCTGCGCAATTTTTTGAGGTCAGTGCCGTAGTGCAGGTCTCCGAAGACTTCGGGTGTCCAGTGGTGCTTATGAGCGTGGGCATCGATGATGAGCAGGTAGCCGCCGGGGCGCACGACGCGGCTCAGTTCTTCCAGGGCGCGGCGCGGGCTAACGACGTGGTGGAGCAGCATATGACACATCGCGACATCTACAGAAGCGGTGGGCAGCGGGATATGCTCGGCCATGCCTGCGCGCAAGGAGATATGTTGATAGCCAGCCTGAGCCATCTTCTCCCCGGCGCGAGCCAGCATGGCGGGGGCGCAGTCCACGCCGATCACGTGGCCTACCAGGGGAGCCATCATGCCGGCGAGGTAGCCAGTGCCGGTGCCCACGTCAAGCACAGTCATATCCTGCTGCCAGGGAAGCAGGCGCGTAAGCCGTTCTTGCAGTCGTGCCTCGTAGGCGCTGGCCACATAGGCATCCCAGGTAGGAGCGACGCGCTCAAAGTAGTCCCGTTCGTGCGTTTCAAGGAGGCGCAGTTGGTCCTCCGGCGAACTGGTGAGGTTGAAGTGGATCAGGGCGTCGAGGTGTTCAAAAATTTCTTCATCGGCTGGCAGGATGCCTTTGAAGTGGCGCCGCAGGAACTCTTTTTGCAGCAGCTTGCGCGCGCGCCACAGCTCGGTTGAAAGCACGGGTTCCGAGGTTCCGGTACGTAGCGCAATCTCCTGCAAGGGAAGACGTTCGATCTCGCGCCAGAAAAGCAGGCGCTGATACTTCTCCGGCAGGGCATGGAAGGTTTCAACGATGATCTGTACGATATCCTCACGTTCAAGCAATGTTTTAAGCGTCGTAACATCGCCGACAAGCGAGGCAGTTTCATGTGAAGACATGGATATATTCGTCTCTGAAACGATGTGCTGGTGGCGGTAGGTATCGATCAGCAGATTTTTGGCGACGCGCATCAACCAGTGCTGCGGGTGGTTCAGGGTTGTACCTGAAGCGAGCGTCAGCAGAAGACGGACAAACACTTCATGGCACAAATCCCAGGCAACTTCCCGGTCTGCCAGGTGGTCGGCAAAGAAACACACAATATCTCTATGATACAGGTTATACAGCTCCTCAACCGTATTGATGGGAGTATCCATTCCTCGATGCACCTCCTTCGTTTCTATGCCCAGATAGACGTTTTGCCTCCGTGCATCTCAACACAATTTCAGGGGGAGTAAGCAAATGAGCAAAATGCAGGGCCAGCGCCGGAGCGCTGGCCCTGCATTTTGCTCATTTGCTTACTCCCCCTCGGAAACTCTCCTCTGCCCCTCTTCAATGAGGCTGACGAGATATTGCAGCTTTTTGATGGTGTGTTCAGCGTTGCGTTTGTTGCGTTCGTAGCCCTCGGGGGAGAGCTGGCCGAACCAGGTACGGATATCTTCGTCGGAGATATCATACCATTTGGCGTCGGCTTGCAGGCGCAGGTAGACCTTCATCTGTGGGTCATGCTGCTTGCGGCGGGGGGTCAATTGGATGGTCTGACTGCCATCGGCTTCTCCGGTGCTGGTTTCGCGCTCGTCTTCGGCGATGGCGGCGGCAAGTTCGGAGGCGGGGTGAAGCTCGTTGTAGAGAGCTTGCACCTCAGAGGTCTTGAAGAACGAATCGCGCCCGACGCCTTTGTAGGCTTTGATGCGCCCATCGCGCACCCACTGATCGAGGGTGATGCGGTCAATGCCAAGACGACGCGCCGTCTCGCCTGCATCCAGGAAGGCAAAGCGACTTCCCGATCTGCTCATCATAAGCTATCCCTCCTCCACGTCATCTTTTTCGTGATTGCTTTCTTTATCGTCATTTACGGATTGCTCCTTTGATCTCGGTTCAAAAAACAGCAGCAGTGTGCTGCCATAACGCCGTTCGTCGGTGAGTGCCAGGTGTGAGAGCGGGACGGCGGCAACGCCTGGGCGCTCTTTGGGATGTATCTGGACGATAACAAGGCCATCGTCGGCCAGCAGAGGCGACGTATCAAGCATGCCGAGGGCGCGTGCGGCCATCTCCTGGTACTGCGGAGGCGCTACATAGATGATATCATAAGCACGAGGTGAATTGCTCTCCCCACTTCCTTTCGCGCCCCAACCCTGATTTTGCAGGAATTTGAAGGCATCGGCGTGCAGGGTTTCGGCGCGGTCGAGCAGACCGGTGGTCTGCAAATTTTCGCGCAAGATTTTCAAAACTTTGCCATTCATTTCAATGAAAGTCGCGTGAGCTGCTCCACGGCTCAGGGCCTCGATGCCGACGCCGCCAACGCCTCCAAAGAGATCAAGAAAGCGCGCGTCCTCGACCCGCGTGGAGAGAATATCAAAAAGGGCCGTCTTGACCCTGTCAATAATCGGGCGGGTCCCCATCGTTTTAGGCGATTTGAGCTTGCGTCCTTTTGCTTCACCGGTTACTACTCGCATTGCCATTCTCCTCAAAGAGCGCCAGCACCATCTCGGCCTCTGCTACAAATTCATCTTGCTTGCCCCAGGAAATCAGGGCTTCAGCCTGCTCGCCCTTCAGTTTCTTCTCAGAAGCCGCTCCCCATACGCCATGAATGAGCGCCTGCAATTGTTCAGCCGTTAGCTGACCATCGAGGACATTGTGCAGGGCTTTCAAACGTGTGGCGCTGACAGCCGAACTACCACCCGCCTCGCGCAGCCTGCTTACAATATCTTCGGCACTACCACGATTTGCCGCCGACAGACCAACTCCGGTACCGAAGGATGCTTCCTGCTCTTCCTCGTCTTCTTCTAAATCGAAGTCTTCCTGTTCATCCTCATCCTCCTCCTCGTCAAAAACGACAGGTACGGGATAGGGGAGCTTTTCCTCCTGTAGGATGAGAGGCCGTGGTTCGCCGCTGGTCTGCTTTGCGCCGTTCGCTACTGCCGGTGAAGCAGATGCCGAACGTACAACCGTGCCAGGATTAGACGATGGTCGGGTCGGTGGCGCAGCAGGCGAAACCGGGGCCTGCGCGAAAGGTCGCCCCTGATTGCCGGAGGCTGAAGTCGACGGCGGTGCTACCTGTGTTGATGATGGAGTCTGTGGTGTTTGCGGTATGTTAGCCGTTGGCCTGTTTGTGCCAGCGCTGCTCGCGCCCGCTTTTGTCTGGCCGGAACCGCCAGGATTGACAGGATTGGAAGCTGGATGATTCTCCGTTGTTCTGGAAGAAGAGGGCTGGTTCTGTGCTGGAGCTTGCGGGCTGGTTGGCCCCCGCGCCGCTTGCGCTGACGGTGTTGGAGTTGTGCCTGCCGGGCTTCCACCTTCCTGCATGAGAATGTGTTGCAATTGTTCCAGGGCTTCGCGCAGGTTGAGACCGGAAAGCGATTTTACTTTGAGCAACGTCATAGCGCGTCTGGCGTCCAGCCCCATCTCCTTGAGATATTTCAGAAATTCCGGCAGCGAGAGCGTACCGGCGGGCAGACCGGGGCTGGGCGGCATGCTGGCCCCGATATCAGGATGACCGGGCGCAGCCGCTGGCGCTGGCTCTTTTTGCGGCGCAGCCTGAGAGAGCGGAATTGCTGGTGAGGGCGCAACGCCCGTTCCGCTGTGGGCGGGTGGCGTCGACGCAGCAGACGTTTGGGGCTTGCTCGCGCTGGCCGCAGACTGAACGGCGGGAGTTGAGGCGGGAAGAGAGATGGGGGTGGGAGCGGCGGCAGGCGTGGGAGCCGGAACTGGCGGAGAGACAGGGCGCGACGGCGTAGCAGGGCGCGTAGCGGCGCTGCCGCTCTGCTGCGCCACCTGCATTACGCGGCGCTCGACATAGTTGGCAAGCTGATCCAGCCCTGCGTCAGCCTCGCGCAGCAGTTGCTCTCGGGTTGCGGCGTCCGCGCCCAGCGGCACGGGAATGCCAATATCGATGGTGTAGGAGCGATCTCCCGAGGTGAATTGTGTGGCATAGCGCAGCCAGATATGCGCTGTTACCTGTCCTCCCATGTCTTCCTGCTCGTCAAAATCATCTAATCTGCTCATCTTAATAGCTCCCCCTGGGAAGACCGGATGCCGTCGTGGTTCGTTTCAACAGGAACACAGGCTAGCCCCAGGCATCACCCTGTGGCGGATATCCAGTCTACCAGTTCAGTCGTTCTTTCGCCCGTTAGTACTATATATACGTACAGTTGTTCTTAGAGTATCATGTTGCGAGCATGCTGGCAAGTAGGTGAAACTGACATCCACTCAGAAAGCGAGGTGCAGGGGTACAGTCCCTGCCGGAGAGTAGGGTGTCCCCACCTCTCTCCCTCTTCTCCTCACGAGCCGCAGGCCTGACAGAAGAATTATGAGGAGATGTCAGGGTGAAAATGGCCCGAACTGCGAGATGTAGCGGGATAATAGTACGTATATTAAGAAAACTGCGCGCAAAATCTCTTGTCAAAATCGCTGTTGTAGTGTATGGTAACATTGAGCATCATAGAGTTGCGGACGAGGATACAGATCATACATAATAAGGCAGGAATAATCTGATCCCGTACTTTCAGGATGTTTCACGTTTCACGTTTCACGTTTCATATGAATTCAAGAAGTGGTGCCGTTTGCCCGGGCAGGCAAGCAGGCAAGTTCCCTGAGAAAGTTGAGATGCAAGACAGATGCTGAGTCCTACCCCGACGCAAAAACCACCCGCTCAGCAGTCAGAGCAGAAAAAAACGGTAAAGATGACGCCGAGCAGGAGAAGGCCGGGTCAGACGCCGCTGGCGCTCTTTGTCAAAGGTATTTTTCGCCCGATCTTTAAGGGCATGTATTACCTGCTGCTTGGCATGAGAACGCACAAGCTTTTGACCCTGATCGTCATAGTGCTCCTCCTGGCGAGCGTCTTTGTAACGAATTATGTGGCAGTAGGTTCATTGCCCTTTGGGATCGCCAGCGATCCGTTCAACTTTCACGTGCATGGCACCAATGGAGGAGGGGATCAGGTGAAGGACTGGCTCTACGCGCTCCGTGATGGCGATGTCAGCACTATTAGCCTGCTGGATAAAGACATTTCACAGCCGCCCGATCCCAACCAACTGGTCAGCAGTTATAGCCAGACGCAGGCGCACCTCTACTGGAAGGCGATCAACGTGATCGGGGTTTATAGTGAATCCGACACCAGTACAGATAGTTTTGTTGAGGTAGATGTCTCTGCGAATGGGCCAGGAGGGGTCGTTACAGGCATTTTGATCTGGCATTTCACCACTGCAGAGCTTTCTACGGGTGAGGCAATTATTGAAGTGAACCTCGTAGACTTCCGCGCCCCTTTACAATAAGTAGGATAGCGCTAAGAGTAGATAGTAAAATCGTATAGTAGCATGGTAGCGATGCTTGTCCCAGAAGCAGAAGGGATGTACCGCCGTGTCAGAGTCTGAGAGTAAGAAAAACCAGAGTTCCCTGGATAGGTCTATTGATCTGGGTATGGACCAGTTTGGACGTTTCGTGAAACTCCGCTGGATCTGGATCGTGCTTATCGGCATCGTGATGTGGTATTTTATCGTGTATATTGTGCCACAACTCACGCCGCCATCACCGGGGAGTATCCTGCTCTACACATTTCAGATCGTGTTTGCAGTGCTCTTTGGTATCATGCAATTTGTCGCCATTTTCTGGTTCCTGGGGCGTCCGCGTTTGTACTGGGTGATGCCGGGAGAAACGGGCGTCACCTTTGATGATTACAAAGGGAATCCAGAGGTGCTCGAAGCGGCACGCCGTATCGTGAGATTGCTGCAAGGGGTCAAAGAATTCGAAGATATGGGTGGCACTCCAGTACGCGGCCTGCTGCTTTCTGGCCCGCCAGGAACCGGCAAGAGCTACCTTGCCCAGTGTATGAGCACCGAAGCAGGCGTTCCATTCGCATACGCCAGCGCCGCCAGTTTCCGCGCGATGTTCATCGGCATGGATGTGCTGATGATTCGCAGGCTCTACAGTAAGGCACGCCGCCTGGCCCGTGAGTACGGCGGCTGTGTGGTGTTCATGGATGAAATCGATGCCATCGGCGCATCCCGTTCGGCGCGAGGCGGTGGCACGATGGGTCTGGGCGGTGGCATCTTCGGCGGCATGCTGGGAACAGGCGGCCTGAACCAACTGCTGATGGAAATGGACCCCCCGAACATTGAGACCGGCTGGTTTAAGAAAATCCTGCGCACGCTTGGTCTCTACCACAGCCGCGTGCAGAACGAGCCTGTGCTGACCGTAGGGGCGACTAACGTCCCCGAGCAGCTCGACGCAGCATTGCTGCGCCCCGGTCGCTTCGACCGCAAGATCAATGTTGCGCCGCCGACCGACAAGTATCGTCCGGAGGTCATCGAGTACTACCTCAACAAGGTGAAGCATGATCCGGGCATCTCGATCCAGGCGCTCTCACAACGGTTTGTCGAGTATACTCCGGTAGCAATCAAGCACGTCATTAACGAAGCGGTCATCATCGCCCACTTCGATGGGCGCGAAGTGGTGACGTACAAGGATTTGACGGAAGCGCAGGATGTGCATGAATACGGCCTGCGCCAGGTCAGTGAATTGACCCCGATCGAGCGCCGCCGCCTGGCCTACCACGAGGCGGGACACGCGGTAGCCTGCTACTACTTGCTGGAACGCGAATTCCCTGCTTACGTAACCCTGCATCGGCGCGGCGATCTGGCGGGGGCCGAGGCTTTTGCCGCGTGGCGTCCTAAAGAGACGATTAAGACACGCAGCAAGGAAGAGATTCTGGCTCGTATCAAAATCTCGCTGGCCTCTCGCGCCTCCGAAGAGTTGTTCCTCGATGTCAACCTCAACGGGGTGACGGGTGACTTTGCCAGTGCTACGCAGCTTGCGGCTCTCTACGTCGGAGCGTATGGCATGGATGGTACGCTGACCTCCTACCTGGCCTTCGCGGATGGTCTCACCGGCGGAAATCCATTGAGCGTTCCTCACGCAGCGGAACGGGTCGAGGCTTTGCTGCAAAAACAGTACAAAGAGATCAAACACCTGCTCGAAGAGCACAGTGAGGCGTTAATTGCCGTCGCGGAGGCGCTGATCGAACGCGACGAACTCGTCGCGGAGGAGATCAAGCAGCTAGCTGAGGAGGCCGATGCACGGCGGGTGGCTCGCGCTGTCCTGAGCGAATTTGAGCCGTTGATCGGCAACGGGCATAAGAATGGCAATGGCAAAAGCAATGGCGCAAACGGGCAGACCCTGATCGGCGCCGGGGGCAGCGGTAACGGACACCACAGCGGTTCCCTGACCCCGAACGCGAGTATGGAGCCGGCGTTCCATACACGAGATACAGACGAAGAGTTTCCCTCCTACCCTGCGTATCCGGCTGCCGAAGCATTCACGATGCCCCTTCCGCCAGCGGATAACGGGGGTGGAACAAGCTTCTTCATGGGCGGTTAGCCCGAACAGGTTGGTTGCCCGAGAACAGGATACCCGCAGGAGGCGGACAGCCCGGGGCTGTCAGAGGGTTCCTACTCTATGCGCTGGCGCGGCTCGTAGAGCCGCGCCGACATTCGTGCATAGTAGGGCTGACCCTTGTGGCCGGTCTGGGGTGGGGCGAACTAGTATGTACTGAGAGTAATAACGAGAATATTGTATGTCAACAACAACAGTTACGAATGAGACAGCAACAGAGAGGAAGGTGAAAGAGGGCGCTCCCTTATGGCAGAGTATTCTGTTCTGGTTAGCAGTTATCGCGCTTGTGCTCGTCGCTTTCAACCTGCGCCTGTATGAACTTGGCTTTCCCTTTGATCGCGATGGCTATGATGAGGGTGTCTACTGGCAAACGCTGCGGGCCATGAGCGCCGGACATCCCCTCTACGCCCAGACCTTCTACTCACAGCCTCCTTTCTTCATGCTTTCAGTCTACCCGGTGTACGCGCTTCTTGGTGGCACGCTGTGGTCGGCCCGTTTTGGTATTGTCCTCGTCTCGCTGCTCGCGCTGCCGGGTGCGTTTCTGCTCGGCAAGGCCCTCTGTGGGCGCCCCGGTGCTCTGGCCCTGATGCTGCTGATTGCCATTGACCCATTCTACCTGGCGCAGTCACAGACGCTGCAGGCCGAGGCACCCTGTGTTGCCTTCATGTTGCTCGCCATAGGATGCGCCTACTCCTGGTGGGAACATCCTGAGGGTATTACCGGCATCGTCCTCGCGGCGCTGACCGGCATTGCAACCGCGTTGAGCATATGGAGCAAGTTTTTCGGCTTTGCCGCCCTCATTCCCATCTGCCTGCTGATCCTGGCTCGCCTGTGGCAGATTGCGCGCAAGGTGGCGCCCGCGCAGCGCCTCGTTGCCCTGCTGCCGATCGCGGTGGGCATTGTGGCGCTGGCACTGACCTCTCTGCTGGTGCTCTTTCCCTACCTCGGCGCGCACCACCTGCTTCTCGCCGACATCGTCTATTTTCACACCGCCGCCAATACGGTTTATCAGTCTGCGCAGGCAAACAATCTCAACGTTATGAGAGGTCTGCTCACCTCGATTATGGCGGCAGCCGCGTGCTATGGGATGATTGTGGCGCTGCTGCGGGGTGACTGGCGCGTGCTGCCCCTGATTGGCTGGCTGCTCGGCAGCATCTACCTGCTCTACGACCAGGTGCCGTTGTTCCACCACCACCTGGTCATCCTCATCCCTCCGATGGCAGGCCTGGCGGTAATCGGCATTGGCGGGAAGGTAGCGCCGCTCGCCTTTGGCCCGGCGGTGAAGAATCGGACGCTGGTGGCAAAGATTGCGGGCGGCGTTGCGCTCGTCCTGGTGCTTGTCGCCGCCGGTCTGAATCTTCAGAGCGATCAAACGTACTTTGTCAACGCCAGCACGCAAAGCATGAATACGCAGACGCGGCAGGACGAGCAGGTCGCCACAGACCTGCAACGGTTGATTTCGCCCAACGAACAGGTTATCACGGACGCGCAATTTATTGCCGCACTGGCGAACCGCGACGTGCCGCCTTCTCTGGTAGATACCTCGCTTGTGCGTATCCAGACCGGCTACCTGACAACCCAACAGGTGATCGACGCGGCCTCGTCCCCACGAGTGCATGCCGTGCTGTTCTTTACCGGGCGCCTGCAACGCCTGGGTGGCTTCCACGCCTGGGTCGCGCGGCACTTCCACCTCGCCTATCGCTACGGCTCAGGACAGGAATTATGGGTGAGATAGCTCGATAGTGGATGCCACAGGCGAGAAGGCCAGCAAATCGTTGCACGTATATGAGGTACGCGCTATAATCGTTGCATGCTATAAAAACCTGACCCGCGCATGCGTAAGAGTCTTTTTCAGGACATGTAAGAGATGGGTACGCATTCTTGATTCGCATAAGGAGAAATGGCGATGCAGAAAAAAAAGACTTTTAGTACAATGGAAATTGTGCTGCTAGTCGTACTAGGTGGCTCTTTACTGCTCTCCTTCATCCAATCTTTGCGTGAGGAGAGAAACGAATAGGAAAGAAGGGCTAGCGTAAAACAGGGAAAGGGGTTGAGAAAGTCTCTTTGCTTTCTCAACCCCTTTCCCTGTTTTAAGGGGCAGAGAAGGCAGATGATAAGCCAGTTTATAGATATAAGTCAGGTAATATGGACAATGATACAGGAAAGCAGGCAGACATCCCAGAGGATAAAGGGAAAGAAGGCAAGCAGACATTAAATTTCTATTAAAGAAGCAGGCGGAAAAGTAGCTAGCAAGCGAACGTATAAACATGAGCTTTTATTTTGAGTTGATGAGATTTACTTTAAATATTAACCGGAAAGTCAAAAAGATTCCATAGAAATTCCAAATATTTCTTCTAAAAAGGTTGACAACCCTATCGACAAACGAGTATGCTCTTACGAGGGAAGAAGCGACGTTTGGTACTGTCTTTGTAGTAGTGAGGTAGAAAGATGCAAAAAATGCAACTATGGCAGGGATATCGGAGTTTCTCCGCGCAGGACGATGGCAGGGAAAATGCGCTACGGGCCTGGGGGGTGGGAGAAACAGGGATAGGGAGAAGATCTGGAGGAACCGGGCTGGATGAGGGTCGTGGGGAGCTGGGGAAAGGCATAGCTTCAGTTTGCTATGCCGACGTGCTCCGGGCGTATGCGAATCTGACGGGCGTTTTACGTTTCTGGGCTATCTGCAACCTTGTTCTGAGGCAGGCCAGAGAGCAACTGGACCCACAACGGCTGGGGATCGAAGTGACTATTGTGCGCTGCCTGCCGCCATACAAGGGGAAGAAGATTCGCAGTATGTACGAATGCCTGCGTATTGCCACGCCGGAGGAGCATAGCCAGGACGACACACTCCTGTTTCTGGGAGCGGAGTCGCTGGCGGGCTATGCTGTAACTATGGGGCGACCAGCAGTGATTCAAAACCTGGCTTCACAAAACGCTTGCGGGTTGGGGGAGAATGGGCAGGCTTTCAAGCGAAGCATGGCGGCTTATCCCATAATACGGGCAGGGGAGATTGCCGGTTGCTTCGTTGCGACCAGCGTCCGATCTGACTATTTCCTGGAAACAGAACGCTTGCAGCAGCTACAGTGCTATACTGAAGTGATTGCTCTGGCTTTTGAGCCGGAGGAGTTCTACGAACCTGAACGTATAGAGCTGTGCGTTATGCCCTCGGAGGACGTGCAGCGTCACTACCTGGCCAGCATGCAGCAGCGTATTGCCCGCATTATGACCGAGTCAGTTGTAGCGTCGAAGCCGATCAATTCGCTCGAGGCCGAGCGACTGGCCTGGGAGCAACTCGAAGAAGAGCTTTTCGAGCGTCCACGCGCTTTTGAGGAATAGTCTCCCTTCCTGTGGAAAGCAGGTATCCATTCCTGTTTTCTACCTGTAATGACTCTTCAGGAAGCATCTGGAGCAGTTACTTCCTGAAGAGTCATTGTCATGCTCAGGAGCAAAAAAATCCTCTTCCCGAAAGTACTATTGCCACCCGCAAGTTCGCATGGTTGGTGAATTTTCCTCTTATCCCTTCGTTATACTTATCAAGGAAATCGTTTGCTCTTTTTTCCGTCGTTATGCTGATGAAGAGAGGATAACTGAGGAGAGAAACGGCCCTGTTACGGGTGGAGGATGAAGTGGAGGAGACGGAAAAAGTGAGAAGGGCCGGGAAAAGGTTATCCAGAAGTCAGCGCGTAAGGAAGCAGGTACTCTACGGTGAAGCGCCAATTTGTGCAGATACAACCTTTCCAGAATAAGGACGAACACCTGGTGCAGCAGCACCAGCAAGGGCAAGGAGGTCTTTTATCGAGAAGCGAGTGGTCGCCAACCACAGATGCGCAGCCCGGTGTGACATCTGGTACCGACCCGAATTCTCTTCCCGCGACATATACTCCCGGCATGGGATTACTCTCCGGCTGGAAAGCCATGCGGGGCGTCAGTCAGAGCAATACCGTCGTGATCGATGGCTTCAACGGAACGCGCGATGCGTCGCTCATCGCCGGAGGAATGACGCAGCAGCCAGCGGCAAAAGGACCGGTTACGGGTCCGGCCATCATGCCTGAAGCGGCACAGTCACAGGTTTTTGCCAGGCCGTTGCTTCCAGCGCAAGGTGCGCCGAACATCCCTGCGGGGGTTGGGATGGGAGCGATGCCGGTCAGGGGCGCAAATGCCCCTGTGGCGCCCGTTGCGCCCGGCCCGCAACAGATTAATCCGCTCGTGCTGCCGGTCGTAGCCCCTCGGTCCGCTGCCTGGCCGCAGGGATGGGCGGGAAGCCCACAGGGAGCAGCCATTGGCTTTTCCCCTTCTCCTGCCCAGGCTGGCTATCCATCAGCTTATGCCCGACCTGGCTATCAGCCACCTCCTGGCTATTATGTCCCGCCTGCGCATGTGGAGAAACGCAAGAAGCGGCGCGTTCCCATCTGGGCGCGAGTCATCCTGATCTTTGTGCTGGTGATTCTGCTTATGGGCGGAGCGGGCGCGTACTATTATGAGACGAACTTTGCCGCGTCCGTTGCTGACATCACCAATCAGCAGGTACCGCGCTTGAAGGGAGATGTTGACCCCAACCAGACAACCGCTAACGGTGGTGATATTCTGAGCGGAGGACGCATCAATATTCTTTTGCTGGGCAGCGACACAGATCAGAAATTCGATGGAGTTTACCTGGCGCAAACCGATATTGTCGTGACTATTGATCCACAGACAAAATATGTTGGTATGCTCTCAATCCCACGTGATACCTGGCTGCAGGCTGCCGATGGCTACGGATTCATGAAACTGGATCAGGCATATGGACGTGGCGGCATCGCGCTCAGTCGTGCTACAATCTATCAGGATTTTGGTATTCCTATCAACTATTACGCCTGGGTGGGACTGGATGGGTTTATTAAAGTGGTGAATACGGTCAACGGTGTCGACATCGATGCTATTCATCCAATTACCGACGATAACTATCCCGACGATGTCGGCGGGAGCCAGAATCAGTATGCGTACATGCGGCTGTATATTGCGCCGGGGCCACAGCACATGAATGGTGAGACGGCGCTTGAATATGTGCGCTCCCGTCACGCCGATCTGGTAGGCGATTTTGGCCGCTCTCAGCGCCAGCAACAACTCCTGTCAGCCCTGAAACTCAAGCTGAACAACCCGAATGTCGTCGGAGAACTGCCTCAACTGGCAAACGATTTGAACGGATACGTCAAGACAGACATGCAATTGACCGACGTGTTCAAGTTGATGAACTTTGCGCGCTCAATCAACCAGAGCCAGATCAAGCAACTCGTGCTGGATGGAGATTATTCGCGGACAGTGGGAAATTACCCCACAGCTTACGGGGCGCAGGACATCGTTGTGCTCAATTGTGCGACCGTGCAGCCCGCTATTGCTCAGATGTTTGGCCTGGGAGACCAGGCCCGCTGTCCTATAGATCCAGGTCTCAGCAGCACCGGCGTCCCGAATTCAACGTCAACAGCGATTGCCACAGTTCAGCAGCCATCGTCCAGTGCTGTGCCATCCTTCGCAACTCCAGTCAGCAGCGACAGCGTGTGGCAGGTGGCCCAGCAAATGACAGAAGTCAGCAGCATGAGCTACAGCGATGGCAGCAGCAGCCTGCTGGGTGTGCGCAGCCTGATCGATCTGCTCTGTCTCACCGTTTTTGAGTCACCCATTGGTATGCAAGCATGAGGTGAGCCTGGATATGAGAAAAATTTTTTCTTTGCGCATTGCCTTTTTACTGGTGCTCGTGGCGTTCGCAGTTGAGGGCTGCCTCGGTATTGGCGGCAGCAGTGGCGGCGGCAACCAGGGAAACTTCAAAACGGAGACTACGGGAAACGGGCAGAAAATCAGCGTCAATCAGGCCAGTCAGGCCCTTTTTAAGGGCAAGATTTACTTTACGCAGAACCGCAATCTGCTGGTTCTGAATGGGACGCGCAATGTCACTCAACTGACGCATGGGCAGGACGTGCGCGACCCGGCAGTCTCGCCGGATGGGAAGTGGGTTGCCTTTGATGTACGCTTCGGAGACTCGGCCAATCTCGTCTACATGCCAGCCAATGGCGGACCGGAGCACGTGCTGATCAACGGCAACGGGCATTACTGGACCAACAGTGGCGGCTTTCCAGAAGACGATTACTACTGGTTTGCCCAGCCTACATGGTCGGATGATACGCACCTGACCTTTCTGAGCGATTTCCAGAAGAATTTCGACTGGGCGCAGTTAGGTGGCGATTTCGCCAGCGCGCCGTTCGTTGATATGCAGATATTTTCCATCTCCATCAACTATACGAACCTGACCGGGGCTGAGGGGAAAGCCGATTCGCAGATCGTCGCCTACGCCGATTATGGTGACGGCGGTGACCGCGATCCCATGTACCGACCGGGACATCCCACGCAGCTCATTTACACACACTATACCTACGACAAGACCGGTACCAACCAGGTCATTCAGCTATTCTTTGAAGATGCGACAGCGATTGCAAAGCATCCCGGTATGTACAGCCCCGGCGTCGAGGGGTCAGGACTGGACCCGGCAGTGGCGCTGACGCCGCCGGATGTGGAATGCATTGAGCCTGCTTTCTCGCCGGATGGCAACTGGATTGCCTATATCCGCCGCAATCCTTCGACGAACTCGATGGGCTTATATGTTATGCCCATGCCTTCAGGCGACTTGACGAGCAATCCAAACACTCCCGCGACGGAGAAAGCCGCGCTGGCCTCCTATCCTGCGTCATCGCTGATTATACAGGGACAGTACATCAGCCAGCCCGTCTGGTCGCCGGACGGGAAGCAGATAGCCTTCCTATCCTATAACAACGACGAGTTCGATATCTGGCTGGCGAATGTGAGCCTCAATCCTAAGACGGGCAAGTATGCCATGCAGGGCAGCCCGATACAATTGACACAGGGAGGGGTTGACGCAGATTCACGCCCATTCTGGACGCCGTAGCCGGTTGATGGTATACTAGCGTAAATTAGAAGTTCTCATGGACAGAAAGTTCTCGTATAGAGTTGAAAGTCATTCCCAGGTTGCTGAGGTAAGAAACATTGCACCAACTTGAAGGCAAAGTGATTGCCGGACACTACCAGATACTCGAACATATTGCGACCGGAGGCATGGCGAGTGTGTTCAAAACCTGGGATTCCAAGATGGAACGGGTGGTGGCGGTGAAGATGCTGCGGTCCCTGGATAAGAATGACACGCGGGCAGTGGAACGTTTCCGGCGCGAAGCGCGGGCGGCTGCCAAGCTGACGCATCCGAACGCCGTCACTATTTACGATTTCATCGAGGAACTCGATCAATATTTCCTGGTCATGGAATATATCGATGGCCCAACGCTCAAACAACTGATCGCGCGGCGTGGAAAGTTGCAGCCAAAGGAGGCTGTCGAAATCGCGGCGCAGGTGTGCGCCGTGCTGCAGGTGGCTCACGAGCGGCATTTTATTCACCGGGATATCAAACCGCAGAATATTATGCTGGTGCGTCCGGGCAGTATGGGTGGCCTCTATCATGGCGGCCTGCTGGTCAAGCTCACCGATTTTGGCATCGTGCGCGTAGCCGAAGACGCGGGCCTGACCAATAGTGGCATCGTGCTCGGCACCGCCGATTATCTATCGCCGGAGCAGGCGCGAGGCGAGACGTTGCTCCCTTCATCCGATCTTTATTCGCTGGGCGTGGTCATGTTCGAGATGCTGGCCGGGCGCCCTCCGTTCGTCGGGCCGACAGCCGTCTCCATCGCCATGCAGCATGCTTCAACGAATCCGCCGCCACTGCGCCAGTTTAATCCGCATGTTCCGCCAGCGGTCGAACAGATTGTTTCACGAGCATTGGAGAAAGAGCCTGAGGATCGCTTTCACTCGGCGGCAGAGATGCAGCGTGCGCTGCTTATATGCGCAAGGGAGCTTGGTCGCGCCAGCGCGGTCGTTCCCACGCAACCGGTGCAGGGAACGGAGCGCCCCTTTGCCGCCGGTGTGGAGGGATACCCCCCCCCGACGGGACGCGGATCGTATCCTTCGTAATTTTTTTTTCCGTGGGACGCTCTGGTATCTTTGTGTCTCATGTTTATAATAAACCGGGTTGTCGTTGGGATGAGTATTGTGAGTATTGCCCGTATTGTAGATAGCAAGAAGCTCATCGTTATCATTGATATTGTGGTCATCAGGGATAATGCTTATGGAACACCTACAAATTCAAACGTCGGCGGCACCGGCAGCTATCGGGCCGTACAGTCAAGCCATTCGCTGTGGTGAGATGGTCTATGCATCCGGTCAGATCGCGCTTGACCCGGCTACCGGGGTGCTGGTCGGCGATGATGTCGCGGCACAGACACATCGCGTCCTGCAAAACCTGCAGGCGGTGCTGGAGGGCGCGGGAACGTCTCTGGCCAATGTCGTCAAAACGACGGTCTTTCTCACGGATATGGGTGATTTTCAGGCGATGAACGCCGTCTATGCCAGCTATTTTGGACAGGAGGGGCGTCCGGCTCCGGCACGCTCGACAGTGGCTGTGGCGGAACTGCCGCGTAAGGCGCGAGTCGAAATTGAGTGCGTCGCTTTCATTGCGGCATAATATACGGCTGGGAGAACACCTGTGAACACAGCGAACACGGCAAATACAGCGGCCCTCTGGCGTACTACGCTCGAACGCCTGGAAACGGCGCCTGTCGCCCCTGATGCCGTTTGCAAGGAGTGGCTGCGCGAGGCCCACCTGCTCAACACTCCCTATACCGGCGCGGACGATATCGACGCGGCTTCTGCTGGTCAGGAGCAGTTGCTGTATTTTACGCTGCAAGTGTCCAATGATCTGGCGCGCGACGTCATCAATACGCGCTGGCGGCGCTCGCTCGAAGATATCCTGTCAGATATCACAGGGCTGCCGGTGCGTGTCATGGTCACCGATGGCGCGGAGATGGGCGACGGCCTGGGCGAGGAGGAAGATCAACAAGGCCAGGAAATTTATGTTCGCGGCTATGCCTCGGCGCATATGCCAGCGCAGCAGGCAGGCGGCTATGGCTATCAAGATTACGATCTCCCCGCCCGATCTCCGGCTCACAACCTCAACTATGGAGGCACCCACAATATGGACGCACTGGACGAGTGGGACAACGAGCAGCGCACTATCCTGATGCACAACCGGCTCAACCCCCGCTATACCTTCGATGCCTTTATCGTTGGCAATAGCAATCGGTTGGCGCACGCGGCCTCTCTGGCGGTGGCCGAGGCTCCTGGCGAGTCCTACAACCCGCTATTCCTTTATGGCGGCGTGGGATTGGGCAAGACGCACCTGCTGCATGCTATCGGGCATCAGGGCGTGCAGACCGGGCTGGCCGTGCTCTATGTCTCCTCAGAGCAGTTTACCAACGAAATTATCAATGCCATTCGCTATCGCACCACCGAAGAGTTTCGCGCCAAATATCGCTCGGTCGATATCTTGCTGGTGGACGATATCCAGTTCATCGCGGGCAAAGAGTCGACGGAGGAGGAATTTTTCCACACCTTCAACAGTCTGTACGAGATGAGCAAGCAGATCGTGATCTGCAGCGATCGCCCGCCAAAGGCCATCGTCAGCCTGGAAGAACGCCTGCGCTCGCGTTTCGAGTGGGGCCTGATCGCCGACATCCAGCCGCCCGATCTGGAGACGCGCATGGCGATCCTGCGCGTCAAGGCCGATCTGCTCGGCTATCGCGTTCCCGGTGACATCATCGCCTATATTGCCGGGCGCGTGCAGACCAATATCCGCGAACTGGAGGGCTGCCTGAACCGTCTCATCGCCTACCAGCAACTGCACCGCACCGAGCTGACAATGGACGTAGCGCGAGCCGCCATGTCCTCGCTGGAAAGCGATAACCGCGAGACGCGCCTGAACAGCCAGCAAATTGCGCAGGCGGTGGCGGAATATTACCATATCTCGCTAGAGGCGATGTGTGGCAAGCAGCGCGACAAACATATCGTCATGCCGCGCCAGATCGCCATGTACCTCATCCGTCAGGAAACGCAGGCCTCTCTGCTGGAAATCGGCCAGCTTTTCGGCGGACGTGACCACAGCACAGTACTGCACGCCTGCGAGAAGATCGGCAGCGCCGTGAATATCGACACCAACCTGCGCCGCGAAATCATCGCCATTCGCGAGATATTACTGAGAGACTGAACTATGGACACACAAAAATCGCATTGTGTGTGGCGCGTATTCCATCACATGCAATGCGATTTTTGTGTGCCCGCCTTCATCAAGGAGCTTTATGTTACCCTTTACTACTTATTTAATTGATCTGGATGGCGTCATCTACCGGGGTAATACCCTGCTGCCGGGCGCGAAAGCCTTCATCAACTGGCTGGACGAACATCACAAAAAATACCTCTTCCTGACTAACAACTCCTTTGCCTCAGAGGAAGAAATCCTGGATAAGCTGAAGAATCTGGGCATTTTTACGGACGCGCAGCACATGCTTAGCGCGGGCGAGGCGGCGGTGCAGAATATCGCCCGCCGCTTCCCTGGTGCCAGCGTCTACCTTGTCGGCGAGCAGCCCATGCTCAACCTGCTGCACGCCTATAGCCTGAACGTCGCGCCGCTGGATGCGCCGGGTGCCGACGTGGTGCTCGTCGGGCTTGACCGCCAGTTCGACTACGAAAAGCTGAAAGGGGCAGTACGCGCCGTACGCGGTGGTGCCGCCTTCATCGCCATCAATCGCGATCCCCTGTTGCCTGTCGTGGGCGACCTGATCCCCGGCTGCGGCGCCATGGTCGCCGCCATCGAGGCCAGCAGCGACCGCTCGCCAGAGGTCGTGGGCAAGCCACAGCCGATGCTCCTGCAAGAAGCCATGCGCATCCTGCACAGCCAGCCCGAGGAAACCGTCATGATCGGCGACAGCCTGGATGTCGACATCGCAGGCGGCATCGCCGCCGGAACGCGCACCCTGCTCGTCCTCTCCGGTCGCAGCTCCCGCGCCGACCTGCGAACCACACCCTTCAAACCCGACTACGTCTACCCGGACATAGCAGCAGTGGTCGCGGAACTGGAGAAGTGAGGTTACTTCACGCCCACCCTGACTCTATAGCTAAGGTACCAGGGAACTGGCTCGGAGCCGATGTACTGGTGTGCGGCGCGTTTGAGGCGGTCAAAGTCGATCTCGTGTTCGGTGATGGTGTGCATTTCGAAGTGATGGCCGAAAGTGCTGGTCATGAGCATGCCGATAAAGCGTTCGGCATTTCCCTGCTCGACATGATGAAGGAGCAATTCGCGTCTGAGGCGAAACTGGCCGCTTTCGCGCATGCGGGCAAGGTGCCCGCTCTTCGGCCATTTCGGCAGATTCTGCTCGATGCCGCGTTCCTGTTCAAGCGCCTCGAATCGTTCATCAACCTCTTTATACACCAGTTCAAGCTCCCAGCAAATGGTGGGTGGCCAGTCGTAGTCGTAGGCGGCGAAGAGGCCACCGGGTCGCAGGATACGCCCGATCTCGTCCAGTGTCGTGGTCGGCTCCATCCAGTGAAAAGACTGAGAGCAGGTGACAATATCGACACTGTTGTCAGGCAGGCCGGTGTGGCTGGCAACGCCCTCGCGAAACTCGATGTTGGCGGCGTAAGGATGATGCTCAAGTTTACGAATGGCTTGAGCACGCATGTCCGCGTTGGGTTCGATACCAATCACGTGTTGCGCTCGCCCGCCCCAGATCATAGTTGAAAGTCCCGTACCGCTGCCCAGGTCGACGACCAGGGAGGGACGCCGTGTATGAATCCACTGCGTGAGAATAGTGGGCAGGACCGGTGGTGGGCTGGGACGAGTCTCATCGTATAGGGAAGCCACACCGGTCCAGATTTCACTGCTCTGCGCCATACAGCCTATCCTTTCTCTTTCTGCCGGTTTGTCCTACTTGCCAGCATCCTCCCGGCTGCTCAACGGATTGAAAGCTTCAGGCGGACGGTCGACGATGGCGACGGTGCAGCGAGAGACGCAGATGAGCCTGTCGTTCTCATCGGTGATGCGAATATCCCAGACGTGTGTGGTGCGGCCCCTGTGAATGGGTGTGCCGGTAGCGATCAAGCGCCCCTCGCGTTTGGGACGCAGGTGGTTGGCATTGATCTCCAGGCCAAAGGTGGCCTGCCGTTCCAGGTCAGCGTTGAGAGCAGCCCCAAGCGAGGCAACGGATTCCGCTAGCACGAGCGAGGCTCCACCATGCAGGTAGCCCACCTGCTGGCGCTGGTTGGGGCCAACGGGCATGGTCGCCACCACAAGGTCCTGCGCGGCTGTGACAACAGTGATATCAAGCGCCTCCCAGATCGACCCCTGACGGGTGCTGTTGAGATGCTGTACAAGCTCTTCGCCGGATATTTGCACGCTTTTCTTTCCTCCCTTTTACGCTGACAGAGACTCAGGCGAGGCTACTGCGCGGGCAGGTGCCAGTTGCCGGAAGATCCAGTAACCGGCATAGAAGATCAATAGCCACATGATGAGGTCGAGCGGGGCTGCGAGGGGGCTGCTCCAGCGCAGGCCGCTCCCGCTGCCCAGGGCCGAGCTGAGGTCGCGCAGAAAGGCGACGACGGGAGTGCCGAACAGCAGCAGGCGTGCCAGCCACGAGAAACGCCCGCGCCAGAAGCGCCAGATCAGCAGATAGTCAATCGAGCCATAGACCAGGAACTGCACGATATAGTATGGTAAAGGCAGGTGCAGGGTCAGCCCGCTCAATGTATACTGCCACAGATGGGTAGAATAGGCCAGCAGGTCGACAAGGGCATTGAGCACACTCAACGCAAGTCCGCCGAGCAGGGAAGCCAGAAATGCTATGCGTGTCGGCTGGATAAATAGCAGGGCTATGAGGTAGATGACGACGACAAAAGGGATGACGAAAACAGCAAAGGCCTCAAGTTCCATGTGAAACGGGTACTCCTCTAATCTCATCGATACAGTCGTTAGCTTTTCCATAAATTAGAGTAGTGCTTTTCACGCATTTCGTCAAGAGTTTTGTATGGTGGGTAATGATATTCTTTACTCTGATGGTCTACCGGGTGACATCTTCGGGGTATGACTATACCAGAAATGCCTGTGGCTTTGCTGACATCCATTTTGGCAGTTGCCGCAGAGGTCGTCAGAGGAGGCCGCGCTTGTATTGATGAAGGCTGTACTCGATCAGCAGAGCGGCCCTGCGTCTCTTGCCGATCAATCGGCGCTTACGGTTACTAAATTGGCATAGTGGGCCATTTACGATTGGCTGTAGCGGTGGTGGAGAGAATGTGGTAAAATACTGCATAGTACAAACGTTACATCTATGCCAGGAGGCGAGGAATCGTGCAAAAACAGACAGGAACCGAACACGTAAAACGAACTTTTCCAGAAATGCTCAAAGGCGGGGTGATCTGTGATGTGGTCAATGCCGAGCAGGCGCGCATCGCGGAGGAGGCCGGAGCATCTGCCGTGATGGCGCTGGAGCGCGTCCCTGCGGATATTCGCGCCCACGGGGGTGTGGCGCGAATGAGCGACCCGGAGTTGATCCTCCAGATCAAGGAGGCAGTCACCATTCCTGTCATGGCAAAGTGCCGTATCGGGCATTTTGTCGAGGCCGAAATTCTGCAAGCCATTGGCGTCGATTGCATCGATGAGTCGGAAGTGCTGACCCCTGCCGACGAGCAGTTTCATGTAGATAAGCACCGGTTCAGCGTGCCGTTTGTGTGCGGCGCACGCGATCTGGGCGAGGCGCTGCGGCGCATTAACGAGGGCGCGGCCATGCTGCGCACGAAGGGCGAGGCCGGAACGGGCAATATCGTGGAGGCTGTGCGCCATATGCGCGCCGTCATGAGCGGGCTGCGCGAACTGCGCGCGCTCTATGACGTAGGCGATGAGAACCAGTTGCAGGCGAAGGCCACGGAGATGCGCGTCCCCTATGGGCTGGTCTATGAGGTGGCGAAAAACGGCAAGCTGCCCGTGGTGAACTTCTGCGCGGGCGGCGTGGCGACTCCGGCGGACGCGGCGCTGATGATGAAACTGGGCGCGGAAGGCATCTTTGTTGGCTCCGGCATCTTCAAGTCGGGCAATCCCTTGAAGCGCGCCAAAGCCATCGTACAGGCGACCACGCACTTTGAGAACCCGGAGATTCTGGCCGAGGTATCGAAAAACCTGGGCGAGCCGATGGTAGGTATTAACCTGGATACTCTGCGTGAGGAAGATCGCATGGCCGTCCGTGGGTGGTAATAGCGATGGAAAGTTACAACCCGAAGGTAAAGATCGGCGTATTAGCATTGCAGGGTGATTTTGAAGCGCACCTGAAAATGCTGGCGGAACTTGGAGTTGAGGGGCGCGCGGTACGATTACCTACGCAACTTGAAGGATTAGATGGTATAATAATACCAGGTGGTGAAAGTACCACCATCGGCAAACTGATGGTGTTGTATGGCCTGGATGAACCGGTGCGCCAGGCAATTCGTAATGGAACCCCTGTCTGGGGAACATGTGCGGGCTTAATTTTGTTATCTAAAGAGACGGATAATGCGCTGGCGGGTCAGCCATTGCTGGCCTCGATGGATATACGCACCCGTCGTAATGCGTTTGGCAGTCAGCGGGAAAGTTTTGAGACTGATCTGCTGGTGCCGGTGCTGGGAGAAGCGCCGTTCCACGCGGTCTTTATTCGCGGGCCAGTCGTAGAAGAGGTTGGCCCGGGCGTAGAGGTGCTGGCGACGCTCGACGATGGTTCTATCGTTGCTGTCCGTGAAGGAACCCGGCTCGGTACCGCGTTTCATCCAGAGGTATCGGGAGACCCACGTTTTCATCACTACTTTCTCCGCATAGTTCAGAGCGTCACGTAGGGGCGCAGCGCAAAGCGCCCGCTACCTCTAACGCGGGAGCAATGGATGATACGACCGGTACTGTACGTTGATTTACCGGGAATCATCTACTCACTTGATAGACGTGCTCGCAACAAACAGCACGAGCTGGCAAATTTTGTGTGCTGGCTGGAGCCGGTGGAAATTCGTCACCCATTGCCGCCTATCCTCAGGAACATCTTCCCGCTGAATCCTGCCTCTCGCACCTGGATCTGTGAAGACCACTGGCATCTGCTTGGCTTTGCCCAGGCGCGAGAGCGCCCGTCGCGTACCATGTGGGACATCACTTACCTGGCCTCGATGGTCAATCGCAATATCTCCAGCGACGAGGTGCTGTCCGCGCTGCTCGAATACATTCTTGAAATGGCAGCGACGCATGGCATTCTGCGTATTTTTGCAAAGGTTGAGGATGAAATTCCCGAACTGGAAATGTTCCAGCGCACAGGCTTCCAACGTTATGCCCGTGAATTGACCTACGTCTATTCTGACGGCAATGTCTGTGATGCAGGTAAGAGCGATGGAGCCAATGCTGAAACCCAGAATAGTGGGCTTCGTGCGTCTCTCTTAGAGAAGGAGGCTCTCGACTTACCTTCACTGCGGCGCTGGAGTCGCCATCACGTGTGGGGCCTGCACCAGCTCTATCGAGCCGTGACCCCGCACAAGGTACAGATGGCGGAACTGCTGGAAAACAGTGAAGAATTTGCTAAATTACACGTTGGCTCACTGAGTGGCACCCGTTTCCCGTTCTGGCGGGACAGCGAGAACTACGTGTGTGATGTCGGCGTGCGTTTAGGAGCGTGGATGCGACTGTGCCGGAGTCACGGTTCCGGTCCGCACCAGCTCTCTCTCATGGTTCATCCTGAACATGCTGAACTTGCCGAACCGCTCTTGCATTTTGGCATTCAGCGTTTGCAACAGGAAAGGGCACAGCCAATTTTGTGCCACGTGCGTGAGTACGAGTCTTCTGTAATCGCCGCTCTACGTAATAGTGGATTTGAGCAGACCGCGACGCGGGCTTTGCTCGTGCGCCACATGGCCTTACTGGCTATGCGACAGCGTACAGTCCCCTCACTGGAACAACGAGTGGCCTACGGCGTGAAAGGCCTGGGGACGGTCAACTCGCGCCAGACGATGAGGTGATAGAACTGCCTATGCAAAACGTGATCACTGACGATCTGGAGGCTCTGCTGGCGGCTCTTCCGCCAGATATCCACGATGCAGTCAACCGGTTGGAGAACCGGGGTGAGCTGCTGGAGATCGTAATGGACCTCGGACGCTATGCCGAGGGCCGGTTCCCAGAAGGGGAGGTGATCCTGAGTTCTCAGCCGATTACCTACGCGGACCTCGAATACGTGGTCGAGCGTATCGGTGAGTTCGGTGATGATAACCGCGCCGGTATTGAGCGCACCTTGCATCGTATTAGCGCCATGCGTAACCGCAAGGGGAAAATTGTGGGTCTCACCTGCCGTATCGGTCGTGCCGTTCTGGGCAGCATTGCCCTGATCCGCGATATCGTCGAGCAGGGTCAATCAATCCTGATACTTGGTCGCCCGGGCGTGGGTAAAACCACCCTGTTGCGTGAAATAGCCCGTGTCCTCGCGGACGAGTCCAATAAGCGGGTGGTAGTGGTTGATACTTCCAATGAAATCGCGGGTGACGGTGATATTCCTCACCCTGGTATCGGACGCGCCCGCCGCATGCAGGTGGCGCGCACGGCGGAACAACACGCGGTGATGATCGAAGCGGTCGAAAACCACATGCCGCAGGTGATCGTCATCGACGAGATTGGTACGGAACTGGAAGCTGCCGCCGCGCGCACCATTGCCGAGCGCGGCGTGCAACTGGTCGCGACGGCTCATGGTAATTCGTTGAGCAACTTACTGGTCAACCCGACGCTCTCCGACCTGGTGGGTGGCATTCAGACCGTCACACTGGGCGACGAAGAGGCGCGCCGCCGCCATACGCAAAAGAGTATTCTTGAGCGCAAGGCACCGCCGACATTCGATGTTGTGGTTGAGCAGCAAAGCTGGGAAGAACTGGTCGTCCACCGCGACGTGGCCGAGACGGTCGACAACATGCTGCGCGGCCAGCCGGTTGTGGCCGAGGAGCGTACCCGCGACGAGGAGAGCGGTCACGTCAGCGTGCGCCGCATCTCTTTCGGCGGCATGGAGATCCCGATGTGGGGTACCGGTGGCCTGACGCGCACGGGCAATGGCTACGAGCGCTTCGGGGGCAATGACTGGAATCAGTTTCGTCAGGTTGGACAGAGCCAATCTGGCTATCGAGGCGGTGGCAATGGCGGCAACGCCAGCACCGACCGTCTTCGAGGTCGCCACAGCGCCCAGGCGCAGGTAATGCCCTTTGAGATGGGGGCGCGCCCGGCTGCTGCGGCTTCGGGTGTGAGTGCTCCCAGAGGTGGATCAGGCATCGCCAGCATGAACATGGAAAGCATGCTCAGCGCACTGGCCCCGACCGGAACGTCGCCCGCGGATGTCGAGCACCGCGCTCCCATGACGCTGATCTCTGCCGACCGCGTCCTCAAACGGCGCGCAAATGAGGACAACGTAGTGGAAGATGAGGGGCAGGAGCAGATATCCATCATGAAAACGATGCGTATCTACCCCTTCGGCGTGAGCCGCGACCGTCTGGCCGAAGCCGCCCGTCACCTGCGCGTGCCAATCATTGTCACTAACAGTGAGGCCGATGCTGATGCTATCATAACGCTGAAAAATTATTACCATCGCCAGCCAGAGCGGCTGCAACAGGCCGAGCAGGAGCACAAGACGATCATCATCCTGAAAAACAATACCATTGCCCAGATGCAGCACGCCCTGGCCCACATCTTCGACATCCCTTCCACGGACTCTTACGATGAGGACGAGGGCAGCGCCAACGGCAATGGCGGTGTCGGATCCGGCCTTGATGATCAGACAATGCGTGCTCTGCTGGAGACGGAGGATGTCATTCACCAGGTGCTCAACAAAGGTCTAACCACCGCAGAACTGGCACCGGCCAATGCCTACATCCGCCGCCTGCAACACCAGATGGCGACGCGCTATAATCTCATTTCGCGCAGCCGCGGCAAAGAGCCAAACCGTCGCGTCAAGCTCTTCCGTGCCCGCGACTAGCAACTAATACTCCCCTTTCGCAACCATAGCTGTGGGGCCACGAGAATCGTGGCCCCACAGCTATTTTTATGTCCTGCGCAGCCTCGTTAAACAGGCAGCCATGCCGTTCAAGGCTAACCCGATGGCAATCACGCCCAGTACCATACGAGGGCTGATCAAGGACAGCAGCAGCCCGAAGAAGGCCGCGCCCAGCGGCTCCGCGCCGTAGGTGAGGAAACGGAAGGCGCTATTGACACGCCCTTGCAGGTAATCGGGCGAGACCGAGAGACGGTACGACACCAGCGTGACACCATAGACGGGCCAGGTGAAGCCGATCAGCCCCACTCCCGCGATCAGCAGCACGGGCGAGGAGGCAAAGGTCAGGGCAACCAGCGCCAGCGTCCAGCCGAAGATCGAAGCGATAATGACCAGCCCGAAGCGCACATGTTCGCGAATCCACGCCGCGACAAAGCCGCCAGGTACGCCTCCTACCCCCCCAGCGGCCAGGATGATGCCCAGTACCTGCACGCTGATATGCAGCGTGTTCTGCGCCAGCACAATCACCACCAATGTGACGGGACTCAGCAGGAAATTGCCGTTCATGGTCAGGATAGCCATGATACGCAGCAAAGGCTGATTCCAGACGAAACGCAGCCCTTCGCCGATCTCCTTGCGCAGCGAGCGCCGCTCCTGTCGGCGCTCCATCTGAAACGGGACCTTCACGAAGCGCAGGGTGATGACCGAGGCCAGGTAGGAGAGGCTATCCAGCGCGTAGGCCAGGTTCGCCCCGATGACAACCACGGGCGCGAGGCCGATGATAAACCCTCCCAGGCTCGGCCCAAGCAGTTGCCCCGCGTATTCCGTAATGTTGTCCATCGCGTATGCCTGCGGCAGGTGTTCCTTCGCCACCACCTGTGGCAGGGCTGCGATCTGCCCGATGCTGAAGAAGACATAGGCTGTGCCTTCGACAAAGGCCACAATGTAGAGCTGCACGAGTGCCAGGTGCCCTGTCACGAAAGCCAGCGGCACCGATCCCAGCGCAATCCAGCGGATCAGATCGCAGTAAATCATCGTCCGCTTGCGGTTCCAGCGGTCGAGCAAGGCCCCGGCGGGCAGGCTGAAAATCAAGTAAGGAAACTGTCGCACCGCCGTGAGCAGGCCCGCCTGCGTAGGCGAGTGCGTCACGGCCAGCACCAGCAAGGGCAGCGCCAGCGCGGAGATATTCGTGCCAAGCACAGATACCGTCTGCCCGCTCCATATTAGAAGGAAATCTACATTGCGCCACAATGAGCGAGAGCGTGTCTGCTGCTTCTGTGTAGAATCAATGTCGTTCATAAAAAAAAGTTCCTCCGCGAATACCAACGATAGGTCAAAATGGCTTCTCATTGGTGAAGCAGGAGGCGCGCGGGCACGAGAAAGAACACCGGCATTTCCCGGTGTTGCGAAGCAGCGTTGCTGGTATGGAGCATGATGTGTCCACGACCAGAAGATGCTAATACGTTACGAGTCAAAAGAGCGCGTACATGAGTTTTCTCTGTGAGATATGACACAATTTTCCCGTATATTGCTCTGAGTATGGCACATAACAAGGCAGGCCGTCAATGGTGTATTGCTTGACGCGCCAGTTTTTCTCCTCTACAATGAAGGCATTGGTCGAAGGACATGAAAGGGCGCAACGATGTCGATACTTGATAAGCCGCTGGTGGATCGCCCACAACGCTCGCGGCGTCCCTTTGTGATTGCGGCGCTAGTGCTCTTGCTGCTCATCATCTTTGTGGCTGTCACCGGCCCCGGCAACGATGTCGGCTTCGTCACGCATTTCGCGAGCGCGCCTGCCCATTTCACCTACACCGGCCACTCGAACTATGTCAGTTCCGTAGCGTGGTCACCTGATGGCAAGCGGATCGCCTCGGCCAGTGGAGATGGCACAGTACAGGTCTGGAACGCCAGTAACGGCGGCGATGTCCTCACCTATCGGGGCCATACTTCCGATGTGCTGGCAGTGGCGTGGTCGCCCGATGGGAAGGAGATCGCATCCGGCAGTCTCGATACTACCGTGCAGGTCTGGAATGCCAGCACGGGCAAAACGCTGCTCACCTATCGCGGCCACAGCGATGCTGTCTTCTCCGTGGCGTGGTCGCCCGACGGCACAAAAATTGCCTCAACCGGCAATGATGGCACCGTGCAGGTCTGGGATGCCGTCACGGGCAAAACACTCCTCAACTACAGCGTCAGGTACGCGAAAGGCGCGCCGCTTGCCTGGAACAGCGTAGCGTGGTCGCCGGACGGCAAAGCTATTGCCATCGGCGGCAACGGTCCTGTAGCCCTGCTCGCTGCCACCACCGGCAAAGTGCTCAACTACTATGGCTCTATGGGTGGCGTGGTGCATGACGTGGCTTTCTCGCCCAATGGTCAGTACCTCGCCATCGGCAACTCCCAGGATTCGGTACAGGTCTGGAACGTCGCCACCGTCAAAAACGTCTACACGAACTCCGACAACAGCGCCGATGTCTACGCCGTGGCCTGGTCGCCCGATGGCAAGCGCATCGCCTCCGGCAGCGGCGATGGCCTCGTCCAGGTCTGGGATGCCCTTACCGGCAATCATCTCTACACCTATCGCGGCCACGCCGACTTCTACCCCGGCCACTTCACACAGAACGCTTCCGTCAACGCCGTGGCCTGGTCGCCCGATGGCAAATACCTCGCCTCCGGCTCCTCCGACGACACAGTGCAGGTCTGGCAGGCGGGATAAAACTTATAGCTCCCCATACACGACTTTGCCGCCCAGAATGGTAGCCTGGACGCCATTCTCAGGCATCTTTTCCTGTGGGATGCTGAGGATGTCTTCGCGCAGGACGACGGCGTCGCCGAGCTTGCCGACGGTGAGGGAGCCTTTGTCGCGCTCTTCGCCACCTGCGTAGGCAGCCCCCAGGGTGTAGGCCCAGAGGGCGTCGGCGATGGGGAGGGCCTGGTCGGGAAGCCAGGCTGGACGTGGCGGGCCATCGGGGTCACGGCGCTGCGTGGCGGCGTAGAGGATGTGCAGCGGCTCGAAGATCTCGACGGGTGCGTCGGAGCCGAGCGCGAGGGGAATGCCCATCTGCTGCATGGTGCGGTAGGCGTAGGCTCGGCGGTGGCGCTTGCCCCAATAGCGTTCTGCGATGTCGCGGTCGGCCACGGCGTGGAAGGGCTGCACCGAGGCGACGACACCGAGGCGGCGCATGCGCTCCATATCCTCAGGAGCGATCAACTGCACGTGTTCCAGCCGGTAGCGCAGCTCTGGTCTGGGATTGGATGCCGTACCGCTGCTGGCGAGATGGTGCCGGGCGTACTCGATGGAGTTGAGCGCGACGTGGGCGGCGCGATCGCCAATGGCGTGGATGGCGATGCTCAGGCCCATCTCAGCCGCCGCGCTGACCGTCTGCTTCATCTCCTCTTCTGGCAGGGTGAGGATGCCGAAGTTGCCAGGGCTACCCTCGAAGCTTTCCAGCATGGCGGCGGTCTGCGAGCCGAGCGTGCCATCGGCGAAGATCTTGATGCCGCCGACGCGCAGCAGGTCGTCGCTCTCGAAATCTTGCAGCATGCCGCCGCTTTCGCGCAGTTCCGGCACCATCTGGCGCGGCAGAAACATCTCTACGCGCACGCCCAGCTTCCCTTCGGCTCGCATACGTTCGAAAAGACGCAGCGCGTCCATGCCCTCGATCTCGTGAACCGAGGTGATGCCGTAACTCTGCATCTCCGCGATAGTGTGCTCAACGAGGGCGCGGGTGAGGGCCTCATCTGCATCTTCGATGACGCGGTAGATGAGAGAGGTGGCCTGTTCTTCCTGCAAGACGCCCGTTGGCTCGCCCTCGCTGTCGCGCAGGATGGCCCCGTTGGGCGGATTGGGCGTCTCTGGCGTAATGCCAGCCTGTTGCAATGCCAGTGAGTTGACCCAGAGCAGGTGTCCATCCTTGCTCCATAGGGCCACGGGATGCTCCGGCGCGGCGGCGTCGAGCGAAGCGCGGGTGGGAAAGTTGCCGCCCGGCCACTGATTCTTGTCCCAGCGCCCGCCCTGAATCCACTTGCCCTTCGGTGTCACGGTCGCCCGCTGCCGCACCATCTCGGCCACCTCGTTCTCGCTTTGAGCATGAGCGGCGTCGATGTAGTGGCCGCGCTGGGCCGCGCTGAGCAGGTGGATGTGCGCGTCGGTGAAGCCGGGCAGCACCATGCGCCCGTGCAGGTCGATGATGCTGGGGTGCGCGCCACCAGCACGACGAACCTCGTCATTACTACCCACGGCCAGGATGCGCTCGCTGGCCTCGTCAATCGCCATCGCCATCGCTCGCGGCTGCGTGGCGTCCATTGTATAGATATTGCCATTCAGAAAAAGAAGAACACTCATACGTTTTTATTACTCCCGTATAAATTTGACAATTGCCTCGGCCAGGGGCCGGGGGCGATGAAGTTGGATATCGTGCGCTGTCTCCGGCATCCAGAGGATGGAGCAGCGCCGGATGGCCCGTGCGACCTGCAGGGCCATGTAGCCTTTGGCAAGGGAAAAATCTTCTGCCCACTCCAACTGTTCCGGCGGCTCGCTGTCCGCTTGCGGCTCTGCCGTGGTCTGCACCAGCAGCACGGGACAGCTTACCTTGCTATAGTACGACAGGGCGGGGTCGGCCCACAAGACCTCGCGGATGCGCTGCCGGTCTGCCGGGCGCAGGCGCTCTTCAACCGTGCCATCCGCCTGTTCGCGGATATGCGCCAGCAGGATGGCCTCCACCGCCGGCGACCAGAAAGCGGCCATTTCGCGCTGCATGGCGCTGAGGAAGGTGGAACGCGAGGAGAAGAACTCGCGGGGGAGAGACTGGCGGATGAAACGCTCGCGGGTCATGCCGGGCCAGTGCCTGGGGTCGATGTGCAGCCCATCGAGCAGCACGAGATGGCTGACGAGGGCGGGATGGCGCGCTGCCAGCGCCAGGGCAACTCTCGTTCCCCAGCCATGCCCGACCAGCGCCACCTGCCCCAATCCAAGCTTCGCCATGCCACGTACTACATCCTCAGCTATTGTAGCCAGCGCGTAATCATAATCAGCCACCGGAGGCTCGTTCTCGCCGTGCCCTGGCAGGTCAAAAGCCACAACCGTATGTTGCTGGGCCAGATATGGGGCGAGCAAGCGCCAGGTATCGGCGGTGGCTGCCAGCGCGTGTAGCAGTACCAGAGGGATAGCATCCTGTATCAGGTCCTGCGCATCAGGCCGCCATGCAAGATAATGCAAGCGCGTGCCATCGATATCCACGAACGCACTTTCTGGTTCACCACTAAGGTTAAGCGAGTCGGACATATGCAGACCTTCCTGTAGGGGCGATCCTTTGTGGTCGTCCGCATCCTTCATCCTGATAAGTCCGGTTCAACTGTACAGCGGGCGACCACAAGGGATCGCCCCTACGGTGGTGTAATTCCATAGTAACGTTTGTAAACTTACCATCGCGAAATGACATACACGCTGACGATGATCAGGATGCCGCCGATGATGGTGGTGGGTGTAAGCTGGTCGCCCAGCAGGGCGATAGCCAGCAAGGTGCCGAGCAGGGGTTGGATGAAGAGGGTGGAGGCGGCGGCAGAGCCATCCACTTTCGCCAGTCCCTGAAACCAGAGCAGGTAGGCAACGGCGGTAGACATAATCGCCATCCAGCCGATAGAGAGCCAGCCCGGCAAGCTGATGGCGGGCCAACCGGAGTGCAGCAACTCCCAGCCGCCGATGGGTAGCCAGAAAACCATGCTGCCAACGATAGCGACCGAGGTGACGAGCAGGGGAGAGTGTTTGACGAGCAGCGCCTTGCCGCGCACGGTATAGAGCGCCTCGAAGATGAGCGCCAGCACCACCATCAGATCGCCCACGATACGCCACGCGCCGCCACCGGAGGGAATGTTCGGCACAAGGCTGCGTTCAATAATGAGATAGACGCCCGCGAAGCCGAGTAGCAACGCAACTCCCGTGAGCGGCTTGAAGCGCTCGCGCAGCAGCAGCCAGGAGAGCGCGGCGGTGAAGATCGATTCGCTGGCAATCAGTAGCGCCACATCCGAGGCTGTGGTGAGAGCAAGACCACCGTATTCCAGCAACTTGTTGATGACGAAGCCAACGAGGGCCAGCAGGGCGAGCATGGGCAAATCTTTGCGTGTCAGCCTCAACTCCCCGCGTCTCGCAACGAGCAGGGGCAGCAGGACGAGCGAGGCAATGCCCATACGCAGGGCCAGCATCAAATTGACGGAGACGTCGCGCAGGGCAACCTTTGCCGCGACATAGCTACAGGCCCACAGGACATTCGCCAGGATGAGCAGAGACCACGAGAGGGTACGACGCGGCTGAATTTGCCTTTGTGCTTCTAACTGTGCTTCGCTCTGGTCGCGAGCTTCGGCAGGTAAAGACATGCAAGCTCCCATCGGGGATGTCTAAATTATGAACAGGTCTTGTACACAAGCATAGCAGAGAAAGAGAGGGGTTGTCAATTTTTGAGCATTGAAATCGAGCTTCGCCCTCGCGGCGAAGCTCGATTTCAATGCTCAAAAATTGACGGCTGTGTCCTGGGATGACACGTTCGTGTCTTATTCCTGTGGAACGAGGATGCCTCGCCCGCGCAATTTACCGGTGTCGAGGTCGTGAATGGCGTCGAGGGCGGCATCGAGGGGATAGACTGCTGTATGCAGCTTTACTTTGCCCTCGGCAGTAAGAGCCATCAGCTCGACAAGGTCGTTGTAGCTGCCAACAAGATTGCCGATGAAGTTAATCTCGGTTGAGATAATATCGATGGTAGGGACATCGAGGTTGCCACCATAGCCAACGATGTAGTCTGAACCGGCGCGGCGCAGCATGGCGGCTGCATCCTGCTGAGCGCCCTGCTCTCCTACGAAGTCGATTACTGCCTCGGCTCCCAGCCCATCCGTGATCTCTTTGACCTTCGCTACGTGGTTGCCATCGGCCACGACGGTATGATCGGCCCCCCAGTTCTTCGTCAATTCTAGCGCAGCCGGAGAGCGATCTACGACGATGATCTGGGCCGGGGTCAGCGCTTTGAGGCACTGGACGCCGATGTGACCTAGCCCACCCGCCCCAATCACCACGACCCTTGTACCGGGGTAGAGCTGGCGAGCCGCTTTCTTGACAGCGTGATAGGCCGTTAAACCGGCGTCGGCCAGGGCGGCAATGTCTTTTGGATGCAGGACGGGGTCCAGCTTGACGACCGAACGCGCGCTCGTCTTGAGGTAGGTTGCCATGCCGCCGTCCGTATCGATACCAGGAAAGGCCGAGTTGGTGCAATGCACATCGTCACCTGCGCGACAGGCCCGGCAGAAGCCGCAGGTAATCAGTGGATGCACAATCACCGTATCGCCCACCGCTACATTGCTGACCGCCGACCCAACCTCTTGCACCCAGCCCGCGTTCTCGTGCCCTATCGTATAGGGCAGCTTCACATGCGATTTCTCCGCCCACTGCCCCTCGATGATGTGTAGATCGGTACGGCAGAGTCCGGCGCCCCCTATGCGCACAATCACGTCCCACGGCCCGGTAACCTTTGGCTCAGGAACCTCATCGATTGTAGGAAGCTCGTGGTACTGGTGAACTCGTACTGCTTTCATAGGTTCTCTCCTTCTCGATATGCCTCGTCTACTCCCGCACTAGCATAGCGCGTGCGGAAGAGGCCGGTACATATCGAGGTATTAAACATGATGTTCAAACGAATGGACCGCGAATGGCGGAGGTACTGTTGCAAGCTGCCCGGAGCGACAGGTTGTCCCTGATCATCGGTAATGAGCAAGTCGTGCTCATGGTGAGCCAGGCCAAGCGCCACACCCTTGCGCAGATATGTGCCCGCGTTGCGCCCGGCCCTCTCCAGCCGAACCACTTTTGTGGGAGTTGTAACGAAGGCAATATCCGCAGCCTCATCCGCTATCAGGTCGCCTCTCTGGAGAGAAAGGATCATTGTCTCGTCCAGCCCTGCTTTCAGCATCTGGCGCAGCAGCGTATCCTGGCGCATGAGAAAGCCTTTACGCAGGAATGTATAACGTAACTCTTCCAGGTTCTCGTCCTCGGTTACTTCACCGGCGAAAGCTTCCGCGAAGGATTGACCCATGTTCACGCCGTTGGTGACTTCATCTTCGGCACAGTGGTCGAGCAAGACGACGCGCGCTGCACGCACGCCCGGTATGGCCCGCAGTCTGGCACGCAGATCGGAGGCCATCAGGTAGGCGAAGTTGGGGGAGCACCAGTACGTCGGCAATTTGAAAACCACGGTCACATCCGGGCCATTAATCTGCACGGAATCGATAAACCCCAGCTTCACCAGAGGCTCGTCCAGTTCGGGGTCAAGCACGTCAGCAATGGCTGCGTAAACCCCGGCCTCGGTGACGTCAAATGCTGACGCCACCGGAAATGGAGAATCGGTAGATGACATAAAACGCTTCCTTCTAGCAGTTTAGGGCCAGGTCTCAGCCTGCTAGTCCTTCAGATCGACGGAAGTTGCAGCCATCGTGTCTCCCTTTTTGGCCTGCGGGTCGTGTACCTGCTGCGCTTTCTGGGCAAATTCATCGCCCTGAATCTTTGGCAGGTGTTCATCAGGATTGATGCCGTAGAGTTTCGCAGCGTTCAGGCCCAGAATCTTGCGCTTTGTGTCCTGATCCAGATTCACCCCAAACTCGGCCTTGATGTCCTCTGGCAGTTCAAAAGCCCAGAACTTCTCGATCAACCATCCTGGTTCCCAGATGGCGTAATCGCTGCCGAAGAGGATTCTGTCCGGGCCAATCCAGTAGAGCAGATTTGCCATCATCTCGGCAAAGTAGCGCGGACGCCCGTGAATGAAGGGCATCGCCACCGCCAGCCCGCCATAGACGTTGGATTCCTGCGTCGCAATCCAGCAGAAATCATCCAGGCGCGGCAGGCCGATATGGTCGATAATGAAGTTCAACTCCGGGAAAGCGGTGGCGGCATCATCGACATCCGAGACATCAAAGGCGTCGCGGTTGAGGGGATAGACAGTTGGTCCCTTGTGAAGATGAATGTTCTTGATGCCGAGCTTCGCGCATTCCTCTAAGAAGCGCATGGCTTCGGGGTCGTTGACTTTCCAGCCCTTCGATTCGCCCAGCCACTCAGCCGTGTAGAGCTTGACACCGATGATGTCCCATTCGCCCTTCTGCCGCCGCAGTTCGTCCATGCCCGGCGCGCCTTCACGCGGGTCCCAGCGACCATTGAGGATAAAGCGATCGGGATATTTTTTCTTCATCACCCCGTTTTGCTCAATCGTGTTGAAGCCGTTGATGTAGAACTCTTTGAGGTAGGTGGACTGAAGGCAGGCAACATCCACGTGGCCTTTGACAAATAAATCGTAGGTCATAACATCGGGGTCGTACTTCTCGAACTTTTCCAGCGACCACACATACTCGGCGGGTGACAGGTTGCGCGAATAATCGTAGAAGCACTTGATCCAGCCTTCGCCATACTTATTGCGCCAGTTGTCGGGGCTGGCATCCCAGAAGTGGGTGTGAGAATCGACGACGAAAACATCCTGTCCATCTGCGGTACGGTACATAGTCTGCTTTACCTCCTTCGCAAAACGTCAGCGCGAGCTTTGCAGGGGAATATGCGCCAACAACATCGCACAAAAAGTAGAGAGACACACTCCGAGAAAGCGTTACACGAAGGACCGGTACGGATGACATCTGCACTATGACAAATACCAGAGTTTCCAAAAAAGATATACCATGATTTAGCTCGATAGTACATAGCTCTATTTCAGATGATGAAATGAAGGGTGACAGAAATCTGTGTCTTGAGATCCTGGAGGGCCAGATAAGAAAGATGACATGACTCATAGTATTTCAACACATTTTATACTGCGCCATAAAGTACCACACACCCCGAAACGGCTGGTGGATAGCGTTGTATTGATTTAGCAAGACTATTCTGTAGAGAGAGCTAATGGAGCAGAAGAATCAGGCTGTACTAGATTGGGGAGGCATATTCTATGTTTTCATTTCGATGTCTGTTGAAGCGCGTGCTGGCGCTGGTGGCGCTGGTAGCGGCGAGCGCTCTGTTGATTGTTGGCTGCACAGCGCCCTGGCAGCACAGCGCGAACGCGGTGGGGCTGACGGCGAAGCCGACGGCGCAGCAATTGATTACGGCAGTAGAGAAAAGTTATAAGACGGTCAGTTCATTTCACGTGGTGTTGCAGGTGAATAATACAGGTCCGGCCGACAGCAGCCAGGTGCAGATTCGCAGCGCCAACGGCGACATCATTCTGCCGGATAAGGTAAAGGCACAGGCGACGATTGTGCTTTCCGGGCAGGCTGTTTCGGTCGAGCTGATCAGTATTGGTGATACACAGTACATCACCGACCCCATTACTGGCCAGTGGCGTGTCATCAAGGGACTGATCGACCCGCGCACGCTGACGAATCCCAACACAGGCATCATCTCGCTGCTGAACAAGGTGCAGAAGGTGTCGCAGCCCACGGATGACACAGTCGGCGGCGTACCCTGCTGGCGCATTTCTGGCCTGCTGGACGCGAAGTACCTGTCTTTCTTTACCGGTGGAGGCGCTCCGGCTGGCACCATGTTGCAGACCTCGGCCTGCGTGGGCAAGCTCGATGGCCTGCTCTATCAGGTCAAAGTGACGGGTCAGGCGGCTCCCAATGACACACCAGATACCACCTATCTGTTCAATATCTCAAATTATAACGAGCATATTACGATTACTGCCCCACAGGTTTGAGCCAGATTTTGAGGGTGATGTTCCAGAGGTAGGCCACCCGCAAGGGGATGGCCCTCCTATACGCGGACCCCTCCCAGGCTAGTTCGTATATTAGGAGGGCCATCCCCTTGCGGGTGGCCTGAGGCTCTTACTGCTTAGGAGACGGAAGATGTACACATTAGAGGACGATCAGGAGACTTCTTCGACCTTGCGCAAGCGTGATGTAATGAACGCGGCGACAGCTATGAGCGCAGGTGGAGGAGTGGAGGGAGTGACGGCTACGGGCGCTGGAGTAACGGGCCAGAATCAGCAGCAGGGTTTTCCGCTGCCACTGCTCCAGCCTCAACAAATCACGAATCAACTGAAGAGGATTACCACGCCGGGACAGGCGAACGCGGGGGGGCGGCGCGTGGCGCTGGCCGCTCTCACTGTCGCCTGCATCTGTGTCTTCTTCACCGCGCTCGACCAGACGGTGGTGGTGACGGCGCTACCGCAGATTGTCACCGACCTGCAAATTCCCTTCACGCAGCTTGACCACGCCGCCTGGATTGTCAGCGCTTATCTGCTTGGTTTTATCATCGCCATGCCGTTGATGGGGCGCGTCTCAGATATTTATGGGCGGCGCCGCATCTTTTTGCTCTGCCTCTCGATCTTCGGCATCGGCTCGCTTTTCTGCGGCCTGTCACCCATCCTGGCACAGGTCTCGGACCTCAGTTTTCTCGGCGCCATCGGCGTCGACACCTCGACGCCGGGCCTGATCTGGCTGATCGGAGCGCGTTTCTTCCAGGCCATCGGTGGTGGTGCGATCGTGCCGGTGGCGATGGCGGTGGCGAGTGATTTCTACGGGGAAGAGCGGCGCGGGCTTGCGCTGGGCATTATCGGCGCGGTAACAGAGGCGGGGGGCGTGCTTGGCCCGCTCTACGGCGCGGTGGTGGTAGAACATCTGGGCTGGCAATACATCTTCTATCTCAACGTTCCCATCGTGATCGGTCTCTTCGCAGCCGCGTGGTTCCTCGTTCCGCGTGGCTCGCGCCTGCGTGAAGGGATCGACTGGCTTGGCGCCGTTCTGCTCGGCCTGGCGCTGACCTGCCTGAGTCTGGGGCTGGCACAGCAGGGAACAGACCTCGGCCCCGTCACGGCCAACAGCGCGCAGCCGCAGAACAATCCCGTCGCGCTGGCGCTGGCCGTCGTCTTCCTGAGCGCCTTCATTCTGGTCGAGCGCCGGGTGCGCTGGCCGGTGGTTGACCTCTCGCTCTTCAAGCGTCTCGCCTTCAGCGCCACCTCGCTGGTCAGTCTCTGCGTGGGTGCGGCCCTCATCATCGCTATGGCCGATATTCCCATCTTCGTGGATACCGTCATGCAGCGCAGCGTGCTGGACAGTGGGCTTGCTTTGATGCGCATGACGGTGATGATTCCGATCGGCGCGCTGCTGGGTGGCTGGCTCTGCGGACGCATCACGTGCCGCTTCACGGCGGTGCTCGGCCTGCTTTTCACCGCCGTTGGCTTCTACCTGATGAGTCGCTGGCCTATCAACGTCGGCTGGACGCAGATCACCATCAGTACCGTCACGGCTGGCATGGGCTTCGGGCTGGTCATCGCGCCCATCGGGACGACGGCCATCAATGCTGTACGTGCGACACAGGCCGGGACAGGTTCGGCTGTTGTGACGGCGCTGCGCATGCTCGGCATGACGCTGGGGCTGGCGGCGCTGACCTCGTGGGCGCTGGCCTACTTCAAGCACCTGGCGGCGCAATATCCCTCGCTGCCCATTTCCGCGACGACGGCACAGTTCGCGCAGTGGTCGAAGGGCTACGCCACTCACCTGATTAACTCGGCCCATATCGTCTATAGCGCGGTCTTTTTCACCGCTATGTTTCTCTGTCTGATCGGTATTGTCCCGGCCCTGTTCCTGTGGGGACGCAAACCGGCGGGAGCCGAGCAGGGAAAGCCGGAGGTCGTCCCAATTCTCGATACGCCGACAGGACCAATACCGGCGATTGCTCCCGATCCTGCTGTGGCCGGAACAGGCGTGCTGGCCGCTACCGCCACAGCGGCGACCATCGCCGACGATGTATTGCTGGGGCAGGCTCCAACTCCTGTAGATGCCCTGCCGACGCGGCCCGAACCAACGGGACAAGCAGGACAACCACCCGTCTCACCGGATGACATCGGTGTGAAGAAAGGACGTGACCCGAAAAAACGCCGCCGTCGCCTGGTTGCCATGATCAGTGTGGCCGCTATTCTGTTGCTGGTGCTCGCGGGTGTCTTCGCCGCTTTTGCCTTGCAATCGCCCGATGCGACAGGTTCACCATCGAACTCGAACAATTCCACGGCAGGGGCCGCGAATACGCCTACAGCAACGCCGGTGCCGGGGCCGCGCTTCTTCCAGATCGCGCTCGATCAAGGCGCGTTGACCTCCGTCTTTGCCAGTGAGCTTGGGTCGCAGCAAAGCGCCCTGACCAATCTGAAGGTCGTTCCCCTGCCAGACGATGGCATTGTGCTGAGCCTTGATTTGAATATCAATGCCAGCGGCATTCATCGCGTGATACCGGTTGAACTGGACGGCACCGTTGGCGTCGACGCGCAGCAGAATATCCAGCTCCATATCCTGCACCTGAAACGCGACGGGCTGGACGCCGGGCCTACGGCGGCGGCCAACATGCAGACCGCCATCAACCAGTTGCTCGTCAGTTCGCTGATGCCTGCTCTGCGCGGCCAGCTCAAAGGCGTCCAGATCATTTCGGTGCATACCAGTGCGACGATTGCCTGCGGACAGAACGTCGAGATGCTGGTGCTGCTCATCAAGGCCCCGCCTATCCAGGGCATGGCCGCGCAGCCCACTCCCGTCCCCTTCTGTTTCAAAGGCTCAGTTGACCCGAGTAAACTGTTCCCGCATTAAAGGGAGATGAGATAGACAATGATGAGACGAAGACGATATCTACAAATCGGCTGGGCCATACTTTTGACGGCCCTGATGCTGGCGCTGGCGGTCTCCCCTGTTGACGCAAATGGCCGGGCGGTTCGGCAGAACGCTCAGACGCTGGCGGGTGGGGGCACCTCGATCAATGCCACAATCTATGTGACGAAAGACACACTTGCGCCGCTTTTCCAGAGTAACATGGAGGCTCAGGTGCCGGAAGCGTTCAACAGCGCCATCGATACTATGGTGAGCAAACTGCCGCCGCAGGATCAGAGCTGGGCGCTGCTGATGGCACAGACGCTGCTCCAACCCTCGGTCTCCCTGGTGAGCCTGAAGACACAACAGAATGGGCTGCTCGCCACTATCCGACTGAGCCTGTACAACGGCGACCCGCAGCCAACTACTGCCAGCACGCTGATCTCCTTCAGCGTCCTGAACTCTTCTACGGTACAGGTCACGGCCACGCCTGTCAACGGCAGTCCTGCTCTGGTGAGCGGTCCTGTGTCGAGCTTCCAGGTGCCAATCGGTCAGTTGAACTCGATTGCGACCACACCTGCCTGCGGCGCTTCGACCCTGGCGCTACACCTGCTTTTTCCAGTCTCGCTCAGCTCGGCGGGACAGGCTGCCATGCAGGGACAGACGGTCCCGCTCTCCCTGGATACTCCCTCGCAGCCACACCAGAGCGGCATGGGCCAGCGGGAACAGACGGGGAAGAGTTCTTCGACCAGTACCAGCGCTTATGTAGAGATTCCTGCCTCGTCGCTGGAGCAGATGAGCAATAGCATTGGCGCCATGCCTTTTGGCAACATGACGGCGCAGAATATCCAGATTTCCGTGCAGGGCCAGGACCTCGTCATCACTTCCGATGTCTATTTGAACAACTCCTCGTTCAACATCGGCACGGCTGTCACGACGATGGCTCCCACCGCCTCCGGCGGCAATCTGGCTGTGAATGTGCTAAGCACCACCTTTAACCTGTTCGGCATCTTCAGCATCAACGAGAACAGCTATAACCAGCAGATCGAGCAGACCATCAACGCGAAACTGGATGGCGCTCTGGCGGGTAAGTTCAACGTCACGGCGGCGGGCATTGGTCCTACCAGCCAGCTCCCCTGCGTTGCCAGCGACAGCCTCCTGCTGAGCGGCACATCCAACCTGGGGTAATGAACTCGTCGAGGAAGCCAGAAAAAAGTCCTGCGCATCGATGCGCAGGACTTTTTTCTGGCTTCTCTCTTTTGCGTGAGGGAAGGAACCGAATGAGGCGATGCCTTGCACACAAAGCATCGCCTCATTCGGTTCCTCTTTTATCCTGTTCCGAAGCGGAGACAATACATTTATAAATAATGTAAAATAGTTTGCAAGTAGATTTTCGAAAACTCTGTTTTCCCATTTTGATTATATCATTTTTGTCAAGAGTTCAACAACGTTCTTTTGGACGATGTTTTCGTGCTACGCCTTCTCTATGCTCGCTGTCGAACGTGTTCTTGAGATGAGAAAGAGGGAAAAAGACTTGCTACGGACATTTTCCTCATTGCGACAACGCAATTTTCGCCTGTACTGGTCGGGCCAGATGATCTCGGTGATGGGAACCTTTATGCAAATTATCGGGCAGGCGTGGCTGGTGCTGGAATTGACGCATAGCGCGTGGCAGCTTGGTCTGGTGGGAGCGCTGCAAGCTCTGCCGATACTGCTCTTCTCGCTTTTTGGCGGTGTCCTGGCCGATCGCTGGCCCAAAAGGAAGGTGTTACTCGTGACTCAATCGGCGGCCATGTTCCAGGCTTTTCTGCTCTGGGTGCTGATTGCGACCGGCACGCTCCAACTCTGGTACCTGTATATCCTGGTGTTGTTGCTCGGACTGATGAACAGCATAGGGAGACCGGCGAGCCGGGCATTTCTGGTTGAGATGGTCGGACGTGAGGATCTGCCCAATGCCGTTGCTCTGAACTCCTCGCTCTCTACTCTGGCAAGCATCATTGGCCCTGGCCTTGGAGGCATCATCATTGCCGTCAGTGGCGTCACAGTGCTATTTCTGCTCAACGCGCTTAGCTTTCTGCCGGTGATGGTAGCTCTGGCATTGATCAGAAACCAAGAATTGCACGCCCTCCCACGGCAGCCCAAGAACGGAGACGAGCGGCAGAGCACCTGGCAGAGTCTGCGTGAGGGTGTGGACTATATCTGGAAAGCGCCCGCCGTGTTGCTGGTAATTGCCGTAGTTGGCCTGGTGCTGCTCTTCGGCTCGAACTTCAATGTCATACTTCCCCTCTTTGCGACAGAGGTATTGCACGTAGGGGCAAGAGGCTTTGGCTTTCTCTCTGCCGCGACCGATGTGGGCGCGTTGCTTTCAGGGCTGTGGTTGGCCTGGAGCAACCGGCAGCCAACGCTTCGTCACGTGCTGATAGGTACGCTGATCTATGCGGTGTTGGAGGCGATTTTTGCGTTCTCACCCATCTATTTCCTCTCACTGGCGCTCATCGCGGGTGTTGGCTTTATGGAGACCGCCTTTGCTACTCAGGCCCTGACAATATTGCAAACAGATGTCCCGGATTACCTGCGCGGGCGTGTCATGAGCGTACAGGTGCTTTTCTTCGATGGCAGTCTCCCGTTGGGATATGTGCTGATGGGCTGGCTGTCAAGCCTCTATGGGCCTTCTCTCGCACTATTCATTGGCGCTCTGTTCTGCCTGATCGTGGTGGGGATCGGCTGGATACTGCGCAAACCTGCCGAAAAGAACAGCGCGGCAGAAGAACAAGCCATCAGCCGTTGAAAAGTGCAGGTTCTCCCGATCAGACAGGCGATGGAGGGCGCTCCATCGAGCACAGCTATATTGCTCTGATTCTTATCTTTGCCATCAAGTTGCTGCTTTATCCATAGTCCTATTTGCTGTATTCCCGTCAGCATCGTTCTTTCTAGAAAATACAATTTTAAAGAGTTATCTCATTTATTACTTATCTATGTTTTTCACGGGCAGCGGGCGTAAAGCGTGGCTATCGAAAATATCTATTCGCTTTTATTTTGCAACTTGTTCGTTATAATCGTAGAGATAATATTGAGAACAGCACTGGCAATACGTCTGAGAATTATTTATTTTGTGAGGAGAACATATGTCTGTCATTGAAAAGAAAGCGAAAGAGGCCGTTCTGGCGACTCTGCCTGTTGGGGTCAGTAGTTCCGACAGTGCCAGCAGTGCGAGTAGCCCTGCTAGCGCAGGCGCCAGACCAGCGCGGCTGGAGTATCATGCGACGGTGCGTGATATGCCGACGGATCAGCGCCCGCGCGAGCGACTGCGCGACTATGGCCCCCAGGCGCTCTCGAACGCGGAGTTGCTTGCTATCATCCTGCGCACGGGAACGACGCAGGATAACGTGCTGGAACTGGCGGGCAAGCTGCTGGCAAAATATGGCGGTCTGACCGGCCTGCTGCGCGCCGAATTTGGCGAGTTATGCCTGGAACACGGCCTGGGAGAAGCGAAAACGGCCCAGCTTAAGGCAGCCCTGGAGGTCGGACGGCGGCTGGGCATGCTGCAACCGGACGATAAGTACCAGATCAAGTCGCCGGCAGATGCGGCAAATCTGGTGATGATGGATATGGCCCATCTCGATCACGAGCAGATGCGCATTCTTGTGCTCGACAGCAAAAATCAGGTGGTGGAGAACATCAATCGCTACCGGGGAACGGTCAATAGCTCCGTGCTGCGGGCGGCGGAAGTGTTTCGCTCAGCCGTCATTCGCAACTGTCCGGGCGTCATTGTCTGCCATAACCACCCCAGCGGCGACCCCACGCCCTCGCCGGAAGACCTCGCCGTCACGGAGCAACTGGTCGCCGCCGGGCGCGTCCTCGATATCGAACTGGTCGACCATCTCATCATCGGCCAGCAACGCTTCGTCAGCCTGAAGGAGCGGCTGCGCTGGTAATATTTTTTGCGAAATAAGGAGAACAGGCCTACCTGTGGCAGGTAGACCTGTTCTCTTTAGCTTTGTACTGCTTCGAGCATGTTTGTCAGAGCTTAGAAGCAGGCGGTACCCTTAGGACTGCCGAGACCGGTTTGATAGGCATAGCGCACGCCACCAACCTTGAACAGGCAGCCGGAAGAATAGTGTTTCCAGGGGTAGCTCGGTGGATTCTTGATGGTCGATACATTTCCCGCCAGCGCATAGACGGAGGCGATGATCGGAGAAGATTCGCTGGTGCCACCAACTTCCAGCCAGCCACCATAACCGTAGGTGTCATAGACATAGACGCCGGTATTGGGATCAGCATCGGCGGAGACATCGCCGGTCGCGCGATTGCTGCAACCCGTCACACTCGAAGATTCCCAGCCCGGTTTGGCGATGTAGAGGCTGCAGCCGCCACCTGCTCCCTCGGTTGAGCTGGTATTCCAGGCTGTCTCGGTGCCGTTGGGATTGAGAGTCGTACCGCCAACGCCTACGACATAGGGGCAATCTGCCGGGAAGCTTACCCCAGGGCCGCTATCGCCGGTGCTGGCGGTTACTGCTATGTAGTTGTGATGGTAGTAGTTGCCGCAATAGGTGCTCTCACCACTGAACTCATTGGTTCCGTAGCTGTTGCTTATGGCGATTGCGCCTAGTTTCGCTGCTTCATTGACGGATTTGCCAAGGTTGGCAAGGCTGGCTGAATTGGCTTCTACGACCAGGATATGGCAGTTCTGGCAAATTGCGCTCACCATGTCGACGTCGAGCGATTCCTCAACACCCCAGCCCTGGTTTGGTGAAGGCAAGCTCGATCCCCCACTCTGGTTGACAATCTGGAGGCAGCCATTACCTGTTGTACAGGCAGGCAGTCCCCACTGCGAGCGATACGTAGCCAGGTCGCTGGCGAGATTGGGGTCGCTGTAGGCATCTACGATGGCGACTGTTGGCGTACCGGAGGCGGTAGTTGGCAGATTGTACGCGCTGTGCAGGTTAGCGGGGGCATAGGGTGGGTTGCCACCGGTCGGGTTGGCATTCGGGTTGACCGACCGGTTGATGATGGCCAGGCAGCTCGCATACCCGGCAGCGGCGGCGGCGCACGCATGTTTGTAACTATTGCTTGTGGGAGCGGCAGGGGCAGAGGTAGCAGCGAAGGCGGTGCCGCTCAATGTGAAGAAGATCAGCGTGAGAAGGGCCAGCGCTGAACTGACACTGGCTAAGGTGTACTTTCTCAATATCCGGCTCCTTTGACTCTTGACAAACAAACAGAAGAACACCTGGAAGCAATATCTGCTGTACTTCATCCCAGGGCTTATCTTGAAACAACAGAGGCTTCCTGTAAAAGTATACCTCAGCAAACTTCACTGAGCCTTTCGTTGCTATTCCCTAAAAATACATAAGAGGAAACAGTTTGATATGACTTGTTACTCTATATTATCCAATTGGTCTTATATAAGATAATTCAATTATTACATAAGACAGCCGTACTCTTATGTAATAATTAAGTAGAAGGTAGCAAAAAGTCATCCCTCCCCCTATTGCGAGAAAAGCGAAAGAGAAATGAAAGGCACGAGAACAATTTGAGCTATCTTCTAAGAGACAATGGGGTATGAAAGCAAGACGACCTGTACATCATTTCCTTAAGAAGGGCTAAACAGTATCGTTGGTAGTGTTGTTCTTCCCAAGCATGTTATAATGCGCCTGTGTTGTAAGTGGTCCCTGTTTCCGTTTTTAGAGAAGAGAGGGAGAATATTTCAGGAAGCAGGAGAGTTCTATTTCATGTCTGTGTTTGCTGGGAAGGCTATGCAACTATGCTCATTACACGGGTTGAGTTGGAAAATATCAAGAGTTATCGCCAGATTGCGGTTGATTTCCGGCGCGGAGCGACTGCTATTAGCGGAGCGAATGGAGCGGGTAAGACGACAATCCTGGAGGCCATCGGCTTCGCCCTTTTCGATTATTTGCCCTATAACCAGGGCCAGTTTGTGCGCGAGGGGGAGAAGTACGGGCGCGTTGTGGTGCACCTGATCGGCAGCGATGACCGCCCGTATGTCGTCGAGCGTCGTTGCGGCTCCGGTTCGCGCTGGTTTATTTACGATCAAGAGGCTGACGACAGAGTTGAGCAGAGCACGGATGTGCTGGATAAATTACATGATCTCTTCGGGATTGATCGCGAACGTTCACTGAGTGCGCTCTTCCGTGACGCCCTCGGTGTGCCACAAGGCTCCTTCACTGCTATCTTTCTCGAAACGGCCAGCAAGCGCAAACAGACCTTCGATACCCTTTTGCAGATCGAGGATTACAAGACGGCGGCCGATTACCTGCTGGAGGCGCAGAAAGAATATAAAGAGCAGGCGCTTGTGCAGCAGAGCGAGATTCAGCGCCTCGAATTTGAGACACGCGAACTGGAGGAGTGGAGGGCAGATTTTTCCGCGAGGCAACAGCTATTCCAGCAACAGACGGCACAGATGACACAGTGGACGCAGCAACTGGAAGGGCTTGAAGAGCGATATAGCATCTTAAAGAGACAACGCGATGAACTAACACGGCTGGAGCAAGAATATAAACAGTGCAAGACTACTTGTGAAGGACACCGACGCATCATGGCCGACCGTGAGCAGGAGTTGGGACTTGCCCGTGAAGCACAGCAGAAGGTTGAGGGGAGCCGCAGCGATTACCAGCGCTATCAACAGGCAAGTGAACTGCTCGAGCAGTTACATCGGGATGCGGAAGCACGCAATGGCTTGCGCCAGCAGCAGGCTGAGCAGGCCAACGCACTGGCAAAGGTTTCAACGACTATTACATACGTACAGAAACGGCTTGAGGAGGTCGCGCTTGCTCGCCAGCGTATCGTGGAACTGGCTCCCCTGGTGGATGAGCAGAGTGAACTGGAGAAGCAGCGCGATGAATTGGTGCGGAAAGCGACCGAGTACGAGGGTCTGGTGAAAGAAGGCAAGCGCCTGGTGCAACAGCAGGCCGAATATCTCAAGCAGCAGGAAGTGATCCAGCAGAATATCGTCGAAATCGAGCCGCTTCAGCCCCTGGCCGCGCGGCTCAATGAACGCGTTGAGGCTCTGGCACAACTTCGTTCCCAGACGCGCGAGCGTGCGACGCGCAACCGTGCTTTGACGGAAGCACACGAGCAGTTACGAAAGAAGCAGGAGGAGCGCGAACTTTACGCGGCGCGCCTGCGCAAAGCTGAAAATGTCATTGCTAAAATTGAGGAGCATCGTCACGAGGCGGAAGCATTGCCGGATTTGCAACGACAGTACGATCAGCTTTCGGAGCAACGTTTCCGGCTGGAAGGAAATATTGAGAGCTATCGCAAATCGCGCAAGCTCTCGGTTGGTGGCCAGTGTCCTTTCTTGCACGAACCTTGCATCAATATTAGCCAGCGAGGCAGTAGCAGTTTGGAAGTATATTTTGACCGGCTGATACAGGAAGACCGGGTGCGGCTCGAAGAGATTTTAGAGCAGCAGAACGCCATTGCTGCGCGTATGACCTCTGTTAAAAAATTTGCCGACGAACTGGATAAGCTTGGTCAATATGTTGTGCAGCGAGATGGCTTTGCCGAGCACTTGCAGCGTATGGCTGTGGATATTGGTCGTCTGGAACGGGAGATCACCGATCAGGAACAGATACTGGAGGGGTTAAAGCAGCTCGATCAACAGATTGCGCATGCGGAGGCCGAGCGCGCTGAGAGCCAGGCTGCCGACGAGCGCGTGCGTGAACTGGAGGGATTACGCATGCAGCTTCAGCAATTACAGGATCAGGCAAGGCAGGGAGACGAGCTTCTCCAGGAGCGACGGCGTCAGGCAATGGTTCTGCGCGGTAGCGAGGCACAACTGGCACAGGTTAATCAGCAACTTGAACAGCTCAACGACCCTCGCGGCCAGTCACGCTCGCAACGTGCCATTGTCAAACAGGAACCAGTCTACCTGCAACAATTGCAGGAGGAGCAGCAGAAACAACAAACGATCTCGCAGCGACTACAGGAACTGGAACAGCAGCTTGAAGCTTATGCCGGTCTGGATACACGTATTGGCGAACAGAATAGCATTCTGCGGCAAAGCGAGGAGGGATATCAAACCTATCTAGGAAATATTCAGGTAGCACGGCTTCTACCACAGCGGCAGCAGGCATATCAGGCTATTATGGACGAGGTAGAGAAAGCGGAGCAGGCGTTGCGGGTCGCGGAACAGACGTTTCGACAGGCACAGGCAGCTTTCCGTGATGAAGATTTGCAAACTGTCGAGCTTGAGATCAAGCGATTGCATGGCGACTTGAAAAGCCTGGGCCAGGATATCGAGCACAACCAGAGAAGAATCAGTGAACTCGAGCAACAGATCGCGCATGCCGGGGCATTGCTGCTGGAACTGGAGGCGGCGCGCAAAGAGAAACAGACGCTGGAAGAACTGCAAGCCATGATGGAACAGTTCCGCAGGCTGATCAAAGAGGCCGCGCCGCATGTGCTGAAGGCCATGCTGGCCGATATCTCAGCCGAGGCCAACCGCATCTTTGGCGAGATCATGGGCGACCGCGGCGCGCAGCTTTCGTGGCAGAACGATTACGAAATCATCCTGCGCCGCCAGGGCGTGAACCGCACCTTTGCGCAGTTGAGCGGGGGCGAGCAGATGAGCGCGGCCCTGGCCGTGCGTCTGGCCCTGCTCAAAAAGCTCTCCACGCTCAACCTCGCCTTCTTTGACGAACCGACGCAGAACATGGATGAATTGCGGCGCATGAACCTCGCCGAGCAGATCCGGCGCGTGCGCGGCTTCGACCAGCTTATCGTCATCAGCCACGACGATACCTTTGAGCAGGGGCTGGACAGCCTGATTCGCCTGCGCAAAGTCAACGGGGAGACGCGACTGGTTTCTGAAGAGGAGATGGTCGAGGAAAGGGAGCGCGTGCATGCTTCATAAGGAAAAGCTGCTGGCGGCATTGCACCAGAAACGCGGGCAATTCGCGCTCTATGACGGCTCGTACAGCGACCAGTTGCGGGCTTATCGTCACGCGCTTGAGACGCTGCGCCGCGCCTATGCTTCCAGCGGCCAACTGGAACACGCTCTGCCTCCGTCTGAGCAGTCGGTGCCGGCGGGAGCGCGGCCCACTATTGAGTTTGATCGCTGGCTCGTGCAGGCCGATCAATACGACTATTCCGGCCCCCTCGTTCCTTTCGGGCGCGAATTTGCCAATCACGAACAGGCGCGGCGCTGGGCGGAGTGCGTCGAGGGCATCACCACGCTGGCGGTGGATGGCAGCCAGTTGCAGCCCTGGCGTGACGCCTCCATCCCCGTCGCGCTCATCCAGGTCGGTCTCTTCGCCAACCCGCACAGCCGCAGTCGCCCTTACACGAAGGACGTGCGCATTGAAGTGCTCTCGCCGGACGAGATCATGGAGGAGTCCCGCGTCGAGCGTTCCGACCCCGACAGCTACCCCTATTCCGAGATGCAGGTCACGCTGCGCCGCTACTGCCTGGAAGTGGAGACGATTCGCAGCCAGATGGAGCAGTTTGCGCGTGCGCGCCGCCCTGGCGACCCAGCGCACAGCCCGGTCGTCTTCTTCGATGGCTCGCTCGTCGTCTCCTTTGCCCTGACCATGCCCAGTCCCTACCGCGAACGCTATATTTCCTCCGCCGTCTCGCTGCTGCAAGCCTCGGAGGAGCTGCGCGTTCCCCTCATTGGCTATATCGCCACCAGCTACGCGCGTGACATCATCACCATGCTGCGTCGCCTGGACGACCAGCGGGAGCAGCCGGTCCTGCGCGACACCAAACGTATTCACGACGCCCTGCTCTGGCAGGGTCGGTTGCGCTGGGGAGATCGCACACCGGCCATGATCTGCGCTCGGGGCGATGTGCTGGCCGGCTATGGAGCCTATCGCGAAAGCGTCGCCTTCTGCTACCTGCAAACCACCTCATCCCACCCACCGGCCCGTCTGGAATTTCCGCGCTGGATGATCGACGATGGCCTGCTGGAACCGGTCGTGGACGTGGTGCGCGCCGAGGTCATCGCTGGCGCGCAGGGCTACCCCTACGCCATCGAGACTGCGGATGCCGTTGCCGTCATCACCATGCAGGACCGCGCCGAGTTCTACGCCCGTTTCCAGGAGTTTATCGAGCGCCAGGGCATGAAATTTTCCTTCTCCACCAAAGCGTTAAGTAAGAGTAGGAGAAGGTAATCGCCTTTGCCGGATGGCAAGGTTGAAGCAGTCGGAATTTTGCGACAAATACACCGCTAGAATACTCGACAGGCGATTTCCGGTATGTTACACTCCTTACAGAGGATGAGGACAGTTAGCGGCGAGTAAGTTTTTGGGTTTTTCTCTAGAGAAAAAGGTTATGTCTCGTTCAATGAATACAACGTTTACCTGTCCGTGTGGAGAGGTGTTTAGCAGTCCAATTTATGAGTATGTCAACGTGGCGCAGGATCCGCAGTTGCAGTATACGGTGTTGGCGGGCTTGCTGAATGTGGCGACATGCCCGGCTTGCGGGCGGCGCAGCGCTGTCGCGCGCCCGTTTATCTATTCGGACCCCGCGCACAGGCTGCTGGCGTATGTGCATCCGAGAAATGACGTGCCGGAGGAGGCGCGTATGCTCATTCTGGAGAGACTGCAATCGACCTATGACAATATTATTAGCGGCTCGGATGGCAGCGAGCAGGCCCCGGTGATTGCTCCCGACGATATGCGCGGGCGTATGTCACCGGAGGGAGCGACACCGGCGCTGCAGGTCGTCTTCGGGCTTGACCAGTTGAGCGAATTGATCAGCGGCGTATTGAGCCAGGAGGAGCGACTGGGGCGACTGGCGCTGAACACGCAGAGCCACGACGAGGCCGAGCGCGCCCAGTTGCTCACCATTGCGCGCAAGCTGGCTTCGGAGATGCAGTGCCAGGTCGAGGTGGAAGACCTGCCGGATGAGTATACCGTCTGGCTCTATGGCTCACGCCGCCAGATTGGCGCGCTGATGCGCGAACTGGCGCATCACTAGAGGCTGGAAGTAAGACAGGAAAGCGAGGCAGGATATGATTACCGTTGGCGTACTCACCATCAGCGATAGCGGAGCCATTGGCGCGCGGGCTGATACGAGCGGCGAGAATATCCGCACGATGGTGGAACAACACTTGCCGCAGGCCGTGATCAGCGCGGGCGCGATCATCCCGGACGAGCGCGAACTGATCGAGGCGACGCTGCGCGAGTGGAGCGATGAGAAACGCCTGAACCTCATCCTTACTACCGGCGGCACGGGCATGGCTCCTCGTGATGTGACGCCCGAAGCGACGAGAGCGGTGCTCGACCGCGAAGCGCCCGGTATTGCGGAGGCGATGCGCGCCGCCAGCGTGCAACATACGCCCTTTGGCATGCTCTCACGGGGTGTAGCCGGAACACGGCGGCGCACGCTCATCATCAACCTGCCGGGCAGTCCCAAAGCGGTCAAAGAGTGCATGGAAGTCATCCTACCCGTCTTGCCGCACGCCATCAATCTCCTCATCGAAGGGCCAAAGGAACATTAGGGCTATGTCCCCGTCATCCTCACTTCCTCAGCCATCCTCGTCTGCGGGCAATACCATTCTCATCTATCGCGGCCATAGCGACAAGGTTTTCTCCGTCTCCTGGTCGCCGGATGGTCAATACCTCGCCTCCGCTGGCCGTGATGCCAGCATCCATATCTGGGATCCCTCTAGAGATCAAGCCCTGCAGGTCTATCGCAACCACACGCACTGCGTTCTCTGCACTGCGTGGTCGCCGGATGGGAGCTATGTGGCTTCTGGGGACACGGCTGGAGTTATTCACGTCTGGGAGGCGCAGGCGGCCAGGACTGTGACTGTCTATCGCGGCCACCGCCGTTTCGTGCGCGGTCTCGCGTGGTCGCCGGATGGGAGCTATGTGGCTTCCGGCGGCGACTATGGAGATAGCACCTTGCAGATCTGGGAGGCGCTCAGTGGTACGCGTCTCGCCAGCCATCTTGACCAGTACCGCGTCTTTTCCGTCTGCTGGTCGCCGGATGGGCGCCTCCTCGCCTCCGCCAGCTTCGATGGCACCGTCATGTTGCGGGAAGCGCAGGGCGATCTCCCCGGTGCAGCTTCCCGCATCTATCACGGGCACAGCGCACCCGTCTATGCCGTCTGCTGGTCGCCGGATGGGAGCTATGTGGCTTCCGGCGGGCATGATAGAACCATTCAGGTCTGGGAAGCACAGACGCTGGAAACAGTGAGTATCTACAGAGAACATACACAGCCGATCAAAACGCTGGCGTGGTCGCCGGATGGTCAATATATCGGCTCTGGCGGCGATGATAGAAGCGTACACATCTGGCGCGCTCTCACAGGACAGCACCGCTACACCTACCCCTATCACAACGCCTGGGTTCGCACGCTGGCATGGTCGCCGGATGCGAGATATATGGCCTCGGCCAGCGATGAGACGGTGCGCGTCTGGCTACCACAGTATGCTACTGCTTGACATTCTGCTACGCAGGTATTACAACTAATGGTGGGAATAACGTGAGTCTCACCTATCTGCTATGGCGTATAGAATAAGGAGGTGTCTGAACTCACAAAACAGACTATTTAAGAGAAGGAGAGTAAATCTATGGCATACGAACTGCCACCATTGCCCTACGCTTACAATGCACTGGAACCCTACATCGACGAAGAGACGATGCACCTGCATCATGACAAGCACCATCAGGCTTACGTCAATAACCTGAACGCGGCTATCGCGAACAGTCCCGAATTAGCCAACCTGGATATCGAGGACCTGATGCGCCGCATCAACGAGGTGCCGGAGGGTATCCGTACCGCCGTGGTCAACAACGGAGGTGGTCACGCCAACCACTCCATGTTCTGGCGCATTATGGCTCCCAACGCAGGTGGTTCCCCGACCGGCCCCATTGCCGACGCGATCAACCAGGCTTTTGGCAACTTCGAGTCCTTCAAGCAGCAGTTTAACGATGCCGGGGCCAAGCGCTTCGGCTCCGGCTGGGCATGGCTGGTAATGAACTCCAACGGCCAGCTTGAGGTCATGTCGACCCCGAACCAGAACAGCCCGCTGATGGAGGGCTACTATCCCATCATGGGCAACGACGTTTGGGAGCATGCCTACTACCTCAAGTACCAGAATCGCCGCCCGGAGTATCTCAATGCCTGGTGGAACGTAGTCAACTGGGATGAGGTCAATAATCGCTATCAGCAAGCTCTGGCTAACAAGAAGTAATCTGTTTTGCGAAGACACTGCGCAACAGATGAGTCCGAACGGTACCGTTCGGACTCATCTGTTGCGCAGTGTCTTCGCAAAACATGGAGAAAGCGGCCTGAACTGTTCCCATTTTGGCCTCTCCATCGTTTTCTACTATAGAACCTGTAAGCAGGCGGAGGGTTGGAATGTAAAATAGCCTCTTTCGCCGCTACAGGAGGTTGAACGGAGCAACACACTCCGGCAATCGCAAGCATTGCACCTTTACAAACGGAACATGAATTGATTTTCACGAATGGGAAGGAATAGCCACTATGCAGCGCACTATGTGCAAGGGGAAGATTCACCGTGCCACCGTCACACAGGCCAACCTGAACTACATCGGCAGTATCACCATCGACCAGGATTTGCTGGAGGCTGCCGACATCTATCCGTATGAGAGGGTTCAGGTAGTCAATGTGACCAATGGTTCGCGGCTGGAGACCTACGCCATCGCGGGCGCTCGCGGCTCCGGCGTCATCTGCCTCAATGGGGCGGCTGCCCGCCTGACTGCTGAGGGTGATATTGTCATTATCATCAGCTACGGGCAGTTTGACGAGCAGGAAATTCGTTCGCTGGTGCCAAAGATTGTCTTCGTCGATGAGCAGAACCGGCTGACCGAGTTGAAGCGCGTACCGCTGATCGAGATGCTGCCAGTATCGGAACTCGCAGTCGAATCTGGTTCAGAATTGGAACCCTTACCCGCGCAAGAATATTCTGAAGTCGTTCACTAAGAGTTTACTGGCGGCTTCAAGTAGTCATTTCATTCAGCCGGGTGGTTGAATGAAATACTGCTTCCTCCTTCCCTATCAAACGTTTGTAAGGTGAAATCCATGTGCTGGAAAAAAGAGAAGGGCGCGGAATTGCCCGGCAATTCCGCGCCCTTCTCTTTTTTCCAGCACAATGATATAGTATCTCTATGAAAATTACTGCGATTGAGCCTCAGGTGAAGCATCCTGAGCGTATGAATATCTCTGTGGATGGGCAGTTTTTGCTGGGAGTGAGCGGGCTGGTCGTGATACAGATGGGGTTGGAGGTAGGCCAGGAGCTGGCACCCGCTCAACTGGCGCGTCTGCAGCACGAGGAGGCGCTGCAGCAGGCGGTTGAGCGGTCATACAATTACCTCTCGTATCGCCCGCGTAGCCGTGAGGAGGTGCGCCGCTACTTGCGCCGCAAGGAGACGCCGCCCGACATCATTGACGAGGCGCTGGCTCGCCTCGATTCCCTCAACCTGGTCGATGACCACGCCTTTGCTGAGTTCTGGGTTGAGTCTCGCGAGCAGTTTAGCCCGCGTGGCGCACGGGCGCTCAAAAACGAGCTGCGCCTCAAAGGGGTAGACCGCGACGTGGTGGATGAACTGGTTGATGCTGAGAAAGACGAGGAACGAGCGTTGAACGCTGGCCGCAAAAAAGCCGCCTCGCTGCTGCGCATTCCCGGCATGGACTACGCCACCTTTCGCACGCGCCTCGGCTCTTTCCTGCAGCGGCGCGGCTTCGGCTACTCCGTCTCGGCCCACGCTGTACGCGCTCTGTGGGAGGAGCTGCGCGGTGGTGATGCAGAGGAAGAATATGAGTGAGAGAGTGAGCGCACGCAACGGGTCCTCACTCTCTTCTTTACGATGCAGTAAAGCCGATGAGGTTGAGTTTCCTTAGCCGTACTGCTTATCCATTATTATCCGTCACTGTGGGTGAGGGAGTCAGGTTGGACGGTGTGACTGCGGGGGTTGGGACCGGAGGCAGCGAGGCAGATGGGAGGCTGATGGGATTGATGGGGATGAGTTTGATCTGCGAGGTATTGTAGGGCAGGGTGTTGCCACCGCCGAGCGTGAAGCGGATGTTGATTGACTTCGGGTCTACTCCTGGCTGGCGTTGCAGATAGGTACGCGCCTGCTGCAGCGTCAGGCCCGTGAGATGATTCCCGATAGTCTGTAGCTGCTGCGCGGAGAACTGGTATTCGGCGACGCCAGCCGCCGCGACCTCAATGGTGACGATGCCCTGCTCGCTCACCGACTCAACCACAGGCTGGCCGATTTGTACCGTGAAATTCTCAAGGACATTGCCGGGGCCTAGTTTTTGCACGTCCTGGGTTAGCAAGAGTTGGGCCAGTTTCTGCGCGTCCGTGCCGTTGATATACTCGACACTGCCCTGCTCTGTGAGCGTGACTGTGACCGTCTTACTCTCCGCTCCTATGTTCGGGTTGCTGCTCTCAGAAAGGTCTGTAAACTGTTTCTGCCCGATCTCGGTAGCATGAATCGCCTGCAATTGCTGGTCGATCTGCGCGGAAATCTGTGAGATGAGCGTTTGCCTCAACTGGTTAGAGAGATTTTCCACGTCATTCACGGACACCACGCGTTTGCAGTCGAAAAAGAAGCTGCATTGCAGGCCCGTTGTCTCGCCCGTCTGCGATAGCGTCTGGTTTACCGTTTTTCCCAGAGCCGGGATTGATCTGGTAGCTACATCAATACTGGTCTGTGAGGGCTGAGCGGTGATGGTGTAGACCTGGCGCAGCACATGTACCTGCGGGCTGATATTGACATTGGCCGAGGCAACCAGGGGGAACTCTAAGAAGAGCAGGCCCGCCATAATCAGCAGGACGACGACGATCAGGACTGAAATGATGGCGAAAAGGGGGCTTTTGCGCTTTCTCCGTCGGGAAGCGGTTTTGACGGTGCCTGTTGGAACAATCAGCCCGTTGCTCGCTGCGATGGCCGGAACGGGCCTCGATTGAGTACCTGTTGCGCCGCCCTCATTGCCCGTGCTGGGATTGAAATGGGCGAAGTCGACGGTTGGCGCTATGAAATCTGCATCCTGTAGCAAGCCGATTTTGCCAGGTTGTGGCTGCGCCGGAGACGAGATAGAAGGAAGAGACAATCCGCCCATTTGTCGCGCTGTATTCGCGTCCTGTACCATAGCGAGGTCTGTAGCTTGCAAAGAACGCGCTTCGAGCTTGCCACTGGCCGCTGGCGGGTTCAAATCCTGCTCTGGATGGCTGGTGAGCGCATAACATGCCTGCTCAAAGTCGTGCAGTACCTCGCTGGCGCTGGTATAGCGGTCTTCCGGGTCTGGAGCCATGCAGCGCCTGACGACCGCTTCGAGCGGTGGGAGCAGCGGGATACGCGCCTCACCGACGGGAAGACGACCGGTAAGCATCTGGTAGAGGATGACGCCGAGGGAGTAGATGTCGTTGCTCGGGGCGGCGATGCCGTTGAGACGCTCTGGAGCCATGTAGACCAGCGTTCCCATTTCATGCCCTGCCGTGGTCAGCGGCGGACTGGCAGCTGCGCCGCTTCTCTTGGCGATGCCAAAGTCGATGAGGCGCACGTAGACCTCGCCGGTCTCGTCGTCTGTATCGAGCAGTACATTACTCGGCTTAAGGTCCCGATGGACGATGCCACGGCGATGGATGTAAGCAACTGCCTGGACCAGAGGGGTGAAGAGTTGCTGCACCTGCTCCAGTGGGAGAGGGCCGTTGCGCAGACGTTGGGACAGGTTGCCTCCGGCAATGTACGGCGTTACCAGGAAGAGCTGACCGTCCACCTGCCCATAATCGAACAGGGGGAGAATGTGCTCGTGTTTCAGGTGCGAGCTGACTTCCGCCTCGCGTGAAAAACGCTCGCGTGCCACAGGGTCGTGCGCCAGGTCGCGGCGAATGATCTTGACCGCGACCTCCCGATTGAAGGCCGTGCGCTGGTAGGCGCGGTAGACCTCGCCCATGCCGCCGGTATCGATACGCTCGATCAGGTCATAGTTGCCGAATTGCCTTCTCCCTTGCTGCGGGCCTGTCAGGCCTCGTTGCTCTTTCCTCGGTTGTCCGTCAGAAATCATATGCGCTCTCTACCTCTATAGACTAGAGACGTTTACGTAGCAAACAGTTCAAATCCGCTCTTATAGATAGAAGGCTTTGCCGGTCAACATCCCTATTGTCAGGCGAAGCATGAACATCATCTGTCTGTCAGGAAAACAGTATAGCATGTTCAAATGCTGTGATGCAACGAATTACATCACGGCGCCTCAGGATACGCTGTTTTGTCTCACTAGTAAGAACGAGCGGCGAACTGTGGTTCGCGTGGTGGCGCGGGTTGCTGCTGTGTGGTCGAGGTCGGCGGAATGTTTGTCTGCTTCAATCTTCCGGTCATGTAGAGGAAGAAGATGAAGAAAAGGATGGCTTCGACGATGTTGAGAATTTCCGGGAAAGGCAGGGTGGTAAAGCCCAGGTTGAGGTTCCAGTTATTGAGCGTGGGGCCGATCGGGGCGGGCAGCAGGACGAGGGTAGCGGAACCGTTCCAGATGGCGTGCTGCAAGACGGCGTAGAGCCAGAAGCCGAAAGCCTTAAGGAAGCGTTTATTTTTCGCGTGGATCAGGTAGTACCAGCCGAGAGCGACCATGGCCGCGCCGAAGCCGTGCAGCAGCCCGGTGCCGGTGCGCTCCAGGGCGACGTTCACCCAGTCGTGATAGCCCTCGCCAATGTAGCCAACCGTCTCAATCAGGTCAAAGCCGATACCGGCGGCCATACCCATGATGAAGGCCTCAGCCGCGCTGCTCACGCGCCCGATATAGAGAGCGACCGCCAGGGGCTTGACCGTCTCCTCTACCAGCGGCGCGATGACAGCCGCGACGACGATAATAAAACCATACACGGCTGGATTCTGCTGGCAAACAGGCAGATCAGGGTTATTGATGCATTCCGTCATGTTCGTGGCGTTTTGCCCGCGCGCGAGCAGGATAATCAGCCCCAGTTCCAATGCCAGTGCGAGGGCGATGCTGAGCGTGGCCCCACTGGTGAGCGAGATGGTGAAACGCCGCCAGGTCGTGGGCCATTGCGGGTTGCGCATCCTGCGGTCGGCGATAGCCAGCAGCGCGAGCGCGGGGAAGATGGCCGCGAGGAAGATCAGCAGGGCCGTCAGCGGAGCGTGAGAGACGGCCATCTTATTGATCTTCAATCCATAGCCGACAGCGATGACGACCGCGTAGAGAACGGCAAAGATCCAGAACGTCGGCAAGGTAAAGGAAGCCGAACGCTTACGCAGCAGGGCGCGAATGCTATGATACAGGCTGAAGCTGCCGCCGATGATGCCCGCGCAGGCAAAAGCAAGGAGTGTCAATACGCTGCTGAAGAGCTGATCCGGCGCTATGGGAGTGCCGGTAGAAACGGTAGCGACAAGGAGGGTGAAAAAGGCACAGGCCAGCCCGGCCAGAACTGCCAGACCGGAGCCGATCAGGGCAACGATCGACATGGCGAGCTGGTAGCCATCGCGCTGCGGAGGCTGGTAGGGCGATGGCGCGTAAAGCTGGCCCGGCATCGGCTGCCAGTAAGGGTACGGATACGCGGGTGCCGCGCCGTAGCCATAGCCCGGATAAGCAGGATACGTTGGATAGGCGGGATAGCCAGGATAGGGCTGTGCCGGATATGCGTATGCCGGATGTTGATAGCCCTGCTGACCGGGTTGACCGGGATAGGCCGGATAGGAGGGTTGGGAAAGGGCGCTATTCTGCTCCTGCCCTTGTTGTCCCTGCGTCGGCTGGTAGCCTGCTGCTGGCGCGATCGGTGCGTTATAAGCCGGAGGGTATACGGGCGCGGGAGGATACGCGGGCAAGGGGCTGGTTACGTGCTCGCGATGCGTGAATTGAGCGTAGTCATTATTGACATTGTCGCTGCTCTCATTGTGCCCCTGAGCCGGTTGGGCGGGCGTAGAAGCAGGTTTTGACACGGCGCGATAGGGCTGTGTATCCTCATCGTGAACCAGTTGCCAGGGTCCCCACCGTTCAGAGGTTGAAGCGCTATTATTCCCACTCGCATGTGTGCTGGCATTGGCTTTCGCATTGGAATCAGGGTTCGTGCCGGGATTTGGATTGGGCTGTTCAGATGACGGCCCCCTGTACTGTGAACTCACGACTTACCTTCTTTATCAGAAACTTGCACGGTTCAAAAACTTGTAGTGACACGATGTATCGTATCCAGCGCCGGTTATGAATTTGAACGAACAAGACCGGCAACCAGACCAGCCCGTAAGGTGTTTAGCGTATCCATCTGTAATTGGTACGAGTCAGTCTGTGTTTGAGTTCTATGCTCTCCCTCGCGGCGTTTCAGGTTTCTGTATTTTATAACAGCAGTAGCAAAAGTGCAATGATTACCGCTCTACCATTTTGACTTCGATGGCCCCTTTGCCCAGGACAGATTCGAGCCTGGCGTGCAGTTCGGGGCAGTAGTGGAGCGTGTTGTCGCTGGGGGTCAGCAGCACCTGCCATTCGTGGTTGACGACCAGCAGATCGTAGTGGTCGCGGCCCGGTTTGTCGCGAATGCTGTTGTAGACATCCTGCACCTTCATCTTGTCGTCTGAGATGGAGCGTTCATCCTCGCCGCTGAGCTGGATGGTCAGCCAGATGTGATACTGCTTGCGGTCCATCTCTTCTTCCATGCCGGTAAAGGCTTCGGCCTTGTTGCAGAGGATGGTCGGCTCTTCGTTGCGCACCTGCACTTCGCCCTCGATAATTACCACTGTATCCTCAACCCAGAGTTCGGAGGTCTGCTCGTAGAGTTTAGGGAAGACAGTGACGCTGATGGAGCCGTACATGTCTTCCAGCTTGACTACACACATCGGATCGCCTTTCTTGGTGATGATGCGCCGCGCCTCCGTAATCAGCCCGCCCAGCGTGACCTTCTGCTTCTCGGACTCCTCGCTAATCATGCCAGTGTGGTGCTTAACGCGGTCTTTGAGCGCATCGACGAGATAGGAGAGCGGATGTTTGGTGATGTAGAAGCCGAGCAGTTCTTTCTCCCAGGCCAGCAACTGCTTGCGCGAAATTTCCTCGACATCGGTATTGAGCGTGAATTCAAAGGCGTTGTCCACCTCGGTGATGTCGCCGAAGAGGCTCATCATGCCGCGCTCCTTCGCGCTGCGCTCGTTCTTGCCGAACTGGATGGCGCGGTCGAGGGAGGCGAGCAGTTGGTGGCGCTTGCCCAGTGAATCCATGGCCCCGGCCTTGATGAGCGTCTCGATGGCCCCCTTACCCACCTGCCGGGGATCGACGCGTGTGCAGAAGTCGGCCAGCGATTTGAAGAGGCCGCCCTCCTGGCGTGCGCGCACAATCTCGGCAATCGGGCCTTCGCCGATGCCCTTGATAGCGAGCAGGCCGAAGCGCACGCCGCCGTTTTCGACGGTGAAGCCGCGATCGCTGCGGTTCACATCTGGCCCCAGCACATCGACGCCCATGCGCTTGCACTCGGCGATGGCGTTGGCAATCTTTTTCGCGTCCGAAGCTTCGGTGGTCATCGTCGCAGCCATAAATTCTGCCGTATAGTTGGCCTTGAGGTAGGCGGTGTAGAAGGCGACGACGGCATAGCTGGCGGCATGTGCCTTGTTGAAACCGTAGCCGCCGAAGGGTTCGATCAGTTTGAACAACTGCGCGGCCACTTCCTCCTTCACGCCGTTTTTGACACAGCCTTTGATGAAGTCTTCCCGGTAGCCTTCAACTTCATCCATTTTCTTTTTACTGAGGGCCTTACGGAACTTGTTGGCCTTACCCCAGGAGAAATCCGCGAGACCGACTACGATGAAGAGCACCTGGTCCTGGTATACAATGATGCCGTAGGACTCGTTGAGCCATTCGGCCAGGCGCGGGTCGAGATATTCCACCTTCTTGCGTCCGTGCTTGGCGTCGATGAAGTCAGGAATGCTATCCATCGGGCCGGGGCGATAGAGGGCGATCATTGCCATCACGTCCTCGACGCAGGTGGGTTTGAGCTGCTTGATATACTCGGTCATCTTCGCCCCTTCTAGCTGAAAGATGCCGGTTGTCTCACCGCTTGCCAGCAGGTCGAAAGCCTTTTTCCGCTTCGCGTTCTGCTCATCAGCGCCGGGTATTTCGTCAAGCGGCACCTTCTCCAGCACCACGTCTTCGCCGCGTGACTGCTTGATATATTTGAGCGTGTTGTCGAGGATGGTCAGATTGGAGAGGCCCAGGAAGTCGAACTTGATGAGGCCCAGTTCCTCCAGGTGCATCTGCTCGTACTGCGTGATGCGCCCCTTGCCTGGGTCTTTGGGGTCGCGTAATTGCAGCGGCACAAAGTGTTCCAGTGGCTCGTTGGCGACGATGACACCGGCGGCGTGGACGCCGGTGGTGCGTACCGAGCCTTCCAGCTTCAGCGCCTGATCGATAATCTCTTTCGCCTCCTCATTGTTGTTATACAGGTCGCTGAGTTCGCGTACAGAGTCCAGTGAGCCTTGTAGCGTGACTTTAGGGCCGGTGGGGATCAGGCGCGTGATGCGGTCGCCGAGGTCCTGCCTGCCCATGACGCGGGCCACGTCTTTGACCGAGGCTTTGGCCGCCATCGTGTTGAAGGTGACCATCTGCGCCACGCAGTCCTCACCATATTTGTGCGCCACGTACTCGATCACCTCTTCACGCCGGTCGTCGGGGAAGTCCATATCGATATCGGGCATGTCGGCGCGTTCGGGATTGAAGAAGCGTTCAAAGGGAAGCTGGTAGCGGATGGGGTCAACATTGGTGATGCCCAGCGTATAAGCCATCAAGCTGCCCGCAGCGGAGCCGCGAGCGGAGCAGCGAATGCCGTGCGAGCGAGCATAGTTAACGAAATCCCACTCGATCAAGAAATAAGGGACGAAGCCTTTTTCGGCAATGAGATCGATTTCGTAATCGAGTTGTCTCTGAATACCCTCGGTCATCTCGCCGAAGCGTTCCTTGACGCCCTCGATACAGAGAGCACGTAAGAAGTCCTTCTGTGAGTGATATTCGGGTGGAATATCGTAGTTGGGGAGTTGCGCTTTATAGGCCAGAGGGTCAACGCTGCACTGCTCGGCGATGCGCACGCTATTGAGCAGGGCTTCTGGCAATGCGGGGAAGAGCAGGGCCATCTCCTGCGGGCTTTTGAGGTAATATTCCTGGCTATCGAACTTCATACGTTTGGGCGTGTCAAGCTGCTTGCCCGTCTGCACGCAGAGCAGCACGTCATGCGAACCGGCATCGTGCGCATCGACATAGTGCAGGTCGTTGGTAGCGACCATGGGGATGTGCAGGTCTTTGTGCATCTGGTAGAGCATCTGGTTAAGCCTGCCCTGTGGCGACGGCTGCCCATCGTCGAAGGTGCCGTGATGCTCCTGAATCTCAAGATAGAAGTTCTCCGGCCCGAAGACATCCTGGTACCAGCGAGCGGTCTTGTATGCTTCCTCCTGTTTCTCGGCCAGCAGCATCTTAGGAATCTCACCGGAGAGGCAGGTCGAGGTGACGATCAACCCCTCGGCATATTTTGCCAGCACGCTTTTGTCGATGCGCGGGCGCAGGTGGTAGCCCTCAGTATGGGCGATGGTGGTCAGTTTGAGCAGATTGTAGTAACCGGTATTGTTCCTTGCCAGCAACAGCAGGTGATGGTAGTCGTCGCTATAGCGTTTGGAGTGGTCGTGCATGTCCTCGGTCAGATACGCCTCGATGCCGATGACGGGGTTGATGCCGCCTGCTTTACATGCCTTGTAAAACTCAATCGCGCCATACATTGCCCCGTGATCGGTGATTGCCAGGTGGCTCATACCCTGCGCCTTCGCCTGCTGTACCAGCTTCTTGATGCGGCTAAAGCCATCCAGCAACGAATACTCGGTATGGACATGCAGATGCGCAAAGTCAGTTCCCATAGTGCTCCCCTTAGCCCTTCCTTGCAGTTTTTTGTGGTTCAAATATAGAATATCCGTTCTTATAGCGAAGATCAAGGTATAAACATACCACTTTTGGAGCGACCTTCGTGCGTAATTTTTTTCTCCGACCCCTTGATTGTAAGTATGAGGTAAAAAAGGGCTGCCTGTAGTCGTGAAAGGTCTCTCCATTTGATACAACGAACGGAAAAGGGAAAGATGCGGTGAATTGAGTATTTTGTTTGCCTTTCTTATCTGCTGAGTCGGGTGATATAGTGTCTCCAGGGATAAAATATTTTCTGTAGGTGCCGATTTATCGGCTTGTCTAGCCTGTTTTTACGAGTAATCCGAGTCAGGGAGCAAGAAGCGATGAGTGATTCGAGTCAAGGGAGTATGAAGCAATGAGCGAGACGATTGTCGAGACAACGTATGGCGAGGTACGCGGGATCGATCATGGAACGGTCAGCGTGTGGAAGGGGATTCCGTTTGCGCGGCCTCCTGTGGGAGAGCGGCGGTTTCGCCCACCGCAGCCGCCCGAAGCGTGGGAGGGAGTACGTGACGCCACGCAGTTTGGCACGGTTGCGCCCCAGGCGGTGCTGCGCGAGGGAAGCCCGCTGGGTAACAGGCTGACGCCAGGGCAGGAGAGCGAGGACTGCCTGTATCTCAATGTCTGGTCGCCCGCTGCCGATGGCAAGAAGCGGCCCGTAATGGTCTGGATTCACGGAGGCGCGTTCACCATGGGGTCAGGGTCAACGCCCCTCTATGATGGAACGAGTTTTGCCGAACAGGGCGATGTCGTGGTAGTTACCCTCAACTACCGCCTCGGCGTGCTCGGTTTCCTTTATCTCGACGAACTGGGAGGTGAGCAGTACAGGGGTTCCGGCAATAACGGGATACTTGACCAGGTGGCCGCGCTGCAGTGGGTGCATGACAATATCGAGCATTTTGGTGGTGACCCCAACCAGGTGACTATCTTCGGCGAATCGGCGGGGGCAATGAGCGTGGGAACGCTGCTGGCTATGCCCGCTGCGAAGGGCCTGTTCCGGCGAGCGATTCTTCAAAGCGGCGCGGCAACCAATGTGCGCAACAAGGAGATGGCTACGAAGGTTACGAAGGAGTTTCTGGATGTGCTCGGCCTGCAGGAGAACGAGGCAGGCAAACTGGTGCAACTGCCACTTGCAGATGTAATGGCCGCGCAGGCGAGCGTGCTTGGCAAGCAGCGTGCTATACTTGCTTTTGGCCCGGTGGTCGATGGGACAACGCTGCCTCAACCGCCAGTCGCGGCCATTGCTAGTGGCTTTGCGAGAGATGTAACGGTTCTGGTGGGTACCAATCGTGATGAAGCGCGCCTGTTTAGCGCCGTCAATCCAGGCGAGCCGGATATACGCGTGCTGAAGCACCTCTTCGGTGACGAGGCTGACAGGGTAATTACTACCTACAGCGCCGAGCGGGCAGGAGAGCCTCTGACCGATGTATGGTCCGCTATCCAGACCGACCAGATGTTCCGCATTCCCGCCATTCGTCTGGCCGAGTTGCAGGCAAGGCAAGGCGCGCCAGTATGGATGTATCGTTTCGACTGGGCTTCGCCCGCTTTCGGCGGACGGCTCGGCGCGGCCCACGCCATCGAGCTGGCCTTCGTCTGGAACAACATCGCTAAAGCCGCGATGAGGCCGCTGCTGGGAGATGCGCCTCCGCAGGAGCTTGCGCAGCGCATGCACGCTGCATGGATCGCCTTTGCGCGCACCGGCAACCCCAAAACACCCGCTCTCCCTGACTGGCCTGCTTACAACACCGAGCAGCGCGCCACTATGCTCTTCAACACCCGCTGCCAGCTCGTCGACGACCCCGACGCTGTCGAACGGAGATTGTGGGAGGGCATTGCGCAGCGCTAGAGTGATCATTTGATAGCAAGCACGGCCCAGACATCTATCATCCCGTATGGGCCGTGCTTTCGTCTACCGCTTCCACTTTTTCTTGCGCGACAGCTTCACTATCTTATTCCAGGCTTTCTTCCGCGCTCCCTATCCTTGTAAGCGGTGTGAGCGGTATGAAATGAGCGAGCATTTTCAGCATAATTCGCCGACCTGTCGCCCTTCCATGATGGCGTGTTCGATGCGGCGGGGTGAGATGCAGTCTCCGGCGCGGTAGAGGCGCGGGACGTGACCTTTGAGGGCATAGTAAAGTTCCTGATTCGGGCGATCATAGGTGCCGAGGATTACTACATCGGCGGGAATGGGGCGTTCTCCTGCCGCGAAGCGGTCGGTGATGATGACCTGTCCTGGTTCGATGCGCACGACACTTGTGTGCGTTGTCATCTCCACGCCGAGGGCCAGGACGCGCTGCATCCATCCGACGATATCGTGGGTGGCGACGAGGTCGCGTCCCACGTACCAGTCTTCGGTCACGATCTCGACGCTACGCCCTTCGGAAGCGAGCAATTCCGTCACCGAAAGCACTCCATGTCCATCCGTCTCGTCGATCACTACCACGCGCTGCCCCTCAATCCGTTCGCCGCGCAAGATGCGGCGCACGTCGATGACGTGCGGCAGATCATGCCCGGCGATGGGTGACAGACCTGGACCAGGCTGCGCGCCCGTGGCGATGACCACCGTTTCCGGGCGCTGCGCCAGCACCATCTCTGCCGTTACCTCGCTTCCCAGGTATAGCTCCACCTCCAGTTGCTCAAGCTGCTCTTGCAAATAGTCGGTGATAGCGCGCAGTTCGCCCCGCCTTGGGGCGTTCGCTGCCAGCGCCACCGTGCCTCCCAGCGTTGTCTCGCGTTCGTAGAGCCTGACATATCGCCCACGCAGGGCAGCAGTGCGAGCTGCCTCCATGCCAGCAGGCCCGCCTCCGACGATCAGCACGGGCGTTTGCTTCGCTCTGCCTGTTGCCTCGCTTCGCTTGAAGATGATGGGTTGCGCATGCACGACATCGGGATTGACGTTGCAGCTCAGTTGCACATTCATAGTGGTGCGCACCTGGCAGCCCTGATTGCAGGCGAGGCAGGGGCGTACCTCTGCGGCCCGTCCTTCCAGCGAGAGACGGGGCAGGTACGGGTCAGCAATCAGGGGGCGAATCATCTCTACGCCGTCGGCCTGTTCCCCGGCTAAGATGCGCTCTGCCTGTGCCGCGTTCATGATGCGGCCAGCGGCGAAGACGGGAATGGTGACGAGGGCTTTGATGGCTGCGGCAAGGTGAACGGCGTAGCCCGGCGGCGTTGCCATTGGGGCGTGGAAGGGGAACATGTGCGTGCTGAAGATGCTGCCCATTGTGATGGTGAGATAATCGACGCGGCCCGTCTCGGCCAGCAGGCGCGCAATCTCAAGTCCCTGCTCCGGCGTCAGGCCCGCCCACGGGGCCAGTTCGTCTCCGCACAGGCGCACGCCCAGCGCGCGCTCGCTGCCCAGCGCGGCATCAACCGCCTCGATGGTTTCCTGCACGAAGCGCAGCCGGTTCTCAAGCGAACCACCATAGGCATCGGCGCGCTGATTGGTCAGGGGCGAGAGAAACTGGCGCAGCAGCGAGCGGTCGGCAATCTGTAGCTCCACGCCATCGGCGTTACCCAGCACTGCGCGCGCTGCCACCAGCCCGAAGCCCTCGATGACGGCGCGAATGTCCGCCATCTCCATCACCTTCGGCACTTCTCGTGAGGAGACATCCGGTACCGCCGATGGCGCCCACAACTCCGCCTGCCGGTGATCGCTCACCGACTGCTGGCCGTTATGGTTCAACTGCACAAGTGCCAGCGCTCCGTGCGCGTGAATGCGCTCTGTAACGGCGGCAATAGCGCCTGCCGTTTCCGGCAAGTAGCCCTGCAGCGCGTACTGGTAGGGCCAGTCCGAGGGGTGGACGATATGCTCCTCCAGCACAATCATTCCCGCGCCACCCCGCGCACGCGCCGCGTAATACTGCGCGTGTTTCTCGCTGAGCAGGTTCTTACAGGCAAAATTCGTCGTATGGCTGCCGAAAATAAGCCGGTTGCGCGCCTCTCGCGGGCCTATCTGCACCGGCTGGAAGAGTTTGTTCTGCATGGGCATAGTATATCCCATTTTTCGTTGTTTCTCTAATCTGGTAATTTTGTCGTTCTGTGTCTCCAATCATAGCTATCACACGTATACAGATTTGTGTGATGTCTACATTAGCAACAAGACAAAGGAGAAAGCATTATGGCTGATACGAATCCTATCCAGATAGAGAAATTTCTTAAAGGCGCGGACTATCCGGCCAGTAAGGAAGATCTGATCAGGCTTGCTCAGCAAAATGGGGCGGACGAGCGGGTTCGTGTGACATTGCAGCGACTGCCCGATAAGCAATATGGCTCGCCTGCCGATGTGAGTAAGGCGGTTGGGGCCATCAATAGGCGACACTAAATTTTTCCAGTCCTTTAACCTGCGTCCCAGACGTGGGCTGTGCCGTCGTTGCTGGCGGAGGCGACATAGCGGGATGCGGTTCACACCCCTTTTGTGAGAAAGGAAAAATCATGGCATTTCAACTTCCAGACCCATCGACGCCTTTTGGCGAGAGGGTCGCACGCCGCTTGCGTGACGATGTGGTTATCTGGTTGACTACCGTTGACGAGGAAGGGACGCCGCAACCAACGCCTGTCTGGTTTCTGTGGGACGAGGCGAGCGCGGAGTTTCTTATTTATAGCCTGTCCAACGCGAAACGCTTGCAGCACTTGCAGCACGATGCGCGTGTCTCGCTCAACTTTGATGGCAACGGCACCGGTGGCGATATTATCGTTTTCACGGGTCAGGCCCACTTTAGCCCTGACGAACTGCCCGCCAACCAGGTCCAGGGCTACATCGAGAAATATCGCAATTTCATTTCTCGCAGCTTCGGGACGCCGGAAAACTTCGCTTCCCGCTATTCGGTTGCCCTGCGCGTGCTTCCCTCCGCTGTGCGCGGACACTAACCAGGATGAATGGAGAGGGAAAAGAAGGCAGCTTTTTGAACCGCTTGCCCTCTTTTCCCTCTCCATTCGGGGTATTTATGCCCAGCGGACGAGGCCCATATCGTGTTTGCCTGCCAGGGCGGGGTGGCTGGGCAGGACGCGCACGCCATAGGTGATACTGCCGCTTGCGGATGGCTGCAACTGGATATCGTAGCGATATGAGCCGTCGAGTTCGCGTTTGGTGTACTCCATCGGCAGCGCGAACTGCGCTGTGGGATGGTCGTCGCTGGCCTCGCCGTAGACCAGCTCGACGCTCAGGTCTTCAGGCCCCAGGTTATCGGCTCGTACCCAGGCCGTCACATAGAGCGATTCACCGAGGCTGAGTTGACCTTCTCGCTTCCCATCAACGTAGAGCTGGACGCTCGGCCAGTTCCTGTTGATCTTCTCCTTCCAATCCGCGAGGACGCGGGCCATATCGTAGCGATCCTGCACGATGGCGATGCCTTGCTCGATCTCCGGTACGTAGTAGCGCGTGGTGTACTCCTTCACCATGCGGCGCATGCTGAACAGCGGCGCGCATGTGCGCATGGTCTCCTTCATCATGGCGATCCAGCCATGGGGAATGCCATCGCTGCCGCGATTGTAGTACAGAGGGATAACGTCCTCTTCCAGCGACTGGTAGAGCGAGAGGCTATCCGCCTCGGCTTGCACGTTCGCGTCGACATATTCGCGCTTCTCGCCGATGGCCCAGCCGTTCTTGCCGTTGAATCCCTCGTCCCACCAGCCATCGAGGATGCTCAGATTGGGTTGGCCGTTCAGCGCAGCCTTCTGGCCGCTCGTGCCGCTGGCCTCGTGAGGGCGGATGGGATTATTCAGCCAGAGATCGGTGCCGGAGACGAGGTAACGGGCCATGTCGATGTCGTAGTTTTCCAGGAAAATGATCTTTCCCCGGAAGGCATCGCTGCGCGAGAAGCGATAGACCTGCTCGATCAGTGCCTTGCCAGGCTCATCGGCGGGGTGAGCCTTACCCGCGAAAATGATCTGCACCGGGCGCCGCGGGTTATTCACGATGCGCGTCAGGCGTTCGAGGTCGCGGAAAATGAGCGTGGCTCGTTTATAGGTCGCGAAACGGCGCGCGAAGCCAATGGTCAGGGCGTTGGGATCAAGCATGCGGTCAAACTCGGCCATCTGAGTCGTTCCTTCACCCAGGCGCAGGTGGTGCTGCTTGAGGCGGTTGCGCGAGTAGGCAATCAGGGCCTCTTTGCGTTTCAAGTGGGCCTGCCACAGTTCGCCGTCGGGGATCTCCGCGACGCGCTCCCATAGTTCCGGTTCATCCACGTGTTCCGTCCAGTCCTTGCCCAGGTAGTGTTGGAAAATCTCGTCTATCTCTGGCGCGACCCAGGATGGGCTATGAATGCCGTTGGTGATGTAGCCGATGGGAACTTCGTCGGCGTCGATGCCGGGCCAGAGGAATTGCCACATGTTGCGTGAAACCTCGCCGTGCAGCTTGCTCACGCCATTATGCTGGCCCGTCAGCTTCAATGCCAGCACGGTCATGCCGTAGACCGGCCCCCAGCCCTGATCCTGACGCGCAATCTCCAGGAACTGATCGCGGTTCAGGCCTAGTTGTCCCCAGTAGGAGCCGAAGTACTTGTCGATCAGGTCGTAGCTGAAGGTGTCGTTGCCGGCGGGGACGGGCGTGTGCGTGGTAAAGAGCGAGTTTGCCGCCACGACCTCGCGGGCCTGCTGGAAGGTCAGGCCCGAAGCGACCAGTTCGCGGATGCGTTCCAGGCTCAGGAAGGCCGCGTGTCCCTCGTTGAGGTGCCATGCCGCCGGTTCGATGCCCAGCGCACGCAGCGCACGCACGCCGCCGATGCCCAGCACAATTTCCTGAGAGATGCGCATCTCGCGATCACCACCGTAGAGGCGGGCGGAAAGCTCGCGGTCGGCAGGGGCGTTCGGCGCGACATCGGTATCCATCAGATACAGGGGAATGCGCCCCACCTGCAATTTCCAGACCTTGGCGTGAATGCGCCGTCCGGGCAGCTCAACGCTAATCATCACTTCGTTGCCGTCCGGGCCAACTGCTGGAGTGGCGGGCGCTTCTGAAAAATGCAGCTTCTCGTAGACCGCTTCCTGCACTCCCTCGCGAGTGATACGCTGCATGAAGTAGCCCTGCGGGTAGAGGAAACCGACGCCGACAAAGGGCAGTCCAAGATCGCTGGCCTCCTTGCAATGGTCGCCGGAGAGGATGCCCAGACCGCCGGAGTAGATGGGCAGCGCCTCGCTGAGTCCAAATTCCGCCGAGAAATAGGCGATGGTTTTATCCGCCATTTCCGGGTAGTTGCGTGAGAACCAGGTTTCGTCGGGGCGTGGGTGCATATAGCGATCAAAGGCGCTGAGCACGCTATCGTAGCGCTGCAGGTAGTCGCTCTCCTCCGCGGCCTCTTCCAGCAGCGCGGGCTCTACCTCGCTCAAGAAACGCACCGGATTGTGCCCGACGTGCTCCCATAGTTGTGGGTTGATGCTCTCATACAGCTCGCGTGCTTCCGGGTGCCAGCTCCACCACAAATTATATGCCAGTTCATAGAGCCTGCTAATGCGCGCAGGCATTATGGGAAAGACCGTCATACGGCCATATACTTTCATGGGGAAATGCTTCCTTTCTTACTGTTTCTGGAAACTTTCTGATCAGGAAGGGTACATAGGGGGGTAACAGTATCCATAGCGACACACAAACCCGATAGCCCGCGCGGCTCTCAGGTCGAACAACCCGCTCCAAATTTGCTCCATGTCTCTTGTTTCCGCACATAGGCCCACAGTATTTGCTAATGCATAGTATATACTGTTGACCAAACAAGGTCAACTGACGCTTTCCCTGTCCTCGATTTGCCTTGTGGCAGAAAATCCTCTATACTGATCGGGAACCGAAGGCATAAGTAGAAACAGGTAGGGAATTCATGGAGTACAGACGAGATACGGCAAGAAAACGGCGGAAAGTGACATCATCCTTACAGCGCGCAACCGCGATTGTGGGCGCGCTCTTGCTTGTGGTTGCTCTGGTGTGGGCATTCCTGCTGGTGTTTCACCCTTCGCTTGCCTCCCATATCTCCTCATCGCTGCCAGGAGCGGTGCCCACTCCTGCGCCAGAGACACAGATCTCTGCTTTAGAGGCCGAGGGAATCACGCTGCAGCATCCATCGCAGGCTCCGGGCCTTTCGCAGCAGCAGGCGCTGCTCCTCGCCAGCCAGTTGGTGCCGCAGGCGGCTGCGCAGGCCAGGAATATGAAGGCAAGCTATGTCTTACTCAACTATCCTGCCAGCAATTTCAACAACGCTCCCGCCTGGATGATTGTCTATCAGCAAGTTCCCGTCACCTTCGCTTCCCAATCCCATCAAGACCTCTACCTCTTCCTTGATGCGAACAGTGGCAGAGAACTGCTCGCCATCTGGGCCTGAAGACTTCTTACCGGGCGCGGTTGTATGCTGGCCTCTTTTCACACGCGCTTTTTATATGCCCTCATCCCAAAGATGTAGGCCACAATCAGAATGCCGATGCACTACGCGAGAGCAACCCGGATCTCATGAGACACTGGCTGTCCAGACAGTAACGCACGGATTTGCAGGTCATTGATATCCTGGATAGCACAGGAACGGTAACGGCAGGCCAACTTGCCGACCTCACGGGGCTGACAACCGGAGCGATTACCGGCATGCTCAACCGGTTAGAGGAGGCCGGGCTGGTGCGCAGGGAGCGCGATCCCAATGATGGCCGCCGGGGATCGTCCGGCTCGCAAAAGACAGCGACGAAATGCGCGAGATAAACTCAATATTCACTTCCGTAGAGCGGGATTGAAATTAGCCATCGCCGATCTTGATCCAGCCGTGGCGCAGGGCGTGGACGACTGCGGCCGTGCGATCATTGACCGAGAGCTTTTTCAGGATTGAGGTAATGTGATTCTTGACCGTCTGGTCACTGATCTTGAGCGATTTGGCGATCTCCTTGTTGCTGTTGCCACGGGCGATATAGTCGAGGATTTCCACTTCACGCGTGGAGAGCGGGGAGTAGAGGTCTTTGGGCGCGCCCTCTTCCTCTTCCACCGCCAGTTCGCGGAAAGATCTGAGCACGCGGCTGGCAAGCTGTGGTTTGGAGAGGACATCATCGTTGATCAGATACTCGCCGTTGCTGACTTTGCGCACCGCCTCCGTCAGTTCCGGTACAGTAATGTCGCGTGTATAGTAAGCGGCGGCGCCGACTTTGATGGACTGGAAAAGACGCTCCTCGTCCTCGGAAGGGGTCAGGATGATGATAGCCATGTGCGGAGTCAGGTGGCGCATCTGCCGTGCCAGCTCCAAAGCGTCTACCATTGTCAGCCCGGCGTCGATAAGCGCGACATCGGGATTTCCCACGCGGGCAAGTTCAAGCACTTCATTGGGATCGGTCGTATCGCCCAGAATGATGCAGTTGCCCATCTGCTCTAGCGCCGAACGAATACCCTGCCGAAATAACGGTTGCTCATCAACGATTATGACGCGAATTGTATCCATGTAAATCCTCGTAGATGCAGTCTGCATGAAAATCCGACCGCTCAACAGCTACACATAGTAGTATAATCGCAGGTACAAATGAGTTACTCCACTTCGTTTCTTCATCGATGAAGAGATGATGCGCTTAGATGCGTTCCAGCCTGCGCAGGGTGGAGTTAATACCGACGCGCAAGCAATCGATCACCCCCTGACCCGTGACGGCCACAGCTTCAAAGCTGGGGACGCGATAGGGGTTGAGGTATTGTTCCAGGACGGAGACGGGCAAGGTTTCCTGCAAGTCTCGCTTATTCCACTGCATGACCAGTGGGAATTCCCGCATGTTTTTATTCATCCGATGCAACTGCTCTTGCAGTTCGTTCCAGCTTTCAATGTTCTCCTGCAACTTGCTGGCCTGTGAGTCAGCAACGAAGATCACGCAGTCGGCGCCTTTGAGCACAGAAATGCGCGTCTGCTGGTAGAGAACCTGCCCCGGGACCGTGTAGAGTTGGAAGCGAATCTGGAAGCCATGCACTTTGCCCAGTTCAAGGGGAAGTAGATCGAAATACAAGGTACGCTCAGTCTCCGTATCGATGGAGACCATATCGCCAACATCTTGCGGATTCACTGCTCTGTGAATATAGTGCAGGTTGGTTGTTTTGCCACTCAAACCAATCCCGTAGTACACTATCTTACAGTTGATCTCGCGTTTCGCCATGTTAATTAGAGACATAGCTTCTAGCTCTCCTACCAGGTCTGTGGTGCCACTTCCAGAAAAAAAGGAGAAACCGTCATGGTTCCCCACACGATCATATCGTTTCCCGCTCTGGATAGAGAGAGACGACCATATCGGTCGCCTGCTTCCCAGCGCGGGGTTAACCGCATCTTTATGCTAAGCAGTAGTATACCTCATTTTAGGGAAAAGTCAATCAAGCTCTAGCGCGCTTTCCCTTGATTACCCCAACATTTACAGGAAAAACTGTTTTGCAATGGAAAACTATCTCGCTTTTTAGCTCAGTACATGCTGCTGAGTCGCCTGCTTGCCTCTTCCTTATACTGCATGCTTTTCTCCTATTTTAGCATAGTACTTTTGGGTTGGTTCCAGCCTATTGATTTCTTATAGTCGTAACAGGTATAATGAATCTGGCAGATTTTGAATAGCCGGTAATGGAATTTCATCCCTTTGTCCCTACAAATGTTCCTCGTTCTGGTTGTAAAAAATCATGTATTCTCTCTTGTTAGAAAGAACTATTTTTGTTATCAGATTGTGTCTTCTGGCTTCTTGACTTGGAGGCCAGAAAGGGCTAGACTACGGAAAAAGAACAAACTATAAACGTGTAATAACATGTGAAAAGAAGGCGGGCTTTCAAACAATGGCAATAGATACGCGAATTGATACGGATTACGAGGTCGTCATCGGCCTCGAAGTGCATGCTCAACTGTTGACGAAGAGCAAAATGTTTTGTTCGTGCGGTACCGACTATGCGAACGCGGCTCCTAATACGCATGTCTGCCCGATCTGCATGGGGATGCCCGGCGTTTTGCCTGTCATCAACCAGGAGGCGGTGGCGTACACCATCATGACGGCCCTCGCGCTCAACTGCACGATTCCCGAATATTCCAAGTTTGATCGCAAAAATTATCCCTATCCTGACCTGATGAAGGGCTATCAAATTTCTCAATATGATGTTCCCCTCAGCAGGAACGGCTATCTCACCATCGAGGATGAAGGCCAGCAGCGCCGCATTGGCATCACTCGCGTTCACCTGGAGGAAGACACAGCGCGTCTGCTGCACCACGAGGGCTACAGCCTGGTGGATGTCAACCGATCGGGAACGCCTCTGATGGAGATTGTCAGCGAGCCGGATATACGCAGTCCGTTGGAAGCGCGCCTCTACATGCAAAAACTGCGCGAGATTCTCGTCTATCTGGGCGTCTCCTCCGGTCGCATGGAAGAGGGCAGCCTGCGCTGCGATGCGAACATCTCGGTCCGGCCTCGCGGGCAAAAGGAACTGGGCGTCAAGACCGAGATCAAGAATATGAACAGCTTCCGGGCTGTCGAACGCGCTCTGGCCTACGAGGCGCAGCGCCAGATCGCTATGCTCCAGGCCGGAGAGCCGATCCATCAAGAGACGCGAGGTTGGGTTGAGGCGAGAGGCGTCACGGTGCCGCAGCGCAGCAAGGAGCAGGCCCATGACTATCGCTACTTCCCCGAACCCGACCTGCCACCGCTGATTATCAGCCGCAAGTGGGTCGAGGAGCTGCGGGCGAAATTGCCCGAACTGCCCGATGCCCGGCGTGCTCGCCTGGTCTCCGAGTACGGCATCAGCGAGCAAGATGCGAATATCATGACCGAAGACAAGGCGCTCGGCGATTACTTTGAGCAGGTTATGGCGGTTTCACACGTCAAGGACCGCAAGACCCGTGCGAGAGCTGCCAGCAACTGGTTGCTCAGTGAACTGGTGCGCCTGCTCAAAGCCAGTGGTCTGACCATCCAGGAGAGTCCGGTTTCTCCGGGAGCTCTGGCAAACCTGCTTGATCTGCTCGCTGGCGAGCGTATCACGGGCAAGCAGGGTAAAGAGGTGCTGGAAGAAGCCTTTGCCAGCGGCGAGATGCCGGAAGCTGTCGTTACAAGGATGGGTATTAAACCTCCCATCAGCGATCTGGGCCAACTGGAGCAGATCATCGATGAGGTGATCGTGAGGAACGCCAGGATCGTGAGCGACTATCGGGGCGGCAAGACGAATGCCTTGCAGGCACTGGTAGGTCAGGTTATGAAGCAGACGCGCGGCCAGGCAAAGGCCGATATGGTCCAAAAATTATTGCGCGCAAAACTGGACGAGGCACCGGCATCGTAGCCGGTGTCTTTTCTACTTAAAGGCCAACTATGTTGTTGGCCTACTTTGATTTCTATGAAGAAGGAGATTGTATAGTTATGCACAACGAAGTGAGTTCCATCAACCCCTATCACATGGCGGTTGAGCAGTTCGAGCTGGCTGCTGACCGGCTGAACCTCTCGGAGGATATGCGTGAGATTCTCCGCCAGCCCAAGCGCGAACTGATCGTTCATTTCCCGGTACGTCTTGATGACGGGCGTATCCGGACTTTTACCGGTTATCGCGTACAGCACAACGTCAATCGCGGCCCCGCCAAGGGTGGCATCCGCTACAGCCCGGAGGTGACGCTGGATGAAGTCAAAGCTCTGGCGATGTGGATGACCTGGAAATGCGCGGTCGTCGGCATTCCCTATGGTGGTGCGAAAGGCGGTGTCATCTGCGACCCCAAGCAGATGAGTCCGGCTGAACTGGAGCGCCTGACACGCCGCTACGCGACGGAAATAGCCATCATTATCGGCCCGCACAGCGATATTCCCGCCCCCGATGTCAACACCAATTCCCAGGTGATGGCCTGGATCATGGATACCTATTCCATGCACGAGGGCTACTCCATTCCCGCTGTTGTGACGGGCAAGCCCCTCTCCATCGGAGGCAGCGAAGGTCGCAATGATGCGACCGCTACCGGTGTGCTTTTCGTGACGCGGCAGGCGGCGAAGCGTATTGGCATGCCGCTGCAAGGCGCCCGCGTTAGCATCCAGGGCTTCGGCAACGCCGGTTCCATTGCCGCTCGCCTCTTCCACAACGAGGGCTGCAAAGTCGTTGCCGTCAGCGATACCCGGGGCGGCATCTATAACGAGCGCGGACTCGATCCTGCCGCCGTCCTGCGCTTCAAGCAGGAGCACGGCTCCGTCGTCGGTTTCTCTAACGCGCAGGCGGTCAGCTACCAGGATGTACTGGAAGTGCCCTGCGATATCCTTATTCCGGCTGCGACCGAGGGAGTCATCACCGAGGCAAACGCCGACCGCATCCAGGCTCGTATTGTCTCGGAAGCGGCCAATGGTCCTACGACGCCTGTCGCCGACAAGATTCTCTTCAAGAAAGATATCATGGTTATACCCGACATCCTCGCCAACGCGGGCGGTGTCACTGTCAGCTACTTCGAATGGGTGCAGGATATCCAGAGCTTCTTCTGGGGTGTCGAGGAGATTACGCAGCGGCTTGAAGTGATTATGAACCGCTCCTTTGCCGCCGTCGCGGCCAAAGCAGATCAGTACCACTGCGATCTGCGCCTCGCCGCTAATATGCTGGCAATCTCCCGTGTCGCCGAAGCGACGCAGATTCGCGGCATCTATCCCTAATGGAGCATCGGTTCAAGACAACGCGGAAAAGCGGCCAGCGCGCTGGCCGCTTTTCCGCGTTGTCTTGAACCGATGCTCCATTAGTAGCGGCGGTCGCGATCTCGTCTGGTGCGCTTGGGCGGCTGTTTGGTCTGACGACCGGGCTTGGGTTTCTTGCGCCCGCGTCCCCACTCCATATCCTCGTCTTCTTCGTCTTCCTCGTCGAAGAAATCCTCTTCCTCCTCTTCCTCCAGTGGCTCGACTTCGGGAGCTTCCTCTTCCTCATCTACAATGAGGTTAGGCAGTTCCTGATCGTATTCCTCCTCACCGCCCAGGAAGTCTTCTTCCGGCTCGGTCTCTGCCTCTGGCTCGTATGCTTCCTCTTCCTCACCCGGTGTCCCGACTTCTTCATAGGCTGGCTCTTCGTGCTCGACGGTTGTAGTAGCGCTGCGAGCACTCTTGCGAGGCGCTACCTCTTGCGGCTCTGGCTCAGCAGCTTCTTCCTCAGACCTGGAAGCACCGATAATTTTCCGGCCCGCTGCCACATCGAGCCAGAACTGGGAATAGTAATGCGGTCTCTCTGTTTCTTTTTCGCTATCTTTTCTCGTCATTTCCACTGCGGTGCCCCGGAACTGCAGGCCAGTGTCTCCCTGCTCCGGTGAGGAGGCACCGCCCCTCCTTTCCTTTCCGGTGAAACCTGTTCACTCGCTCTCTTAACTTGTTCACCGCAGGCGCGCAATACATTGCGCGCCTGCGCTATGGAATCTTCTCTGCATGATAATAAGGAGAAAGTCATCGGCTGTCAAGATACCCTGAAACCCTCTTGAACAAGCCTCTCATGGTCGTTTATGACCTGTCAAGACCTCATGTGCATAAATTTTTCTGTGTAGAGTGTAGCACGAAACGAAAAATGTCTCTATAATACAAGATATGCGGTTTCATGTATTACAAAGAACTAACCCTGAACGCTATTTTCCGGCGTCCTCTTTGCAGGGAATGCAAAGAATCAGGAAATCAAGACGTCCACCGGTCGCGCAAGATAGGAAACAGCGCGATTGGGCAAGTAGTTTTTGACTTGCAAGACCCCTATAATTGGAGGAAATCATTGGCAAGGATACTCGATACGATTAATGATCCAGCGCAATTACGCACCCTTTCGATTCCCCAGATGCAGCAACTGGCTGAGGAGATCAGGCGCGAAATCATCGAAAAAGTTTCAGTGAAGGGTGGTCATCTGGCCCCGAATCTGGGCGTGGTCGAATTGACGATGGCGCTGCATTACGTCTTCAACACGCCCGAAGACCTGCTCGTCTGGGATATCGGCCACCAGGCCTATGTCCATAAGCTACTGACAGGGCGTCGTGACCGCTTCCAGACCATCCGCCAGTTCGGAGGCCTCTCCGGCTACCTGCGGCGGGACGAAAGCCCCTATGATGTCTTTGGCGCAAGCCATGCCAGCACCTCCATCTCGGCGGCTCTTGGCCTTGCCGTGGCGCGTGACCTGCAAGGGCGGGATTTCAAAGTAGTGGCCGTTATCGGCGATGGCGCGCTCACCGGCGGTATGGCCCTCGAAGCCATCAATAACGCTGGCAGTCTTAAGAAAAATCTCATCATTGTTCTTAATGATAATGATAAATCCATCTCGGACAACGTAGGAGCCTTGCACCACTATCTCAGCAAGGTGCGCCAGATACAGACCACACCCAGCTACCGCCGCCTGCGCGAGATGGCAAAAGGCTCGATTGAGAAGCTGCCTGTTGTTGGCGATAAGGCACGTGAGGCGGCAGGGCATGCTGAGACCAGCTTCAAACAGTTTGTCATGCACAGCAAGAGTGGCGCCATCTTCGAGGAGCTTGGTTTCAAATTCTTCGGCCCCTTCGACGGTCACGACCTTGCCCAGATGCTCGATGTCTTTGAAAACATCAAGAAGATCGAAGGGCCGGTCATCGTGCAAATGGTGACGAAGAAGGGCAAGGGCTGGGAGTTTTCCGAAGAGGATTCCACCAAGTGGCACGGCCCCGGTGCGTTTGACTTCAAGACCGGCATCATCAAGAAAAACGCGGGCGACCCTCCCAACTATACCGATGTCTTTGCCGATACACTGGTCGCACTGGCTGAGAAGGACCCCTCCATTGTGGGTATCACGGCGGCGATGGCCGAGGGTACCGGCCTTAAGAAGCTGAACAAGCGCTTCCCCGACCGCTACTTTGATGTGGGTATCGCCGAGCAGCACGCCGTCACCTTCGCTGGTGGCATGGCCGTCGGCGGCCTCAAGCCCGTTGCCGCCATCTACTCGACCTTCTTGCAACGCGCCTATGACCAGGTACTGCACGATATCTGCATGCAAGACCTGCACGTCGTCTTCGCGCTGGATCGCGCCGGCATCGTCGGTGAAGACGGTCAGACACAGCACGGCGTCTTCGATATCGGCTACCTGCGCTCTATGCCCAACATGAAGCTCATGGCTCCGAAGGATGAGAACGAGCTGCGCCACATGCTCTACACCGCCATCTACATGGATGGCCCCGTCGCCCTGCGCTATCCGCGTGGCAAGAGCGTCGGCGTTCCGCTGGACAGCGAACTGCACAGGCTGGAGATCGGCAAAGCCGAACTGCTCGCCCCAACCACCCTTGAGGAGGCGGAACAGCAGGATGTTGCCATCCTGGCCTATGGTTCAATGGTCGCTGCCGCCGAAGCGGCTGCCAGAGAACTGGCGGATGAAGGCATCCACGCAGCCGTTGTCAACGCTCGTTGGGCCAAACCTCTCGACGAAGATCTCATCATTCGGCTCGCGCAAGGCACCGGGCGCATCGTTACCGTCGAAGACCATGTCATCGCCGGTGGCTTCGGCAGCGCCATCCTCGAACTCTTAGAGAGCCGCCGCCTCCTCAACACCAGCATCCGGCTCATCGGCCTGCCCGACAAGCCTATCGAACACGGCGCGCCCTCCATCCTGCGCGAACTCTACGGTCTCTCCTCCTCCCACATCAAAGACGTCGTCCGCGACCTCGTGCGCGCCGAAAAACGCACTGTGGCGCAGTAAGCTTTTAGTCAGCAAGTAGCGCGTCCATTCTAGACCGATGGGCGCGCTACTTGCTTTATCTATAACAAGGGCGTTTTAATCATGTGCTCCTCTCTTTAGAAGAACTTCATAGACTTCCCCGCTTTAATGGAGGAGGCGCGTCAGCGACGAGAACTGTTGAGGAGCCTCGCCACGGCACGAAGCCGCTCTAAGATTTCACAGAGAACGGTTGCAAAGCGCATAAGTCTTCACAGCCTGCTGTGGCACGATGAGAGGCAGGTGATGTCGATCCGCGCTTATCAACGTTTCAACGTTACGCGGCCAGTATTGGGAAACGTGTAGAGTGGAGAATTGTTGACACCTGACAGTGTTATGTCACCACGCTCTCTTCGACAATCCTCCCATCCCTCATGCGGATGATACGGTTGGCGCGGTTGCCGACTTCGAGGGCGTGGGTGACGACGACAAAGGTCTGGCCGTTCTCGCGGTTGAGGCGCGAGATCAGTTCCATGATCTCCTGCGCGGTCTCGCTGTCGAGGTTGCCGGTTGGCTCGTCGGCCCAGACGATGGAGGGATCGTTGGTCAGGGCGCGGGCAATGGTGACGCGCTGGCGCTGGCCGCCGGAGAGTTCGGCAGGACGATGGCGGGCGCGGTCTGCCAGTCCCACGAGATCGAGCATTTCCAGCGCCCGTTTGCGTGCCTTGCGCGCCGGAACTCTGGAGACGAGCAGGGGCAGTTCCACGTTCTCCACGGCAGAGAGCACGGGCAGCAGGTTGAAATCCTGGAAGATAAAGCCCATGTGGCGGGCGCGATACTGCGTGCGTTCGTTATCGCTCAAGTCGCGCAGGTTCTCGCCCTGGATGATAACTTCTCCCGCGTCGATGGTATCCAGGCCGGAGAGGCAGTTGAGCAGCGTCGTCTTGCCGCAGCCGCTCTGGCCCATGATCGCCACCATCTCGCCCTGAGCGACCTCTAGATTGATATCGCTCAGAGCCTCGACGCGCAGTTGCCCGTTGCGATAGATTTTGCTGACATGATATGCTTCGATAATGTGTGTCTTCCTGCTAAGATCAGTTGCCATGAGGTAGCTTTCTATTGCCCGGCTGCCTGCTCTTGCAGCAGCTCCGGGCGACAAAGGGTAATATGCTTGCGTCCCAGTTCGATCGCCCCGCACTCCTTCAGTTCGCGCAGGGCAAGGGCGACCGTTTCTCGGTAGACTCCCAGACGATCCGCCAGTTCTCCCTGGCTGAAGCCAGACACAACCAGTTCCGCGTCGCCACTTGCCTGCTCAGAGCGCGCCAGTTGTAGCAGCAGCGTCGCCAGTCGCGCATTGGTGCTCTTGAAGGTGGTATCAACCAGTTGCAACTCCAGTTGCGTGCTGCGCTGTCCTGCCATCTGAAGCAAGGTCAGCAGCGCGGCAGGTTTCTGTGCCAGCAAGTGCTCGACGTCGCCCCTGTTCATCACATAGACCAGCGCATCCTCAATCGCCTCCGCGAAGCTCTGGTACAACTCGCTTCCGGTGAGGGGCAGTTCGCCGAAGCACGATCCTGGCTCAATCGTTGCCATAATCAACTTGCGTCCATCTGTGGAGAGGTGATAGAGCTGCACGCGTCCGCTTTTCAACAGAAAGAACTGCGTGCTGCGTTCGCCCGGACGGTACAAAATGCGTCCCTGCTCACAGGTCAGCACACTTGTCACGCGGTCCAGTTCGCCGATCTCTGCCGCCTCGAGGCTGCCAAAGAGCGGACTCTGCCCTAGAAACGCCGCCTTCCCGGCGATGCTCTCCGCCCTCTGTTGTGCTGTGGAAAACCTCTGCCCCTGGGTCTGCGCCTGCTTCTCTCGCATCTCTCCATCCTCACAAATTGATTATCGATCGCGTTGGCAGGGATAGTCTCTTGCCCTTTTCGCGTTTGATAGTATACTTCCCTCAGGAGGAAACGGCAGGAAGCGCGTCCTTTTCCGACCTCCCATCTGGGATTGAAATTGATAGTTCATATTGTACCATACGCGAGAAGGCGACGGTTTTTTCTGGCGAATCCTCCATGTTATTGCCCCGCCCCACTCAGCCCCAGGCCGAGCGTAAGGCATCGGCCCTGCTCTATACGTTCGCCGGACGTACTTTGACGTGAGATCAGTTTCCAGTAAACCATCGAAAAGGAGACGAGATGAGCAGCGAGAACGGAGCAAGCACACATGCGCAAGCAGGCGGACAACCACGGATATGCCGGGTCACGAAAGCTATCAGGTCCAATATCTTGATCCAATCCCGGTACAGGGTGGTGAAATCGTTACGGTCAGCGGGAAGGTCGATTACTGGAATGATAACCCTGAGCGGGCGTGGGTCTGGTGTACCGATCAGCAGGGGAGAAGTGGGTGGGTACCTGTAGATCATGCCATGAAAAGTTGAGCCTCCTGCCATCAATGGTGTAGAGTCATCTCGCTTAGAGTGGTATGCCCTGTCAAATACTGCCAGAAGGCAAGCATGATGATGGTCAAGGCGAGGGTGTAGGGGAGAAGCGTCCAGATGCCCACGAATTGGGCGAGGATGCCGGCGATCCAGGGGAAGAGGGCGAGGCCGATGATGCTGACGCTGACCAGCAGGCCGATGGTGCTGGGAGCAAGGCGGGCGGGAACGAGTTTGGGGGCGATGGAGACGGTGAGCGGGTAGATGGGGGCGATGCTGAAGCCGAGGAAGCAGAAGCCGATCGCGGCTATGGCTCCGAGCGGGATGAGCCAGACGAGCAGGAGGCCGAAGCCAAGTCCAACCATACAGGCGTACATGAGGGTTTTTGTGCCGATGCCCAGCTTTTCGGCCATTGCCTGTAAGGTGAAACGGCCCAGCGTGAAGCCGAGCCAGAAGCCGCTGACGATCCAGCCTGCCGCGACTGTTCCCTGCTGGCGCGCCTCAAGCAAGAAGGTGTATGTCCAGTTGCCCAGGCTCACTTCGATGCCGACATAGACCAGCAGAAAAATGGCTGTAACCCAGACGATAGGCAGTTTGAGCGTTGCGGTGAGCACATTTTCTTTGCCTGTCGGCACGCCTTCCTGTGTAGGTGCTGCGTCGGCGGGTAAGCGAAAAAAGGTGGTCAGGCCGAGCAGCAGTGGCAGGCTCAAGGCGACCATCAAGAGGTAGAAGCTGTTCCAGCCCCAGGCAAGGGCGAGAATTGTGCTGGCAATGAGCGGGCCAACCAGCGCGCCAGCTCCGTAGAAAGCATGCAGGAAGTTCAGTAGCGTGGTACTGCGCGGGAGGGCGGTGATAAAGATGTTGAAGCCGGTTTCGATAATTCCCACGCCAAGCCCTGCCAGCAGACGGGCAAAGAGCAGCACCACAAATGGGAGCTTCAGTCCAAAGCCGAGCAGGCCGGGCAGGAGGATGATGGCTCCCAGGACCAGCAGCCAGCGCAGCCCCAGCCGCTCCGCCATCAGGCCGCTGCTCAGTGCGGAAAGAAAATAGCCCAGGGAAGATACGAGGAACAGCAGGCCGATGATGGCATCGCCCACGTGATAGTAGTTGCTCAGGCTCGGCAGCAGCACACCATTCGCGCCGCCGGAAATACCAATCAGGACAAACCCGAAGAATGCAAGGGAAATAGATGGGGAAGAGGACGAGACCGCTTTGGCTTTCATGTACGCTCCTGAAAGTTACAATCCGTCTCCCTACGCCGGAGACGTATATTGATTGTATCATACTGACCGATCAAACTGGGGTGTTCTGTTCACGAGCCAACCAACCGTATGAGATGTATTTTGTGTGGCAGAGATTTCGTGCTTGAACTGGGAAAGGGAGCGCGTGTTGTCATAGTAATTAAGGTGGGTAGAGGTGTTGGCGTGGGAGCGACCGGGGGCAGGCTCCAATTGTGTGCTGGTGCGAGGTCGTAGGCTAGAAGTTGTGTGCGACGATGCCGCGCTCTCTGCTGCATAAACCTCTCCCTGTCATCTTCACCACGTGCCTCGATAAGAAACATAGGTTTCCTGATAGAAGTATACTGCATTCGTGGGCGCGTGGGAAGAGGGCAAGATCTTGGGTCTGCCTTAGCGGTAGCGGGCCATTAACCACTCGTCTTTGAGTTCGCCTTGAGAAATGATGCTTATTTTGAGGTGGCCTTATTTGCCAGAGCGTCTCGGCGTCTTACACAAGGATGGGGCGGATGGCGATGTCGCTGTTGTCGGCAAGAGGACATAAGCTTGTGCTCCTATGATGTTCCGATGACACGCCCGTCGGAGATCTCCACGACACGATCGGCTTCGTTGACGACGGTCATGTCGTGGGTGGCGATGAGCATGCCAATCTGCTGGTTGTGCGCGATCTCGGCCAGCAGTTTGGCGATGGTGCGGCCCGTCAGCGAGTCGAGGTTGCCGGTTGGCTCGTCGGCGACGATGAAGCGCGGGGTATGGACGAGCGCCCGCGCCAGAGCCACGCGCTGCTGCTCACCGCCGGAGAGTTCCAGGCCGCGATGGTGCGCTCTGGGCTTCAGTCCCACGCGATCCAGGGCCTCCAGCGAGCGGCGCGTGCGTTCCTGTGGCTCCATACGCGCCAGGCGCAGGGGAATCTCCACGTTTTCCTGAGCGGTGAGCGCGGGGAAGAGGTGGGCGTTCTGGAACATCATGCCGATGCTCTCGCGTCGCATACGCGCACGGGCCGATTCGTCGAGTTCCGACAGGTCGCGTCCCAGGATATAGACCTTGCCCTGCGTCGGGTTATCCAGCCCGATCAAGATGTTGAGCAGCGTGGTTTTGCCGGAGCCGGAGCGCCCGCGCAGGGCCACGAACTCGCCCGGCTCAATGCGCAAATCGATGCCGCGCAGGGCGTGGACGATACCGCCTCCGCCGCGAAAGTCCCGTGTCACCCCACGCGCCTCGGCAATGGTCTTGACTGCTACCGTTTCCATCTCTACTGCTCCTCTCCGGTTTTACCGGACTGTGTTTGTTGTGTCGCTGCACCATTTTCGTTACCGTTCCCATTGCTGGCGCTTGCCGCCTCGACGCGCAGCGGCCATAGCTCCACGTGGTCTTCCGCGATGCGCACCTCGGCGCGCCCGTTGAAGGGGATGCTTTCCAGCGCCTCTTTGGGCAGTTGGAGCCGTCCCACGCGGTCGATGAGCACCGATTCTCGATGCGTCTTACTGGAGAGGCCGATGATAGCGCTGGCGGCCAGCACATTCTGCGCCGGTTCCTCTAAGGGAGCCTCGCGGCGTACTGTCTCCGTGCTGGTGCGCCCATCGCGAATGGCGATGGTGCGGTCGGCCATGGCGGCGATGGCGACGTCGTGCGTGACGATGATAATGGTCAGGCCGAGGCGCTGGTTGAGGTCGCGCAGCAGATTGATGACTTCATGGGCGGTCACAGAGTCCAGTTCGCCTGTCGGCTCGTCTGCCAGCAGCAGCACGGGGTCGTTGGCAACGGCGACGGCGATGGCGACGCGCTGCTGCTCGCCACCGGAAAGTTGGTCGGGCATATTCTTCTCGCGTCCGCCCAGTCCCACCAGTTCGAGCAGTTCGCGCGCTCGTTGCGCCCGCCGCGTCGCGCCCACACCGCCCAGCAACTGCGGCAGTTCGACATTGGCCTGCGCGCTCAACTCTGGCAGCAGGTTGCGTCCGCTCTGCTGCCAGATATGACCCACGACGTAGCGGCGATAGGCGATGCGCTGCGCCTCAGTCAGCCGCGTCAGGTCGTTGCCATCCACCACGGCCTTGCCCGCGCTTGGCACGTCCAGGCCACCCAGAATGTTCATCAGCGTCGTTTTGCCCGAGCCGGAAGCGCCCACAATCGCCATCATTTCGCCTGGCTGCACTTCCAGATCCAACCCTTGCAGCGCCACTACCTCCAGGTCTGCCACCTTGTAGATTTTGACCAGATTCTCACAAACAATGATCGGTTGTACCATGATTACTCCTTAAAAACGTGTCATTCTGAGCGAGAGTGAAAAAATATCCGCCTGGATTCTTCGCTTTCGCTCAGAATGACATGAGAGGTAGCGAAGAATCAGAACCATTAATCCTCGTTTAAGCGTAGCGTCTGACCGATGGAGGGCCGCGAGACGACACGGATCATCATGCCAAGCGCGATGACACAGATAGCGATGAGTACGGCGAGAGCGAGGGCCACCGAAACCGGCACGATGACCTGAATAGGCGGCACGCTCTGGGCAATATAAAAAGCTCCGCTGGAGATATCGCTATTGGCTCCACTGGTGCCGACGCTGGTGAAGACGAGCACCGGCACGGCCAGCGCCGAGAGCAGAAAGCCAAAGATCACTCCCAGGAGTATAGCTGTAGTATAGATAATCCCCTGCTCCCAGGTCAAGACGCTGGCGATTTGCCAGGGCGGCGTTCCCAGAGCGCGCAGGACGGCGAAGCTGGTGAGGCGGCTGCGGGCGCTGAGCCAGGAGGCGATCAGGTTGCCCAGCAGGGCCAGCAAGAGCGCAGTGGCCGCTCCCAGCGCCAGCACGATAATCAAATCCAGGTAGAGCGGGTCGCTGCGCAGCGTCTGGCTGGTAGCGCGCCGGTCATAGACGGTGGAAAGTTGTAATGGTCCCGTGCTCAAAGCCCGGCGCACGCTGGCAAGGGACTGCGCATCACTCTTCGTGCGCAGCCAGATGTAGTTGATCGGCACCGTCGCCCCGCTTGTGGAGTGGAAGAGACTCTGGTACACGGCAGCATACGTCTGGTAATCGACCAGGATACCACCGGAGGAGACCCCGCTGTTAGCTCCGTTCGCGTTGCTGCCGGAGCCTGTGTTGTCGGTGATCGTCGGGATGTGCTGCACCTCGGCCAGCGCCACAAAATTGACCGGCCCATCGCTAAAGGTAAGCGTGAAGGACGCGCCCGGCGACAGGTTTAACTGCTTCCAGGCGGCGGCGTCAACGATGGCCAGAACGATGTTCTGGTTGATGGCGGTGTCACGCTGCCGTACAAGCTGCTGCATCAGCGAGGAGAGCGATTGGGTCGAGTCCTGCTGCGTCCAGATGGCCGTGCGGGCGAAGTTGTCGGCATCTACGGCCATGATCTGCGTGGTAAAGGAGAGCAGGCTGCCGTTAGCCGCCGTGGCCGTGCTGCTATTGCCAACGGTGGCGGAAAGCACGCCCGCAATGGCGCGGTAGCGCGTTGTCAGCGGCTGGAGTTGCGAGAGCGGATAGGACTGGTTGGCGATGGGGCCGCTGAAGTCGGCCCCGCCCTGATAGCCGGAGACATCGACGATGCGCTGCTGCTGGGAGGCGGTGAAGACCAGCGTGAAGATGGCGAAGGCGGTGGCCAGGGCCAGCAAGAGTGTCATGCGCAGCGATTGGCGGGGAGCGCGGGCCATCTGCGCTAAGGCCAGCACGGGCGCGGCCCCCTTGTTGCGCGTCGCCAGCCACGAACCCCACTCCAGCAGCAGCGGAAAGAGGCGCAGGAAGAGCAGCAGGCAGGCCAGCAGCAGAAAGACTGCTCCCACCAGCGTCAGGGGGGTGAGCAGCAGCAATTGCAACTGCGGGTCCAGCACGCCCGCACTGGAGACGTAGAGCGAGGTACCATAGCCAACCAGCATAATGATCGCGGCCACGATGTCCAGGTTGAGGCGCTGCCAGAGCGGACGAGTGCTCGTGCGGGCCGATTCGCGGCGCAGGGAGAGCACGTCGCGGCTGACCGCCCGGAAGAGGGAGACGATCATGGCTAGCACGCCCACGCCCCCCGCCGCCAGGGCATACCAGCGCAAGTCCCACAAGGTCTGTAAGGGGTTGCTCAGAATCGTCTCAAGGGCGGTCTGATCGCTGGCGGTGAAGGTGCGCATTACTACCAGACGCACCAGCAGCAGGGCCAGCAGCGGCCCCAGCACGAGGGCGATAAGCCCCAATCCCAGGCTCTGTGTGATCAGCGAGCCGAAGATTTGTCCGCGACTGGCTCCCCGGCTGCGCAAGATACTGATGGTTTCGGACTGTCGGTCCACCAGCAGGTCGGCCATCATGCTGACGAAGAAGAGCACGAGGGCCAGCACCAGCAGGAGCAGGCTGTTCACCGGAACGTTCGCGATAGGGACGCGGGCGCTGAACTGTTGCAGGATGTTCGAGGGCAAGATGGTCTTCGTCTGCTCCGTGTAAGGAGCCTGGTTGAGATCATAATTATTTGAGATATTGACCTGCACGTCATTGATGCCCGTGATGAGCGCATTCAGGTCGTTGATGCTGATACGAGAACTGTCCAGGCGATAATACCAGGAGTAGTTGACGGTCTCTTCCAGCGAGAGCGAGCTGAATTGCGGCTGGGTGAAGAGATGTGAGAAGACGGAGATGAAATTGGCATTCGAGACCAGTCCGGTATAGATATTGCCCTGCATGGGCGGTGCGCCGCGAGAGACAGGGGCAAGGTTGACCTGGTGCCAGAAAGGCTCGGCAGCATCCTTCACGTCGAAGATGCCAACCACGCGCACCGGCAAATGTGCGACGATGCGCTTGATGGGAATATTCACAAACGCGACATCGACGTGCAGCACGCTCCCCACCGTTGCTTTCAGCAGGCGCGCCGCCTGCTGCGGCAGGGCTACCTCGATCTCCGGCGCGTTATCTGCGGGCAGCCGCCCCTGCACCAACGTCACGTGCGCTGCAACCTGCGGCATCGAACTGCCATAAAACTGCAACTGGTCGTTGCTATCAGTGTACTTATCCTGCACAAACTGAGCGAGAAAATAGACCTGCGTTTGCACGGAAAATTGCTCTGGTGAGAGATATGGGCCGAGCTGCTGCTGAAATTCCTGGTTTACCTCCCTGTTCACCTTAATCAGGAACTGCGTATTGATCTGTTCGGCGACGCTGGAGACGACGATATCGGCGTTCTGAGGAGCGGCATCGAGAATGGCGCGCAGCCCAATCGTCATTGAGACCTGGGAGTAGAGCGGGACAGAACACACCAGCATCACCGCCGCCACCATGCCCACCCCGGTCATCACTAACAGCCGCCATGTGCGCCGCAGCCGCCACAACGCCAGCGTCACCGTCGGTGGCACCACCGCCTTTCCCTTCGACTGTGGCACCTTTGCTGAATCGGCCATGCCAACCTCTTTTCTAATGCAGAGAGTGAGAAGAGCTATGCAAGGTAAGAGAAAATAACAGGCAGGAAGAAAATAATGTCAGACCTGTGCTGCACCTCTTACTATTGGAGACGCCAGAAAGGATAAAAGTATTGCACTTTCACGCTGTTCGCTTCACTTTCAATCCTCGTTTAAGCGCAGCGTCTGGCTGACAGAGGGTCGGGAGACCGTGCGAATCATCATGCCGAGGGCGACGACACAGATAGCAATGAGGACCGCAAGGGCGATGACCACCGTAGCGGGAAAGACCAGCTGGATGGGCGGCACGCTCTGGGCAATGAAAAAGGCCCCGCTGGAGATGGCGCTGTTGGCCTGATTGGTGCCGACGCTGGTGAAGACGAGCACCGGCACGATCAGCGTGGAGAGCAGGAAGCCGAAGATGATGCCCAGCAGGAGAGCTGTGCCGTAGACGATGCCCTGCTCCCAGCCCAACGTACTGGCGACCTGTCGTGGCGGTGTACCGAGGGCGCGCAGGACAGCGAAGCTGGTGAGACGGCTGCGGGCGCTGAGCCAGGAGGCGATCAGGTTGCCCAGCAGGGCCAGCAACAGAGCTGTAGCCGCTCCCAGCGCCAGCACGACGATCAAATCCAGGTAGAGCGGGTCGCTGCGCAGCGCCTGGTCGCTGGCGCGCCGGTCATAAACGGTGGAAAGCTGCAATGCTCCCGTGCTCAAGGCGTGGCGCACGCTGGCCAGCGACTGCGCGTCGCTTTTGGTGCGCAGCCAGACATAATTGGGCGGAATCTGTGTCCCGGAAGTGGTGAGAAAATCGTTCTGGTACACGGTGGCATAGGTCAGGTAATCGGTCAGGATGCCGCCGGAGGCGACAGTGGCGGTAGAACTGCCATAGCCCGCGTTGTCGCTGATGGTTGGGATGTGCTGCACCTCGGCGATGGCGATGAAAGCGACGGTGCCATCGCTGAAGTCGAGCGTGAAGGGCTTGCCCTGTGAGAGGTCTAACTGGTTCCAGGTGGCGGCGTCAACGATGGCCGGAATGACGCTGTGCTTGATGGCATTGTTGCGGGCGGCAATCAACTGCTGCATCAGCGAGGAGAGCGATTGCGTCGAGTCCTGTGATGTCCAGATGGCCGTGCTGGCGAAGTTGCTTGTGTCGACTGCTCGCACCTCGACCTGGAATGAGGAAAGTCCGCTGGCGGAGCCTTTGGAGATGCCAGCGTAACCCATCGTTGCCGAAAGCACGCCGGGAATGCTGCGATACTGCTGTGTCACGCTGCCCAGTTGTGCCTGGACGTAGTACTGGTTGGCGGTGGGGCCGCTGAAGTCGGCCCCGCCCTGATAGCTGGAGACATCGACGATGCGCTGCTGCTGGGAGGCGGTGAAGACCAGCGTGAAGATGGCGAAGGCGGTGGCCAGGGCCAGCAAGAGTGTCATGCGCAGCGATTGGCGGGGAGCGCGGGCCATCTGCGCTAAGGCCA
>DATGLM010000037.1:0-99754 GCA_035294125.1 Ktedonobacteraceae bacterium | reverse complement strand
CTGCCAGCACCTGGGCATCCGTTGTGCCTCCAACGAACGCATCAAGCATCGCCTGACCGCTTTTGCCCAGCACATCGCTCACCCCAGCGGCCAGCTTCACATTCCCCGTTTCGAGGACTTTTTGCAAACGGTTGATCTCCTGGGTCCGTTCCTGGATCAAGGTCTTACGATATCTGGTCAAGTCAGGCAGTTCACGGATAGGAGCAGGAGGGATAAAACTGGCCCGCCGCAGGCCATGGCGCAGTAAATCCGCAATCCCTGCGCTATCTTTGATAGCGGTTTTGCGGTCGGGAACTGCTTTCATGTACTGAGCATTGACCAGGATGATGGTGCGCCCCTCTTCGAGCAAGTTAAGCACCGGTCTCCAATACACCCCGGTTGATTCCATGGCCACGACCGTGACCTGCAGGCTTTCTAACCAGTCTGCCAGGGCTAAGAGCCCGACCGTCATGGTCGAGAAGGTTCGAACAGAACGCTTTGCGCTCGACCTGCACTCGTCGGTCTCGCTCTTATTCTAGCTCATTTTCATCACCTTCTCTGTCCGTCAGAGACATGGGGCTTCGTAGGATACTCCCACGCGATGCGCAACGAGATGTAGCTCATCAGTGATCAGGCTTGCGATTGAGAACGCCCCTCGTGTTCTGCTGTTTTCACAAGGCAGAGGCATTGCTGCTTCCCTGCCAGATAAATGGGAGAGCGTTGAAGGGCCTGTAGAGGCACCTCAGACAGATGCGCCTCTCGTTGCGCATCGCGTGGGATCGCTGGGACGAGTCCGGGCAGCAGCAAGACCGCCTGCGCCAGCAGCAACAGCTCAAGCGACCGGTCCGTCGAGAGCTTCGGCTGCGGGAGCGACAGAGCCAGGACCAGCAGAGGCAGCCTTCTCCCTCCCCGCACAAAGTGCCACGAGAAAAGACCGGACGCACCCAGGCTCAGTATCGCTGGGGCGGACAAACCTTTTCTCCTTGCATGCTTCAGCAAGCGAACGGCGCAAAAAAAATTGACGCTCACCCGTCTAACAGGGTGTCCGTCAATTTTTTGCAGAGGGGCTAGACAGAGATCAGCCAACATGGGAAGATAGGTCCAGCATCAAGAGGATGATGAAGGAGGACCCGAGAGTTGGACCAAGATTGGCAACAATTGAGTGAGCAGATCCTGACGGATATCAAGGAATGGCGGCGCAGCCACCCCAAAGCGACGTTGCGAGAAATTGAAGAGGAAGTCCATCGCCGCTTGAGTCGGCTGGAAGCGCAGGTGATCCAGGACGCGGCAGAGCAAAGTGAGTATGCGGACTGGAGCGGCAAACCGGTCGAGCAGCGTCCAACGTGCCCGGTTTGTGGCACGACCTTGCAGGCCCGAGGCAAGCGGACCCGTCGCTTGCAAGCGGCAGGCGGGCAACAGATCAGTCTGACAAGAAGCTATAGCACCTGTCCCAGTTGTGGGACGGGGCTTTTTCCCCCTCGATGAGCAATTAGCCCTGCCGCCTGGGAGCAGTTTGACCCCGCGTCAGCAGGAGCACCTGGTGCATCTGTCGAGTTGGATGCCCTTTGAACGAGCGGCCAGCATGCTGGAGTGCCTGCTGGGCGTGCAGGTCAGTGAAGCCACGACACGTCGACACAGCGAGCAAGCTGGAGCCGTAGCCCTGGCTGTCCAAACACAGCAGGCCAAAGCCCCAGACGAGAACTCCCCCAGGCCAGCGGCTCGTCTGGCCGTCAGTGCCGATGGAGCCTATGTCCCTCTGCTCCACGGGGCCTGGGCTGAGCTACGTACGGTCGCCATTGGCGAGGTGGCTAGCGAAGAGGTGAGCGGGGGAGAGCCAGAAGTGCATGTGCATCACCTCTCCTATTTCTCGCGCATGAGCGATGCCGAGACGTTTGCCGATCTGGCCGAAGTGGAGATGGGCCGCCGGGGAGTCAGCCAGGCCAAAGAGGTGGCAGCCGTGACCGATGGAGCCGAGTGGTTGCAAGGGTTCTTGGATCTGCATTGTCCCGAGGCGGTGCGCATTCTCGATTTTGCGCATGCCGCTGAGCATCTTTCAGCGTTGATCCAGGCCTTGCAGCAGGCCGGCATGAAGCTGCCCTCGGATCTGCTGGAGCGGCTATTGCATCGGCTCAAGCATCGGGGGCCAGCGCTGCTGCTGTACCTGTTGGCCCACCTTCCCTCCCACCTGGCAGAGCAGGACGGCATCCGCGAACACGTGGGCTATTTGAGCAAACGGGCGGCTTTGATGCAGTACCCGCAGTATCGAGCGCAGGGCTGGCCCATTGGCTCCGGCATGGTGGAAAGTGCCAACAAAGTGGTGGTGCAAGCTCGCCTCAAAGGAGCAGGGATGCATTGGCAAGAAAACCATGTCAATCCTATGCTGACCTTACGCAATGCCGTCTGCAATGAGCGCTGGCAAGAAAGCTGGCAGCAGATCACTTCAGAACAGCAGTGCCAACGGCTGCTGCAACGCCAGGAGCGGGCGACGACTCGTTGGCAGCAGAGGGTCGGTTCGCTGCTGCTCTTGCTGCTTCGCTTGCGCCCGGCTGTCCCCAAAGCGGTGGCGACCTCCTCTGCTGCCCTCAAGTCGAAAGCGACCTTGACTGGCTCCTCGCGCCCTTCCCGTACTCATCCCTGGAAAAAGGCGCTTGTTTGCCGTCCAAAGCCGCTTGCAAAAAATTGACGCTCACCCGTCTAACATATCAGTATTGACAATCTGATATATCATACCTTATACTTATAGAAAGCCCTTTTGAACGTTACGTCGTTGGTTTACCCCAGCCACTCATTTGAAAGGCCGGGCGCTTCATAGGAGAAGCAAACGCATGAAAGCCTGGATTTTCCACCCAGTAACCTATGTCCCTTCACGTCCTCTTCCCCAGGTCTGGCCGGTTCCCGCCACAGCCTATGACACCGAAATTGGGGAACGTTCCTTCCACAATGCCATCGAACAGGCCATAACCGCCGAGCAGCTTGGCTTCGACGGTGTGAGCGTGGCCGAGCATCACTATGCCGGCGCCAGCTTGACGCCCAACCCGTCCGTCATGGCCGGCGCGCTCTCGCAGCGGCTCAAACGCGCTACCATTGCCATGCTTGGCGCAACGATCCCCCTGACCAATCCGGTGCGAGTCGCCGAGGAGTACGCTATCCTGGACAACCTCACCGGTGGTCGCCTCGTTGCCGGCATGTTACGCGGAACCCCGAACGAATTCCTTACCTATGGCACGAACCCCGATGAGACGCGCGCCCAGTATGAGGAGGGAGTCGAGCTGATCCTCAAGGCATGGACCGAGCCGCTCCCGTTTGGCTGGCAGGGGCGACATTATCAGTATCGCACCATCTCGGTCTGGCCCCGGCCCGTCCAGAAGCCCTATCCGCCCGTCTTTGTCTCCGCCAATAGCCGCGAGTCGGGCAGCTTCGCCGCACGCATGCATTTAAACATGGGACTCTCCTTCTGCCCCGTTCATGTGGCGGCGCAACTCAGCGCCTTCTACCGCGAACAGGCGCACAAAGCTGGCTGGGAACCGGCCGCCGACAACATGCTCTATCGCGGCTTCATCCACGTAGCCGAGACGGACCAGAAGGCCATGGAAGAGGTCGCCCACACGTACTGGCAGGTGCCGACGGCGGACGCGAAGCCCTCAGTAGCGCACTCCGCGTCAGAAACCTCTGGTGGAGGGACCGCAACGGCCACCGCCCCGGCGGATCTTGATGTCAAGAAAGCCCTTTCGGCTGATCAGTTCAAATCCATGGGCCTTCAGTTCTGCGGCAGTCCAGATTCGGTATTCGAACAGATCCGGCAGCTCAAAAACGAGACGGGTGTTGGCATCATCGACTTCGTCTTCCAGGGTATTTCGCTGCCGCACGACATGGTTCTCCACTCGATGGAACTCTTCGGCAAAGAGGTTCTGCCTCGCATGCATGACCTGTAAGAGAGGCAATAGCTACGCACCTCATTCGGGTGAGAAAGAAAGGAAAATGATCTCAATGCAGAAAGACACCACAACCGTGACAACCACCCCGAGCGCCGCCTTTAAAGAGCACTATGTCGAAGCGGATGGGTTCCGCATCCGCTACCTGGAAGCGGGCCAGGGAACGCCCCTGGTGCATCTGCACGGCGCCGGCGGACTCTCCCTCACGCCCGCGCATGACCTGTTGAGCCAGAGCCATCGGGTGATCGCCTTCGAGATGCCCGGCTTTGGCTCCTCACCGATCAACAACCAGGAAACGATGGACGAACTGGCTGCGACGATGGGCCGGGCGACCACCAACCTGGGCATCGACACGTTCAATCTCTGGGGCACCTCCTTCGGAGGCAAGACCGCCCTGGCGCTGGCGTTGCAGGCACCAGAGCGTATCTCGGCGCTGCTCCTGGAAGCCCCTGCGGCCATTCGTCCAGAAGGGACTGCACCTCCGCCGGCCAACGATCCAGAAGCCATGATGCGTGCATTCCATGCCCACCCCGAGCGCTTTGCCTCGGCACCACCTCCCGATCCAGAGGTTCGGGCCAGGACGTGGCCGATGGTCATGCGGCTGATGGGGCCAAACCGCGATCACGCTTTTGAGGAGCGACTCAAAACGCTCTCGGTGCCGGTCCTTGTGCTCTTTGGTACGCTGGATGGCGTCATTTCGCCGGAGATGGGCCGTATCTATAAGTCGCTCATCCCCAACTGCCATTTTGTGCTGGTCTATGACGCGGCGCACGCACTCACCGAAGACCGGCCCGAAGCCTTTACCGAAGTGGTGAGCGACTTCCTCGAACGACACGAGAACTTTGTTGTCAGCCGCCGCTCCACGGTGATCCATCCCTAGCTTACTCGCTCCCATTTCCAGAAGTGCGCTGAGGCGAGCGGCGTGCCTCTGAAACGTGGGAGGCGCAAGTGTTCCTGTTGAAGGAAAGGAGCGATGATGGGCGGTGTGTTAGATGGTCTGCGCGTCGTTGACTTTGGTCAATATCTGGCCGGTCCGCAGACGGCGATGATGCTGGGCGATCTGGGGGCCGAGGTCATTCGTGTCGATCCCCCTGGCGGGCCGCGCTGGCACCATCCGGTCAATGCGCTGCTGCAACGGGGAAAGCGCAGTATCGTACTGGACTTGAAGCGAGCGGAGGATCATCAGACGGCATGGCACCTCATCGAACAAGCCGATGTGGTGATCGAGAGCTTCCGGCCTGGCGTCATGGATCGATTGGGCCTGGGAGCCGAAGCAGCTCTGGCGGCCAATCCGCGCCTGATCTATTGTTCACTCCCTGGCTTCGGCGCCGCTGATCCGCGCGCTCAGCTTCCGGGCTGGGAAGGGGTGGTCAGCGCCGCCGCCGGACTCTATTTGCCGCGTGGGGCCAGTCCGATGAATTACCGGGGGATACCGGGGGCTGATCCCGTCTATAACGCGCTGCCAATGGCCTCCAGCTTCGCGGCCATGATCGCCAGCCACAGCATTCTCGCGGCGTTGATTGTCCGCGAGCGCAGTGGACGCGGGCAGCGTGTGGAGGTGCCTCTGTTCGATGCGGCCTTCGAATTAATCGGCCACGCCGGTCAGCGCGTGCCCGCTCCCCCACCGGGCGCGGGTGCCGGGTTTGTGCAGCCGCCGCACATGGGGCATTACCGCTGCGCCGACGGGCGCTGGATTCACCTGTGCCTGATTCAGGACCGGCATTTACAGTGGTTCGCGCGAACGTTCATGCCGCAGGAGTGGATCGAGGATGGCATGGCCGATCCTGACCGCCTGCGCAGCGACGCGGAGGTGCAGAAGCGGGCACGCGAACGTTTTACGCGCCTGTTCCAGACACGTCCCGCGCTCGAATGGGAGCGAGCCATTAATGAACAATCGGGCGCACCCACGACCATCTGCGCCACCAGCGCCGAATGGTTACGAACTGATGAACACGGGCGGGCCATCGCAGCGGTAATCGAGCTGGATGATCCCGACTATGGACACACCATTCAGGCTGGCTACCCGATCCGCATGAGCAAGACACCTCCCACAGTCCAGGGGCCACGCCACTCGCTTGATGCTGACAGGGAAGCCATCCTTGCCGAACTGGCCGCGCATCATCCCACCATATCTGTAGGGCAGGGAAAGAGGGAGGATGTACGCCAGGCATTGGCGGGCATTCGTGTCGTCGATCTGACGCAGGTGCTCGCCGGCCCGACCTCGGCCCGCATCCTGGCCGAATATGGCGCGGAGGTGGTCAAGATCAACAGTTTCGAGGACCGCCAGCTTGCCATGCATTTTTACACCAATAGCGGCAAGCGCACTCTGCTGCTCAATGTCAAGACGCTGGAGGGCAGGGATATCCTCTGGCAGCTTGTCGAGCGCGCCGATGTCTTTGTCCAGAACTTCACGCGGGGCGTCGCCGAACGCCTGGGCTTCGGCGAGGCGGATGTGAGGCAGCGCAATCCCCAGATCATCTATGCGACGGTGAGCGCCTTCGGCTACGAGGGGTTCCGTGGCGGCTATCGTGGACGCGAGGAGTTGGGCCAGGCTCCCACCGGCATTCAGACGCGCTGGGGAGGGGACGACGAGCCGATGATGTACCCGCAGGCGCTCTGCGACTACGGGGCCGGGAACTTCGCCGCCTTCGCCACACTGGCCGCCCTCTACCATCGCATGCGCACCGGAGAAGGTCAGCACGTCCATGCTTCGCTCATCCATACCGCGACCTACCACCAGCTCCCCTACATGCTCGACTGTGAGGGAAGAGTCTGGGACGAGCCGCGCGGGCAGGAGGCGAAGGGCTGGGGGCCGCTTGACCGGCTCTATCGGGCCGCTGACCGCTGGTTCTACCTGGCAGCGCTGCGAGAAGGGGATCGGGAACGGCTGGCGCAAGTTGAAAGGCTGGCAGGAATTGAGCGCCTTTCAGAAACAGAGCTTGAGGAGGCGCTTGAGGCACGGTTTGCCACCGCATCTGCTACGACCTGGGTTGAGCAGTTCAACGCGCTGGGCATCGGCGCACATGTGCTGATGGATTACGATGAGGTGATGGAGGATGCGAACGTCAAGGCGCGGGGGCTGAGCATTGTTCGTGAGCACCCGAAGGTCGGCCCGATGCGCATGGTCGGTCCGTCGCGCCGACTCTCGCTCACGCCACCGCTGGCCGCTGCTCCGGTAGGACCTCCAGGCTATGATAGCCGCGCGGTGGTCAGTGCGCTCCAACCGTCGGAGCCATTTGATGTCCTGGTGGAGAAGGGAGTCGTTGCCGAAGGGCTGCCCGAGGGTGTGGCTTTCGTGGGGCAGTTCCGTTAGCGGTCTCTCGCCTTTGTGCTGGCGTCCTCGAGAAGGCAGCACTAACCATTGAACGGTTGCAATGAGGAGGAACGCTATGTATATTCTGCTTTCTCCGGCACAGCACGGAGTCGTCGTCACTCTGGAGGAGCCGGACGACTGCAATCGCTTCCATGTGGCGATTCGTGGTCTTCCAGAGGATGCGGCACAGCAGGCGTTAGCTCGGGAGGAGATAGGTACGCTGGAGGGCCATGAGGCGGCATGGATCGAGATTGCAGCGCTGCGTCGGCTTGCCGGGGGGCGTGTGCCGTCCGACTGGGCCGAGCGCTTCGAGGGGATGCTGCGCTATGCCGGGCGCAAAGGCTGGCTGAGTCCAGACGGTTCACGTGTTCGCGGCCACTATGAGTGGAATCGGTAGAGGGCGTGCGATGGCGCTCGGTGGCACCTGCTGAAAGGGGTGAATTCAGGGGAGAGGCGTATCCAGAATGGACGGCAGCTTGTGCAATACGGCCAGAAATTCCTCTTCCATGCGATCAATGAGCATACAGACAAGCCGTTTCAACTCGGCGGTATCGCGGCGAGAGAAGGCAGTGCTGATCTGCTCTTCCATCTCGGTGAGCGATAATGGGACGCCATGATGCCGAATCATCAGGGAAAAGAAGCGCTCCATCTCATCGTAGAGATGCATGCAGGTCTCGGCAAGCCGCTGATTGCCTGTGGCGTTGGCCGCTGCCGCAAGCCAGCTTCGCCCGTCCTCGATCCAGTTGCCTGTCTCGGCTCCCTCCCGCAAGCTGCGAGAGGTGGGGAAGTTGTCGGGGCTGCGCTCGGCTGCCAGGGCCATCATCGCAGGCCAGACGATGCGCGAGAGTTCAAAGATGTCCTGGAAGTCTCTGAGCGTCAGAGGAGTGACTTCGTAGCCGCTGCGCGGAATGACGCGCACGAAGTTCTCGTTGACGAGCCGCGCCAGTGCTTCCCTGACCGGGGTCTTGCCGTAGCCCAGGTCTTCGGCAAGCTGCTTTTCGGTAATGCGGGAACCAGGGGCGAGCGCGCATGTGCGGATGAGGCGCTTAATGGTTTCGTAGGCAGCATCGGTTAACGAGCCTGAGACGGCACGGGGTTGAATACTCACAGGACATACTCTCAATCATTCGCAGTAGCCGAACCTCCAGACGCAAGCCCGAAAGTTGGGCGTCCGTCTGAAAGGCGCACCAGTGGAACACTGTTGTTACTCTCATTGTAGTACATACTTGCTATTTGTCAATATTGAAGGGAGAGCAGGCTGGCTCGATCAACCGGCCGGAGGTAGCAATCTATGTCTTTTACCCCATCTGACTTCCGCACAACCATGGCCCGCTTCGCCACGGGCGTGACTGTTGTGACCACAAGGCTCGATCATGCCTGCTTTGGCCTGACGGTCAATGCCTTCTGTTCCGTTTCGCTCAATCCGCCCCTGATCCTCGTCAGCCTGGACCTCACCTCTCAGACCTATGCAGCGATTTGCCGGAGCGGCGTCTTCGCCGTCAATGTGCTCACCCAGGAGCAAGAACAGCTTGCTCTGCGCTTTGCTCGCAAGGATTTGCAGAGCAAAACGTTCGGCGACATTCCCCTGCATACAGGTGGGACAACGGGCGTACCACTTTTCGCCGAAGCGCTGGCGCGCATCGAGTGCCGGGTGGCACACGAATATCCTGGCGGCGACCACGCGCTGGTGCTCGGGGAGGTCGTGAGTGTGGACTATTGCGACGATCGCCTGGCGAATGAGCCGCTGCTCTACTATCGCTCGACCTTCTGGGTGAATCCGCAAGAGCGCGCGGTGAGTAAGCTGCCAGCTTCGACCAGGAAACCTGCTTCGGGGCGGGGAGAGGAGAGGAACGGAGCAGAAGTTTCTGCTAAACTTCCAGCTATAGAGCTGGTCCCGCTGCCGTTCGTCTTTTCCTTTGAAGCGTGACACATACCAGAAAAGGAGGCAGACCGCATGGGCGTACTGAATGGCATTCGCGTCATCGATTTCGGGCAATACATCGCCGGTCCACTCGCCTCGGGCCTGCTTGCCGACTACGGCGCGGATGTCGTGCGCGTCGATCCGCCGGGAGGTCCCAGCTTTCATACTCCGGCCAATGCCACCTGGAACCGTGGCAAACGCAGCATGGTGCTGGATCTGAAAAACTCCGGTGAGAACGACATCGCTCGCAGGCTCATCGAACACGCGGATGTCGTCGTGGAAAACTTCGGCCAGGCGTGACCTGTATCAGTATGATGGAGTTCGAGGCGACGAGCAACGTGAAAGGTATGTGCTGGGATGGAGTCCCTTGCAGCGGCTCTATCGCGCAAGCGATGGATGGTTCTTTCTGGGAGCCTCTGAAGGCGACCTGCCGCGTCTCGAAACGATTCCTGGACTGGAAGGGATCAGCAGGCAGCGCAGGGATGGACTGGAATCGTTGCTGGAAAATCGTCTGGCTGGGGAGACAGCCCGAACGTGGGTAGAGCATCTGACCGGTATCGGTGTGGGAGCACATATGCTGGTCGCGGCGGACGCGTTGAAAAGCGATCCCTGGGCGCTGGCCCACGGCCTTGTCCTCACACGCGACCACCAGGGCATCGGTGTCTGGACGACGATTGGTCCCACGCTCCGTCTATCCAGGACGCCATTGCAGCCGGGGCGCCCATCCCCGCCATTAGGAGCAGATCTCCCCGTCGTACTCGGGGAGATTGGTATAGGCAATCAGCTCGATGCCTTGATCAAGAAGCGTGCCGTGAGCATGTCTTACGCAGCGCAACGACCAGTGTAGCAAAAACTTTCCGAAAAGACAGGAGGGGCACATCATGGATATTGGACTCGCCATGGCGGTACGCTATCACCCGGATCACCCGGAACCCTTGCAGCAGATCTACCATGATTTTATTGACGAAGCGGTGTATGCCGAGCAACTGGGATTCACTCACATCTGGAACGGAGAACACCACTTTAAAATCGACGCGTGGACGCCCGCGCAATTCCCTGTGTTGACGGCCATTGCCGCGCGCACTTCGCATATCAGGATCGGGACATTCATCCTGATTCTCCCACTGTATCATCCTCTGCGCGTGGCCGAAGATGTCGCTGCCCTCGACCTGATTTCCGGCGGCAGATTTGATCTGGGTGTGGGTGTTGGAGGCGGCACCGACCACGAGTACCAGACCTACGGGGTGCCACTGGAACGGAAGTGGGAGCGCATGTACGAAAGCCTGGATATCATCAAGCGCTGCTTCACCGAAGATACCTTCGACCATGAGGGCCGCTTCTACCGCTTCCAGAATGTGCAGATGACGACGAAGCCGGTGCAGAAACCCTATCCGCCAATATGGGTAGCGGCGATGGGGCCAAAGAGCATGGCGCGGGCTGCGGCGACTGGCTACAACTCGCTGGCCGGGTCCAGACCCGGGTATGCGCAGGAGTATCAGGCGGCGTTGCGCGAGGCCGGGCACAATCCCGACGCGGTGCAGATATCGGCGGGGCCGCTGTGGATCCATCTGGCAAAAACGCGGGAGCAGGCGTGGGACGAGGCAGAGGAAGGCATACACTGGACCTTCGAGTTTTACCGGCGCTACAATGGTCCCCAATCGACGCCCATGATGATCGGCCTGCCAGCAGTCCCACCTGTTGGTGAGTTGCGCAATTCGCCCATTCGCGGTCCCCTGATCGTTGGCACCCCTGATGATGCCCTCGCCTTCCTGGAGAGGTTTCGGGACAGTGGGTTGAGGCAAATTCCTTTCGACTTCCACCATCCAGGCCAACCAACCTCGATGGTACGGCGATCAATGGAATTGTTCGCGGAAAAGGTGCTGCCCGTTCTCAAGACCTTCTAGCAAAGAGGAAACAGATGAAGCGTGTACGTATTCTGCATCATGATACGCCAGTGAGCGGTCGGCTGGAAGGCTCGTCGATCCTGCTCGACGATGGGAGCCTCATTGCTGAAAGTGATGCTCGTTACCTGGCCCCCGTCCAGCCAACCAAGATCCTCGCGACTCACCTCAGCTATCGCAGCCGGGCCAAAGAATTTGGGATACGGCAGGTGCCAGACACGCCCTCCTACTTTCTCAAGCCGCTCAGTTCCCTATCCTATCACCGCGCTCCGGTGGCCCGGCCACATGGCTGTCAGTTCCTTAACTACGAGGGAGAGATTGCTGTGGTCATAGGCAAACGCTGTTCTGGTGTGAGTATTGAGGATGCGCCGGGCTACGTAGCTGGCTATACCGTCGCCAACGACTGGGGCATTCACGACTTCCACCACGCGGATCGCGGCTCGTTGCTGCGGGTAAAGGGGCAGGACGGCTTCTGCCCGCTTGGTCCCGCGCTGGTTGATGCTCAGGAGGTAGATCCCGATGCGTTCATCCTGCGTACCTACGTCAATGGGAAGCTCGTACAGGAGGCATCTGTCCGGGAGGATTTGATGTTTCCCTTTGCCTATATGGTAGCCGATCTTTCCCGCCTCATCACGCTTGAACCCGGCGATGTGCTATTGACGGGAACGCCGGCCAACTCACGCCCGGTTGAGATCGGAGATGTCGTCGCGGTGGAAGTTGAAGGACTTGGCCGGTTGGAAAATACCGTGGTGGAACTGGAGCGCAACCTCAGTGGCCCGGGCGTGCAACCTGCCGTCACGGTGCATACGCTGACTTCTGGATTGGGCCTCTCTCAAGAGCAGGCAGCGCAAGAGTTACAGGCCAGAGCAGGAAAAGGATGAGGAGTTTTCTCGATGAGCAGTACGCACTTTCGTGACTTTGTTCCGGGATCGGACCACCCAAGAATAGCGCGCCTGCGGGGACACGACGCGTATTCTCACGCCGAGGCATCTTCTCAGATCCCGATGTTGAAACTCGCGCTCGCCGTCTGGGATGAGCTATACCAGCAGCCGTTCGTCGGTATCACGACGGACGGCGGGGTGGTGCCGAACCTCTACTCGTTGCGGCCGGAAGACGCACCGACTCGCTCTATGGTTGAGGCGGCCAGCCACCTCCTCGACTCTACGAGTGCGGAGGAGCGGGCTGCCCTCTGTTATGCCGTCGATGCACGGGAATGGCGTCGTTGGAACAATACCGAAATCTACTTTTATCGGATCGGATTGCGCCTGGAGGAGGTTTCAACGCCCGTTCGTGAGGCCATCCTCGCCGTCATCCGCGCGAGTCTCAGCGCGTCGGGTTTCGACAAGATCCGCGATGTCATGCGCCTCAATGCTTTTCTCGGAGAGCTTGTCAACGCGCCGCGTATCTTCAACGAGTGGAGTTTTAACTTCAGCCTCTTTGGCACGCCCTCGCTCACCGAACCCTGGGGCTGGAGCCTGTTCGGCCACCATCTGACGCTCTGTTGCCTCGTGATTGGCGAGCAGATGGTACTCTCGCCCCTCTTTCTGGGGGCCGAGCCGAATGTCGCCGATGCCGGCCCGTTCGCGGGAATACGCCTGTTCCAGGATGAAGAGAACATCGGCTTGCAGGTAATGCAATCCCTCTCCCCAGAGTTGCAGAGCCAGGCGGTGGTCTATAAGCAGATGGTCGACCCCGCTATGCCGCAAGGTCGCTGGCATCCGATGGATCAGCGCCACCTGGCGGGTGCTTTTCAGGACAACCGCATCATCCCCTACGAAGGCGCGCGCGTGGCTGAGTTCTCCGCAAAGCAGCGAGCGCTTCTGCTCGATCTGATCAAGGCATATCTCATGCCCATGCCGACGAAGCCGTTGCAGGCGCGCATGGAAGAAATCGAACGGCATCTCCAGGAGACGCACTTCTGCTGGATTGGAGCGTATGATGAGGACAGCCCCTTCTATTATCGCATCCAGAGTCCGGTCGTCCTGATCGAGTTCGATCATCATTCCGGCGTCTACCTCTCGAACGAACAGCCGGAGAAGTTCCATGTGCATACGATTGTACGCACGCCCAATGGCAATGACTACGGCAAGGATGTGCTGCGATTGCACTACGAGCAAGCCCATAAGGGACAGCGCCCTGGAGGCCGAAGTGAACAGGGAGAGTAAAGACGATCACGTTGATGAGGAGGGAAGCAGCAGTAGCCGATTCAACGACCAGTTCAGGAGGAGAGAAAAGTGAAGATCACTGACCTGCTCGTCACCCTGCACGAGCGCGAACCGCTGCGGGACACCTACCCGGTCCCCGTCCAGGCTGGAGGCGGCTTGCTCCGGCTGCAACCCTTTGCGGTGATGACCATTGAAACAGACGAAGGCGTTCAAGGTCACGCCTTCCTCGGCTCCAGTGTGGGAGTCAGTGAGACGCTGTTGAGCCAGGTCGTGAAGCTCATCAAGCCCGGCCTGATTGGGCGCAACCCGCTTGACATCGGCGCAATCTGGCAGTCACTGTGGAAACGAAACCGGACGCTGGAAACCCAGGCAATCGGGGCCATCGATGTCGCCCTGTGGGACATTGCAGGCAAGGTAGCCAACCTTCCAATTCACCGGCTGTTGGGAACCTGCCGCGACAGGGTGCCAGTGTACGCCTCCTCCTGGCTGCTCCCACGCCATGAGGACTACGTGGAGGAAGCGCTCTACTACCGCGACCTCGGCTGGAAGGCGTACAAAATCCATCCCAGATTTATCGCGAAGGACGACATCAAGCTATGCGCCGCAGTGCGTCAGGCGGTCGGAGATGAGATGGATCTGATGCTGGATGCTGCCTGGTCCTACAGCTACGAGGAGGCGCTGCGCGTGGGGATGGTGATTGAGGACCTGAGCTATTTCTGGTATGAGGATCCGCTCGCTGAGACAGACCTCTATGGCTACGTCAAACTACGGCAAAAGCTGAACGTCCCGATCCTGGCGACCGAGTACCTGCCAGGCAGCATGTATGCCTACGCCGAGTGGATCCGCCAGCAGGCGACCGATATGCTGCGGGGAGATGTTGCGCTCAAAGGCGGCATCACCCCGCTCGTGAAAATTGCCCATCTGGCCGAAGCCTTTCACATGAAGTGCGAACTGCATGACGCCTTCAACTCGTTGAACAACGTAGCAGGGCTGCATGTGGCTATGGCGATCCCCAACTGCGAATACTTCGAAATGCTCCTGCCATTTGAACTCCACGAGTACGGGCTGCTGGAACCTCTGTCTGCACAGGTTGACAAGGAGGGCTATCTGCCTGCTCCTACCGGCCCGGGTCTCGGCTGCGCCATCGACTGGGAACGACTGAACCGCAACAAGGTCGGCGAGATGCGCTGAGGCACCAGCAGACAATCAGTCTTGTCGCACCTGGTCTCAAAGCTCTGGATGCACAGCACCAGTACTCTGTCAAAGCAAGATTGATAAGTAAAAAACCACAGGGGTATTCTTGAGAGAACTCAAAAATCACCTCAAGGAGACCCCTGTGAAGAAGTATATCAAGGCGCGGTGCGTTGGACGTTGCGTTTGCTGGCGAACAGGCTGGTGGAATTGGGCTATGTGGAAACGGTCAGCCACGAGACCGTGCGATAAGTGTTGCTGGCTAATGAACTGAAACCATGGATCAAGAAACAATGGTGCACTACGTAAAGTGAGACGGAGCCAGTTTACCACCGATACTAACACTTCATCGCCATTTGTTCTTTCTCCTCAATTATAGCATCGATGAGGGATAATTCAAATGGTTGCTGATGACGTCTATCCTTCGAGGAAATGCAAAAAGACCTCTTCTGAGCTTCTCGTCATCTGAACTCACCTGCTGGAAAGCTTTGAGGAGCAATGGCAAGTAGAAGTGATCCCTGGACAACCCTCTCTATCCATTGAGATCTCTGAAGGCACCTTCAGCATTGCCTCAACGGCCAAACCGGCATGGGCAAAGCATAAATGAGCTGAGATTCTTTATCTCCTTCGCGCCATTCTGTTCGGCTTTTCCAGGAAAGCGTGTGAGGGAAGAGGTCATGAAGTCAACAAACCATCAAGGAAGATGTCTTATGAGGCAATGCACCTGCGCCTCGATAGACAGCTTCCACAGCATAATAGCTCCGTTCACCAGTTCGATGACACGGTCAATCGCAAAGGCCGCGAGCATGGCGCTCCATGCGAGGGCCCCTGCGCCAGGGGAGGCGGCTGCTTCCACGAGATCATCCGCAGAACCGCGAAGATTTCGATCCGCACCCCAGTCCGCACCAGGGGAGTTCGACCTGCCCAAACGCTCATGGCGTTGCCTCTTTTTCTTTCGATCTTGATGGGTGCCGCGTGATCTGGCGCAAGAGTTGTGCGGAATTGGCGAGAATGCCCAGGTCAGGCAGCGATTGAGCCGCGGCTGCCACAATCGGAGGCAAGAGCCCAAGGGCGGCAAGGGAGAGTCCTACCAAATTGTAGAGAACGGTGAAGCCAATGTTCATCTTGACCACACGCATCGTGCGATGCGCAATAGCGAAGGCGTCGGGAACCAGTTCCCAATCGTCGCGCATCAGGGCCATGTGCGCAGCATCCATTGCGACATCGCTTCCTGCCACACCCATCGCGATACCAATATCAGCCTGCGCCAGGGCCGGTGCGTCATTGACGCCATCTCCCACCATGACGACGGTATGCCCTTGCGCCTGATACTGCTGGACGATGGCGATCTTCTCTTCTGGGAGAAGCCCGGCGCGGTAGGCAATGCCCAGGTGCGAAGCCAGGCTGCTCGCGACGAGGTCATGGTCGCCGGTCAGTAGTTCGATCTGCTTGACGCCAAGCGTACGCGCTCTGGAAAGAGCACTCTTCACTTCTGGACGAAGGGTGTCGGCTGCTGCCAGCGCGCCAATCAATTGATCATCTTTCGTGACGAATAGCAGCGTTTTGCCTTGCAAGTGCAGCGCGCTCATCTGTGTGTGGGCATATCTCTGCGGGACCATGTAGCTGTTGCCCACAGCAACGGCAGCGCCATCGATGCGTGCGCGTACTCCTTGACCAGGAACCGCCTCAAAGTCCTGCGGTTCAGAGAGCGCCAGACCGTGGGCAACCGCTTCTCGTCGCACTGCTTCGGCCAGAGGATGCTCTGAATACCGCTCACAGCTTGCCGCAAGGCGCAAGAGGCCATCAGGCGTGTGGTCATCCAGCGGGAGGATATCGGTGATCTGTGGTTGCCCAAGCGTCACGGTCCCCGTCTTGTCAATCAGCAAGACATCAGCGCGCGCTAACAATTCCAGGTACTTGCCTCCCTTGATGAGCAAGCCGCGCCGGGCTCCCATCCCTATGGAGGCAAGCATGGCAATCGGGGTCGCCAGGGCCAGCGAGCAGGAGCAGGCAACGACCAGGACCGAGGCCGTTGACAGCGGGTTGCGACTGATGGCGAACGTGAGGAGCGCAATAACGGCTACCACGGGCAAAAAGTAGGCTGAGAATCGATCCGCCAGGCGCTGTACCTCGGCCCGGTGTGCTTCGCCTTCCTCCACCAGCTTGATGACTCTGCCAAAGGTGGTTTCTGCGCCAACATGGATCGCACGCAGACGCACGCTCCCTAAGCGGGCGATCGTGGCGGCAAAGACGTGAGCGCCTGGACGCACCTCAACCGGCATTGATTCGCCTGTGATGGCGGCCTGATCGATAGTTGCCTGCCCGCTCACGATGGTGCCATCCACGGGAATGGCCTCACCTGGCCGCACCACCACCGTCTCACCTATCCGAACCTCTGCCACGGGTACCTCTACTTCGTCGCCATTCCTCACAACGCGGGCTGTTTTAGGGATGAGCGTGGTCAGGTGTTTGAGCGCTCGACGCGACCGCCCGGTAGTAAAGGACTCGACAAAGTTGCCCGTATGCATGAAGAAGACGACGACCGCTGCCGTCGGCCATTGCCCGACAGCAAGAGCCGCAATGACACCAAGACTCATCAGGGTATGGGAGAGGATCTGTCGGCGCAACGCCGCCCGCAGCACATTCCAGAAAATGGGTGTACCAGCAAGGAGCACCAACGCCCAGCCGACCTGCCACGGCACCACATCGGTCACGCGTTCAAAAAGCCCAAGCCACTCACCGGCCACGACGATGAGCAACACTGCCCCAACGAGCAGGCCAAAGAGCGTGAGGATGGGGCGGGTGAACCGGGAGAGCGTGCTCGATGACCCTTCTTGCGCAGCAGTTGCAGCAACGGAGTAGCCTGCCTCTTCCACCGCCTGGTACAAGGCATCGATCTTGACGAGGCCGGGATCAAGGCGGAGCACCGCTTTTTCAGACGAGAGAAAGACCTCAACGGACTCCACGCCAGGTACGGCGGAGAGCGCACGCTGGACATGCTGTGTACACCCGGTACAGTCCATGCCGCGGACAGGTAGCTCGATGACACGGCCAGCGGTGGGAGGGATAGAACTAGTCATGTGCTGCTCCTTCCTCCCGGGCGGTTTCCGCCGGTTCGTAGCGGGTACATTCGTAGACGCCACGTGCCACATCACGCAGCAGTGCCTCAGCCAGCCCGAGCAGGCTGGCGACCCGGGGATCACTGAGCCGGTACAGCGTGTAGCGGCCCTGTGAAGTAGAGAGGATCAGACCACAATCCGACAAACAACGTAAATGATTGGACACATTGGATTGGCTCAATCCTGTCTTCTCGACAATGGCTCCCACGCTGAGCGGGCCATCACGCAGGGCTTCTAAGATCGAGAGTCGCGACGTATCCGAAAAGCCGCGAAAGAGCCTGGCGGTGAGCGCAGTCCTGGGTGGGGTATGCGTATCCATAGGCCCTGCTCCTTTTACATTATCATATCATTAAATAATGATATGATAACAGAGGGGCGGAAAGCTGTCAATACAAGAGAGGCTTCTTTGAGACAACCCTCCAACGATGGGCAACCCTCTTGCCTTCTTCTGCTCTCTCTGGTATATTTATATCAATAGAAATTGATGCAAGCTATTTTGATAGATTTGAGGAAGACATGGAAAACGCTCTACTTCAGCCGCCAGAGGTCTTGAAGCTGGCGGGACATGCTGTACGCTGGAATGTGCTCACCGCACTTGCGCGCTCAGACTACCGCGTGCAGGACCTGGTTGAGCAGCTCGCTCTCCCCCAGAATCTGGTTTCGTACCACCTGCGCCAACTGCGCGAAGGACATCTGGTGACGGAACGCCGCAGCGCCGCCGACGAGCGTGCGGTCTTCTACCACCTGGATCTGGAGCGCTTGCAGGCGCTCTACCTGGCGGCAGGGGAGATGCTTCACCCGGCGGTGACGGCTGAGGTGACCGCACTGCAAGACCTGCCGAGTAACCAAGCTCCCTTGCGCGTGCTCTTTCTCTGCACCGAGAACAGCGCGCGCTCGCAAATGGCTGAGGCCCTCCTGCGCCATCTCAGCCACGGCACGGTGGAGGCTTTCAGCGCCGGAAGCCAGCCCGCTGAGGAACTGCACCCCCTGGCCCGGCGCTGCATGGAACGCCTCGGCATCGATATGAGTGGCGCGGTTCCCAAGCACTTCGAGGTCTTCCGGGGCCAGCGCTTCGACGCGATTGTCACCGTCTGCGATCGCGTGCTGGAGACGTGTCCCACGTTCCCCGATGACCCGGAGCGCATTCATTGGAGCTTCCTCGATCCGGCAACGGTGCAGGGATCGGAGGCGGAGCAGCTGCGCGCCTTTGAACAGATCTCGCTGCAGATGGCGACGCGCATCCGTTTTTTGTTGACCCTCCTGCAACGAAAGAACAGCCCCCGTGAGCCGTGAAAGCAGACTCGAACACGAGGGCAGAAGGAAGGAGTAGCGCCATGACAGAGGTGACCACATCGGGTCCTTATCGTGTCTTATTTCTCTGCACGCACAACTCGTCGCGCTCGCAGATGGCTGAGGGACTGCTACGGGCGCGTGGCGGGACGCGCTACCAGGCGTTGAGCGCCGGGACGCATCCACGCGCCGTGCATCCGCTGGCGGTGAAAGCGATGGCAGAGCTGGGCATTGACATCAGCGAGCATGTCGGCCACCGAGCAAAAGGGATCGAGGAGTTTGCCGACGAGGCGCCCATGGACCTGGTGGTGACGGTCTGTGACGAGGCAGCCGAGGAATGTCCCTACTTCCCCAACGCACGGCACCAGCAGCATTGGGGCTTCTCCGACCCGAGCCGTGCCACCGGTACGGAAGAAGAGCGTTTGGCTGTCTTCCGCCAGGTGCGCGACGCCATTGCCGCACGCATCGATGCCTTTCTGCGCGCCGACACCGAGAGGAGAAGGGCATGAGCAGCCTTCTGATCATCGGCGGCAGCGATGCCGGCACCAGTGCCGCTCTCCGAGCAAGGGAGGTGGATGCCAACGCCCAGATCACCGTCGTCCTGGCTGACCGCTTCCCGAACTACAGCGTCTGCGGTCTTCCCTTCTATGAGAGCGGAGAAGTCCCCGATTGGCACTGGCTGGCCCATCGAACGGCGGAAGAGATCAGCGGTGAGGGGATATCCCTTTTGCTTGACCACAAGGCTCAGAGCATCAATGCCAAGCGCCATGAGGTGACAGTAGTAGACACCGGTGGGCAGGCGCGCCAGCTCGGGTATGATCGACTGGTCCTCGCCACGGGCGCGCTGCCTGTTCGCCCTCACATTCCAGGTATCGACCTCCCCGGTGTCTTTCTCCTGCGGTCAATGCAGGACAGTTTCGCCGTCCATGAGTACCTGGACACCCACATCCCTCGCTCAGCCGTGATCGTTGGTGGTGGCTACATCGGCATGGAAATGGCCGATGCCTTCGTTCAGCGAGGTCTGGCTGTGACGGTAGTCGAGCATGGAGTCTCGGTGCTCAAGACCGTTGACGAAAGCCTGGGGAGACTCGTCAGCGCCGAATTGCAGCATCATGGGGTCGAGGTGATCACCGACGTCGCTATCGAGCGTCTTGTGCAAGCGGACAAGCAGTTGTACGTCATGGGGTCACAGGAGTTTTCCACCGCCGCCGATCTGGTGCTGGTGGCAGTGGGCGTCCAGCCGCAGACGGGGGTGGCACAGTCGGCTGGCATTGCACTTGGAGAACACCACGCCATTCGCGTTTCCCGTGCGATGGAAACCAATGTACCCGACATCTTTGCAGCAGGCGATTGCGTCGAGACCTGGCATCGCCTGCTGCAGGCTCCGACGTATCTGCCTCTGGGCACCACGGCCCATAAGCAGGGGCGCATTGCCGGGGAGAACGCGGTGGGCGGCCATCGGGAATTTGCCGGGGCGCTGGGGACGCAGGTGGTGAAGGTATTTGACCTGGTGGTTGGCCGCACGGGTCTGCGCGATGGCGAGGCAAGAGATGCTGGCTTCGACCCGCTCACCGTTGAGTCAACGGTCTGGGACCATAAAGTCTACTATCCCGGCGCGCATGAGATCCGCATTCGGATCACTGGAGATGGGAAAACAGGGCGTTTGCTGGGGGCGCAAATGGTGGGACACTACCACGGGGAAATCGCCAAACGCATTGATATCTTCGCCACGGCCCTCTTTCATGGCATGCGCGTCGACGACCTGAATGACTTCGACCTGAGCTATACGCCGCCGGTGAGTAGCCCGTGGGACCCGGTACAAATGAGTGCTCAGGCCTGGGTCAAACAGTGCCAATGATGCCTTTCTTCCACGCTGCCCAGAGATCAGTCTGGCGATGATATTCGTAGCAGCTTGCAGTCTGTCTTCTCACAGGTGATGAACAGCGAAGGCGTTCAGTGGCTCTGGGAGGTTACTTTTTCACAGCGGCCCTGTCTGCCCTCATCGGTGTGACAACGACCGTGTGGCAAGTGGCGTTGTTACGTATAGGAGCCTGGGTCTCGCGCGGCCTCCGTGTCCCGGCAAAGACGGTCATTGCATGGGTGCTGATTCCCCTTGAGACGGGAGAGGTCCGGCGTCATCTTCGGACCTTCTCGACCATGACGGCCAGGCTCTTAGCGCTGGCTGACTGGTTGGAAAGCCTGCAAGTCACGGTTGTCGCCATGGAATCGACCGGGATATTTTGGAGACCGGTGTTTAACCTGTTAGAAGAGGGTCGCACGATCATCCTGGTCAATGCTCAGCATATGAAAGCGGTTCCTGGGAGAAAAACGGATATCAAAGACAGCGAATGGATTGCGGATTTACTGCGTCATGGCTTGCTCCGGGCGAGCTTTCTTCCTCCTGCTCCCATTCGAGAATGGCGCGATTTAACCAGGTACCGCAAGACCTTGATCCAGGAACGCAGCCAGCAGATCAACCGCTTGCAGAAAGTGCTCGAGACGGCCAATGTGAAGCTGGCGGCGGTTGTCAGTGATGTGCCTGGCCAAAGCGGTCGCGCGATGCTTGAGGCACTGGTAAGAGGCACAACGGATGCCGAAGTCCTGGCAGATTTAGCCCTGGGGCGCTTACGCAAAAAGTTGCCAGAACTACGCGAGGCTTTGGAAGGGCGAGTCCAGAGCCACCACCGCCTCTTACTCAAGCGTATCCTCGCCCATATTCATTTCCTTGAAGAAACGCTGGAGCAATTGCAGGCCGAGATTGAAGAGCGGCTGGCGCCATTGAAAGAGGCCAAAGAGTTGCTCATGAGCATTCCCGCACACATGAAGGATCATTATCGTTCGGCACGTTATCATCGCCTGGCGCGTCGACTCGGGAAAAACAAGGCCGCCATGGTTCTTTCCCCTCCACCGCCACACACGGCTCCTACCTCTGGCTATGCTCCGCCGGAGGTGGGCTCCGGATGGAAAGCGGGTCGCTTCTCGGGTCGCGATTTCACGCTCCAATCTGACGGAACGCTTCGCTGTCCAGCGAACCAGGAGCCTGGTGCTCACGAGCAGAGTCGAGAAGCTGATGGAAGCTTGCGTGTCGTCTATGGAGCCAGCATTCACAGTTGCCGCTCCTGTTCGCTGCGCGAGCAGTGCCAATGGAATGGCGGGGCCACCAGGAAGCCGCGCCAGGTCAGCGTGCTCCTGCATTCGCTCGCTAGTGGTTCAGCTCCACTTCTCTGGTGCTACTCCCGCCGTAGAGAGCACCAACGAGCCTGTATGCAACTCGTGCGACACCAACGCATCGAGGTGGGCCTCCGCCTCCTGCCACCGTGCAGCCTCGCACTGCACACGTGATCCTGTCCCGCGCGCAGCGAGCGCATGCTCGTCTCTCCTGGCAAAAGCGGCTAGCTCGCAATGCTCGCGTTTCAACAACAGGGCAAGTGACGATCAGACTGTTTGGGGTCCCAGACAGCTTTGCTCCCTCGCTCGGTTTGGCCGAGGCTCGAGCTTCCTGTTGACGGTCGTTGGCTTCTCTCCTGGGACAACAAGCTGTTCCCCCGTGGGCGCGATGAGAGGAAGCTCGCGAGCGCAAAGAAGCCATGACATGAGCGAATATGAGCACGACTCTTCCTGACCTCGGGACGCTTTACTCGTTCCCTCGCCCTTGCCCTTTGGCGCGTTGGCCCGCAGATCAGAACCCTGGATCGGTTTCGGAGATGTGCTCTCCGCGCATGAACCCGATCAGGTAGGAAGGAGTGGGATGACGTGAGTGCTCGATGGCTTTGATGACCACTTCGCGGTCGTAATCCACCCGCCGCAACTGGATACGGTAGCCATGCTCGTCGGCATCAAGAAGGACAGCGGGATCTTGCAAGGCTTGCCCCGGTGGCACAGGCAGATCCTCCGTTACCACATAGCGATCCGTATTCCCACTGGTGAAGCTGGCATGAGGGAGGGCCGTCAGTTTCTCAAGTGGAGACACCGGATCGTAGCCAATCGCAGCGAAATCCCCCAGCACCCAGTACCTGTCCGCCCCACCCTGGCTAGTGACCAGGCGGCGAATGAGGAAGATTTGGCTGATCCCTGCCCAGTCTGGCTCAAACCATGCATTCATCTGTGTACTGGTCCAGATTTCGCGCACTTCGAGTCGTCCGTGTCCTTTTTGCACCGTTTTGTGGTACTGCCATTCCTCCTGCTCAAGTGCCTTGTCCGCAAAAAAATCCAGGATGTCCTGGCGCACGGTTGTCTGGTTCTCCCTGGCCTCGAGCAGGTAGTAGCCTCCGTAGGCCTCGACTGCTGCACACCAGGCTTTTTGCGTATGCATGGCATCAGCACTACTGATACGCCCTTTGACCAAGACCGGTTGCAGCAAGGCGCTGGCCGCGCTGATCTCATTTTCTTTGCTTTTGACCGCTTGCTGGGCGATGACCAGGCCACTTTCACATTCATAGAGCGAGAGCCGATGCACCGGGGGCTGGCCTTCTTTGTCATGCCCCAGCGTTCCCCGCATCACTTTGCCATCCATGGCGCTATGAACCAACTGCTCCTGCTCGCTTGCCTCTGGCTCCACAGCTCGCGCCTTGAGGATCATCTGTGCCATCGCCTGAGCGATCTGCTGTCCGTCACAGAGGGCTAAAGCCTCACTGCAGGTGGATTTGACCGGAAATCTCTTCGGCCAATCCAGTTGTCGTTTGAGCCACTCTTGCCTCTCCTTGATCCAATCCACGACCCCATTGATGCTCGTTTCCCCTGCCAGTTTCCCCTGCAGGAACAAGGTCAACAGCAGTGGCAGAGGATAGCGCTTGCCTTTGGCCCCCCGCCCGTCCTTGACCTTCTCGAACTCCCGATACAAGGAGGCAGCGTCGATGGCTCCTCCCTCCAGTCCAGAGTGATCGACTTCCTCAAATATGGTAAGGTACATGCACGTCATTTCTCGCTTTCTCTAGGAGTTGGATGATTTCCTATTGGAGCAAGAAATGGCTGCTTTTTTTCTCTTTTCGGGACTTTCGGTTACACCAAAAAGCCCTGTCCCATGCGTCTGTCCGCTTGCTCTCCGTCGTTTTTTGGGCTAAGAATAGTAGTAGCAAGACAATCTCTGCAATCACACTCACGTTTCAGAGAGTTGAGAAGAGGGTGAGGGAGATCTGTCACCTTATCAGGAAACGCGCCCGGCGTAGATTGTCGGTTATACATAAAAGGGTAATTGATAGAAAACATGGACAAAGAATTTTACCGGCGACACGCCCAGATGTGCGGCGTGTTTGCGCACCCATTGCGTCTTGAACTCCTCCAGTTGCTGCATGAGCGTGGGGAATGCACCGTCGGCGACCTCGCGGAAGCCACAGGCGTCCGTATGGCCAATCTTTCGCAGCATCTGGCGGTCATGCGCTCCACAAACATGGTCCTTTCTCGCAAGGAAGGGCTAAGCGTCTACTACCGGCTTGCCGATCCCCGCATTATGCAGGCGTTTGACCTGATTACCGAAGTGCTGCTCAGCCATCTTGCCCGCGAGAAAGAACTGCACGAGGAATTTGCCGGTCACCTCCAGGAGCCAGCGCCAGAAGAAGCTGAGTAGGGCAGCTCTCTTCCCTCACTTGCCGCTCACCCATGAATAGCAGGACGAAAGACCGTGGGGTCCTCAACCAGTAGCGGAGCCGCGCTGCGGTAGATTTCAGCGTAGGCCACGCCAAGCATACGCCCGTAGTACTGATCCTCCGCCTCGTAGAGGGCCAGCAGGCGATCCCCCTCTGGCTGGAAAATCGACTGGTAAGCCGCCAGCGCCTGCCGTTTGCGTTCGTAGACGGCGCTCACATCGACGGCGAAGGCAAACTCGGACCACGGCGGCTCCATCTTGCAGTGCGGAAAGAAGAGACGCTCAATCGCCCACGGCTCCTGCTCAGCGAGCAGTTCACCCCCCGGTACTCGCTCCCATTGCCCCAGCCTCGCCAGAAAGACTGCCGCTCGCGTCAGACCAGCGGATGCGGCATGGTCAGGATGAACACATGCCTCTCCGGTTCCATAGACCCAGCGCGGTCGATACTCTCGAATCAGCCGGGCCACTTGCAGGCGTGTTTGTAACGTATCGCTCAGGTACCTGTCCTGCAATCCAAGCGTGAGCCGCTCCACGCCGAGAGTGCGGGCCGCTTCCCGGGCCTGTTGCGCACGTATTCCTGCTTCGGCAAACTCGGTTGGCTCGCCATCGGTCAGGTCGACCAGCAGAATGCGCTGCCCCTGATCGGAGAGTCTGGCTAACGTTCCCCCCATCTGTGTTTCCGCATCGTCAGGGTGAGCAGCAATCACCAGGGTATCATAGCTCATGATCTCCTCCTCGCTCACGAGCGAGCATGGGCGCGTACTTTTGCCCCGCTGAAAGGAGCGCCAAAGAGGGGGGCGAGGACACACACATCGAGGAGTCCTGCCGCCAGAGGCAGCAGACCGACCACCGCCAGGATAATGCCGACGGTTATGTTACTGGCTGCCGCTGCCAGGTAGACGCCCCATCCAATCAGACCAAGACCAGCCACGAGGCGCAGGATGCGTCCGGCTGCGCTCGACATAAAGAAGACAAATGCCATGAGGAACCTCCCATCGTTCAAGCTGAATCTGTTTTCATTCGAGCAGAACAGAGTTCTGCTCTCTGTCCTTTCAATGCACAGGGAACAGAAAGGTTACATTATCCTGTGGTATACTGCAACAAGAGACAGAAGGGAGGGGCAGTCATGGCTGATGATGAGGAATTGCTGGCCCGGCTGCGTCGTCATGATGCCGCAGCCTTTACCGAGTTCTTTGAAACCTACGCGAACCGGATCTACCGCTTAGCCCTCGGCTTACTCAAACAGGAGGATGACGCGGAAGAGGTCGTGCAGGCCACGTTTCTGTCGGCTTTTGAGGCCATCGACCGCTTCGAGCCGCACGCGCGGCTGAGTACATGGCTCTATCGCATTGCCTATAACCATGCGCTGATGCTGCTGCGTCGTCGCCACGACGCTCTCCCCTTGCCTGAGGAAGAGGAGAACTCTCCGGCTTTTCCAGTCCAACTGGTCGATTGGAGCCAGCTTCCCGATCAGCAGGCAGAGAGCGAGGAGGCCCGGCAGGTGCTTCGCAGCGCCATCACTGAGCTTCCTCTGGGATTGCGGGCGGCCTTCCTGCTCCGTGACGTGGAGGGCCTTTCGACAGCGGAGTGCGCTCACATCCAGGGCTTGACGGAGGCCGCCTGTAAAATGCGCCTGCATCGCGCTCGCCTGCGCCTGCGCGAGCAATTAAGCTCCTACTTTCGCGAACAGCTATGAAACAGGAGGAAGAATGATGACGTGCGAAGAACTGGTCTCCTATCTGTCCGACTATCTTGACCAGAATCTTGATGAGGAGTTAGCCGCCGCCGCGCAGCAGCATCTGGCGACCTGTCAGAACTGTCGGGTTGTGGTGCAGACCACCCGGCGCGTCATTCAACTGGGGCAAGCCCAGTATCAGATTGGTCTTCCACCGGATCGCCGCGACCGCCTCTTTACGCGCCTGCGGCAGGCATTTCTGGCGAGAGAGGGAAGTTGACTGCCTACTCCTCTCTAAATGGCTATTTGATGACGGGTGGTGTCTCCAGACATGAAGGCAGAGTTTATCTCAGCACGCTTCGACTCATGCTGACTCGGCTGGCCCAACAAAACGAGCCGCAATTCGTCACATACAAGCAGGCACATGCGGCCTGACTTTTTGTACAGCATCTGACATGTGTAGGCTTGTTTTCAATAGCATAGCATATTTCTTATTGACCTCCAGCAACCAGATGATTCCAGCTATGTACCCGCAACGGCTCAACGCGACCATCGGGGTAGACAAGCTGCATGCCATCTTGTGCTTCCGTGATGGTGCCGATGGGGGTGATGGGGGTACCAATGGCGGATTGCACGGCGTGGGAGACTGCTTCGATGTGGCCGGGGGCGACGGTGAAGAGGAGTTCGTAGTCTTCGCCGCCGTGGAGCGCCCAGGGGAGGGGGTCGAGTTTGGCGGTGGAGGCTATGGCGCGGGTGGTAGAGGAGATGGGGATTTTGGCGACCTCCACGCGAGCGCCGACGTGGCTGCGCTGGCAAAGGTGGGTGAGGTCGCCGCTGAGGCCATCGCTGATATCGAGCATGGCGGTGATGATATGGGGGCCGAAATGGGAGAGCACGCGACCCTCGCGCACACGCGGCTGCGGGATACACTGGTGAAAGCGTGCGGTTTGCACAGCCTGCGTAGGATAGGGCAGGTCCGTGTGCGACTGGACGTAGAGGCCTGCGGCGGCAGCGCCGAGGGTACCGGTGACGCAGAGCGTGTCGCCTACATGCGCGCCTGCACGAGTAATGACGTGGCCGCGTTCGACGGTGCCGAGCAGCGTGACATCGAGGATGAGCAGTTCGCCTGTGCCCGCACCCGCGATATTGCCGCCCACGATGGCCGTCGAGAACGCTTCGGCTTCCTGGCGCATGCCATCGTAGACCTGCTGCAACAGGTTGAGTGAGAGATGGGGTGGGATGACGAGCGAGACCAGGGCGTAGCGCGGCTCCCCGCCCATCGCGGCAATATCACTCAGATTGACGGCCATCGCCTTGCGTCCAACCTGTTCCGCGCTACAGCCCTGAAACGTGAAATGCACACCCTCCACCTGGCTATCGACTGTCGCCAGCAAGAGCCGGTCGCCGCCGATGTCGAGAATGGCGGTATCGTCACCTACGCCCAGCACGACATCGGCCCACGCCGTCAGCCCCTTTGTCAGTCGGGCGATCAGCGCAAATTCGTCTAGCCCTTCATTTGAAATAGAAATGAGACTCACCTCCCTTTGCCATAGAGCACGATTCTTGTCAGACAAGGGTGCCGGTGGGTGAGAGTTTGCGTTCGGCTTCGATGTAGGTGGGACCAACCTCGACGAAGCCGAGGCGGCGGTAGAGATTGACGGCGGGGATGCCGAGCGTCACGTAGAGGATGACGGAGGCATAGCCCTGCTCGTGCAGGCTTTGCATGGTTTTGACGACAAGCAACTGGCCGAGGCCGACATGGCGAAAGGTCGGCGCGACCGCCGTGTGATGGATGCGAGGAATGCCGCGCTCGATATGCGTCAGAACCGCGCCCGCGAGATTGAAGCGATCAAGCGCGTGCTCGACGACGAAACAGCTTGCGGGGAGCAGGGGACCAGAGCGACCATCGTAAATGGCGCGCACCTCCGCCCGCCAGCCTGCCAGGTCGGGATAGCGGCTATCCGGGCCACCCATGTACGCCCGTTGCAGCAATGTGCCTACCCGGTCAAGATCATCTGCCGTCATCTTGCGCACGCGCAGCGAGGCAGGGATGGGGGACAGAGGAATGGAGACATCAGTGGAGGCCATCATGCCCGTGCGGCTGCGTATCTGCTCGAATCCGGCAGAGGCAAACGAGGCGATATAGGCCGCGGGATAGTTGGCTTCGAGGTGACGCATGTTGAGGGCCGCCGCACGAGCCAATGCCTCGGTGACAACCTGAGCCGCGACACTGCCGCCCGCCTCCGGCAGAAGCACCAGCCCATCAAGGTAAGCAGTATTGCCCTGAGTGAAGAAACGCAGCCGTCCAACAGGGGTATCCTCGCGCCAGAGCAGGTAGCGCTGCACCTGCTGCTCAGGGGGTTCTTCTTTGTAACGCTCTAATTGTGCGTCTTCACTTTCAAAGGGAATCTGGTCAGCGCTGCGACGGGTTACAGCCACCCAGAGCGCCGCGTCTTCCGGCCCGGCTAACTTCCACTCAACAGTATTGCGGTTCGTTTCGGGATCAAGCATCAAACTTCTCCTCGCTGGTACAGCTAAAGCGAATGGACAAATAGGCTGGTACAAAATGGCATAAAGATAGGCAACAGACTCTAATCAAAGTATACTTAAGAACTGGAACAATCACAAGAGAGGATAGTTGAAGCGATGGAGTTGCTGGTAATCACGCTGGCACAATTGCTGCCTGGTAAAGAGGCGGACGGGCAGGCACGCATACGCTTGATCGCAAACACGGTGCGCGTTGCGCCGGGGCTGGTTACATCCCTCTTTTACCGCAGCAGGGGAGACGATGGCTACTACCTGCTGCTGACAACGTGGGAGGATGAATCATTCTGGATACAGGCGCAGGAACGACACAGCCCGCGTCGGCTGCTGCTGGCCTCGCCGGTCGAGTTGCTGACGGCCCCGCCCGAACAGTGGCTCATGCATTACTCGTGGGGCTATAGCCGCCCTGCAGCAAAGCCGATGATAGCGGCGGCACATCTGGCAACTATCCGACCGGACCAGGCCGAACTGGCGCAACGGGGCTGGATAGAGAGCTTGCGGCGACAGGCAGTTCAGCCCACGCTGGCCTTTGCCTTTCTAGCGCGTGGCGTAAAAGACGAGACATCCTGGCTCAGCAATCCGGCACAGCCAGCTATCAGCGTGGCCAATGGCGCTCTCGCGGAGAGTCCCTACCAGCATGGGCCTATTTTCCTGAATCTGCTCAGTTGGGCCAGCGAAAGTGAGAGAGAGGATTTTTATGCGCACCCGAACTATAAAGTCATTCAGCGCTTCCTCAACAGTATTGGCACCATTCAGACATTGGCCCTCGAACCCCTCGACGATGAAGATTCGTAGGCCCCGATTTATCGTGGACAGCGCCGATTAATAGGCCACAAGCCATCGGAGCCTGCATTGTCAATCGTCGGAGCTTTCGGCAACGGGTTTTTCGTAGTATTTTCTGAGCTGCTCGGCGAGAAAATCGTGATTGGCCCACATGGAGCCGGTGAAGGTGTGATACTCGCCGTCGCAAAGCGGGGCGGGCGCGCTGCATTTGAGATGCTGGTTCAGCCGGAAACGAATGGTGTTTCCGCTAACTTCGATCCAGAGATGGCGTCTCGTGGTGAATGTTCCCCACTTGAGCAGCAGCATTGAATCATATTCTTCAAATTTCCCCCGGCCTTTGAGGAGATTTTTGTTGATGGCGAGAAGCATTTCTGCCAGTCCGCTTTCGCGCAGCACACGTTTGGCATTTTCGCGTACCGCCTGCCGCCTGGCCTCTCTTTCCTCGTCGCTCACACCATCCAGATCGTTTTCTTGCTCCATTGTGCTAAAGGATTCTTCCTGATTCGTAGTAGATACAACCTTTCCTGTTCGGATATGTTTCCCCATATTCAGCCACGGCTTAACCGTACAGATGTGATTCGTACTCTGTAATCATATCACCATCGTTGAAATAGTGCCGGTCACTACGAGGATACGCATAAGAAAGAAAAGGTGATGAATTACGAGAGACAGCCGTGTCGGAGATGGATGGTGGGGGCGGCGTGTGACGGTCGCAGTTCTGATACGAGCGACCAGGGGAAGCAGAGATGTGAAAAATATTCTCGGTCGATTGTTTGGCGTGGCGCTTGGCCTCAGCCGCGAGATAGCTGATCTCCTGAATGCTGTGAGGACGGCGCAACTGGTTATTCACGACCCCGATGGAAAGAGAGACGAGCGGGAACTGAAAGGGTCTGCCCTTGCGGTCCAGGCCGCTGATCGAGCCGCGTTCCAGGTCTTCAGGCAGATAGAGCGCCGCGCTCTCTTCTTTATAAGAAGCCATAATCTTTGCGCAGAGCGTCCTGGCGCGCATGGGAGAGGTAACAATGACGAAATCATCACCGCCGATATGGCCGACAAAATCTTCGGCACCCCCGTGTTGATGTACCAGGCGCTGGCAAATCTGACCAACAAGCAGGATCATATCATTACCTGCCAGGAAGCCATAGACATCATTGAAGGCCTTGAAATTATCGAGATCGAGATACAGGATACTCCAGGGTTCCTGACTGTTGAGCTTGTAGTTGATGGCGCGTACAACCTGCAAGCCACCGGGCAGCCCGGTGAGAGGCGAAAGGAAGCTCTGCTGCACCCGCCGCAACTGACGGCGCATACGAGCCAGCAATTCATCAGTATCGAACGGCCTGGTAACGTAATCGTCCGCGTCACGCTCGAAGGCACGCACCTTATTATTGGTATCACCCAGGGCGCTTAAGACGATAATAGGAATATGCATCGTTTTGGGATGGTTGCGCAGGCTGCGCATGACTTCATAGCCATCTATACCCGGAAGCATAATATCAAGGAGAATGAGGTGGGGCATTTCTCGCAAGGCAAATTGTACAGCATCTTTGCCGCTTCGGATAGTTACAACCTGATAGCCTTCGATCTCCAGAAGTTCTTTGAGCAATCTGTCGGTCTGCAGTTCGTCCTCTACGACTAAAATGTTGGCCATATGCATTCCTACCTCTATATTCACTAGAAAACCACTAAACACTTTGCCAGTTTCGCCCTGACCACCCACACTCTACTATGCCATACTATCAACCGGGCGAGTACCCGACCCACCTGGCAGGATAACAGCAACAATAATACAACGCCCTATTCTCCTGCTCCTGCTCCTGTAAACAGGAGTAGTTTCAGCACGCATTGCATCGCTGGCACGCTGTTGCTATCATTGCCATCACAAAGGATGGGCCATCGCGTAATAGCTTACATCACGCGATCCGCAAGCGCTGTCGCTTCTATACAATGCTTCGCTGCGTCAGGATCCGGGTGAATAGCACTGTCCTTGTGCTGCCTTGCCTGCTGTCCACGATGATCTTACTGAGACCTGTCCCCCAAGACCTCTTCAGGCGAAGTGTATTGCTAATAAGAGGCTGTTCCTTATCTTCAATGCAGGTCAGATGAAAAACCAAAATAGATGCGGCCTGCCCGGAACTTTTCCACCTCTCTCTCCTGCCTGCCCTCTCGAAGAACAACTCCCAACAGATTTCCTCTGAGGTCAGGCCGAGCTAGCGAAAAGAGAAATCTGCCATATTCTATTGTGACCGGGATCAAAATATACATCCATATTATTAATCAGTATAACATCCTCCCGCCCATTTTCATAGGGTTTTATAATACAAATTCCGATATTGCCTGAAAAATGTAAGTTTTCTTATTACTTCTAATCTTATTATCTATTCTAACATATGATGTTTGTTCTGTTTTTCGTTAAAAGTAGCGATTATCCGAAGCGGCACGTTAGACACGTCCCTTTCTGTCAGATAGCAGTAAGGCTTTCCGGCAAGATGTTGACGTATGAAGATTCCTGCGTTAAGATGAAACCTGTGGATTCACAGCACAGCTATGTAGAGAAAGAGAGACAATGACCGGACCAACAGCACAGGTAGAACGAGCCGTTCTATTTACGAGCCTGGGACAGCCTGCATTCCGGCTCGAAGGGATTATTCACGAGCCGACCGTGGTGCAGGGAACGGCTCCTCTCGTCGTGTTCTGTCACCCACAACCGGCCAGCAGCGATATGCGGGATAGCCTGACGGTGGCTCTGGCGCGGGCGGTCGCCGAGGCGGGCATGATCGGCCTGCGCTTCAATTTTCGCGGTGTGGGCAACAGCCAGGGGCAGCAGACGGACGGAAGGCTGGAGGCGCTTGATCTGGCGGGAGCCGTCGTATTCGGGCTGACGCAACCGGGTGTAAATCTGGAGAAAGTCTGCGTGGTTGGACATGCCTTTGGCGCCTATATCGCTCTCCAATACGCCCCTTTCGACCCGCATATACGCACGCTCGTCGCGATCAGCCTGCCGCTGTACCGCACTGCCAGCGGCTTCCCTCGCCCTTTTGAACGTCCCAAGTTGTTTGTCACGGGCGAGTTTGACGAAGTCTGTCCACGCTACAAGCTCGAGCCGTTTGTCGAGCAGCAAAAAGGCCCAAAGGGGATTAATGTGATTACCGGCGCTCGCCACCTGATGCGAGGCTATGAAGACGCCGCTACAAACGCCATTATGAAGTATCTCAAAAGATGGGCAGAGATGCCCGGGGTGTAAATGCATGAACCCAGGAAACCCATTGATCGTTCAGAGTGACCGCACTATTCTGTTAGAAGTAGATCATCCATTACACGCCGAGGCAAGGGATGCGCTTGCCCAGTTCGCCGAGTTGGAGAAATCACCGGAGCATATCCACACCTATCGTCTCTCCCCGCTCTCGCTCTGGAACGCAGCCGCCGGTGGGATGAGCGCCCGGATGGTGCTGGAACTACTCGAGAAGTACAGCAAATACGATATCCCCTCGAATATCTCTGTAGATATTCGTGAATATATGGGCCGTTACGGGCGCGTGAAGCTGATTCGCGAGGGAGAAGCGCTGCTTCTGAGCTCAACCGATACAGCTTTAATCACCGAAATTTTGCGCCACAAGCGCACGCAGCCCTACCTGCTGCGACAGATCAACAGAAACACGATCCAGGTCGATGCCTCGCGGCGCGGCCATATCAAGCAGGCGCTGATTCACATCGGCTTTCCCGCCGAAGACCTGGCCGGTTATACCGAAGGTTCGCCCCTGCCACTAACCCTGCGCGAGGTCACAAGCCAGGGCGTTTCCTTCCAGCCCCGCGCCTACCAGTACGCAGCCTCCGCCGCGTTTTACGCCGGGGGCGCGCCGAGCGGGGGAAGCGGCGTGGTTGTGCTGCCTTGCGGTGCGGGCAAAACCATTGTCGGGCTGGCAACGATGGCCGATATCCAGCGCGCAACGCTTATTCTCACTCCCAACACCATTGCTGTCCGGCAGTGGATACAGGAGATTCTCGACAAGACCGACATTCCGCCTGAGATGGTTGGCGAATACACGGGCGACCGCAAGGAGATCTGCCCTGTTACAGTCAGCACCTACCAGATTCTGACGTACCGCGCCCCCTCAAAAAAGGAGGAGACGCAAATAGCCGAAGAGGATTTCCCTCATTTCTCGCTCTTCACCAGCTATGACTGGGGCCTGATTATCTACGACGAAGTTCACCTGCTGCCCGCTCCCGTCTTCCGTATCACGGCGGAGATTCAAGCGCGCCGCCGTCTCGGCCTGACGGCTACGCTGGTGCGCGAGGATGGACGAGAGGCGGACGTTTTCAGCCTGATCGGGCCAAAGAAATATGATGTACCCTGGCGCGAATTGGAGAAGCAGGGCTGGATCGCCACGGCGGAATGCCACGAGATTCGCGTGGGTCTGACCGAGGATGAGCAGTTGAACTACGCGCTGGCCGAACAGAAAGAGAAGTACCGGCTGGCCGCAGAATGTAGCGCCAAGCTCAACGTCGTGCGTCACCTCGTTGAACGCCACCGCGACGATCAGATATTGATTATCGGTCAGTACATTGACCAGCTCAAAATCCTGGCCGACGAACTGGACGCACCGCTGTTGATGGGGAAGACATCCAATGCGCAGCGAGAGAAATTGTACGAGCAATTTCGCCGGGGCGAGGTCAAGCGGTTGGTGGTGAGCAAGGTGGCAAATTTCGCCATTGATCTGCCGGATGCGAATGTCGCCATCCAGGTGTCGGGGACCTTCGGCTCGCGCCAGGAAGAGGCACAGCGCCTGGGACGCATCCTGCGCCCGAAAAGCGACGGTGGATTAGCCTATTTCTACTCCATCGTGACCCGCGACACACGTGACCAGGAATTTTCAGCCAATCGCCAGCTATTCCTGACCGAGCAGGGCTATCGCTACCTGATTGAAGATGCTGAGGCGCTATTACCTGCATAATGGCAGAGATTCTGCCTTGACAGCTTCCTTTCTCAGTGATACCCTTTTGGAAAAACATATCAACTTACTCAAAAAAGAATAGAGGACAGGCATGGCAGAGAGCTACATTGAGGTAACTGGCGAGGACTTCGCTGAGAAGGTACTGGACGCAGAGCAGATGGTTGTGGTCAGCTTCACTTCGAGTCAGAGTCCGGCGTGCCAGATCCAGGAACCGGAATTTGACGCGGTCAGTAAAGAGTATCAGGGGCGCGTGCTCTTCGCAAAACTGGATGTCGATAAGAATGGGGATACAGTGCAGCAGTGGAATGTCGAGGGCATTCCTACGATTCTCTTCTTCAATAATGGCGTGGAGATTCATCGCATCAAGGGCATTTTGATGCGGGAGCGCCTGCGCAAGCAGATCGAAGGGGCGTTGCTCGTCACGGATGACTCCACGAAATCAGCGAAATAACATAAGGCGCTAGAGGGACAACAGAGCACACGCGAACGTGGCTATTTTGAATGTGTGCCTCTATTCTCTCCTGCGCTTACGCCGTTCTTCCTCCAGATTTGTTATTGTCCCTTCAACGACTTTGCCCTCCTGCTCTGGCTCGTAGGTCGAGCGCTGCGCTCCCGGTGCGCGCACAGTGAAGTCGCGGAAGTCGCGCTGCACGCGGCTCATCTCCGAAACAGTCTGTGAGATGCTGGTGGTCACGTTGACGAAAACCAGTAAGACGAACGCGCCCGCCCAGAGTCCAAGACCGATCAGCAAAGTAACAACGCCGCCAACAAGGCCGTTCAGAATGCTCTCTGTGATGACGCCAGCGAGGATGAGTATCCAGAAGAAGCGCACGAGGACCCGCAACAGCCAGTGCATGAACCAGAACACGGCCTTTACGGGGTCAGAGGGCATATTCCAGGGCGGTATGAGTTGTCCTCTCCGTCTAAACCTCATCGTGCGCATGTGCTTTACCCTTCCGCCTACGGACTACCGTATCTATTCTAGCATAAATTGCTTCCACATCCTATCTACGAAGATAGAACCTGCGCTGTTACATGTATCTTCCCGGAAGCAGTATGCAGCGTAACAGCCGGGGTAGAGACACTGAGATAGGTTTCTACGTGCAGCGGGCCAAAGGTTGGATTGTCGGGTATGGTCGTGTACGACTGGGCGGAGAGCGTTACCGAGGACGGTGCGGCACTGCCTTTCGGCAAGGGAAATGCAGCAATTACCTGGTCGCCATTCTGCAAGGAACTGAGAGTACAGGTGGCTTGCATGGTTGTAGTGCTCGCGGCGGGCGTTGTATTGAATACGTAACTGTAGGTGGTACGTAGCGCGGATGGAGCGGCACGCAGCAGTTGCCAGCGCGTCAGCAGCCAGGAGGTGTTGTTGACGGCAAGCGGTGGGACCTGGACAGAGAGCAGTTGCAAATCACTGCCGTAGCGCGCCTGGGTCGTTGCTGAGGCTGGACTGGTGGCGGGATTGACGACGTAGAGTTTGAAGGGAGCGCCGCCCAGCCGTGCTGGTTGATCGATAAGCGTAGCATGCGCGAACTGGCCGAGCAAGGCGTTGGTTAAGGGATCATACGGGCCGACGAGAAGTACTGCTGGCCCTTGCGCGGCACCGGGCAGAACGAGGCACTTGCCTGCGTCGAATAAGGTGGTTGGGGTATGCATCTGCTCCGCCAGAAAGCCCAGCGCGGTCTGCGTGGCGGCATCAGTCGTGATGTAGACTCTGCCGAGATGGCGCTGTTGGGCCAGTTGATCGGCCTCGTTGAGAGCATGTTGCAGGGAGCTTAGATCATTGTGATAGGGATAGGGCTGGAAGCTGCGATCATCATATTTGCCCTCGACCTGATCGAGCACGCCGCCGACGCTGCCTGCGAATTGCGCGATCACAATGATGGTGACAGCGAGGTACATGGCATAACGCGCCCATTGTAGCAACGGCAGGGAACGCTGCAAGCGCCGCGACCACCCGGCGAGCTTGCCGATGAAGAGGCCAATGAGGATAAATGGGCCGGGCAGCATAAAGAGGAAATACTGGGCGTGCAGGTCCAGCGAGTGGCGCGCGAGCGCCAGCAGTGGCACAATCTGCCAGACAAGTAGCAAGAGCAGAGCGCGCTTGTAGCCACTGTCATAGAAAGCCAGCCACCACGCTCGCAATTGAGCAATGGCGCCGCCACTATTTGTCTGCCTTTTCTCTGCCGTCGGCGTCTCTGTCGCAGTTGAAGCACCTGATAGCATGGTTGAGAGTCGCGGCCAGAGGATCAGCGAACCGGCTACGAGCAAGCCGCCCAGGACGAGCAGGGGCATGATGAGAGGGAGATGGAGTCGGTCCAGCTTATGAGCGAGCAACGCCTGGATAGAGCCAGGGTAGGTAGGAGGCGTGTCGTAAGGCAGCAGGAATAAGCGGTAGAAACGCAGGGCCTGGTCATCGATGACGGCATGACCGCCGGAAGCAGGCAGGAGAGAGAGCAGGTCGGCAAATTTATGGGTAAACTCCCAGAGCAGAAATGGGAAGAAGATAACGAGCAGGCCGATGACCGAGAAAATGAGGTCGCGCCAGCGCAGCGTGCGGGGCGCAAGCACAATCGCGACCGCCAGTGGGGCGAGCAAGAGCAGGGTGATGGCGTGCATCTGATAGAGGATGCCCAGCAGGAGCAGGGCCGGAAAGAGCCAGCCCTTGCGCCGCTCGACCGCGCCCAGGAAGAGCACGAACAGGAAGAGCACGACGAAGGGAGCCATCAAATTGGGCTGCCAGATGAAACGCTCGTAGACGATCGACCTGAAGGTGACGGCAAAGAGCAGCGCGGCCACGATAGCGGCCACGCGCCCGAAATAGCGATTGACAAAGACGTAGGTCAACACGACAGAGGCAACGGAGAAGGCCCCCACCAGCACGGCAGCCCACACGGGATTGCTGCTCAGGGCAGCGGGGATCATCAGCAGGTAGATGGCGCCGGGCGGATTGGCGAGGCCGATGGAGGAGCGATTGCTGGTGACGGGCAGCAGGCCGTGATGAACGGCATCATAGGCCAGGCGGAAGAGCGTCGCCTGGTCGTCGTCAAACTCCGTCGTATTGATGCCATAGAAACGCAGGAAGCCCGCGACGAGCACCAGCAGCAAGATCAGGTAGAAATCCCAGGAGGTGAGCAAGTCACGCAACCGGCGCTGGTCGCGCTTTTCCGTGGCAACATCTTTGTTTTCTGTAGCAGCCCTGGGCTGAGTAAGACTCATAGCGAAAGTACACTCCTGATGGCATGAATTGTTGGCTCGACCACGACCTCTCCGCCGCCGCGAGGGATTCCGGTCACGGTGTCTTTGAGCAGGTTGCCCGTCAGAATGCCCACGACGCGCTCGTCATGTTTGATGACACCGCGCGCGACCAGTTTGCGCATGCCAGCCAGTGTAGCGGCGGAGGCAGGCTCGCAGCCGATGCCTGAGCGATCGATGACGGCTTTGGCGGTCAGAATCTCCTCGTCCGTCACCTCCTCAACCACGCCCTCGCTCTCCTCGATCACACGCCGGGCGCGCGTGTAGCTCACCGGGTTGCCGATCTTGATGGCGGTGGCTACGGTGTGCGCCTGGACAGACTCGCGCTGCGCGAATTTCTGTGTGAAGCTGCGATAGAAGGGATTCGCGCCTGCCGCCTGGATGGAGGCGATGCGTGGCATGTGGCCGATGAGCGAAAGCTGGTACGCCTGCCGGAAGGCTTTGCCGATGGCGGAAGTGTTGCCGAGGTTCCCGGCTGGCAGGACAACCCAGTCGGGGGGCTGCCAGTCAAGCTGGTGCAACAGCTCAAAGCCGATGGCCTTCTGGCCCTCGATGCGGAAAGGATTGAGCGAGTTGAGCAGGTAGATACCTGCCTCGTTGCAGACCTGTTCGACCAGTCGCATAGCATCATCGAAATCCCCTGCAATCTGGATGATGGTCGCGCCATAGGCCAGCGATTGCGCCAGCTTGCCGCCCGCGACATTGCCGACAGGCAGGAAAACGATGCAGCGCATACCCGCCTGCGCCGCGTAGGAGGCCAGCGAGGCGGAGGTATTGCCGGTCGAGGCGCAGGCCACAGCAGCGGCTCCCCATGCGAGCGCCATCGAGATGCCAACCGTCATGCCCCGGTCTTTGAAGCTGCCGGTCGGATTTTCACCCTCGTGCTTCAGGTAGAGCCGTTCCAGACCGGCGAAGCTGCCGATCTGGCGATGCCCGGCGCGATTGGGGCCGGAGCCGCAGTTTTCCAGCCCAACCGGGTAGAGGCCAGTATTACCTTCGGGTCGGCTGACGATACAGCGCGCAGGGATGGGCAGGATGAGTTCGCGATAGCGCCAGACGCCGCTCTGGTCGAGCAAGAGCTCTTCCGAGGTACCGGACCAGGTATGCAGGCTGCCGGAGCGTTCATCGAAAAGCTGCCGCCAGGGCGCGCCTGCCAGAGGCGGCAGATCGCTCTCTACCGCGCTCAGGACACCACCGGCCTCGTCCAGCAGGGGTGTCGGCGATTTGCGCAGCACCGGCTGCATCTCTACATCAAGCACGCCGCCGCAGTCACAGCGATAGCGCGGAGCCTGCCCCATCTCGCCGCCAGGATAGAGAGCATCGCATTCCACACAGCGCAGCGAGACCGGGGCAAGGGCGTCAACAACCTCTTGCGTCAGAGCGCTATTCATTGATTGCCTGCTCTCCGGTTGCTCTGGCCGGCGACCAGTAGAATTGATCTGCATAGCTGGCTTTCTCATCCTTTCGCACAGAATTACGCAGGCCACGGGGTGCTTTGATCACCCGCGCCCCGTGCTGATCAGCGCGCAAGATACGGCCCATTCCCTCAACGCCATGCGCGCGGGCCGTCTCCTGCATGGCCTGCAGCACTTTGCGATGGTCGGCGCTGGCAAGCGCAATCAACGAGGAGCCGCCACCGGAGAGGCTGGCCCCGTGCGCGCCCGCCGCGATGGCCGCGTCAATGATATAGGGCATGGCGGGGAAAAGAGCCTGGCGGTAGGGCTGGTGCAGGCGGTCCTGCATGGCCTCGGCGATCAGTTCGTAACGGCCTGTTTGCAGCGCGGTCAGCAGGAGGGCGACACGCCCGGTATTGAAGGTGACATCGGCCTTCGAGTAGCTGGCGGGCAGCAGCTTGCGCCCGGCAACGGTATCCATCGGGAATGACGGGGTAAAAATGACAGCCTTCAATGCATCGGGGAAAGGAGTTTTCACGGCGCGAATCTTGCCCTCCACCACCGTGGTGGCGACGAGTCCGCCAAGCAGGGCAGGCGCGACATTATCGGGATGGTTGCCCGCCTCGGCTTCGACCGCGAGTTCGAGCAGTTCCTCTTTCGAGACTGCAGCGCCGCGCACACGCAGCAGCTCGTTAGCCGCGACCAGGCCGCCCACAACGGCGGTGGCGCTGCTGCCCAGACCGCAGCCGGGAGGAATCTCAATGGACATGCGAATAGAGACGGCAGGCAGTGGCTGCTGTCGCCTTTCGAAGAGGAGCGTGAAGGCGCGGAAAAACAGGTTATCCGGCCCGGTAGAGAGTCCGGCACCCAGCGGCCCAAAGACCTCGATGGTCGGGTGCTCCGGGTCATCTCCTACCTGCTCCACGAAAAAACGGTTATAGAGTTGTAATGCTAAGCCCAGGCTATCGAAACCCGGCCCCAGATTAGCTGAGGTGGCGGGCGTTAAGACGGAGACTGTAGCAGGAAATACCGATGCCGGTGCCATCGCCATCCCGCCTTTCTGATTTGCAGAGCATATCCTTTGTAATCCTTTCCTCAAGTTGGCACTATTCTAACGATTTCCGTGCCAAATTGCAACTCAGCCAGAAACAAAAGTCATAAATGTCTATGAAGCCGGGCGCGTAGCTGAATTGTTCCGCGCGCGGAACAATTCAGCTACGCGCCCGGCTTCATACATTAAATGTCTGCCAGCACGGCTCCGGTGTTGGCGGAGGTGACGAGAGAGGCATAGCGGCGCAGCCAACGACTCTTGACAGGCGCGTGGGGCGGCCTGACAGCGTTGGCAGCGCTGACCTCGTCGAGGCGCTGCTGCATCTGTGCAGGGGTCAGGTTGACATCGAGGCGGCGCTCAATGAGGTCGATAGAGATCAGGTCGCCATCGACGAGGGCGGCGATGGGACCACCGGCGGCAGCTTCGGGCGAGACGTGGCCGATGCAGGCTCCGCGTGTGCCGCCGGAGAAGCGGCCATCGGTGACCAGCGCGACCTTCTCGCCGAGGCCCATGCCCATGATGTTGGCGGTGGGCGCGAGCATCTCCTGCATGCCGGGGCCTCCACGCGGCCCTTCGTAGCGAATAACCACCACGTCGCCTTCTTCAACCTGCCCGTTGAGAATGCCCGCGCAGGCTTCTTCCTGAGAGTTGTAGATACGCGCCGGGCCAACGTGGCGCATCATGGAGGGGGCAACCGCGCCAACCTTGACGACGGCCCCGTCGGGCGCAAGATTGCCGGTGAGAATCGCGAGGCCGCCCTGCTCGCTATGCGGTGATTCGATGGGGCGAATCACCTCCGGGTCTTCGACCCTGGCCTCGGCGATATTCTCGCCCAGTGTCCTGAGCGTGACGGTGGGGCGATCAAGGTTGAGCACGCCCGGCTTTTTGGAGAGTTCTTTCAGGATGGCGCTGATGCCGCCTGCGCGGTCAACGTCCTCCATGTGCCACTTGCCAGAGGGACTGACCTTGCAGAGATGTGGCGTGCGCTGTGAGACGGCGTTGATGCGCTCAAGCGAGTACTCGACACCGGCTTCGTGGGCAATCGCCAGTGTGTGCAGGACGGTGTTGGTCGAGCCGCCCATTGCCATATCGAGCGCGAAGGCGTTGTCAATCGTGTTGGCATTGACGATTTTGCGCGGCGTGAGATCGGCCTTGATGAGTTGCAAAATCATGCGACCAGCCTCGCGGGCCAGTTCGCGCCGCGCTTCGCTGGTGGCGAGACGCGAACCGTTGCCGGGGAGAGCGAGGCCCAGCGCCTCCATCAGGCAGTTCATCGAGTTGGCGGTGAACATGCCGGAGCAGGAGCCGCAGGAGGGACAGGCGTTCTGTTCCAGCGCCAGCAGTTCCTGGTCATCGATTTTGCCCGCCTGGTACGCGCCCACGCCCTCAAAGACGCTGATGAGGTCGATGGAGCGTCCATCGGCCAGCTTGCCAGCAGCCATCGGGCCGCCACTGACGAAGATGGTGGGAATATCGAGACGCATAGCGGCCATGAGCATCCCTGGCACGATCTTGTCGCAATTGGGAATGCAGACCATGCCATCGAAGCGATGCGCCTCGATCATGGTCTCGACACAATCGGCAATCAGTTCGCGGCTGGGCAGTGAGTATTTCATGCCGATGTGGCCCATAGCGATGCCATCGTCCACGCCGATAGTATTGAACTCAAAAGGAACGCCGCCTGCCGCTCTGATGGCCTCTTTGACGTGCCTGCCAAAGGCCTGCAGGTGGACATGGCCCGGCACCACGTCTACGTAGGAATTGCAGACGGCGATGAACGGCTTGTTAAAATCGTTCTCACCTACGACTCCGGTAGCGCGCAGCAGCCCCCGGTGTGGCGCGCGCTCAAACCCGAGTTTGATTTGATCTGAACGCATACTACAACATCCTTAATAGACTGGCGTTACCCAGTCACGATATTTTTCATTTTCGCCACGACAGGCGGCGAGATAGGCTTCTTGCAGTTTCATGGTATAGAGGCCAGGCTGGCCGTTGCCGACGCGGCGGCGATCAACGCTGGTGACTGGCGAAACCTGGACGCCGGTGCCGCAGAGGAAGATTTCATCGGAGGCGTAGAGTTCGGTGCGGTCGATACGCCGCTCCTCGACTGGCATGCTAAGCTCGTTTGGAATCATCTCAAGCAGGGCGTTGCGCGTCACACCTTCGAGGATATCTTCGGCCAGTTCGGGCGTGGCAAATTTGCCGTTGCGCAGGATAAAGAGGTTGCACGAACTGCCTTCGGAGACGGTGCCGTCATCGGTCAGCATAATGGCCTCGTCGAAACCAGCGGCGCTGGCATCGTCTACCGCCAGCGAGCTATTGATATAAGCTCCGGTGACTTTGGCGCGCACCGGCATGGCGTTGCTGTTGGCGCGCCGCCAGGACGAAGTGCAGACGCTGAGGCCCGCGCTGATATCTACGTAGTTGCCCATCGGGAAGGCGTAAATTGCCATTGCGTCTTCCAGCGCGCTGAGAGTGAGTTTGATGGTACGCGAGGCTTTGTAGGCCAGCGGGCGCACGTAGACATCCGAGTGATAGCCGTGTTTGCGCACCAGTTCCACAGTAATCTCGCACAGTTCGTCCAGCGATTCCTTTGGCTGGATGCGCAGGGTATTGCACGAATTCATCATGCGCTGGTAGTGCTCGCGCAGCTTGAGCAGATAGAGTTGTTCGTGTTGCTCATTCCAGTAGCCACGAATGCCCTCGAAACAGGCCGTGCCATAGTGCAGCGCGTGCGTGGCGATGCTGATCTTCGCCTCGCTCATCGGCACGATACGTCCTTCAAAGTAGGCGTAGCCTTCATCCGGGTTCAGCACCGGTATCTTCGGGGCCTCGGCTTTCACCTGGTGGCCGTTCTGTTGCGCTGTCGATAAATTGGGATCAACCTGGGTCACGAATTTTGCTCCTTCGCGGGGCTACCCTACCCCGCCCCAGGCCAGCCGCAAGGGCTGGCCCTACTATAATACGGTCCCCACCGCCACTCCCACGCCGTCGCTCGCCAGCGTAGCTGGCGAACGTCCGCGTATAGTAGAGGTACCCCTTGCGGGTGCCTTGTGGCGATGCGGACGCTGGATGGATTAGATAGCGGCAGGCGTCTCCTGGCCGCTTTCAACGATATAGACGAGGTCGTCGTCAGTAACGTGTTTTTTCTGGTCGGCCAACTCGACGAAGCGGCGATAGGCGGCTTTGAGGTCTTCGGCGTTGAGCTTGTAGCCGAGCTGGCGCAGACGAGCATCGAGGCCGTGGCGACCGGAATGCTTGCCCAGCACGAGTTTGGTATCCGTCCAGCCAACCGATTGCGGTGTCATGATCTCGTAGGTCAGGCGGTTCTTGAGCATGCCATCCTGATGAATACCAGCCTCGTGCGCGAAGGCGTTCATGCCGACGATGGCCTTGTTGGGCTGGACAGGCAGGCCGGTCAGGCGACTGACAAGCTGGCTGGCGGCGAGGAACTCTTCGGCGCGAATGCGGGTATCGGCCTGATAGACCTCCGGGCGCGTGCGCAGAGCCATCACCACCTCTTCCATAGCCGTGTTCCCGGCGCGCTCGCCGATGCCGTTGATCGTCACTTCGACCTGCCGCGCCCCGGCCTGGATAGCCGCCAGCGTGTTGGCAGTCGCCATGCCGAGGTCGTTGTGGCAGTGCGCGCTCATGACGACATCCTCGATGCCCGTCACGCGCTCCTGCAGGTAGCGGAAGAGCGCCTGATACTCGTGCGGCATGGTATAGCCAACAGTATCCGGGATGTTGATGGTGGTGGCACCACACTTGATGGCCGTTTCAAAGACGCGGCAGAGATAGTCCCAGTCGCTGCGCGTGGCGTCCTCCGCCGAGAACTCAACGGTGGGGCAGAGATTGCGCGCGTAGGTTACCATCGCTCTGATCTGCTGTAGCGCCTGCTCGCGGTCAATATTGAACTTGTGCTTGAGATGGATATCAGAGGTAGCGATAAACACATGGATCACGGGCCGTTCCGCCTCGTGGATAGCCTCCCAGACGGCGTCGATATCGCTGGCATTGGCGCGGGCAAGTCCGGCGATAGCGACGCCGCGAGTGAGCTTCGCAATCTCTTTGACTGCCGCAAGGTCGCCCGGCGAGGCGGCGGGAAAGCCAGCCTCGATGATGTCCACGTTGAGGCGCATAAGCTGCCCGGCAACCTGCAACTTCTCCTCGGTGGTCATCGTTGCTCCAGGGGACTGTTCGCCATCGCGCAACGTCGTATCAAAAATTCTAATTACCGCAGGGTCTCCCATTGTTTATGTTCCTCCTTGTAACCTGAGATGGGTTCCTTACCCGTCTCCCTGAGCGGGTATCCATAATGGATGCCCTGTTCCATCTGGTTTCCTACACTACACAGAGCTACTAATTTTTCGTTTCTGCCGCAGTTTCCTGTTTCTCAGCTATCTGAGAAGTGTGAGCCGCTTCGGACTTTGCCTCTTTGTTCTGCGCAATTTCGGCTTTCTTGTTGGGGGCGTTGAGCCAGGGCATCATGGAGCGCAGTTCGCTGCCGACCTGCTCGATCTGGTGGGCGGCGTTAGCCTTGCGCATAGCGTTGAAGCTGGGGCGACCGGCCTGGTTTTCCAGAATCCAGCGCGTGGCAAAGGCCCCGGTCTGGATTTCATTGAGGATGCGACGCATCTCATCGCGAGCATGCTGGTCGATGATGCGCGGTCCGGAGACGTAATCGCCATATTCGGCGGTATCGCTGACGGAGTAGCGCATGTAGCTCATGCCACCCTGGTACATGAGGTCGACGATCAGCTTCATCTCGTGCATGCACTCAAAATACGCCACCTCCGGCTGGTATCCGGCCTCGACAAGCGTCTCGAAACCAGCGCGGATGAGCGAGGTGACGCCGCCGCAGAGCACGGCCTGCTCGCCAAAGAGGTCAGTCTCGGTTTCTTCCGCGATGGTGGTGCGCAGTACACCCGCGCGCGTGCAGCCGATGGCGCGGGCGTAGGCCAGGGTCATAGCTTCGGCGTGGCCGGTGGCGTCCTGGTGGACGGCCCAGAGCGCGGGAACACCGACACCCTCCACAAAGAGGCGGCGCAGCATGTGACCGGGGCTTTTTGGCGCGACCATCGCCACATCGATATCCTCCGGCGGGATGATCTGTGAATAGTGCAGGCTGAAGCCATGCGCGGTCATGAGCATCTTGCCGGGGGCCAGGCCGGGCTTGATGTCGCGCTCGTAGACCTCGCGGTGATACTGGTCGGGGATGAGGATCATGATGATGTCTGCTTGCTCCGCCGCGTCGGCTGGCGTCATGACTCGCAGACCTTCGGCCTCAGCCTTCTCGCGGCTCTTGCTGCTGGCGGGCAGGCCCACCACGACATCACAGCCGTTGTCGCGCATATTCAGCGCGTGCGCGTGGCCCTGACTACCGTAGCCAATGACGGCTACGCGCTTGTTCTGAATAAGTTCGAGGTTCGCGTCCGCATCGTAATAAATGTTTGCCATGTGAAAATGCTCCTTCTATCTATCCCATGCTTAACTTTCGCTATCGCCCGCATCGGCAGCGCCGCGAGTCATGGCGACGCAGCCGGTGCGAGCGATTTCACGGATACCATACGGTTGTAGCAGGTCAACGATTTTTGTCACCTTCTCTTCGCTGCCAGTCACTTCCAGCGTAACCGTCTCCGGAGTGACATCTACCGGGTGCGCACCAAATTGATGACCAAGTTCGATAATTTCACTATAACTGGTTGCTGTGCTACTCACTTTGATGAGCGCGAGCTCGCGTGCGACTGCCTGGGCGGTTGAGAGATTGACAACCTGCCGGACATCGACAACTTTGCGCAGCTGCTCTACCAACTGCTCGACTCCCACTTCGGAGTCATCCACGACGACCGTGATGCGTACCACCTCCGCCAGTTCGCTGCGCCCGATGGTGAGCGTCTGCATGTTGGCGCGCCGCCGCCGCAGCACGCCAACGACGCGATCAACCGAGCCGGGCCGGTCATTGACGAAGAGGACAAGGATATGCTCGCGGGCATCATCCTGATGTGCGTCGGACTGGCCTGCACGGGTAGGAGCAGCCTGTTCAGTCATGGTGGGCAACCTCCTCCACAGGTTCTTCAATCATGATCGTAATCGGCGAGCCGGGTGCGACCATCGGGTAGACGTTGGACTCTGGCTCGATGACGAAGTCGATAATCACGGTGCCGGGCGTCTCCATCGCCTTGCGCACCGCCGCCGCCACGTCTTCGCGCCGCGTGATACACATGCCGGAGAGACCGTAGGCATCGGCCAGTTTGGGATAATCTGGGCCGGTGATAGGCGTCTCCGAATAGTTGTGATTGTGGAAGAACTGCTGCCACTGGCGCACCATGCCGAGATAGCCGTTGTTCATGATGGCGACTTTGAGAGCGAGACCCAACTGCTTCAGCGTGGCCAGTTCCTGAATATTCATCTGGATGCCGCCATCGCCCGCCACTACCCAGACGGTCGCGTCTGGCACGCCCATCTTGACGCCCATCGCGGCCGGGAGGCTGAAGCCCATCGTGCCGAGTCCGCCGGAGGTGATGTGGCTGTTGGGGCGTTTCCAGGGATAGAAACGCGCCGTCCACATCTGGTGCTGGCCTACATCGCTCACGATGATCGCGTCGCCGTTGGTGGCTTCGTAGATGGCATCCAGGATGCTGCGCGGGTCAGGATATTCCTGGTCGCGGGTCGCGTTTGCCAGCCGCTCGTTCTCCTGCGCCTCCCAGGAGCGAATCTCGGCGATCCAGTCGGCATGCTCTGCTGGCTCTACCGCCTCCAACAGAGCGGTCAGGGCAGCCTTCGCATCGGCCACAATCGGCACGGCGGCGGGCTTGACCTTGTGCATCTCGGATGCGTCGATATCGATATGGATGATGCGGGCGTGCGGGGCGAACTCGCTCACCTTGCCGGTCACGCGGTCATCGAAGCGCAGGCCGACGCCGATGATAAGGTCGGCGAGGCCGATGGCGTGGTTGACGTGCGCGGGGCCGTGCATGCCGGGCATGCCGAGGAAAAGCGGGTGATCCACCGGCAAGGCGCTCAGGCCAAGCAGCGTGCTGATGATCGGAATACTGGTCTTCTCCGCGAAGGCACGTAGCTCTTCAAATGCCTCGGATAGGATGACCCCATGACCAGACATAATTAAGGGGCGTTGAGCCGAGGCGATGAGCCGCACGGCACGGGCAATGGCCTCTGGTGATGGCTCAGGAACATGGATAGCTCGAAAAGACTCAATCGAGCTGACCGAGGCACGCGGGCGATACATGCCCTTACCCAGTTGCACATCTTTGGGAACGTCGATCAGTACGGGGCCGGGACGACCACCCTTTGCCAGCCGGAACGCCTCGTGGACAGTATCGGCCAGGTCTTCGATGCTTTTGACCAGAAAATTGTGCTTGGTGATGGGCTGCGTGACGCCGAGCACGTCGGTCTCCTGGAAGGCATCGCGCCCGATAAAGGGACGGGCCACCTGCCCGGTGATGGCGACAACCGGCGTTGAGTCCATGTAGGCAGTCGCGAGGCCGGTCACAAGGTTGGTGGCACCGGGGCCGCTGGTAGCAACACAGACGCCGACTTTGCCGGTTGCGCGAGCATAGCCATCGGCGGCATGCGCGGCTGCCTGCTCGTGTCGCACCAGGACATGCCGCAGCATGGGATACGAGGTAAGCGCGTCGTAGAAGGGCATAATAGCCCCGCCGGGGTAACCATACATCAAATCTACCCCTTCGCGCACCAGGGCTTCACAGAGAATGTGGCTGCCTGGTAGTTCGCGTGCCTCCATATCTTGCGTTTCCTGCACGCGAGTCGCAACAGTTCTCGCTGCGCGCTGAGAAACTCTTGCCGCTATAGTCATACGAACTCCTTTCGTGTTTCAACCTGATCCTGTTCTTGAGCGAGAATAAAAAACGAGAACCGCCCGACTTCGGGAGGTCCTCGTTGTAGGTACCTGCTCTGGATTAGGTTGCTTCGTTGCTCCCTTTTAATCTCCCTGTGGTGTCGCTAAGCCTATCTCTGGAAGAAGCCCTACCAGGCCAATAAGCCCGGTAAGGCCAATAAGGGCGAGTAGCCCTACAAGGCGCAGAAGGCTAATAAGTACCCCAGAAAGTGGAAGGAGCACGGTGCGAACGGAAATTACCGGCGAAAACAAAGAAACCGACGTTGTGACGTCGGTTCTACCGGTAGAAAGAGTGCCGCATGCAGCAGGAGCCATCATCTTCGCTGACATGGAAAAGGACATGGGCATACGACTTGCGCACGCGAAATCAGCCGCCATTGCTGTCTGTGCTGCGTAAACCGTCGCTGTCATCAGTACCTTCTCTCCTGCTCCTATGCTAGGGAAAAATAAGTATCATTTCTTACGTATTAAGAGCATACACGAATTGCTCCTTCTTTGTCAACCCCGTTTTAACCAGATTCCTAAATCCTGTTGTGTCTATTGCGTCCATGCGTGTCCACGTTGCATAATAGACAGGCAGAGATTGTAGCCACGCAATGATGAGCACAGAGAAGGAACCGGCAGGGCATGTACAGGCCGTATAAATTTGCTTTAAGAGAGCAGAAAACGCTGGATGAGGGGTTCAGTTTCAAGCAGGTTTTCGAGGCTTTTGCCAGTTTGCCGCGTGTGCTGCGCCTCGTCTGGTCAACACAGGCCTTCTTCACAGCGACGCTTGGCATTTTGAGCGTTGCGCAGGGCATTATGCCGACGATTACCGTGCTGATTACGAGATCAGTGATAGACAGTGTTGTCTACGGCATCAGATTTCATACCCTCACCCCTCTCTGGCTGCCGGTTGGGTTGCAACTGGCGGCTGGCCTGGCATCGAATCTGTTGAGCACGCTGAGCAATATCGTGCAGCAGCTTTTGCAGGAGCGCGTCTCCAATCGCGTGCAGTTTCTCATCCTGGAGAAGGCCAACACGCTCGATCTTGCCTTCTTTGAGAACCCCGAATTTTATGATAAGCTGCGCAACGCCAGCGATCAATCCACTTCCCAGCCAGTGAGCATGGTTTCGCAGACCTTCGGGTTGGTGCAGACCGCAGTGACGCTGGTCTCGATGCTGTTCCTGTTGTTCCAACTGGCGTGGTGGCTGGCAATCATCGCTTTGATTGTCCCCATTCCCTCGTTCATCGCCAGTTCGCGCTACGGCTGGCGCGGCTACCAGTTGATGCGCCGTCAGTCACCGGAGCGCCGCCTGATGATGTATTTCAACCAGATCATGACGACAGACCGCTTCAACAAGGAGATCAAGCTGTTCGATCTGGGCAACTATTTCATCACGCAGTTCAAGGCGCTCGCCAACAAATTTTATGAAGAGAAGAAAAGTATTCTGGTGCGCCGCTACATGATGGGCTTCCTCTGGACATGCGCCACAGTAGCCGCCAACGCCGGCATCTACCTGTACGTCGCGTTTGAGGCTGTACTCGGACGCATTACGCTGGGTGGCTTGACGCTCTACACACAGGCCGCTTTGCAGACGGGACAGAACTTTCAGAGTCTGCTGGGCAGCATTTCAAGCACCTATGAAAACAACCTCTATGTCAATACGCTCTTTGAGTTTCTCGAATATGAGCCAAAGCTGGTCTCGCCTGAGCAACCACGCTCGCTCATGCTCGATCCAGACCGGCTGGGGCTGGACATCGAATTTCGCAACGTCAGCTTCACCTACCCCGACAAGGACCCGGAGACACAGGCTGCGCTGCGCAATGTCAGCTTTAAAATCCAGGCGGGCGAATCCGTCGCACTGGTGGGCAGCAACGGCGCGGGCAAGACCACCATTGTCAAGCTGCTGACCCGCCTCTATGACCCGGACGAGGGCGAGATATTGATTGGCGGCCACAATGTCAAAGAATATGACCTGAAAGAACTGCGCGCGTATATCGGCGTCATCTTTCAGGACTACGTAACCTACTACCTGAGCGCGCAGGAGAATATCGGAGTGGGGCGCATCGCTGACGTGGAGAACGAGGGGCTGGTCTCCAGCGCGGCCCAGAAAAGTGGGGCGGACAGGGTCATTGCGAAGCTGCCGGAGGGCTACAAGACCATCCTGGGCCGCTGGTTTGAGAAGGGAGCGCAGTTGAGCGGCGGCGAATGGCAGAAGGTGGCGCTGGCCCGTGCCTTCATGCGTGACGCCAGCATCCTCATCCTCGACGAACCGACCAGTTCGCTCGATGCGCAGGCCGAATACGAAGTCTTCGCCCGTTTCCGCACGCTTACTCGCGGCAAGACCGCTATCTTCATCAGCCATCGCTTCAGCACCGTGCGCCTGGCCGACCACATCCTGGTGCTTGAGCACGGGCGCATCATCGAGCAGGGAACGCATGAGAACCTGGTACAACTGGCGGGGCGCTATGCTGAGCTATTCAATTTGCAAGCCGAAGCCTACCGGTGATACAAACTTGCTCGCTCGCTCGTCTTATAGAGAGAGGACACTCAACTTATATAATGATGATACAGGGTTAGAACGAAATAAAGGGCCGATATTATGCAGAAAACAAGATTACTAACATCTACCCCATCGCAATCTCGTTTGCGTACTATCGTACTAAGCGGTTTGTTGTTCTGTCTCTTCCTGCTCAGCGCGTGTAGCGGGATAACGCCCCAGAGCTCAACAGCGCAGCCCAGCGCCACAAAGAGCTTGCCAACGCCTACACCCACTGTTTCCAGTACGCTGCAAGACCAGGGAACTATGCAACTGCAAGCCTTTCAACAGTGGATCGCGCTGATGCAGCAATATAACGGGAATGTTACTACCTACCAGCAGCAATATAATAGCGATCAGCAGGCGCTCCAGACCGCTACCAGCAATGCGGCCTACCAGAAGGCACTGCAAACGCTGAACGCGCATGTCGCGGCCATCCAGATCCCGGCCATGAAAGCGGAGTGTAACTACCTGTTCAATAAGTTGCAGCAGGAAGCCATTGCCTTTGGCAAACAGCACACTTATTACGATGCGTACAATAACACCACCTACCCGCTGGGCTATCAGTATGGCCCGGATGGGGCGACCGGCCCGTTATGGCTGCAAGGGGAAATTTCCTCGGCGCAGACCATGGCGGACTACCAGCAGGCCGTCGAGGATCTGAATATGGATCTCACCAATTTCCAGGCTATGGTGGCCGATTTCAGCGACAAAACGCCCTATAACCAGGTTCACAAGACCGACATCGAGTTGATGCAGCATTATGGCTACATGAATTCAAAGGTCGTCGTCGTCTCTCTGAACGAGGAGGCGCTGCGCGTCTACGATAATGGCAAACTGGTTAACGCATTCCTGGTGGTCACCGGTCAGCCAGACCTGCCGACTCCTCCGGGAACATGGTGGGTCGAGGGGAAACAGCACCCCACCGAGTTCAAGGCGGATGTTCCTCCATCTTCACCAGACTGGTACCCACCAACGCCGATCAACTACGCCATGCAGTTCCACAGCAACGGCTACTTCCTGCACGATAGCTGGTGGCGCACCGAGTACGGTCCCGACCTGAACTTCCCCCACCTTGATCCAGGCGGCACGCAATACTCCATTCACGGCTCTCATGGCTGCGTCAACATGTCTACAGCGAACGCGGCCTGGCTCTACAACTTCGTCCAGTTGTACACCCACGTCCTGATTTATTAATGGCGCTACCCGCAGGCGCGCAATAAATTGCGCACCTGCGAGTTCTCAGGTTAAGAAAACTTCATATTCTCCTGTTATTGCGGGCATTTCATCACTGTATCTTAACCGCTTCGCAACTCTATTCCCACATCTACATGGTTAAATGACCATGGTTAGTTCCCACGTTGCTACAATCTGTTCGTTATTTCGTTCATTCAAAAACTCCGGCGTTTTTAATGTTCTTTGCGATCTCGTGGGGAGAGGTATTGCATCATGAAACGTTTGATCAGTTCAAAGCTCACCCTGACACTCTGCGCGTGTCTGCTAGCTATCGCGGCTTTCGCCATCCCCTTCTCGATCTCGGCGCATAACCCTCAACCAGCACACGCGACAGGAACGCAATTTCCCGCCACAGGGGGACTGGATTGCAACAACGATAGCGCGATCCAGAAAGATATCAAGCCCGATCTAGCCTGTATCGACTTTGGCGGCTACGATGGTGGCCGGGGCTACGATAACGGGCATTATGTCGGGCATGACGAGCCAACGATGAGCTTTTTCTCGAACGCGCCAGGCTCCGGCAGCAATATGCAGTGGCAGGTGACGCTGCCGAAAGAGCGCCCGCTGCCCGCTACGCAGACCTTCGAGAACTACATCACTTTCTGGTTTGGCATGACGCTCTGTGATCCCAACGGCTATCCGCAGACGCCCTGCACACCTGCTAGCGATACGAACCACCCGCCACGTTTCCTGGGCGATACCAACACGTCGGGCAGCGCCTTCCTGGAGTTGCAGTTCTATCCACCCGGCTTCTACCCACTTATCAGTCACATTGGCTGCGATGCTACGCACTGGTGCGCCGCGCTCAATATCGATAGCCTGGAATGCACCCCGAATTTCGCTACCTGCAATCCCAACTGCACCGAGCCGGTCAACTTCGCGCTTATTCAAACCAATGGGATTCCCGCAGGCCCGCCGGGACCAACCGATCAGACAAAGGCCACCTTCACACCGAATGCCGATACACTACTGATGAATCAGGGCGATACGCTGCGAGTGACGCTGAAGGATACGCCCAATGGCCTGCTAACAAAGGTTGACGATCTGACTACCGGCAAATCCGGCTTTATGGTAGCCAGCGGGAAAAATGGCTTCCAGAGCCTCAACGTCAACACCTGCGCGCCGACGCCCTACAACTTCCGGCCAGAGTATTCGACGGCTAAATTTGGCAACTTCCTCAACTGGGGCGCGGGGCAGAACAACATCGGCTTCGACGTCGAAATCGGCCACTTTACCCCCGGTCTGGGTGGTGATGGCGATAAAGATGATCCACCCTGCTACAAAGGCCCGACACTACCCGGCTGCCTCGATTTCAGAACCGGCGGCGATCTCGACTTCGATGGCTCGTCCTATGTACCAGATTGGCCGGATGGCACAAGCAACACACCTACCTCGATTCTCATCAGTTCCGTGCTGGGCAACGGCATCGGTCCGGTGAGCGCGGCTCCGGGTGAGGACGAATACCAGCACCCCTACCCATCCATGTACTTCGACACAGAAGTAGGCGCGTCCGAGAGCACCTGCACTTCCAGCGGTGCGGGCTGTACTGTTCCTCCGCCGGGTGCCACCTTCTACCCGTTCTATGCGCAGGCAGGACACGGCGCAAGCTGCGTCTTCACGGTAGGAAACGACATTCGTGGCAAGACCACCAACGACTTCGGGCGTGATGCCGAATACGGCCATCCCAACCTCCAATGGTACTTTGCCGATTCCAGCAGCGGCATCTTCCCCAACCCTTGCACACCGCATGCTGTGTAGTTTATAACTATAGGAAATCTGGAAGGGATGTCGCGGGCGAAGCTGCGAAATCAGCTTCGCCCTTCTTTTCTCCACAACCTGTTTTTCCCTTGCAACTCTTCCGACATTGTGTCGTAAAATAGATATATGCTGACTCAAAAGATATAGTATGTCTCAGAACCCTGCAAGGGGTAAGCAGACACAAAGGAGATTGCGAGGTTTTTCATGGATTCGATCACAATCATGGAGCGACAGTTGAACCCTTTCCCCTGGTATCGTCAGATGCGGGAAACAAATCCTGTTTCCTACAGTGAGGAGTATGGGGGCTGGTCCGTATTTCGCTACAACGATGTGTTGAAAGTGCTGACAGATTATAGCATCTTCTCATCGCAGTACATGGGCGAGCAGGAGCCGCTGGCAATGAGCCTGCTCAATACCGACCCGCCGCGCCACCGGCAGTTGCGCTCGCTGGTCACGCAAGCCTTCACGCCGCGCCGCATTGCGCAGTTGGAGCCGCGCATTACTCAGATCGTCAACGAACTGCTGGATAAGGTACAGTCAACAGGCAAAATGGACGTCGTTGACGACCTGGCCTACCCGCTACCGGTGATCGTGATTGCCGAGATGCTTGGTATTCCGCCAGAGGAACGTGAGCAGTTCAAACACTGGTCGGACGAACTGGTTGGGGAAACGCGCACGCCGGGCCACAACCCGCAGTTGGAGATGGGCAAATACTTCTATCAGATGATCGAGCAGCGCCGCCAGGAGCCAAGAAACGACCTGATCAGCGCCCTGATAGAAGCGCAGATCGATGATGAGCATCTGAACCTGATGGAGCTGCTCGGCTTCTGCATCCTCCTGCTGGTAGCCGGGAACGAGACCACGACCACCTTGCTCGGCAACGCCCTGCTCGCCCTTACCGACCATCCTGAAGCGATGGAGGAGCTGCGGGCGCAGCCCGAGCTGCTGCCGGACGCCATCGAAGAGGTCCTGCGCTATCTCTCGCCCGTCAAGAGCATGTACCGCATGGCGCTCAAGGATACAGAACTGGGTGGCAAGCAGGTCAAGGAGGGTGATTTCATCACGGCCTGGATTGGCTCAGCGGACCGCGACGAGGAGCAGTTCCCTGAGGCCGACCGCTTCGACATGCACCGCTCGCCCAACCGGCACCTCGCCTTCGGTCATGGCATCCACTTCTGTCTGGGCGCGCCCCTGGCCCGGCTCGAAGCAAAAGTCGCTCTCGGCCTCATGCTCGAACGGCTGCCCAACATCCAGCGCGTGCGCGACATCCCGCTGCAGCCATCCAGCAGCTACATCCTCCAGGGCGTCAAGCACTTGCCGATCACGTTTGAGAAATAAGCAAGATCGTGAAAAAGGAGCGATGAAAGGAACCTTCTCATCGCTCCTTTTTCTGTATCAGGACTGTACCTCGTCAAACGGTTCAAGATTGACGACGACGGGTTCCTGGGAGTTGCGCACAATGACCCACCGTGAGGGAGTATCGGGTGATGGATTGATCTCCTGATGTGGCACAAAGGGCGGCACGTAGATGAAGTCGCCCGGCTCAACGTCTTGCTCGAACCGCATCCCATCACCCCAGCGCATTTTCGCACGGCCTGAGACAACGTAGATGATGGTCTCAGTTTCTCCATGATGGTGAATGCCACTGGCAACATTTGGAGCAACAACTGTGATCCCTGCCCAGAGACCCTGCGAACCCGCTAACTGCCTGGACACCGCTGCCACACGCTGCATCCCCGGTGTTTGCGCCGTGTTGGCGTCAAATTGATGTGGCTTGATAACCCGCACCTGTTGCTCTACTGTTGCTTCCTGTTCGTCGCTACTCATATTCTTCCTCCTCGTTTATCGATAGCCGGATACCCAGATTATAGCACTCACGTTTGATCCTTACCTGGTACGTGTTTGTTCCTCAGCCATAACCATAGACGAAGTGAGAGGGCAAAGCAGCCGCTGCCGAATAAATAGTTTGCCCTGGCAAAAGTACCCACCTATCTCGTACAATGCAAAGAAAGTATGCTATTTCCGCTTTTGAGGACGAGAGGAAAGAGACGATTGTATGGGTGCGACACCTGAGTTTAAGCAGCAGTTGCGCGAGGCGTTTCAGGCCATGCAAATAGGGCAAACGTTTACGTTTCAGCGCACATTTACGGAAGGGGATGTTGCTCTTTTCTGTGGTGTGACGGGCGATTACAACCCTTATCACATCGATCAGGCGTTTGCGGAGAGCACGTGGTTCGGGAAGCGCATTATTCCCGGCCTGCTCACCAGCAGCATGATTACGCATATCGGCGGTCTGCTCGGCTTCCTGGCGACGGAGATGCACTTTGAATACGCCGAGGCTGTCGCCATCGGCGATACTATCACCTGCACCGTCACCGTCCAGGAGAAGGACGAGGAGAAACGACTGGTCTTCGCCAGCGCCACTCTGGTCAACCAGCACGGCGTCGAGGTGCTGCGAGCGCGCTTCAGCGGCTTCCCCTCTAATATCCGACTGGCGCGCTGACTGGCACCTTAGCATTGAAAGAAATATGTTGTTCCAGATTCTCTAGATCAAATAAACTCAGACGAGCTAGCTTCTTTGCCACCTCATAGACATCCTTCTTGTCTTCAGCCCGACGGATGCCTACAGTTACCACCACCACTAATACCCATTCCTCCTCTACCCTGTAAATAATGCGATAACGCTGTCCTACAGCCCTGATGCTCCGATAGTCGGCAAGTTCGTGGCCCAAAGATTTTCCCTGCTTCTCTGGATCACATTAAAGATTCTTCGCTGCGCTCAGCATGATAGCAAGCCATCAGACCTCCCGACCAGCAGGCACCGACATAGCGACCTCTGTTTTGTTTGTCGGTTGAACTGGCGCTGGTTCCAGCGATTGGAGCTTCTTCTGGTTGCGCTGGCGGGTTGTCTCACGACCGACGAGGCGGCTGGCGATGGGGATATTGAGCAGGATGATGCTGACGAGCGTTGCTCCGCCTGCCGTAGTGAACCAGATGAGCAGGACGCGCAGGACGACGGGCCAGACGGTGGGCATGGCGGGCATGACGTACTGGATCAGGGCGTTCAGGATGAGGGCGTGGATGAGGTAGACGCCGAACGACGAGTCGGATAAGGTCTGCCAGATGTGGTAATTACGAGGTTTCCCCTGCTTCTCATGAGTCGCCCAGCGCCCGGCCAGCCAGAGGGCGAAGAAGATCACGCCGATGCTGTAGGGAAGCATGGCAGGCTGCAAGACAGAAGTTGCCAGGCCGATGGATTCGTGATAGACGTTTACCTGGAGGGCAAAGTGGACCCATAAGCCAACCAGCACGAGCAGGAAGCCGCCGACGATGAGCTTGCCGTGCCGCAGCACGAAGGCTCGCACCTGCTGGAAGTAGAGAGCGGTGAACCCGCCGAGCACAAAGAAGAACTGGTAGACCAGCACGAAGCGATTCTGGAAGTCCGAAACCCACTGCCAGAAGGGAGATGAGGCCAGTGTTCCCTGCTGGAGGGTATGGAAATCGACGTAGTAGAGGAGCAGTTGTAAGACAAGGCTTACCACCAGCACCCTCCAGGGATGGGAAGCAAAGCGATATAAAAAGAGCAAAAAGAGCGGGAAGATGAGATAAAACTGGAGTGTGAGCAGGATATAATACAGTTGATACGATGCATTGCCTGTCAGGATGTCGAGGAGAGAAGTGCTGATAAACGTTCCCGGCGTTTTGTGCGGCATATTCACCCAGACGTAGATCACGCTCCACACTGCGTAGGGCAACAGGACGCCGATGCTGCGTTTCTTCCAGAACTGCATGAGGGGGAACGGCTTGCCATAATAGACGTAGACCAGGGCGAAGGCTGTAACAAACATGAAAATTTCCCTGGTGAAATGCAGCGCAGTAATGATTGCATTCTGAATCTGAAGTCCTACCCCTGTCTGGTTAAGCACCAGTGTAAAAAAGAGGGCGTGTACACCCACTACGCCCACGGCGGTGCAGATGCGTATCGGGTCCAGTTCGTAGATGTGCGGGCGCTTCCCCTGTGATTGAGCTAGCTGTGTCATACTATTGAGTCCTGTCCTGTCCCTTTCGATCATAATGAGCCTGCTCGCGGGCGCGCAGGAGACGCCGTTCGACTTTGCCGGTGGCATTGCGCGGCAGTTCCTCAAGGATAATAAAGTCAACGGGGATTTTCTGCGGAGTCAAATGCTGCGCGAGATAGCTGCGCAGTTGAGGCAGGCTCTCTTCGTTCCAGTTCTCGCGCACGGTGAGATAGGCGACGACCTGCTCGCCATAAATGGGATCGGGTCGACCGACTGCGGCGGCTTCTCGCACGGCGGAAAAGCCCTGAAGCACCTCTTCGACCTCGCGCGGCGCGATATTTTCACCGCCACGAATAATCACCTCACGCCGCCGACCTTTGATAAAGAGATAGCCTTCTTCATCCAGATAGCCCAGGTCGCCTGTGCGAAACCAGCCACCCTGAAACGATTCTTTGCCCCTGTCGTGCTCATATGCGGTGATTAAACTCGGGCCCGCGATACAGATCTCGCCGGTTTCTCCCTGCGGCACATCATATAATTCCTCTTCGTCTCCCTCTCTGGGCAGACAAATACGAAGGGTAACGCCGACGGGCAGGCCAGCGGAGCCTGGTTTATGCACAGCAGGCGGGATAGGGTTGGCTACGACCTGGCTGGCGGCTTCCGATAAGCCATACGTCTCGATCACAGGAACGCCAAAGCGTGCCTCGAAGGCATGCAGGTCGGCGGGCGGAAGGGCGGCAGAGCCGGTGCGCACATAGCGTAGCGAGCCGGGCAGGAAAGCCGGGCGTTCCGTCTCCAGCAAGATGGCGACAATGGCGGGGACAATGCTGGCCCAGGTGATCTGATAGCGCTCTACCCACTCCCAGAAATGGCGCTTGCTGAAGCGTTTAGCGATCACGACGGCGCTCCCGGCCAGCAGCGAGGCGCACAGGCTCACCACGGGCGCGTTGACGTGAAAAAACGGGAGCGGAGTCAGGCCGCGATCCTGGGGAGAAAGGTCGTGACTGCCGCGCACGGAATCTGCTGTCCAGGCGATCTGCCGCTCGGTCAGAATCACGCCCTTTGGCTCGCCTGTTGTCCCTGATGTTCCCAGGTAGACACGACCCTCTACCGGCTCAAGCAGGGTGTAAGGGGATGGATCGGCGAGGATGGCTTCACATGCCCCTCGTGTGAGAACCTGCGCGTGGGGACTGGCAAAGGCAGCAGCATCTTCCTGCCCTTCCACGCATAACACGTCCGGCTGATACCTGTCGGCTACGCGCACTTTTTCGCTCTCGGTAGCCTGGGGAGAGACGGGAATGAGGTGATGACCGCCGCTCAAGGCGCTCAGCCAGAGGACAGCGTTCGCGATGCCACCAGGGAGGGCGAGGGCGATATGGCGCGGCGTATTTCCCAGCACCTGTCTCATCCTGTTCACAGCGGCAAGCGTCTGCGCGTAGCTCAATGTTCGCCCCGTTTCCGCCTCGATCAGAAATGCCTCTTCCGGCTGTATTGCCGCCCAATTTATCAGACTGTTATAGAGAGTTCCTTGAATAAGCCGATCTTTACTCGCTGGCCGTTTTTCCAGATATAACATAGATAGTCCTCCTCAGAATTGCATCCTGCTCCTGTTTTCGCCTTTGATCTTGCCACACACGGCTGAAAAATAAAGAAAGTTTGCTGAAAACTTGCTGAATCGGAGAGGTGACACTGTGCGCCAGTAAGCGAGATTTGTCCGTCACAGGAAAAGGACACAGATTCTTTACAAATTTCACAGGTTTTCTTGAAACTTTTTTGTTATAGATTATAGTGATTGAACATCACGCACTGAAAAACACGCTTGCGTGCCATGAAATGTGTGCTTGCCTGATTCAGCAAAATTTCAGCGAAATTTGGTAAAAATACAGAAAGGGGAAAACCTCCTCTGTTATCTTCTTACGAGGATTGTGGGAAATGCTTACTCTTGACGAGAAAAACAATGGGAATAAACGACCAACTGTCTTGATTGTAGATGACGAACCGGGAATTATCGATTTTTTGCAAATGGGCTTCGCGTATGAAGGCTTCCAGGTATTTGTCGCGACCAGCGGGCCGGATGCGGTGCGGACAAGCGCGCAGCACCAGCCGGATGTGATCATTCTGGACATTATGCTGCCCGGCTTCGACGGGTTGGAGGTGACACGCCAGATACGTCGGCATTATGACGCGGCTATTATCATGCTCACGGCCAGGGATGGCGTCGATGACCGTGTAGCCGGGCTTGATATGGGGGCCGATGATTATGTCACGAAGCCGTTTGCCTTCAAGGAGTTGATGGCGCGCACGCGGGCCGTGCTGCGGCGGCATGGCAACAATATCGCGGATATTCTTACATTTCACGACATCACTCTTGACCGTGGCACACGGATCGTGACACGCGACGACGAGCCGATCGAGCTAACGCCGCGTGAATTCGACCTGCTGGAATTATTCCTGATGAATCCGCGCCAGGTGCTCTCTCGCGATACCATTCTGTCCCGTGTCTGGGGCTATGATTATTACGGAGACGACAATATTATCGAGGTCTATATCCGCCACCTGCGCGAAAAATTGCATGATAATCCGCCACGCCTGATTCAAACGGTACGAGGCGTAGGGTATACCCTGCGGGGGTAGAGAAAGACATGTGGAACAAGAAATCTCTCTACAATGTAACCCGGCGCATCCCTATTCGCTGGCGCCTTACCCTGGTTTCCCTGGTAGTACTGGCACTGCTCTTAAGCGGATTAAGCGTTGTGATCACGCTGGTCGCGCAGCAAGTTCTCTACACCAACGAGGCCAATGTTCTCCATAACGAGGCTCGTGTGGCCGTCAACGACATAAAGGGCCGTCCTTTCGTGCTTGCTCGCTACTCACCTCCTTCACCCGGTCCTCTTCCTACCAACTTTGAACATACAGGGAACGAGCTTGTGTCCAAAATCGCGAATACAGATACCAATGTGACCATTCTGTCAACGAATGGTACTGTGCTCATCCCTCCCAGCGCATTTCCCCTTGCGCCGCAAACGGTTGTGCTTTCGCCAGCGCAGGTACAGCAAGTCCTGAGCACAAACCAGGGCAGCACGTACTATGTACTGGCCAAAAATGCTCAGGGGCAGCGCCAGCTCATCGCGCTCATGCCACTGGTGATGGTGAACAGCTATCGCACCGTCGCCATCCTCCAGGTAAACACGCCGACCGCTCCAATTGATCTGTTTATTGCAACGCTGCGCCTGATCTTTTTTCTGGGCATCCTTTGTGTGCTGATCCTCGCCGTAGCGATCACCTTCCCACTGGTGAGCCTTGCGCTGCGCCCGCTGGTTGAGATGGAACGCACCAGTCAGCGCATTGCCGCTGGCGACCTCTCCATGCGTATCGATCCGCCGCCAACTGATGACGAAATCGGGCACCTGGCCGTCTCTTTTAACGAAATGGTGGCGAAACTGGAGGCAGCTTTCCAGCGTCAAAAACAGTTTGTTTCCGACGCCTCTCACGAGCTGCGCACGCCCCTGACTGCCCTGAGCGGTAGCCTGGAGATGCTGCTTATCGGCGCTGATCGAGGGGATACAGAGGCATCGCGCAGGCTCGCGCATGGCATGTATAACGAGGTGCAGCGCATGCACCGGATGGTTGAAGATTTACTGGTGCTGACACGGCTGGACGAGGGGAAAATCGTCCTGCGTCGCAAGATCATGCAGGTAGAACCCGTCGTTTCTACGGTATACAGCCAGGCGCAGTACCTGACAAATGGGCAGGGGATTGACTGCGCTATCGCCCCTGACCTTCCTCCCATTGAAGCCGATAAAGACCGCTTGCAACAGGTCTTGCTCAATATTGTCGACAACGCGATCAAATTCACTCCACCGGACGGACGTGTCAATATCACTGCTGAAAGTGATGCTCAGGGAAGGGTAGTCATCAGGGTAAAGGATACCGGACAGGGGATTCCGCCCGAAGCATTGCCGCATATCTTTGATCGTTTTTACCGCGCCGACCCATCACGCAGCCGCAAAGCACGCAAGGTCGGCGGCAGTGGTCTGGGTCTGGCTATTGCGAAAGAGCTACTGGAAGCACAGGGGGCGACCATAGGTATCGCAAGCGTCCTCGGCGAAGGCACGACCGTCATCATCCACTTCCCGGCTGCGCAGCAGGCGCAAGAAGCGCTGGAATATGCCGACAAGGCGTGAGACCCACACATAAGAAACCCCGATAGCAGGTGATAGAACGCCGTTGTTTTTATCACCGACTATCAGGGTCGGAGCGAGACAGGCATATGATGAGAGGGGTTAATGTTGGAGTTGTAGCACGGGGATATGCTCAGGCTGTGCCGTCCAGTGCTGTTCGCTCAGGTACTTCCAGCCGCCATCTGCCAGGATAATTACGATCTTTCCTCTCTCCATTTGTTCGGCATAGCGTAAAGCGACGTCGAGCACTGCGCCGCTTGAGGGACCAGCGAAGATGCCCTCGTGTTCTTTCAACTGGAGCGTGCGCGCCCACGCCTGTTTGCTCGATACGAGGACGCGGCTCTCCAGCAGCGATTGATCGAGGACGGGCGGCACAAAACCGTCGGCCAGGTTGCGTAGCCCCTGAATGCTATCCCCCTGCACCGGCTCCGCCGCGATGACGCGAATAGCGGGATTGTGTTCTTTCAAGCGGCGGCCAATGCCGGTGAGCGTGCCACCGGTTCCCAGCCCTGCGACCAGCATATCGAGGTCTGGCATATCGCGCACAATCTCAAGACCAGTCGTCTCATAATGTGCCAGCGGGTTGGCTTCATTGCCGTACTGGAAGAGCATGACGTAGCGTTTATCCTGCTTCACAATCTCCTGCGCCAGCCAGATCGCCCCATTGCTGCCTGCCGATCCAGGCGAGGTGATGATGTTGGCCCCGTAAAGTTCCAGCATGCGGCGTTTGTCCTGTGTTCCTTTGTCGGAGACTACGGCGGTAAAGGGATAGCCTTTCATGCTGGCGACCAGCGCCAGCGCCAGGCCCGTATTGCCGCTGGTGGGTTCCAGCAGAATGGAGCCTTTTTTCAGCAGGCCCTGCTCCTCTGCCTGCTCGATCATCTTTCTGGCAATACGATCCTTCAGGCTGCCCGACGGATTGGCCCCCTCCATCTTGGCGAAGATCTGCACCCCCGGACGAGGGCTAAAGCTTTTTAATTCGACCAGTGGCGTGTTGCCGATTGTCTCAAGCACATCATGGTAATACATGCTTATTTGCTGCCTTTCCTTAATACAGGGAGAGCAGGGATTCTCCCGCACGAAGAATCTCCTCGAACACGGCGTAGATGTCTGCTTCATTTGTCATGTAATTGACGAGGCAGTCGCTCCCGGTCGGTGCAGCTATGGCCCGATCTTTCTCAGTTGTTTCGGTCAATTGCATGACGTTTCTGATCACTTCTCACCTTATACCTGTATGGTTGAGAAGATCATGCCATAGCTCGCTGAATATTCAGCACATTAGAGCTGAAAAAATGCTGAATTTACCTGTTATTTGTCGGGCGTTTCTGAGAGAAGAGCCAGTTGAAGAAGGCCGGGTCGTTCTGAGGTGAGTAGACTTTGCCCGGGTCCCAGAGATCATGCGTCTCATTGGGAAGCTCCGTGTAGCGTGGGTGTCCACCGGCCTTGATGATGGCTTTGATCATATTTCGCGAGCCAGAAACGGGTACCGTTGTATCCTTTGCGCCGTGAAAGGCCCAGATGGGCAGGTGAACAAGCACCGCTGCCTTTGACGGGTCGCCCGCGCCGGAAAGAGGAGCGGCTGCCGCGAAGTAATTGGGCCAGCGTTCAATGGCATCCCACACGCCATAGGCTCCCATCGAGAGTCCCGTGATGTAGATGCGATTAGAATCGATGCCGCTGTAGTCGCGTTGCAATATATCTACAATAGCTTTGGCCGCGCTCAGCGAGGGGGTGGGCTGGGCACTCATGGTATACGAGCCGGTAGAGCCGGGGACATTGACATAGCGATTCGGCGCATTCAGTTGAGGAATCACGATAAAGCTGGGCCATTTATCCTGAACCGCCGCTGAAGTCCAGACCTGGGCATAATACTTGTTAAGAAGGTGACTTCTATTCTGCGCAAGTGACATTTTCGGGTTCGCCACCTCTCCATTTCCCTGCATCACCAGTACCAGAGGATACTTGCGTTGCGGGTTATAACCGGCAGGTACATGGAGATAACAGAACATCTGCATGCCACCAGGTCCTTTATAGATTAGCGTCTCATATCCATTTACAAGAGGAACTGTCGTCTTACCAGGAGAAGGTTGCGGAAGTATCAACTCCCCGCCAGTAGAAGGGGCCGCGCTGGTTCCCTGTATTCCGAGAAAAAGGACGAGTAAGATGACCGAACTATATTTCGCAACTTGCTTACCGATTACCATAAATATTTCGCCTCAATCAGATATTTTAGAGATCCCGTTTTAAGTATAGCGACTCGAAGCTTGTTTGAAAAGGGTGGATAGCCGAAATGGACTGGCAAAAACTCCGCTAATCTCGTACAATATCAGCACGATGCGGGAGAAAGTCAAGCGAAAGGATAGTGGAATATGCTCAACTTTGCCCCAACGGAAGAGCAGGAAGAGATACGGAACCTGGCGCGCAGCCTGGCCGTCCAGCAGTTGCGTCCTCATGGGCGAGAGGCGGAGAAGCTTGGGCACGCGCCGGGCGAGATGATGAAGACGATTGTGCAGACCGGGCTGACGACGCCGTTTCCTGAGCGGTATGGAGGCTCGGGGCCAATTGAGGCTGTGACGTATGCGCTGATCGCCGAAGAGTTGGGATATGGCGACGGCGGTATAGCAATGAACATCATCGGCTCGATGATGGGGCCGCTAGCGGTGATGCTGGCCGGAAACGAGGAGCAACAGGCGTGTTATCTTCCCGCTTTCACCGACGATCTGGAAGGATATTTACAGTATGGCAGCCTGGCCTTCGCGGAGCGCACGGGTGGCTATACACTGGACGAGGTACAGGCAACTGTGCGCCGCGAAGGCGAGCATTACATCGTCAACGGCACCAAGCGCGACGTGATTCATGGTCGTGAGTCGCGTCCCAGGGTGGTGCTGGTACGCGAGGAGGGTAGTTCTGGCTTGCAGGGAGTGGCCGCGCTGCTCGTGCCTGAACGCTACGCGGGCATGCATATCGACGCCGACACGCACAAGCTGGGCTTGCTGGCGGCTCCAAGCGTGAGCTATCGCTTCGAGCAGGTGGCGGTTCCGGCGGAGCATATACTGGGCAAACCAGGAAGCAACGGGGTGGTACGGGCCGCGACCCTTTACAATATCCTGCGGGCAGCGGTGGCCTGCGGCATGGCACGGGCGGCGCTGGAATATTCGGGAGCTTACGCGAAGGAGCGCATCGCCTTTGGGCGGCCCATCGTCTCCTATCAGGGTATAGCCTTTATGCTGGCGGAGATGGCAATGAAGCTGGACGCAGCGCGCCTGCTGGTGTGGAAGGCCGCGTTCGACTGGGATCGGGATATTGAGAGTGAGACGCTGGCGCGTGAGGGGGAAAGCGCGCAGCAGCAGGCTATCAAGCTGGCGAAGTCGGCCACCATCGATGCTGTCCAGATCATGGGCGGCGCAGGTTTCATGCAGGACCATCCGGCAGAGATGTGGATGCGTCACGCTGCGGCAATGGAGTGAGAGCGATGATCGATTTTACCCTCAGCAAAGCACAACAGGAAGCGCGAGATTACGCGCACCAGGTCGCGCAGGAAGAGATGCGGCCCATCTCGTTGGAGTGTGATCGTACTGAGAAAATCCCGGAGTCATTTTTCTGGAACATGCAGCGGCGCTACTGGGGCGGCTCGGCTGCTCAGGCACGCAGCCGCCGCGATGAGAGCGAACCACGGCAGGAAAATGTCTCCTCGGTGATTTCACAGGAGGAGATGGCCTGGGGCGACGCCGCGCTCTCCACCGCCATACCGGGGCCGGGTCTGGCAGCGCCACCTATTCTCTCGCAGGGGACGCCGGAGCAGCAGATGCGCTTTCTCGGCCCCTACATGGACGGGCAACTGCACTGGGGCGCGCTGGCGCTGACGGAGCCGGGCATTGGTTCGGATGTGGCAGGTATGTCCACCACAGCGGTACTGGACGGCGACGAGTGGGTGCTCAACGGCCACAAACACTATATCACCAACGGCGCGCGGGCCGACCTCGTGGTGACTTTCGCCACCATTGACAAAAGCCTGGGACGCGAGGGCATTCGCCCGTTCGTGGTGCCGAAGGGGACGCCAGGCATGATCGTCGGGCGCATTGAAGAGAAAATGGGGCTGCGCGCCTCGCAAACCGCAGAACTGATCTTCGAGAACTGCCGCATTCCCAGAGATCATCTGCTGACAGGTCGGCAGGGAGACCGCAAACAGGGCTTCAAGGCCGCGATGGGAACGCTGGACGCGACGCGCCCGATGGTAGGCGCGCTGGCCGTTGGCATCGCTCGCGCCGCCTACGAGGCAGCCAGCGAGTGGGTGTGGGAGGAACTGCCAGCAGGCTACCCTGCAGCGAAACGCCGCGACATCGAGAACGAGCTGGAGGAGATCCGGCAGGAACTTGAGATGGCGCGTTTCCTGGTCTGGCGCGCTGCCTGGATGGCAGATCAGCGCATCCCCAACTCAAAAGAAGCCTCCATGAGCAAAGCCTACGCGGGTGGACTGGTGATGAAGGCGACGGCAGCGGCAGTACGCATTACCGCGCCGGGCGAGAATTCCGAGCGCAAGCAACTCATCCACAAGTGGTTCCGCGACGCCAAAGTCTTTGACATCTTCGAGGGAACCGCGCAGATCCAGCGGCTCGTGATTGCACGCCGCATGTTCCCGGAGGTAGATATTCCGTAGTTTTTTGTGTGAAGTTTGATTGGTAGGAGCAGCGTTCTGTGTTCAGAACGCTGCTCCTACCAATCAAACTCCATATCTTATTTCTTCCTGGGCGGGACTGGCTGAGCAGCTTTCGCCTGCTGGGCTGGTTGAACAGGCTGGGCTGGTGTCATCAACTCTTCCTCGACCTCGTCCTCAGCCAGGTAATCATCCTCTTCCTCTTCCAGTTGCTGGTTCAGCCAGGCCAGAGAACGATTTTCTCGCTTGCTCAATGGGCGGCGGCGCTCCGCCCCCTCGCGCTTGAATGGATCGCGCTTGAAATCGACCCGCTTGTCGCGTAACTTCCCTCTCATGCTCTCACCTCCTCTCCTCCGGGGCAGCCGTCAATTGCTTCTGGTTCCGCGTATCGAGTTGTAACATGTGCAAGCCGGTAACACCTTTCTTCGTTGAAAATGGCGGAGGATGGCACAATGCATCCCGGGAAGGATTTTTGTGTTTTGGCCAGGAAACGCGCCATCAAAAGGAACGACATATTACCTTTCCTGTACGTAAAGTATCAGCGCCTGGATGACTGATTGCATGAGGAAGCCCTACGGCATAGTACGAGGGGGCCTTACGGGTAAAGAAAAGGCCCGGACGTGGAAATATCCGAGCGACAACACTGAGCGGAGTGTGAGATGCTTCAACGCTCAGATGCTGCTTGACGGGTGAGTTCCACGCAGATACGGCGCCGCGCTTCTGTTCTTGTTTACAAGCACTTGTAGCATCGAACTCACCTCCTTTACATAGCTGCTTGATCATAGCCGATCTCTGATAGCCAACGATAAATCTGTGACAGAGTGTACCCGCAGCCTCGCAAAAAGTCAAGAGCTTTTTGGGCTATTTACGCCGCTCCAGCTAAATTCGTCGGAAATTGCTGAATTTTGCGCGAGGCCAGGGATGCCAGTCTCCGCCAGGCTCAGACTGACACGTTCATACTTCAGTGTCTAGCGAGATTGACAGTCTCCAGGCAAGATGTATAATACTGATCTGAAATATGCAATCGGGAGCTATAAACATGAGTATCCTGCACATACCACTGTTCGCTTCACCGGTATCACATGTACTGGGTGTGGGTTATCATAATGTGGGCAGTGAGGGAGTTTTACGGGCATCGAACAAGGAGATGGTTAATTACGTGCAGCACTACTATGGAGAGCGCTGCGGTCATTTGCCGCTGCATGCTGAACGTATTCGCGTCCTTGTCAGCCTGCCTACGTCGGAAATTCGCGCCCAGTTGAACTATATCAGCACACTTTCTGGCAAAGAGATCATCCCTGTCACGTTCGACGAACTGAGAAGGGAGATGGAGAACGCGCCGGAACTGGTGCCGCTGGTCGTTCCCTATATTAACGTTCCCGAAACAGAGAAACGGCTGCTCAAAGAGTTGGGAACGGAGGCATGGGGCTTACCGGCAATGATGACCCATATGCTGAAAAACAAGGCCAGCTTCTATCAACTGGCCGATGAGTTCGCGTTGGAAGGCTTTTATCCACCTGATTATACCGTAGCCAGCTTCTGTGATGTCGCGGAGGCGGCAGAGCGTTTTCTGCGGCGCATAGAGGATATCTATGGCGAGGCGGGAGTGGCGGAGGCGTACCCGTTGGGAGTGATGATGCGAGCCACTGAAGAAGATGGCAACTATGGCTGCTGCCTGGTCTATGAAAACGCGGGCGGCATTATCGTCGTCCAGGACGGAGACGCCGTACACGCGCAATCCTACACGAGCTGGCAAGAAGCATTAGCGATATCCCAGCAACACCTGGCCGCGACCATGAATGTCGAGAAGGAAACCAGGATAGTCATCAGCCGTTATATCGACTTTGCCGACTCTCCTGGCACGTCGGTGGTGATTTTAGACAATCATGTCGAATCGCTGGGCTGGAATGGACAATTGCAGAAACCGGGCAGCAGAGCCTGTATTGGCACGAGCACCTATGTACCGAAAAATGCTTATATGCGGCACATGCAACAGGAATATGAAGATAAGACCGCCGCCTTCTTCGAGGCGTTTCTCAGAAAGACGGCTCACAAGTGTGGGATAGACTTCGCCTCGATCAGAGGAGTGGCAAACCTGGACATCATGATTCCGGGCGCACTGGAAATGCGGCTTCAGAAGCGGAGAAAGTTGCCCACGGGCAACTACCTGGCAGAATGCAATCCGCGCTGGACCAACTACACCGATGCCATTATGACCGTTCTGGGCGCAAATCACAAAGAGCAAACGACGTATAATATGAAGGAAGCCATTGCGCAGGGCATCTGTACGATCGATAAACAACCGCTGCCCGCAAACGCCGACCCGCAGGAGGTCAGAGGACGCATCGCGGAAAGGGACATCGTTTTACAGCAGGAAGGGACACGCATTATCTGCCGCATGGCGAAAAATCCGATGGGCCTGATCTTTGCCGGAGACACAGCAAAAGCCCAGCAGCAAGTCAATATGCTGCTTGCCGCCTTCTCTCCGGCAGGCGTATAATCGCACAGGCTTCTTATTGTAAGAAGCGTGCGCATCCACGATATTCGTCAGATAAGGAGCGTGCATTGCGGAGTCTTTCAGAGCGCGGTATTTCGCCCATCGCAACTGGTCTGGCTGGTCTGCAATGGCTGTTCTTCATGTTCGCAAACATCGTAGTGATCCCGCTCTCTATCGGCTATGCCTTTCACCAACCGCCCGCTGTCATCACCGCCTCGCTGGAGCGAGCATTCATCTACACTGGCATTGCGTGCATCTTGCAGGGAACGCTTGGGCATCGCCTGCCCCTGATGGAGGGCCCGGCAGGGCTGTGGTGGGGCGTGATCTTGAGCCTTGCTGCCAGCGCGCAGGCTGAGGGCCAATCGTTAGCCGTGCTGGGCGGAACGCTGGAGGTGGGAATTATTCTGACCGGGCTGATCATTATTCTGCTCGGTGTAACGGGCCTGCAGCGCTGGCTGCGTCTCCTCTTCACTCCGCTTGTGACCAGCACCTTTTATTTCCTGCTGGGAGCGCAGTTGTGCAGCATCTTTTTCAAGGGCATGATCGGGCTTTCCAGCGGCACGCACATCCAGCCGGGTATTGCTCTGCTCTCCCTGGGACTTGTCGTGCTGGTGCTGCTGCTGAGCATCTTCGGACGAGGGCTGATCAGTAACTTTGCCATCCTGACGGGCATCATCGTCGGCTGGATCGCCTTTGTGCTGCTCTTTCCGGGCAACACGGCCCCGCTTGCCCCTGCCGGGAACGTCCTGTTCGCCATCCTGCCGTGGGGACCGCCGAGCTTCAATATCGGCCTGCTGATCACGATTGTGCTGACGGGTTTGATCAGCCTGAGCAACACCTTCGCCGCGCTGGAGGGCGCGAAAACCCTGTTCGAGCAGGAAGTTTCAAACGCGCAATACCGCCGCTCACTGGTTGTGACCGGCTTTAGCTCCCTCGTCTCCGGCCTCTTCGGCATTGTGCCCTACGCGCCGTATGTCTCCTCGTTCGGCTTCCTGCGCACAACACGCATCTTGAAGCGAGCGCCTTTCCTGATGGGGGCGGCGCTGTTCATCCTGCTCGGCCTGATTCCTGCGCTCGGCCAGCTCTTTGCCTCGCTGCCCGTGAGCGTGGGTGATGCTGTCCTGTTCGTGGCCTATCTCCAACTCTTCGGCTCCGGCCTCAGCCTGCTGGAAGGGATGAAGTTCACCAGCAAAACAATCTATCGTATCGCCCTGCCCGTGCTGCTTGGCCTGTCCTTGATGCTCATTCCCTCAACAGCGTTCAGCACCATTCCCGGCCTCGTCCGTTCGCTTGTGCAGAACGGGCTTGTCATGGGCATCATTGTGGCAGTGGTTGTGGAGTTCGCGATTCCGTGGCAGCGCATTGAGCATGCCGCATAAAATCCTTATGCCCCATAGGAGGGTATGTCCTGGTCGGAGAAGGTTCCAAATGGTCATCACGGTGGATGAGAACCATAACGCCTGCCCGTTAATCCCAACGTTGGGACCTTATCCGAAAACCTGTGATACAATGAAGCAAGCACGCTTTCCCTACCTTAACAGAAATTGTGGGGAATCACCATTTGAGGAGAAAGCAAGAAAGCAAAGAAATTAGAGAGGCGGTAATGGCTATGCACGACGACATCACCGATATTCCAGGCATTCGTGTCGGGCATGTGACCAATCTTGAGGCAGGGACGGGCTGCACCGTTGTACTCTGCGATACGCCAGCGATAGGCGGAGTGGATGTGCGCGGCGGTGCGCCTGCCACGCGCGAGACCGACCTGTTGCGCCCCATGCACCTGATCGAGAACGTCAACGCCGTTCTGCTTGCGGGTGGCAGTGCGTTCGGCCTCGACGCGGCCAGCGGTGTGATGCGCTATCTGGAAGAGCGCAACATCGGACACGATACCTTCGTCGCTCGCGTCCCCATCGTACCGGCTGCCGCTATCTTCGACCTCGCCTTCGGCGCGGCCAGCATCCGGCCAGATGCCAGCTACGGCTATCGCGCCTGCGAACTGGCCTCCACCGGCCCGGTTGCTCAGGGCAACGTGGGAGCGGGTACAGGAGCGACCTGCAATAAGACACGGGGCCCCATGTTCGCGCTCAAAGGGGGGCTTGGCTCGGCCAGCACACAGTTGCCTGATGGCACACTGGTTGGAGCCATCGTAGTGGTCAACGCCTTTGGCGACGTGATCAATCCAGAGACGCAACAGCCCTTTGGTAGCGCCGGGCAGCTTCCACAGTCACCGCAATCAGCACAGGATATCCCGCCAGCCAACCCATCTGGCAACACTACCATCGCCGTCGTTGCGACAAACGCCTCCCTTTCAAAAGACGCAGTGAACAAAATGGCACAGATGGCACAAAACGGCCTCGCACAGGCTATCCGGCCTGCTCACACGATGTTCGATGGCGACACAGCCTTCGCCCTGGCGCTCGGCCAGCAGCCACAAACACCATTAGATGCGGCAGGACTGGCATTACAAACAAGCCTGATCGGTGCGGCTGCCGCTTCCACCCTCGCTCGCGCCATCGTCAAAGCTATTCTCAACGCAACCCCACTTCATGGTGTACCAGCAGCGACATCCTGATGTTCTTTTGTTTTTTGAATCCGGTGGTGACTTAACTCCATGCTTATCAGGGCTGGACCATAATCCATAACACCACGCCCGCGCTAAAAAGCATAAGCACGAGGCATGCCAGAACTACCAGCATAAAGGCATAGCTGCGCGACGCATCCGCTGATGCTGACTCTGGCAGCTTCTCGCCCAAACGCCGGTCAGGCAGTGGAGGGAGCTGGCGCTTCGCGGTCAAGGTCTTCAACCCGCCGGTCGCAAGGTCCCACGATTGAGAGGCAAAATCAATAGCTCTCTCATGCGCAATCTGGTCAGCACGCTCCGCCATTGGTATTGACGAGGACGGGGATGGGGATGGAGATGGAGCAAGGAAAGGCGTTCCTGGCAAAGGGGATGATGGCAACCGGGGCGTGTTTACGAGTGCTGGATTGTTGAGATTCGCGGGGGATGTTGGAGAACCAGCGACAGGAACGGCCATCGAGTGGGGAGCCGCCTGTACTTGTTGTGAGCGTTGCAGGCGCTGAGGATGCTGCGGCAAAAATCCCGAAGATTGTGCATCAGATGTGGGCAATGACACAGTTTTTCTCCACCTGGGGCCTTATAAGGGCCGAACCGCTATTACATGGAAACGATCTACAGAGAACGCACTACGAACACAACCAGTTCCGTTTACATCCTGTTCTTTCTCTATTGTAGTCAACGGATAGGCAAAATCATAGTAACCATGACTATTTTCTCTCACCCCTCACCTGTCAACAGGAGATCGAGCAGTGTCTTCACCATCCGCGCAGTCGCGCCCCAGATGCGATACGGCCCGTAATCGTAGAAGTAGACAGTGTGAGCCTGGCCCCGGCGCACCCACTCTTCGGAGTGAAAAATGGCGGGATCAGCCAGCGCGGCCAGCGCAACCAGGATCAGTTCGCCCACTTCGCTCTCTTGCAGGCGCAGTGTTCCCAACCCACGGGGCAAAAAAGCCACGACCGGAGTGATGAGATAATTGCTCACAGAAGTAAAGAGGGGCGACAGCATACCGAGTATCTCGGCTCGCGCCGGGTCCAGCCCGATCTCCTCCTGCGCCTCGCGCAGAGCCGTCGCAATCGGCGAGCTATCGATTGCTTCGGCGCCACCGCCGGGAAAGGCGATCTCTCCGCTATGAGAACGCAGTTCCCGCGAGCGGCGAATAAAGGCGAGAGCCGGTTGTCCCTCGTGAACAAATAATGGCACAAGCACCGAGGCCGGGCGCACCCCAGGCTGCTGCGCCATCACAGCAGAGATCATGTCGCTGGTTTGTTCCACAGGCAGCAAGCGCTCCTGGAACGTCGCCACTACTTCATCAATATTTCGTAAATCCATGTCTTTATTTTAGCACATAGAGCCTGTCCGTCGCTCGTAGCACCAGTTTTTTTCGAGATTACCGGATTTTCGGGCAAAATACCCTTGCATTCTTGCACGTGTGTGATACAATGTGATAAACAAAAATACATCGGGGAGTTTGGAGAATAGGCATTGTATTGTCTTGCATTCAGGAAAAGCTTCTGGTATAATGAGAGCATCGAGTGGGGGTATGCTGACTTTAGGCTCTCATTGTGTTCGTAATCTTGGCTACCTGTCTGCGAGCAGCGTTTCGTATGACGTTTTCTAGTGAAGAGCTGTCGCTCAAACCGGCCCGGCAATCTCATAGAAGAGAAAACCTTTCAATCGAAACGAATCACCGCCTAAGCAACCTCCTCCGATAAGCCAGATCAAACGGCATAATCCCCAGGTTTCCTGTGATGAAATCCATTCGCCATAGAAGGCACGGCACTAAGCCTGCCAGATTGGTTTAACAAGTGAACAGGCTCGAACGGGCAAACTGTGGTGGGAGAGAAGATAGGGAACATTGCGGAAGAGCCGTGAAGGGATGGCAATAACCGTGGATCGAAGGGGGTATTTTACCCATGCAAGCACAACAGCACGGCGACCTTTCGACAATGCCAGCGGCAAATCATAAGAGCGGGCGGGTACACATCATGTACGAAGAGAAAGACCCAGAAGAACAAAGCAACGGCACCCCCGAAGGGGGTGAGTACAATGAGATGGCGGCATTGCTGGCAGAATCAGCAAATCCCATCAACATCAAGCGAGGGGATGTGGTCGAGGGCGTAATCGTGCGTATTGACTCGGACGAAATCCTGGTCGACATCGGCCTCAAATCGGAGGGTGTTCTCTCGACAAAAGAGCTGCCAGCCACCGGCTACGGCTCCTTCGGTGAGCTGCACCTCAATGATAAAGTTCTGGTGTACGTCATCCAGCCGGAGACGCAAGAGGGTCACGCGCTCCTCTCACTGAAACGCGCCAACGCCGAGAGGCAGTGGCGCATTGCCGAGCAGCAGTATAAAGATAACGAACTGCTGACCGCGAAGGTCATCGATTACAACAAGGGTGGCTTGATTGTTGACGTGGCAGGCATTCGCGGCTTCGTACCCATTTCGCAGATTCTCAACCTCAAGCGTGAAGAGGTCGCGCTGGGCGGGGAGAATCAGGAGACGGCAGCCAAGCTGGCGGCCATGAAAGACAAAGAGCTGCAACTCAAAATCATCGAGATTAACCGGGCGCGCAACCGGCTGATTCTCTCGGAGCGACTGGCCGTCCAGGAATGGCGACAGCGCCGCCGCGAGGAACTGCTCGATGAACTCAAGCCCGGCGAGGTCCGTAAGGGCGTGGTCAGCAATCTTGCCAACTTCGGAGCCTTCATTGATCTGGGCGGTGCGGACGGCCTGGTGCATATCAGCCAGTTAGCCTGGAGCCGTGTCAACCATCCGAGCGAGGTACTCAGGGTCGGGCAGGAAGTCGAAGTTCAGGTGCTGAGCGTCGATAAAGAGAAAAAGAAGATCGCCCTCTCCATCAAGCGGGCGGAGGTTGACCCCTGGACAACCGTGGAGCAACGCTACAAAGTGGGTCAGCTCGTTACGGGCACAATCACTAAGATCGCTCCGTTCGGTGCCTTCGCACGCATTGAGGATGGCATCGAGGGTCTGATCCATCTTTCTGAGCTTCCGCCCGGTATGGATATCAAGACTGCCCTGCACGAGGGTCTGCAACTCCAACTGCGCGTCCTGCGCATCGACGCGGAACGCCGTCGTCTGGGCCTGAGCCTGCGCCAGGTTGAGGAACTCGATAAAGAGCCTGCGGCGGAGGCCGCGGCAACGGCTGAAGGGGCCGCGCCCGAAGAGACCGGGGCGCATGCGGAGGTGACGCCTTCTCTGGAGAGCATTGCGCCGACAACACGCCCGCGCGATTCACGCCCTGATCGGCGCGAGCGCTCGGAGCGCAACGTCGAAAATCCAATCCTGAATAACCTGCCAGAAGAGAATGAGACGACGGCCATGGCGGAAGCCTTCCGCGCAGCCGCTCGCCAACTGAGCAAGGACGAGGAAAACACCGGCAAGTAATTTCTTCCCCCGTTTGCTACTCAACTATTTGACCTCCTTGCGAATTTTTCTTAGAAAAGTGCAAGGGGGTCGAATGTCCTTGACGCCCTCCTCTAAGTGTTGTATGATACATCCAATAGATGACTTGAGCAACGTCTCATACATGCTCCTAATTTTTCCTCGATGATGAGGGAAAACTCTCACCGGATATTCTGGAGGTACTGACACTAGCGAGCGGTTTCTGAAGTTACGAACATTTCGCACCTGAACAACCAATCATTCGGCCTTCTTACTGTATCCCATTCTGGCAGCTACCAGGCAGGCGGTAAGGAGGCCGTTTGCTTCCCACAAGGCGGCATGTGATGGGTTGTGAGGGTTTTTATAGGGAGGTCACAGGTGTTGTCCTTGACGCAGTTTAGTACGTGTTGTATAGTGAAAATGGTAGTTTGCCTGAGCGACACAGAGGGATCGGTTCCACCCTCTGCCTTTGAAAGGGGGGTGACTAGCAGGTGAACGATAGAGACAGGTTTGATAAGTTCACAGAGCGAGCCAGGAAAGTCCTGAGCCTCGCACAGGAAGAGGCCCAGCGCTTCCAGCACAATTACATTGGCACAGAACACCTTCTGCTTGGCCTTGTCCGCGAAGGGGAAGGTGTCGCAGCAAAAGTATTGAGTAACCTGGGCGTTGAACTCAACAAAGTTCGCAGCGCCGTAGAATTTATTATTGGCCGTGGCGATCGTATCGTCCTGGGCGAAATTGGCCTGACCCCACGCGCCAAAAAGGTGATCGAGCTGGCCGTCGACGAAGCTCGTCGTCTGAATCATCATTATATCGGTACAGAACATCTCCTGCTCGGCCTTGTGCGCGAGGGTGAAGGCATCGCCGCCGGCGTCCTGGAAAGCCTGGGCGTCAACCTGGAAAAAGTGCGCACGCAGACCATCCAGGTGCTTAGCCAGTCTGGCGCGCCGCACGAGCGCGATGCCAAGCATTCCAAGACCCCCACTATCGACCAGATGGGTATCGATCTGACTGCTGCCGCTCGCGCAGGCACGCTCGACCCGGTGATTGGTCGTCATCAGGAAATTGAGCGCGTCATCCAGATCCTTTCCCGGCGTAACAAGAACAACCCGGCCCTCATCGGTGAGCCCGGCGTTGGGAAGACCGCCATCGTCGAAGGACTGGCCCAGCGGCTCGTGGCCGGTGAGGTTCCTGAAACCCTGGCCGGGAAGCGCCTGTTGACCCTCGATGTCGGCTCCCTCGTCGCCGGTACCAAGTATCGTGGCGAATTCGAGGAGCGCCTGAAGAAGATCATCGAAGAGATTCGCAACAGCCGCGACTGCATCATATTCATCGACGAGGTTCACACGCTTGTCGGCGCGGGCGCAGCCGAGGGCGCAGTTGACGCAGCTAATATTCTGAAGCCGGCCCTGGCTCGTGGCGAGCTGCAATGCATCGGTGCTACCACGCTCGATGAGTATCGTAAGTACATCGAACGCGATGCCGCCCTGCAGCGCCGCTTCCAGGAGGTCATCGTGCGCGAACCTACCGTTGAGGAGACCATCGAAATCCTCAAAGGCATTCGCGAACGCTATGAGCAGCACCACCGTCTGGTTATTACCGACGAGGCGCTACGCGCTGCCACCGAGATGGCGAGCCGTTACATCACCGACCGCTTCATGCCTGACAAGGCTATCGACCTCATTGACGAGGCGTCCAGCCGCGTGCGCATGCAGAACTCTCTTGCGCCTCTCAACCTCAAAGAGGCCATGAAGGCACTGGAATCCGTCCTGCGCGAAAAAGAGGCCGCAATCCAGCAGCAAGAGTACGAACTGGCCGCGGAACTGCGCGACCGCGAGGTCAAACTGCGCGACCGCATTGCCAAGCTGGAGTCCGGCTGGCACCGCGAGCGCGGAACTGACAAGCCAACCGTCGGCGAAGAGGAGATCGCTCAGATCGTCTCGATGTGGACGGGCATCCCTGTGATGCGTATCGCGCAGGAAGAGTCGCAGCGCCTGCTCCAGATGGAGGATGCACTGCACCAGCGCATCATCGGCCAGAACGAGGCGATTGAGAAAATTTCTCGCGCTGTGCGCCGCGCTCGTGCGGGTCTGAAGGACCCCAAACGCCCCATCGGCTCCTTCATCTTCATGGGTCCGACAGGCGTTGGTAAGACCGAGCTGGCGCGCACGCTTGCCGAATTCATGTTCGGCAGCGAAGAGGCGCTCATCAAGATTGACATGTCAGAGTTCATGGAGCGCCACGCGGCAGCCCGCCTCGTTGGCGCGCCTCCCGGATATGTCGGCTATGAAGAAGGCGGTCAGCTCACCGAAGCGGTACGCCGCAAGTCCTACAGCGTGATCCTGCTCGACGAAATCGAGAAGGCTCATCCCGACGTCTTCAACATGCTGCTCCAGATTCTGGAGGACGGCAAACTGACCGACGCTAAAGGACGCACGGTTGACTTCCGCAACACCATCATCATCATGACCAGTAACGTCGGCGCGGCCCTGCTCAACCGCGAGGCCTCCATAGGCTTCAAGCAGTCGAAGGACAAGGCCAAAGCCAACCAGAGCGAGTACGAGGCTATGAAGAGCAAAGTTCTCGGCGAACTGAAGAACACCTTCAAGCCCGAGTTCCTGAACCGTATCGATGAAGTGATCGTTTTCCATTCCCTGCGTATGGAAGAGATGTACTCCATCGTTGACCTGCTGCTCAACCGCGTGCGCACGCAGTTGACCGAACAGCAGATCGAGCTGGTCATGCCCCAGCCCGCGAAGGACTTCTTGATCGAGAAGGGCTTCGACCCGCAGTATGGTGCCCGCCCGCTGCGCCGCACCATCCAGCGCATGGTTGAAGATCCTCTGGCCGAAGGTCTGCTCCAGGGCAAGTTCCATCCGGGCGACCTGGTGGAAGGCGTGGTCATCGACGACGATCTCGTCCTGCAGGTGCGCAACCGCATCGAGCAGTTGCCAGCACCAGCCGCTCCCGAAGCTGCTCTACCCGCAGGCACAGCAGACGGCGGTGACAGCCAGGCTTAGCTGATCAGGATAGACAAATAAAAGAAGAGGGACAAGGAAATTGTCCCTCTTCTTTTATTTGTCTGATTCACGGGGGGAAGAGGTGAGAATACCGTCCATCTCTGCTCCTGGCCCTTGACATATTATCACACTTACAGATATTGTATAGTGGAAATCGCTATTATAGAAGCTGAAAGAAGTTACTCTCTCTCGTTCGATCAATCAATATCAAATTGATTACAGAAGAGGCATGACAGAGTTTTTGCAGCGGCGCACGGAGAGTAAAAAGATCAGAATAAGTGATCTTTATATACGAACCTGCGTTAGCCTGTTTCCACTAATTGCCATCTCTGGTAGAATAGTACAACAGGTGGTGTTAGTTATTCATTCTTGCATCCTGGAATATATTTATGCCTAAAACACGCACAAAATATGTCTGCCAGCAGTGTGGCGGAGAGCAGAGTAAATGGGTTGGGAAATGCCCGGATTGCGGCTCGTGGAATACGATGGAAGAGGTGGTGGAACTGCCCGCGCAGAATACCATCCAGCAGCGCAGGCAGTCGACGCTGGGACAGGCTTCCCTGGCGCAGGGAACCTCGGTTCCGGTCGTGCTGCCCAATATCAAGCCGCTGGCCCAGGAGCGCATCTCTGTGGGCTATAGTGAGATGGACCGCGTGCTCGGAGGCGGCCTTGTCTCCGGTTCACTGATTCTCATCGGCGGTGAGCCGGGCATCGGTAAGTCGACGCTGCTGCTTCAGGTTTCTGGAGCGATTGCGAAGAACGTAGGGCCTGTCCTCTATGTCTCAGGCGAAGAGTCGATTGAGCAGGTCAAAATGCGCGCCGAACGGCTGGATATCAGTGGCGAACGACTGTATTTGCTGGCCGCTATCGAACTGGAGGTCATCGCGGAGGCCATCGCCCGGCTCAAACCCTCGCTGGTCATCGTCGATTCTATTCAGACGGTGCTGACAGGTCACCTGCCAGCCGCGCCGGGGAGCATCAGCCAGGTGCGCGAGTGTACGTTGCAATTGATGCAGCTTGCCAAGAGTAGCCACATCCCTATCTTCATCATCGGCCACGTCACGAAAGAAGGGACTGTGGCCGGTCCTAAAGCGCTGGAACACATTGCCGACGCTGTGCTTTATCTCGAAGGTGAGCGCTACCACTCCTACCGCCTGCTGCGCGGCGTCAAGAACCGCTTCGGCCCCACGCACGAAATCGGCGTCTTCGAGATGCACGGTGAGGGCTTGCTGGAAGTCACCAACCCCTCTGCCGTCTTCCTGTCTGACCGGCGCGAGGACGCCACCGGCTCCGCTGTTGTTGTCAGTATGGAGGGAACGCGGCCCATCCTGGTTGAGGTGCAGGCCCTCGTCACCCCCACCAATTTTGGCAACGCTCGCTGCACCACCAACGGCATCGAGCACAATCGCCTGCTCATGTTACTGGCCGTCCTTACCAAACGTGTCGGATTACCGGTAGGCAATCACGATGTCTACGCCAATGTCGTCGGCGGCTTTAGCCTGGAGGAACCGGCTATCGACCTCGGTGTCGCCGCCGCCATCGCTTCCAGCTACCGCGAGCAAAACATCCCGCCCGACATGGCGCTCATTGGCGAGGTCGGCCTTTCCGGTGAACTGCGTGCCGTCAATCGCCTGACGCTGCGTGTGCGCGAAGCCGCCAAGCTGGGTTTCAAACGCTGCATCGTCCCTGCCACCGGACGCGGCGCTCAAGTACGCTCCGAACTGGAGGAGGCTGGCCTGCCCGTCGACTTTAAAGTCATAACCGCGAGTTCCCTTGCAGTAGCCCTGGAGATTGCGCTACACTAGAAGAAAGGGTGTCTTCTTGTAGCAAGCTGTCTCAACGAGGAGGCTATTGATTCTTCAGTCGTATGGGTGTATACTCCTTAATCGACAAAGAGTTTTTTGCGGTTAATACGGGCGCGTTCCCGGTCAAGCACGAAAGGCCTTGCAACATCATGCTGCTATTATCTTTTTTGTTTTTATTCTTCATCCCGCCCTCGTGCCTTAGCCGACGTCGCCCCTCAGTGGTGCATCAATCAGCTCTTGCTGGCACCGTTTGGAGGATGCAGGGATGTCTGTTAAAACTACTGCCCGGATCATCGGGGCACTGGTCGCCATCTGCGTCGTTACTGGTCTATACTTTTTTGATCCCTCCACACACAGTCTTGGCATTAAATGGGCGGCAGGTATCGCCGTCGCCTGCGCTCTCATAGCTTTTATCATTACCCCTTACATTACCGTCGTCCCTTATCGCTGGATGCGCGACACATCAGCCAGCGATCTGGTTGCTGCTGTCGTCGGACTGACCGTTGGCCTGATCATCTCGTTCCTGCTTGCCATTCCACTGGCAAATCTGCCTTCCAGCCTGGGGCATATCATGCCTTTCGTGGGAGCTGTCGTCTTTGGCTTCCTGGGCGTCGCTCTGGCTGTGCAGCGCAAAAACGACATTACCCACCTCTTCTCCACTGGCTTTTTCCAGCGCCGCCGCGACCGTGACCGTGATGAGGAGCGCGACAAAGAGAAGGGCAAGGAGAAAGAGCGCGATAAGGAGCACACGCTACCCCCAACCGCCTCGTCAGAAATTTTGCTGGATACCAGCGCCATCATCGATGGACGCATCGCCGATATCAGCCAGACAGGCTTTGTCTTTGGTACGCTGGTGGTACCGCGCTTCGTGCTCAACGAATTGCAGCGCATCGCCGATTCAGCCGATACCATGCGCCGCAATCGTGGCCGTCGCGGCCTGGAAATGCTCAACCGGCTGCAAAAGGACACGCAGGTTCCCATCGAAATCACCGATGCCGATGTCGAGGGCATCGTGGAAGTCGACAGTAAACTTGTCAAGATGGCGCGCACGCTGCACTGCCCCATCATCACCAATGACTACAACCTGAATCGCGTGGCCGAGTTGCAGGGCGTCAAGGTGCTCAACATCAATGAACTGGCAAATGCTGTCAAACCCGTTCTGCTGCCCGGAGAAGATATCTCCATCAAGATCATGCAGGATGGCAAAGAACTTAACCAGGGTGTCGGCTACCTGGACGACGGCACGATGATCGTGGTCGAAGGTGGGCGGCAATATATGGGCACGACCATCGAAGTGACTGTGACACGCGTGCTGCAAACGGTCGCCGGTCGCATGATCTTCGCCCATCCAAAGCAGGGGAACAATGGGACCTCCCCATCTGCACAACCACCGGCCAAGCAAAGACAATATTGAGGTACCGAGTTTCCATGCCAGGCAGGACAGCCGTTGTAATCGTTGCGGCGGGCAGCAGCAGACGCATGCAGGGGCGAGATAAGCTCTGGATACCGCTGGTCGGGCGCCCAATCCTCGCTCGCACCATCGATGTCTTCGAATCCTTCTCCGGGATCGATAGCATCATCCTCGTCCTGAGTGCAGAGCGCCTCGACGAGGCCAGGGCGCTGTGCGAGCGCGAAGCCTGGCGCAAAATCGCTGCTATCGTCACCGGTGGCCCGCGTCGGCAGGATTCGGTGCGCCTGGGGCTTGATAAACTGGGGCAGGTGGCGCCGGAAACACAATGGGTGATGATTCACGATGGCGCACGACCTTTCGTCACTCCCGCAATCATCGAGGCGGGCTTGCAAGCTGTGCAGGAGCATCAGGCCGCCATCGCCGCTGTTCCGGTCAAGGACACCATCAAACAGGCACAGGAAGGGCAGATCAGTACCACACTTGACCGCTCGCAGTTGTGGGCTGTGCAGACGCCACAAGTCTTCTCCTTTCCGCTCATTCACCATGCCCACCACTCTTCTGCTGCCGGGGTGGATGTCACCGACGACGCCTCCCTGCTGGAACGCCTGGGCCTGCCCGTCCATATCTTTCCCGGTTCCTACACCAACATCAAAATCACGACGCGGGAAGACCTGCTCTTCGCGGAAGCGCTGCTACAGGGACACACACTATGACGACACGCATTGGTTTCGGCTACGATGTTCACGCCTTTGCCGCTGAGCGTCCCCTCATCCTCGGTGGGGTCAATATTCCGTTCTCGCGGGGCCTTTCCGGCCATTCTGACGCCGATACCGTCATCCATGCCATCGTCGATGCCCTGTTGGGTGCCGCCGCTCTCGGTGATATCGGCCAGCATTTCCCCTCCAGTGACTCACGCTGGAAGAACCAGCCCAGCAGCGTCTTCCTCGACTATACCCGCGACCTCCTGCGGCAGCACGGCTGGCGCATCGGCAATATCGATGCCACCATCGTCGCTGAGCGGCCCAAACTTTCGCCCCACATTTCCGCCATGCGTACCCACCTTGCTCAGCATCTCCATCTTGATCTTTCACAGATCAGCGTCAAAGCCACCACTACTGACGGCCTCGGATTCGCCGGTCGCCAGGAAGGCATCGCCTGCTACGCCGTCGCTCTGCTCGAACAGTAACCGGCTCTTACTAACCTTTTATTAGCTACTTGACAAAGCAAAGTCCATGTGCTATATTTCCTTTAGTTAGTAAAGTTACTAACTATTTGATAGCGATAAAACAAAACATGGTATATACCCGACAGGGAATACCGATAAAAGGAGTAAAGCAATGGCGTGGCAAATTGACGCAACACATTCACAGGTAACATTTTCCGTTCGGCATATGATGATCAGCACCGTCAAGGGGCAATTCGACGTGATACGCGGCCAGCTTCACATTGATGAAGCACACCCGGAAAATTCCTGGGTCGAGGCCGAGGCGGACGCGGCAACCATTAATACCCGCGACGAGAAGCGCGACGCACATCTGCGCTCGGCGGATTTCTTTGATACAGAAAAATACCCACTTATCACCTTCAAAAGCACGAAAGTCGAGGCGCTCGGCGGCAACGAGTACCGCGTGACCGGCGACCTGACCATGCACGGTGTCACCAAACAAGTCACTTTCGACGCCGAGTACCAGGGGCAGATCAAAGACGCCTGGGGCATGCAGCGTGCCGCTCTCACCATCAAAGGCAGCATCAACCGCAAAGATTTCGGCCTCAACTGGAATGTCGCCCTCGAATCCGGCGGCGTCCTCGTCAGCGAGAAGGTCAACGTCGAAATCGACCTCGCTGTCGTTCAGGCAGAAGTTCCCGCGAACGCATAACCCTTTCTCTCAAGGAAAGAGGAAGCGCGACGCCTATACCAGCGTCGCGTTTCCTCTTTCCTCCGACCAATCCACGTCGATTTTCGGAGGGTTGGTAAGTGTCTGCATCACTACACAATACTGTTCGGTTTTCTCGCGAAGCGATTGTAGTTGTTCCGGCATTGCTTCAGGGGCATCGATCTCAAAGCGAACGCGGATATTTTCAAAGCCGACCGGTACGTCTTTGGAGATGCCCAGGGTGCCGCGCAGGTCTAGATCGCCTTCCACACTGACTTCAATGCGGTTCGTTGCTATGCCCATGGCCGTAGCAACCATCTGGCAGGTGATCTGCGCGCAGGCGGCAAGCGCTCCGAGCAGCAGGTCACCCGAACAGGCGGCAGTACCGGCTCCTCCAACGCCCGTATGGGCCTGGGCTTCATAGAGTGCCCGTCCGATATCGACCGAGCATGCTATCGGGGTATCTGTCTGGCTGCCCTGTGCTTTAAGGGTTATCCGTGCGCTTCCCGGCTCACTGCGATATTTCTCTTTGAATGGTTTCTGGACTGACCGAAGATCCATTACTTCCTTCCTTTTGTGTGGTAACAGCATCATTGACTCCATTGTAGCAGATTGAGGCGATAGGAGATTTTCTCCCTGATCGTCTCAAAGCCGAGGGAGCGATAGAGAACAATGGCTTCGGGCGTATCACCCCAGGCTTCGAGTTCGATAATCGTAGGTTTCCATATGGACCTCCATAGATAAGCACTGGCAAAAGGCAGTATGTTACAATTCTAGCGTAACCCGTCAAGTAACAAACTTACAATAAACCTGCTGACAGGGGTCACAGATGCATCAAATGCCGAGGATGGAAAAACCGGAGGAGTTCAATCAGATTACCTTGAACTTTCTCGATAGTCTCTAATAGATAACCAATCCGGTCTATCCATCATACCTGTTTTTCCTTTGGCTGTAACTTTTCGATATCACTGTTCGTATGATCTATGTATCTCATCAATACGTATTACTTGAGTAGACGCTACGACAACCATACGAAGGGAGAACAATAGAGGTTATGGAGCAAAACGCTTTATCCCCTCAGAAGCGTAAGGGCTTTGCTTCGATGTCACCAGAGCGACGACGCGAAGTTGCCTCACGTGGTGGAAAAGAGGCGCATCGCAAAGGTACGGCTCACAAATGGACACCCGAAACGGCGCAAATGGCGGGCAGGAAAGGCAGGGCTGTGGCGAGAAAACGGAAGGGCCAGCCAGCGTAGTATCTTTCTTCCTGCAAGGCAATGTGGGCGTTGTACGGTTCTCGCAGCTAGCACAGCCAGAATCTCACTACGCCGCTAACCGCGCCCACCAGGATGAGCAAGACAGAATTGAGCTTAAAACGCAACAGAATAGCAAGAGCGATGAGCGCGATGGCCCATGTCAGCACATCGCTCAGGGTGTTTTGTCCCAGTTATCGAAGACGCCACCTACATCTCTGTTTTTTACGGTGAGCCAGTTGCGTGTCAGGTGTGATTGTCGGATGAGAAGATTAGCTCTGGTCATCTTCCCTGTGAGAACTCATCGCATCAAACATGGATAGCTGGCTAACTATCGGGGTGGTCGCCCTTTTGCCTACAGTTCCTAACGGGATAACCTGAGAAGCCTGAATCTGCTCCATCTGCTCATCTGCCTCGTCTTCAGTAAGGTCAACGCCCTTTGGGGGAAACAAATATGGGCTGTCCGGGTTATGCTCTTTAAAGCGCTGCAACGCCAGTTCCCTACGTTGCACAGCGTAACAGTAGACGCAGCCATGCGGGCAGGTATCGTACTCCCCGATATCACGGGATTCAAAGCAGCCGCATTCTTTGCGGTTCCCTTTCAGCTTTGCTTCAATGGCTTTGCCCGCAACTTTCTCCAGCCGTTCGGCATCGACGCAGCGCGCCTCCTCTACCACTCCCGGCGTCAAGAATGCCGCTTGCGAGCACACTTTCAACGTTATACCGTGCTTTAAGGCTTGATGAAACAATTCTAAAGCAAAAGACTTTCCCTGCTCTTGCGTAATCGTTTCATGGTCATACCAGTCGAAGCCATACTCTTTCGCTGCATCGTCCATGTTGCGCTTCGTCTTGCGGTAAATCTGCGCAAACGAGATTATAACCTCGTTTGTCGCTCCTTCCAACGCTTTCGCCAGTTTCGCGAAGTTGTCCAGATGCCAGTACGGCGGTGTCAGCGAGGAGAAAACGATGGGATCATAGCGCCAGATTGCGACATCGGGGCCGTACTCGTTCGCCAGTGTATGCATATGCTCGACGGTTTGCTCGTAGTTAATGACGCGAGCTTCTAACTCACGTGGATAGCCGTTGATGGAGTGCTGGACGATAAACGGGTAGCCTTTTTCCCTGACCTCCGGCAGGTACTTCAGAAACGGCCCGATATTCTTTGTCCAGAAGACGAAGCCATCTACCTCTTCCCGCTTCAGGCCGACTTTATACCTCTGGCCTCCATACGGGTTCACCATGCGGCAATAACCCGCTCGCAGGCGGTTCATGAACCATTCCCCGTAAAACGTGGGGATATCTGTTTTGTAACTGGCTGATATGATCATGTCTTAGTATTCTCTCTCTTTACGGCAAATCCGGTTATGACCTTCTCCCTTTGAGAATACACGTTGTGCCAGCTCGCCTGTTGCTCGTGGCTCGCTTAGACGTTCCACTGTTCGGTCTCTTCGTAGTGACGGGCTATTGCAAGGAGCTTCTCGACAATGTCGATGTCTGTTCCTCTTGCTCCATGACGGGCAAGGAGACGGGATATTACGCCCTGCCCGCAGGCCAGATCACAGATATGCTTGCCCTCTATGTTGCCCATCATGTCAAACATTGTTGGCACGACGGGGTCGTGAAGCAGGGAGCCGTTGCGCACGCTTTCATCGTACCAGGCGGCAATGCGATCGTAGCTGGCGGGCATTGCTGAGTCATTCCTTTCTGGAAGCTGCTTTTTGCCGCTCCTGCACCACTGCCAGCAGGCGCTGCAATGGCATATCTGTCAGCGAGGCCATGTGAAAATCGGCGTGCTCTAAGGGGAGTTGGGCTGTGACTGGATTGGGGACGGCGACGCAGAAAATACCTGCTCGCTGCGCTGCCGTGACGCCGTTGGGCGAATCCTCTATGGCGATAGCCTGATCGCTCTGCAAGCCCAGCGCGTCGAGCACGGCCAGATACAAAGCCGGGTCGGGCTTGGTCTGTGCCACATCCTCGCGGCACTTCATTGTGTCAAAGTAATCGAGCAAACCTAAGCGCGTCAGGTGGCTGCCGACCCACTCGTGTGTTGAACTGGAAGCTACGCCCATTTTCAGGCCCAATAGCTTCCCTTCACGTAGATACTCTTCTATCCCCGGCATCGCTAGCTGCGTCGCCATCACCTCTACGTGCCGCTCGCGCCGCCTGCGCCGCAGTTCCTCACGTGGCACAGGCTGACCCAGTTGCTCTTCCAGGTAGAGCGCCGGATCAAACAACTGCGGCGAGCCTCCAATGCAAATTGCCCACGTCGAGAAGGGTAGATCAATTCCGTATTCCTGATAAATCTCCAGCCATGTCTGATAGGCTGACATCTCTGTATCCAGTATTACGCCATCAAAATCGAAAACAATACCCTCTATCATGTTGCTCCTGATACTATACTTATTCGTCGATTGTCTCGTAAAAGGCGCGTTCGCGGCTCTCCAGGATGGGTATGGCTTCTCCCCGGACGTATTGCTCGAAGTGGGGGGTTGCCATGTGGGCTTCATAACCGGCTTCGTTAACGTACTGCTCGTAGAGGAAGAAGACGGTCGGGTCCGTCGGGGAACGCTGGGCCTGATAGTAGAGACAGGCGGGTTCCTGGCGCGAAAGTGGTGTCATTTTCTTGATAATTTCCAGAACCTTCTCTTCCTGCCCCGGCTGCGCCTTCCAGATTGCAGCAACAACAAATGCCATGTTGAAATCTCCTTGTTTTTCAAAGCAATATCAAAGTCCCTGTGGATAGTGTAGCACAGAGCAGCCATATGTGAGAATCCGCCTTCACGAATGAGCATTGCGATATTTACTCAGTGGACGTATCTGCTCATAGCGTTAACAATCAAGGTTAAGATTTCTCAACCACATAATGGTACTTTCCTATCACATTAACTTCCATGAATGCTTGCGGCTTTTCTATATGAGGTATGCTTCTCTTGAGTTAAGAATACTCACTGAGTTTCAAAACGTTTCACCGTAGTGCGCAAAGTAGAACAAAGATAGTTGAGATCTGGTTACGGAGAAATATGCTCATCAGGGATTATGGACGAGCGTATGACCTGTAGATATGCAGGTGAACTGCTTAAACTCCGCCGAGCCAGTGAGCGCAAGCAGGCTGTTTAGCTATCTGGACAGGAGCCTGTCCGCTATTCATCTCTGGAAGGAGAAGATCATTTTTATGCGCAGACAAAACAGGCGGACGTATGTGCCGCTATCATCACAGCGAAGGCGTTTTTCGCCGCTCATGCTGGTGGGACTTTGTGTCCCACTGCTGCTGGCGTTGCTCGTCGCGGGGGGAATTGTGCTGCCGCGCCTCATGGCGTCACACGCGGCTAACGCGAATATGGACTGCACCTTGCTGGTACCTGCCAATCCCTTGACGGCGCAAGGGCTGGCAACGCCCTACCAGTTGTCGGCTACGAACCCGGCGAATGGCCCTTGCAACGAGGCCAATCCTAACCAAAGCGCCTTTGTACAGGGCGTGATTTACGACCCGGCAACAGGGTCATTCAGTGTCTATAGCCCTCTCGTTATCGACCAGGGAACACAACCCGCTATTGCCCCTACGGTTCCCACATTGCCACAGGGAGCTGTTGTCGGCCTCTGGTTTGGCTTCAACGGCAACAACCTGACGCTCAAAGGTGCCACAAGATACACGCTGGCGCAGGGGCGCTGCGTCAATGGTCTGCCAGGCTCTGTCTTCGGCCAGTTCGCCTACTGCAATGCACTTGCCTTCTTTGCTGCGGCCAATCGGGGAATCGCCCAGGGTAAGGTACAGGTTCCACCGCTACAGACGGCGAAAGATGGGATGCCGTGCCCGACCACGCGTGATTTCAGCGTCGTGGATCAGGATCAGAGTGATAATGTACAAACACAGTATCTTGCGAACGGCAACGGGCAGATAGCGCAGTTCTCCGCGGCCAACCAGGCCCAGTTACAGAATGCCACGCCTGTAGCTAATCCAAGTGATAATGCCCTGCTTACCAACTTCATCGATCCTGCGCTGGGCTGCCAGCCCTGGCAAGCCCCCAACCTGGCCGACAACAATACTCCTGTCTCCGCTTTGCCGTTGGACGAGCTGCAAGCAGCGGTCGGTCAAAAAGCGCCCATCGCACTGGTGCCGCTTACCGATCCCATGACGCTTGTCAACAACAATCAGAACCTGTTCAAGACAAACCTCTACCGCATGGGCGTTGATCAGATGCCCGCGTGGAGTCCGCAAGGGGCCAGTGGCAAGACGTATTGCCAGAATCTCGTGCAAACGGGCCTGCCGCGCCTGCAGCTCGATCAGCAACTGACGATCAACGCGACCTCACCTGATGCCGCCACGGCTAATTCGCTCTTTACCTTCCTGGCGCAGCGTTTCATGATGTCCTACACCAACCTTAACTGCCAGAATCTGCTCAATCAGCCCAATCCTGTCACGGTGCAGACAGATGGCAACGGGGTTGCGATCGCGGCCACGTTCAATATGAACGGGAACAACCAGGCTGGAAATACCAACAATCAAAACACCGATAACGGCAACACCAACAATCAACCCGTCAACAACCAGAACACCGATAATGGTAACACCAACAATCAACCCGTCAATGGGAACAATGCTACGCCGACGGCAACGGGAACACCTGCTGCCCCTGTAGCCAGCCCCACTGTTTCCCCAACGGCCAGCCCGGTCGTTTCGCCGACTGCCAGCCCTACTGTTTCCCCAACGGCCAGTCCTGCTGCTTCGCCGACTGCCACTCCTGACACGACAAGTGGTGGATAAGCAGTTGTTAGCAAAGGTACCGGCTTGACGCATCAGGCCGGTACCAGGAGCAGCGAGCCTGCCACAATACATGTCGTCGTTTTTGAAAGGAGCGCATGGATGAAGAAACATCGTATAATCGCCATTTCCGGTGTGTTACTGCTGGTAGCAGTGCTCGCGGCCAGAAGTTTCGGCTACACCAGTACTCACGTCAGTGGCGCGAGTACCGGCTCCGGGTTCAACAATCGTGGTGTACGCTTTAAACCCTGGGGCATGGCCTCCAATCAGGGCCTGCGCAAGGGAGCGGATGGTTCAATTGCTTCATTTCTCGTCTCAAATACCAACAGCGCGGCCATTGACCGCATCGACGTCATATCTTCCGCGCAGGGAACGACGTTCCGCGTCTTCCAGATCGAGCAACTGACGCGGGTGAACAGCGAGAACGACGACAATACAAACACCCTCAAGGTGCTTAGCGCCTGATCGTGCTCACCCCTTTCTCCCATCCTCGCGCCCGGTGCTGACTTAATCCCCCCGTCAGCACCGGGCGTTCTTTTCCGTCAACCTTATCCAGCGTTTTGCGCGAAGAATTGCATGATATCCTGCGGGCCGCTGTCATCGAGAATACCCTGCATACGCAGTTGCACACCAAATTTGGTGGATGGGTGCGTGAGGATATAGAATCTGCCTTCGCGAATGGCGTCAAAAACGGTGTCTGCTACCTGAGAGGCAGGTATGCCTGTCTCCACCACATGGCGTATAGCCTGAATCGCTGCCTCGATCTCTGGACGCATCGCCTGTGGTGGGTTCTGTAAGGCGGCGGGACGATTGCGCTCCGACTCCAGGATGCGCGTATTCACCCACTCCGGACAGAGCACGGAAACTTTGAGATTGACTCCACGCTGCCGTAATTCGAGTTCGAGCGTCTCTGATAGAGTAACGACGCCATGCTTGGTGACCTTGTAGATGCCCAGCCCAGAACTCGCGATCAGCCCGGCGGAAGAGGCGGTATTGACAATATGCCCTTCATCGCTCTGAGCAAGCATACGCGGCACAAAAAAGTGGACGCCATGAATGACACCCCACAGATTGACGCCGAGCACCCATTGCCAGTCGGCAAGGCTGCTCTCCCAGATGGTCGTACCGGCCCCAACACCGGCATTATTGAAGAGCAGATGCACGGCGCCATAGGTATCGAACGTCTTCTGAGCCAGAGCCTCCACATCTTCGGCCTTTGAAACGTCGGTCTGCACTGCCAGCACATCGGCCCCTGCCGCCTTCATTGCTTCCTCGGCCTGCTTGAGAGCGTCGGTCTCCACATCGGCCAGCACCACTTTCATTCCCAGTTGCGCGCTCTTCTCAGCCAGCGCCCGTCCTATGCCGCTCGCGCCTCCGGTGACGACAGCCACCTTTCCGTGAAAATCTTTCATGCGACTATCCTTTCCCATCGTAAACAGGCTACAAATTACCCACGCCCATTTATTGTAGCCTCAAAACGGTTGAGAAGCCAGTGGGACTTTTCCGAGAAACGCTGGTATATGAAACAAACTTATCCATGTATAGTGAAGACACAGGAGAATGTATACCCGTCACTTCTTACCCCCTTGATCCGTTACACTAACATATAGCAGTGTCTCTCTTTCAAGAATCTACCCTATGAGAAGGAGTTTTGCATGCCAGGGGAAGTTTTTCCGCCATCATCACAAAGGCCACGAGGAGCGACCATTCTTATTGTCGAAGATGATGCCGATATCGGACAGTTCCTGCAAGAACTCATCGAAGAGGAAACCCCCTACAGTACAGTGGTGATTCATGATGGTCTGCGTGCCCTGGAGCAGGCCCCTGAGCTTCATCCTTGCCTGCTGCTGCTCGATTACCGGTTGCCGGGTCTCAACGGCCTCGAACTCTACGACTGCTTGCAGCGTTTTCAGGAGACACAGGGTGTTCCGGCCATTATGATGAGCGCCACATTGCCGGAGACCGAACTGGAGCAGCGCGGCATTTATAAGCTCCGCAAACCGATGGAAATCGGGAACGTACTGCGCATGATTACCCATGCCCTTGCCAGCGCTGATGAGCGCAGACTCCACTAATCCTTTTTGGGGATATCCGGGAGATAGGCCCCTATTCCCCTACCGGCGAATCTGGTACAATAGAAATACTGAGAGATCATCTCATCAAGTGTTAGCGCAAAGCAGACAGGAGGGAGATTATGGCAAATAAAGAACAGAAAAGCGTGCAAAAACCGAAACCGAAGTCGAACAAACAGAAGAAACAGATGCAGAAGGAGAAAAAGGCAGCCAAAGCAAATACTGGCCTCTCATCGTAACAGGCAGGCAGCCCTTGACACTGCTGTTACAATGCAGGTAAAATGCCTTCCAGAAAGCACCTACCCATTGTAGTAGATTTTTTTTGCAGGAGAATCTACTCTTTTGGGAGGGAGAAGAGAAATGGGGGTGCGCATGCAATCGATGTTTCACGACAATGCATCCAGACGCGAACGTGAAAATGCCCCGGAGCAGTGGGCCGACAAGGCACATCCAGAGATACGCAGGCCGCAGGAAGATCAGTGGGCCGTCCTGCCACATGAAGTGGAGGGGAAGAAGATGAAGTGGCAGGAAGAGCGTGTTCAAGGGGGCTGGGGGCAGCGAGACACGGGTGATGATGATCTGGCCGCCCGGACGACCTATGGCATGCTGGAAGAGGCGCTGCATCACGTCGATATCGTGGTAGCCGGTGTAGGCGGCGCGGGTACAAACGCGGTCAATCGTATGATGAGCGCGGGTGTGCGCGGCGTGCGCTTCATCGCCATGAATACTGACGGGCAGGCTCTAAGCCTCTCTACAGCACTGACTCGTATCTGCCTGGGACAACACTATACAAAGGGGCTGGGTGCAGGAGGAAATGCAGCGGTTGGCAAGCGCGCCGCCACCGAAAGCGCGGCAGAAATTCGCGCCGCGCTCGGCGAACCCGATCTTGTCTTCATCGCCGCCGGTATGGGCGGTGGGACAGGTACCGGAGCGGCTCCCGTCGTCGCTTCGATTGCAAAAAAGCTCGGTGCGCTCACCGTCGGCATCGTTACCTACCCCTTCGCCTTTGAAGGCTCGCGCCGCCGTCGCCTGGCGGAAGAAGGTCTGGCCGAACTGAGCACCGAGATTGATGCCCTGATTACCGTTCCCAATGACCGCCTGCTCGCCATTTCCAGCCGCGAACACAGTCTGAACGCGGCCTTCAAACTGGCCGATGACGTTCTGCGCCAGGGAGTCCAGGGCATCGCCGAGGTCATCAACGTCCCCGGCATGGTGAACGTCGACTTCGCGGACGTGCGCAGTGTGCTCTTTGAGGCAGGTACGGCTCTGATGAGCATCGGGCAGGGGTCCGGGCGCAATCGGGCGCAGCAAGCCGCTGAAGAGGCTATTGCCGGCGGTTTCCTCAATGTTTCCATTCGCGGGGCCAGTCGTGTGCTTTTCAATATCAGCGGCGGAGAGGATATGACGCTCTTCGAGGTCAACGAAATTGCGGAGCGCATCGGTGAGGCTATCGAGTCGACGGCGGATATCATCTTTGGCGCAGTCATCGATCCCAATCTACAAGATACTATGCGCGTGACTCTGATCGCCGCAGGCATGGAGGAAAACCATACGCTGCGTCTGCAAGCCATACGGCCTGAGCAGATTCGCCAGGCACAGCAAGCGCAGAGGCAGATCCCTTATCAAAGCAGTAGTAGGCCGCAACCGGTAAGGCGGCAAGGTGGCATGCCTTCGATGCCGGAGCCCGCTTCTCAGCAAGCGGACAGCTATGACGAGCGAGGCGGAAACGCACCACCAGGGTCTCAACCCGGCCCTGCGTCGCAGCCCGAGCGGATAGCGCAGCCAGCACAGCAGCCATCACCTCCTCCGTTTCGGCCCTCCGGCCCACCGGAACGCCAGAAACGCAGCCTCGACGACCTGCGCGGCATTCGCAGTATGGGCCGTCGCCAGGTAGGATTTCAAGGTGGGGATTCCGGCGATGATGCCGAAGCCGAGGCGGTGGATGTCCCACCTTTCGTCAAACGGCGAAATCTGTAAGTTCGAGCAAGCTGCAATATACGCAACGAGGCCACCGCTTTGCACCCGGTGAAGAGCGCAAAGTAGTGGCCTCGTTTTCAAGCGAACAGCTAAACGCCGATATTACTCTTTTTCAGGTGCGGCAGAGATTCGCCCCCGCTCTCCGCCTTTCTTCCCGATCCGCGAATAGAACTCAGAGCCTTGCTGGCGCTTCGTCGACTCGCCCCCCTTCTTCCCAATCTCAGCATAGAACTGCGGCCCCCGCTTCTCCTTTACGGTTTCCCCACCCTTTTTGCCGATCCGCGAATAGAATTCGGGACCGTACTTCTCGCGTACCGCCTGTCCACCATGCTTTGCCTTCTGCGAGCCCGGTTCGGGTCCACGTTTGTTGTTTGCCATAAAAATCCGCCTCTCTTTCACTCAAACTACCACTTGTACCCAAGACAAACCTGACGAGACATTCCCCATAGCGAGATCTCCTATCCTCCCCACAAAGAACACCTCGCAACTACTCCTCCGCTCGATGTTCTCGCGCTTGCGCCACACGGTTTGCAATCATTGCCGCTGTGATGCCCGCGCCAACGCCGTTATCGATATTGACCACGGACAAGCCTGGCGCGCACGTCTGCAACATCGACAGTAACGCGGCAAGTCCTTTGCCGCCTATTCCATAGCCAATCGATGTTGGCAAGCCGATGACAGGAACAGGTACAAGCCCTGCTACTACCGACGGCAAAGCCCCATCCATACCGGCAGCTACGATGATCGAATCTACACCGGTTGTAAGTAGGTTACGTAACGGACGCATCAAACGATGCAAACCCGCGACTCCTACATCATAAATACAAGTGACTTGACAGCCCATCTCCTCGGCAATGAGCGCCGCTTCCTCCGCCACCGGAATATCAGAAGTGCCTGCACTGATGACCCCTACCTTCCCGCCGGTGCGCCTTTGCACATAGTCGGGACGATAGACGACTATCGCACGAGCCGCCTCCCGCACCCGTATATTGTAATCGCGAAACGCCTCTTGCAGCACCACCCACGCATCCGGGCGCACCCGGCTGATGATTGCCCGCCCGGTTCCCGTCAGCAGTCCCTGCGCCATCGCGATGATCTGTTCTGTCGCCTTTGTTTCCCCCAGGACAACCTCTGGCACTCCCTTACGAGACTCTCGTCCCGGGTCAGGTCTCGTTTCGATTGCCCGCGAGGCACCATTTCCCGCAGCGGGCTGTTCTTCCTCTGACAACTCGCCGGAAAACACCACACGCTCTCCTTCTCCACGTTCTCCTCCATTGTGTCCGGCCCCGTGTTCAAGCGCTCCCTCCTGAAACCACTGGCTCAAGAGTTCCAATTCGTCATCAGTATGAAAGTTCACAGCAATACGTACCTCATCCAGTTTTACTTAAAACTTCTGGGAATCTGGGAGTTCTCCAACCAGACATAGTTTAACACAGTTTCCCACCAGAGAGCAAGATTATGAAGCACTTTATTTCAATATGTTCCAACAAGTCGCAAGGATAACAAACACTCCCAACTTACCGTACAGCATACTGCTATATCCAACTTCCGATATTTCATCATTACTGACCGGAACATATCACCGGATTATACGTATCTCCGGGTGACTGCTATGCGTTATCATATATGTATGATATGTATGACTTTTTAGAAAGAGGCTAGAGATAGGATACAGATGAATCGCCGTGTTTTCTTGTTCGTATGCATACCAGGGTTTCTGGCGCTGCTCGCCGCCTGTAGCTCCGTCACGACCAGCGCACTTAAGCCGCAGCCGACGGTGACGATCAACCCATCATTCCAGTCGCAAATCTCCCCGATTCCGACAATGCCGACGTATGCCTGTGGAGCATGGGCATCCAACAACGCGCCCGGCCCAGGCTCGATGATTACTATTTACGCGAAACTGACGAAGGATATCAAGGGAGTCAGCGGCGCAACGGCGTCTGCGGTGGTGCATTTTCAAAGTGGGGATGTCTCACTACCAGGCCAGCAAAGTGATAGTGGAGGCTACGTTTCCTTCCCGCTGCCTCTGGAAGGTCGCCAACCAGTTAACGTACCGGCCACCGTCACCGTCACCTTCAGCAACGTACCGGGCTATACCGGCACGTTGCAATGCACTGCATTTTTCACCCCAATGTAAGTTTCTGACAGGCGGGGCAGAAGTGCGCGCTGCGCTGGCCTATCACAACACGCTCGATAGGAGTGCCGCAGCGCGCGCAGGGCTGGCCCTCCCGCTGGTAGACGCGCACGTGGTTGTAGTTGTCGCCCGCCTCGCCCCACAGGTCACGATAATCGTTAAATGAGGTGCCACCATGCGTAATACCGCCGATCAATGCTCGCACAATACTGTGGTGTAGTCGCTCGATCTCCTCAGGCGTAAGCGAATTGGAGGGGCGCAAGGGATGGATGCGTGCATCGTACAGCGCCTCGTCGGCATAGATATTGCCCAGACCGGCGACTACCTCCTGCGAGAGCAGGGTGGTCTTGACGGCGGTTTTGCGTCTTGCCAGCGCCTGCGCCAGCCGTTCCACCGTAAAGTCCTCGCTTAACGGCTCCGGTCCCAGCCCTTGTAGCGCCTCCTCTTCCTGAGCGCGCGGCCAGAGTTCGATGCGCCCGAATTTACGTGGGTCAGTGAACAACAGGCGTCGACCATCCTCCAGGTTGAAGCAGGCGCGGCAGTACGCCATCTCGCTTTCTGTGTAAGCACGCGCCTGCTTCCGCTCCTGTGTCGTCTGAGCAGAAGAGAGTTCCCAGAATACTGGCCCCTTCGTATTCCAGGCAAGTGGATTCTCCTGGCGCAGGCTCGTATCGATCTCCCAGCCGGGCGGCAGCAGGAGCAGGTTGCCCGTCATGCGGCGATGAATGGAGAGAAACGAGCCGCTACTGAGGTCAAGCAGCAGAAATTTTCCACGCCGCCGTATGCCTTCGATACGTTTCCCGGCGACCCCGGCTAAAAATTCAGGCACAGCGGGATGACCAATAGTACGATTCCAGAAGACAAGAGCGTCGTGAATCGTCGCCCCCACGATGACCCCGCGCAGTTGTCGCGCAGTATACTCAACTTCCGGCAACTCAGGCATTTTTTCTCTCTACCACAATGCCACATCAGCCTAATCACGGCACTCGCTGCACAGGCCAAAGAATTCCAGGCGGTGTCCCTCGATGGCAAAATCGGCCAGCCGCCCTATCCTGGCAATCTGTTCCGCGCTCAGGCAGGCATCCACCTCGATCACCTTGCCACAGCGCGAGCAGGAGATGTGATGATGGTGCCGTTCCCCGTTGGTACAGAAGCGGAAGCGGTGCGAGCCATCCGCGAACTCGACGCGGTCAAGCAGGTGCAGTTCTTGCAAAATTTCGACGACACGGAAGACGGTGGCACGGCCCACGTTCGGGTCGCGGGCCAGCGCCATATCCCACAACTGCTCCACCGTAAACTCCGACCCGGCAGTCTCGACCAGCAATTCCGCCAGCATCTTGCGCTGGCTCGTAATACGCAGTCCCTTCTGCTTAAAGGCGGAGAGAATTACTTCCGATGTTATGGACATGGCACAACCGTCTTTCGTAACAAACATCTATTGGTATGCAATATCATTGCATACGTATTCTATCATTTGTGGCATAGAGCGTCAATCTGAAGAAGCTGGCTCTGATGGCTCAAATGGTTCACATGGCTCAGGCGGCGAAAACAGGGTTAGCTCCCACACTTGAAATCCATCCGCTGTATCTTCGATCAAAGCGTCACGCGGCATGCGCAAAACACGGGCTGTTGCCCACACATCTCCTGCCGCGCCCGAAAAATTGCCAACCGTGGCCAGAAAAACGTAGGAGGCCGCGACGGGAGCAAACAGCGTCAGCAAAAGCGCCGCCAGAGAGAGAACGACCAGTGGTGCCAGCGCCACCACCATATACTGGTGGCGCCGGAATAACTGGTTTTTCGCGCCACAGAAAAGCGCCAGCGGCAGCTTGGCCCCGAAATAGGGACTGCCACCCAGCAAGGCGATCACCAGCCCGTGAACAGCCTCGTGTAGGGGCAAAATGACGCTATAGGCCACAACATTGCTGACCAGCCAGAGCACAATCTCAGCAAAGCTCAGATTCAACGCAAGTGTGTGCCTCTGCCAGAAGTAGGCGGCCAGATTCAATATCCCGAAAAACACGGCTCCAATGAGGAGCATAGCCAGACTCAGACGCGCCAACGGCTGTAACTGCTCCGTTCCCAGCAGTTCCACCGACTCCACCTTCCGCAACCGCCCCGCGTCTATCTCCTCCTGCCATTCACGCCTCAAGCGAGGATGAAAGCGATCAATTAAGCGCAGCGCCATCTGGGAACCGACCTCGTCGATGGTTTGAGATTGTGAAATGATGGAACTTCCTCAGCCCCGTCCCAATGAAAAAATCCGGTCGAGTCATGCGTCGCCCAGAACTCCCTCTCCTCATCTTCGTTGTCGAAATGTGGGATAGCGTTATTATTGTCTTGCATACTCACGCCTTTCCTTCTCTGCCTGCAAAATGTGTTGTCTACATAATAGCACAAATATAACCGCTCTTCTCTCGAGCAAGAGCTTTCACCAGTCGCAGTATCCAATGAGTGCGTTTCCTGCTATAATGAAGGAAAAGGATAATCGAAGCCAGGCGAGGCAAAATTCGTCCTCGCCTGGGCTGTGCATAAAAATCTTTGAAAGAAATAACGCTAAAGGATAGACAATGATAGATATCTGTTTGCTTGGTAGTGGTGGAATGATGCCATTGCCGGGGCGCTGGCTCTCCAGCGCCCTTGTGCGCTACGGTTCGACGCTGACCCTCATCGATGCCGGTGAAGGTACGCAGATTCCCTGGAAATCGCTGGGCTGGGGCTTCAAACAACTGGGAGCTATCTGCCTGACACATATGCACGCCGACCACGTCGCCGGTCTGCCCGGCGTGCTCTTCATGCTGGCAAACTCGGGTAAAACGGAGCCACTAGATATCTTCGGCCCGCCGGGAACGCGCTACGTTTTTGAAGGGCTGCACCGTATCTTCCATGATATGCCTTTCCCAATTCGCATCCACGAACTCAAAGGTGGTGAACATTTTCTGCTGCCCGCTGGCTTGAAGGGTTCAGCCGCTGCTGCGTTCCACGGCATGCCTTGCCTGGCATATCGCATCGATCTCGAACGCGGCCCTGCCTTCTTGCCGGAACAGGCCAGGGCGCTGGGCCTGCCCGTACAACTCTGGTCACGCCTGCAACATGGGGAGACGCTGACATACAATGGGCGCATTATCACGCCCTCGCAGGTGCTCGGCCCGCCCCGTCGCGGTATCTCGCTGGCTTTCATCACCGATACACGCCCAGCGCCAGTCCTTAGCCAGTTCGCCCGCGATGTCGATCTGATGATCTGTGAGAGTATGTATGACCTGGCGGAAGACCTGCCTCTGGCGCAGGCCCATTACCATATGCTTGCCTCAGAAGCTGCCGGTCTGGCCAAATCTGCTGGCGCGCACGAACTCATCCTGACGCATTTCAGCCCCAAGATCACTGATACGGCAGTGGCTGAACGCGCCGCCCGCGATGTCTTTCCCAATACCTGTGCAGCCAAAGACGGGATGATTGTCTCGCTGAGCTACCAGGAATAAACTGCGTACTGCCGTTAGCTCGCCTCTGACAAATTCTCAGGTGTATTGTCGGCGCTGTCTGCATTGTCTGTGCTGTCCTTATCGGCGCTATCTACCAGTTGCAGGCGGGGCTTTCTGAGGTAGATGTCGAAGAAGTCGAGCACTTTTCTGGTGTAGGCGATGCGGTCGACGAAGTAAGCTCCGCAGTGGTCGGCGGTGGACAGGGTCCAGAGTTCCTTTGGCTCGCCCGCCGCTTTGTAGAGCAGGAGGGCATCGTGCGGGTCAACGATGGTGTCTTTGCCGCCCTGGATAAGAAGGATCGGACGAGGGGCAATAAGACCTATCTCGCGCAGCGGCTCGACCTGGTAGAAATGGTAGCCAGCACGCACCCAGAGCAGGTAATCGGCCATCCAGATGAACGGCGCGAAAGGGATGTGGACGGCGCGGCGGAAGTTATAATCGACTGCGCTGGCGTGCGTGGCAAAGGCACTGTCGGCAACAATGGCTTCAACATCGTCGCAGTGAGCGGAACACATAATGGCAACTGAGGCGCCCATCGAGAAGGCGATCACGCCCAGGCGAGTCTCTGGCGCGCGCGCCTTCGCGTAGGCGACCGCGCCCAGAAAATCATTCATCTCGCGGTAGCCCAGCGTCACCGAGGCTCCGACAACCTTTCCATGCCCGTAATATTCGAATACCAGCACATTGTGACCGGCATGCCAGAGCTTGGCGCACAATCCCAGCACATCGGTCTTCGGGGTACGATAGCCCGGGCAGACCAGAATAGTGGTGGTGGCCGCAGGCGCCGCGATATACCAGCCACTCACCATATGATCGCCCTGCTGCGGCGGGAAGACAACGGTTTCGGCGGGCAAGTCCAATTCATAAGGGCTAACCGTATAATCTTCAAACGGAGCGTGCTTTTTCGGGCGAATCAGCGTCTCCACCACATACAGCGCCACTGTAAACATTACGCCCAGTATGCCAACACTTCCACCGAGACCACCATACAAAACTCGCTTCAATGAAGGTTTATTGAATTTAATATGCTGAAACACGAGTGGAGCCGACCTTTCTAGCATATGATTGGCATAGCAGGACAAGTAACCTCTATATTATACAACGCTTCTACCGCTTCCATTTATGCCCTTACCGGTATTACGCACTTTCAAGGATGAAAATATTCGCTTGACCTCCTGAGCATGCCGCCATTC
>DATGLM010000036.1:0-73561 GCA_035294125.1 Ktedonobacteraceae bacterium | reverse complement strand
TTGCGCTTTTACAATGAGGAGCGCCTGCATCAGGCGCTTGATTACGGGACACCGGCAGAGGTTTACTTTGGAAAATGAGAAAGGAGGTTACACCTTAGCAACCCCGATTTTGGTGTCTTGACTTTCTGGGTCACTTTATATTGAGCAAATTAATGCTTGCTATTGCCAAGTAACTATTAGACAGGAATCTTGACAGGAACATCAACCACTCTCAGCGAACAATCACGAACATTGACGAATACGAAGTCCCTTGAGAGGCCGCAGGAGGGATAACCAGAAACACTAGCGAACAAAATTCTTCGTATCCCCCCTTCGGCACGTACAGAAAGGTTTCTTAAGAAGGTATATGCTGTTTACACAACAGTCCCATCAGACTCTCTATTACTAAATTAACACGAAGCACCTTAAAAATGATAATATATGCTATAATAAAGAAATAAGTCGGAAAATCCATTCTGGTAGCCAAACTGAAAGGAGTTTACAATGCAGCAAGTTGAAATCGGCGATATCGTTCTTGTCAACCAAGCAGATGGAACACAACTACCCGTGATTGTCGTAAAGGTGATCTCTCAAACAAGCGTTATTGTTTACAGCTTTAGTATAGGGGGATCGGGCGGATCAGCTACTCCAATAGATAGAGGCGATCAGCCTGGGCAATGGCAACCGAAACCTAAACACTAAATAGCAAGCCATACAAAAGACATGTAGCAACGCATGTAGCAACACCGACAACCTTTAGGAGTACACTGCGTCACTGAGCAAACAATGAAGCCTCTTGTGAGGCACGAGGAGAACATAGACGAACAGCAGCGAATAAGCTCAGTCAAATCCGCCCCTTGGCACTTCTTCACACATAAAAAGGGCCTCCAGCCACTTCAAAAGCGACTTGAGGCCCTTTCCTTTTCCGGCTAATCGCAGCTGAGAACGCTCAGTTAGTCAGGGTAGACGTAGAGTTCATTAGAGCTACTTGAGGTGTGCCATCTTCCCTTGACAATTTCCCCGATATCCTTATACTTAATATCAGACCGTTCGGTCTGATATTTTTTTGTTCTGTAAAAGAGACCGTTCGGTCTGATGGCTGCGTTTGTTGTGTGACAGGTATGCGTCATGATAAGCGACTAGAAATGTCGAGCGGGTGCTGTTGCTTGTTTGCGAAAAGAGGGTCATTCTATGGCGATTGCTTTCTCGTTACCTTGTGCTGGTAGTGTCTCTCGGTGGAGTATGTTTGAGATTGCGGGAGAGGTGCTCTTCCTGCAAGATTTTTGTACCGTTTCTCTCGTTGAGGCGCTGAAGCCGGATGGTGGGTTGCGAGCTTTTGCGCGCCTGCCGGAGCGAGAACATGCGCTGCTGAGAAGGATTGCTGAGCGGACCGATAGTATGCTGACGCTGGCCTATACTGCCAGGGGCGTGATTGTGGGGCAGGTGACGCTGGCACCGGCAGATGGTTTCTGGCGGGAGCTGACAAACACGTATGAAATTGCCTTTGAGGTGAGCGCGGGCTGGCGCGGGCGCGGCCTTGCGCGGCAGTTGCTCGATCTGGTCTTTGCGCGGGAGTGGCTTGATGATCTGATTGTCATTGGCCTGGGCTTTAGCTGGCACTGGGATACGGCTGGCCTCGACCTGACCAGCTTTGCCTATCGCGCTATGATCGAACGGCTGCTGGCGCGTTATGGCTTCGCGGAATACCTCACCGTTGAGGAAAATATTCGTATGGACCCGGCCAATATTTTCCTGGCTCGTCCCGGTTCTCGCGTGCCTGCAGATGCCGTTGCCCGCTTTTATGATCGGCTCTTGCAGTCTGATACGCTGCCCGGCATGTGACGCCGGTTTGACATTCGGGTTGGGGTCTGCTACATTTGTTTCAGACGTTTCGGTCTGAAATAAGGAGGATGTTATGGGCAAAGGCGAACAAACACGGGCGATGATCCTGGCGCAGGTTGCCCCTCTCTTCAACCAGCAGGGCTACTTTGGCGCCTCTCTCTCTGACATCATGCGGCGGACGGGGCTGGAAAAGGGCGGTATCTACAATCATTTTAAGAGCAAGGAGCAGCTTGCTCTGGAGGCATTTGATTATGCCTATGCTATCCTCGACCAGCTCATCCGCGCGAAACTGGCCGGGAAGAAACACGCCATTGAACGTCTCTATGCCATCCTCTCCTACTTCGAGGAACTGGCGGAAGATCCACCCATTGCCGGTGGCTGTCCCATCCTCAACACGGCTGTCGAAGCGGACGACGCCGAACCGGCCCTGCGCGAGCGCGCTCGCAGGGCAATGGACGAGTTGCGCTCCACCGTCAGGCGCATCCTCACAAGAGGCATCGAACGCGGAGAAGTGCGCTCTGACGTCGATGTTGAGACCTGGACTACTGTTATGGTCGCCACGCTTGAGGGGGCGGTGATGCTGAGCCGTCTCTATCAGGATACCACACACATGCGCCGTGCCGTCGCCTATATCCGGCACTGCATTGATCGTGACCTTGTCTGTGAATAGAACAATAAGAAGGTTGATTCATAGCTATGAGCAGCCGCAAACACAATATCCCCAGGAGATGCCTCCTCAGTAATCCCCCCGTTTTGCCAGCGTGATTTTATCTGATACTGTACATATGAGATTTTTGGTTTATAAGCTTGACTGGCTGGCAGTGTTTCGTTTATATTCTTCGCAAGGGGAGAATATTGCGCATAATGGGGGAAAAGAAAGATCGAAAACAACCACGATCACTATGTACAGGTAGACCATGATGGTTCAGCTCAATCAGACGCGACGAACCGGTTAGCGAAACGTTCACGTGCGTCGCATGTCAGAATGATGGTAGTAGCGCTTTGCTGTGCGCTGCTGCTCTTTACGGTGATTGGCATGCTGGCAGGTCTGCATGTCACGCGCGCCTCTCTGACGGTCAACACGTCGCCAACACTGACGGTGACGCTGCCTATCACTCTCACGGTGAAGCTCAAACCAACGCCGACGCCAACGACAAAGCCGAGAAAAACCCCGACGCCGACGCCAACTCCCACTCCTACCCAGGCGCCAACCCCGACGCAGCCTCCCTCGCTGACTCCAACTGCCACCAGAAGCGGGCCGCCAGCGCCGACACCAACACAGCCATATCAGTCGCCCGTGAATCCTCCCCCCTCTCCGACTACTACCAACGTAAATAGCACTCCCGGCACATCGTCGACAGTTGTCCCTACGCTCAACTCCGCTCAGACCCCCATGACCACCGTGACAAGCTTTCGAACCCATAATGATAATGACAGTAGTGATGGTGGCAGCGCTGGCTTTAACACTGGTTTGCTCATCATCGCCGCTGTAGTAACGATTCTCATTCTACTGGTATGTGTCATTATCCTGACACGCTGGTTTCTATAACAGACAAGAAAAATTCCTGCAAATTGCCCCTCTGCTCCATGCTGTCATTGGGGCCTTTCGTTTTGTTCTATCTACTATGGGTCCACGATGCTCGCTTGCGCAACAGAAAGTAGAGTTGGAGGCAGAAACCAACCCGGCCACCACCCAGGAGGTAGCCACCCATTACACTTTCTCGTTCACCGCTTCTCATATCCTGAGAGATGAGAGGTTACTTTTTTTCACTACTTACCCCAGCAAGAAGTTTCAGAGGTATGTACCCGGCTCTTGCTCATTCGCTCTCGTTATGTCAACTCCAGCAGAGGGAAGGCGCGATGGCTGCGCGGGGGAACGAGAAAGTTCTGCCGCCGCGTGGCCGTTAAGAAGCGCTCGATGCCGTTGTGGTTGTCCGGCACGTTGTATTGTTGTGCCAGGTCGAGCGAGGCCTGATTGATGCGCATGGTGGCGAAAAAGTCTGCCGTTGGGACGAATATGGTGAACTGAAGTTTGGGCTGCTGCGAACCACCCGGTACATCCATGGCATCGAAGCCAGGCCCATCCATGCGGATGTGGACGGGAGTGCCGTCAGACGCGCGCGAGGAACGCTGCAGGGCGGTGAGGTGGCCCAGGCGGTGTTCGTTCTGGAGCGTGTTGTTGCCTTGCGCGTTGGCCTGAGCATCGTTCACCCCCTGGAAGGTATTGTCCAGATAGGCCGGGCCACCGCCTTTGGAGAATTGATTGCTGTTCCCCATTGAGGGTACGGGATTGGAGCGGAACATGTACTGGCAGCGTTCCACGTAGGGTTCGGTGGTCGAGTAGAACTGGTTCAGGTCAAGAATGATGTGCGAGAGGTGCTGGATCGAGCCATCGAAAAAGTAATCGCCGGACTTCGCGCTGGTGAAGCGGGCCGAGGAATTGCCCTGGAAGGTGGTAATCGTTGCGGGACCGCTACCATCTATCTGCTGATCGGCGAAACCGAGCCACATAGGTGATTGTGGATTGATGAAGCCGGTATAGGACAGAGCGTTATTTTTGGCGACTGTGTGTGGCAACCCCTTTTGCAGGAACATCAGCCGCGAGGAGGTGAATTTGAAGAGCGTTTTGAATTTTGGCGAGGGCACGGATTGACCGTTCAATGTATTGCTTCCCTGCAGCCATGCTGCTACCGACTGAACATTGGCGAGCGAGTCGCTGCGAATGGTGAAGAGCACAGCATTTGACTCAATGACAACGGGGACGTTAAAAGTTTGCTTGGTGATATTCGGGTTTTGTGGAGAGACATCTGTGGGACCCGGCACGGCCTCTTCCAGCGCAAAACGAGTATTATCGGAGAGCAGACGCGGCATATGTGCTGATACCAGTGAGGATGGCAGACGGTTAAAATAGGGCAGCCCATAAGAGATAAATGTGAAAACGCCGGAGGGGCTGAATGGGTAGGTCGCCTCGATTGTATTCAGCGCGTTAGCCAGGTTTTGCTGATCTGTTTTCGTGGGAGCGCGTTTCAAGCTGGCGGTGAGAAAGACGGTATGTACAGGACCGAAACGAAAGAGCACGCCGTTAATGGTTTGAGCGGGCGGCAGGTAGTTACTGATGTCGAACTGGATATCCGGCAGGCTGGCGGGCGCGGCATACGCGAGGCGCTGCGGAATCCATGAATTCGCCTCGAGAATAGCCAGTGTGGAAGCTGTCAGGCCGAGCGCGCCCAGTTTGAGCAGCGTGCGTCGGCTCACCTGATGTCCGCTGTGCTCGTTATGACCAACTGGGAGATCATGCGCAAGGGATTGTGCATCATAATCGTCCATTATACAAATTCCTTCCTTCATAGCAAAGTCCAGAAAGGTCGTGGAAAAAAGTATGGGTAGCGAGATAAAGCAAGCACTCCCGAAATAAGTGTACTGGCTGGCTGCATCAAAAGTCGAGGAAATGGGAGAAATGGGCCACACAGGCGGCGCCATGATACACGTTGAGATACTGGAAGAGAGAGTAGTATCCATATGCCAGGGGATAGCAGTGTTTATAGGGTGGGCAACTTGAGGAGAGTTGCGTAACATGTCGTTGCGAGTGAGAGCGAACAATCTGTGACTCCACTTGTGTGATCCGGTTCGCGAGAGATTCTTCGCTCTCGCTCGCAATGACATGCTGGTTACTGGTCAAGTCTATTCAACCTTCGTGCAGGATGACGGGTGAATCATTGAGTTCGAGGGTGAGCGTGGGGCGGGGAGAACTGCCGACGGTGACATCGGGCGCATCATTGTTCGGATCGGCGACGGCGCTGGCAACGGCGGGAATGTTGGTGGTGACAGTGTCGAGGATGCCTGACACTTTCAGATGAAATGCCGCGTTTGTCGGTAAGGAGATATCGACGTTGCCACCGTTGGCGCTGAAGGTGGCGCTGGCAGCACTATCCAGACTCCCCTGGAAGAAGATCGGGCTACCATTGTTGTCCAGCTTTGATTGACCTTTCAGTGTATCCTGCTCCAGGATAATCGGCCCACCGTTGGCGCTCAAATTCATCTGCCCACTGACGCCAAAGACTTCGATATCGTCGGCGGTGATGTTCAGATTCACCGAGGCTGGAACGGTCATATCCAGGTTGCAGCCATTGATAATCATTGTGTCGCTGTCCTGTGCACGCTGGGATGATACGAAGGCGTCACCCAGGCCTTGTAGTTCTACCTGATTGCTGCTTGTGTTTGGGTGAATGCGCACGTAGCCCGCACAATCTGCAATATAGAGCGTTGTTCCTGCATCAATGGTAATCACATTGCCTGCCTGCACTTTATGGGCAAAGAAGGCAACGCCGCCTACGAGGAGCAGGAGGACAATGATGCCGGGTAGTGGATTGCGCCGCCGACGGCGTGTTTGTGGTGCAACATTGTAATTGTACATCATCGTTTATGCTCCTTTATGCAGCGTAATAGTGCCATTGTCCGAATTGAGGGTTACAACTGCTCGTGGATTGGTTCCGACGTTCGCATGCGCTTCGTTGTTCTGAACCTGGACGCCTGGATAGTTTGTCGAGATCGACCCGTTGACAGCCTTTGCGTCAACATGGAAGGTGGCGCTCTGCGGCAAGGTCACATCGATTGATCCCTGGTTGTTCTCAAACACGTATGACCCCGTGCTGCCAATCGCGCTGTTAAAGGTAATGGTGCCGTTGTTGTTGCTGAGCGCGGCCTCCCCATTCAGCGTCGACCGCGTGACCATAATCGTTCCGCTATTATCATTCAGCAGTGATGTTCCCTGAACGTGGCAACTGGTGAGTGTGATGCTGCCATTGTTTGAGACGAGATCCACCTGGCCCGTCAGACCGGTCAGGCTGATATTTGCCGAGTCGCTATAAATCTTCACGTCGGTATCCACCGGGACGGTAGCATCGAACGTTCTACCCCAGACGGGATCGCTGCCGAGCACAATCACACTGCTATCGCTGTTCTGTTGCCATTCACCGACGCCAAAGCTCCAGGGCAGGTCAACATTGCCGGGACTCATGACCTGAAAGGTCATCTTGTTGGCATCTTTGCCAGCGTGGATGCGAATAGTGGGCTGGTCTACCTCTGCATAGACATTGCTGTTAATCACCAGGGTTGGATGCGTGCTGACGGTAATGGTGGTCGGACCAAAAATCGGCCAGCTATGCGCAAATGTCGTGTAGCTGCCAATTGCCAGCACGAGCAGAATAGCCAGGGTAATCAGGCAGCCCAGGTTTCGGAAGCAGCCTGGAAAGCAGCCCCGGCGTGGTCGCCGGTTAAGATAGGGATTGCCCGGCACCAGCGGAACCTCGAAGGAATTGGAGGAATTGTACTGCGGTGGCTGCCCCATGTAGAACAACACATTGAAACAATTGCTCGCAGCAAAAGAATTTCTTGCTCCCATACGCTAAACACTCTCCTCTTGACGCACTAAGGAAACACAACAATTCGTTCTCCTATATTATCTCTTACTCAACAATGGTAATAATACTTAGTGCTTCACAATGAGCATGTGAATGGCACGACAAAAAGGTCATGGTAGAGATGATGCCGGGTGCTCGCCCACCGGCATCATCTCTACCATGACCTTTTTGTTACATTAAGAACCTACACGGCTTCCTCTTGCAGAGTGCGACCGGTGAACTGGCTGTTGTAGAGATCGGCGTAGAAGCCGTTCCGCGCGAGCAGTTCCTCGTGCGTGCCCTTCTCGATGATGGTGCCGTGATTCATGACCAGGATCAGGTCGGCGTCGCGAATGGTCGAGAGGCGGTGGGCGATGACGAAGCTCGTCCTGCCCTTCATCAGCCGGGCCATGGCCTTCTGAATCTGCATCTCGGTACGTGTATCGACGCTGCTGGTCGCCTCGTCCAGGATCAGGATTTCGGGATCGGCCAGGAAGGCGCGAGCGATAGTCAGCAACTGCTTCTGACCCTGCGAGATGTTGCTCGCATCCTCGTTGAGCACGGTGTTGTAGCCCTCTGGCAGCGTTCTGATGAAGTGGTCGGCGTAGGCCGCTCTGGCGGCGCGCACAATCTCTTCATCCGTGGCGTTTTCTTTGCCGTAAGCGATGTTGTCGCGAATGGTGCCGTTGAAGAGCCATGTGTCCTGAAGCACCATGCCGAACATGCGGCGCAGCGCCCCGCGCTTGAGTTCCCTGATATCCACGCCATCCACCAGAATCCTGCCATTGTTGACTTCATAGAAGCGCATCAGCAGGTTAACCAGGGTGGTCTTGCCAGCGCCGGTCGGTCCAACAATGGCGATCATCTGGCCTGGCTTGACATCGATGTTCATATCCTCCATCAGAATCTTGTCCGGGCTGTAGCCGAACCTGACGTGCTCAAACTGCACCTCACCCTTTGGATGCTCGATAACCCTCGCGTCGGCGGTCTCTGGCACCTCTTCCTTCTCGTCGAGCAGTTCAAAGATGCGCTCAGCCGAGGCCATCGAGGATTGAATCACGTTGGCGAAGTTGGCAAGCTGCGCGATTGGCTGCGTAAACTGCTGCGCGTACTGGATGAAAGCCTGCACATCACCGATGGTGATGGCATTCTTCGTGACCATGATACCGCCGACCACCGCGACGAAGACGTAGCCGATATTGCCGACGAAACGCATCAGCGGCATGATGATGCCGGAGACGAACTGCGCCTTCCAGCCAGCTTCGTACAGCTTCTCGTTGCGCCGATCAAATTCGTCGATGGCTTCCTTTTCATGTCCGAAGGCCTTGACGATCCTGTGCCCGGTGTACATCTCCTCGACATGGCCGTTGAGAATGCCCAGCGCCCTCTGCTGGTTGCGGAAGTACTCCTGCGAGCGTTTCGCAATACCGATGGTAATGAACAGGCTCATTGGCAGCGTCAGAACGACGATCAGGCTGAGCAGCGGGCTGATCGTCAGCATCATCACAATCACGCCGATGAGCGTGACCGCAGAGGTCATCAACTGGACAACGCTCTGCTGCAGGGTTGTGCTGAGGTTATCCATGTCGTTGACGGCGCGGCTCATGATTTCACCGTGCGTGCGCGAGTCAAAGTAGCGTAGCGGCAACCGCGACAGCTTCTCATCGATCTCTTTGCGCAACTGGTACATGACACGCTGCGCCACACCGGCCATCACATACTGTTGAATGTAGATGAAGATCGCGCTGATGACATACAGGCCGAGCAAGATCAGCAGGACGTGAGCAATATAGGTAAAGTCGATCGAGGGCGGCGGCTGGTGCCTGAGAATGGCCTGGTATTTCGCGATCAAGCCATCGGCCAGTTTGGTAGTCGCCAGACCCAGGATTTTCGGGCCAACGATATTGAACACGGTGCCAATGATGGCCGTGACAAAGACAACAGTCAGCAGAAATTTCTGCGGCAAGAAGTAGCCAAGCAGGCGCAGGGCCGTCTCCTTGAAGTTCTTGGGCTTCTCCACAGCTCTGCCCATGGCGCCCCAACCGCCGCCTCCGCCCATCGGGCCTCCCGGTCGCTGTTGTTGCATTCTTACACTCATGCAATTTCCTCCGCAATTTCTTCGCTTGAAAGCTGTGAGGAGACGATTTCTCGATATACCTCACTGGTTCTCATCAATTCCCGATGGGTGCCGCTACCGGCCAGACGCCCCTCGTCCAGGACGAGGATCTGGTCCGCGTCCATGATGGTGCTGACACGCTGCGAGACGATCAATACTGTGGCGTCGCGTGTCTCCCTTTTGAGGGCGGCGCGCAGCTTTGCATCGGTCTTAAAGTCCAGCGCCGAGAAGCTATCGTCAAACAGGTAAATTTCGGGTTTTCTGACCAGGGCGCGAGCGATGGAGAGGCGCTGCTTCTGCCCACCCGAAACGTTGGTGCCACCCTGGGCAATCTCTGACTCAAAGCCGTCTGGCATGGTGCTGATAAATTCTGTTGCCTGCGCGACTTCGGCTGCGTGCTCGATCTCTTCTTCCGTGGCGTCCTCTTTGCCATAGCGGATGTTGTCGGCAATGGTGCCGGAGAACAGGACTGCCCTCTGTGGCACAAGCCCGATCTTCGAGCGCAGAGTCTCCTGTGACATCTCGCGTATATCCACGCCATCAACCAGGATGCGCCCGCTATCTATGTCGTAGAAGCGTGGGATTAGATTGACAAGTGTCGATTTACCGGCACCTGTTCCACCGATGATGGCTGTGACCTCTCCGGGCTGCGCTCGGAACGAGATGTGCGAAAGCGCAGGCTCTTCCGCGCCGGGATAGCTGAAGGTCACGTCCTGGAACTCCACATAGCCTCTCTCGTCACCTGCGGGCCTTGCCTCTTTCGGATCGTGGATTTCAGGCTCTATCGCCAGCACTTCGTTGATACGAGTAGCGGCAGCAGCGGCACGTGGCAGCATAATGAACATCATCGATACCATCAACAGCGCGAACATGATCTGCATGGCATATTGCAGGAAGGCAATCATCGCTCCAATCTGCAAGCTTCCATCGTTGATGCGTATGGAGCCGAACCAGAGGATCGCCACGCTCGACATGTTGAGGACAAGCATCATGATCGGCATGAGGAAGGCCACAATGCGGTTGACACGGATGGTGATATCCATCAGATCGCGGTTGGCGACATCGAAACGCTGCTCTTCGTAGCGCTGGCGGTCAAAGGCGCGCACCACACGCACGCCGGTCAGTCCCTCATCCAGGATGAGGTTCAGCCTGTCCAGTTTCACCTGGATGCTCCTGAAGAGCGGAATGGCGTTGCTCATAATGAGCAGGATGGAAATGACCAGCACGGGGATAGCCACCACCAGCACCCAGGAGAGGCCGACATCCTGATTGAGCGCCAGGATAATGCCCGCGACCATCGTGATGGGGGCGGTAATCATGATATTCAGGATCACCACCAGCACCTGCTGCACCTGGGTTGTGTCATTCGTCGTTCGTGTAATCATCGAAGCCGTGCCGAACGTGTCGAATTCGTGCAGCGAAAATTCCTGCACGTGGGTAAAGAGTTTGGCACGGATAATCTTGCCAAAGCCGGTCGCGACTTTAGAAGAGAAGAAAATGCCGATGATGGCGGCTATGGTCCCACCCAGCGTCACCAGGAACATCAGGCCACCGGTGCGCCAGATGTAGCCGATGTTGGGCGTGGGGTAAATACCTTTGTCGACGATATCCGCCATCAACGTTGGCAGATACAGGTTCGCCAGGGCCTGCGCAAAGGCGAGCACCACCACCAGCACGAGGAGTCCTCGATACGGTTTCATAAACCGCAGTAATTTAATCATACTTATTCAACTCCATTCAATACAGTTTGATTGCTGCTGCCAGCCATTTTCTCACTATAGTAGCGAGAAGCCTTTTCGAGCAGATCGGCAAGTCGATTGCTGTCTTCCTCTCCCAGATACTCAATCAGGCCCTCGAAGGAATCCTCAAACGCCTCTGACACTTTCACAACGACCAGTTCACCTCGCTTCGTCAGCGTAATACCGACGGCGCGCCGATCTGCCGGGTCGATATGTCGTTCAACCAGTCCGTTCGCTTCAAGCCCTTTCAGCAACTGCGTCACGGATGGAGAAGTGACATTAAGCCGCTTGCTGATCTCCGACACCTTCATTTCCGGGTTGCCCTCCCCTGCCGCGTGCCTGAGGAAGAACAACATCCTGATCTCTCCCGGCGTACAACCCGCCACATTGCGCTGGTGCGCCTGGAGTCGATGGAACTGCATAAAAGCTCTCATCAGCTTCTGTGCCGTCGGGTTATCACTATGTCCCTCCATGAATTTCCCTCCAATAACTACGTCGGCCTCTACGAAAATGACTCAAATAGATAGGCTTCTAAATAATTAGGTATTTAATTTATTAGGCTTCCTAATTATATATTGGAAACAGGGGATTGTCAAGGGGAAAAGGGATGAATTTTTCTCATGAAGAGCAAAAAGGTAGCCAGCTTCACTGCCTGTCAGGACAATAAAGCTGGCTTGTGATTATGCCGGGCGCCGACCCACGACCATGCCTGCGATGCCGATGATGAGCAAAATAACGCCGATGACGAGACCTGCGATGGCGCGTGTGGGGTGGTAGCCGAGCGCCTGCGTCTGGTAGAGGATGCCGATGATGAGCGCGATCAAGCCGATAACAATTGCCCCGATGAAGAGTGCTGGATTTCTCATGTGTCCCTCCTTAATATTCACTGGTTACTCGATACCTATGGATGGATTAGCGATAACCTCTCCATATTATAGCAATAGCAGGGGAACAGGGCTACTCTGGCAGGAAATTTGTCTATTGACGAGGTAAGAGGGGGCGGTATAAGATGGGGTTATGAATATTTTGTTAACCGGCGCTTCCGGCAATATTGGTATGAGCGCCTTGCGGGAGCTGGTACGGCAGGGGCAGCAGGTACGCTGCTTCGTGCGACGGCCTGCGGCTTTTGCACGCGTCCTTAAGCGGATTGGCTGCGCGGGCAAGGTCGAAATCGTCGAGGGTGACATCCGGCGGGCGGAGGATGTGACAAAGGCGGTGCAGGGCCAGGATACGATTATTCACCTGGCCTATATGATTCCGCCGCAGAGCGAAGACCACCCCGACCTTGCCCGTTCGATCAACGTTGATGGCACACGACTCCTGCTGGAGGCGGCAAAGGGGCTGACTGTCCCACCCAGATTTCTTTTCTCCTCATCCCTCGATGTCTTCGGGCATACGCAGCATTTGCCGCCGCCGCGCAGGGTCACCGACCCGGTAGAGGGGACCGACCACTATACAACGCATAAACTGCTCTGTGAAGAGATGGTCAGGACATCGGGCTTGCAGTGGGCCATTTTTCGCTTTGCCGACGTTCCCCCTCTCGGAATGCGCAGTCCGCATCCTATCATGTTCAAGATTCCGCTTGCGACGCGTATTGAGGTCATTCACACGTATGATGCTGGCCTTGCCATTGCCAATGGCGTTCGTTCGCAGGACATCTGGGGACGTGTTCTGCTCATCGGCGGCGGCCAGGGCTGCCAGATTCTGTACCGCGACTATCTGGGCCGCATGTTGGAGATGATGGGCATTGGCATGTTGCCGGAGCGCGCCTTCGGCACGGAGCCATATTCCACCGACTGGCTCGATAGCGAGGAAAGCCAGCGCCTGCTCCACTACCAGCGTTACACCTTCGACGATATCATCGCACAGTTGACGCGCCTTACCCGTTTCCAGCGCTGTCTCGTCAGGCCAGTGCGTCTGCTCGCTCGCTGGTGGCTCCTACGCATGTCACCTTATTATCGTTAAGGCTCTCCATCCTTACGGGAAAACCGTTCCTACGGACTTCCTTGACCCACCAGCAGGCGCTACCTGCCTCGTTGTCCTCGTCGTCCTCTGGCGCTGCCGAGCGTGAGTAACAGCGTGGCCGCAGCCAGGGAACCCAGCGCCACTTTCTGGCCTTTTGAGAGCGAGCGCAAGAGCAGTGAGAAGTAGATTACCACCGTCTGGAATGCCGTCTTGAAATCGTGCGTGCTGGTCAGGGCATCGGCCAACCCGAACGGCAGTAGCGATGGCAGGACTCCACGTGCGTATTCGACCATCCACACGTGGTCGGGGTAATGCATGCCTGCGCTTTGCCCCTTACCTAAGAAGATATAATCGCCGGGCGTATAGACGGAGCGCTGAAACTCTCCCTCTTGATAGTACCAGGCTTCCCCATCGAGCACGGTGTCGTGGAATTCAACCAGGTGCCGTCCGGTATGGCCTTCGCTGCCGATAGGGGTGCCCCAGATCATCACGTACTCTTTAGCCGAAGCATGCAGCAATTTCATCTCAATCATCACTCCACCCGCGTTGTTAAATATCCAGGGTTTTGAGTCGTCGATAGCGCCGGGATAACGCGCCGCCAGGTCGGCGGTGATGCTGGCAAACATCCGCTCCAGTGGTTCCCCAAGATGCTTGCAACTGATCTCGTGGATGACTTTTTGATCAAAGACGTAATTGTTCATGCCTTTTCCTTTCTGCAATGAGCCTCTTTCATCGCTGGCAAGCGGCTTGAGCCGTATGAGCGGGAATACGCGGGCGGTGCGTTTCTTATAGTCTTCGTAGTGGGGACGCACCTGTAAGAGCGCCTGCCAGAGCCGTTCATAATCCTGCGGGCCAACGGTTTCCGCGATCACTTCCCGTTGCACTTGCCCATGTTGGATGCGTACTCGCGGATTGGCCTGCAAGTTCAGATACCAGGCGGGATGATTCTGAGAGCCGTTATTGGAGGCGCAGATAATCAGGTCCTCGCCATCGCGAAAATAAAGCAGCGTGTGCGTGCGCTGCTTCCCGCTTTTGCGGCCAATCGTGTGCAGCAAAAGCATCGAATAATGCAACTGCCTTTCACCCAATCGTCCCCCTGTCGCTGAGTAAAAAAACTGCGTGGCCTTATCCGCTGCCAGTACCACGATATTCGGGATATGCCAGCTCAAGATTGTATCCTGCCCTCCTTTTACGAACAAACTCATGCTTTATTGTGCGCTGTGCGGCCCTTCCGCGTCAAGCTCAGCCGTTTTCTCATCTTTCTCCTTGAGGGAAAGCCGTAGGAGCGATGCCTTGTGCTCGCCCCTACGGAATCTGGTTTTCTTCTCCACAGATGAGGAGGCTTTTCTGGACTTGACAATATAAATAGCGATATGCTATATATTTTATAGCAAATAGCGATACCAATGTGAAGACACGAACGTACAGCACGTTTTTTTTCATATTGGCAGAGAGAGCATACAGATTCTATGATTAAAGAGAGCGAACTGTCCTTGAAACACCGCTACCACTGGTGATCTAACAACAGGTTGTTATCCTGGTAGCGGGAGATTGGAGCGTTGTTGCGATGAGTACTGAGAGTATTTCTCCTTCGTTGCAGGCAGTACAGCGGTTTGCGGAGGTGGTGCGGGCGAATGTAGCGCGGGTGATTATCGGCAAGCCGGACGTGATCGACCTGCTGCTGGTGGCACTGCTGAGCGATGGACATGTCTTGCTGGAAGATGTGCCGGGAATTGGTAAGACGATGATGGCGAAGGCGCTGGCACGCTCCCTCGGCGCGACGTTCCAGCGCGTGCAGGGGACGCCCGACCTGCTGCCGACCGATATTACCGGCGTGAGCTACTTTGATCAGAAGCGCAGCGAGTTCATCTTCCGCCAGGGACCAATTTTCACGCAGATTCTGCTGGTCGACGAGGTGAACCGGGCAACGCCCAGAACGCAATCGGCCCTGCTGGAGGCGATGGCGGAGCGTCAGGTGACAGTTGAACGGGTGAGTATGCCGCTGCCGAAGCCCTTCCTGCTCATCGCGACACAAAACCCGATTGAGTTGGAAGGAACGTTCCCCTTGCCGGAGGCGCAGCTCGACCGCTTCCTGCTGCGCGTGCAGATTGGCTACCCCTCTGAAGATGAGGAGCAGGCCATCTTGCGCCGCTTTAAGCAGGAGGAGGTGCTGGAGACGCTGCAACCCGTTGCCAGTGCCGAGCAACTGCTGGCAATGCAGCAGGCGATACGCGCCGTCTACTGGCAGCCGGAGGTGGAACGCTACCTGCTGGCGATTGTGCGGGCGACACGCGGCCATCCCTCGGTGCAGCTTGGCGTCAGCCCGCGTGGAACGCTGGCCCTTTATCGTGCGTGTGAGGCATATGCTGCCATGCGGGGGCGCGACTACGTGTTGCCAGATGACGTGAAGCGACTGGCTCCAGGCGTGCTGGGTCATCGCCTGCTCACCTCGTCGCGTACGCGCATGCGCGGCATGCAGAGCAACGAGATTATCAAGAATATCCTGGCAACGACGCCTGTTCCGATTGAGAAGATTGCGCCGCCGCGCAACAGGTGAGAGATGAAGACCGACCTGCTGGAGATTGAGCCTGATGAGACACTGAAACAGCGCCGCGCCTGGTATGCACTCGCGCTGATCCTCTTTGTGCTGAGCGCGGTGCTGCAAGAATCGATCCTGTTCCTTGCCGCCCTCTTCACGCTGCTGGTCGGCCTTGTGCCGGATCTCTGGTACCGCCTGGCGCTGCGTCATCTCCTCGTGCGCCAGGCGGTCGATCATCAACACGCCTTCTTTGGTGAGGATGTCACGCTTTCCATCAGCATCGAGAATCAGAAATTGCTGCCGCTGCCGTGGCTGCAGGTCGAGAACAAGATTACGCCTCCACTGGCTCTTATCCCCAGGAAAACCTCGCGCTTGCAGATGGTGAGACGAGACACGCTGAGTAGTACGTGGCTGCTCTGGTCATTCCAGCGCGTGACCCGCCACTATCGCATGCGCTGTGAGGAGCGCGGCTTCCACACCTTCGGTCCTGTGAGGTTGAGCAGCAGCGACCCCTTTGGCTGGCTTGAGAGCGACCTGACCGTTCCCGCCTCGGTGGCCTTACTGGTCTACCCGCTGGTCGTGCCTGTGCAGGCTTTTGGTCTCGCGCCGGTCAACCCGCTTGGCGAAAATGTGCTGCCACGCCCGTTGCTCGAAGACCCCCTGCGCGTCTCCGGTATTCGCGATTATGTTCTGGGTGATGATCCGCGCCGCATTCATTGGAAGGCCACCGCCCACGCGGGCGAGTTGAAGAGCAAGATTTACGAGCCGCCCGCCCTGCGTCGCCTCCTCATCCTGCTGGATGTCTGGAACTACGATCAACGAACGGAGAAGACGGACCCGGAGATGCAGGAATTTACCATCTCCGCCGCCGCTTCGCTGGCGATGTGGGCGCTTGACGAAGGCTACATGGTGGGCCTGCTGGCGAATGGTGCCCTGGCTGCTTCGCGGGCCGAACAGGAAGCGGGCAAGGCAAAGGTACAGGAGACAATGCAGCAGGTGGCGGCGAAGCGGGATGTTCACCGGGGCGATGGGGAGATATTGCCTCTGCCGGAGGTCGTGAGCGGTTCTGCCAGGGTTCCTTTTGCTTCAGACCCGAAACAGTATGAACTGCTGCTCTCCACGCTGGCAAGGCTGGTGCCTCAATACAACTCCTCGATACGGGCGGTGATCGATATGGATGATGAGATGTTTCCTGATGGCACGACCATCCTGCTGGTGAGCGCCGCTTCCTCGCTAGACGAGGAAACTGTAGAGCGGCTGCTGGAGCTGCGCAGGCGCAACAACGCCGTCTATCTCGCGCTGACAAACGACCTCGACGAGGAAAACCTTACCCCGACATATGGTCTCCCCGTCCATTTTCTCGGTGGAAAGGAGCATTGGCGTGAACTTCTTAAGGCCGTCGGCGAACAGAAGTCGGCCACCAACAACGTCACCAGCACGGCAGTCGGCGACGACGCCAGCGTCGGCGCCGGTTCAGCCAGCCTTCTCCTGGGTTGAGCAGGTCATCATTCCCGTCACGGCCAGTCTTATGGAGACGCAGCCGATCTTCCTCGTGCTGCTATTTTTCGCCTCGGCCTTCCAGGGTGAAAATGCCTCGGCCCTGCTTGACCCGGTGAGCATTACGCTGCTGATGCTGGGATTGCAGTGGTGGGCCATGCTGGTATATTACCTGGTGCAACAGCGAAATCTGGGTACGGAGTGGATGGAAGTGCTGCACGTGCTTGGCCTCTGCCTCGCCTTCGCGCTGGCACTCGTGACGCACTGGCAACTGCTGAATAACATTCTGGCGCTCGTCGTCGTTGCCGGGCTGCTCATCTGGCTCTGGCGGCGCGGCATCCGGCTGTCGCGTTTAGAGCGCCGCGACGAATACCTGATTACCTCCTTTAAGATCGGCTTTATTGTGTTGCTGATCGTGCTGGTCTTAACAGCTCTCTACTTCGGTTCTTTCTACCAGTATGGTCTTTCCTATACCGCTTTGCACGAGGCAGTGGGGCGCGGACTGCTTATCTACTTCTTGAGCGGCGTGCTTTGCCTGTCCTTTACACGCATCAGCTTCATCAGGCGAGAAAACGTCTACCGCGTCTCCGGCAAGGCGACGGGCGACCCGACCCGCCTCTGGCTGGTGATCTTGACGCTGTTCTGGAGCGTTATCACAGTGGCGGCCTTTGCGCTCGAGACCTTCTCGTTTAGTATAGTGACAGGCATAATGACGGATTTCTGGAATGAGCTGGGCTTACTTGTCGGCTGGCTGATTGGTCTGCTTACTCCGCTACTGAATTTCCTTCTGAAATTGCTGGCACCGATCTTTGCGCCAATGCCGGGAAGAGCAGTGCCAGTTGTTCCGCTTCCTTCTGCCAACCAGCATCACACGCCGTCCCCGCCTCTGCCTGCCGATGTAGTGAACTTTCTGCGCCTGCTGCTCCTGCTCGCCCTGCTGGTCGTTGTCGTGCTCGTCATCCGGGCCATCCTGCGCCGCCTGCGTTTGCATATCGATGATGAGAGTGAGGAGGAACGGGAGAGCTTATCCATGCAATCCGTTTTGAGAGAGCGTCTTGGGGAGCGCCGCAAAGCACGGCAGAAAGACGAGGCAGTTATGCTAGAACCCCTCCCACCAGATTCCGCCCGCGCCCGCTACCGCGAATTGCTACAGGCGCTATCCGACCAGGGCGCCGCGCTGGCACACCGGCCTGATGAGACACCCGCCGAGTACGAAGCGCGCCTGCTCGCCCTTGACGCGAAGATCAAGCAGCGCTCTCTAGAGGTCGGCGCGCAAGAGAAAGGCAGTAGCTCTGATGCCGCGCTGCTGGATGAGCTGACCACCGCATATGCGCAGGAACGTTACGGTGAAAAGCGCGCGCGGATAGCGCGGAATGCTGATGTGTCCGCGTGGATAGCGCGTTTCGTGAAACGATTGTCCGGTTCGTAAGTAGGTGAAGAGAAAGGAGCTTTCATGCAGGTCTTACAGGCCATCGGGCAGGCGTTGTATGCGTCGTTCAGCATGTTCTGGGAGATTCTGTGGCCGTTAATTCTCGGCTTTACGCTTTCAGGGATTGTGCAGGCGGTGGTTTCGCATCAAGCGATGGCGAAGACGCTGGGGTGCAATGGGCCGAAGTGCCTCACCTTCGCGACACTTTTTGGCATTGCTTCAAGCTCCTGCTCCTACGCGGCGGTGGCGCTGGCGCGCTCGATCTTTCAAAAGGGGGCCAGCTTCACGGCCTCGATGGCTTTTGAACTGGCCTCGACGAATCTGGTGATTGAGCTGGGCATCATCCTCATTGTGCTGATGGGCTGGCAGTTCGCGCTGGCGGAGTTTCTGGGCGGCATCCTGATGGTGATCTTCATCGGCATCATCTTCCGTCTGACGCTCAAGCCGCGCCTGGTACGGGAGGCGAAGGCGCAGGCAGAGAAAAATCTGGTAGGCCGCATGGAGGGCCACGCCGCGATGGATATGAGCGTGCAGGGCGGCTCCTTCTGGTCAAAACTGTTCAGCCGCGCAGGCTTTACCGCCGTCAGCAACTTCTTCGTGATGGATTGGGCCTCGGTCTGGCTAGATATCGTGCTTGGCCTGCTCATTGCTGGTGCGCTGGCGGCGTGGGTGCCGGATTCCTTCTGGCGCGCCTTTTTCCTGAGCGGCAATCCCACGGCTGCGCGCATAGAGGGGCCGCTGGTAGGTCCTCTGGTCTCCATTATCAGCTTTGTCTGCTCGGTTGGCAACGTGCCACTGGCGGCTGTGCTCTGGCGCGGCGGCATCAGCTTTGGCGGTGTGATCAGCTTTATCTTCGCCGACCTGATTATCCTGCCCATTCTCGACATCTATCGCAAATACTACGGCTGGAAGGTTATGGGCTACATCCTGCTCACGTTTTACATCACCATGGCGGCAGCAGGCTACATTGTCGAATTCCTGTTCGCGGCCCTCGGCATCATTCCACAGCATCGCAACATCGTTGCCATTACCGGGGGCATACACTGGAACTATACCACCGTCCTCAACATTCTCTTCCTTATTCTCGCCGCCGTCCTTGTGATCCGCTTCATCCGTACAGGTGGCCTGCCCATGCTGCGCATGATGAACAAACCCGCCCACAAAATGGAACACTTTGACCACGAGATGCATTAAGAAATCCTACAGATGGTCAAGGTCGTATGGTATCTGATAAGATATTAGACAAGAGACTTCTGGTACAGGTCGAATTTGAACGTATGTCTGGGGGGTATCTGTTGTGCGCAAGCTTCCAACAGGCGTGATGACACTGCTTTTTACCGACATGGAGGGGTCAACGCACTTGCTCCAGCGCCTGGGAACGCGGTACGCTCAGGTCTTGAGAGAGTACCGGCGTCTGCTGCGCACGGCCTTTGAACAGTGGCATGGCTACGAAGTCGATACGCAAGGGGACGCCTTTTTTGCGGTCTTTGAACGCGCCCTCGACGCGATCTATGCCGCCAGCAATGCGCAAAGAGCTCTCTTTGAAACGCGGTGGCCCGACGAGGCCGCTGTGCGCGCGCGTATGGGGCTTCATACCGGTGAGCCACAGCCCACGGAGGAGGGCTACATCGGTCTGGATGTTCACCGGGCGGCGCGCATCATGAGCATTGCGCATGGCGGACAGGTCTTGCTCTCGCGTGCGACCTACGATCTGGTGGCTGGCGAGCTGCCGCAAGAGGTGAGCCTGCGCGATCTGGGCAGCTACCGGCTCAAAGATATCCAGGGGGCGAGCCAGCTTTTCCAGCTTGTAGTGCCGGGCCTGTCCGCCGATTTTCCGTCACTCTCCGCTCTGAATGCCCGGCGTCCCTTGTGCAACCTGCCTTCGCCTTCTACCTCGTTTGTTGGTCGCGCAGAGGAGATTGGATCAATCTGCGCCTTGCTGCATCGTGAGGATGTGCGCCTGCTCACACTGCTCGGGGCCGCAGGCGTGGGGAAGACGCGGCTGGTCTTGCAGGTCGCGTCACGGCTTGCGCAAACCGCCGCGTATGATCCGTTCGAGGATGGTGTGGTCTTTGTAGCGCTCGATCAGGTGAGTGAGAGCGAAGGCGTAATTGCCGCCATTGCGCAGGCGCTCAATATACAGGAGGAGAAAAGCTACCCGCTTGTTGAGTCGGTGAAAACGGCGCTGAAAGAGCGCTCCCTGCTTTTGATTCTGGATAACTTCGAGCATGTGGTCGCGGCGCGCAAGTATCTTGTCGAGCTGCTGACTGCCTGTCCCCTGTTGAAGATAGTGGTGACGAGCAGGAGCATGCTGCACGTGCAGGCTGAGCATATTTTCGAAGTACCGCCCTTGACGCTACCCGAGGCGGAGCATCTCTCTGACGTGGGGGCGCTCTCGCAGTATGCCTCAATCGAACTCTTTGTGCAGCGCGCCTGTGCGGTGCAGCCCAATTTCCTGCTCACTCCCGCTAACGCGCCTGTCATAGCGCGGCTTTGCACAAGGCTGGATGGTATTCCGCTCGCCATCGAACTGGCGGCGGCTCGTGTGCGTCGTTTTGCGCCACAGACGTTGTTGACGCAGTTAGAGCAGGGGCTGGCCGTCCTGAGCGGCGAAGCGCAGGATATGCCCGAGCGCCAGCAGACGCTGCGCAGCGCTATCTCCTGGAGCTACCGTCTGTTGAGCGGCGAAGAGCAGCGCGTCTTCCGGCGGCTTGCCGTTTTTGTCAACGGGGTCGTGCGAGAGGCCGCCGAACAGGTGTGTACAGCCGTGAGTGTGCTGCAAGGCAGCGTGCCGGATATACTGGAGGCGCTGGTTGATAAAAGCATGCTACAACGGCGGGAGCGCGTTCAAGGGGACGAGACAGAGATGGGGAAGGGTGAAACCCGCTACTGGCTGTTGCAGACGCTGCGCGAATACGGGCTGGAATGCCTGGCCGGGGCAGGAGAGATGGAAACGACTCGCGCTGCGCACGCGGCCTATTTCCTGTCGTGGGCGGAGCAGGCTGCCCCGCTCCTCTCCGGCGCAACGCAGGCCGAGGAGTTGGATCGCCTGGGTAGTGAATATGAGAATCTACGCGCTGCCCTCGCGTGGCTGCTGGAACGCACACCGTTAGAGACCGCGCGAGCAGAGGAGGCGCTGCGCCTGTGCATTGCGCTAACCGGGTTCTGGGAGATACGTGGCTACTTCAACGAGGGGCTGACTTTTCTGGCGCGTGCGCTGGAGGCCAGCATCTCTGTAGAGCCGACCCGGCGCGCCCAGGCGCTGTACGAAGCCGGGGTCCTGGCCCTGATGCAGGATGACAACGAGCGCGCGGCTGCCTTTCTGCGTGAGAGCCAGTTGCTGTTCCGCGAAAGTGGGGAAAGAGCAGCTATGGCGCATATCCTGAGCATGCAGGGCAATCTTGCCAGGGCGCGAAATGCTTATAAGCTGGCCCGGCGCATGCTGGAAGAGGCGCTGGAGATTTACAGGCAGCAGGGAGATTTGAAGCGTATGGCCGCGACGCGCGAGTCCCTGGCTCAGGTAGCTATTGCTCAGGCAGATTATGCCAGGGCTATCTCACTGCTGGAGAAGAATCTCGCCCGCTATAACGCTTCAGGCGAACGCTATCGCGCTGCCTACCCGCTCTACCTGCTTGCGCGGGCACACTTTCTTTCTCGTGGCGATCTGACGCAGGCACGGCTACTGGCGGAAGAGAGCCTTGCCTTGTTCAAAGCAGTGGGCAATAGAAGGCTCACCGCCTCTGTCCTCAGCCTGCTGGGTCAAATCTCGTTGGCTCAGCATGAACATACGCGGGCGCGCTCATTGCTGGAGGAGGGCGTAGATGCATTTAAGGCGCTGGGGGACCGCTTCGGCAGGGCAGAGGCGCTCGTTGCCCTCGCGCGCCTGACCCTTCAAGAGGGAAGACTTGCAGAGGCACAGGCGCTCTATACCGGGAGCCAGGAACTGCTGCACGACACAGAGGCAAGAGAGCTGAACGCCGCATGCCTGGAAGGATACGGGGAACTGCTGGTGGCGCAGGGTGAGCCGGAAAGAGCAGTACGGCTCTGGGCGCTGGCAGCCTCCGTTCGCGCCTCAATAGTCGCGCCCATAGCGCCCGTCTACCGTGTCTCCTATGTCCAGGCCATAGCCACAGCCCGCGAACGTCTGGGCGAGGAGCGTTTCCGGGCCGCGTGGACGGAAGGGCGCAGCCTGACGTTAGAACAGGTCCAACTCGCGGCGACCGCGTCGAAATGATGCTATACTCCATAGCGCCCCTACAAAAATGCTCTGGCGTTTCAAGAAAGGCTTTATTTCTGCATGGTACTCTTCGTCTTCAAACTTCTGCTGACTCCCCTCTTGATCGGGCTGGTGAGCCTTGCCGGTCGGCGCTGGGGACCAGCCGTCAGTGGCTGGATTGTTGGTCTACCTCCGCCGCCCGCTTTCTGCGTGGGGTGGCCGGCGGCTCCTTCGCCTTCGCCGTCTTCTTCCTGATTGTCGCCGCTCTGCTAGAGCAGTGGGGTATCGCTGCCACCTTCAGCCTCGCCCTCGTCGCCACCCTTCTCGTGCATGGCTGCTCCCTGCTCTTTGTACGCGGGTAAGATTCATCGATCAATGTATAACAGCCCTCCTGCGCACTCTTCGTAGTGCATGCTGTTGCCGGGCCACTGTTCGAGGCACCATTGCCCGACGGCCTGAAGTTTTTCGGGGGTGAAGAGTTGCTGGTGGCCGTAGATGGGTTCTGGCTCATCCGTCTCGTAGGGAACGGCGATAAGCAGGCGCTGGCTGGTGATGGATAGAAGATTCGCCAGCACGCGGTACATGTCTGCTGCGGTGAAGTGCTCAAGCACGTGCAGGGTTGTGACCGTGTCGAAGCAGCCGAGGGAACGCAGATCGGGGGAGAGCAGGTCGGCCTGCGCGAATTGCACGTTTGTCAGGCCGCGCTCTGCGGCGATGGCACGGCTGACGGTAAATGGGTCCGCGCTGATATCGACTCCCACTACTCGCGTCAGGGAGGGAATTTTCTCGGCGAGCAGCAGCGGTAAATAACCCGACAGGCAGCCCGCGTCGAGCAGGCTGTTCCCGGCGATGAGCGAGGAGACGCGGCGGTAGAGCGGGACAAAGACATCGGCGGGTCGCGCCGGGTCATCAGCTTCTGGTTCGCTCTCTGCATCCAGGATGCGGTGGTAGCGCTGCAAGATGTTGCTGCTGAAAAGATGCCAGCCGCGATCAGGGTCAGAGGGGAAGAGGGAGCCGATGACCGCCGCGAAGGCATGGGCAAACTCCTCTGGATTTGTGACAAGGCCTGCTGGCCTCAACTCGTCTATGAAATAGTGTCCCAGCGCCCGGTCGATCTCTTCGGGCGCGAAGCGGTGAATGATCAATGTCGGCGCGCCTTCGCGCAGGCCCAGCAGAAAGTGCGGCGTCTCGCGCAGCATGTAGCCAGCCCCGCTCACCAGCCTGCCAAACGCCGCCAGATTGACGCGATAGCCGTTGACGCCGACAAAGCGCCCGGTCGCAAAGGAACGATCTTGAAAACGCACTCGCCTGTTCTGTTTGTGAGAAGTAGTCAATCCTTGCTCCTGAGTTCTTGTTCGCAAAACGCAGTTCGTCGTCTGTAATGTACGACAAAGCAGCGGAGAATACCAATATCAGGCAAAATCATTTCATGTACGATTCCACAATGCGCATGACGTCGTCGGTGGAGAATGGTTTGGGCATGACGGTGTTGACGTTGAGGGAAGCGGCCTCGTCCAGGCGATCGAGGGCGGAGATAAGCACGATGATATGGCGGCGGCGCAGCTCTGGCTCCGCAGCGAGGGCAAGGCAGACTTCTCCGCCGCTCATAACCGGCATGAGCAGGTCGAGGAAGACCAGGAAGTTTTCTTTGCCCTGTAAAACCTCAAGGGCCTGCAAACCGTTGCGTGCCACCTGCACCGGATAGCCTTCAAGGTCGAGAATGTCGACCATCATGTCGCGAATGATCGGATCGTCGTCTACAACGAGAATTTTATCTGGTTTCAAAGTCGCTTTCGTTTGCATCTTCCTGTTTGCTCATTTCAGGGGCTGGAACCTGCGGCAAGTAGAAGGTGAAGGTCGAGCCTTCGCCCGGAATGCTGCTTTCCACCCAGAGTTTGCCGCCCATCGCCTCGATATAGCGGCGCGAGATATAGAGACCAAGCCCGGAGCCGCGCACCGGCGTTGTCAGCGAGCGCGGCAGGCGCACAAACTTCTCAAAGATCTTTTCGCGTTCCTCTTCCTGCATGCCTTCCCCCTCGTCGCGGACACGCACCAGAACCACAGGCTGTGCGGGGTCTGCCTCGATCAATGCCTCGCTGGACAGCGGCACGCGAGCCAGTGTTGTCGTGCTGCAGGTCAGCTCGATGGTGCTGTCGGGCGGCGAGTATTTGGCGGCATTGTCCAGCAGGTTGGAGATGACCTGGCGCACGCGCAGAGGGTCGCCATGTACCCAGAGGTCTGGTGCCACGTGCGCGACCATTTTCTGCTCGACATTGACGCTGAGCATGCTGCTGGCGATTTCGACTGCCGCCGCCAGTTGGACCGCGCTGAGTTGCAGGTCGAGCTTTTTGTCTACCGTTCCTATACGGGATGCCTCCGTCATACTCGCTACAAGGTCGCCCAGTTGCTGCGCCGCGCCGGAGATTTTGCTGGCGAAGCGCATAATTTGCTGGGGACTGATACGCCCGCTCTGCCGCTTGAGCAGCGAGGAGTAGCCGCTGATGGCGCTGAGGGGCGTGCGCAGTTCGTGCGAGGCGGTGACCAGGAATTCGTCCTTGAGCCGGTTCATGTGCTGTAACTCGGCGTTGGTTTCCTGAAGCTCTTCAAAGAGCTGGGCGTTGCGGATGGCGCTGGCCGTCTGGGAGCAGATAGCCAGCAACATACCCACCTCGTTGGGACGGAAGGCGCGGCGCGGCGTCGGCAGGTTCACGACCAGCATGCCCACCAGGTCTGACTGGTAGACGAGCGGCACCATCAACATCTTCTGGAACTCTATCTCGTGCAGGAAGATGGCCCCGCCTTCGTTGCTGTGCCGCGCCAGCTCCTCGGCTTCAGACGGCTCCAGGTAGAAGAAGCTCTCCTCGGCCTTTTTTTCCAGCAGCGAGCCTTTAAAGGGCAGGTGGATGAGCGTGATGAGTTCATCGTGCGTGTGATCGTGACCTGGCGCTGCATCATTTTCCTGGTTCCCGGACTTTGACGACGCGTACATCGCCTGCGCGATGAGGACATCTTTCTCTCTGGAAAGCTGGAAGAAGGCGCACATCTCCGCCTGTACCATGCGCCCGGCGGTCTCAACAAATTTGTGCAGCAGTTCATTCAAGTCCAGCATGGTGCTGATCGATTGCAGTGCGCTGTTCATCGCCGCCTGGTTCGTGGCCCGTTCCTGGGCGGCGCGCAGGGAGACGTGAGCCTGATCGTAGAGCCGGGCATTTTCGATGCCAACGGTGATGATCTGCACCATCGTTTCAAGCATGAGGATTTTTTCCGGCGTGTACGCATTCGCGTGCGTGCTGGTAAGGCACAGAGAGCCGATGACGCGGTTGAACATCTTCATGGGCAGCAGCAGGAACGATTCGGCGCTGTGCTGATCTCCCCAGATGCCGCCGAGCAGTTCATCATACTCTTCTGGGTGTTTCTGGTTTGGCGCGAAGGAGAGCGGGCGCTTTTCCTGCGTGACGCGCCACCAGACCGGACGCTGCACTGGCTCCGCCGTATGTTCCAGGTCCGGCAGGCCCTCGACTTTTTGCCCGTTGTGGATGGCATACACATCGTAGATGCGCCTGCTCTCACGGTCGTAGAGCGTGACTACCATTGAGGAGAAATCGACGACGCTGGCGGCGAATTGCCGGGTATGTTCCAGCAGGTCAGACAGGTGCGCGGTAGCCGGAAAGGCGCCACTGATATCCTGCAAGCGGCGCAAATATTCTTTGTTGCGTTCCTGCGCGCGGCGCAATTGCTCATTGTGCAGGTACAGGGCGAAACGTTCGGCGTAGAGCAGCGTTTCGTGGCGCTGCCTTTGCTGGAAACCGGGCGCGGGCGCTTCACCCGCCAGTTGATAGAGGACAATGACGCCCAGAATAGCAGGCTGTTTTTTCTTGCCCCGTACCTCATCGGGCAGCGTTGCCTCTTTGATTGGAACCACCAGGTAGCGTGTTGGCTGCGGGTCCAGTCCAGGCAGAGGCGCGCCGTCGCGGAAGAACGTGAGAAAGTCTTCGTGCTTCATGACGTATGGCTCGCCGCCGCGCCACGCGGCGCCGATCAGGTCATAACCAGCAGGATAGGCCGCGCCAATGGGAAAGAGCGGGTCGTTTTGCGGGGGAACGACCTCTATCTCGGCGGGATTCACCACCCGCTTCATCTGTCCTGTGACCGAAGCGGGTTGATCGGCAGGGAGCGTGCTCGCCGGGCGGCGACTTGCCACAGAGGGCGGTGGTACTATGGTGGATTCCGGCGAAGGCGCAGTGGGAGACATCTGATCTGGCATGGGTACAGGCGTGTAGGATGGGGAAGGCGTGGCAGGTATGGAAGATGGGAACGACGTCGCACCGCTAGAGGACACACTACTCGTATTGAGCGCGGGAGCAGCGCTGGCAGTAGTTTCCACAGTACGGACGCGCAGGTGCAGCCGAACCACCATCTGGTTGATAGTGTCATCGCGCAAGGCAATGCAGCCACCACCAGCAGCGAAGTGGCGCATCATTTCCTGTAATAATTGTCTGAGTAATGGCAGCGGATACGCTTCTTCTGGTTGTGGCCCCGGTCCTTGCCAGACTGCGGTCGACATCTTCGCTCACCCCTCACGCTACAGAGGATACTCAACGCTCTACATCGCTGTATACAGCGAAATAAGTAAATATATGGCGGTGCTACTGCATTACACCACCCCATTTTGCGTAACGCATGTAGCATATCACAGGTCTCTTCCGTATTCAACCATCTTAAGGTAGGATTGTGTTGGTACATTCAGGCGTTGGAGAAGCAGCTCTAAGTGTCTTTGAAATACAGTGTCAGACATACGAACACAGATACTACCTGGAACTGTTAGCATGGATATACCAACCCATTCCTGACCACCCAGGAACGAGGTGCCGTGGGGTGTTGTTCTTGATGAACTTCATCAGCTAATAAAGGCGAAGTAGAGGTGAAATTCTTCTTCAGCTATCAAAAAATAGATAGGGCTGTCTGGCTTCCGCTATTTTGAATTCTTTCGGCCTTACGCCATCTGTGTCTATACCAATGATGAGTACAGGAATATCGATATCAGCGACCCCGCGATGCTCTAGATCCCACACAAACTGTTCAAAATAAGAGACCCCGGTGGACATTTTATCCACGAGTGCCTTTACAGGTACAATCTCTACGCCGCAATCTATTACGCCCATTTTAGCGAAAATTGTCATTTTGGCGCACACGTTATAGACCATGAAAGAATACTTGCCGAATTGCACCTCTACGCCTGGCCTGTCCTTTACGAAGTCCATGTCACGAAAAGGGGCAGATTCTCTCCCACTTTTATCTGGAGGTACATAATCAGGAACATAGTAGTTAGTTGAATACTCAGCAGTCACCTTGTAATTTTCCCATCCTCTACTACTAAACTCACTCTTGAAAGCTTTGTTGAGACATGGGGGACTATAGAGTACTCTGTCCCTCATCGTTTTTTCTCTGCTTACTTTGGTCTTACAGCCTTCAGCATCGACTGTCTCTATAACCTGTAATACCTCTGTGAGTTCCTCACGATGAAGCTCTTTAACGGCTTCCTTACCATTGTTGAAAGAATATATTCCGGCAATACGCATGCCTATTTTTCTCCATTGTTTTGATTCTGGTGCATCCATTCGAGTGGAACCTGTGCCACTTTTTCACGCCCTGTTGGCTTATGTACTGGTCTCCCTAATGGCCGTGTTTTTAGCGTCCCATTGTAAAGTTGGAAGATTCTTTCCCTGCTAATGGATACGTATTCCTGCTCTTTGTCCACACCTATGGCTTTGCGGCCATGCATAAGGGCAGCGATCAGGGTAGAGCCTACACCGCAATATGGGTCTAAAACGCGATCATTTTCTTTTGTAAGTGCAAGGACACAACGCTCAACGAGTTCCACCGGGAACTGGCATGGATGATTAGTCTTCTCGATATGGTTTGCTTTCACATTTGGAATTTCCCAGATGCAGGTTTCCCATTCCTCAATGAGAAATTCCCAGAGGTCAGATGGATTCTTTCCTAATGGATTCCCGGAAGGTTGGCCCTTATTTGGCCCTTTAAAGTGTCGTTTTCCGGGATACTTAGCAGGAACACGAACCGGATCGAGGTTGAAGGTGTAATCATCGTCTTTAGTGAACCATAATATGGTTTCGTAGCGACCGGAAAATCGTTTCGAGGCATGTAAGCCATGCTCAAAGTGCCATATAATTCTGTTGCGTAACTTAAGGCCATACTCTTTGAAAATATCGTAATAAAAAATATCCAGAGGAAAGACTTCACCATCATCAACGTAATTGCCGGTTTGCCAGCAAATACTTCCATGTTGATCTAAAATTCGCACCAGTTCACGGATGACAGCTTTTTGTCCTGTGAGATATGCTGTAATATCTTGCTTCCGTTCATAAACTTTCCCAATGTTATAAGGTGGAGAAGTTATCACAAGAGATATGGCTCCATCGGGTATAGTTTTCAGAAAGGTTTGCGAATCTCCGCAATGAAGAGTGATGTTATTACTCGCTTCATAGGTATCCCTGATTAAGGGCGGGGAGAAATTTGCGGCGGCTTGGAATAAAGGTGAAATACTCATAGCAACATGACCTCCCAGCTTGTCTGGTATCTCTCTTGTTATGAGAGGATTAGTATCTTACTGAGAGTATACCTGACACCTCCAGGATAGGCAAGACATATGTACTAACGGTATCAGCAATGTTTTGAAAGCATCAATTTGACAATTTCCTTTAGCACGGGCTATGATGCTACAAAGATGCATTATCTCTCTACTGGCTCTCTTCTGTTTGGAGGAAAACTTTATGGCAGAGTCCGGAAGCAATGGCAATGGTACTGTGTTTAAGACGCATCGTTTGAGCAATGGTTTGCAGGTTGTCGCTCAGCCTATGCCCGATTTTGAGTCGGTGGCGCTGTCGTACTATGTGCGTACCGGCTCGCGTGACGAACTGGAACCTGATTTATATGGCATCTCCCACTTCCTCGAACATATGGTGTTCAAAGGGACGCAGACGCTGGACTGGCAGCAGATTACGCTCGAATTCAATAAGATTGGCGCGGAACTGAACGCCTTTACCTCGCACGAGGCCACCGTTTTCTATGCCCGCGTCCTCAGTGAATATATGGAGCGCGCCTTTGAACTCCTCAGCGATATGATGTACCCACGACTGCAGGAGGATGATTTCACGACGGAGAAAGAGGTCATTATCAACGAAATTGCCCGCTCCGAAGACCAGCCGGATAACCTGGCCTGGCATCTGCTGGTGCGCGACTACTTCGACTCCAATCCCCTCGGTCACGATGTGCTCGGCACCCGCGAGAGCATTCGCGACATGAAAATCCAGCAGATGCGCGACTACTGGCGGCGGCGCTACGTGGCGAATAATCTGATCTTCGCTATCGCGGGCAACTTCGATTGGGAGAAAGTGGTCAACCTGGTGGAAACGCGCTGTAAAGATTGGCGCATGGGTGATGCGCCGCGCCACGTGCAAGCGTACGAGCCGCAGAGCGCCAACAACCATGTCGTTGTTGACAACACCCTCAAGCAGCAAATTACGCTGCTGGCGATGCCAGCGGTAGATATGCGCGACCCCCGCTACTATGCCGCCCTGCTGGGCAGCACGATTTTTGGCTCCGGCGAAGGCTCACGCCTCTACTGGAACATCTACCAGAAGGGGCTGGTGGAATCGGTTGGCTCGTCGGTGTGGGCGCTGGAGGGTACGGGCATGTTCATCATGGAGGCCAACTCGACACCGGAGAACGCGCCGGGCGTGCTCAAACTGCTGCGCAGCGAACTGGATAGCCTGCTGGAGGATGGCGTCCACGAGGATGAACTGCGCCGCGCCAAAGATAAATGGATCAGCAACCTCGTGCTGAGCAGCGAGTCCACCTTCGTGCGCATGCGCTCGCTCTCCTCTGACTGGGTGACAGAAGGGCGGTTGCTCAGCATCGAGGAAGAGATCGAGCGTTTCGAGAAGGTGACAACGAAAGATGTGATGGATGCCTTCCATCGCTTCCCCATGCGCGAGAAGCAGATCCTCACCGCCCTCGGCCCTCTCAACGAACAGCAATTGCTCTCATAAGAAGTGGAAGCAGAGACGAAAATGGCGGCGCGCGCGCGCGCCGCCATTTTCGTCTCTGCTTCCACTTCTTACATCTGCGATTTGTCGAGCGGCCCTCGTTCTTTCAAAGCGAGAGGAGAATAGCTTCCTTGTCTCCTCAAACTTTGTAAGGAGGGCATTGTGCGTCACAAGCTCGTAGTATTTCTCGCTTTCGCGCTCGTCCTGCTCCTCGGTGGCTTCCTGTACCCCGGCCACCTTGTTCCCTCGGCTCAGGCCGAGCTGTTTCGCCCCGTGGATGTAGGCAATTCCCCTTCCCTGATTAAGTTGAGTCAGTTACTGGGCGGCGATCGGCAGAGCCGGACGTTGCAGATGAGCGTCGGCCTGGCGCTGCGCAATCAGGAGGAATTGAACGCCTTGCTGCGAAACCTGTATGATCCATCCTCTTCTCAGTACCACCAGTATCTGACCGTCGCGCAGTTCACGCAGGAATTTGGCCCGACGGCGGCAGAGCAGCAAGCAGTTATCGACTACCTGACACAGCAGGGCTTCACCGTCACAGGAACGTATCCCGATCGTCTGCTGGTCGACTTCAGTGGCCCGGAGGCGCTGGCGGAGCGCGTCTTCGGCGTAACCATCAATAGCTACCGCGCACCGGATGGTCGTCAATTCTTCGCCAACCGCAACACTCCCAGGCTCCCGGCCTACATCGCCCAGGATATCACCTCGCTCACCGGCCTGGACGATGCCAGCCAGTTCTTCCATCCCCCCATCGTCTCACAAAATAGTAGCCTGTTCAGACCAAAAGCGAGTAACTGCCCCGGCCCCGGTCAGAGCGGGAGCAGCACCGGCACGGCCTATATCCCCAGCCAGCTCTCCACAGCTTATGACTACGATGGGCTGCACAGTGCGGGCTTGCAGGGACAGGGGCAGACGGTAGGGGTCTTTGAGCTGGACGGCTATTCAGCCAGCGATATCCAGGCGTACACACAGTGCTTCGGCGGCGGCAGCGTGCCGTTGCAAAATGTCATCCTGGATGGCTTCAACGGTCAGCCTGGCGCTGGTGCTATCGAGGTCGAACTGGATATCGAGACCATCGTGAGCATGGCTCCCAACCTGTCGAAATTGATCGTCTACGAAGCGCCCAACACGACGCAGGGCTACAACGACGAGTTCGCCCGTATCGTCAGTGACCGCACGCCTGTCGTCAGTGTGAGCTGGGGCCAATGCGAGACGGCGGCGGGCCAGACGGAGGCGCAGCAGGAGAACACCTTCTTCCAGGAGGCGGCTGCTCAGGGCCAGACTATCCTCGTCGCGGCTGGCGATAGCGGCAGCGAGACCTGCTTTGAGCAGACCTATGATCCATCGCTCGTGGCAGACGATCCTGCCGCGCAGCCCTATGTCACCGGCGTGGGCGGCACCACGCTCTCGCTCAACAGCAACAACAGCTACCAGTCTGAGCACGTGTGGAACGATGGCTTCTTCGGCGGCGCGGGCGGCGGCGGCCTGAGCCAGTACTGGAAGCAGCCTTCCTGGCAGACTGGACCCGGCGTGCAGAACTCCTACTCCAACGGGATGCGCGAGACACCCGATGTCTCGCTGAACGCCGATCCCCAGACAGGCTATAACGTCTACTGCACGGTCGGCTCCAACTGTACCGGCAGCGGCCTGCCCGGCGTGGGTGGAGGTGGCTGGATCACGGTTGGCGGCACATCAGCGGCGGCTCCCATGTGGGCGGCGATGATCGCGCTGACCAACCAGGAGGCTGCGCAGCACGGCAAGAGTGTTGTTGGCTTCCTCAATCCCTTGCTCTACCAGATCGGGGCCAGTTCGCGCTACAACACCGATTTCCACGATATCACACCGCCCGGCGACCCCAGCGTGCCGTCCAACAATGACGAACTGGGTATCAACGGCGGCGCTTACCCGGTCACCAACGACTTCGATATGGCAACAGGCTGGGGCAGCTTCGATGCCGCTAAGCTGGCCGCTGACCTCGTGGCGATGGGAAAATAGACGCGCAGTGAGCGCGCAAAACGGGCAGAATTGCGTCGCAATTCTGCCCGTTTTGCGCGCTCACTGCGCGTCTGGCGAGAAGGCAGGGAAGAGAAAAGCGGTTTCCAGTGTTCTAGATATAAGAAGCTACTGCTTATCCTCGCTTGCTATTTCGATGGGTCTATGGTACATTAGTAAATGGAATAATAGGATTAATCTGATCTATTTACATTCTGGCCGGTTTCTTTTATTTCCGGCTTGCTTAGCATGCCTTTTGCTTCTGTTGGAGAAGACAGAAGTGGAGATACATTATGCAATATCGTTTTTATAGTGGAGCTATACCTTGTGGTGTAGTGAGGAGGTTTTTTGTACCTTGACAACTGAGAATATTCGACTGATCCCGCTGGGAGGGTTGGGAGAAGTCGGAAAGAATATGGTCGTCGTGGAGCATGGTGACGACATTATCGTGATTGATGCCGGGGTAATGTTCCCCGATGATGAGATGTTCGGTGTAGATCTGGTTATTCCTGATACAACCTACCTGGCGGATAAGAAGGACCGCATTCGTGGTATCCTTATCACCCACGGTCACGAAGATCATATCGGCGCGCTTCCCTACATCTTGCCGATGCTGGATTTCCCTCCTGTTTTTGCCACACGCCTGACGGCTGGCCTCATCAATGTGAAGTTGAAGGAGCAGCGGCTGGCCGATAAGGCAACGCTGAATGTGGTGACGCCCGGCGACCAGATTGAACTGGGAGAGTGTCTGGCGGAGTTCTTCCATGTCAACCACAGCATTCCCGATGCCGCCGGCGTCGTGATTCACACCCCCATTGGCGCGGTACTGCATACCGGGGACTACAAATTTGACTACACACCCATTGATGGTCGCTCCGCCGATATCGGGACGCTGGCTCGCATCGGTAACGAGGGCGTGCTGGTAATGATGGGCGACAGCACCCGTGTTGAGACTCCCGGTTTCACGCCGTCCGAGCGGGTGATTAACGAGTCGCTGGACAAGATTTTCGCCAACGCGCCGGGGCGTATTCTGATTGCTACCTTCGCCTCGTTGATTTCGCGTGTGCAGCAGGTTGTGGAGACTGCCGAACGCTATGAGCGTCATGTCGCCTTTGTCGGGCGCAGCATGCAGAATAACGTACAGATGGCGATCGAGCTTGGCTACCTGCGCATGCCCAAAGGTATGATGATGCGCGCCGAGGATATCAACAAGTGCCCGGAGGATCAGTTAGTGATTGTCTGTACGGGCAGCCAGGGCGAGCCGACATCCGCGCTGACACGCATTGCCAGTGGCGACCACCGGCTGGTGCATATCCAGCCCGGCGATACCGTCATCCTTTCGGCCACGCCTGTGCCGGGCAATGAGCGCATGGTGCATCGCACTATCAACAATCTGTTCCGCCAGGGCGCGGAAGTGTTCTACTCGGCCATCTCTAATGTGCATGTTTCGGGCCACGCCGCGCAGGAAGAGTTAAAGCTGATGCTCAGCCTGGTGCGTCCGAAGTTCTTCATGCCCATTCATGGTGAGTACCGGCAGTTGATCCTGCACGCCAAGCTGGCGCACTCGCTGGGCATTCCAGAAGATCATATCGTGGTTGCCGAAGATGGCGATGTCGTAGAGGTAAGCGAAGAGGGGATCGGGCTGGGTGGTCACGTGCCAGCCAGTAACGTCTTTGTCGATGGCCTCGGCGTGGGCGACGTGGGCCAGATTGTGCTGCGCGACCGCCAGGTTCTGGCGCAAGATGGCATCCTGGTCGTGGTCATCACCGTCGATAAGGAGACGGGCCAGCCACTGGCCGGGCCGGATATCGTTTCCCGTGGTTTCGTCTATATGCGCGACTCCGAGGAGCTGCTAGATGAGGCGCGGCGGCGCGTGCTGGAAGATCTCGCGCAGCTCGACCAGCAAGGACATGCTGCGGACTGGGCTTACCTCAAAGATAAGATCAAGCACAGCCTGAGCGAGTTCTTCTATGACAAAACCCATCGTCGTCCGATGATCATACCGGTCGTGATGGAAGTGTAACCTGAGCGCAGAGCCAACAAAAAGCGATACAGCAAGAAACATTGCGGCATCGCTTTTTTGTTGGCTTCTGCATACCGCTTGAAAAGCGGCTCGTACATGCCATAAAGCAACAAGTGGTGCCAGAAATTGCTACTTGCTTCCCTGGAACAAATGCGCTATCATACTCTTGTCTCTCGAAATTGTCTTGAACGATAAGGAAGGACATTGCGATGGCAGGCGGCGGATCGAGCAAGGAGCAGAAAGGGCAGCAGAGACGGGTTGGGCCGAGCGTCGACGCGGATGTCGCCCGGCGCGCGTCGCGGGTGAGCGGTGCGGCGGGAAGCTTGAGCGCTTCCGGCATACGCGCCGGGCAGGGCGGGCAGAGCAGTAAAGTCTCCGGCAAGAAGGCCGGTGGCTCCGCTTCTGCTGCGCGCAGCACGTCTTTGCCTGCTACGAAGCGCGGACAGAGTGGGCAGAGCAGACAGGGCCAGAACGGAAAATCGACGAGAGGACGTAAAGGCAAATCGTCCGGTCCTGCCGCCTCTGTCAGCCCTGCGTCTCCTCCGAAGACACAGGATACGCGCTTTATTGATTGGGCGCGCAGTACCTGGAACAGTCTGGAACCGCATCACCAGCAGCGCGTTTTTGGCTTCCTGCTGCTGGTTCTCTCCCTGCTGCTGTTCGCGGCGCTCACGGTCTTTCACTCGGTTGCCGTCCTGAGGCCTATCGCTGGCTTCTTCACCACCTTCTTTGGCTGGTCGTCCTACGTGCTGGCGCTCGGCCTCGTCGCTTTCTCCCTTGCTCACCTGGTTGAAGGCATCCTCAACCGGCGCTTCATTCGCTGGTCGCTGGTCATCGGCCTCGTCATGCTCTGGCTGATCGTGCTTGCTGAGAGCAACTTGATTTTGGGCGGGAAGACGGGTGGTGTCATTGCCCAGTTGCTTGTGAAGCCGCTTCTAGGCTGGCCTGTCGGCGTGGAGCATGTCGTGCTCATCGGTCTCTTTGTCCTTGTAAGCATCCTGGCCTTCCGCATCACCTTCGGACACGTGTTGATGGTTGGTCGTGCGCTGGCAAGAGTGATAACGGGCGGAGAGAAAAACGCTCCAGCGGGAAATGCTGCTCGTCCTTCGCCCTATCTGGGGCAGCGCCCGCAATACAGCCGCTATGGGAGCTACGGGGCGGGCATGGCGCCGCGGGGTGCCTCCGATGCAGGAAAGGTGCGCCTACCGGGCCAGGGTCAGGCGCTGGCGAACGAGGACGAGGATGAGGATGAGGATGAAGACGGGGACACGCTCATCAACTTTGAAAGCGATTTCGGCGACGAAGATGACCCGGATAACGATATTAATCTGCACCGGCGCGAAATTGGCCTTGTGTCGCGTGGTGGCCGTGCCGTCGCTCCACTGAATCGCGATGAGCATAGCGCAGCCGTACAGGGGGCGCAACAGCCACCACTGCCTTTCAACGCTCCCATTGCGGGCGACAGGGGCACACAGCAAGCGGGAGCCAGGAGTAAACCAGATTCCATGGAACCGCTACAGCCCAATCCGTTGCTGGCAAAGCTGCGGAAAGGGAAATCGGTCGTCGATTCTCCCTGGAAGGTGCCTGATACCTCGATCCTGAACAATCCAGACGAGGTCAAGCTGCAGATGTTTGGCGATGACACGCAAGCGCTGGCAAAGATCATACAGGACACATTGCGCAGCTTCCGTGTGGAGGCCGAGGTCAGGCCGGAGGATATCAGCATTGGCCCGACGGTCATTCGCTTCGGCATTCGCCCTACCGGCAAGCCAGAGATGCGGCTGGACGCGCAGGGAAGGTCTGTGCCCGTGCGCGACGCCTCCGGCAATATCGTTTACGAGACGCGCACTCGCGTCAGTCGCATCATGGCGCTGCAAAACGACCTGGCGCTGGTGCTGGAAGCCAAGAGCATTCGCATGGAGGCACCCGTTCCCGGTCGCCCCTACGTCGGTGTGGAGATTCCTAACAAGAACAGCCGCCTTGTCACGCTGCGTGAGGTATTGGAAAGCAAGGAATACCAGGCGGCGAAGGCCAAATCGAAGCTCGCCATTGCCCTCGGCAAAGACGTGGCGGGGGCTGTGCGCGTCGGCGACCTCGCCCGCATGCCCCACCTGCTTATCGCGGGCGCAACAGGCGCTGGAAAGAGTGTATGTATAAATACTATCATCGCCAGCATCTTGACCCAGGCCACACCCGAAGATGTACGCCTGCTCATGGTCGACCCGAAGATGGTCGAGTTAAACGTCTACAACGGCATTCCCCACCTGAACTTCCCTGTGGTGACGGAGGTAGAGAAGGTAGTGCCTCTCCTCAAGAACGCGATTACAGAGATGGAGCGGCGCTACCGCGACTTCTCGCATCTGGGCGTGCGCAACCTGGATGGCTACCGCAAGCTGCGCGCCGAACGTGCCGCGAAGGGCGATACTGCCCTCAAGAACCTGCCCGCCATTGTGATTATTATTGACGAACTGGCCGATCTAATGATGGCCGCGCCCGAAGAGGTGGAGGGCATGATCTGCCGCCTGGCGCAACTTGCCCGTGCCACCGGCATTCATCTGGTGATAGCTACGCAGCGTCCCTCGGTGGATGTCATCACCGGTCTGATCAAGGCCAATATTCCAACCCGTATCTCCTTCATGGTCAGTTCCGCTGTGGACTCGCGCACCATCATCGATATGGGCGGCGCTGAACGCCTGCTCGGTCGCGGCGACATGCTCTACCTCCCGGCGGACGCGGGCAGACCGGAGCGCATCCAGGGCGCGTTCCTGGCCGACGATGAGGTCGAGCGACTGGTGGCTTACTGGCGACAGCAGGTGCAGGAACACACCGGCACGCAAAATGTGGCGGAGCCGCCGCCGGTAGAGCCAGGCTGGGAGATTCAGGAGCGCATCTCCGACGATTTTGAACTGGAAGACGACCTGCTGGAGAAGGCAGAAGAGGTCGTGCGCGAGTACGGGCGCGCCTCCATCTCCCTCTTGCAGCGCCGCCTGCGCGTCGGCTACTCCCGCGCCGCTCGCCTTATCGACATGTTGGAGGAGCGCGGCATCATCGGCAGCTTCGAGGCCAATGGCCGTGCCCGCGAAATTCTCGATAACGACAACGGCAATGGCAACGGTCGCAGCAACTTCGGCCCCGGTCGCACCATGGCCGACGAGGTGGCCGATATCATCGCCGAGGAGAAAGCTCGCGAAGATTCCCTCAAGAAACAGGGGGGTGCAGGCCCGACCAGAGATGATGATGAGAGGTAGAGATGCAATTCTTTTTCATAATCGTCCAGGGACACGATTGATCATCTCCCTACGGGTTACGGGTGTGATTCATCGTCGGCCTCTTCCTCATCCAGTTCTTTCAGCAGCTTCTGGTCTAGCTTGCTGCTCAAGTCCAGTTTGGCGAAGAGGTCGGGGCGGCGCTGGCGGGTGCGGCGCAAGGATTCTTTGCGCCGCCAGCGGGCGACCTGCTCGTGATGGCCGGAGAGCAGAATGTCGGGGACGCGCCAGCCGCGAAATTCGGGTGGGCGCGTGTACTGTGGGTATTCCAGCAGGTTGTTGCTGTGCGATTCTTCCTCGGTCGAGCCTTCGGCAAGCACGCCGGGGATCAGGCGGCTCACGGCGTCGACCACGACCATCGCGGCAAGCTCGCCGCCTGTGAGGACGTAGTCGCCGATGGAAAGTTCGTCGGTGACAAGATGCTCGATCACGCGCTCGTCGATGCCTTCGTAGTGGCCGCAGAGCAGCGTGATGCGCGGCTCCCGCGCCAGTGAGCGCGCAATCTCCTGATTGAAAACCCGGCCTTGCGGTGTCAGCAGGATGATAGGCCCGCCCTTGTAGACGGACTCGATGGCGTTGAAGATCGGCTCTGGCTTCATGACCATGCCTGCGCCACCGCCATAGGGGTAGTCATCGACGATGTGATGCCTGTCGGTGGTCACGTCGCGAATATTGTGCAGGTCGATGCTGAGCAGTCCCTTTTCCTGCGCCCGCTTGAGGATGCTTTCGGAAAATGGCCCTTCAAACATGCCGGGAAAGAGCGTGAAGATATCGAAGTGCATCTGTCCCCTGTCCTCAAATGGCCGCGTCCACCGTAATCGTCAGATTCATTTTCGGGGTCACGGTGCTGGTGATGGTATAGGTGTCGGGCGTGTCGAAGACAATGACTTCCGATTGGCCGGGGGCAAAACGTCTACCTGGGCTTAGGAATGGGCGTGGGTCGACGGCGGTCGTGTCACATTTCTGGTTGGTTCCCACACAGAGAACCTGGGTTGTGGACGATTGATTGACGAAGCGAATCGTTTCGCCCTCGCTGATCTCTACACTTTGCGGCGCGAAGCCGGTTGCCGTCATATCTACCACCGGCGGCTGGTGAAAGTTCAGGTAGATAAAGATGACAACGGCGAAGGCACTTATAAGTAAGAGCGGAGCCGAGATAGCGATTAGTATTCTTCTGGTTCGCCCGGACATTTTCATTATTTTCACGTGAATGGTCTCCTGTAACGCAGCGATATTGTGCTCGTATGTTACAATAGCACTGAACTTGCTGATTGACAAGAGATAGTTTTATAAATCCTTCGTGTGGAGCGTGTTGGTATGTCCTGGCCCCAGAAACAGCACTCAGGCGATTGGTATGATCGCATGACGGTGCTGGTGGGTAGTGCTATCCGGTTATTGTGTGGTGAGGCGGGTGTGTTTGTTGTCGCCAACGAGGCGTTTGACCCGCAGAGCAGCCCGGAGCATGTCTATTATCGCGTGCCTGAGCCGGTGCTGCCGCTTTTGCTGGCGGCTGCCTCAGAGGGGGTGCAGCCCAGTTCCGCCCATCCACTGGTGATCAACCCGGCGCCGCTGTCCGGCCTGCTGGCCCTTCAGCTCGGACTGTATGATGCTGATACGAGTGACGCGCCCGGGAACAATGGAGCTGGGGAAGCTGGAGCTACAGAAGACGCGGGGGACGGAGCGCGCATAGAGGTATTGAGCCAGCGTTTTGAATTATGCTCGCTTTTCGTGCATGACCCGGTCGGAATGCTGGGCTACCTGCATTACGTGCGGCCTGCCGGGGTAGGCTCCTGCTTTGAACGGCATGACGCTGACCAGGGAGCGCTACGGCTGTTTATCGCGCAACTGGCGGCTGGGCTGCGCGGCGCGTTGAAGGCGCAGGCGCTGGTCAAAGAGCAGGGGCGGCTGGCTGCCATTTTCGAGTATAGCGCCGATGGCATTCTGACCGTTGATAACGCCCTGCGCATTATCGATTTCAACCCGGCGATGGAGCGACTGACGGGCTGGCGCGAGGATGAGGTGCTGGGACGGTTTTATTACGAGGTGTTGCGCGCAAAAGACATGCAGGGCAATGAGATTGGTTTGCAGGATTCGCCGCTCTTGCAGGCTCTGGCTGGCAACTCGGTCGCCAATCGCGAGATGTACATTTCGGCGCGGGACGGGCAGCTTTTCCCTGTGCGCGTGACCGCTTCATGGGTGCGCTCGTCGTGGGGTGAGCCAATGAACGGCATTCTAAATGTGCGCGACATTACCCGAGAGCGTGAGGAGGAGGAGCAGCGTTCGACCTTTATCTCCGTCGTCTCGCACGAATTGCAGACGCCTATCGCCATCATCAAGGGCTATGCCTCGACGCTGGCGCGGCCCGATGCGACGTTTGAACCGGCCTCGATTCGCACGCGGCTGGAGGCGATAGAAGAGGAGGCCGATCGCTTGAACAAACTGGTGGGTAATCTGCTCTATGCCTCGCGCATTGAGGCCGGAGGGCTGCAGATGGAGATTGTCCCCCTCGATCTGGCAAACCTGATCGAGGGGGTGGTGCGCCGCTTGCAGGCGAAAGCGCCAGATGTGAGCATCAACCTTGATATTCCAGACAATTTGCCAACGGTGATGGCCGACCGGGATCGCATCGAAGAAGTCTTGCAAAACTTGCTGGACAATGCTATCAAGTATTCCCCACACGAGCGGGTAATCCAGGTGACCTGCCGTGCCACAGGTGAGGAGGTGGTGGTGAGCGTGGCCGACCGGGGAATGGGTATCTCGTTGCGCGACCAGGAGCAGATTTTCCAGCGTTTCCGGCGCGGGCGCGACTCCAGTACGTATTCGCTGCCCGGTGCCGGTCTGGGCCTCTATATCAGTAAGGCTATTATTGAGGCGCATGGCGGCCATATCTGGGTGGAAAGTACCTTGCATGAAGGCTCCAAATTTTCGTTTAGTTTACCGCGTGTGGAAAAAGCACAATTGCCGATGGTGGTGTTTTGATATATGGAAAAAGAAACTTTTGGCTTCGATGCGCGTGATATGACTATTCTCGTCGTAGATGACGAGCCGCGCATCCGCGATCTGGTGCGCCTGAACCTGGAGCTGGAACACTATACCGTACTGGAGGCGAGCAACGGCGTTGAGGCGCTGGAAGAGGTGCGCCAGCATTTGCCCGATCTGGTGATTCTGGATGTGATGATGCCCGACATGGACGGCTTCGAGACGCTGCGCGCCATTCGCGAGGTCTCCACGGTACCGGTGATTATGCTCACCGTGCGCCAGAGCGATCAGGATAAAATACACGGGCTGGACCTCGGCGCGGATGATTACATGGCGAAGCCGTTCAACCCGCGCGAACTCTCGTCGCGCGTGCGGGCGCTGCTGCGCCGCACCTACATGGCGGCGCCCGCACGCAAGACGGTCATTGAAGTTGACCCCGACCTGAAGATCGACTTCGCGAAACACGAGGTCATTGTGCGCGGGGAAAAGGTCGCCCTGCGTCCCACGGAGTATCGCCTGCTCTATCACCTCGTCAACAATGCCGGGCGGCTGCTCACCCATGAGACGCTACTCTCCAAGGTCTGGGGACGCGAGTACCGCGACGAGGCTCACTACCTGCGCCTCTACATCACCTACCTGCGTCAGAAGATCGAGAAAGATCCGGCCCACCCCAAATATATCCTGACCGAGCGCGGCATTGGCTACCGCTTCAAGGAACTAGAGGATGCGTCGCATGTGTAAGACCTTTCCCAACCCTGTTGCCTCGCAGGTCACCAACCTCCATGCCCCCCGCCAGAGGTGGTTCTACTCTACACGATTGCAACGCTCACGAAGCGAGCGCTGGTGTGGTAGGGTCGAGTGGACCAGAGGGTGTCGTAGGGCAACGTGGCTCGTACTATGCCTGATCTGTCTCTTATTTGCATCCTGCTCGTTCCCCGGCAGCACCGCCGGTACGCCGACTCCGACGCCGATACCGTCGGTAAGAGTGGGAGGTAACACCCCGACGCCGCGGCCAACGCCGGAGAGCGTGGCGGATTTGCTGGAGACGGAGCAGTTGCTGCTGATGACGCCACTGCCGTTGAGCAACCTGTATAGTCTGGCGCAGCGGCTCAATTCCCACGTGGCTGCGCCTATCTCACATGTGGTGCGCACGAAGCCGTTAAATGAGCACGCGGGACAGGAGGATGCTTTCTGGATCGAGAACGCCGATACACAGAGCTATAGCCGCATCCGGGCGAAACTGGTTTATGTGACGCCACATGTCTATATGTATGTGGAGGATGGGCAGGGGGCCAATATCAATGCCCTTGCCGCTTCCGCCAATGTCTTCGAGAACATTATTTACCCGACGGAACATAAATATTTTGGCAGCGAGTGGACGCCCGGTATCGATGATGATGTTCACCTGACCATTCTCAACGCGGTTGATTTAGGCAGCAACGTCGACGGCTACTTTTCGCCGGTAGACGAGTACCCGACGAGCGTGAATCGCTATAGCAATGAGCGTGAGATGTTCTATGTCAGCCTGGATGGAGTCATTCCCGGCAGTGCCGACTATGATAGCACGCTGGCGCATGAATTTGAGAGCCTGATCCAGTGGCACCTGCATCCTGAAGACCCGACCTGGCTGAACGAGGGCATGGCCATGCTGGCCCAGCATATCACTGGCTACCCGGTTGATGGCAGCGATCAGGCATTCCTGCAAACGCCGGATACGCAGCTCAACGACTGGACGGACGATATCAATACCCTGGCCGCCCACTATGGCGCCGACTATCTCTTCATGGACTATTTCGCCCAGCATTATGGTGGTTACGGCGTGCTCAAGGAACTGCTGGCGGACCCTGCGATGCCGCCAACCAATTTCGATGACGTGCTGGCAAAGCATGGCTATACAGACAATTTTATGGACGTGCTGCACAAGTGGTTTATCGCCAATTACGTGACCGATCCCACTATCGATCAGGGAGAATATGGCTATCCTGATATCCCGCTGACTGCCGGGGTGATACCGCAGCACACGTGGGATAGCTATCCCACCTCCGAAGAGGACACGGTGCAGCAATATGCCGCCGAATATTACGATCTCGTCCCCCGGGGACGGGCAAGCACACTGACGGTGAGTCTCAAAGGTGTCCCTACTGTACGTATTATTGGTAATGACCCTTTCGATGCGGTCAACGAGTGGTGGAGCAATAGCGCTAATCACATGGATAGCACGTTGACGCGCACCTTTGATCTGACTTCTCTCCATGGGCGGCGCGCCACCTTGCAGTTTGCCACCTGGTTCGATCTGGAGAAGGATGACGATTATGCCTACGTCGAGGCTTCGACCGATGGCGTTCACTGGACAACGTTGAAGGGCCGCTACACGACGAACAGCAATCCAACTGGAAACAACCGGGGCAATGGCTACACGGGCGAAAGCGGCGAGGGGAACACACCCCAATGGGTGCAGGAAAGCATCGATCTGACCCCGTACAGTGGCAAAAAAGTACAGATTCGTTTTGAGGAGGTCACCGATGACACCTTAAACGCGCAGGGGTTTGCGATTGACCAGATTCGCATTCCTGCAATACACTTTCAAGACAATCTGACGAGCGATAACGGCTGGCTGAGCCACGGCTTTATCCGCTCGAATAACGTTCTGCCGGAGCATTACGATATGCAGGCTCTGTTATACCAGCAGGACAAAAATCAGCCATTTACCGTTACCGATGTGCCGGTAGATCTCGCCACGGGCCAGGCAACGTTGACCGTGCGGGGCTTTGGGAGCACCGTTACCCACGTAGTGCTCATCGTCTCGGCCAGTGCCGCCGAGACGACGCTACCAGCACATTATCAGCTTACCGCGAAAACGTAAAAACCGGGACTTATAGATGAGGATTACGCAGGAAAGGGAAAGCAATGGACAAGAAAGAACGCGTTGACGCCGCGTTGAAGGGCGAGCCTGTCGACCGCGTACCGGCGAGCGTGTGGGGCCATGATTTCGAGCGCGAATGGAGCGCGCAGGCGCTGGCCGAGGCGATGATTGAAAACTTTACTCGTTATAACTGGGACTTTATGAAAGTCAATCCGCGCGCCGTCTACCACATTCAGGATTGGGGTGTCAAAGCCCGTCCATCGGGCAGTAAGACCCAGGCTCCGGTTATTGAGGAGATTCCGGTTAAAAGCGCCTCCGACTGGAAGCGGCTGCGCCCCCGCGACCCGGAACAGGGGGCGCTGGGCGAGCAGCTTCATGCTCTGCGTCTCATCAATCATGCGATTGGCTTTGAGGCCTATTTTGTGCAGACCATTTTCTGCCCGCTGGGCGTGGCGAAATACCTGGTGGGTAACAGGGCCGAGCCGGTTTTGCAGGCCATACGAGAGGATCGCCATGCCCTGCATAGCGCGCTGCGCGTCATCTCCGAGACCTTCATCAATTTTGCCATTGCCTGCATGGATGAAGGGGCAAGCGGCATCTTCTACGCCACCAACGGCTGGGCCAGTGAGGACTTACTCACCCTTGACCAGTACCGTGAGTTCGGCGAGCAGTACGATGTAGAATTTCTGGATGCCATCAAGAGCCATAGCAAATTCAATATTATCCACAACTGCGGCTCCAACATCTACTTCGACCTGCTGGCTTCCTACCCGGTGGAGGCGGTGAGTTGGGATTCCTCGCTGCCTGGCAATCCCGACCTGCGCGAAGGGAAGCTGCGCTCCGGCAAGGCGGTGATGGGCGGCATCAACCAGAAAAAGACGCTGCGTCACGGCACGCCGGCGCAGGTGCGTGAAGAGGTGGCGCAGGCGTTAGAACAGACCGGCGGCCTCCATTTTCTGCTCGCGCCCGGCTGCGCCATCCCACCCGATACCCCTGCAAGGAACCTGGAAGCTATCCGCAGCATGCTCTCTTGATATCCTGCCTTCCCGCATGTCATGTGTGGGCCGGTTTCTAATGGTCTGATCAGCACTTCACGTTAGATGTGTTGTATGATATAGTAGTTTACAATAAGAGATAAAGGCCAGTGTGGCAAGTGCATGGAACGAAAAAGCAATAGAGAGAAGGTATAGAGCGGGGATGGAGCGACAGAGAACGATGCGGGCGTATTCCGCCGGCGGCGTCGTCTTTCGCCTTGTTCCAACGACCTCCTTAGCGAGTAATCGGGTGGAGGGGCAGCCAGAGCAATTACAACCGAGATTGAAAGAAGAGGGCAAGGAAACACAGGAGGCTTCTCAAGCCACAGGTGATATCGCAATAGAAGTGGCTCTGGTGGGACGAAGCCACCCGGGCATCTGGGCGTTACCCAAAGGAACACCGCAGCCGGGGGAGACGATCGAACAGGTGGCGATACGTGAGGTACAGGAAGAGACCGGCTTGCAGGTGCGCTTGATTGCATATATTGGCAGTATCTCGTACTTTTTCGTGCGCAATCACGTTCGCTATCAGAAACAGGTACGACATTACTTGATGGAGGCGGTTGGGGGGGATACCGCGCTGCACGATCAGGAGTATGACCGGGTGGAATGGTTCCCGATCGCGGAGGCGTCGCGCCGGTTGACATATCAGAACGAGGTGAGTATCCTTTCTCAGGCCGAAGAGGTGCTGCAACGATGGTTGCAGAGCCAGCGCAAAGGAAAAGAGAAGGACGGGGAAGGAAAATAAGAGCCTATGCAACAGCCGCCGTCACCGCGCGCTCGTCAATCCTTTTTCCGGCGTCTGCTTTTTCCCTATAGTGGGGAGGAACCGCTTACAGGTCGGCAGGCATTGCGTGTCATCCTGGCCTGGGCGCTTCCCATCCCTTTGTCAATGGCGCTCTGCACTCTGGCGTTGTCCGCGCTTCTCGCCTATACGGCCTATCAGACACTGCTGCTGGTCGTACTGGCTTTCCTTTCCGGTCTGGTCGTCTTTGGTGTTCTGGGCTGGGTTGTCGTGAGCATAAATAATCGTGCTGCTAACATTCGTCAGGAGCGTAGGACGAGAGGTACCAGCAATACTAGCAATAATCAGTGGAGGTAGCTATGGATTTGAGTGTTGAGGGCAAATCAGAGCGTATACCGCCTGGTTCGCATATCTGTCAGCTTTATAGCAAGGTGACAGAGATTCCGCGTGTTACGGCGCATCTGTTGCGAGTCGGGCTTTCGCTCAATGAAAAATGCCTTTTTGCGGCTGCTCCTGCGCAGGTGAAGGAACTACGCGAAGAACTGGAAAAGTTACAGGTCGATGTCGATGCTGTGCTTGCTTCGGGGCAACTGGTTCTGTACGAGGAGCGAGAGGTATTTCTGGCGAATGGCAAACGTTTCGATCCCTATTTTTTGCTCTCCTCTCACCAGACGTTCATTGCTCAGGCCCTGCGCGAGGGCTGGCACGCGGTGCGCATCTCAATAGACATGTCCTGGTTGCTCAAGGACATCGCCACTCCCGAACAGATTCTCAAATACGAGGCCGCTTCTGATGCCGTGTTCACCTTCCAGAACGCCCCGATCATCGCTTTGATGCACTACGATCACAGCAAATTGCTGCCCAGTCTTGTAGTCGAACTGCTCAAGTTACATCCGATCTCAGTTGTCGGCAAATACATCAAGCGCAACCCCTACTACCTGAACTCCGAGCAATACATGCTCAAAATCCTGCGCATTAATCGGGAAAGAGAAAAAGGTAATCAAGGCTAAAAAGGCGCGCCCGCGGGCGCGCCTTTTTAGCCTTGATTTGTGCTCTACAGTCTAGCTAAAGAACTGCCCCAGATTGAGGTTCTGCTGACCTCCGGCCTGCTGGGCGCCTTCGGCGACGGGTGGGTGGTAGGTCATGGACTGGATGCCGACGCGACCGGGGCCGGTGAAGCGGTTGAGGATGATGGAGGCACCGGCCATCATCCCTCCGATGGCGCCGAAGATGCCGCCGCCGCGCTGCGAACCGGCGACCGTCGTGACCGACATTTGCACCGAGGGGTCTTTCCACAGCCACGCGCCCGGCTCGATATCCAGCGTCTCGCCGGGCGCCAGCATCTTCTCGAAGACGTTGCCGTAGCCATGCAGCAGCACCATGCCTTCTCCGCCGCGAGCGGTGAACTGGTCGATGAACAGGCCCGTGCGGCTGAAGAGAATGTTGGCCGCGCCCTGCATGAAGGTGAAGCCGTAGTCAACGTTGCCGGTGGCGACGAGGAACTGATGCTCGCGTACCTCGACCATCTGCCCCGGCTGCAAGCGCAGGGCCACGATCTGTCCCACGGAGTCGCGGGAGAAAGCGATGTTGCCGGGTCCCTGCGCCTCTGAGATGAAAATTTGCAGGCCGGCAAAGAAGCGTTTAGCGGCTCCCTTAATCGATTTGAAACCGATTTGCACGCCCGGATGCTTCCACAGCAGGATATGGTGCTCGAAGTAAATGGGCATCTGGTTGCCTAGCATGATATCAACGACGGGCACAAGTTCGCCATCAATGCTGATGGTCATATCGGCAATGCGCAGTGGTCCTTTGGGGTTGTGCAGTTCCGCCTTCGGAACCGCGTTGCCGAACATGCTGTTGGTGTATTCTTCGTACTGGTTGGGTGGGATATATCCTCCATCGGGTGCTACCTGTCCCTGCGGCCCATAGCCACCCTGTCCCTGCGGAGGGGGCGTACCGTAAGCTGCGGGTCCCTGTGGTGGAGGAGTTGGCCCCGTCGCCATCGGCGCGCCGCAAATGCCGCAGAATTTTGTTCCGTCGGCTACCTGATGGCCATTTGGACAAATCATCTTCCTGACCTGCCTTCCTGAGTGTTGTCTCATTCAATAAACGGAAGCATGCTGTGAGCGCCATTCGGCGTTTTAAAACGCCGAATGGCGCTCACAGCCTCTCTCTACAGCGCAGATAATAACAGTATTGCGAGGAATATACAAGGGGTATTCCTACCGAAAAAAGCGCAACACCTCCCTCACAGCACCTTTGCGCTGCTTTCTATGCGTTGCGCTTTTTCAGGTAGGAGAAAAACATTGTTTAGAGCACGAAGCTGTCGGCGAGTGGGCTGCGAGTGCTACCGTTCTCGCGCTTCTCACCATTCGAATTCAAGACTGGCTGCCCGCCTGAGGGCTGACGGCCATTCTGACCATAGCCGTTGTTACTGTTGGCCGGGGGAGGCTGCAAGTTCTGGAGACTTTGCAGAGCAGGCGACTGACCGGTCACCGACGTGGGCGAGGATGCGCTCTCGGTAGCAAGCTGAACTGTCTTGCCCTCAATCACTACCGCGATACCGATGCCTCTGCGCAAGTCGGCAAGCTGGCGGCGCAACTCACGATTCTCCGCCTCCAGGGCGTCCATTAACTTCTTTTGTTCGAGCAGCATCTGTGCGATGCCTTCAAAACCAGCGCTAGCAGCACGATCCATAGTGGATTCCTCCTGCGTACTTCGAGTACTTAATAATTCAAAAACTAGTTGTCCCATCACAGCGCCCCACCTCACTACTTCTGTCGTACTCAATGCAATAATGGTACGATCCGATCCCAAATGGTCGCCGCAACGCCTGTTTTGGGCATTACAGGCAAATCCTCTTTTTCCCCTGTCGCGTGGAAGATGAGAACTTTATTCGTATCTGTGCCGAAGCCACTGTCGGCGCGGCTCACATCATTGGCGACCAACAAATCAAGGTGTTTGCTGATCAATTTTGAACGCGCATAGGCCTCGATATCGTGCGTTTCTGCCGCGAAGCCGATGCGCACCAGATGCTTCCCTGGCTGCTCCTTATCTGTCTGTCCTGCTACGTCCAGGGCTGCAAGTTCCCCGAGAATATCCGGGGTTCGTACCAGGTGTAGGGTAAACCCACCCTGCTCATCAAACTCCTCCTCTCCACCACCTCCCCTACTTTCCTTCTTCAGCTTGTATGCCAGTGGCGCTGCCGGACGAAAGTCGGCGACCGCAGCGCTCATCACGAGCACATCGGCGTTGTGGATAGCTTGCTGGACGGCGTCACGCATCTGCAATGCCGTTTCAACTCGCCGCATGTCTACCCCGTAAGGTGGTTCAAGCGCAACCGGGCCGGAAATCAGGATGACCTGCGCGCCCCTGTCCCTTGCCTCCTCCGCCAGGGCATACCCCATTTTGCCCGATGAGCGATTGCCTACATAACGCACCGGGTCGATCGCTTCCTGCGTGCCGCCAGCGGTGACGACGACGCGGCGACCGGCCAGGTCTCCGTTGCGCCCCAGCATCATACGGATGGCCGCCAGTAAGACCGGCGTTTCCGGCAGCCGCCCCGGGCCGACCGTTCCCGACGCCAGCCGTCCTACCTCCGGCTCGACAATCCATGCCCCCCGTTCTCGCAGCAGGCGCAGGTTTTCCTGTGTCGCCGTGTGCGTGTACATCTCTTTGTACATCGCCGGTGCCAGCAGCAGGGGCGCGCGCGTCGCCAGAGCTACTGCCGTCAGCATATTGTCCGCCATGCCGTGCGCCAGCTTCGCAATCGTGTTGGCGGTGGCAGGCACGATTGCCAGCAACTCCGCTTGCTCCGCCAGAGCGATATGCGTCTCCGCAGCTTTCCCCGATGGTTCCCAGAGATCGCTATAGACGGGCCGGTGGCTCATCGTCGAGAAGGTCAAAGGACGCACGAAGTCTTCCGCATGCTCCGTCATAATCACATCGACGAGCGCCCCTGCCTGCTGGAGGCGGCTTACCAGCTCGACTGCTTTATATGAAGCAATCCCCCCACAAATACCGACGATAATATGCCTGTTAAGTAACACTGTCCGTTCTGTTTGTTCCCTGTTGTCGTGTGTATTGGGTTCCGTCTTTTTGCTCATTCCCAGCTCGCAAAACGGCTTGCGAGAACACTCCTACCATAGCATAAGAGAGATAGGCTGGCAAGATATACGCCAGGAAGTACCATTGTATGTTGAGAAGGAAGACAGATAATTGTTTGCCTTCCTTCTCAACATTGCCATCCCTGTTAGTAATAACCTACACGCGCGCGTCCTTTCGCTTGAGAAAATAGGCCATGAGAATACCCAGCAGCACAATCATGGCGATCAGGGCCAGCCACATGAGCAGGAGGTGAACGACAGCTTCTGCCTGGCTGTTGGTCGAGTAGAGCGCTCCCACGTAGGCCCAGTCGTTGGGGTTGCCGAGAACATCTTCGTGCAGCCCGACCGTCGAACCCATTGCGGCCATAGCCCAGCGCGCGGCGAAGAAGGAACCCAGGAATTGTAGGCCGGCATTATTGAGCGCGAAGATGATGCCGGAGAAAATCACCTGGGGAATCAGGATGATCGGCACGAAGCTCATCGCCCGGTCGTTGTTGGGCGCGATGGCGGAGATGGTCAGGCCGATCATCAGCCCCGCCAGCGCCGTCAGGGCTGCCGTGATGTAGATCTCGAGAATGGGCGGCAGGAAGATGCTGGTCTGGAAGGGAGCTTTGGCGTTGACCATCAGCACCAGCACCGCGCTCTGTATCAGGCAGAGCGTGCCGAGCACGGCGATCTTTGAGAACATATAGGCCGCGATGCCCAGGTTGACCGTGCGCTCTCGCTTATAGATTGCCGCTTCCTTCACAATCTCACGCGCCCCATTGATGCAGCCAAACATGACGGCGGCAAAGGCGATAATGAACAGCGTCTTCTGCGCATCGCCGCCCGACAAGGGCTGAATGAAGTGCTGGACGGCATCATTCACGCTCGTATAGCCGCGTTCCTGCATGAAGAACTGGCCCTGCTGCGTATTGAAGAAGTTCACGTAGTTCTGGCAGCTAGAGTTGTTCCCCACGGTATCTGGCACCGGCGCGCGCAGAGGACAGGTGACGATTGAGCTGGGTTTAAAGGTAAGGCTGCTGGTCAGGAACATCAGGATCAGGCCGATGATGGGGGCCTGCAGGATCAGGATGAGGAAATTGCCCCGGTCGTTCCAGAGCAACTCCAGGTAGCGCCGACAGAGCAGCCAGAACTGTTTCCGGGCGTTGCCTCGTCTCGGCAGCGTGATGGCTCCTGTTGGCTGTTCGGGGGTTACCTGCGCGGCTGGCCCCTGTCGCAGCGGCAGGTCGACGTACTTCTGAAAGTCTGGCGAGTTCCTGAATTTTGCCTCGGCCTTTGCCGGAATATCCTGGTCGTCGTCGGTCGGCTCCAGGGCGCTGTAGATTTCGGCGAAATCGGTCTTGCCAAAGTAGGTTTTTGCCTCTTCAGGCGGGCCATAATAGGCAAGGTGACCACCCTGAGAGAGGAAGCAGACGTAATCGCAGGTGTTGATGTTGTTGGTGGCGTGCGTGACCAGCACGATGGTGTGTCCCTTGTCTGCCAGCTTGCGCAGCAGGAACATCATCTTGCGATCCAGGCCAGGGTCCAGGCCGGAAGTTGGCTCGTCGAGGAAGAAGACACTGGGGTTGGCCAGCAGTTCCAGGGCGATGGAGACGCGCTTGCGCTGCCCCCCGGAGAGCTTGCTGACCAGCAGATTGCGCCGGTGTTTCATCTCTACATCTTCCAGCACATCGCTGATGCGCTGCTGGATCTGCTCCTCGGTAAAGTCTTCCGGCAGGCGCAGTCTGGCGGCGTAGTAGAGGGCGCGCTCGACGGTCAGGTCGCGGTGGATGATATCATCCTGCGGCACGTAGCCCAACTGCGTGCTGAAGGCCGCCAGGTTCTTATAATAGTCTTTCCCGTTGTAGAGCACGAGGCCCTGCTGTGCCGGGCGCAGGCCGTTGAGAGCATCCATCAGAGTGGATTTGCCCGCGCCGGAGCCACCCACGATGGCGACGAATTTACGCGGTGGCACGACGATGGAGATGTCATTCAGCAGGATGGTCTGATTGTTGCCGACCTTCCTGAGGTGTATCGCGTCAATACGAATACCGTTGCCCTCGTCCTGTTGCGAGAGCTGCGTGCCAGTGTAGGTCAGCTTGAAGGGGCCGATTCGTACCTCGTCTCCCTGCTGCAGCACCCTGTTGGTGACGCGCTGCCCGTTCACGAAGACGCCGTTGGTGCTGCGCAGGTCGATGATGCGATGGCCACCCTGCGCCTGCTCGACGCGAGCATGGTGAGCGGAGACCTGTGGGTGATTCAGAACCACCATATTATCAGGATAACGCCCCAGGGTCACGACCGGGGCAGTCAGAGGAATGGGCCGTATTTCCGGGGCCGCTTCCTGTATCTCGCCGCTGCCATCGTTATAAGTCAGCGTGACCAGCGTGCCGTGCTCATCGCCGATGCGGAAGATATCGCCGCGTGTGAGCGTTTTGCGGAATGGCTTGTTGCCAGCGATATGATGTCCCTGGTAGAGCAGGCCGTTAAGGGTAGCCGGGCGCGTTGGGTGTGGGTGAATCAGCACCAGTTGATTGCCGTCGCGCACAATCTGAAGATGATGGCCGGAAATGACGTCCGCGTCAATGACGATGTCGTTATCCGGCGCGCGCCCGATGTTGATTACCGGTCCGCTCAGTGGGTATGTTTTTTTCTCGCGTTGCACATTTGAGCTAATTTCAATAGATTGAGTGCTTATCGGAGCTCGCAACGTGCCGCCAGATGGACCTGCCTGCTCTGTGCCGAACGGCCCGAAGCTTTTATTCGATACCTGCAACGATGGCGGCTGAACAGGCGGTGGAGGCGCTGCGGCGGCTACCTTGCCCGGTGTTCTGGCGATGCTGGGCGGAGCAACTGCCGCAGATACTGCCGACTGCGCGCTATTGACCAGAAAGCGGAAGGTGCAGACAGCCCCCAGGACGACGAGATCGCCATTGTGTAGCTCCGCCTGTTTCACCTCACTGTTATTAACAGTAAGGGTGTTCTGCGGCGCGATCTTGTGAATGCTCCATGTCCCGGCTGTGCAGAGAAGTTGAGCGTGGTGGCGTGAAATAGCGGGATCGGAGATCACAATGTCATTGCCCGGTTCGCGTCCAATCGTGACTATCTGCTTTCTTTGCGTAATCGGGTAACTCTGACCTTTGAGCGGGCCATTAAGAAAGACGATACTTGTCGACCCCGGTGGTCCCTGAACTATACTCATATGCGCTTTCTTATCGCCGTATCGCGCCGCCATTTGTATCTGAGAAGTGACAGGAAATACGGCCCTCCTCTTTCTATGTGTTAAAACTTCCCATTCTTTGCCAATTATACTCAGGTGTAGAGAGTGTGGCAATAGGAGGAAATACCTCCTGACATAGGGTATGGCTCTCTTTCCTGAAGACGAAGAGAGCCATTTTTTTCAGGCACGAGTTTTTCCGGTGGCCTGGTGTGCGCGCGGCGTTAATCTTTCTGGAGGCCAATATTGCCCGAACTTACGTCGAGTACCAGCGTGACGGTGGGGGCCGGGGATGCATTAGGAAGAAGCGGTCCGTAGTAGCTGGCGGAGCCGTCGCTGCTCTGGACGTTGATGGGAAACGCGCTTTTGATATTGCCAACATTGGTGTTGGCGTCGAGTGTAACGTTGGTTGTAGCGGGCAGCGTCACATTCAGATTGCCAACCTCGCACTGGAATTTATAGTTGGCCTGCGGGTTCAGAGTTGTATCGAGCGAGCCGTTAAAAGTCACATTACCCGTGCCGGTTTCCAGGTGGGAGCCGTCAAAAAGCTGACCCTGCACCGTCACATTGCCGATATCGTCCTTTACCGTCATCACGCCGTTCAGCCCTGTAACCTGTATGTTGCCGACGGAGGTTTCGATGTCTAGCGGCACCGGCGAATTGCCGTTGTCCGGGCTGCTGGCGGGGAGAACGATGGTGAGGTCAATGGTGTCATTGTGGCTGCCGAGCAGGCTGCCACTACTGTTCGGCACGCTTGCGCTGACGGTCAGGGTCTTTGTCGTTTGATCAAACGCTGACTGCACTTGCATATGATTGAAATCGGGTTGTGCCACGCTCTGGCTCGCCGCCTTCACCGTTTTGAGCGCGGTGACTGTGACTTGTTGCGCGCTCGGATCGGTATTGAGAGTAATGTTGCCAATCTGGTTATGTACCTGCACCTGAGCGATTGTTCCACCAGGGATGGGGAGAAGCTGCACATCTGTTTTCGTAAACGTCGAAGGATTATTGCCGCCGATGCCGGGAACGGGAACGCTGCCGGGGATGCCGCCGGGCAGGGGCATTGTGCCGACAGTTCTATTTACCGCGACGAAGATGAGGACGGCGATGGCGACAACGACCAGCAGAATGCCTCCCAGACATCCCAGCAGCAGGATGGGCCATGTGCGCCGCCTGCGACGCGGGCGCCTGCGTGCCGACGCACGAGTACGAGGACGGCGGTAGCGCTCGTCTTCATACTCGTCGTAATCATCATCGTATGCGTCATCATAACCGTAGACGTCATGGGAACGACTCTTACCTCTCGCCATCGCCTGCCCTCATTTTTATACTGGTAGCACTATCTCATCACTTTTACTACGAACGAAGCCATCCCCAGGTTTTCGTCTAACCATTTTAGATGTAAGTTTCTAGGAAGGGCCGAAAGATAGGGTTGTCGTGAGAGAAAGGATAGGAGCAGGCCAGGGCGGAGGGGATAAGCCAGACAGAGCGGAACTGGCCTCCGTCCTGGCCCTCTGGCCCCTTGCATCCTTTTGGGGACTATTTTATGCCAGCTACTCCCCGAATGGTGGCGGAATCGCGGGCGGGAGCGAGGTGAACTCGCTGACGATATCGGCGAGGTTGTCAACTTGCTCCAGGAACATAGAGGTGGGCCAGAGAATCAGTTCGTCAGCGCCGATGTCGCGATAGGCGCGAATGGTCTCTTTGATGGCGGGAGGCGTTACAGGCAATGACTTGACGATTGTCTCGCCATACTGCGCGCCGTAATAGTTTGTCAGGTACGAGCGCGCCGTGTCGATGGCGTCCGGGCCGATGCCGTAGTAGGAGCAGGCGACAAAGCGCGGCCTGCCGGGACGTCCGGCATCGTTCCATACTTTTGTCGCTGTATCGTAGTGCTGCCTTGCCGCCGCAGGGCCGCCGCTGCCACTAATAAAACCGGCGACGACGGGATGCGCGACGCGGCGCAGGGCGACAGGGGAGCGCCCGCCGATGAGGACAGGTGGTCCGCCCGGCTGTACCGGCTGCGGCCCGATTGGCCCAACCCCGGCGCTGAGCCGGTCGCCCGCCCAGATGCGCCTGAACTCGTCGAGCTGTCCATCGAGCTTCTTGCCGCGTCCCTCGAATGAAGCGGGGGCCGCGAGAAAATCATCCTTGCGTGCGCCCACACCCACACCAACGGTGAGGCGGCCACGCGTGAGCGCGTCGATGCTGGCAAGCTCCTTTGCCAGTACGCCTGTATTGAACAACGGTGCCAGCAGCACCGTCGTCACCAGGCGAACGCGCAGTGTGACCGCGCCCGCGGCTGTGAGCGCGATGAGCGGCGAATAGTTGGAGAAGACCAGGCGGTCGATCAGGCCCAGGCTGGAGAATGGTCCCTCGTCTGCTTTGCGCGCCCAGTTCAAAATCAAGGTTCCCGGCGTAGCGGGGATTGCTGCCGGAAGACCAATGCCAATGTCCATGATACACTCCCAATAGCAGAGATAGCAAATTTTTCAGTCGCTTGCACTACTTCAGCTTTACAAACAGAAGTTTCGTTACTAACATTCATTTTAGTCCTGCCAGAAAAAAGAAGTCAAAGCGAGCTTTTTCGTACTGGTTGGTGTAGGATGGAGGCGAGCATGCGATGGGCATGGACGGAACTGGTCTCCGCCCATGCCCATCGCATGCTCGCCTCCATCCTGATACTCTTTCCTTTAGAGAAACTGCACGGTATAATAAAGGACAACATATCTCTTGAGAGGGAGTGGAGCAGAAAGGAAGAGGCATGGAGAAGAAAAGAGTAGATCGGGAGTACCGGGCATGACCGGGGGAGAGGATTTTATCGTCCGTTTCTGGGGGGTACGAGGCAGTTACCCGACCCCTGGTCCCCGGACGGTACGTCATGGTGGCAATACCTCCTGCATCGAGGTGCAGGTGGGAGGGCGTACTCTGATACTGGACGCGGGCAGCGGTATCATTCGCCTGGGAAACGATCTTTTACAGCGTTCGGACGAGCCTCTGGAAGTCTCCCTGTTGATTACACATGGTCATGGAGATCATCTGTTAGGCTTCCCTTTTTTTGCTCCCCTTTTTGAGCGCCGGGCCACCGTTCACATCTTTGGCCCCAGATTGACAGGGAAAACGGTCGAGCAGCTTGTAACCCCGTACATGTCTCCTCCGTATTTTCCAGTGGACTTGAAAAAATTGCCCTCGCACCGCACCTTTCATACCCTTGCGGAAGGAGAAAGCGTTATCTGGGAGCAGGGGCAATGCACGCCAGAGGTTGTCGATGGCGATGAACGGCATGGAGAACATGGACAGAGCGGGTGCGATCCAGAGGTACGCGTGCTGGCGCGGTACACCACGAGTCACCCGCTCGATGGATCGGTGATCTATCGCATTGAATATGCCGGTCGCAGCGTGGTCTACTCGACCGATGTCGAATGGAAGAATTCCTACGACCCGGATTGTGTCGCTATCACGCAGGGAGCCGATCTGTTGATCCATGACGCGCAGTATACCAGCAGTGATTACGAAACGAAACGCGGGTTCGGCCATAGCACGATTGAGATGGCAACCGGCATGGCCCGTGCGGCAGGAGTCGGGGAACTGATCCTGTTTCACCATGAGCCAACGTATGATGACGATAAGCTGGACCAGATGGAGGCGGAGGCGCGCAAACAATTTGCTCATACCCGTTCCGCTTTTGAAGGGATGGAGATTGATCTTTTAGCACCGAAAACTGAGAGGAAAGAACGATGATAGATGTTGTACTGGCGCTGATGCTCATGGCTTCGTTTATCGTGGCGGTCATGCTGCACGAATGCGGACACGCTCTGATGGCCTTAATGCTGGGTGATCGTACTCCGCTCAACGAGGGCAGGCTCTCGCTGAGTCCCCGCATCCAGATCGACCCGATTGGGATACTGATGTGCGTGATTCTGGCTTTTCAGCCGGTGCCGGGCGCAACGGCTTTTGGCTGGGGCAAACCGGTCAAGCCCGACCCCTGGAAGCTGCGCACAGGCCCCAATGCCGGTGTCCTGCTGGTAGCCTTTGCGGGTATCATCTTTAGCGCGTTGATCGGCGTGGTGGCGGCGGTGATCTTGCGCTTCCTGCCCGCTATCTTGTACTCGAATGACTATCTTGTTCGTATCCCACAGTTTGTGCTGGTCTTTGCCACCGTCAACTTCTGCCTGGCCATCTTCAACTTCATCCCACTCTACCCGCTTGATGGCTACGAGATTGTCTATACCCTGCTACCGGAACGGCAGGCCAAGCAGTTTGCCCGTTCCGCCCCCTACGGGCCATTCATCATTCTGGCAATCTTCTTCCTGCTGCCCTTTCTGGCGCGGCTGGCGAATCTCAGCACGTTTCCGCTCTTCGACCTGCCCTACTATATCACGCTCGGCGCCTGGAACCTCGTCTCCCTGGTCGTGCATACCGACCCTTCTACGGTGATGAGTCTCTACCTTTTTGGTCTGTAGAAGTTTGCTACATACCACAAAAAACTGGCCGGGACATGTCATCCTGAGTGACAGCGAAGGATGACATGTCCCGGCCTTCTAATAGCAGGCTATCCGCCGAGCAGTTCGGCGCGTTTGTCACGCAGGAACTGGGCAATTTGGGCAGGGTCTTGCTTCTCGAGTGCCTGCTGTTTGAGTGCGGCGACGACCTGGCTCCATTGCTCTTTGGCGGGCAGGTAGCGGTTGTCGCGACTGACCAGTTCCTCGAAGATGCGGCGCTCCAGTTCGTGCCAGGCCGAGCGGTCGCGGCCATCGAGGTCGCTGCCGTCGGGGATATAGTCCTGGTCGTTGGTGTTGTTGTCGATGCGGGCATAGAGGGGCTGGAAGTAGTTGCGCACCATCTCTTCCATGCGTGCCGTGTCGAGAGAACCGGCGTCGAAGCCGAGCGTGCCGACGAGGTAGATCTGGACGATGGGGCGCGAGTTCGCGCACGCATAGTCCGGGCCGCAACGGCGGCAGTAGTCTTCCAGTCGGGCGTAGAGTTCATCGGGTGTGTCCAGGCCGTCGACGCGCAGGTCGTGGCGCACGAAGGGGCGGCGTGTGCTGGGGATATGCGTGGCGCGATGGTAGAGCGGCGGCCTCAGCTCGTTGGGTTCGTTGAGCGGCGCTCCGGTGTCGATTTCGACGTAATAGTAGCCGCGTTCTTCCCAGGCAGCCTCCTCGGCGCTGCACGTCTCCGTTGAGCCGGGGTTGTACATCCAGTCCTCGAAATGGTAGGGCTTGTGGACGTGGCCGAGGGCGAGGTAGTCGACCCAGGGGCGCAGCGGGCGGAACTGGCTCATCGAGGGCAGGCCCTGAATGCGCGGCACGATGCCCTCGACACCGGTATGCATCATCAAGACGCGATATTCGATGCCTATCGCCTCCTCCGCCGGTCGTTCGGCCTGCAGCGCCGCCGCTAATCCTTCCAGGCTGCGATGCGTCGCCGCGCCCTGCCAGGGAATGCCGTAGACGCGCAGGCGGCCTCCGAGCAGGTCGACGTGCGTGCCGAGCATCGTATCCGGCTGCCAGGGGGCGATGACGGGCGCGCCGTCGCGCATGACGGGAGTGAGCAGCGTCAGGAAGCCCTGATAGCAGAGGAATTGCAGCCAGGAGGTGCCATCGCGATAGTAGCTGCGGTCGTGGTTGCCCTCGATGGCGATAACGGGAATGTCGCGCTCTTTGAGTTTGCGCAGGCCCTCGATGGCATGGATGAGGGTCTGCGCATCGATGGCGCGCTTGTTGAACAAATCTCCGGCGATAACCAGGAAATCGACGCCGCGTTCGACCGCGTCATCGGTGATCTGCCAGAAGGCGCGGCTAAAGTCGTTGAAGCGCTCGCGCACGCCGTACTGCTCGTAGCCCAGGTGTGTATCGGCAATATGGATAAATGACGCTCGCATGAATCTCTCTATCTTTCCACCAGTGCCCTTGCACTTAACTTTTTCGGGTTTAATACCCTACTGCCCTGTAGGAAAGCAACAGGAACCAGGCCCTTTGCCAATCTCCCGTTCGGATTGGAAACGCCTAGTGCGGCCCCGTCATCAAGGCGCGAATCCCGGCGGCAACCAGGACGAGGGCGGCGATGCTGAGAATCAGCACGTCGCGGCGAATATGCTTGCCACTGGTGGTGTAGGTGATGCCGACAGGAATCGCCACCGCCACGATCGCGCCGTAGACGTAGTGCAGGTAATAGAGGCCGGTTCCCGTTCCCGGTCGTTGGCCTAGCAAGACCAGCGTGATGCCCAGCAGGGCCTGTAGCAGCGCCACGATGGCGGTCACGGTGAGGGCGATGTTCCACGGTCTGAGCGCCGCTGGTCGTTCCACTTTCCCTGTCTTTGCGACCTCGCCGCTGGTAGATACTGTTTCTCCTCTTCCCGCTGCTGTTTCTGTTACTGTCGCGGGCTGTACCTTCTTCAGGACAAAGAAGTACAGGATAAAGCCCCAGATAGCTGTAATGGTACCGCTTGCCAGCACCAGCACCATATTGGCAAAGTGTAAATTACTGACAATCTCTACTGCCATTTTATATCTTCTCCACAGGCGAGATTCCGAGCGCAGCAAAGAATCTCCAGCCTCTCTTAGATTGTTCTTTCGCCGGTTGGAAATCCCGGTATTTTTGTTTTTCTCACTGCACTACTATAGCGCGTCCGTGATGGAAAAACAAGTAGAGGCAGGGAACTTTCTTTTTCGGGCAAACGTCTTCATAACGGGTGTGGGCAAAGTTAGCCGCACAGACAATGTTGCCCTGCTAGCCCTTGCGCAGATGAAGTTCGTGGAGGAGGAATGAGTATGTCCATCGCTCATTCTCTTCCATGCGGGGCTTCCAGGTAGAGGAGGAAAGCATTTGAAAAAACGACAGCGACCACAATCAGAGAAACTGGTACTTTCAGCCCCTGGCGGTGGGCAGTCTGGCAGAATGTTCACCGGTGGGTTTTTTATAGCGCTGGTATGTCTGTGCCTGGGACTGCTGGTGGTGGCCTGTGGAACGAATAGTGGGACAACGACCGGGGCCGGTGCGGCTCCCACAAGTACGGCGGTGCAGCAATGTGGCACCGTGCATACGGCGCTGACGGGTATTGTGACCGATACCGGTTCGGCCAGGACTGTGGAGGATTGCTTTGCCCGGGATTATAAGCAATGCCAGCCTGCCACGCTGAACTTTGATCTACTCAGCCTGGATAGCGGGGTCAACCGCACCTTTACCATTAAGAGCACGAACGGACAATGTACCGTCACGGATGCCGTGCAGCATTACGTGGTTCCTAAGAAACCAGGCCCTGCGCAGGTCTACACCTGCTCTGGCATGACGCAGGAGGCAAACGGCCTGCACTTCACCTCCTGCGGCCAGGACGGCAACATCGATGTGCCCGCTACAGGCACTCCTGTTACGCCTTGAGTAAGAATTGTTGCAGGGCGAACAGGATACCGCTAATCACATCGTAGCCCGATGTCGCTCCCATTGCCAGCACAGCTTGCGCCGCCTGTTCAAGCCGTGCATCGTTTTCTGTTCCAGGCTCCCGTACCAACGCCTCCAACAGCTTTGCGACAGGCAGCGCCACGTTCCCCCCGGCGGCATAGCGCAGCCAGCAGCGACTGAGCAGGTGCGTCTGCCTGTGTGCCACCTCCATAATCTGCTGACACGCGGCCAGAAACGCAGGCTCCGGGCCATACAATAGCCAGCCCATCGCCATCCATCCCGCCAGTATATCATCGCCCGTCGGCGTCAGGCCCACCCCGCGCCCACAGAGAGAGCGGGCGAACTTCTCCGGCCACCCTGCAAATCGACCCTGGCGGTCGGCTCTACTACCTATGTCCTCATCCACCTCCATTGCCAATCCTGCTCGCTCGTGTGGCGAGCGAGCGAACATGTATAGTAGGGCCGACCCCGGCGGTCGGCCTGTGTGTGGTGGTACTGCCGCAATGGTTGCATGGGCCGCGTGTTTCTCCCACCTTATGCGTAGCCGGTCTCCATTGGCTTTTAATATCTGGATATTGATTGTGGAGGGGTGGTCGATGTGTGGGTTCCACCGGGAGCAGGTGGTAAGATCGAGGGAGCAGGCGAGGGCTTCGATGTTGAGGCGGCAAGCGCCGAGGAGAACGGGCATACCGCTTCGCAGGGCGGAGAACGGAAATGCCCCGGATGGCACGGAGAGATGCACGCCGTTGGGCATGTGCGGCGAGTCGCTGGCGTTGAGCGAGAGAACGAATTCGCCGGGAAAGAGTATGTTAGCGGCAGCGGCGAAAACGCTGTGAACGCTGCCGCGTTGTGGCGTTCCCGCCGCTGCCGCCTCGATACATGTGCTGTATGCGGTAGCTCTCATCCTCTGCGCCGCGAATCTGCTCATTGCTCTCGATCAATCTATGGAGTAGACGGCTCCGGTTCTGAAATGAGGATAGACAGAAATTTCCGAATAGCGTAGAAGACCAGCCAGTAGATGAGCATGGCGATGAGGGTGGACCACTCGAACGACTGGTTCTGGTGCAGGGATGGCGCGCCCACGAGATTGCTGAACGGGTACAGCACAATATCGGTCAATGCGTACAGGAACGCGGCGAAGATATTGTCTGGATTCGCCCCGATGAGCTTGAAAAGAAAGCGGAGCAGCAGTGTGATCTCCAGCACCACGATGAACCACTGGAGAAAATCATTGAGCTTGCCGATGGCAAATTTGACAGTGCGCGCCTCTTCTCGCGCCTCAATCACCTCACCCTCCTCTTCAGGGTTAACCCCCTCGTCGCCAATACCGGGACCAGAACCTGGAACAATGGGCTGGGCCGCGCCGCTGACCGGTGGAGGAGCCTGTTTCAGTGGGAGTTCCTCCATATCAGGCGGACCAGAGGCCTGTGTAGCGGCGGGATCGTTGGGATAAGGATTTTGATACATCCTGCTCTCCTCCATAATGCTAATCTACCTGGCTAAAGGTGCAAAGCCTTATCATGTTGTCGGGCCTTGACCTTCTTGTAGCGATTATAACACGAACTACCCCTTCTGCGCTACATGGATTTACCACTGAACGTTCACTTCTGCTTTTTTTGCAGAAGCCATACGCCATCTGCCTGCTTCAACAGGATATATTGACCTGAATGTATGAGCTGGTTCAGCGTGCTGGCGGTGGCGTTACGCTCGTCCGGGAAAACGTTATTCAGATCGACGATAATATACTGGACGGAGTTAGTACAGGTTGGGCTGGTGACGCACAGGGCGGGAAAGACGGTCACGTACTGTCGCTCGGTAAGATGCGGATTGAGATTATCACCAGCCGAAACGGAGGCGTCGGGCGGAATCATTGCCAGCAATTGCTCGATCTGCTGCTCGCGTGGGCCTGGGTCGTGCGTAGGCCAGAAGCTATTGAGCTGCGGTGTGGCGATCACAAAGTTGAGGCCAACCAGAAAGGTAATCCAGACAAACACGTACCACTGCAAGCGGGTGATAGCCGTCCGCTTGGCGATGGGAATCATGCGCTCGCTAAAACGCTGCCACTGCTGCTTTGCATACTGCCATCCCGCCTTGCCCGATTGCAAGCTGCGCCGACGCAGCTTTTGCCAGCCTGCGCTCTGTCGCATATTCTGGACGAACTGCGCGAGTCCGCTTTTAAGAAGAGAGCCAGAGCGGCTTTGCTCAAAGCCATGTGCGAGGCGCAGGAACTGCTTTGTGACGATTGCCTCGCTACGCAGGTAAAACGGAGGTGGTTGCTCGTTTCTCCCGTTCGGAGTGACTTGTAAGGGGGGAGTGATATATTGTCCTCTGTTTTCGCCGCGCCACGATTGCCAGAGCAGGATCAGGCGCCGGGTGCCGTGAATGGCGGCGATCATAATGAAAGGGATGATGGCAGCGTTGTACTGGTAGACGCCGCTGTAGGTCGTGGCGTCGGTGCTGAGCAGGTTGACCGCGAGCGTGGGCAGGGCCGGGATGAGCCATTCCGGGGCCAGCAGGGGCAGGAAGCCGGTGCTGCGTACAAGGCCTGCCAGGTAATAGAGACGGTCGAGCGTGATGAACGTGGTGAATAGCAGCCAGGGATGTATCACAATATTGATGATGGCCGCTCCGGGCGAACTGCCCAACTGCTCGTAGCGATACCAGAAATTGTTGTGCTGCGCGCCGGGATAGAAGTGGGGGATAATCACGAGGAAAGCCAGGGCGCTCCACAGGATGCCGCCGATAATCAGCAGCGTCCCCAGGCGCGGCAGCTTATACTTCCACACCACAAGAATACCGAGCATGGCGACATTCAACGGCACGTCCTCCTTACAGGCTGCGGCAAGGATACAGGCGATGATAAACCAGCCATAGCGCCGATAGGTCAGCGCCAGCACGGCGTAGAGCAGCAGCGGTGTCGCCAGCGCAACGGGATGGAAGTCGAAGATATTGACGCCGAGCAGCGCCGGAGAGAGCAGGTAGGCCACCGCCATCAGCGCGCCCAGAAGTGGCCATTCCGGCAGGAAATAGCGCGTCAGCAGGAAGACGGGTAGCGCGCCGGAGGCCAGCACGAGCGTCTGGAAGACCAGCAGGATACGCGGGTCGGCGTGGAAGGCATAGAGCAGCGAGAGCGGCAGGATGATCGGCTCGAAGTGTACAGCCAGCCGCGTCGGCGGGCCGTACCAGTCGATAGCCTGGTTCGTAAATTGAAAGAGCCGCCCGTGAATAGTATTCCAGAGCACCTGGTCCATATTGCCCAGATCAAAGGCGGTGGCCTGAAATACTTCGTACCGCAAAACCGCCTGGCGGCTCATCTCCAGGATGTAGACAATCATCACTGCCGCCAGCAATATCCAGGCGATAGTCTGTTGTCTGGCTTTGAATATGCTCAAGTATTTATCCATAATCTATCTATATTGTAATGACTGATTGCCAGACCCCGATGCCGACCAGCAGCATAAAGCTGTAGACGATCACAAATTCGGGCCACGTGCCGGTACGGAAGCGCCAGCGTGGGTTCGGCGGGAAACCGTAGCGTTTCGGGTAGGGCCAGAACAGCGGAACGCCTCCTTCCGTCAGCGCGTCGGCTGCAATATGCATAATACACCCGAAGAGGACGGAAATAAAGACCAGATGCTCTCCTCTTATGAACAGAGCTGGAATGGTGAGTCCCCGCATTGCCAGCAGGTAGACGACCAGTTGCTCCAGGCCGAGCGCGAGCAGCGAACCAAGTGCCAGACCGAGCAGGCTGTGAAAAAGCGTGCGATGCCCCGCGACATGCTGAATGCTCTTGCTGACCCAGCCCAGTTTGCGACCTAGCGTGCTATGCGCGTTATCGATGTCCGGCAGCAGCGAACCCAGCGCCACCATGGAATAGAAGACAATCTTTTTCACCAGCAACGTCACCGACACCGTCGACGTCATCATTAAAGGTGTGCCTGTAATGTGTACCACGCTGTCGAGTACGACAGCCGCCGTCAATCCGACCAGAAGATGCGATCTGCCCTCCATGCAGGATAGTTCTCCTCACTCCATTACATGTCATTGAAAGCCTGCTCCCCCATGTCATTTTTTCGCTGCACTCAGAATGACAGGCGAGAGGCCCTTTTTCATAGGTCCCATTCTAGTGAGTTTTGGAATAAATAGCAAGTAGATGTGTTTCTCCTCCTCACGGGCGCATATCGGTGGGTTTCGCACCTTCGTCGGGTTTTGTATCCTGAATGGGGTTCCAGAGCGGGTAGGGGATACCGGCAAGACGGTTGATGGCGATAGCCTGGAGCGTCAGAAGAATCACGGCCGCCAGCAGGAGCAGGAGTTGCCAGGGTTTGATAAGGATGCCGAGAGAGATGATGAGTGTGGTTGCTCCCGCCGGTGGGTGTGGCGATCTGGTCAGCACCATCAGGCCTGCCGTCAGGCCAAGCGAGAGGGCGGCGGCGATGACGCGCGGCCCTGTTACGCCGGTGGCGAGCGCCGGACCGGCATTTGTCAGTCCCGTGACGACGAGGCTGAAATAGCCCGCGAGTACACCGATGGTATGACCAACCAGTGTATTGCGCGGCGAGGCGCTGGGCGCGGTGGGCGTGTAGAAAAACAGGAAGGCTGTCGGGCCGAGCGACGGAAAGATAAAGGGCGAGTGTGTGACGAGGGCCAGTGCCGACATCAACCCGATGCTGATACAGCCGTTGATGAAGCTAAAGAGGGCGAGCACCGGCACGCGGGCGTAATGCTGCAAGAGCCAGGGCAGGCGCAGGCGCATAAAGATACCGCGCACGATATCCGACATCTGCCCGCCGATAGGATGCTCGCGGTCGATGCGTCCATAAGTCCATCGCTGCCGCGTTGATTGTGGCCCTGCTTTTTGCTCTTTCGTGTCTGTGTCTGGTTGGTCCGGTTGCATCTCTATTTTCTCCTTATAAATAAGAAAACGAAATATGACGTAGATGCCGATTTATGGCGCGCACCGCCGATCGATCGGCGTTGCGCGCCATAAATCGGCATCTACAGGTTTTCGCCGACGACGGTGAAACCCACTATTATGATGATGGGCGCTCGATGCGGCGGCGCGGCCAGAGGACGACGATGAGGGCGACGACGAAGCAGAGAAAGCTGGCAAGGGCGAGATAGCCCAGGAAGACGGGACGTCCAGATAGCAACTCGTAGAGCGCGTCAGTGACGAGCCAGAGCTGGGCGATGACAATGATGGCAAGAATGAACACCTGGCCCTGCACGATGGCGATACGACCCTCCAGGCCGACGTAGTACGGGGCTGGCTCCGGGCCTTCCGGGCCTCGCGGCGGACGGCTGACAGGCGGATCATCGGGATTGGCTTTGGATGCTGCCGGGACGACCTCGCGCAGAGGCAGGGGAACCGGCGCGATGCCCGCGTTCGAGGCAAAGGTTGCCAGTTCGCTCAACTCCAGTTCTTCGTGGGCTTGAAAACGTTCCTCGCGTTTTCCACGCGGCTCCGGTTCTCTCATACTCATCTCGCTATCTCCTTGACGGCATAGATCACGCCGTCCTGAATGGCAAGCTGGATTTTTGGCAGAGGGCGTGTCGGTGGGCCAGCCAGCACATCGCCTGTCGTGGCGTCGAAGAGGCCATCGTGGCAGGGGCAGTGTAGCTGGCCGTCACCCTCGTAGACGACGGCGCACGAAAGATGCGTACACACATCGCTGTAGGCCACCAGTCCCTTGCCTGGCAGGTTGATGAGGATGCCCTGCGCGTATTGATCGGGGAAGTTGAAGACTCTCCACTTGTTTTCGCCCAGCTCACCCACTCTGGCGATGGCGACCGCTTTCACGTTTGTGCTGCTCGGCAGGTTGCCAATGATTGCCAGCGCCCCGGTCGCCAGGAAGAGCGCGCCCGAACCGGCCAGCAGGAAGCGCAGCGTGTCGCGCCGCGTCACAATCTCGTCCTCATCCCAGGGATAAGGAAACTCCTGTCGCCACTCCTCCGGCTTGCGCGGGCGTTGTGACCCTGGCTGCCGCGCTCCGGCGCCATCCGTCGTCTCCGCTTCTGTCACGGAAGCCGTCGGTGGTGTGTCCGGTGGTTCGTTCTGGGGGTTGATTTCCTGAACCATGCTTAATCCTCCGGGAAGTGAACTTGTTTGTCAGAAGTTACCGGTACTGGCACAAAAGGAGCGTGCGGCGGCGCAATGGCATTGGGCGCGATGGCCGGGTCGGGCGTGGGCGGGACGCGGGGTGTCCAGGGTTCCGATGGTACGGCACGCACGGGGATGGCTGCATTCTCGGCCTCTACCCAGGCACTCGCGTTGCGCGTCGCCGTTGGCTCCGGCAGGTTCGTGCGAGCGCCCGCGCTCGCCTCCTGCGCCAGTGCCAGCAGGTCTAATACCTCGTCCTCCTGTCGCATGACCACGTAATTGCGCGTGCGCACGCGCTGCCGACCGAAAAAGAAAGTGTTGACGGGTTTTGCTCCCTGTTTGGCGCGTCCCGCCTCCACCCATTCCTCGTAGGTGCCGTAGAAAATAGCCTGCGTCGGACAGACGGTGGCGCACATGGGGCCTTTGCCCTGCACGGTGCGGTCGTAGCACAGGTTGCACTTCTGCATGTAGTGGCCCCTGATATTGAATTTTGGCACACCGAAGGGGCAGGCGTAGCCGCAGTTCTCACAGTAGATACAGCGCGTCTCGTCCGCCGACTGGACAACCCCATCAGGGCTGACCAGAATGGCCTGCGCAGGGCAGACCTGCGCGCACGGGGCCAGCGGGTCCTGGCAGTGCATACACAGTGTCGGCGACGAGGCAACGGTGTTTTCACGTTCGATATAGTCGATATAGATCATGCTTTCGCCCTTGTGCGTATCGCACTCGCGACAGGCAGCCATGCACGAGCGACAGCCGATACAGCGCGAGGGGTCAAGGAATATTCTGCGTACCGTTTCCAGCATCTCTCTTCCCTTTCGATCTATTTGAACTTCGGGCTCGGATTGGCCTGCGCGATGGGAAGTGTGCGAAACTCCTCGCTGGCGGCGGCAAGGGCAGCCGTATCGATATTTTTGGCCCATTCCGGCAATTGTGTGGCCCGCGTGACAGAGGCCGCGCAGACCTTATATTCGGGTATCTTCATCAACGGCTCAAAGACCGGGTTGGTAAGCTGGTTGACGGCCTGCCTGCCGGGATAGTGGTAAGGGATGAAGACAGTATCCGGGCGAATCGAGCGCACGACGAGGGCCGGGGCGGTCATTTCGCCGCGCCGCGTGCGCACCGTCACCCAGTCTCCCTCGGCAATGCCCAGCCGCTGCGCTGTCTCCTGGTGGATCTCCACCCAGGGATAGGGCGACATCTCGCGCAGGAACGGCACGCGCCGCGTCTGGTTGCCAGAAAGGTACTGGTAGACGACGCGCCCGGTGGTGAGCACGAATGGGTACTCGTCGTCTGGCAGTTCTGCCGGCGGGATGTATTCGATGGGGTAGAAGCGCGCCTTGCCATCGGGCGTGCCGAAGCGTTTCTCGTAGAGACGCGGCGTGCCCGGAGAATCTTCGCTCGGGCAGGGCCAGAAGACGCCGTTCTGCCGCTCGATTTTTTCGTAAGTGATGCCCCAGTAATCGGCTTTCGCCCCCTTTGTGCAGAGACGCAGTTCATCGAAAATCTCGCGCGTCGACTGGAAATTGAAGTACTGTCCTCTGCCCAGCCGCCGGGCCAGCTCGCAGACGATCTTCCAGTCCTGCCACGCCTCACCAGGGGGATCAACAGCTTTGTTGTATTTGATGACGCGCCCCTCCAGGCTGGTCGTTGTTCCTTCACCTTCGGCCCACGTGCTGCCGGGCAGGACGATATCGGCCAGTGCCGCCGTCTCGGAGAGGAAGAAGTCGGTGACGACGAAGAGTTCGAGGCCGCGCAGCGCCCGCTCGACGGTATGCTGGTCGGGCAGCGAGACCATCGGGTTGGAGCAGATCATGAAGCAGGCGCGAATATCGCCGCGCAGCATGGCCGGGATCATCAACGTAGCGGGCAACCCGGTATGCGGCAGCTCGCTCTCGTCGATGCCCCAGACGGAGCAGATGTAGGCGCGGTCTTCGGGGTCTTCGATCTCGCGCTCGCCGGGCAGTTGTGAGGCTTTCTGGCCCATCTCGCGCCCACCCTGGCCGTTACCCTGCCCCGTAAGCGTCATATAGCCCGCGCCGGGTCGTCCAAAGTTGCCGGTTGCCAGGGCCAGATTGACGGCGGCGATGCCGTTCTCAACCCCTTTGCTCTGGTGTTCCAGCCCGCGTGCAGTGTAGAGCAGGGCGGCTCTGGCCTGTCCATACATGCGCGCCGCCTCGATAATGGATTCAGCGCGTAGCCCGCAGACCTTCGCCACGCGCTCCGGCGGGTATTGCTCAGCCAGCGCCTTCGCCTCTTCCCAGCCCAGCGTGCGCTCGCGGATGAACTCCTCATCGACCATACCCTCGTGGATGATGACATAGAGCATGGCGTTGAGCAGGGCGGAGTCGGTGCCGGAACGTAGAGGCAAGAAGATGTCGGCGGTGCGCGCGATGGGCGTCTGGCGTGGGTCGGCCACAATCAATTTGCAGCCGTGATCGCGTGCCTGCCAGAGGTAGCTGGTGATGATGGGGAAGCACTCGCCCACGTTCGCGCCGATGACGAAGATGCAGTCGGCGTGTAGCATATCACTGACCGGGTTAGCGGCGCGGTCGATGCCGAGCGAGCGTTCGTTGGCCCCGGTGGCTGAGGACATGCAAAGCCGCCCGTTGTAATCAACGTTGGCCGTTCCCAGCGCCACACGGGCGAACTTGCCCATCAGGTAGCACTTCTCATTGGTCATTGAGGAGCCACTGTAGACGGCCACGGCGTTCTTGCCATGCTGATTCTGAATGGCGCGGAAACGCCGGGCGATGGTATCGAGCACTTCGTCCCAGGTGGCGCGCTCCAGCGGGCTATCTTTGCCGTTGCGGCGCATCAGTGGATAGAGCAGGCGGTCGGGGTGGTCAACCGTCTGATAGGCGGTGGCTCCCTTGGGGCAGAGCATGCCATGATTGAGCGGGAAGTCCTCACGTGGCTCGACCCCGACTACTTTGTCGTTGTGGACTTTCAGATACATACCGCACTGCACCCCACAGTAGCAACAGTGTGTCGGCACGTAGCGGTCAACCTCCTCAGTCGATTTCCAGGGCACCGGTGGGTGCGCTCCGGAGTAAAAATCATATGTCGCCCTCTGATCCTCTGGGAAAAATATCCCTTTATCGACACTCATGGGTTATCTCCTTGTCGTAGGGCCGATACATCGGCGGCTACGGATTTCGGTTCGTGTTTGCGTGTTACAAGAACTGGTTGCCGTTGCGACCGAGGGCGGCGAGATTGCCCTGGCCGCGCATGACACGCTTGCAGCGCGGGCAGAAGTCCTGCCACCAGAGCATGCCGGTGACACGGGATTCCGTGGCCGATTTGACCGGGCTGGGCGGCTGCACCTCTTGCTTGATGGTGACATCTGAGCGCACGAGGTAGTTTTCGTCCACCTCATACAGCGTCTTCTTCAGATCCTGGATGAAGCGCACGGGCGCGAAAGGCTGGCCGCAGCGGGCGCAGTGCTGCATCTCGGTGCTCTCGCCCGTTTTCCAGTACAGTTCGATACCGACGGTGGCCGGGCGCTCGATGATATGGAAGAACTTGCCGAAGGGCAGCGAGATCAGCCAGAGTACGACCACGGCTTCGTGTGTCAGCGAGATAAACCAGTAGTAGGCACCACCCAGCCACGCGCTGTCGGCGGTCAGGGCAAGGCCGGTGATAGCGATGGCCAGTAGCAGCGCCAGCGGCAAAATATCGAAGCGAAAACGCTGCACCGCGATCAACGCCAGGTCGTGGAAGCGGCGGTGGAAGGCCAGCACCAGCCCGACCAGCAGCAGCAGGGCGGTGAAATCCAGCGCGTGGAAGACCACGAAGGCGAAGAACGAATTGACAGGGTACGTGAAAAACAACGGGAAGCCGAAAAACCAGATGCGATACTGCCCGCTGGTCGTCTGTGTGAAGCGCAGCCAGCCAAAGGTGAGCGGGAAGGTAATCAGGCAGGAGAGCAACACTCCCCAAAAGATGCACTGGTGTGTAAACCATCGGTAGAGACCGCGCCTGCGAATAAATTGCTGCGAGAACAGGTCGAGAATGGCCGTCGGGATGAGCGGCGTGTAGCGACGGAAGTTTTCGTAGGAAAAGAATAGCTGCCAGCTACGCCACCAGTAGCGGAAGGTGGGAGGGCGCGCCAGCCAGAACGTGTACTTGTAGGTGACGGCGGCAACGGCAAAAATGGTACCAACGGCGTAGCCGATGAGCGAGGCGTCGAACCAGTGGAAACCGCGCGAGCCAATGGCGATCAGCAAAGTCACGAGAATCGCGGCTGCTATACCGGTGAGAATGGAACGGGCGCGTAAATCCAGCACTGCCCGTCTGCGCGGCTGCGTGCGCGGACGTACTTCACTCGCGTTTCTCCTGGAGGTGACAACGGGTTCTTCCATAAGATAGTTCCTCTCGTTCAATGAGAACATATAACCTCATTACGCGGACTGCTGTGCCTCTCTCTTATAATATTACACGGATAAGCATCGTAAGACGATCTATCTAAGAAGCGCAAAGTGATTGTAATCCATGATTTTGCGCCCTGTCTGTGACTTTTGTCGCACAGACCTTACCCCGAGGGTCTGTCTTACCTGTTGAAATTTTATATCGTAATACGATAAAATACAAATATGGATAAGGATATATCTATTGAGGAATACCAGGCGCTGGCCGAGTTCCGCTACCAGATTCGTCGTTTTCTGCATTTCAGTGAGCAGGCCGCCCGTGTTGCCGGTATTGAGCCGCAGCAGCACCAGTTATTGCTGACCATCAAAGGTTTGCCGGATGGGCGGCAGGCAACGATCGGGGAACTCGCTGAGCGCATGCAACTTCAGCATCACAGTACAGTTGAACTGGTAAACCGCCTTGCGGAGCGTGGTTTTGTGCAGCGCTGTCGCGATGAGGAAGACCTGCGTCGTGTTCTCGTGAGTATCACTTCAAAGGGAGAAGAGATATTGCGAGAGCTTTCTTTTGAGCACCAGGCCGAACTGCGCTCAAACGGGCCTGCCCTGGCAAAGGCTCTTAACGCGCTCCTGCAGGAGAATAGGAGAGGGCATGCAGGAGAAGATGACATAACCCGTGATATGGAAGACAAAGCATAGTATCTAATAGCTTTTCGACAAGGAGAGCGAGTGTGCAATTCTTATTATCAGCAATCTGGCGAAAAATAACCCGGGGTTTAGAAAGCCTGGGCAATCATGAGGAATTAGGCAAACTTGGTGACTTCACCACCGATACGCGGGTCGTGCTCATTTCATTAATGGCGATAGGCATTGGTGTCATTAGCGCGTTTGTGGCCCTGGCCTTGCTCCGATTGATCGGTCTTTTTACGAATCTCGCCTTCTTTGGGCGCTGGTCAACGGCGCTGGTGTCGCCCGCCGGAAATCATCTTGGCATCTTTGAAATTTTTATTCCGGTCATCGGTGGCCTGGTGATCGGTTTTATGGCGCGTTACGGCTCGGAGCGTATTCGCGGTCACGGCATCCCGGAGGCTATCGAGGCGATTCTGATCAATGGCAGTAAGGTGGAACCAAAGGTTGCGATCCTCAAGCCTATATCGTCTGCCATCTCGATAGGCACCGGTGGGCCGTTCGGCGCTGAAGGCCCGATTATCATGACGGGCGGCGCGTTCGGCTCGCTGATTGCGCAGTTCTTCCACCTGTCCAGTACTGAGCGCAAGACACTGCTGGTGGCTGGCGCGGCAGGTGGTATGTCGGCGACCTTCGCATCACCGGTTGCCGCGACGCTGTTAGCTGTTGAGCTTTTGCTTTTCGAGTGGAAGCCGCGCAGTCTGATTCCCGTCGCGCTGGCTAGCGCGACGGCAGCGGTTGTAAGACGCTACATTATCGGCATGGGGCCGCTCTTTCCTACACCACCGCACCCGGCCTTTATCGGCCCGGGTGGCATGCTTGGCTGTGTCCTTGTGGGTCTACTGGCAGGCGCGCTCTCCGCTCTGCTGACAGTGATGGTCTATGCTTTTGAGGATGCGTTCCGCAAGTTGCCTATCCACTGGATGTGGTGGCCTGCCATCGGCGGTCTGGCGATCGGGATTGGCGGCTTGATTTTCCCGCAGGCTCTCGGCGTTGGCTACTCTACCATTGGCGCGCTGCTCCAGGGAAACGTGACGACTGACGTCATTATCGGTGTCTTACTGGTCAAGTCGATCATCTGGTCGCTCTCGCTCGGCTCCGGCACCTCCGGTGGTGTGCTGGCCCCGCTCTTGATGATGGGTGGTGCGCTTGGTGGCATCGAGGCGATGTTTCTTCCGCACGAAGGCGCAGGCTTCTGGCCGCTGATCAGTATGGGGGCAATTCTCGGCGGTACCATGCGCTCGCCTTTCACCGGTATCATCTTCGTGTTGGAATTGACACATGACGTGAATGTTCTTTTGCCCCTCTTGATCGCGGTAGTCATTGCCCACGGCTTCACGGTGCTGGTGATGCGTCGCTCGATCCTGACGGAGAAGGTGAGCCGACGCGGCTACCACCTGAGCCGAGAATATTCAACCGACGTACTGGAGATTCTCTTTGTACGCGAGGTGATGCGCACCAATATCGTTGTGCTGCCGGACACGATTTCGCTCAAAGAACTGGCGCAGTCGCTCAATACGACTCGTGAGGGTGGTCAGATGCAGCGTCTCTACCCCGTTGTTAATAGCCAGGGCGGACTGATCGGTGTGGTGACCCGTAAAGACCTGCAAAAATTCATTCAGGAGCATGCCCAGAGTAACGGGCAAGAGAATTATACGCTTTCCGATCTGGTGAATGCGCACCCGGTTGTGGCCTATCCGGATGAGCCGCTGCGTGTGGCTGTCTATCGTATGGCGCAGACCGGCTACACGCGCCTGCCTGTCGTTGAGCGTGGCACTCCTAAGAAACTTATTGGCATCATCTCACTGGCGGCTGTGTTGCAAGCCAGGACACGCAGCCTGGAAGAAGAGCGCAAACGCGAGCGCATCCTGCGCATGCGTTTCCTCTTCCCCACCAACCGTCCTGTCGTCAAGACGCGCAAAGTAGGCAAAGAGGTCAGCGATATCGAGCCTACGCCGAAAGAGACAAGCAAGCCGGTAGAGGATTGACAATCGACAGAACAAAGGGGGCGCACA
>DATGLM010000035.1:0-2451 GCA_035294125.1 Ktedonobacteraceae bacterium | reverse complement strand
GTCATCTTCTCAACAAACACCCGCTCGGCCGCTGCGAGTTCTTCCTTGCTCATGGGGGCTTTGGGAAAGCGGGAAATCAACATTTCGTGCATGCTATTCAAGACCTGCTGCTCATCTACTACAGTATCATCGGAGAAGGCTTTGAGCTTGCGACCCTCGGGTACCTTCAGCGCACAGGCATTCATAACTTCTTCAGCAACATAGATGGGGCTATTCAATGTCAGGTGAACCCCAGGGCTAAAGGCCTGTCATTTATACACATTTAACAAGCGGTTAGAATAGGAAGATGAACCCACCAACGATCCTGGACCCGGAATGCTGGGCCAAAAAGACATTTGGGGCGAGTAAGCTCAAAGACATTCGGCGAACAGGCCGGGCAGTTCGCGTAGCCAGTGAAATGGCCAAGAATCCATCGGGGTCTTTGCCCGACCAAATGCACACCTGGAAAGGAACGATAGCCTTGTACCGCCTGCTTTCGGAAGACGATGTGACCTTTGAGGCGCTGATGCAACCGCATGGGGAGCAAACGCGCGCCCAGATTGAGGCCCAGCCAGCCATCCTGCTCGTACAGGACACCACCGAAGTAGACCTCTCGCATCATCCGAAGACGAGCGAGGTGGGAGAAATCGGCAAGGGGCGAGGACGTGGGCTGGACCTGCAAACGGTGCTGGCGCTCGTGCCGAAAACGGGCGAGGTATTGGGGTGCGCGATCCACGAACCATTTGTGCGCACCCCAGCCCCTGCAGGGGAGACGCGAAGCAAACGACGACAGCGCGACACACGGGAAACGGACCTCTGGATGCGGCTGGTCGAGCGCTGGGGGAGCTTTCCAGCAGAGAGGCTGGTCGTCCATGTGGGAGATCGGGGAGCCGAGATGTTTCCGTTCTTTCAGGCATGCCAGGCGACCCACACCCATTTGTTGGTCCGAGGTTTCGAGAACCGGCGCCTCCCACCGCAGGAGGATGCCCAGACCCATTTGCTCGATGAAGTACGAAGCTGGCCGATGGTCGCCCATCGCCCGTTGCAAGTCCCAGCCAGTCATGGACGGACCGCACGCTCGACGGTGGGGCAGCTCGCCTTTGGGCAATTGACCATCTTGCCTCCGCGCTTTGAGACCCGCTGCGGCAAAGAGCCGCGCTCGCTGTGGGCGGTTCGCGTCTGGGAAGAGAACACTCCCGCCGGAGAGGAGCGGCTGGAATGGATTCTGTTGACCTCGGTTCCCACCACCACCCTGGAGCAAGCCTGGGAGCGCGTGAATTGGTATGAACACCGCTGGGTCGTGGAAGACTATCACCAGGGTCTGAAAACGGGATGCCATCTCGCACAGCGCCAGGTGCAGAGTGTTGATCGGCTGAAGCGTCTGCTCGGCTTCTTGTCGCCGCTGGCAGTGCGCTTGCTGCAGGTGCGAGATCGTGCCCGTCGAGAACCAGAGCAGCCTGCCTCTCAGGTTCTGGATGCGGATGTCCTTGCCATTGTGGCTGCGCAAACCAGTCAGTCGCCCACCACGATGACCACCCAAGCGTTTTGGCAAGCTGTCGCCCAGATGGGCGGCTATTTGGCTCGCCGTAGTGATGGTCCTCCCGGTTGGAAAACCCTGTGGCAAGGCTGGCTTCGTGTTCAGGCCCTGCTTGAAGGCGTTCATCTCGCTTTTCATCTCCGTTTGTAATTTGTGTATAAATGACAGGCCTGAAGGCAGGGGTCTCCTGCGCCTATATGATGATTGAATTGAAAACTATAGGGGCGCGGCTCTACTGCTTTCACCGCTAAATCTCTTCTCTATCAACCGGTCGACCCCTCACCGCGCATGCGTGCGCCGGAAACCCCTCAAACTCGGCCAGCGTCTGCACGGTCTGGCTAATCGTGGGATAGCCTTCGGCTTTGACATAGGCAATGCCGGTGCGTTTGAGGAAGTCGTAGACGGAGGTGCAGGAGAAGGTGTGGGCGAAGCCGCCAGTCGGCAGGATAGCGTTGGTGCCAACGGCGTAGTTGCCCGTGCTGAACGGCGTATACTGGCCGATCAAGATTTCGCCAGCGTTCTTGAGCTTGGGCAGGATAGCAAAAGGATCGCGAGTTTGCACTTCCAGGTGTTCAGGCGCGTACTCGTTGACGAAGGCAATAGCCTCGTCCATGCCAGCGGCGAGCACAATGCCGCCGGTGCCGCGTTCGCTCTCCAGGCCGGTACGCACAAAGCCCTGGCGCGGTTCAGGCAGGGCCGCGATTTTCTCCGGTAGCAGTCGCATGACTGCCTCAGCGATCCCGCGTGCGGGCGTGACCAGCAGCGCCGAGGAATCGGGGCCATGCTCCTGCTCGATCAGCAGATCGCGGGCCAGCAATTCGGGATCGGCGCTCTCATCGGCCAGAGTAATCGATTCGCTCGGACCGGCGGGCAGGCCGACATCAACGGTGCCATGCAGGAGATGCTTGGCCGCTGCAATATAGCCACTGCCGGGG
>DATGLM010000034.1:0-2589 GCA_035294125.1 Ktedonobacteraceae bacterium | reverse complement strand
TCGCGAGTTTATGCTTTCCCTGGCCCCGCGCCTGGCTATCGGCATTCCGCCCTGGCGCGACATGCAGACGTGGATTGAGACGGCGCGGGGTTGGATTCTGGAGAGCATTGAGCAGCACAGCCAGAACACGATGGTTTTTGTGGCCGAGGGCGAGCAGGGAGAGCTGCTGGGCTTTGCCAGCGTCTCCCACAATACCCATTTTACCGGCGAAAAGCAGGCGTCTATTGGAGAACTGGCTACCAGCGAGGCCGCAGAGGGGCGCGGGGTTGGCAAAGCTCTGGTCCAGGCATGCGAGCAGTGGGGACGCAAGCAGGGCTATCGCATTCTCTCCCTGGCTACGGGAGCCGCTAACGCGCGCGCGCTCGGCTTCTATCACCACCTGGGCTATCTCGACGAAGATGTCAAACTGGTGAAGCTCCTCTAATTTCTGATTCCCTCCCTCTCCCTGCAACAAAATCCCCGGCTTTTGCATTATGGGGGTAGAGGCACGAAACGAAGGGCGTAGAAAGGACAATATGCAGCTGGACGACGCGGAGTTAGCAGCCCTGCTGGCAAGTGATCTGGATCGTCATTTCGGGCAGGTGGTGTTGGCCTATGAGGCGCGACTGCGTGCTTTTATGACGCGCCAGACAGGCAATGCCCAGGAAACCGAAGATATTGTGCAGGAAGCCTTTATGCAGGCGTATTTCTCGCTGGCCAGATATACGCCGCTGCGGCGAGCCGAGCTTGGACTGCGCCCCTGGCTGTATAAAATTGCCCTGAATGTCTTCTATAGTCGCCTGCGCAAGGCCAGGCTGCCCGCAGTCGCGCTCGATTTCTCAGAAGAGAGTCCGCACCTGACAATAGAGGAGGAGCGGGAACAGCAGCCCGATATGCTGCTGGAAAAACAGGAGATGCGCCGGGAGCTTGAAGGGTTGCTTAAACAGCTTCCGGCCACCTATCGTACCGTAATCAACCTCTATTATTTCGCGGACCTGAGCTATCAGGAGATTGCCGACCTGCTCAATTTGCCGATGGGTTCGGTAAAGTCGTACCTGTATCGTGGCATACGCCGCCTGCGTAAAGTTTTGGAGTTATCACAAGCAAGAGGGCAAGGAACACATGCCACCCGAGAATCATGAACTATTCCCCCAACCGCCAGCGGATGAGCCGGGGAAGACGAACGAGTCTCCTTCGCTCTTGCCGGGCCTCTTGCAACGCCTGGGGTTAGACGAAGGACAGCAGGTCACGCGGCAGGTGCCTCAACTACTCGCCGACCTCAAACATCCCGCCTGGTACGTCCGTGCCGCCGCTGTGCGCGCATTGGGCGAGCGAGCGCCTTTAGAGGCGTTGCTCGCCGCGCTGGATGATCCGCATGTCTCGGTGCGCGCAAATGCGGTCCTGGCGCTCAGCACCCTGGGCGAACGAGCGCCGCTAGAGCGTATAGCCGAGAAGTTGTTGCACGACGACGAGTGGCAGGTCCGCGAAAGCGCGGCGTTCGCGCTCGGCAAGCTGGGCATCCACGCGCCAGAAACGCCTCTGCTGGCTGGCTTGAGCGATTCCGACGAGCTGGTACGGCATGCCGCGCGCCAGGCGCTTGAATACACCCATCCCGATTTGCTCGACCTGAAGGCGCAAGCCCGGCAGGAAGGGCCGCAAGTCGTTCAGCATGTTCCTCTCGCGGACGTACTTGCGAAAAGTTGGGACAGAATGCGCTTGCTGTTTGAGCCCGGCCAGTCCACAAACTCAACCCATCCATATGAGAGAGAGGAAAATATGCTCGATAACAATTTCTCCACCGAAACGACTTCCTATACAAGTACAAGCGGAAAAAATAGCCTGCCAGACCTTTCTCGACAACCCAGGCGTCCCATACGACGCATCGTGGGCCTGAGTCTGGCCGCGGCTGTGGTGATAGCTTACCTGCTGACCTGGACATTACTGACGCATACCCTACGACCAGGCAGCACACAGACCGGCTCGGCCGCCACGACCTCAATCACCGCTACGGCTACTCTGCCAGAACCGGCAACGCCAAACGCTTCTCTTGGGAAAACGCTGTATGTTTATCCACCAAGCGCTACGGGACTCACAGATGGCGGCAGTTTTGCGACCGTAGGCTGGTCTGCTGACGGGAAATATGTCTCTGTGAGCGACATGGTAGACATCACCTTGCTAAATGCCTCGAATGGGCACGTCATAAGGACGTTTGGGCAAAACGCTAGCTCCAGCTACTGGACAAGCTGGTCACTGAGCGGTGAGCATTTGGTGGCATCCGGCCAGGTCGCGCAGATCTGGGATGTCCAGACGGGGCAGGTGCTGGCTACGTTCACACCACAAGCGGCTCAAGCCTCTACCACGGTACACCAGGGCAACCCGATGGCACGCCTCAGTGGGGGCGATATGATCTACGCCTCGGCCTTCTCGCCCGATAACAAACTGGTTGCCTCGGCGGTCGACGGCGTCACCTACGGATATGACGTGCAAATCTGGAATACCGCGACCGGCGCGTATATGCGCACCCTGCAAGTTGTGCCCAATGCCACGGCGAGCGATTATATCGACCAGATAGCCTGGTCGCCTGATGGCAAGTACCTGGCGGCCAGCAGT
>DATGLM010000033.1:0-2200 GCA_035294125.1 Ktedonobacteraceae bacterium | reverse complement strand
TGGCCCTAGCAGATAGGCCGTGCTCATCGTCGCCTCGTTCTGTGAGGTAGCAAGCGGCAGATGTTCTTTGCTCACTACGCGCGGCAGGCAGGAAACTTCTGCCAGGTTGAAGAAGACATAGAACGTGCCCTCGATTAGCGCGTTGAAGCAGATCTGCACGGCGGTCAAATGGCCCAGGAAAAGCGCTACCAGCACGCTGACCAGGTTAAGCGCCCGGCCGGTATCGCAGAAGATCATTACCCGCTTGCGATCCCAGCGATCAATCAACGCGCCCACGACCAGGCTGAGGCATACATAGGGGATCGTGCCCATCGCTCCCACCAGGCCAACCAGCGCCGCCGAACGCGAGAGGTCCCAGACCAGCAGAGGATAGGCTGTCTGGGTAATCGTTGTGCCGAGCGATGAAACCGCCTGGCCGCTCCAGAGCAGCATAAAATCGCGGTTGCGCCACAGGGCAGAACGGCGCACGCTCTTCATCTCTTCTTTGACTACGGTCGATTTCACATGTCTTCTCCTTCGTTTGTCGGAGCATGCTCTTCAGACGCTGTAGAAACCTGTATATATGGAGGCGCCTTGAACATAGAAAAGAATACGCTGTAGATCTTGCCGTCTGGATCGGGTTTCTCCTCAATGAACTCATTGAGCAGGGCCTCGAAACGCCGGAGGTACTCTTGCGCTTTCTCCGGCGAAAGACGCGCGTGAGGAAAGGCATTGAAGCGCGGCTTATCATCTCCGTAACTCACGAGAGAGTCCACCATTTCCGCACGCGCATGGGAGATAAAATCGAGATCAACGGAATAAGAACCTGTCACATCCTGCGGAAAATCAAAGTCGTAGATACGCGCTGCCCGCGTATAGTAGCAGGCCACAATGCCATGCACAAGACGCCGAGCCACGATCTTCACCAGTCCCGCCTCCTCCAGTACGCGCAGGTGGTGGCCTATCGCTCCCGACGTGGCTTGCAGGCGCTGCGCGATCTGTTTGGCCGTTAGCGGCTGGTACTGAATCACTCCCAGGATACGCGAGCGCATCACATCACTGATCGCCTTGAATTGCTGCTCGGTCGAGATAGTCAGGCGAATGGGAATATCGGGCATGCCTACCGGGACAGTATCCGGCAGCACCGGAGGCAGGTCCTTCTGGTCTGCCGCTTCTGACTGGTCTTTGGCCACCGTTTCACCTCCCAATATGAACTATTTTTCACATTTATGCATAACGTACTAATAAATCAGTACGTTATGGGAAGATAACATATGATTTCTCCTATGTCAACAGCAGGATGGCGATTCTTTACAACTGTCCAGGCCATCGGGTAAACTTGAGGAGCAAATTCGTTTTTCTCTGTCGGAAAGGAATTCTAAGGATGGCAGCGCAGCAGAACGCGAGTAGGATATTCCTTTCTTACGCTGCCGAAGATGAGCCGTTGGCGGCGGAACTGGTGAAGCACCTGAGTCCGCTCAAACGCCTGGGGCTGATTTCGACCTGGTATAAGCAGCAGATCCTCGCTGGCACCGAACGCTCTCAGATAATTGATGAGCATCTAGAGCAGGCCGCGATTATTCTCCTGCTGATTAGCGCTGACTTCCTGAACTCCGACTATTGCTACGAGGCGGAGATGAAGCGCGCATTGCAACGGTACGAACAGGGCGAGGCGCGCGTCGTTCCCATCATCGTGCGCCCCTGTAACTGGCAGGATTCACCTTTTGCCGGGCTCCAATATCTTCCCTACAACGGGCACCCCATCACAACACAAAAGAACCGGGACGCCGCGTGGACCGAAATCGTCAGGAATATTCGGCGGCTAATCGAGACTCCACAGCCAGAGCGCATTGCTACCATCCGCGAGTTCGCCCAGTTGCCAGATACACCACAAAAGACAGGAGCTGAGCAAAAAGCACTTTCTTTCACCCGGCATGGCTCATCTGAAAATACCAGCGTTAAGACCGAGGAATGGCTAAGGCAGGGAGATGACTTATGCCAGCGCATGCGCTATAAAGAGGCCCTGGCAGCCTATGACCAGGCGATTAGCTTTGATCCTCAATGCCCCAGAGCTTACGATGGCAAGGGAAACGCTCTTTTTACGCTTGGCAAGTACGAGAAAGCGCTGGCCGCTTTCGACCAGGCCATCAGCCTTGATCCGCACTATGCCAAAGCCTATCACGATAAAGGGCAAACGCTGCAAAGGCTCGGCAGGTACCAC
>DATGLM010000032.1:0-22391 GCA_035294125.1 Ktedonobacteraceae bacterium | reverse complement strand
ACAGCGTGGTCATTATAAAATGTGCTTTGCCTCACGGGGCTGCCCGGTAGCGTGCTCCTTTTGTCTGGTGCCACGCTTCGTGTGGGGCGAGCCACCGGCGGACGGCATGATCACCTTCGTCGATGCAGCCAAAGTGCGCAGTCCCAACCCTGGCTATTGCTTCAAGCAGGCCGGGTTTCGCAGCGCGGGCCGCACGAAAAGCGGCCTCATCGTATTGCGCCTTGTACCAGAGGTCATGCCAGAGGCAGTGCCGGTCAGGCCAATGGCCGAGGTTTTTCAGTTGCCGTTATTCCCCGTTTCCTCACTTTAAAGAAAAGAAAGGATCGCGCTATGATAGACTCCATCCCGCAGACGTTGCGTTCGCTCATGCTCACTGAAGTGAAGCGAACGCAACTATCAGAAAGGGCTATTGGCATGTCAAAGGAAACCAACAGCGATGCACTGGCCGCCTACCCGACTTTCAAAAAAGGAAGGAAGGATAGCAATGGTGATTGAACAAACAGAGTTACAAAGGAGGGGTAAAGTGATGCCACGTCAGCACTATCGGAACTCTGTTTAACAGGTCATTGGTGAATCAGGGCCTGAACTTCAAAATGAGACCAGCATGGTGTTCCCTAATAAGGAGAGGTAGAGCATGAGAGAATATGACGAAGGAGTATCGCAACCCCTGCTCTTGACGATAGAGCAGGTATGCAAACAGCTTGGATTGAGTCGTTCAACCGTCTGTAAACTCATCAGGAAAGAGAGCTTACCGGTAGTGCGGTTCGGGAGGGCAGTGCGTGTGCGTTCTACCGCATTGCAAAGCTGGCTTGAACAACGTGAACGAGAAATTGTGACATAGCCAGGGCAAGGGATGTCCGGACCTCACGATCTGGGTTCCTGCTTTAACGAGATGTGCCTGGGCGAGCTTTCGCCCGTCCAGGTCTTACCATCTCTCCACAGGCAGCCACCACAAGCCATGCGACCAACCCCTTTTTTGCAGCATTGAGACACCGATCATGGGTCGTCCCGCACTCAAGATAGACCTGGAAGCGGATATCAAGAAGATGCCTACAATGGTGAGGTGACCGCGTTTCGAGGAGGGAGAGAGCCGATACTTATAGGCTCTCTTCTGTTCCATGCTTTACATTGTAGTCTGAGATTTTGATAGAAGCATTAGTGTCAAGTTGATGACACAAGATGTAGTGACTCATTCCAGCAAGTGGCACACCATTTTGATACATTGCTGTGTTTTCCTGGTTTCTATCAAAATCTCAGTGTCGTATGTATCGTGTGAAAAGTTAAGTGCAAGAAAGGAGACCGCGTGTCCTCCCCACGGCTCAAGCAGGGGTCTCTCACGCGGTTTCTAATGAAAGTGAGGACCATCTATGGCCCGGCGGGGTAATGGTGAAGGTTCTGTTTACCGGCGCAAGTCTGACGGGCGTTGGGTAGCCAGCCTTTCACTTCCTGATGGAACACGCAAGGTGTTCTATGGCAAGAAGCAGTCAGAAGTGATTGCAAAATTGGACGCGGCTGCGAATGATCTGCGCCGTGGAATGCTGACGATTGGGTCACATACGACCGTACAAGAGTACCTGGAAAACTGGCTTGAGAAGGTGCATAAGCCAACGATACGCTTAAGCACGTACTTGAACTACAGCAAGCTCGTAAAAAACTACCTTGTGCCTGGATTAGGGAAAATCAAGCTACAAAAACTTACTCCTCAGCAGGTGCAGTCATTTTACTCGCAGAAACTCAGCGATGGGTTGACTGCAAAGACGGTCAACAATATTCACGGCGTTTTGCATGTAGCTCTGGACAATGCGGTCAAGTGGAATATCCTTCCTCGTAATGTGTGCGATGCGGTAACGCCTCCCCGTATTCCGCGCAAAGAGCAGCATGTTTTGACAAAGCAGCAAGCGCATACATTGCTGGAAGAAGTGAAAGCTCATCGTTTAGAGGCATTGTTGACACTGGCGATTACGACAGGCATGAGAGAAGGGGAGTTGCTGGCCCTGCACTGGCAAGATATTAATTTTGAAGATCGCACTCTCCAAGTAAAGCGGGCTGTGAGTTACTTAAAAGGGTACGGCTATATAGAATCGGAACCGAAGACGGCAAAAGGCCGAAGGATGATTAGCCTGCCTGCTTTCGTTGTTGAAGTTCTTCAGCGCCATCGAATACAACAGCAAGAGCAGCGGCGCGAGATTGGTGATGCCTGGATTGATAAGGATCTGGTGTTTACCAACGCTCAGGGCTACTTCTATAGCTCCAGTACCTTGCGCAAAGTCTTCAGGCGCTTTCTGGTAAGTATCGGCTTGCCTCACATAAGATTTCACAATCTCAGGCACAGTGCGGCGACTATCCTTCTTGCGATGGGAGTTCACCCTAAAGTCGTGCAAGAGATTTTAGGGCATAGCCAGATCACGATGACGCTGGATGTGTATTCTCACGCGCTCCCAACGATGCAAGAAGATGTAACGAAGCGGTGGGATAGCGAGTTTGGCAAGACAGAGAAGAAACGCAAGAGGTAGAGGGTTGCTACACAGTTGCTACATTTCAGGGCATTTGAGTGGCTAAGGAGAGCAAAGGTAAGACACATAAAACAAGGCAGGAAGCCTGTTCAGAAAACTGCTTCCTGCCTTCACCATAGTCGGGGCGAGAGGATTTGAACCTCCGACCACCACAACCCCATTGTGGTGCGCTACCGGGCTGCGCTACGCCCCGCCCTTGAGATGTGTTCAGTATAGCAGAATTGGCTGCTGTAGTCAAGGCTTGTTGGCATGAAATTTTTGGATTCCGGGGATCCGGGGAAAAACGCTGGACTTTTTGCTCGATTTGTGGCATACTATAGCGTGATCTCGTAGAGATATGAGCAAACCCAAAGGCTAGGATGGGGAGAGTACGCGAGCAGGAGGCGTGCAGGGAGAAAAGGTCAGCGACTGAAAGCCTTTTTACGTAGCCGTTCGCCGAAGTTCACCCCAGAGCTGGCTGTTGAACCTGCCTCTCGTTTCAAGAGCGAGATGAGATGAGGCAGCGAGTAGATGGCCCCGGAGGTCTCCGTTACCGGACAAACCAAGTGGAACTCAGCACTGCATCTGGCTGATTTCTTCTCTGCCTGCGTGTTGTGCAGAAGAGAGAATTTCTGAGTTCAATATGGGTGGTACCACGGAGTTCTCACCGGCAACTTCGTCCCTGTCGACGAATGTTGGCCGGTTTTTTGATTCATGGAGGATGGTATGATAGGACAATTAAACGATTTATTGGAGCAACTTGACGAACTGCTGGCACGTGCCATCCGCGAGCTGGAGCCGGTTGAGACAACCGCTGCACTGGAAGAGTGGGATACACGCTATCTGGGCAGAAATCGTGGCGAATTGAAAAATTTCTCCTCGGTTATGCCGAAGCTAACGAAGGAGGAGCGACCGGTCGTCGGGCAGAAGATCAATATGGTGAAGGCCGAGTTGGAGCAGCGGCTGAAGGCGAAACGCGAGGAACTGCGCAATTCTGAACTGCTGCGCACTCTGGAGAGCGAGCGCATTGATGTGACGCTGCCGGGGCGCGAGAAACCTGCCGGGCATATGCACCCACTGTCGCGTGTGACGTGGGACGTGACGCAGATTTTCACGAAGATGGGCTTCTCGGTAGTGCAGGGTCCCGAAGTGGAGACCGATTACTATAACTTCCAGGCATTGAACATCCCGGCGGAACACCCGGCCCGCGACATGCAGGATACCTTCTGGGTGGTACCGGGTGAGATTTTGCTGCGCACGCAGACCTCACCGATGCAGATTCGCATTATGCAGCAAATGCGCCCGCCCGTGCGCGTGCTCGTGCCGGGCAAGGTCTTCCGCAACGAGGCTATCGATGCCTCGCACGAAGCCATGTTCCATCAGATTGAGGGCTTGATGGTCGATGAGTACACAACGATGGCCGATCTGAAGGGGATGCTGGAACGCTTCGCCCGTGAGATGTTCGGGGAGGGTCGCAAGGTACGCTTCCGTGGCAGCTACTTCCCATTCACGGAACCGAGCGCCGAGGTAGATATCGATTGCCCGCTCTGCAATGGCGAGGGCTGCCGCGTCTGCAAGTATAGCGGCTGGGTGGAAGTTCTTGGCTCCGGTATGGTTCACCCGCGTGTGCTGCGCGAGGTTGGCTACAACCCGGAAAAGTATCGCGGCTTCGCCTTCGGCATGGGCGTTGAGCGTATCGCCATCATTAAGTACTCCATCGACGATATTCGCCTCTTCTCAGGCAACGACCTGCGCTTCTTGAAGCAGTTCTAGGTTCATGTAAGGAGTTTTCTATGAGAGTGCCATTAAGCTGGCTCAAGGACTATGTGAATATCACCATGTCGCCGGAGGAACTGGCACATGTGCTGACAATGGCAGGCCTGGAAGTGGAGGCCATCGAATATATCGGGAGAGATTGGGGCGATAAGGTCATTACGGCGCAGATCACGCGGTTGGAAAAGGTGCCAGGTTCGGACCATTTGAGCTATACACGCATCAACACGGGGACGGAGGAACTGGGAGTGATCTGCGGCGCGCCCAATATCCGGCAGGGAGATAAGGTGCCGCTGGCGCTACCGGGGGCGAAAATCGGTGAAATGACTATCGGGCGGGCGCAGAAAATGGGCTATGTCTCAGAGGGCATGCTCTGCTCGCCCCGCGAACTGGGCCTCGGCAGCGACCATTCCGGCATCTACATTCTGGACCAGAACACCCCACTGGGTGAAAAGCTGGTCGATGTTTTGGGCGACGTGGTGTTGGATTTTGCCATCAAGGCGCATCGCGGCGACCTTTCCTCGATCATCGGCGTTGCGCGTGAGGTGGCGGCGCTGACGGACCAGCCTCTACACCTGTCGCAGCCACAGGTGCATGAGCAGGGCGTACCGGCGGCGGAACTGGTCAAGGTGACGGTGCAGGACACCGAGCTATGCCCGCGCTATAGCGCACGAGTCATCAGCAACGTGAAGATCGGGCCATCGCCGGAGTGGATGCAGAAGCGGCTGCTGGCGGCAGGCATGCGTCCCATCAGCAATATCGTCGATATTACCAACTATGTCATGTTGGAGATGGGGCAGCCACTGCACGCCTTCGACTATGATCTCGTGCGCGGGCATCACATCATCGTGCGGCGCGCTCACAAGGGTGAGGAGCTTGTTACGCTCGACGATGTGCGGCGCAAGCTGACGCCGGAGATGCTGCTCATTACGGACGAAGGCGGACCGACGGCCATTGCCGGTGTGATGGGCGGCGCGATCAGCGAGGTCAACCCCAATACGACGACCATCTTGCTGGAAGCGGCCAACTTCAAGGCGAGCAATGTGCGGCGCACCTCGACGACGCTGGGTCTGCGCACCGATGCGTCCAGCCGTTTCGAGAAGGGGCTGGACGCTTCGCTGACAGTACTGGCCGCCGACCGCGCCGCGCAGTTGATGGAGGAACTGGCCGGGGGAACGGTCAATCCCGGCATCGTAGATGCCTATCCCAGCCCGGTCAAGCCACGTACCATCCCGTTCTCGACGCAACAGGTGGAGTGGCTGACCGGGATGAAGGTGACGCAGCAGGAGGTGGTAGACGCTCTGACCGCCCTCGGCTTCGGTGTGCAGGAGGACGAGCAGGGCAAGAAGATGCTGGTTACGGTTCCGACATATCGCAGTGATATTGAGGAGGGGGCTGACCTTGTGGAAGAGGTGCTCCGTATGATCGGCTATGACAGGCTGCCGAGCACGATTCCGTCTGGCCCGCTGCCGGAGCCGCATATGGATCAGTGGTTCGCCCGCGAGCAAGAGGTGCGCACAATACTGATCGGTGAGGGCCTCAACGAGATTGTGACCTATGCCATGACCAGCCGCCCGCGCATGCTCCACCTGCTGGCGCAGGTGGACGCGACCTCGGCTCGCGCCCTGCTCAGCGCGCCCACGAACGGGCATCACAAACGAGCCGATATTGTGGTGGCGGAAAAGGAGCAGCAGAAGGCACTGGTACCGTTCGATGCGCGCTCCGTCCCGGCGGTAGTGCTGACCAATCCATTGAGCAGCGAACTGGAAGCCATGCGCTTGACTCTGATGAGCGGTCTGATGGAGACGTTGCAGGAGAACAGCAAGCACAATCGGGCGGGGCTGCAATTCTTCGAGATCGGGCGGCGTTACCTGCCATCAGCCGAGAAGAACAGCCTGCCAGAGGAACGGCGCAGCGTTGGCATCGCGATCAGCGGCCCGGCGGAAGTTTCCTGGCTGCCCGAACTGGCGCGTCCTGTGGACTTCTACGATCTTAAGGGCATCATCGAGACGCTGCTGGCACGGCTGCATATTACGCGCTATCGCTTCACGCCGACGCAGCACCCGACGTTCCATCCGGGCCGCACGGCGTTGCTGGAACTGCCGCGCATCTCGGCTCAGGGGGAGGAGACGTTCAGCCCGATTGGCGTGCTGGGTGAGGTGCATTCACTGGTGCAGCAGCGCTACGATCTGCCGTATCGCGCCTACCTGACCGAACTTGATCTGGAGGCCCTCTTCGCCACCGTGCCAGAGCGACTGACCTACCAGCCCATCTCGCGTCACCAGGAGCTAACGCGCGACCTGGCGATTGTCGTGGACGAGCGGGTTCCGGCGCAGGCTGTGCAAGATGTCATCCTGCGCAGCGGCGGCGAACTCCTGCGCTCGGCCTCGCTCTTCGATGTCTATCGCGGCGAGCCGATCCCGGCGGGCAAGAAGAACCTGACCTACTCGCTGATCTACCAGGCCCAGGATCGCACCCTGACTGACGCCGAAGCCAACATCCTTCAAGAGCGTATCCTCAACGCTCTCAACGAAGAGTTTGGAGCGGTATTGCGTTAAAATCAAGGATAGAGAAGTCGTGGGCAGTTTCTTATGAGCAAATGAGCAGGAAGATGCCAACGAAGACCAGGAAGGCGATCAGTGACGTTGACATGTTCTTGCTCCTTTCTCGTTCTATCTACTTTACTGCTGCATTGGCGGCAGCTCTTCCTCTGGATACTCTACTTCAGGCTGCTCGTACTGCTGGTAGGCAGGAGACTCGTCCGAATAGAGCGGGTCGCTTTCCTGCGCCCGCTGGTTCTGCTGTGGCTGATAACCCTGCTGATACGCCTCGAAGGGCTGCTCCTCGTAAACGACGCTGCTCTGCGGCTGGTAGGGTTGATAGGGCTGCTGGTACGGCTGCTGGGAGCGCGGAATACCTGTGAACCCTGGCTGCGAGGTCGAGGTAGCAATCGCGCGAAACAGCATGAAGAGAAAGCCCAGAATAACCATACTGATCAGTATGGAGAAGAAGGAATGGCTCCATAAAAGAATCAGGAAAAAGAATATTGGGAAGCCACCCCAACCCCATCTCCCGCGTCTATGTCGATACCACATGGTTATTGCTCCTGTCTAATGTCCTTCGCTTGCACTCTGTTTGCTCGCTACTTCCTTTACGATTCAGACGTAGCAACGTTACACATATCAAATTATACCACAGTTTTGTTTATTACGATCAGCTATATATTTTATAGCATATTGCAAAAATCTTGTCAAGTCATCGGCCATATTTCCCATTTGATGGCGAGGGAAAGGGAATACAGGATGCTTGATGTGACAAGTTAGTATATTTCCACGTTTTATTGATAGTAAAGATTACTGAGGGAGCAAGAGGTAGGAATTCAGCTTATGAGCCTGAGCCGGTGCGAGTATTGTGGCAAGCTCTGCAGCGCGACGACTGCATGTTGCGATGAGTGTCGTGCGCTATTACAGAATCAGTATCAAACGGTCAAGCTGATCGAGGTAGGCCAGGAAGGCGAGGGAAAGGCGGCTGTGGGAATATCTCAGTCGATGATGCCTTCCTCGAGAGAGGCTGAGCAGAGCAGGGAAGACAGCGGCGGTGAAAGTATATTTGAGCGCATTACCAGCCCGGTGCCCATTGTGCGAGCACGAGAGGTAGAGACGCCACTGCCGCCGGTCCAGGAAGAGGTACAGGAGACATATAACCTGGTAGAGCAGGCCTTAAATCGACTTAATGACGCCGCGCGCCGTATTGCAAAGGCTGAAGGCCAGCAACGTCGTCATCCTCATGCCTCTCGTCTCACTCCTTTGCGTGATATTTCTGCCGAGATACGGCGTGAGAGTACACCTTTACCCAGGATACAGGCACAACAAGACACCAATCAAGATGCAGATAGGCAGCGCATGCCCGAGTTGTGGCCCTGGTTGCAAGAGGGCGACACGGGAGAGCAGGATATCTGGGCCAATCGAACGGACCCTTTGCAAGCCCGCCATTTCCCTAATAGTGCCGAAGTCGCACGCATCGAAGAGGAAGACATGCGGCGTGCCATTGCCGAGGGCTGGATTACTCACCCATTACCCGTTAGCAGAAAGGTGAGCTTCAATCGTGTGCGCACGATATTTATCGTTCTGGTGACACTGGCGGTGCTGGCGCTGCTGGTGGATGGTGTGCTGGCATCACTGGCCTTTTTCCATACAAATCGCACGCTTCCTGCTCCTATAAGTGGACCGCCGTCGCTTATCCTTTCCAGCAACGAGGTTAATTTAGGTGATTCGGTAGTGATGCGTGTCCGCAATTTTTCTCCAAATACCCAGGTCTATTTGACGCACGATGTCCAGCTTCCAGTAGTAGTCAAGCTGCCTGATGGCTCTACCAGTAATGGCCTCGTCAAAGTCAATGCTGAGGGAAATGCGGATGTATCTCTGTTAATTGATCAAAGCTGGGGACCGGGCTTCCATATTATCTACGCGGAGGATGTGACGACCCGCTATACAGCCAGCAGAATAATCCAGATTGTAGGCTCTGGCCCAACGCCGCCGTCGCAACTGGTTGTTGTCAGCCAGTCTCCGCTTGATTTTGGTGCGGCTTATCAGGGAGCGAACACCATCAAGACGCTGACCTTACAGAACAAGGGTGTTGGTCCTATCACATGGGCTGCCAGTAGCGATAAACCCTGGCTGCTGATTTCGCCTTCGCAGGGAACATTCAGCGCAAGCCAGACCATCGAAGTTGCGGTCGAGCGCTATGGATTGAAGCCGGGAAACTATACAGGAAAGATTACCTTTACCGCGAACGTCGGTGCAAGCGTACAGCCAATCGCGGTGCAGATGTCGGTGAATGCGCTGCCTGCGAATGCAGGACCGGTGCTGGTTGTCACGCCCGCAGTCCTCTCGTTTACGGCGCTTGATGGACAGCAGGCGCCGCCCGTGCAGCAACTGGTGATCAATAATCCGGGTACGCAGACGTTGTCCTGGTCCTTAGAGAATAATGTGGCGACGCCAACCACGTTCGCGGGAGAACAATTGTTACTTCACCTGTTTGGCGATCAGAACTGGTTGCTCACCAGCCCTTCATCGGGTCAGGTCGCGCCCGGGCAGTCTGCTGTTGTACGGATCTCTGTCAATAGCCAGCCTCTGCTGCCCGGCGTCTATACCAGTAACCTCGTCTTTAATGCAAGTGGTGGAGCAATTAATAATCAACAGGTCGTTGGCATTTCTCTGACTGTACAGCCGAACTGCGGGCTGGTCTTGAGCTCGGGCAGCGTCTCGTTTACAGCAGTGGCAGGACAGAGCAATCCGAGCAATCAGGCTTTGAGCTTGAGTACAACGGGAAGTTGTAGCACCTCTACCCCACTGTCCTGGCAGGCACAATCATCGGCAAGTTGGTTGACGATCACTCCCGCAAGCGGGCAACTGAGAGCCTCGATGAGCACAGTTACCTCAATTGGCGTCAATATAGCAGGCTTGCGCCCGGGCATCTATGAGGGAACGATCTCTTTCCTGGCGGGCAATCATCCTACCTATACCAACGGGCAAGAGTTCACGCTGGCGGTCTCGTTACAGGTGCAGCAGCAGCCACCACCGACATTCCCGATTATGGGGGCTACTCCGCTCAACCTCAATTTCAGTACGACCGGGGGCATGGCGAATCCGCCGGGGCAGGTGGTGACGATTACGAATAATGGTCATAGCACACTGTACTGGTCTTTGAGCGTAACTCAACTTGCTTCAAGCTGGCTCGGGGCCGCGCCAACCGGCGGCTCCATTCCCGCCGGTCAGACGGGTCAGGTAACAGTCAATGTTGATACCAGCAGTCTGAACCCCGGTACCTACGTAGGCCAGATCACCCTCAATGGCGCTGATGCGAATGGTAAACCCGCCGGTGGTAGTCCACAGACGATTGCCGTCAATTTGCTTGTGCTACCGCCCTGTGCTCTGGCTCAGCCTTCATTGAGTACGCTGACATTCACTGGCGTAGCAGGTGGAGCAAATCCTGCCGCGCAAGCATTGACCATCGCAGCAACAGGAAACTGCGGCTGGCCTTTGAACTTGAAGACCAGTGTCAGCAGCAGCGCCATCTGGCTCTCGGTGACCCCAACAAACAGCCTGATTAGCGCCAGCGGCCAATCGGCGAGTTTGTCGGCAGCGGTGAATACGACCGGACTGGCGCCCGGCAAGTATAGCGCGACTATCTCTATCTCGGCTACAGACAGCGCGAATGCGACTGCACAGGGAAGTCCACAGAGTATTCCAGTGACGCTCGTTGTGCAGCAGCCCTGCACGCTTCAAGTTTCGTTGGCCAGCATCTCCTTCATGGCTCAACTGGGACAGGCGGCCCCGGCACCACAGACGCTGACAGTCAGCGGCGTCGGTGCCTGCACCTACCCGGTCACGTGGACGGCGGCAGGTGACAGCAATAGCGTTTCGTGGCTGAGCCTATCCGCGACCTCCGGTTCTGATAGTGGAGGGGGCAGTCCACTCGCTGTCAATGTCAATCTGGCGAATCTCAGCGCTGCCGGTACCTATAGCGGCACTATCACGATCGCAGCACAAAACGGTGGCACTGCCATTCAGGGGAGCCCGCAGGCAGTTACGGTGACTCTGACTGTTACCGGCTCTATCAGTGGAAAGGTCATGGCCTGTGTGGCAGGCGTCTGTACGGGTGCGGTTCCACTGCCCAACGCTACGGTCAATCTGTTGAATAGTGCCGGAACGCAGGTTGCCAGCGTAACCGCAGATGCTTCGGGCAATTACACTTTCTCCAATATTCCCGCCGGTACCTATACCCTCTCCGCCAGCGGGATACTGAGCAGTGTGAGCTATGTCGGAACGCAGGCTGTTACCTTAGCAGCAAACCAAACGGGTATTGTGGTTGATGCCTCACCAGGCTAATAACCCGCCATCTTCCCCCCACCATCCTGTGATGGTGGGGGGATTTTTCTCTGAAATCTCTTGCATTTTGTGCTACAATGTCTACTGGCGTATCAATCTATTTCATTTTGCTCACAGGCAGGCTTTGTTGTGCTGCCATTTGAGTTCTCAGAGTCAGTCGCGTTTATTCCTGTAAGGGAAGAACGTTACCGGCAATAGAGATAAGCAGACAGGTATCATTGTCGTTGTAGAGCGATTTTAGGAGGATGGGGGAGGGTACGGTGAAACGCTGTTGTTCTGTACCTCCCTCTTGAAACGCTGATATGGACACAAAACGCTGTATGTACTGCCAGAAACTGGCACGGGCCGACGCTGAAGTCTGTAGCCGCTGTGGACATGCTTTCGATCGCACGCGCATCATGCGGAGCGCGGTCAGGAGGTCCATACCACCAGCTTCTCCCCATCACGCGGGACACTATTCGGGTCTTCATCCCGAAGACCAACCATATCAGTCAACGATGATGTCTATCGTGCGATCGGACGAAAGCTCACAGCCACAACAAGCGCCGCACGAACCAGATGGAATCATTTTACCAACGATCGATGAACCGTCTGTATTCCCCACTTCGCCGGTATCACCTGCTGCTTTGCCGACTGCTTCAGCATATTGGCAGGAAGCGCGGCTTTCTCCTGCGGCTCCTATTGCTCCTCTGCCGCCCGGACCACGCACGCCAGTACCACCCCCAGCCAGAAACACGCCAATCCCTGATCTCTATAACGATGAGAGGGATATGACGGAACGAGAGGCGCGGGTCGGTGGAGCAAGACCACAGGCACTGGATAATGCACGCTTGCGCTTTCCTGTGCCGCCATCCCCACCGTCAGTACCGCCATATATGCCATCGCGTTCGCCATTGCGGAGCCGACCAATTCTGACTGTTCTGACAATCTCCTTTCTGCTGTTACTGCTCGCCACCGGCCTGCTGGCTTACATGTTTATCAGCAAGAAGCCGCAAGCATCCTTCGCTACGGCGACGCTGAGCGCTGTTCCCAGCAAGCTGCGTGTGAACGATCAGTTCTTGCTCAGCGGAAAAGGGTTTGGCGCGAACGATCTCATGTCCTTTACCTATGATAAGAATGAGCCCATTCTAGATGGCAATGGGAAGTTATTATATGCTCATACCGATGCTCTGGGCGCTTTTTACGTCACTATTACCGTGGGGAACTGGGGCTTCGGCGACCACATTATTCATGCGATTGATGAGGCGCAGCAGTTTAGTGATTCGGTGACGATTACGATTGAGACTCCTCCTCCGACCCCGCCGAGCTTGCAACTGACGCAGACACACCTTGATCTTGGCGCGGCTGCTCGCGGCACAGTCTCAAGTATGAATGTGACATTGACCAACGCGGGTGGTGGTCAACTGCGCTGGCAGGCCAGCAGCGATCAGCCGTGGTTGTCGATTGCGCCGAGCAGCGGCACGTTCAATGGCAGCAAGGTTGTTGTTGTCACCGTCAATCGTGGCACCTTAGCCCCGCTTGCCTACACTGGCCATATCTCGTTTACGCAGCAGGGAAGTCACCCGCAGCAGCCTCTTAAGCTGACGGTGACGATGGCGGTAAATGCAGCCCCGGCCACTCTGACCATCTCCCCCGTCTCGCTCTCGTATTCGGGTAGTACGGCGCAAAATCCGGCCAGTCAAACGATTACCATGCAAAACGGGGGTGGACAGCCCCTGAACTGGAGTGAGACGACCATCACCGGCAACGGCGTTCCCTGGCTCTCTGTTACTCCTGCTAGCGGACAGCTTCCACCAGGAGCAAGCGCCACAGTCACGGTGAGCGTGCAATCGCAGTTGCTCGCAGTGGGTTCGTATCAAGGTGTTATCGCTTTTAAGGGAGGAAGCAATCCACAGGTGAGCGTTTCGCTTAACGTCACGGCGCCGGGAAGCCTGGTGGTCTCGCCTCCTTCGTTAAATTTCTCCGCTTATACCGGGCACAATCCGGCCAGTCAGAGCGTCACGTTGCAAAACAGCGGCGGGCAGGCATTGAACTGGGCAGCGGTTGCCGCCGTGACGAATGGCGCGAACTGGTTGAGCGTTTCCCCCCCAGGTGGACAGCTCGGGCCGGGAGGGAAAGCGACCATCACGATTGCCGTGAATGGAGTCGGTTTGCAGGCCAATGCCTACCAGGGAACTGTCACCTTCAATTCCAATGGGCAGAGCAGGCAAGTAGCCATTGCGCTTACCATAAGTACGCCGCCTGCCCCTGCTATCAATGTGCAGGTACATACGTTAAATTTCAGTTCTATTATGGGGAAAGACCCCACTGCGCAGACTTTTATCATCAGTAATACGGGCAATGCGACCCTCAACTGGAGTGCAAGTGAGGATCAGATCGCAGCAACATATGCGCCGATTGCACCAACCAGCGGCAGCCTCGCCCCCGCGCAGAGCGCAACTGTTACCGTCAGCCCGACAACGGCTCAGTTGGGCGCGGGTTCGCTGAGTGGCACTATCACCATCGCAGACAGCGATACAGGAGTTTCCATACCGCCTCAAAAGGTTGTGGTGAATATCACAGTGCTGGATCAGCCGCAGATCAGCGTTTCAACAAACGAGCTGGATTTCAGCAATGACAGCACGCTGACAGATAGCTCGCAATTGCTGGTGATTACCAACACAGGTTCTTCTGATCTTAACTGGGCGGTAACGCTTCCCTCGCAGTCGGCAGACTGGCTCAGCGTCGATAATAGCGGCGGCACTCTGCCGCCGGGGCAGAGTGTGGTGATCGACGTGACTTGCGATAGCAGTCAGCTCGCTACCGGGAGCTACACCGCTGCGCTGCAAGTCAGCGACAGCGACCCCGGTACACCGGTAACCCCACAAACGGTGACAGTGGTGCTGACCGTAAGCTAGCGTTGTCGCCATTTCTCCCCTGTGCTATACTCTTACAAGAACTTGTAGGCGCTCTATTTGCCGCTGTACCTCAGTGCGCACTACAAATAAGACATTGGAGGATAAACTCGTGCCAACGATTACTTTTGTGCGTGAAAATGTAATTGTCGATGTGCCTGTCGGCGATCATGTGCGCTATCCGGCACTGGAAAACGATGTTCGCGTTTACTGCGGCATCTGGCGGTATCTCAACTGTCATGGCAACGGCCTGTGCGGTACTGACCGGGTAGCAGTCTCACCTGCGAGCAACACCAATCCCCTCACCTTCATGGAGAAATTCTGGCTGCGCAACGACCTGAAGAAAAACCCTGATATGCGTCTGGCCTGCCAGGTTGAGGTATTGGGTGACGTGGTGGTGGATACACAGTGCGCACTGCCGGGCAATGCCGGTGTGCAGGAGGAAGCCTATCCGGTCTCTGGAAGGCGCTAATCCTATAGCGGCTCTACCTTGTGGTACTCAACGTACCACGAAGTAGAGCCTGATGGCTAACTGATCATTCCAGTACAGTTCCACCATTCCCTCGGCAGGCTTCGCAAATTGCATCTCCGCCGAGCCACTGCTGCTCTCTTTGATTGGCTGTGTCTGAGAGGTATTGTACAGCAGTCCATTCATGTACCACTTGATAACGACCACGCCGGGCTTTTTCGGATTCTGTATACTATAGGTGACGTAGATGGTTTGCCCGGGGTGGAAAACGTTCGCAGGTTGCAAGACGATATCGGTCTGCGCATCTATTTTCGATGCGGTGCTGGCCGAGTTAATGATATTGGCAGCAGGCCCATAAGAAGGAGCGGTTTTTGGGTCTGGCAGGGGTGGCGTAGGTGTTGGTTTCAGGTTCGCCGGGCGAACAATGCCTGCCAACTGGCCTAGCGCCGCGATTTTACCACTGGCCTGCGCATAGTAACCCGCACCACTACAAAAGAGAATAAGCACGATTAACACACTGAGGAGGCCGCTGATCGCGCGATAGCGCGGGATAATCGGGCGCGGTTTGGTGTACATGGGCGGAATGTAGACCACCCCTTCCATGCTCTGGTCGGCCAGAGCAGGTAGGCGAGTATCCTGATTCTGTGTACCACCAGGCGTCAATGCGCGCTCTCCAGACTCTCTCTGCTGCTGCCCAAAGGGGATAACGGCTGTTGGTTGCCCAGGTTGGCCTGCCTGCCAGTTTCCCCACTGTCCCGTTCCAGCCTGCTGTTGATAAGGGACGGGAAGCCAGGAAATCGGCGAGTTCTGCATCTGCACAGGCTGTTCAGATGAAGGCTGCGCGGGCTGGTCCGTATAACCGCTAACGGTTTGTTGCAACAATGGTGATGGCGCGCCGCAGACCGGGCATGGCGCTTCATTGTTGAGTCGTGCTGTACTACAAAATGGACAAAGCATCCTGTTTCAACCGCCTTTTTTCTATCTCAAATCTCTTCTCCGCAGCCTCACTGCATCCTCAATTAGCCTCAAAGGTAGCATCAGCGAGAAAGTCCGTCAAGGTCGCTCGCACGGCTATAGGGCAAATTGGCTATCGCATTGTAAATAAACGTGTACCATCGTGTACTTGTAGAGTGTTGGCCTCCGCAACCTCTTACCACATCGCCGCTTCCCTGTTGGAAAAATCCCATCCTTCAGTACAATAGATGACAAAGGGGCCTCTCCATCTTCGTAGGGGAATCCTGATATCCCTACGAGGACAGGTACCTTGAAGGATAATGTACATGTGGAAGGGAGGATGGATATGATGAGTCCGTCAAATCACACGGGGAAGCAAAGATCAGGCAGGCCTGCGCAACGTGAAGACCTCGCAGGTTGCGTACTGCGAGGCGGGGAATACAAGATCAAGAGAGTGCTCGGCCACGGAGGGATGGGCAAGGTTTTTCTCGCCTCACATATTACGCTGGAAACACCCCTCGCGCTCAAACAATGCCGTGCCGACCAACCTTTGCCTCAGAGCGTCGTAGATGAACTTGAGCAATTGCTTCATAGCCCTTCCAGTACGCCCGGCACATATGACGAATGGCAGGCAGAGGATGCGGGCAGCCGGTCACAGACAGGCGCGTCTCTCGATTTTCCCTCCAGTGGAGGCACGCATACCGACCGTTTCCTGCGCGAGGCGCTCCTGCTCGCCCGTCTGAACCATTCAGCCATTCCCGCCCTCTACGATTATTTCTTAGAGGACGGCTACTGGTATCTGGTCATGGACTACATTCCCGGCCTCACTCTCTCGACTTACATGCGCAGGCAGGGCGCGCTGCCCCCACTGGAGGCACTGAACTACGCTATCCAGCTTTGCGACGTGCTTGCATACCTGCACCGGCAGACGCCGCCCGTGATCTTCCGCGACCTGAAACCCTCCAATATCATCCTTACCCCCGATCATCGCCTTGCGCTCGTCGATTTCGGCATAGCCCGCTACTTCAAAGAGGGCCAGGCGAACGATACCACCGATCTCGGCTCCCCCGGCTATGCCGCACCCGAACAATATGAAGGAGAGAGCCAGACCGATGCCCGTTCAGACCTCTACAGCCTGGGCATCATCCTGCACGAAATGCTGAGCGGGCAGCGCCCAACGCGCCTGAATCAGCAGCCGGAACCACTCCACACCTTCAATCCAAACCTCTCGTCCGTCCTCAGCGGCCTCGTCACCGTCGCTACCCGCCCGGATCCGGCTTACCGCTTCCAATCCGCCTACACTCTCCACTCCGCACTCGAACGCATCTACGCCCTTGAGGAATACCACGCCTGCAAACAGGTAGCTTTCAACCCTGACTACACACCCGCACCAGGCCAACCAACCATCCCAGGCCACCCGCGAGGGGTGGCCCTACTCTATACGAATCATTACGCTCGCTCCGCGAGCGCGTCACAGCGCGGGGTGGGTGGCGTATACAGTAGGACCACCCCTCGCGGGTGGCCTGGGATGGACGATCAACCTGCGATGGAAGGGAAGATGGCGGAGGAACGCCAGCGCATACGTGAGATACTGGCGGCGGAGCACCGCGAGCACCACGAGCAGCAAGAACGAGAGCAGTTGGAGCAGGAAGTCACTGCTATTGATGAAAGCCTGCATCTGCGCGCTTACCTGGGATTCGCGTCCGGGACGCTGCCACAGGCAAAAGAGCAGGAGAAACCGGTGCGTATCTCTCGACCGCACCGGTTTGCCACGCGAGTTTTTCGTGCGGCACAGATATGCTTCATCTGCGCCCTGATCCTCTTTCTTATCATGGCCTCCCTGCTGGTTTATACTCATAATATCCGCAACCTCCACGATAGCAGCCATAGTGGTTCTGTTACACGCGGCCAGCAGGTCAATATTACTCCCGCAGTCACTACAACGCCGACAGCGACGTGGCAGCAGCTTCCATCACCTCCATCAAGCGAAGCAGATAACAGCGCAACCTACGTACAGTTACAAGGCAAAGGATACATCTACATGAACGGGGGCTTTCGCGGGCCAAACGCAGTGCCGCATTACGATCGCGGCCTCTACCGCTACAATATCGCCAGCGCCCACTGGGAGACGCTGGCAATCGACAATTTTCCCGGCATGGTCAACAACGCCGCCGCGCTGGACGAGCAGGGACATCTCTTCTTTACAGCAGGCTACTCATCTGACACCTACGCTGTTACCTCTCTGCTCTACGAATACCGGCCAGCCCTGGCAACCGTGCAAAAGATCACGCCGCCCGCCTCGATGCCCATCGGTTTTGGCGGAGCCATGATCGCCGATCAGCACGGACATCTCTACATCACTCAGGGCTTTATGCAGGCGGCAAATCCCAACGCGAGTGCGGGTACGGGCTGGTATCGCTATGACATCTCAACGGGCCAGTGGCACCAGCTTGCCCCACTGCCAGTCGGCCTGGGCTATGTCGTGCTTGCCCCCGATGGCGCGGACAGCATCCTCCTGCTTGGCGGTTCCGCAGATGCCGGACAACACCGGCCAACTATGCATATCTATCGCTACAGCATAGCCCTCAATGCCTGGTCACTCGCATCGACCAGCGCGCCTACGGCATTCAGTGGCGCGGCAAGCTGCCTTGCCACTCCGGGAAACCTGGTCATCATCGGCGGTTATGATGCCGCCCATACCAGCTCACTCAACACCGTCTGGCTGGTCAACCTGTCTACGCTGCGCTGGACGCTGCTTACTACCATCCCCAACGGTGGCTCCCTGCTGGGAACTGCCGCCTGCGATGGTCACGACCACGTCTACCTGCTGCGCGGAGCCAACAGTCCCAAGCAACCCACCGCTGACTTTCTGGAACTCACTATACACAATTGAACCCGGCCCGACATGTCATGGTGAGCGCGGCGAAGAATCTCCGGTTCACTCCTGGACAAGGAGGCTGCCCAGATTCTTCGCCGCGCTCACCATGCATGGGAATGACATTTTTAGTAGTCTGGTTTTGGCTCTATGGGCGCACGGTATCATAGACGAGCGGACCTGCCTCGACCGGCTCATCGCTCCAGATATAAGCCGCGAGCAGGAAGTCGCGGATAGTGTCGATATCCGCTTCGCCGCGTGCATGCACTTCTACCAGCGGCTCCCCGGCATGCACGTAATCGCCCACTTTGGCCTGCAAAATCAGGCCCGTGCGGTGATCGATGGCGTCGCCCTTCTTAAAGCGTCCCGCGCCCAGATGCATACTGGCAATGCCCACCTGTTCCGCTTGTATGCCCGCGATATAGCCACTGCGTGGAGCCGTCAGCATCGAGCGGACGGGAGCTGAGGGCAGCAATGAGGGCTGCTCTATCTGGCGTGCGTCGCCTCCCTGCGCGGCGATGACTTCCGCCAGCTTTGCCAACGCCGCGCCGGAAGCAATTGCCTGCGCAACATGCTGCTCCGCCTCGGCCATGCTGCCCGCCTTGCCCGTCATCAGCAGCAGTTCAGCCGCCTCGTGCGAGCAGAGATAGGAAACATCCTCCGGCCCCTGACCGCGCAGAATGGAGATCGCCTCAGCCATTTCCAGTGCGTTGCCCACAGCGCGCCCCAGTGGTTGATTCATCGCAGAAATGATGGCAACAGCGGGCAGTCCGGCCAGTTTGCCGATATCGACCATGCGCCTCGCCAGTTCGTATGCCTGGTCAACCTGCTTCATGAAGGCACCGGAGCCAATTTTGACATCCAGCAGCAGGTGAGACGCGCCAATCGCCAGCTTCTTGCTCATAATGCTGGCGGCAATCAGGGGAATGCTCTCTATCGTGCCGGTCACGTCGCGCAGAGCATACATCTTGCCGTCAGCGGGCGCGAGATCGCTCGACTGGCCTGCCAGCACGATATGGTGCTGCTCAAAGACACGCAGGAACTCCTCACGCGAAAGTGTGGAACGGAAGCCGCTGACTGACTCCAGTTTATCGACGGTGCCACCCGTGAAGCCCAGACCGCGCCCGGTCATCTTGCCCACCGCGACGCCGCAGGCCGCGACCAGCGGAGCCACCGCCAGCGTCACCTTATCGCCCACACCGCCCGTGCTGTGCTTATCAATCACCGGAGAGAGGACTTCTCGAAGGTGTAATTCATCGCCAGAGCGCGCCATTGCCAGCGTCAGATCGGTGGTCTCGCGAGCATCCATGCCGCGCCAGAAGACTGCCATCATCCAGGCAGACATCTGGTAATCAGGCACATTGCCTCGTGTATACTGTTCTACCAGCCAGTTAATCTCCTCCGTACTAAGCGTTCCGCCCCCGCGTTTCTTAATGATGAGTTCTACTGCCTGCATGCACTCCCCATTTCTTACAACTATTTGCCACTCTGTGGTTCGGTCAGCACAACGCGCACCGAGTCGCTATCAAAGCCATTGTCGGTCTCCAGGATGTAGCGCGTCAGCTTCTGGCTGCCCAGTAGTACATTGCGATCGCAGGTAAGCTGCCCGTTGGTAAAAGCATAGACGTTGATATCCTGCGGCAGCACTCCCTGAATGATTATCGTATCGAAGCGATCCTCTATCTGCTCCTTCAAGGCTTTGAGCAGCGTTGCAGCCTGCTGCCAGGCTACCGCCCGCCCATAGCTGATGCGCACAACCTTCTTGCGGCCAACGCTTACCGAGCTGTCCACAACGGTATATGCCAGCGCGCCTTCTTCAAGCGCCCGCAGCTGCTCCATCGTGCGCGGCGGGAAAGGGGCAGGCGACTCTGGCGCTGACGGTACCGGTGGCTGCAATGGCGCAGGAGATGGATAAGTTGCGGCACCGGTCGCTGTGGAACGAGTACGGGCTGCTCTCTGTGTCCCCACCTGCTGTGGTTGTGGCTGTGATTGCGGAAGTGTCTGTCCTGGCGGCACAGGAGGTGGTGCCGGACGCACCACATTCGGCTGATATGGCTGCTGGGCTGGCGGTGGAGGTGCCTGCCGCGATGGTGGATAGGATGTCTGTCGCGCACCCTGCGTCGGTGTCTGAACAGGTCGCCCGCTTTGCAAATCACGCCCGCAGCTTGTGCAGTACGCCGCGCTATCGACGTTCATTTTCCCACAATATGGACAACGCATGATCTCTTCTCCTCCTGATCTCTCTGCCTCTGCTGTTTAGTATATCATAGAAAACGTTCAATTTTCGTCCCGGTCAAATGGCGCAGCGAAGAGGGACATGCGAGAGAGCTTTTGTAATGGGGGATATTATTCCTGCTTCAGCACAGCCTCAACCAACAGAGCATTCGAGGAAGTTTTCTCAAAAAGGCGCAGCAACTGCTCTACCCCCTCACGTCTGGGAATATCGGCCAGTTTGCGGCGCAGGATGGACATGGCCCGCAGTTCAGCGGGCGAAAGCAGGCGCTCTTCTTGCCGCGTACTGGAGACGGAGAGATCGATGGCGGGAAAAATGCGGCGGTCGGCAAGGTCGCGAGAGAGGCGAATTTCCAGGTTGCCCGTCCCCTTAAACTCCTCGTAGACCACCTCGTCAAGGCGGCTCCCTGTCTCCACCAGACAGCTCGCCACAATCGTCAGACTGCCGCCCTCCTCTAGCGCGCGTGCCGCGCCAAACGCTCGCCTGCCAATCTCCAGCGCCCGCGCATCAATGCCCCCCGAAAGCGTGCGGCTTCCATAGCCACCGCGAGCGTTGCGCGGTCTCTCCCACATCTCCGTATTCACATTATGGGCGCGAGCCAGCCGTGTCAGCGAATCCAGCCCAATCACCACATCCTTGCCCTGCTCCACCTGCCGCTTCGCGTCCGCCAGCGCCTGCTCCACGATGCGCCCGTGCCGCGCAGACTGCTGGTCAAAGCTAGAGGCATAGACGCGCACACCCGGCCCTCGCACCTCCATGCGCCATTCCGTCACCTCCTCTGGTCGCTCATCCACCAGGCAGAGGAAGAGGCTCGCCTCCGGGTAGTTGCGTAGCACAGCCTTCGCCACATCGCGCAGAATCGTCGTCTTCCCCGCCTTCGGCGGAGCCACCACCAGCGCCCGTTGCCCGAAGCCCAACGGCACAAACAAATCCATCACCCGGTTCGCAATGGGTGTCGATCCCATCTCCAATGTAATGCGCCGGTTCGGATGCACCGGCGTCAACTGCTCAAAAGGTACACGCGCAGTCGCCACTCGTCAATCTCACTCTCTCATCTCACAAAATGAATAAACAGGAACGCTATTTGCATCAGTGTATCACAGAGGCATCTGTTTTGATAGCTCTCCGCGAGCAAAAAATACGAAATGCCCTTCCAAAACGCCCTATCACTCCTCGCTCAACTGCCAGACTCCTCGTGTATGACAGACCTGACAAACTGGCGTACCCGGGCAAGGAACAACTCCTCTGTAGAAGAATTACGCATGATCCGCACTCGTTGCCTATCCAGCTCATAGGTAGTTTCAAGCATCCTTCTGGTCGCAAGAATATCATCAGAGAAGTAGAAAGCTTCCATAGTCCGCCTGGATATGTAACGATCCCCTTCATAGACGGGATGTCTCGCTCGCTGCTCAATACGCTTCATGCATTCCTCCAGAGCGGAACTGAGAAAAAGAAAATAGCTCTCCTTCAGAAAATCCTCCCCGAACCGCTCCAATGCCGCCTGGTAGTTACTCCGCGCAAATTCGATGATCACCAGCTTCGTTCGATCCAATACTCTCGTCAACGCAAAATCCACTCTGTAATGTAAGATAGTTAAAGCTTCATCAAGCACAGAGGCATCAACTACCTCGAAACCATCAAGCTTCGCGGAGGCGGGGTGAAATCGGTCTGCGTGATCGTTCAGATACATCCAGTACAAAATACTATAATCATCAATATGCTCAGCGCGCCATCCATGCTCCCGTGCAGTTTGAGCCATAAGGCGACCAGCAGTGGATTTGCCGGTACCAGGACGTCCTAGAACAAAGAGC
>DATGLM010000031.1:0-9719 GCA_035294125.1 Ktedonobacteraceae bacterium | reverse complement strand
CGGCTGGCGAGCAGCACCCCGATGAAGAGGATTACCCAGCCCAGGGCCATGATGAGCCAGAATACATTCTCAATGCCAAAGAAGCGGGCCAGGCTCCCGGCGGCCCCGTTGAGTAGCGCGCCGACGAGGATCAGCAGGTTGGCCCACAGCACGTTGCTGGTGCGCAGGCCAGCGATATCGGGCTGCCGGCGTACCAGCTTCCATCCCGAATAGATCGAGATGCCTGCGAGCGCGACAACGCCCAGCGTGTTGAGAAGGATCAGCGGCACCAGCCACGGCACGGGCTGCAATACGCCCGTGCCAGGAGTGCCGGCGACCTGGCGAATCTGGGCCAGATCGATGCGTGCATCCAGGATGAAGGAGATTGCCACCAGGCTGATAAAGGAGAGAATGCCGAGGCAGATGTTCGTTGCGCGCCGGCTGAACACCAGCGCAACGCTGCCCATACCGAGCCAGGCCGGAGTGAGCGCGCCGCCAAGAATGTAGTAGATGCGGAAGAAGAGAATGCCGGACGCGCTGGCCGGCTGCACGACAATCATGGCGAGGTAGGCCAGGGTTGCGACAAAGGCCATGAGGAGCGCGATGGCCCAGTAAAGCTGGTAGATACGGTGGCGGCGCGCGTACTGGCTCAGCACCACGCCGGCGAAGAGGCCCGTCACGATCACATTGATGATCGGCGGCACCAGCAAAATAGCATTGTTCATGATCCATCCCCGTATATTATGATAGCAGTCTGGAAACCTGTAGAAAATTGCGTAGACTACTTTAAAAATATACAGAAAACTGAACTGCGGTGCAATATGATGGACCATATGATCCTGATTTTTGACAGGACTGCTCAGCGCCTGCGGTGCTTCGCCAGAATGCGTGAGTGCGTGCAGTGCGGATACCGTCTCACCGCACGCACTCACGCATGGACAAGCCGCCGCAGGCGTCTGCCCCCTTGATCCCTGCCTGGCTTCTTATGGCGCTCGCGCTTTGGGGCGGCGTCCGAGCAGGAGGATGTAGCCAGTAGCGCCGAGCAGCAGCAGGAGCAGGCCCAGTGCGATGCTTCCCCCTGTCGTGCTTATGTCAAAGAAAGCTAATACCGGCCGGAGCGGATTCGCAGCCTGGGCCGCAGCCGTATGGTCAGATTTCTGTGGCGAGCCAGGCTTTACGGCGTAAGGCCCCATCGTAGGCGGCGCCGTGGGCGTTATTTCTGGCGCTGATGACGCTTGCGGATGCGTTGCCGTGGGAGGAACGTTCCTGCTGGTGGCGCTCCCGCCCCCGCCGCTTGCGCTCCCCCCGGTGCTTTGTGCTGATGAGGCAGCAGGAGCGGACATCGATGTCGCGGTGCCACTGCCAGGACGTAGCAGCCCCGTCAGCAGCCCCCAGGAGAGCAGGAAGAGTCCGAGTACAGCCGCGATGGCGCACAGGCTGCGCGCGGTAGTGCGCAGAACGACGGGCCAGGTGCGCCGGCGTTGTGCAGGGCTGCGCGATACACGCTGTGTGCTGTAGTCCGCGATAGGCGTGACGGCAGTATTTACGGGCAGCGCGAATGAGCGCGGCAGATCGGGCTGTGGTAGCGCACGCAGTAGATTCACGGTCAGCCGCAGAGCCGCTAACTCCTGCTGGCATTGCTCGCAGGTCTTGATATGTGCATCCCATTCGCCCTGTTCATCCGAGGAAAGTTGCCCGTCGAGAAACGCCGAAAGCTGTTCAGTTGTTGGATGCCAGTCATGCTGTGTCACGCGCATGCTCCAGGATTCTATGACTCATTACTCTTGGTAAGACGGTAATCCCTGGGCAAAAGTTCCCTGTGCTGGTAGAGATAGTCGCGCAGGCGCGTGCGCCCGCGCGAGATACGCGAGCGGACCGTGCCCAGTGTCGTCTGTGTCGCCGCCGCCACCTCTTCATACGAGAGGCCCTGGATATCGCAGAGCACAACCGCCGTCCGCTGATCGAGGGGAAGTCGCTGCAAGCCTTCCTGGATCACCTCGTGCAGTTCTTGCGCCAGCAGGCTCTCTTCGGGATTCCCCTCAACGCCGGTTGTGGTCAGGGAACCCAGAAAATCAGTGCTGTGGGGTTCGTCCTCGTCGGTCAGGGCATCAAGAGATTCGGCGGGGTGGCGCTGGACGCGGCGCCAGTGGTCGCAGGCCATATTCGCGCCAATGCGCAGGAGCCAGGCACGGAATGAACTGCCGCCGCGATACGACTGAATGCCGCGGAATGCGGCGATGAATGCGTCTTGCGTAACATCGGCGGCGCTATCGTAATCGCCAATCACGCGGAAAACGGTCCCGAACATGATCTGCTGATATCGCGAGACCAGTTGATTGAACGCGTTGACATCTCCGTGCTGGCTGCGGGCGATGAGTTCCTCCTCCTCATCTCGCGCGAGCTTGCTCATGTGCCGCCTCTCTCATAGGATGTGTCTGATGTTCAGTGCTCTCTGGTGCCACACCACAACATCTATGCGGAGAGCGCCATAGACGCGAGCATATGATAGTGCTGGAAATCAGACACACATAGAATATTTGCGCCAGTGTAGCACATTTTGGGAGGAGAGGGAATGGCATCACACTCACCTATGAGATATAATGATCCATAGCCATGTAGCTAGTTTCTGCTTCGTCGTGGAAGTAGAAGTGGCCCGCAGGCTCCCGGGTCGGGCGCCACTTTCCTCCACAGCGTAAGCCCTAATCCCCTGAAAGGACTCTCTATGTCCACTACTACTCAAGGTCTTGAAGACGTTGTTGCAACGCAATCGCAGATCTGTGATCTTGACGGCAAGCAGGGTAAGTTAACGTATTTTGGCGTTGATATCCACGATCTTGCCCGCTATTCGTCGTTTGAAGAGACGGCCTACCTGCTCTGGCACGGCGTCTTACCAACGCAGGCGCAGCTCGATGAACTCAGACAGCAGTTCTATACGAGCCGGGCGCTCCCTGATCAGATACTTGCCCTGATGCGGTTGATGCCCACCGCGACTCCCCCGATGGATATCCTGCGCACCGCAGTCTCCGCCCTCTCCGCCTTCGACCCCGATCTTCACGATACCTCCACCACTGCCAACGAGCGCCGCGCTGTGCGCCTGACCTCCGTCCTGCCAACGATCATGGCAAGCTGGGAGAGCATACGCAATGGCAGGGAGCCGGTTGCGCCACTGCCCGATGGCAGCCACGCCGCGAACCTCCTGTATATGCTCGGCGGCAAGCGGCCCGATCCCGAGACGGCCCATATGCTGGATGTCATTATGATCTTGCATGCGGACCATGAATTGAACGCATCTACCTTCGCTGGCCGTGTGACTGCCGGCACCCTGGCGAATATGTACGCGGCGATCACGTCGGCGATAGGGGCGCTCTCCGGGCCACTGCACGGCGGCGCCAATGAGCAGGTGATGCGTATGCTCTTACGCATCGGAGAAGTTGACCGCGCGCAATCGTACATCCACGACGCGCTCGAACGTAAAGAGCGCATTATGGGTTTCGGACATCGTGTCTATCGCACAGAAGATCCGCGCGCCACGCACCTGCGCAAGATGTCGCAAGAACTGGGCGAACGCACCGGTGATACGCGCTGGTATGAGATATCGCGTGTCGTTGAGGAATACATGAAGGAGCACAAGCACCTCAACGCCAATGTTGACTTCTATTCGGCCTCGGTCTACTACATGATGGGTATACCCATTGACCAGGATACCGTGCTCTTTGCGTGCAGCCGCATGGCGGGCTGGACGGCTCACATCCTGGAGCAATACGCCCATAACCGGCTCATTCGCCCGCGTGCCGAGTATTCCGGGCCTAAGATAACGCCCTACACTCCCATCGAACAGAGAAAATAAGCATCACCTTGAGCGCAGCCAGGGATCTCTCTGCCTGGCGGTTTGTCCATTAATACTGCTTGCGTGCGTCCAGGAGGTGATAGTGGATGGAGGGCGCGCAGCCGCGCGCCCTCCATCCACTATCACCTCCTGGGAGCGGCGCAGTCGCGCGGCGTGATGCCTGAATAGTTACAACAAATGTTGTACATCCTTTTTCATCGCCTCATAGCTCTGGTAGCGCAGGGCGCTATCCTCCATCAAGGCGCGGCTCAATATGGCCTCCAGCCCGGTTGAGACGGCGGGGTTGAGCAGGCGCACCGGCGGATACGATGGATAGTGGGGAGGCGCAACGTTGGTAAGTGCGTGGTGCATGCTCGCGGCCAGCGCGTAGATGCAGGTGCGCTGATCGTAGGGCTTATCCTGGATCGGCAGGTATGGCGAGATGTTCAACTTACGCGTGGTGCGATTCCTGCTGCCCTCAGCATGGCTGCGAGTCGCGGCCGGGCGCGCGGGCAGTGGAATCTGGAATCCAGTCAGCATAGCGCGCCCGCGTTTGTTCTCTATGATAATATTGGCCGGCGAAATGTCGTAGTGGCGCAGCGGCGGGCGCTGTCGCTCCAGGGCGATGAGCACGTTGAGCAGCGTATTCAGATAGTTGAGCACGTCGCGCTCGGGCAGTGGCCTGAGCAGCCTTTGCAGCCGTTCCTCCAGGCTTTCGCCGTCGATATAGCTCTGCACCATATAGTAGTGCTTCCCCTCAGCGAAACGATCCAGTACCGCCGGGATCAGGGGATGGCGCAGGCGGGCGAGTGGCTCGGTGGCGCGCTCGAAGAAGGCCACATCCTTCGCGCGCTGCGCCAGCGGGCCGTCTGTGCATTCCCAGCGTTTCAGCACCACCGGCCTCTCGTGCGCCTGCGCGTCGGTGGCGATGGCGACCATGATGCGCGTCTCTTCGGACTGCTTCAATACGCGCTTGATCGTATAGCGTCCCTGGCGCACGTTGACGCCAAGCAGCGGGCTGTGCGGGACCATCAGCGGTGGAATGGTGAGCCGTCCACAGGCCGAGCAGCAGCGCTGGCCGAAGCGTACCGGTGCATCGCAATAGGGGCAGTAGCGATTATCGTGCTCCGCGCCGCAGAGGGCGCAGCGCTGCGCCCCGGTGCGATTCTGCTCCCCGCAGATCTGACAGACGTAGCGCTGCTGGGCGATGCGCACGGCATGGGCATAGCTATCGGCGAACTCAATAATATTACGATAGCGCTGGCGATAATCCTTTGAGAGCGCGCGCAGCAGCACCGCCGCGACCTCGACGGGCACGCGCGGGTTCCATTGCTGCGGCGATGGCGGCGGCTCCTTGAGGTGTGCGTTCCACATCTCCTCAAGGCGCTGGTAGACAAAGGGCGGGCGGCCAGCAAGCAGCTCGTAGCAGCAGATGGCGAGCGCGTACTGGTCCGAATCGCGCCTCGGGTTGCCCTGCCACTGCTCCGGCGGCATATACGCGGCTGTCCCCGTCACTTCACCCAGCGACGCATGCGTCTGCATGCCCAGATAGAACGTCGTGCCAAAGTCGGAGAGCAACACCTGGCCGTTGCGCCCGATCAGCAGGTTGCCGGGCTTGACATCCTGATGAATCAGGCCGTTGTTATGCACGTAATGCAAGGCATCGGCGGTCTGCTCCACGTAAGGAGTAAGTTCCTCGGCGAAGGCAAAACGGCGGCTGCCATCGGAGCGGCGAAAGATATCGGTGATCGTCTGGGGCGCGTATTCCATGACGAAGTAGGGCTGGCCGTCATCCGCCAGTTCTCCGAAGTTGTAGATAGGCAGGATATTCGGGTGCTGCATTGCGGCGATGCGGCGCGCCTCCTGCGAGAAACTGGCCTGCGCCTTCTCCGTGAACTGGTCCAGGCGCAGCACCTTGAGCGCCAGAATACGACTCAACGGGATCGGTTCCCGCACTTTGTAGACATGACCATAGCTTCCGGCGCCGATGAACGAGACAACTTCATAAATGCCAATATGGGCGCCTTGAATGAGAAAGTCACAGCGTTGACAGCAGATGGCGTTATCCGGGTTATCGTGTCCCCCTCCAGCACGCGGATTCAGGCAACGGGCCACGTATTTATCCTACCTCTTCTGATTTTTGATGCACTGGCATTTGGAGAGCGCTGCATTTTACGTTTCGTTATATTTACGCCCAGACCGGCTACAGGTTACGATTGTACCTGAGAATGGGCGCGCGGACAATAGCCAGGTGCCAGTGTGCCTGGGCCGAAAATCTCTTCAACAATTTAGTACTATCCTACCAGGTTTCTGCATCGCTCTGTAAATGTGAAAAAGTCTGGTCGTAATACACGCCAGATAGGTTAAATCGAACAGGTCTGTATTCGCATGCATCTAAAGATGTCAATGTATATCACTGGCTCAGATCTGTTCGAGCAATTGACCTGTATGCTGTGACTATTCAGTAGGAAGGCGGGGAGCACGGCGTGAAGGGACTATCTGAAGAGTTGCTGCATTCGTGAAGCTTATCTTCTGTCTGCCGGACCTGTTGATGAGGGCAGGATCTGAAACGAGAAGATAAAGGTCTACTGTAGGAAAGGGGCTGGCTGATCAAAGTGCTGGTTCCCGGAAGAAAGGAGATCTCATGAAGAGGACATTAGCAGGACCTGCATACCGTACTTCCCGGCGTTCACTGCTCAAGAAGGCTGTAGCCGGCGGTGCCGGGCTGGCGGGTGTATCAGGAATTGTTGGCGCGGGCGTATATCTCTCGCAGAGCGGGCACAAGACGGCGGCGCATGCGGCTGGCTACCAGTACAACGGGGATAGCATTCAAAATATTCTCAATATGTTATCTACTGCCAAAGCAGCGGGCGTAGCCTTCTACACCCAGGCCCTGAACAATGCTCATATGCTCGGCTGGAATCATGATATGCGTAACCATGTCCAGGCCATACTTGTAGAGGAGCAGATTCACGTATTGTTCCTGCAATTGCAGGGCGGGAGGCCGCACACCACGAAATTCAGCTTCCCCCACGGCATGAAAAGCGTGCAGCATGCCAGCAAGTTCCTCGATACGCAGCAAATGCTGGAAAGTATTCTCATGTCAGCCCACCTTGCGGCGATCAAGGAGTTCGGCCAGATGGGGCGAGGGGACATGGCGCAGATGATCGGACAGATGATGGGCGTGGATGCCGAGCATCGTGCCTGGGGGCGCTGGATGGGTAATATGATGCCCATGACGAATCTCGTCTTCGAACAGGTCACGATTGTCGAGGTTGTCGAGGTTATCGTTGTTCTCCAGAAGAACGGCTTTATGACGCCGACAAACGGAAATACCTTCTGGTACCATCCCACGAATACCGTGATGGGCATGAACATGAATGGCATGAATATGCAAAACATGCAAAACATGCAGATAACCCCGAATATGCAGATGATGACCCCGCAGCCTCCGCACTTTTAAGTTGGACGCTATGGCAAAGCCTGCTAACAGCTCTGCAATTTGCCCTTCGCCGGGCTGTTGCGGCTTTTGCCGATAGCGCTACACTCATCAGGGCCGGCGGCGCATCCCTCTCAGGTTGTAGACACGGGGGCAGCGCCGCCGCTCTGTGAACGTCTCATCTTCTCATGAGTATGAGAGCAATGTCAAGCTACTGCTCTTCTCAATGCGTGACAAAATGTCACTCTTTACCCAAATTCGGCACCTCTTGATCCTCGGCCAGATATTTCAGGGACATGCTCTAGTTCAACTTATCTGAGCACAAACTCCTGATTGAAGAGCGACAGCAGTATTTTGTATACCAGGCAATAGAAACCCTCAGAGAAACAAATGTGGCTTGCAAGTAGCAAATGGAACTTGCCCTGCCACTCCAGATGAGACTACCAATGCATTCACCGCCTGAACAATCGCTTCTGACCTGACCGCAATACTCTCTATTTGGTCTAACCCGATCTTATCAGGTATCAGCGCCTCCGCGCTCCTGATACGTCTGTATTCTTCTATTTCATTTATAAAACGACGACCGGGACGATCAAAAATCACATCCCATTCAAGACGATCAAGGAACGCCACGTCAGCAAAAACAGCAGAACGATTTACATTTATGCCGTGCGGATTGCTATCCGGGTAGTACCTGCGCTCACATAACGCTCTGTGAAGCGTTGCAGGTGTAATGGCGACGCACTGTGTGTCAAAATGCGTGAGTTGTTGATTGGTTGCATTTCCATCAGTAAACACTACACCTTTGTTCTGAAGCATGGAACGACTAATCTCAAGAATAACTAATTGATCTTGTATGGCTGATATATGTGGTACATGCAGCATTGGGGGGCGGATAGCAAAATAGAAGGGGACGTAGCTATGCAAAGCGCGATAGCGCTGTTCGCAAAAATCATATATGAAGATACGTGCTCTCAGATCTTGTACACTGGTGAAAGCGATTGAATGAGGAGCAATTTTTCTTTGGGCTAATAGCTCATTAGAAAGCAAAGCTCCTTCCCTAAAAATGCTGGGGAGATTCTGAAAGTGCACCATGTGGTAAATATATCCGTCTAAATGGGTTCCTTCCATCGCCTTTTCACCTTTCTAATTCATGAACGTCCCTATGCGAGTAGGATTATATCATTATATTCAAATTTTGGAACTAATCTTATTAATATAAAAGCCAAAAGTAATGCTTATACCCTGAGAAAAATCAAGAATTTTACATAAGACAAATATAGTACCTAATAGTCAGTCCAGTTTGATTTTTGGAGACGGATAAAGATCATGCATTTGAGCGCGAGCATCGGCGCAAGTAAAGCGCCAATGAATACGACACCCCTGTGCATTGCGCTCGGTCGCCAACGTCACGATGCGCTGCCAAAGATGATCGAGGCTCTTGACGCGCTTGGACAAACAGCCCCGTTCAACAATGCTGATCTCGATCTCGGCCATATTGAGCCAACTGCCATGTTTGGGCGTATAATGCACCTCCAATCGTTGCCAGATGCGCTGCGCCTCGGCAGGCTCAAACGCCTCGTAGAGGCTGGCGGCTGTATGCGTATTGAGATTGTCCATGACCAGACGAATGATGCGAGCATCGGGATACACCTCATCGACGAGCCAGCGGATAGTCTGGGCAAAATCCAGTCGGGTGCGCTGTGCGGTCAACTCCACACAGCGCCGTCCCGCCAGCGGTTCGACGACCACAAACAAGTTCGCCGTCCCCAGACGCTCATATTCAGCGTCGGAGCGCTGGGGACAGCCCGGCTTCACCGGCAGTGGCTCGCGGACCTCTCCATGCACCACCAGCGGCTTTTCGTCAAAACAGACCTGCGGAGCAGTTGGATCATACGGCTGGGCATACAGGTCCAGGATGTCCTCCATAGCCGCCACGAAGTCGGCATCGACATCAGGAATGCACCACTGTTGATGCTGCCACGGCTTCAACGCGTTTTTTTGAGCAACTGGCGCACCGTTTCCGGTGAGATCCGTCGCACATATCCCAACTCAATCGCTTTGCCTGCCAGCATGCGCACCGTCCAGTGGTCATGTCCATCAGGCACCTCGCTGCAAGCGATGGCGATCAGATGGGCCGCTTGTCCATCCGTGAGCGCTTGTCGTCGGCGTTCTTGCCGCTTGTCCGTCAGCACCGCCTCGACACCGCCAGCACGAAAGCGCTGGCGAATATTGCGGATCGTCTGCTCTGAGATGTCCAGAACCTCGCCGATCTCGGCATCGGTCCAGCCTTCATCGCTTTTCAACAGCACTCTGGCCCGTGTGAGCGTTCGGGCGTTGGCTTTGCCACGTCGCACAAACACTTGCACGTGGTCTCGTTCGTCTTCGCTGAGATGCATCGGAGCTGGTTGTCCCATCGGATCTTCCCCCGTTTTCTCTCAGCATACCATAAATTTCAAACTGGACTGACTACTA
>DATGLM010000030.1:0-7615 GCA_035294125.1 Ktedonobacteraceae bacterium | reverse complement strand
CCTGCCACTGCTCCACGAGATTGCCGGGAGCGACAATGAGGCAGCGTCGCAAATCGCCGCGAATGAGCAGTTCTTTGATGAGCAGCCCGGTCATAATCGTTTTGCCCGCGCCCGGATCATCGGCCAGCAGGTAGCGCAACGACTGCTTCGCCAGCATCGTCTCGTAGACGGCGGTGATCTGGTGCGGCAGCGGCTCAATCAAGGAGGTATGCACGGCGATGAGCGGGTCGAACAGATAGGCCAGGCGGATACGGTACGCTTCGGAAGCGAGACGGAAAAGCGCGCCATCGGCATCGAAACGCCAGGGCAGATCGGCAGGGACAATCTCCAGCCCGGCGATGACATCCTGATACAGCAGTTCGCTGCCCAGTCGCCCGTCAGCATCCCGGTACACCACTTCCACGCCCACAGAGCCATGCTGCCTCGCGCTGACAATGCTCACAGTCGCGGCAGGCAGCAGTCCCTTAACCTGCGCGCCGGGGACCAGATCTTCCAGGGACGCCATCGGCGACCAACCTCATTTCCAGTACAGCGAGAGAACCCGCTCAGGCCACCAGCAAGGGGATGGCCCTACTCTAGACGATACATTTTTGGGGCCTGTGGAGCCGTCATATATAGTAGGGCCATCCCCTTGCTGGTGGCCTGCTGACAGTTCCAGATGGAACGGCCTCAGTGTAGCGTATTCTGGCAAGAAATGCAAGAGATTGGGAAAAGGGCGACCGTTCGACGACTGGTAAAAGGGGAAAACCGAGAAAGAGCATCGGGCCCCCTCCATGGGAGAGGGCTACTGAATTAAGAGAGCCAACTCAGCTCCATCCTGGTTGAGGAAGTTGCCACACAAAGCCAGGAAGCGGCTGACGTACACGGCGTTCTCCGGGCGGATGTCTCCGCTATACCACTTTTACCAGCTAGCGAGCAGTCACCCCTTTCCCGTGCCTGTTCATATGATGGTAGTGTCTGGAGAGCACACTATAGTCATACTCCTTGAGAGAAGCAAACTTACAAACGGTATAGAGGTCTACCTTTATGGACTATGCCCTTTTCTTTATCAGGGCTTTTCGGCTATACTAATCCTGTTTCAACAGGAAATTTCTCTGTTCACAAACAAAAGCAGGAACAATCCTTATTTTAAAGATGAGAGATGAATCAGCTCTATGAGAGGAGGTAAGTGTGGCGCTCACTGACGTTCCATCAACTTTCCAGTCAGATAATGAAGAGGAAGTACGCGTCGCCATTGCCCAGTATTTTCGTGAGTTGGGGTTCGAGGCTACCGGAATGAGCTTTGAGGACAACTTTTGTATTCGACTCGGCCATGCTTCACTCGAATTAGGAATTGCACCAAAACGAACACATCTACCAACAAAGCAACGCACACAAATTGCAGGGAGAAGTGATTTACTCCTCACACGCCATCGACAGCCTCTTGCTATCGTCGAAACCAAAGCACCTGATCATCCACTAACAGAGCAAGATGCATTCGGGGCTATGAGCCATCCGGATCGTTCCCAGTTGGCACCCAGCCTCATCAATACTCAAGGCATCATGATGATCATTGGCCCGATCGATGCCGCAAAACTTCATAGCTGCGCTCTTTCTCTCAAACACCTCACGTTTCTGAACTCCTGTGTCCTTATACTGTGGCGCTCGAAGCGTGACTCTCTGATGACCAGTCCTGTTCAGAAACCGTGCAGGGAAGGATGAGCTTTCTTAATCGGTCAAGCCGTGTGGAACTCAGAGCCTTTTCCAGTACAGATGACAATCCTTGTGCCAGTCTACTCCTGGCACTGGTCCCTTGTCGATGGGGTCTGGATCTATATTAACGTATAAGGGAACATATCCGCGCCCCGATCTCCGACATGCACCCACATGCTTGCTGCATCAGGGGTGCCAATCGTCTGGACCTGGCGCATCCACACATCGGTTTCTCGCGCTTCGCCCTTGCGCCGGTGATGGTGTTGTTCCCATTTGCGGGGCAGGAGTACGCACAAAAGGCTCCTGGGCCATGCAGCCGACAATCTCGCGGCTCTGAGGTCGGACCGCCAGCACCGTTGAGGCTGCATCAACGCGACAAAGGTCACAGCGTGCTCAGCGAGCAACCCATTTTGTTTGAGAGAGTGGGACTGACAATGCAAGCAGCAGAATTACAATTTACCCTATGAAAGCTCTACCAGCGATTTGAATACAAGTTGCAGAGAAGCGTTGGCCGCTACAGTTCCATCAGAGCTGATGTAGGCCAGCGGAGCATAATGGTGGCGCACGCCGTGAGGCGACAAAAACGCCGGAGTGGGTTTGGGAGGAGTCTGCGACCCCGACGACTGATCGGGCGGCTGCTGCGGCCAGATGACATTTCCCGTGATGGTACGGGCGGGAATGAGCCAGTAGTCTCCTGTGCGATACTGCATGGCTCCCTGTTCAAGAGTCTGCTGAGATGGCTGGAACTGAAACTGGATGCCGTTCTCCAGTTCAAACAAGACGCCTTCTTTCAGCTTCAGCGCGCCATCGTCGGCCAGTTCCGCTTCTCCTGGCTGAATTTTCTTTGCCGCGCTCCCCCGGTAGTTCCACAGGCGCAGCAACTGCCCCCGCGACGCATCAAGTCCCTTCGCATTCGGGTCTGTTGTGGTTGCAGGCGTCAATGTTACCGTCATCTCGATGGGATCAGGTGGGGCACTGACCTGATAGAGAGGGCCGGGCACGCCCATCAGGACATTATCCTGATCTACCAGTTCTACCCAGTCGTTGACGTTGAGCATGAAACGGCTGTCATCGCGTCCGAGATCGCCCAGCGTAACCGTAACAGGATTATTCCCATCCGCTTTGCCGGAAAGAATGGGGAAAAGTACAGACCCATTCTCGCGCGAGACCACGAATGTCGCCCACTGAGAAGTATCACCTGCCTTCGTTGCATTCAGCGTCAGCGTACCCGGCCACGCGGCCCCACCCTGGTGAACCTCGACCCGGTACAATTGATTCTCTGGCCCGCGATAGCTGGCGGCTGGTGGGATGATGCAGGCATTCTTCTGGTCTTCACCTGTCGGCTCTTTGGCCTTTGCCGCAAGCTGTCCGCGCGCAGGGGATTGTAGCAGGTCTTCCAACCGCTGCTTTAATTTGGTGAGGATTTGATATCTGGATGCACCCTGCTGATTGCGAGCCTCATCGACGAGTTCAGCCAGAACTTCATCATCGTGAAGGTCCAGCACGTTTACCTGCCAGACCTGTTGGGCGCGGGTAGCTGTGTCGGTGCCGCTTTCACCCAGGGCGCATTCTCGGATAAGATCGTTTTCAAATGAGGTGATCTGGCGTTCCCAGACATCCAGGTAGGCCAGATAGCCGATCTGGCTGTCTTTTGGCGAATCTACCGGATATGGCCTGTACGGCTGATCCACATAGGCAACATCCAGTTCGTTGCTGACGAGGATGCCGTCGACGTAATAGTGCCCCGGCCTGATGTGGAGTTTCCCCTTCTCGGTGCCGCCGGTGACGGTGTAGAGACCCAGACCGGTATAATCAACCTTATTGGCTTCATCGTGATAAATTGGGCCACCCTGCGGACCGATCAGGTCGTCGGTCACGGAGCGCAGGTAGTGCAGGAGAATATCTATCTGCTCGTTCAAATCCGCATCAAGAATCACCCGTCCCTGTTGCCAGAGCAGGCGTGAGAAATGGCCCAGCAGGGAAAAATCTCTCAGTACCGAGCGGTCTTTCCGCTTTGAGGAATCTTGCAGCAACGAGTAGGTAAGATCGCCTTGCGAGGCAAAATCGCGCAGCATGCCGAAGCTGTCGCGTGAGAAATCGCCCTTGAAATCGCCGTTCATGTGGCCCTCCTAATTGACATAAATGATACCGGTTTCGTTACCGGCGGGGGTAAAGTCGTCGAGGCGGGCGCGCAGATTGGCCTCCCGCTGCGGCTGGAAGAGATCGTGAAAGACGCCCATCTCCGACTCGTCGTCCGCGCCGCGTTTGATCTCGTCAGCACAGTCGGCGGCAAGCTGGCAGTAGGCGGGTGTGCCGTAATAGATGCTATTAAACACGGGAGTCACGCGCGCCGCCTCGCGCTGCATTGCCTCCTGTTGCTCCTCTATGGGGATACTCGTATCGTCCTTCACCGCCTGCTTCACCAGATCGGGCTGGCAGTGGTAGCGGCGGGGCGTGCGAGACTTCTCCGGCACGTAGCAGAAGCGCACGCAGCCGCTCTGGGTGCGCGCCACCAGCACAGGATCGTTGAAAATGCTGTTCTCCGCCAGATCGATAGCATGCACGCGCACGCGCCCGAAGACGGTACAGCGTGTAATCGTCAGCCGTGCATACGCGGTTGGCCGGTACAGCCCGCCCAGCGCGCCGCGTTGGAGATGGGCGGCATCCAGAATGCTATCGCTGATGCTGAGTAGCGCCGGGTCTGAAACAGCCTCATCCTCCTCGACCAGAATGGGGCCGAGGATGCTGTGTTCGATGGTGACGCGAGCGCCGGTATTGACGAGTTCCAGGCTCGGCTCGCTTTCCCACTTCGGCTCGCAATGCTCATCAATCTCCCAGCCAGGCACCAGCGTGCAGTGACGGATGGTCACGGCGGCAAGGCTGCCCTCGACGCGCACATTACGACCGTAGACGAGCAAGCCATCCAGCGTCAGGTAGCCTCCTCCCTGCGCCGAGACATTCGACTCGCCCGTTAATTCCAGCGAATCGGTGCGATCGGGATGGCGGTCGAGCAGGCGAATGACCGGTCGCCTGCGGTTGGCAGCGCGAATCTGCAGCCGCTCACCCTCTTCCAGTTGCACACGCAGCCGCTCTTCCGTGTAGACGCCGCTATCGGTAATCTCAATGACCGCGTGGTGGGCCTCATCGGGATGCCCCTGCTTCCAGGTTCGCCAGAACTGCAAGGCGGCGGCAATGCTATGAAAATCGCCATCGCCTTCCTTGCTGACGCGCAGCAGGTAATAGGGATCGGGCTGGAAAAGCGGACGATTGTACTCACCGCCGCCGATATCGGCGCTAAAGGCATAGTGATACATGACCCGCACTCTCCCCTCAGGAGTATTGCGAGGCGAGAAGGCAATCCGCCCCAGCACGGGATCAATGGCCACTTTGTTTTCCTCCGGGTGATACCGCCAGTCTGTCAGGTCGGCAGCGACAATGTCTGCTCTGTCTACCGGCTCCCAGTTGATAGCGCGCTGGCCTGGCGGCGCCGTCGGCGGCTGCGCCCCGGCAGCTTCCTGCTTTGCCGGGCGAGCGCGGCGGGAACGCCCGCCACCTCGTCGGCTGGCAGGCGTCGCTGCCGACTGCTCAACCTTTTCCACCCAGAGATAGAGGCTTTTATCCTCGCCATAATAGTCCTGCAAGCGTTCCTCGAAGAGACGCCTGCGAATGGGCGTAGGGAAGTTCAGTTCGTTGGCCCTGTGCTGCGTCTCCGCCAGAGGTTGCGGCAGGGTATAGAGTTGGGTATCGTTGCCCAGAATGCTAAAGGTGAAGAACTCCGGGCCGACTTCCTCTACGCGGAAGGCGCGCGTTTTTGTCACCGAATAGACGTTGAGCCGCCAGATAAAGAGGCCGACAGAGGGAATATTGTAGCGTCCGGCAGTATACTGCGAGACGATGCGCCGCACATCGACGGTATGGGCCAGTTCATCGAAGGGGCCGTTCAAACGCTGCAAGGCATCACCCCGGCGCAGATCGACGGTGCGCCCACGATGCCGGTGCAGGGAGTTGAGATTCTGCGTCCAGCCGAGCAGGCGGTAGAACTCGACGGCGTGGGCAGGCCAGTTCGCCACCTCGCGGGCCAGCTCTTCCAGCAGGCGCAGCGTCCCCTTGCGCCGCCGGTCGTGAATGGTGTTGGCAACGTCGGCGCGCGGCGTCAGGATACTGTTGAGCAGGCGCCCCTCTGCCGTCGTGACATCGCCCGGCTCCCCGGCCTCGTGGACGATCTGATAGCCAATCAGGTCGCCGATGTAGGGTACCACCCAGTCCTGGCAGGTTTCGATGAACCAGTTCTCGTACAACTGCGCGATATCGTCCTCAACATTGTTCACCTGCTCCGCGATGACGCGCAGCAGGGCTTGCAGCGGCCAGCCCTGTTCGGCATCGCGCTGGCGATAAATCACCGGTAAAAGCTTATACAGGCGGTCAGGATCATGTACTCTACTCATTGCGGTAACTCCGTAATAATCAGCGTATCGGGTATATCCGGGGTCAAAAACGCCAGTTGCGCCGGGAGAAACGAGGGCGGCGCGTTCGGATTTTTCTGCGCCGGTTGCGCTATCACATCAGCGTGGCCGGTCAGGCCGAGCAATTCCAGAAATTCTTCGGCCTGCTCCTCCGCTGGTGATTCGCCGGGTTCCTCAACCTCGCCCGGCTCCTCCGGGGCCAACGGTTGCTGCTGGAACTGGTCCAACGCCTTCACAACTTTGTCCTGATCGACGGCCCCCAGGATTTCCAGTTCAACATAGTCAACTCCGGCAACGGCCTGAATGACGCTCAGCACCTCGCTCTCGAAGACCGGCTGGGCGAGTTCGCGCCGTTCAAAGCTGAAGGCGTCCAGCAGCGCGGCGCGGATTTGCGGCTCGACCGCTTCCAGCTCGTAGTCCGGCAGCAGGCGCACGTGCGCGCTGATCACCAGGAACAGGACTTCGGCGATATCGACCTGCAGCGGCTGATGCGGGTCGCCGAATCTGTGCAGCGCCTGCACAAGGTTCTGGTAGAGATCGGAACTCTGATCGATGGGGATGTTATCGGCCCCGGCAATGGTGAGATAGACCAGTTGTCGGCGTCCGTTGGAGAGCGAGTCGGCGCTGGCCTTGCCGATGCCGGCGAAGGTGCGGGCAAAATCCGCGTAGTCCTGCACGGAGACGAGCCGGTCCAGCGCCAGCGTTGCCAGCGGCACGTTGCGCCGCGCCGAGATGATGCTCTCCCTGTCGGCCCCGCCGGAAGCGCGCAGCGGATTAATCACGCCTTTAACGCCCAGCGGCTTTGTCACCACCTGCGTAATCTGCCCGGCCTGCACATTCCCCGCCTGGCCGATGCCCGTGCGATAGACCGCTTTGACGTTCTCAACGCCCGTCGGCAGGCGAGAGCCATACTGCCCGTTGCCGAAGATGACCGTCGTCTTGTCGGCATCGTCCGTCTCCGTGATATAATCGCGATCGGTTGGCCCCAGACCCGGCAGGCTGTCCACCTCGCGCCAGAGGATATCGTTGACGCGCACCTGCAAGCTGCTCGCCACACCGCTGGTAGTCGGAGCCGCCACATACGTCAGCGGGGATTGACGCAGCGTGAAGCTCTGTAGCTCTTTCGTCGCGTCGCCGCTGCCCAGCGTCTCGCTGCGCGTCTCCCCGTGCGTGGCCCGCACCACGTTGCCATAAATGGTCACAGTGTCACGCCTGTAGGTATACGCCAGCGGCTTTGCCAGCTTCAGGAATGTGTGCTTCTTATCGCCCGGTAAAGGAATGGTCTCAGTCGTCATTTGACCGGGATTGGCAGGGTCTGGTACTGCTACGCTGATATGCGCGACATCCTGCGTGGCCGCCGCCAGCATGACCAGTTCGCTGATCTGAATACCGGGAATGGGCGTGCCATCGTCCTGAAACACATCCGTGCGCTCGCCTGAGATAATCAGACGCTGCCCGGA
>DATGLM010000029.1:0-213256 GCA_035294125.1 Ktedonobacteraceae bacterium | reverse complement strand
CGAACACACATCTGTATCCACTGTGGGGTCGTTCTCGACAGAGATACGAACGCTGCGGTAAACATACTCAGGCTTGGAAGCAGCCAACGTGGGGAAACCTGCGTAGAAGCCCCTTGCCGAAAGGCTGCGGGTACTTCACTGGCCTTATGATATCACATTTACATCAAATATCATCATACTCCTCAGGGCGCATCTCGACGTGTTTGCCGAACCAGTCGAGCATGGAGTCCCAGCGGTCGTAGTACTGACTGGGCTTGCTGGTGCCGCCGTGCCAGGAGGCAGGGCCGCGCACAAGCTCGACGGGAACTTTGCCCATCAATTTGAGGCGCATGTAGAATTGCTCTGTCTGCTCGATGGGACAGCGCAGGTCGCCTTCGGGGTGAATGAAGCGCGTGGGCGTGGTCACATTCGCTGCCGAGGTAATGGGCGAGCGCTCACGATAGTAAGCGGCACGTTCCGGGTCCCACGGATAGCCCAGCGATTGCATAACGAGCCAGAAGCCAAGATCTGAGGTGCCAACAAAGCTCTCGAGGTTAGAGACACCGGCCATCGGCACAGCAGCTTTGAAGCGGTCGGTGTGGCCGATGATGAACATGGACATGTAGCCACCATAGCTGTAGCCCGTGACCAGCAGACGCTCCGGGTCGGCGATGCCGCGAGCAATACACTCATCAACGCCAAGCATGATATCCTGGAAATCCCAGCCGCCCCAGTCACCGGCCACCTCGCGCAAGAACGCCTCGCCACTGCCGGTGCTGCCATGCGGGTTGCAATAGAAGACGGCATAGCCCAGGCTGGCAAGGTACTGGAAAAAATGGCTCATCCCTACGCTGTAGGCTCCGTTTGGCCCGCCATGAATGGCAACGATGAGGGGATAGCGCACGCCTTCACGCGCACCGACAGGGCGTACAATCCAGCCATCTACCGCTTCGCCGTTCGCGCCCCTGTAGCGAATACGTTCCGGCTGGCTTAAGGTCAATTCGGCAAGCTGGCGATCATGCAGATGTGTCAGGGGCAGCATCTCGCCCACACTGGCTCCGGTAGCATGCAGGGGCAAGAGATACAGTTCCCAGGGATGCAGGTACTCTTCATCAGCCAGCACCAGGCCGCGCTCGCCGGGCAGCAGAGCAAGGTAGTAGATCAGGTGATCGCCGCTGGTCAGGGGCGTAACGTGCTGTCGGGTGATAGCCAGACAGTAGACGTTGACGCTGCCATGTTCGCTGACAACGAAGTAGACACGCTCTCCATCCCTGCTCCACTGCGGACGATAGGGGCCAGGCAGACCAAGAGTACCCGAAGCGGAATTCGTGGTATCGTTGTCCACTTCTGCCGTCAGCAGTCGCGGCGCGCCACCTGCGCGAGCGAGCAGGTAGAGACCGGTATTGCGCAGGCCCTGCTTGAACATGTCAGGCGAGGCGACCAGCAGCACAGAACGACCGTCGGGCGACCAGTTATAGCTTCCAATTTGCAATGAATGGTCGCTCACCTGGCGCGCCTCGCCCGTTTCACGCGCAAAGGCCCACAGGTCTTGCACAAAACTGTGGTCGCGGTCATCAGCACGATTGCTCAACACAGAGATTTCGCTGCTATCGGGCGTCCAGCCGGGCTGAGCGCAATCAAAGTCGCCGGAGGTCAGGCGGCGAATCAAGGCAGGATCAACGGCTCCTTCCTGGCCGGAAACGGGAGCAGGCATGACAAAAAGCTGGCTGCGTTGATCGAAGAGGCCGCGCCCATCCATGCGATACATGATAGAGGTAATGGTGCGCAGGTGCAGCCGCTCTTCCTCCTCACGTTTTTTCCTATCCTCATCCGAGAGCTGCCTGCCGCCCGTGAGCACCACATCCTCGTCATTGGGAGCAACCATAGCTGTAAAGGCGATCCAGTGCCCATCTGGAGACCACGCCGCCTCGTTGACGCCGCGCAACATGCTGGTGAGCTTGCGCGCCTCACCCCCCGCGTATCGATGAGCCAGAGTTGTTTTTTCTCGCCTTCACGATCAGAAAGAAATAAGAGTCGCCGACTATCAGCAGCCCACACGGGACTGATGTCGTTCTTGACGCCACTGGTAAACTGTCGCGGTTCGCCTACAGCGTGGCCCTGCTCGTCAAGCTCCAGCAACCAGATAGCATTTCGATTCTCATCCTTCGCCCTGTCGTAAGTAGTGATGACAAAGGCCACGCGCCGCCCATCAGGCGAAAGCGCTACATTGCCCATCATTTTGAATGACTGGAGATCGTCGCGGGAAAACTTGCGGGTCACAAAGACATCCTTTCTAAGCGCCCCAGGCCAGGGCGGGCGCAAGGCATCGGCCCTTACTATACACGCTATGATCTGTCGGGCAGCCTCATGTATAGTAGGGCCGATGCCTTGCGCCCGCCCTGCGGGGGGCAGGGCGAGTCTACTGACTTCCTTTCAAGCAGGGACATTCTCACTGGATCGTGCCAGCGTAGATATTCATGATCGTTTCGAGGAAGCGCAGGGCTTCCGGCTTCGCACGCTGGAACGAGTTGCGGCCAATGATCGAGCCGAAGCCGCCGCCGTCACGGATGGCACGCACTTCGGTAAAGACCTCCTCGTCGGAAGCGGTAGGGCCACCGGAGAAGATGACGATGCGGCGTCCATTGAAGGCGCTCTGCACCACATGGTGGACGCGCTCGGCCAGTGTCGTGATGGGAATTTCGTACTTCTGATAGACCTTCTGCGCCTCCGGCTGCTCTATATGGGCGGTGGGCAATTTCACCTTGATGATGTCGGCGCCCAGTTGGGCTGCGATCTGAGCTGCATAAGCTATCACATCGATAGCAGTTTCACCCTGCTTGCTAATGGCGCTGCCACGCGGATATGACCAGACGACGACGGCAAGGCCCGCGTCTTTCGCATCCTGGGCAAGCTGCTGCAGCTGCTCATACATCTGGTTGCGCATAGCAGAGCCGGGGTAAATGGTGAACCCTACAGCGGAGCAGCCCAGGCGTAAAGCATCCTCCACACCCGCCGTGATGGAGGGAATAGGGTCCTTCTCATCGTTCAGCAGGTCGTGGTTATTGCATTTCAAAATCAGAGGAATTTCACCGAGAAAGTCAGTCACTCCGGCCTCGATGAAACCCAGGGGGGCGGCGTAGGCATTACAGCCTGCCTCAACAGCCAGTTGGAAATGGTAGCGTGGGTCGTAGCCAGCGGGATTGGGCGCAAAGCTGCGTGCCGGGCCGTGTTCAAAGCCCTGGTCAACCGGCAAAATCACCATCTTCCCGGTGCCACCCAGGCGACCATGATTGAGCATGCGCGCAAGATTGGTGCGCACACCCGCATTTTCGCTGTCATACCAGCTCAATATTTCTCGAACGCGATCTTCCATGGTCTTCGTTCCTTTTTCCTTGTTCAAGAAAGTCATACAACAGTGTACCAATAATCTGGTTACCCCTATTGTATCACTTGCGACGACTTCAACAAAAAACTGCTAGAAGCACTACTGCCAGCGCTTCAACAGATGGACGACTTTGCCCTCCGGCGTAAGTTCAGAGCGAATACGATCGGGGTTGATATCACGGACCTCACTGGCATTAGCAGCCGCGACAATCGTATCGCGTGGATGGACAATTTGCCAGACACGAGCAACTACATCAGGTTCCTCAAGCCGATAGATAAAACGGGTCTGCACTCTGGCCTTCTGCGCCACGCTCTCCGCTCTGCCAAAGGCAGCCCTGGCCTGCTGATCATACAGGTACGGATCGTACATCTCGAACATGCGTGGTGGTGGCAGATTTTTCGGCTCACCTACGTACATGAAGACGACAGGGCGACCATCAGCCTCGTTCACGGCGGCATGGATAACCGCGTCGTTGTGCTCAGGATTATTCGAGAGCACAGCCAGGACGGAGCCAGGCAAACGTCCCTCAACGCCCGTTACCACCACTACAGGCACGCGCCCCTTCTGCTTATGCTGGTTATACATGAAATAGGCAACAATCATGCCCAGACCCGTCACGCTCCCACCAAAGGCTGTTGCCAGAGGTTTCGTTATCAGATTTGTCGTCCACGCCAGCATCACCAAAAAAGTTGTGAGAATCCCAAGATAAAATTCGATGTTCGTCCAGAAGCTTTTCAGGCCGGGATGGTGCTCACGGGCAGCCATTTTCGCGATCACATCTGGCAGCAGCCCCTCTTCAAGATTGTGTCCGCTCTCTTTCGTTACTTTCTCGCTAAGAGCGGTCGCGCTCTCTATCAACTCATTCGGAGTTGTACGTCCATCCCTGTTCAGATCATTCTCTACCGGCAACTGGCGGGCAACCTGGCGAGCCAGGTTGCGCTCGCGATGGCGCACTACATCCATGCCCAGGCAGGTCAGAGAGAAGGCTCCAAGCAAGCCAAAGGCATACATATCACCCAGCAAGTTGATATTGCCAACCACAACGATGAGAATGATAATAGGAATGCCTGTGGCCAGCGCAATAGAATAGTGAGGAGTGCCGCGCAATTTGTTCCGCTTCAGCACAAAGGCAGGAAAGAAGTCCATGCGCGAAAGCGCCATAAAGACGTGATAACTACCGATAATAGCGGTATTGCTGGCAAAGATCAGCAAAGCGCCCGCGCTGATCGCCACTTCTGACTGCAAAACAATATTCCCCCAGTGACCAGCCAGCCGCGAGATCAACTGAGAAGAGAGAATGGGATCAGCCGCCAGATTCGGCTGTAAAAGGGTCGAAAGCATGGTCAGCAGAGGGCTGGTGATGCCAATAGTCAGCACCACCATCAAAAGAGCCATGCCCGCGACACGCTTGCGCGGAGTCTTCATGACCGGAGAAAGCTGAGATATACTTTCCAGGCCAGAAAAGGCCAGGAAGGAACCGGCAAAACCGACCAGGATGGAAACAGGCGTCAAAGCTCTCGCGGCAAACATCTGGCCGAACAGAGAGAAAAAACCGCCCAACGATATATGAGTAAAGACTGTGAACAGAATTGCCAGGTCGCTCAGAAAAGCAATGACCGCTCCCACCAGACTCACCTTCGCGCTTTCGCTTACTCCAACCCAGTTAAGCACGCCCAGCAAGAAAAGCATGACAATGGTAATAAAGATAAGGAGAAGCTGTATTGAGCCAACTACTGGGAGCGTTGTCTTGGGGCCAATAACAGGCAAAACAACGCTGAGATATTGCATTCCCGAAAGAGAACTGATAGCAGCCGTGAGAAAGTAATCGACAAGAATGAACATGCCGCCCAACGCGCCAAACCACTTGTTCAACGCCGACGCTGCCACCGTTACGACACCACCACCCTGCGGGTATCGATGCGTCACTTCAGCATACTTTAATGTCAGGAGCACAAATACGGTCATCGTCAGCAAGACGAAGAAGCCTGCCAGTTTGCCAACAGTAGCGTAGAGAATACCGGGAGTATAGTACACCGAGGTTCCAATATCCGCAAAGACCACTGCCCAGCAGAGGATGGGACCAAGCAGATTTCCACCGTGGCTATGCTCGTCTCCACCACTATGCTCTGCTATCGCCTGTTTTACCGTTTCCTTTGCCATTTATACAACCCTTTATCAGGTAATACATCTCCTATATAAGGATACGCATGCCCCACAGAAAAATAAACACGGGGGGCAAGAGCTTTCCTTTCACATAGTGTAACATAGGAACATACCTCTAGCAAGAAATCTTGCCGCCATCCAACACGGTGTCGATTGCCTGTTTTTGCCCGTTGAGAGCTACGGCTTTCGGGATGGAGACCGGTAAGCTCCTATCTAAAAACACAGCTATACAATCGTATTGCAACACATGAGGTATTCATCAAACTCGTCTATTGTTACTTAAGACACATTGACACGTTCTTATACCAAGACGGGAGAGAATGGCGTTCTTTTATGGTGAGGAGATCGTATGTATATCAAGCGCCCTGCTCAAACATACTCTTCTATCGATTCGTTTCTATCATGTACTTTGTGCAAAAGGAGGAGCTAGAGCAATGAGTGATGGCAGTTTCGATCTCATTTTGCAAGAATTACTGCATCAGCAAGAAATTATGAACAATTTAGAGGCGGAAAACCGTGAACTGCGCCAGCAACTCGCCGATCTGCGCGAGGGCCGTGGTATTTTCGTCGAAATCGATGGCATCCGCTTCCCACTCATCAGCGAGTCCGGCGCCCCTGGCACTATACCTGCTCGCGCCGAATCATTCCCAACGGAACCGATGGTACCGGTGCGGCCAAGACAGGAAGAAGTGCCTGCGTTCGTTGCACAGGAAACGACAGCAGGCCAGCAGAGCTTTGCCGAGGAGGCAGAACCCGTTGTTTCCGAGAAATCTGGGAATTTCCTGCTAGACGACGATGAACCGATAACCGCATTCCCGTTCCTACAAGAATCCTTTGAAGAGGAAGCTTCTGCAATAGCCACCAACAAAATGGCGATCTGGGGAGAATCTCCATCTACTCCTTTCCCCACTATCGCTTCCTCCCAGCCTGTCACGGAACTCATGACAGAGCCAATCCAGAAGCCCGTCCCATCTGACAAACCCCAACAGCCAGTCGCCATAGATGAAGACGAAAAAGCCGCCCTGCGCCGCCAACTTATCGGCAGCTTTCTGCTGGAATAGCTTTATTACAAGAGAAGGAGGCAAGAGAGGCTTCATTTCACCAATGATGAAGCCTCTCTTGCCTCCTTCTCTATGAAACCTGGAAATTGATTTGCGACTGGCTGATCGGTGGGCTGGCATTCGCATTTCCCAGCAGCACCAGGGTAAAGCTGGTGCTGCCTGCTGGCACCAGGAAGTATAATGTTCCTATGCTGCCGGTTGAGCCAGCCGCAAAGTTTGTGGGAAAGTTTGTATCTCCGGTCGGTGCGCTTGTATTGCTTCCTGTCTTCAGGCGGAAGTAATCACCCCAGAACGCGCTAAATTCCTGTGATGAGTTGTTATCTACGCTCATTGTGATGGTGACGTAGCGCATCCCATCCGGTGCCTGTTTACCAACGGCGTTGAAGCTCACGGTGGCGCTGGTGATTGTCCATGTCAGACCATCATACTGCGTTTTCGCGTTGGGGCTGGACGTTTTCGGCTGGTACTGGCTGAGATCAGCGTGGCCCGTCAGTGGAACCAGCATTTGCGCTTCCTCACTGGTGCCAAATTGCAGGCTTATCTGGTCGACAGAGAGATTGGTCGCGACCGGGAAATCCCACCAGTTCTCCTGTGTTGTCTGCTCCTGGGGACTTGTTCCCACTTTTGTATTGATCGGGGCAACGCTCGATTTATCCGGCAAGATCAGACGGAGCGTATTGTAGTAGGCAAAGGTAGGGCTATTGGCAACAGTGTTATTCTCTTTGACGTTGATGCGAACAATGCCATTTGCGGCAGTGTCATCAGAAAAACTACTCGCCTGCTGGACATTCAGGATGGTAATGGTATCGCTGGCATAGGTGATGGTCTGATTGATCTGTTTCGTCGTCACCTGTAGCGTCGGGGTGCCAGTGCCGCTGTTCCCTTTTCCACTGTAGTTGTTCGAGGTAGTGGTGCCTGTGTTTGTACCGGTGGTGTTGTTCGCCTGAGAGGCAATCCAGCGATAGCCCAGGTAGCCAGCACCGCCGCAGAGGCCGACAATCAGTAAGATCACCAGCAGAACGCCACAGCCAATCTGCCCAAGCACACTCCGTGATGAGTCCTTCTGTGGCTTCGCGTACGCAGGAGCCGAACTCGCAGCCACGGGCGGAGCGGGTGTGTAGCCCGGAGATACTTGCTGGCCTCCTTGAGCTGGAGGTGCATACTGTGTGTAATAAGGTGATGGCTGCCCCGAGACAGGTGGTACAGCCGGGGTGAGCGATTCGGGTGGTGGCGGAGGGGGTACCGCCGATGGCTGAGGATTCTGTCCACCCGACAGAAACGCGGCCTGTTCGTTCGCATTTTGAGGTAAAATGGTAGATGCATTGCTCTCGGAGGCACGCTCGGTCGGATGAGCCATATGGACATCCATAGTCGCTCCACAACTGGAGCAGAAACGCTGGTCGGACGCAACAGGCGTACCACATTGCGGGCAAAAACGCGAAGGTGTCTGGGCCATAAGCCCTCCTTTCGGGGCCACTATCTATTCTGACCCCTCATGAACAATTTCCTGGAAAATACCACAACCTCTTCCACTCATCTTCTACCAACCAGTATAACAACGGGCCGTGCAATTTTCTATGAAACTACCCATTTGTCTTGTGTGACATAGCTCACCCCGGTAGTTTTACCGTTCCGGTTTCAGGAGAGCTGGAAAGCGGTTGAAGCGGGATCAAAGCCGCTGTTGTTTCCCTGCGGCTCTAATATCAACGTGAAAGAGTTGCTATTCTGGGGAGCAAGAAAGGTGACGGTGCCTGTCCTGCCTGTCTCACCTGTAGCAAAGGAGACAGGGAGGGTGCTGGCTTGCGGCGAGAGCAGTGTATTGCCATTACCGACCTGCAAGCGGATATAGGTATATGGCGAGCCGGTAATTGCCTCCTGTGAAAGTGTATTATCGACGCTGAGCGTGACGACGATGTAGCGTTTGCCTCTGCTTGCCTGCTGTCCAGCGATGTACAACTGTGACGTGGCCTGTGTCAGCGTCCAGTTCAGGCCCATGTAGAGCATCTGCCCGTTGATCTGGACGCTGTGAGGCGTATATTTGCTCAGATTGGCCTGACCGGTCAGGGGAATATCCACCTGCGCCTCGCTCGCACTGCCCAGGCGCAAAACGATCTTACGAACGCTGGTCGTGGTTGGTACGACAAAATCAACAATGCTGTTCTGCGTCACGCCCGGAGCAATACTCCCCTTCGCCTTCACATAAACGGGCGCCACCGTCGAGCCGCCCGGCAGGACAAGGTGGGCTATCTCGGCATATGACCAGCTCACAGTGGTATCTGTGCTATTCTGCTCTTTCAGGTTGAGGCGCAGCATGCCATCGTTGCCCGTATTAGGATCATTCACAAAACGCTGCGACTGCTGCGCATTGAGCACAGTGATCGCTGCTCCGGCATAGGTAACAGTCTCATTAACGCTTGTTGTCGTCACCGGTGTCTGCGTCGTGAGGTCCGTTGTGCCAGGAAGATGGACGCCGAGCAAGGCCGCGACAAAGACGCCCGCGATACCCAGAAGAGCAACCACGAGCAAGCCAATAACACAACCCATCCTCCCTCTGGATCGCTTTTGAGGGGGCTTAACAACGCTAGCAGGCGGCACTTGCTGATTGCTCTGGCCAGCCGAAAATGGAGAAGGGTATTGTGATCCCTGCTCTGGCACCGGCATTCCACCCCGTGCATATGCGGTGGGAAACTGCGGCAATGTAGCCTGATCTGGTACCGGCATCCCATCCTGTGTATACGGTGGATAGGCTTGCGAGGGAGCCGGGAAGTCCTGGCTCGCCGTTCTAGAGGGAATATGCAGCCCACAATTAGCGCAGACGCGCTGCCCTGCACTTAAAGGCGCTCCACAACGCGGACAAAAACGAGGGGTATTCTGCGCCATAGTAGTTCTTTCTCCTCCAACAATTATCCTGAAATTGATATGATTTTGTCCTCTTTATTTTACCTCTATAGTAACACTCAGGAAAAGAGGAGGCAGGAAATCAGCTCAGATATGAACCAGATATACCATGAAGAACTGGCTGGATATGTCATTCTTCGCTCTCGCTCACAGTGACATATCCAGCCAGTTCTTCATGGTATATCAGAGCAGGCGGGCGAGTATGTTGTAGAAATCGGCCAGATTGGGCGTGCCGAGGCCGCTGGCGAAGTCCCAGCCCGGCGTGGCCGGGTAATAGAGATTGTTGCCGCGTGTCACATCATAGTACGGAGACGAACCGGAAGCGTTGTCCGCGACGGTGTAGAAAAGCTGGGGGGAATAGGCGAACTGGTGAACCTGATTCATCAAGCCCTGGTTCACCAGCGCCATCCCGGTCGCCCAGATGGGCGCTGCCGCGCTCGTGCCACCAACGGCTCCCCATTGACCCTGGAAGTACACAGCAAGATTGTAGGCCGCCGCGGAGATATCGGGAATCTGTCGCCTGCTGCGCGAGTATTGATTGTTCACGCCAGCAGCATTCTGCCACCCCGGGCGCGAGTAGAGTATGCTGTTTCCGCCGCCGCTGCCCCACTGGTTTTTACACGCGAACGGATTTGAGCCATCAGACCAGACCACCTCGTTCGTGCGGTTCCAGTTGACGTTGGTGGAGAGAATAGTGCCACCTACAGAGGTAACCCAGGGGTCGCTGGCGGGGAAACTGACCGAGAGACTGCGATAAGTCCCATCGGCAAAAGCGGCGCAATCACCGCTGGCAATGAAAACCGTCATATGCTCGGCCCTGGTCAATAACTGGAAGCTCTGGTCCATCGCAGCTATATCCTGTGACGTGATATCTCTCTCGTCAATTCCAAGACTGATGCTGACCACGCTACCGGAATTGGCGTTATTCGTGTTGTCATTGATAATCTGCTGCAGTTCGTCGTTGACCTGCACCCAGGTATCGCCAGGGGCGTTGCCGTCGGTTTCGTAGTCGACGATATTGACGGAGCGAGCCAGCCCCGCGACCATATCCAGGTCAAGGGTAGACTCACCGAGAGCCTGCGTGGGAGAACCATCGACATCCACAACATTGACTTTGCCTTGAAAGTTGATGCAATCCAGGTAATTTTGCACATCTTGCTGGTAGAAGCCATCGATTTCCACCAGGTTGACCGTCATGTTTTCGCCGTGCAGGCCCCGATTCCAGAGCTGGTCATAGCCATAGGCATGGGCGATTTGCTTCGGCAGCAAGGTACTGCCCAGAGCATAGCAATCCTGCCCCGGCTGTTTCGGAGTCAGGTGCTCATCGAGGTTGATGCCACTCAGCGTAAAATCATGAATCGGCGGCTGGCTGTAGTTATCCAGCCCGGTGACGGCAACGATGGTGTTGGCCAGGAACTGTGGCACTTCGGGCGCTGCGGCGGGCGCGTAAAAGGCGCGGCCATTATACTTGTGAATGACAAAGTGCGTCTGGAAGATCTTGCCAAAAGTTTTCGCGCTCGCAGTAACGGTGAGATGGGTGCGCAATTTACTCAGGTTGAGCGCAATCCCTTGCAGATTAAAAAAACCCTTGATCTTCTGATATGTCGCGTCAGAAATGCCAAGCTGATTGGCAATCTGTTCCAGGTGCGATGGCTTCCCCGGCTGTATCTTCTGACTACTCAGTTTATTGAGCAGATTCTGGCTAATCTTAAACGTAATGCCGACATGTAGCTTTGTTGAATCGGGCAGATTGCCGATCACGGGCGAGTTCAGTGCCTGAGCCGGAATCCCCAGATTGATTGGAACAAACTGGATGGGATTGGAAGTATTACAACCCGCTAAAGGCGTAAATAAGAGCACTATACCGATCAGGGCGGCTACCATACGCAGGTGAGCATTTCTATACTGGAACATGACAGGTCAAACCTCCACCATAAGACCAGAATTGATACGTTTGCGAACAACGTGAGAGGTACGCAACTTGCACGCACCTCTCTTAAACACGCGCTATCGCTGAGAATCAATTCACTTGCTGCGCCTGCTTTTGTTATGTGTCTGGCTCGCTGCTCTCCTCGCTCACTCTCCCTTCGTAAGAAGGCGAAAAAAGTGGCATACGATTGTAAAGCGTGCAGAGCAGGTCTTCAACTCTCCGTTCTATCAAATCTTAAAAAAGCACGCTTCCTGGAAAGCATTCCAGAAGGGTCCATATTTTCGCCCTTACGAGGATGAGAAGCAGTTTTTTTCCAGCATGAGTTTTGCCAGTGGCATCATTCATGCTTTACGGAAATCAAGGGGGATCACCGGCGATATCCTCTATCTAACGGGTCAAAAAGATGATATAATAAGAGGCGATTGGAAAAGATATTCTAAGAGAGATTTTCTACAAGGATAGAACGCCATGCCAGAATTCAAGGTCGAGGCGCCATTTCAACCAACCGGGGATCAGCCAGAAGCCATTGCAAAGTTAGTGGAAGGCATCCAGAAAGGCTATAAGAAACAGACATTGCTCGGCGTCACAGGCAGCGGCAAGACGTATACCGTCGCGAAGATTGTTGAGCAGGTGCAGAGGCCGACGCTGGTGCTTGCTCCCAACAAGACGCTGGCCGCGCAGTTGTACAGCGAATTTAAAGAGTTTTTCCCCAATAACGCGGTTGAATACTTCGTCTCCTACTACGATTACTACCAGCCGGAGGCGTACATCCCGCGCACGGATACGTATGTCGAAAAAGAGAGCATGCTGAACGAGGAGATCGAGAAGTTGCGCCTCTCGACCACGCGCAGCCTCTTTGAGCGGCGCGACGTGCTCATTGTGGCCTCCGTCTCCTGCATCTACGGTCTGGGCAGCCCGGAGGAGTACGGCGAGGTCGTGCTGACCCTCAAAGTGGGCGAAGAGCGGCGGCGCGACAAGATATTGCGCCACCTGACCGAGATTCAGTACGAGCGCAACGACTCCAACTTTATTCGCGGGCGCTTTCGCGTGCGCGGCGATGTGCTGGAAATCTTCCCTGCCTACGAGGATGTCGCCGTGCGCATCGAGTTCTTCGGCGACGAGATCGAGCGCATGACTGAGATCGATCCGCTGACGGGCGAGGTGCTGGGCAAGCGGCAGCGGCTGGACATCTACCCTGCCAAGCACTGGGTGACGACACAGGCCCGCCTGAACAAAGCCATCGAACTGATCGAGGCTGAGTTGGAGGAGCGGCTTGCTCAACTGGAGGCCGAAGGCAAGCTGCTGGAAGCAGCCCGTCTAAAGCAGCGCACCAACTTCGATATCGAGATGCTGCGCGAAACCGGCTTCTGCTCCGGCGTCGAGAACTACTCGCGCCACCTCGCCGGTCGCGGCGCGGGCGAGCAGCCGTGGACACTGCTAGACTACATGCCCGACGATTACCTGCTGGTGGTCGACGAATCGCACGTAGCCCTGCCACAGGTGCGCGGCATGTATGCCGGTGACCGCTCGCGCAAGCAGGTGCTGGTCGACTACGGCTTCCGCCTGCCCTCGGCGATGGATAACCGCCCGCTCACCTTTACCGAGTTCGAGGGCATGGTCAATCAGGCCCTCTACGTCTCCGCCACGCCCGGCCCATATGAGTATGAACACAGCGAAGCCATCGTAGAACAGGTCATTCGCCCGACAGGCCTGCTCGATCCGGTAATCAGCGTGCGCCCGACAAAAGGGCAGATCGATGATCTGCTGGCCGAGATTCGCAGGCGCGTCGAGAAGGGGCAGCGCGCGCTCGTCACCACACTGACCAAGAAGATGGCCGAAGACCTTGCCGACTACATGCAAGAACTCGGCATCAAAGTCCATTACCTGCACTCGGAGATCGATACCATCGAGCGCGTCGACATCCTGCGCGACCTGCGCCTGGGCGTCTATGATGTGGTGGTGGGCATCAATCTGCTGCGCGAGGGCCTTGATCTGCCGGAAGTCTCGCTTGTCGCCATCCTCGACGCCGATAAAGAGGGCTTTCTACGCTCGGAAGGCTCGCTGATCCAGATCATCGGACGCTCGGCCCGTCACATCGAGGGCAGCGTCATCATGTACGCCGATACGGTAACGAAATCGATGCAGCGCGCCATCGATGAGACGAACCGCCGCCGCAAGATACAGATGGCCTTTAACGAACGCAACAACATCACGCCGCGCGGCATCAAGAAGGAAGTCAAGACGCTTTCCGAGCGTATCAAAGAGATGAGCGGGGCCAATGCCGAAGCTGCCGAGGGCAAAACAGTGGCCGCAGTGCTGGCAGGCATCCCCAAAGATGAAGCCCTGCGCCTCATCAAAGACCTCGAATCGCAGATGCGCGCAGCCGCCAAACAACTCGAATTCGAGAAGGCCGCCCAACTGCGCGACCAGATCATCGAGATTCGCAGAGCGATGATCGAGTAGGATAAGCTCATCAAGAGATCAAAATAGTATAACAACTTACCTCCATGATGTTGTATAATAACATCATGGAGGTAAGTTGTTATACAACACCATGAGGGGGTTTAGCTATGGAACTCGTTCGCAAACAAACATATATTACTCCGGCACAGGATAGGGCAGTAAAAAGTCTGGCTCAGCAGCAGGGAGTTACAGAGGCAGAGATCTTACGCAAGGCTCTTGATGAGTTTCTCATTAAAGAGGGCATAGTAGTGACTTCGGATCCATTTGCTGAAATGATTGGAATGTTTGAAGGTCCATCTGAGGTAGATCATGACGACATATACCGATGAAATCAAGCGTCTGTTCATCGACACTTCAGCATGGATTGCCTTGATGAACAAAAAAGAGCAGCACTATGCAGCTGCCCTAACCTTTCATCAAAGCCTGGATCCTTCGACTATTCGCATCACAAGCTGGGGGGTGGTAGCGGAAACGTTCACCTGGATACTCTACCATATTGGGCAGAGAGAAGCCTCACGGTGGCTTGATTTGAAGGATGCCCTGGAGAAACAGGGAATCCTCCAGGTAGTCTTTCCAGATTACCAAATGGAGGCAAGAGTACGGAGGGTGCTTGGTCGCTATCACGATCAAACACTCTCGTATGTAGATGCTTTCTCTATTGCAATAATTCAGTCTCGTCTCGATATCGATGCAATATTTGCTTTCGACCATCACATGGCCCTTGCTGGTATCCCCATTCTACCAGGTCTTTTGAATTCAAAAAAATGAGCATCAACATCCGTCCAGCCCGATTATCCGATGCGCCAGCTATAGTCGATCTTTCCGAACAGAAGCGGACGCAGTACCAGGTATATCAGCCAACGTTCTGGCGCAAAGACGAGCTATGCTGGCAGCACCGGGCTTCTCTATTGCATCTGAATGGTACGTGCGAGACCTGTAAGCGCCAATGCCTCGCGGTTAGTGAGTCTATAGCGGGTGGGTCAAGGTAATTCAATCTCATCCAGCGAAATCAAGCCTTTTTTCAGAGCATAGATTACCGCCTGGGTACGGTGAGCCAGTTGCAGTTTGGTCAGGATGTTGCCCACGTGCGTTTTCACGGTCTCGTCGCTCACGCGCAGGACTTCGGCGATCTCGTGGTTGGTACGGCCAAGAGCAAGCTGGCGCAGCACTTCTTGCTCGCGTTCGGTCAGTTCTGCTCCGTGCCTGCCCGCGTGCAACAGTTCCTGCATAACCACTTCGGCCACGATGGGATCAAGCAGCGATTGACCGCGAGCGGCGGCGCGAATAGAGGAGAGCAGCATCTCCGGGTCAGCCTCCTTACGGACATAGCCAATGGCTCCAGCGCGCAGGGCCGCGACGACACGCGCGTCATCGGCATAGCTGGTTAGAGCGACTATGCGCGTATTGGGCAGCAGGGCACGAATGCGTTTGATAGCCTCAATGCCATCCATGCCGCCGGGCATCAGCATATCCATGACCACCACGTCAGGCATCCAGTTCTCGACCTCCCGCAACGCCTCCTCGCCGCTGGCCGCCTCGCCCACGATCTGGAGATCGTGAAAAGCCTTGAGAAAGCTTTGCAGGCCGCGCCGTACAATATGATGATCGTCGACGAGAACTACACGAATCGGGTCAGGCATGCTACCCCTCCTTTCTCCGTGCCGATATCCGGTGCTCATGTTCGTGAAGCTGCTGTCTCCAGCGCTTGATTTGTATGGAATCAAAAATCTTACCAACTCCTATCACAAGCAGCAGTAACGCAATGGCGTAAGCGTCCTGTTGTTGCGGCGTTTGTGGTGACAGTACGAACAAGGAATGCGCAAAGACGAGCCCACCTGCATAGATAACGGACAAGAAGACCAGTGAACGGATGAACACCCGCCCTCGCTGCTCCAACTCCCAACTGAGTTCCTGTGTGGAAAGCAGGCGATAGTAGCGTTCTGTATTCAGATAGTACCGCCAGCGTGAGAACTGGACCAGGCCAAGCAGACAAACAAAGGCAGCGAGAAACAACCAGTGTCCCGGGTTGGCATGTAGCAATTTGACCAGATTGTACGCACATAAAACACCCAGAGAGGCCAGGCGTACCATATCCATACTTACTCTATACTGGTACTGATCGAGTTCCAGCGTGACCCTGCTTTCTCGACCGGCGCTCAACGCTACCCTGGCACGATAAAAAGCACCACTGATATAGCCAGAGATTGCGATCAGTAACGATCCAAATACAGCCATATCCCAGGCAAAGCTCAAAGAGATAATAATCCCCAGCAGCGCCATTGCTATGCCTAGATACGAGGCATTTGCGCAGAGCTGGTAGCCACGCCTTGCCAGTTCGTCCGCACGCGCCAGTTCGTAGCGCTGACGCGCTTCTTCTGCCAGATCGTGTGACGCTTCCAACAAAGGAATGCTGATCAAAATACCTGTACCCTGACCCGGCTGACTGGTGATCTCAACCGTGCCGTGTAGTTCCTGAACGCGCTCCTGCATATTGCTCAGACCCATGCCAGCAGGCACAGCAGCCGGGTCAAAGCCCTGCCCATCATCGCGTATCTCGATGTACAGAGACTGCTCCAGGGTGCGCAATGCGAGCCAGACTGTGCGCGCCCGTGCGTGCCTGGCGATATTGGCAAACGCCTCCTGCACCAGACGAAAGATCGTCTCTTGCGTACCCGGCAGCAAGCGGTCGTTTTCTGGCAATCCTCCAAGCTCTAGATGCATTTGAGCACCAGTACGGAAACTCAGCGCCTGAGCCTGCACGTGCAGCGCCTCAATCAGGCTGGTGTTTTCCAGGGGCGCGGGCCGCAGTTGTTGCAAAAGTGCCTGCATCTCCACCTGCGCCTCCTTCGCGCTGCGCTGGATATCCTCCAGGGCCTCGCGAGCGTCCGCCGCATTTCCCTCCTGCCAGAACGCTCTCGCAGCAGCCGCACCCACACTCATACTGAAGATCTGCTGTTTGATCGAGTCGTGCAGTTCGCGCGCGATTCGATTGCGTTCGGCCAGTGCCGCTGCCTCCCTGGTCTGTTGCAGTGTTTTCTCGCGCAGATCGGCGCTCAGTAACTCGCTGGTCGCGAGGTGCTGCATACGGTGCTCGATCTCCTGCAAGCGCAGAAAAAGGGGACTGAGCGGCCAGCGCCGCAGCAGATATTTTCTGTCGCTCTCGTTACCCATCCCTGCCCGCAATTGTCCGTGTGCGAGGCGTGAGAGCTTCAGTTCCAGCAGGTAGAGATCATACTGGAGATTGAGTGTGCACAGCAACCCACAAACGCCAGCCCCTGGCAGGGCAATGAGCAGTATGTAGAGCTGCTGGACGCCCAATCGTGTCAGCAAGAAGGCGAGGCACAGCGCAACCGCGCCGACAAGCAGATAGCTCAGGATCAATTGGAGCGTCGCGCCCCCCTGCGATGTTGCCACCTGCGGCAGCGTGGGAGTATCGATTTGTTCGTTTCTTTTTATTGTCTGCTGCATAGCAATTTCCTTCAGAGCAATGAGCGAGCTGATGCACAACCACTCTGCCTATCCAGGAGACAGACGATACCTTGATCATATCACCTTTTCTCGCTCCTGCTTGACTGATTCTCACCTGTCTTACTTGCCCCGGGCATGCTTAGCCGAAGGTTTGTTGCTCCTCTCTACGAAAGGCATAGAGCGCAAGGGCGAAGAAAACAAGGGCATAGAGCGCAAGCAGCCCGATAGCTTCGCTGATTGACCCGGTTTGCACTCCGACTGCATTCCAGGCAAGCTGGCCCAGCCGATAGAAAGGCGAGTAGGGAGCAATGTTTTGCAGGGCATCGGGAAGCTGCGAGAGCGGGACGAACACCCCTGAAGCAAAGGCGAGAATGAAGAAAGACAGGTTAATGACGGGTGTCGCTCCCGTTGGACTGACCATATTTCCTATAGCGAAACCGAGCAGGGTGAAAGGTAGCACTCCCAAAACCAGTGAGGCTAGCAGAGTAATCCACGCGTTGACACTGAGCTGTACGCCACCAACAACGATGGCGAAGCTACTGAGGATGAGCAACATCACAAGGGCAGAGAGCAGAGCTGTCATCACTTTCGCCAGCAGGTAGATCTGGGCAGGTAAAGGCGTGGCCCGCATCAGAACATTCACACGTTGCGCCCGCTCACTGGCGATGTTGACGCCAAAGGAATAGAGCATAACGCCGATGATACTGTAGGTGGAGACGGAGGCAAGCGCGTAGATTTGCCTGCTCACGCCATCTTCCAGACCTTGCGCCTTGCCCAGTCCTCCCAGCAGGGTGTAGAGGACGAGAGGCAGGATCAACGTCGGGACAAGGAAGCTGGGGGTACGCCACAGGCGCAGCAATTCTGCCTGCAACTGGTGCCAGAGCATCGGGCCAGATGGTGCAACCGGGGTGATAGGCGCGGTAGGGGTAGATGAGGTTCGTATAGACATAGCTGCTCAGGCCCCTTTTTCTTCTGATTGCTCCAGAGTAAGATGGAAGAAAGCTTCTTCCAGCGTTGCCCCGGTAATGGTTAAATTCGTAATCTCCACAGGCTGGGCGAATATGGCGCGCAGCACGGGCTCCAGGCTGGGCGTCAGCAGGCTCACATGGCGACCTTCCTGTTCCAGTCGCTGCACCGGAAGCTGCGCGAAAATTTCAGGACGCAGCGGCTCGCTCACATCAAAGCTAACGCGGCTGCTGGACACCTGAGCTTTCAAGGCCGCCGGTGAGGCATCAGCACGTACACGACCATGGTCGATGAGAATGACGCGCTCGGCCAGAGCGTCCGCCTCTTCCAGGTAGTGCGTGGTCAGCAGAATGGTCTTGCCCCGCTGCACAAAACCGCGAATCTGCTCCCAGAAACTGTGACGGGCCTCCACATCGAGTCCAGCAGTTGGCTCATCCAGCAAGAGAACATCGGGATCACCACATACTGCCAGCGCGAAATAGAGACGCTGACGCTGCCCGCCCGATAGGGTGCCGACCTGAGCCATTGCTTTCTTCTTCAAACCAGCCATCTCAAGAATTTGCGCGAGAGGCAGAGGATGTGGATAGTAGCAGCGAAAGAGCGTGATAGTCTCACGCACCGTGAGATTGAGCGGCACCCCCGACTCTTGCAGCATAACGCCGCAACGGCTGCGCACCCGACGCTCATGAGGATCACCGCCCAGGAGGCGCACCTTTCCCTGCGAGGGGTGACGCAGGCCCAGCATCAAGCTGATGGCCGTGGTTTTGCCCGCGCCGTTAGGCCCAAGCAGAGCGACCACCTGCCCCTGGGGTATCGTGAAGCTTACCTCACGCAAAGCCTGTACCGCGCCAAAAGACTTTGAGACGTTCTGGAGCTCGATGCAAGGAACATGCAATGTTGTTCTTTGCCCATATGTCACATCAGTGGACAATTCCATCATGCTAAATCTCTCCTCGAGAAGGTAATATGAGGGCAGGTTTATTCGCCTTCAGTGCCATCCGGCATTTTCCGCCGCATTCTGAACACCGTGCGAACGAGACCAATTGCACAAAGGGCAAGCCCAATAGCGGCCAGAGGCTGCACAGCTCTGACTGTCACAATGTGGTATACCACAAAAGCCATCACAGCGAGAATGATAACAAGCGCGAGCAGAGGCGGCAGGCGTAAAAGCGCGGCCAACGTTTTCTTTCCTTTCCGATTATTTTATTTTCGTCAGCTAGCAATCAATGTCTTGCGTATGGAGACAGTGTAAACGAAAGTCCTCCAGAAGCCATCGCCTGAGATTACGATTTTTATCTCCCCCATTCAGGGGAGATGAGAAGATATGTACCCCGGATCACAGAGATGGTAAAATAATAAGCGTTGATGTACACCAACCCTATCTCACCTACAGGAAAGGACCTTATTCTCTCATGACGCACGATCATCATTCTCACTATATGGCCGACGGCGACGACCACAACCACGAACACGAGCCAACGCAGAGCGACTATCTGAGCGGGGAGCAGATTTTGCCACACCGCGTGCAGCCGAATATGACCGTCGCGGAACTGATAGACCAGCAGTTCCAGGCGTATAACGCGGCGCGACTGAACGAGGCGGCACGGCTCTTTACGCAGGAGATGCTCAACCCGGAAAAAGATGTGACCATCGGCCTGACGATGGCAGGCGCGCTCACCCCCGCCGGGCTGGGCGGCTGCATCCTCACTTTGATGGAGTATGGCTTCGTCGATTTCATCGTCAGCACGGGCGCGAACCTCTATCACGACATTCACCACGCGCTGGCCATGTCGCTGCATCGTGGCGATTTCCGGCTGGACGATACGAAACTGCAGGAAGAGGGCGTCATTCGTATCTATGACATTCTCTTCGAAGACAAGGTGCTGCTGGATACCGATGCCTTTGTGCGGGAGTGTCTGACGACGCTGCCGGAGCAACCCATTTCCACCTCGGAACTGCACCATCACCTGGGAACGCAGTTGCTCAAGGTCGGGGTCAGGCCCGAATATTCGGTGCTGGCACAGGCGGCGCAATGGAATGTGCCGATCTATACCTCCTCGCCCGGCGATTCGTCGATTGGCATGAACCTTGCTCGCTACGCGCTGGAGGGCCACAAGCTCACGCTCGACCCACTGGCCGACGTGAACGAGACAACGGCCATCGTCCATGCCGCCACACGCAACGGCGTCATCATTCTCGGCGGCGGCAGCCCGAAGAACTTCTACCTGCAAACGCAGCCGCAACTGTGGGAAGTGCTTGGCATCCACAAGGGAGGCCATGACTACTTTATCCAGATCACGACAGACGCACCGCACTGGGGCGGCCTTTCCGGCGCAACTCCCTCTGAAGCAGTATCGTGGGGAAAAATCAAACCGGATCAATTGAATAGTACGGTTGTAGTTTACGGAGATTCTACTATTGCTCTACCTTTGATGACTGCATACGCAGTAGCAAAGGCTCAACCGCGACCGAGAAAAGAACTGTATATAAAGCGTACGAAACTGCTTCAGGAGCTAGCGCAGGCTTTTGAGTCTGGTAGGGAGGTTCGACCTTAGTACTTTTTTCCATCTAATGGAAACCTCTTACCTGACATTAGGTGGACGATGGTGCTTTGCTTTAGGTGGAAGCTTGTTGGCTATTAGGTACAAGCATCAAAATTACCCTTTGCATTAGCTTGACAACCTAATGTATAATATCATTCGGTGCGCGAGAAACATTCCCTTGTCGGCTCCATCAATTTGCCCCTCAGGAGGGAATGCCAGGCAGCACCGGGATGTTAGCATGTATGCTGCCATAAGAAAGCAAGGAGCATACACAAACACAGAACAATGAGGAGGAAATTTCGATGCTTGTCCATTTGATGCTGGAACTCTACGGCTGCGACCGCGAGCTTCTGAGCGACGAGGCGTTGGTACGCCGTGTACTGGACGAATACCCTGCCCGTGTGGACATGGAGAAGGTCAGCCCGGTACACCTCTATGACATTGAAACGTCAAACCCCTTAGACGCCGGGCTATCCGGTTTTGTGGTGATCGCGCAGAGCCACATCAGCGTGCATGCCTGGCCCGAATACGGCGAAGTCGACATCGACATCTGCTCCTGCAAAGAGTTCAGTCAGGAAGATGCCATCAATTTCGCGAAAGAAATGTTCAAAACCGATGATGTAGAAGTGCATTTCGTGGTGCGCGGCAATCGTTCCCTGCGCCCGGAGACACCCGATCCTGTGCGGCTGGCCGCAGCCCTCGAAGAGCGCCGCAGCCGCAAAGCCGCTGCGGGGGTGCGATAAAAAGGACATAGTGACTATGACAGAATTGCCTGTGACCCAGTTTGGTGCGCCTGATGCCCCGTATTGCGATCCGACAACGGCTCGTGTCACGATTATTCCGGCCCCGCTCGAATATAGCGTGTGCTATATGAAAGGCACGCAGCACGGGCCACAGGCGATTCTGGATGCTTCCAGTCAGATGGAACTCTACGACGAGGAACTGGACTGTTCCCCTATCGAAGTTGGCGTCTATACGCGCCCCGCGCTGGATTACACCGGTATGGATCACGCCAGCGCCCTCAACGCCACAGCAGAAGCCGTGCGCGAGGTCTTGCAGCGCGGTCAGCTTCCCTTCATTCTTGGCGGTGAGCATTCGCTTTCCGCTCCCCCCATTGGCGTCGCGCGCGAATTCTATCCCGACCTGACCGTCGTGCATATCGACGCGCATGGCGACTTGCGCGACGAATACGAAGGCACTCCCCTCTCGCACGCCTCTATCGAGCGCCGCGTGGTTGATCTGGGCATTCCTCTAACGGAGATCGGCATTCGCAGCCTCAGCGCGGAAGAGGCCGAGTTTCTGAAGACGAAGCCCGATGTCGCCATCGTCTGGGCCTACCAGATGGCAAAGGGCCGCGCCAGAATCCCCTGGGAACGTCTCTCACAACACACCTACCTCACCATCGACCTGGATGCCATCGACCCCAGCGAGATGCCAGCCGTTGGCACGCCCGAACCAGGAGGATTGCACTGGTATGAACTGCTCGATCTCATCCGCGAAATCATGCGCCGCACCAGCGTCGTCGGCATGGATGTGGTCGAACTCTGCCCCATGCCCGGCCAGACTCGCGCCGATTTCCTGGCCGCCAAACTCGTCTACAAAATGATCGGCTACCGCTTCTGCGATCAACCTTAAGCAGCCTGGACTGTTGCAAGCCTGCTTTTGGAGCCTTATCAATCGACTAAAATTGCCCGTAAGCAGGTAAAGCTTGCAGATGAAAAGTCACGCCTTAAGCTTACGATATAGCCCAGGGGAGGTACAATAAGATAGAGCTACCTTGGAGATACTGGTCTTTCAGGTGAAATCTTTATGAAAAAAAGCGCGTTTTTTATTCTTATCTTACTGGTGATGTTACTCGCGGCCTGCACAGGCACGGCAGGGAACAGCGCACCGAAACCGGGGAGTGTCCGGCAGACGCTACCAGATAGCAACGGACCGATTACCTATAGTGCGGGGGCGCAGGATGTTTTGATACGCATGTTTCGCGGGGGCGGCAATTTTGGCACGCTGGAAGTCAGTCCGGAGGTGAGCATCTATGGGGATGGAACCTATATTCTCGGTCCTGGCTACCAGATGAGCGAAGGAAGCCTCTCCACGGACGCGCTGCAACAACTGCTGCGCACGCTGGTCGATAGCGACCACCTGCTCAATCTGAGCCAGCAGCAGTTCTCGGATACGCCCGACCAGAATTTCACCCTGCTGCAACTCTCAGTCAATGGGAAGCAATATGAATATGTCTATGGTACTTTTGGCGCGCTTTCGGAGAGCGCGCAGGCCATGAGCGATTATCACCACCTGGACGCGGCGCTCACCGCCATCACCAACGCCCTCAACGGGCCGACGCATCCCTATAGCAGCCAGCTTATGGCCCTGCTCGCCAACCAGGATTTCAGCCCCGACTTGAGCCAGAACATTCCGACCTGGACATTTCCCGATTTCACGCTCGCGCAGCTCGCGACCTACGAATGTGGCGCGATCCCGCAAGACATCACCAGCCCGAACGCCGATACTGGCTGCCTGACTTATACGGTGCCACAACATGCCCTGCTGCTCACGGCAAGTCAGCAAAAGGCGATCCTCGCTCTGCTCAAAGGGCAGCAGAGCGGCGTCTTCCAGGAGCAAGGAAATTACTACGCGGTACACCTGCGCTATCTGCTGCCCGATGAGCTGTCCAGCAAGTCACTCGCCATGTTCGGCAGCGCTGAATTGAACTACAATCCGGTGTCGCTTTCCGCCGGACCGGTTCCGCAAATCACGCCGACACCCTCTTGAAATTGTGGAAAGGTGGAAGCAAGCGTGTTGTATCGTGGACAATGTGTGGTATACTATCAAGGACGCGCCCCCTTGCAGTTGCCCTGTGAATAGATGCGCGTCATAGTAGCGCAGTGGGTGCGGAACGACCGACGGGAGGTACACAACAGAGGCATTCTGGTGATCTCATCTGTCCACCACGTAAATTCTATCCCCAAAGGGACAGCCTTTTTGAAAGGAATTATGACCAGAGATTTTAACAAACAGCGGCAAGAGCGAAACGATATGCGCCCATACGTTCGCAAGCAGCCAACTCGCAGGCCCGGAGCAGAGCGCTCTGAGCGTCCTCGTCTCAACCGCGAGACAGTCGACCGCGCATGGGAAAACGGCGCTCAAGTCAACCACGCCGACTATCATCCCCGCAATAGCCAGCAACACTCCAGCAGGCAATATGACCAGAGGCAGCGTTTCTCTGGCCCCGGCGCCCGCAATAGCTCCGGCTACTACCGTGATTACGAGCACGCTCCCAATGACCGGGAAAGTACTGACGGGCGCAACGGTCGCTATCACAACGGAAATGCAGGGCCACGCCCCCGCTCATACAACAATGACCGCTTCAACGAGCCGCGTTCCAACAGCTATCGAGAACGCAATCATGAGACCGCTTTTCGGAGAAATGAGCGAGACCATGACTACGGCAATGACCGGTCAGATAACAGGCGCGAACAGGGCTATGCTGGCCGCCCAGCACGCTATCCCGAACAAGAAAGACGCTCTTCTCGTTACAATGGACGCCAACAGCGTCCCTATGCCAACGGGACGCGGCCTGAAACGCGCACGCCATATCGGAACAACTACCGACAGAATGAGCGGGAACAGTTCGAGGGCGACTACGAGCGTTTTAACTCGTTCGACAACCATTCCGGGCGCAGACAACCGGAAGAGCGGCACGTGACCCACCTGCCCGAAAGGCGCGTTTTGAAGGGGTCACGTCCGGCGCAGCGCAAAAATGCTCAATTCTGGACGGAAATCACCGAGGATGCCAATGACCTTGTTCCTCAGGCCCATCAACCTGAACAGGCTGAACAACAGGAGCAGAAACCGGCAAAGCGCAAGCGCGAGAAAAAAGCGGCCACTGAGCCAAAAAGCGAAAGTAATGTGCCACGCCCATCGCAGCGCGGCTTCAAGTGGCCGAAGCCCGAAGTGTAAGCGTTCTCCCGATAAGATTACACCAGTTTGAAACCATAGTAGCAAACATGCAGATCAGAACGGTGCGAGGGCCAATTGCAGCGAGCGAGCTGGGTATCACGCTTAGTCACGAGCACCTGCTCATCGACCTGCGCGGCCTGTGGGAGAATCCACCTGCCGGGCGGGCATACCTGGTTGACCAGGAACCGACACTGGAAAACCGGGGCGCGCTGACACGCAACCCATATGACTCAAAGCTGAACCTGCTTATAGATGACCCGGCATTAATCCTCCAGGAATTACAGCATTACCGGGCGGCAGGAGGTCAATCACTCATTGACCTGACAACAGTGGGCATCCGACCGGAGCCGGAGATGCTGCGTCTCATCTCCGAGCGCAGTGGGCTTCACGTCATCGCGGGCTGCGGCTACTACCGCCAGCCGCTTCTGCCAGAAGAGCTGCACGAGCGCGGTACCGGGGCCATCCAGGAGGATCTGCTGCGCTGGATAAACGAAGGGATGTACGGCACGACTATCAGGGCGGGTTTGATGGGAGAACTGGGCACCAGTTCCCCCATCTACCCGTTCGAGGAGCGCCAACTACGCGCCGCCGCTCACGTGCAGCAACAAACGGGAGTCAGCATCAACGTTCACCCGCTGATCTGGGGACACGAACACCTGCACATCCTGGATATCCTGGAGGAAGAAGGCGCAGACCTCACACGGGTATCTATCAGTCATTGCGATGAACTGGTCGAACCGGGGTGGCATGCGCGTATAGCTGAGCGCGGTGCCGTGCTCTCCTTCGACACTTTCGGCTCGGAAACCTACTTTGATCGCTCCTACGCGCAGGAGCCTCGTGATACCGAGCGTATCGAATGCGTGCTGCGGCTGCTGGAAAAGGGCTACGGCGCGCAGATCACGCTGGCGCACGATATCTGCACGCGCCTCCAGTTCCACCGCTACGGTGGCTGGGGCTGGGATCACGTCCTGACGAACATTGTACCCCGTCTGCGCCATGCAGGCGTAGCGGAACAAGAATTGCACACCATGCTGGTGGAAACACCACAGCGTTTACTCACATTACCGGGTGACTGACATGCTTTATCCAAGTTATCTCAATCTCTACGAAACGGGCGAACTGGCGGAGCGGGCAGCGGCGGCATGGGAAATCCTGCGCAGTTGCACGATTTGCCCCCAGAACTGCCGCTGCAATCGTATCGCAGGCAAAACCGGCGTCTGCCATTCCGGTACGGAGGCTATTGTGGCTTCGTGGAATGTCCATCGCCGGGAGGAGCCGCCCATCAGCGGGACACGTGGGGCGGGCACTATCTTCTTCGGCTACTGCCAGGCGCGCTGCACCTATTGCCAGAACTTCCCACTCAGTCAGGGTGGTCTAGGACATCGCGTCGGGCCGGAGCGGCTGGCGGATATGATGCTCTACCTGCAAAGGAAACGCTGCCACAACCTGGACCTCGTCACACCCACACACTTCGTTCCGCAGATTCTCGCCGCCCTCGTCATCGCCTGCGGCAAGGGTTTGCGCCTGCCCATCGTCTACAACTGCGCCGGCTATGAGAACCTGGAAACCCTGAAGCTGCTGGATGGTGTGGTCGACATGTACCTGCCCGACGCCAAATATGCCGATAACAAAAACGCGCTGCGCACCTCCAAAATGCCGCGTTACGTCGAACACAATCAGGCAGCGCTCAAGGAGATGTACCGGCAGGTTGGCCCACTGCAACTGGACGAGGAGGGTATTGGTCGGCGCGGTTTGCTGATTCGCCATCTCGTCATGCCAGAAGATATCTCCGGCACCCGCGAAGTGCTGCGCTGGATCGCCGAAGAACTCGGCCCCGATACTCCCATCAGCCTGATGGATCAATACTTCCCCGCCTGGAAAGCGGTCAACGATCCTGTGCTGAATCGCCGCCTGACCTGGAAGGAGTACAAAACGGCGCTCGATGCGCTGGACGAATTCAATTTTACAGCAGGCTACGTGCAAGAAGACCTGTTAGAATTGGATACAACATCCAATGTATGAGCAGAAATGTTGCCCTTCTCATGTGTTGGCTTGCTCATGCTATAATCTGAAAGAAGCTACAAAACCTAATGTGCATGAGAGGCGGTGTACGTGTCAGGTACAGGCCGCCTCTCTTTATACGTCAGGCATAGACCAGTTACAGACCAGTCATAGACATACGGGAAACTGCTCTAGCATGCAAAGGGAGCAGTCGCCTGTTGCCCAATGGGAGAAGCCTTTATGAATGACACGGCCACGTTGAGCCAACTTTTTGCCGGTATCCAGTCCGATCTCGAACAAGTAGATGCTACCTTCGAGGAGAGAGCCACCTCCGGCCTCGACATCCTCAATTCAGCCTCGATGCACGCGCTCGGTTCGCCCGGCAAACGTCTCAGAACAGCACTTACCTTACTTTCAGGCAGGTTGAACACATATCACTTTGATAAGTTGCTCCCTCTGAGCGTCGCCTTTGAAATGGTTCACCTGGCCACGCTGATTCATGACGACATTGTGGATAATGCGAAGACCCGGCGCGGCAACCCGACAGTAAACGCTATCTGGGGCGATAACATTGCTATCCTGCTCGGCGACTACTATTTCGCGAAAACGGCTGGCCTGATCGCCGATATCAATGACAACCGCATCAATCACCTCTTCTCTGATACAGTCGCAACCGTCTGCGAAGGGACCATTTTGGAGATGATGACGGCGGGGCGGATCGACCTGACAACTGAGAGTTACTACGACAAAATCAGTCGCAAGACGGCTGCTTTGCTGGCCGCTTGCTGTAAGGGGGGAGCCATCCTCAGTGGAGCAACCGAGGAAGAGATCAAACATCTCCACGATTACGGACTCAATCTCGGCATTGCATTCCAGATCATCGATGATGTACTGGACTACACGGAAGATCAAGCCACCATCGGCAAACCGGCGGGGAACGACCTGCGCCAGGGTATGGTAACGCTGCCGCTCATCTACGCCTTGCAGGAGCAACCCCAGAACGGACACTACCGGCAGGTCGAGCACCTGCTCAATGAGACGGGAACGCGCGACGATGAAGAGGTGCGCGAAGTCGTTGCCTGGGTAACTCGAGGTTCCGGCATCGCGCGGTCATTTTCTGAGGCCTATGTCTTTGCCGATAAAGCCCGCCAGGCTCTCTATCATTTTTCGCCATCGCCTGATCGTCAGGTGCTGGATGACCTGATCGACTTCGTAGTGACACGCAGGCATTAGTGTTTCCCTCCCAAACGGGAGGGGAGCAATCTGGTTGATTGCTGTCGCTTCCCTGGAGAGAAGTATCCACCAGACCCGAAAAAGTCAAAGAGCAAAGGCATCAACCGGGAAAAACCAGCAGGCCGCCGGTTTGCTGATCGGCGGCCTTCTCGCACTCCCTATCTCCCGTTTAGACTTTTCTATGCAAAACCACGGGCGATGGCGACCAGGACAATCAAAAAGACCAGTATCAGGCCAACCCAGAAGACCGAGTTCAGCAGGTCATTCCCCCGCGAGATGGGTGGAAGTTCCTCCGGACGCGGAACAAGTGACCGGCTTTCCCCCTCTTCAGCTTCGGCTGGAAGAATTGACTGGAAGGTCTGCGCCACCGTATCTTGCAGGCTTTGCGAGGCATAGCCGCCGGGCAGCGCTCCCTCGCCGGGAACCGGTGCCCTCATCGCTGGTTCAACGCGCTGCCCAGGATTGGAGACGAGCGTGCTACTCACCGAACGCATGGCGAGTAAATCCTGACGCAGTTCGGAAGGGCGCTGGTAGCGCTGACTGGAGACCGGACGCAACCCCTTCGACAGGATGGCGTCGAACTGTGGCGAGACGTTGGGATTGATGCGCTGCGCCTGCGGAATGCTGCCGCTCACCCCTGCCGGGGCGCTGCCTGTTACCGCGTGATAGGCAGTAGCCAGCAAAGAATACAGATCAGTGCGCGTATCGATCAGGCCACGCACAAATTCTGGCGCGACATAGGGCGAAAGGCGAGTGCGATCAATGCCAGAGACAAACTGAGTCGCGCCTCCCGCCAACACGATAGAGAAGTCGGAAAGCATATACTGCGCGCCATAACGGCTGATGAGAATATGTTCAGGGCGAATGAGGCCATGCACCAGGGGAGGAGATTGCTGCGCCAGCAGTTCCAACACCTCCGTCATCTGCAGACAGCACTCTATGACATCCTGCTCTGGCAGAGCACGGCCTGTTCGGCGCATGCGAGCCAGCAGGGATTCCCCATCAACGGCTTCAAACACAAAGAAGTTGCGTCCCTGATCGCTGAAGGCATCCCAGAGCGTAGGAATATGCGGATGACGCCCGACGGAGGTCAGCGCCATCGTGGCTGTACGCAGCGTCGTCTGCGTCACAAGAGAGTTTTCCGGCAGCGCCACCTCACAAACGATCACCTGCGAGGCACCACGCTGCGCATCCTGCGCGATCCAGACCGCCTCGTACACTCCGGACAACCAGTCCTGACGCTCTGTCAGCTCTTGTAAGCGATAGCGCCCACCGCGCAGGAGTATCCCAGGCGCAAGCGCACGAAGATTGCCCGCGCTGTCAGCCCCAGACGTGCTCGCGGAGGTGGGCACAGGACGGCGAACAGACGGCGCGGCCTGTTGTCTTTGTCTCGCCTGTTGCGTTTGCTCACGAGCGAGTGGGTCCGTCACCAGGCGACTGGCACGCAGTGGAGATTGCACACGCTGCCTATCTGGTGACATGGTTTCAACGGAAGCGAGAGGATTCGCCGCAGGCTGCCCGGAACGCATTGAAGGTGGCGATGAAGGGCGCGACGGTACGCTCCTGGGCGACGCGGGACCGCTCATCGTCGCAGATGAACCATTGTCATTTTGAGGCGTGAACGAGAAATTAGAGCCACCCGTGTTCGCAGGATTAGCGGTCCTTCTCACCTCCGCATGCTCAAATGCCGATTTTGTTGGTGAGGAAATAGCAGGGCGCATAGCATCAGGCATTGAGGAAGCCGGAGCGGAAGGCGCAAAATTAGAAGGACGGGGCGTGAGAGGTACCGAGGCCCGTGGTGATAGAGATGGAGTCGGAGGTACATTTGTCGCTGGCGCGGAGCCGCGCGCGGAAAGAGGGGCAGAAGACGAGCCTCTCCCTTGCCAGAGCGGAGTTTGTGGGCCAGACTGCGATGTACTTCTGCTTTGATAGGGACTTGATGGGCCTGATACATTTTGAGATGGACCTGACCCATTGGAAGATGGGTTCAGCGGTCCTGACGGACTTTGATACGGACTTGACGGACTTTTGGGAAGTGGGGTAGCGGCCCGTTCTGATTTGACAGGCATGCGTATTACCAGACCACAACGCGTGCAAGGGCTTTTCGTTGCATCCCACTCATTGCCACAACGTGGACAGATCATGAACAATCCCCTCTCTGCTCAAATGAACCAATGCTTTCAAAAGTTGTTGTTTCTCCGCCATCCAGCACAATACTCCATCCTTTCATACGATTGGGCAAATTACTGCTCCATATTATTGGACATGAAAAAATCCCCCACGGGGTCTTTGTTTCACTTCAGGACGTGCATTGGTCTCTACAAGAGCACTCTCTCCTTGCGAGTATAGATGAGGATATTCCCATCTGTCAATGGGAGGTACCCATTTTTGCTATTCGCCCGCTATGAAGTTTCTTTCCTATGCTGCCTTTACCGTTTGATATTGCGGCCAATAGGGGCCAGGGCATGCAGAAATTCTTCGAGGGCCTTTGCCAGCTCAAAGAGTTGAGTCGCCTCAACGACAGAAACTTCATGGCCCGCATGAGCAATCTGGTAGAGCAACTGCACGGCGGCATGTCTGGTTGGCACAGTGGCGTTCTCTGTGGCAGACGAGCCAAACAATGAGGCGCGCATCGCATCCACGCTCGCGTTGACCTCGTCAAGCTGGGCAATATCGATAAAGCTGGCCGGTTTCGGCTGTCCTTCCCGCCCGCTCTGGCCTTTGCCCTGCTTTGCGCCCCGGCTCGCCTCCCACTCGCGCCGCGCCTGCTTGCCAGCCGAGCAAAAACAAAATTGCGGGTTGGTCGCATCTGAGTTTTGCAAGCCCGTATCATCACAAATCATGCAAATCGGCATCGCTCTCCTCCTCGGCTTTAGAAAGTCCCACTTTTTGCACTCACTATATCATATGGAAATCGATTGCGCGATGGTGACCGGAATCCCCTCATAATCAGGAGAGACACTGCCTGCCACTTAAGTAATCTTTGAGCATGGATTCACAATCAAAGGCCATGCGTCCAAATACCTCCTCGGGCGCATACCAGTTCGGCTCGCCTTCGCCGGAACCATGCATCTCACCGCCAACAATCGAACCCCTGTAGGCGATAGAGACGGCGCGCAGGCGCGGGTCACGCCTGAGCGCGGAATAGACCCCTACGATGCCCTCGATGGCTACGCGATAGCCCGTCTCCTCCTGTGCCTCACGCAAGACACACTGCTCCACCGTCTCACGATAGCGCACAATGCCACCAGGAATGGTGTAGCCGAGACCATCTGTGCGGTCGATCAAGAGAAATTTGCCGTCCTTCTCAAGGATGACACACGCGCTGAGAATCGGCGAAATCTGCCCCAATGTCAACAGGGCAATGAGGCGAAAGACGATGCCGGCCAACCAGCCCTTAATCTTCTCCTTCATTGCCATCCCCCTCTCCTTTCCCTGGCCTGCCAGCATGCTCCTCAGTTTCTTCAGGAGACCATTGCTCTTCCGCCACCTCACGCTCGTCACATTGCCAGGCTTCTATGCTTGCTGCCACCTGCTCTACCATAGTATGCAGGGCCAGCGCGGCGGAGGATTGAGGCGCACTGATGAGTACCGGTTGTCCCTTATCGCTGCTTGTCCCTGTAATGGGATCCAGTGGGATCGAGGCGAGGAGCGGCAGCGCATCGAGCACGGTGCGTGCTTCGCGGCTGGCCGGGAAAATATCGACGCGCGCACCACAATGCGGACAGATAAAGCCATCCATATTGTGTACCACGCCCAGCACCGGCACCCGCGCCCCTTGAAACATGGCCAGCGCCTTCGCCGTATCGATGCGAGCGATGTCCTGCGGGGTTGTCACCAGAATAGCGCCATCAATCTGCATTTCGCGGCAGAGTGTGGCCTGGGGCTCGCCGTTGCCGGGAGGAAGATCGATAATGAGATAATCCAGCGTCCCCCAGTTCACGGTATAGAGTAGCTGGCGCATTAACATGCCAGGCACATCGGGCATGAGCGCAACAGCCTGTTCCTCGCCAATAAAGAAACCCACCGACATGACCCTGGCTCCATAACGCAGCAGTGGTTGCAGCATGCGCTCAGGGGCCAGCTTGCCGCGCTGCGCGAGAGGCAGATTCGCTTCTGCCCCACCCATCCCCCCCTTGCGCACTCCCAGCATCATGGGAACGCTTGGGCCATAAGCATCGCCATCAAACAGCCCGACGCGCGCCCCGCGTTTCGCCAACCCGACAGCCAGATTCACGCTGACCGTCGATTTCCCAACCCCACCTTTGCCGCTCCCTACCACGAGCAGAGCCTCAACTCCCTCTATACGCTGCCTGTGCATTCTTCCTCGCAATGAAAATATCTCCTACTCCGTGCAATTGACTCAAAATGAGCACAACCTTTATCATTGCAATCAGTATAGGGGAAATCGGCATATCTGGCAAGGTTTCGTGTGCCGATTACTGGCCGCTTTGTTGCCCAAGCCACCCCACAATCTCATCAACAATCTCAGCAAGGGGGCGCACAGTATCCACGATAAGGTGCGGATCGATGATGGGATAGCTTGCGGTGGCGTGCATTTGGGGAAGAATTGCCTGCAATGCCTGCCAATCCGTTTGATGATGAGGCGGTAGATGAAGTTCTTTGCGCCCATCAATACGCCACTGCCACTCTTGCGGGTCGGAGCAGCGACATTCGACAATGGCAAGCGTTGCCCCTGTCTCGCGGGCAATAGAGCGCGCCTTCTCGTAGGCCACAGAGAAATTCAAAGGGCTATCACAGATGACGTTCAGCTCCTGCAAAAGCTGGCGGCGCGCAATATTGAACATGGTTGCGTAAGCCAATCTGCCAGAATCCGGAACCTGCTCATCCAGGATATCCTTGATGTCATCCTTGTCGATCAACGGCCAGCCAAGCCGCCGACTGAGCGCCCGCCCCACCGTGCTTTTGCCGCAGCCGGGCGAACCTTTTAAGGTGATGAACCACATTATGCTATACGGAAAATATGACGGGGATGAAATCCTGTAGCCGCTTGATCTATCAAGCGGCTACAGGATTTCATCTCGCTGCAACTAGATGATGTTCAGTTCCCTGCCCACTTTCTGGAAGGCGTCCAGCGCGCGGCTGAGTTCGTCGCGGGTATGGATGGCGGTAACGATGGTGCGCACGCGGCACTTGTCGGCGGGGACGGTCGGATAGACGATGCCTTGCGCGAAGACGCCCTCTTCGAAGAGGCGATTGCTCAGGCGCATCGCCAGAGCGCCTTCACCGACGATGACGGGAGTGATCGGCGTCTCGCTCTTGCCGGTGTTGAAGCCAAGCTGTTCCAGACCGCGCTTGAAGAAACGGGTGTTCTCCCAGAGCTGGTCGACCAGGCTGGTATCCTCTTCCAGCAGTTCGATGGCGGCGATGCAGGTCGCGACGACAGAGGGTGGATGGGAGGTGCTGAAGAGTACGGGGCGAGCGCGCATCATCAGGTAATCCTTCATATCCTGGCTGCAAGCGACATAGCCGCCCAGCGCGCCGATACCTTTGGAGAGCGTACCAATTTGCAGCGCCACGCGGCCATCCAGACCAAAGTGGCTGACGCTGCCGCGTCCATTTTTGCCGAGCACGCCGCTGGCATGCGCGTCATCCACCATGACGAACGCGCCATACTCTTCGGCCAGTTCGACGATCTCCGGCAAAAGGGCAATATCGCCATCCATGCTAAAGACGCCATCGGTCACCACCATGACCTTGTTCGCGTCCTGCGACTCCTCCAGCACCTTGCGCAGGCCCTCCATATCTTTGTGCGGAAAAATCTTGCGGGAGGCTTTGCTCAGGCGCGTGCCATCGATGATACTGGCGTGATTCAATTCGTCACTGATGATGATATCGCCTTCCTGCATCACCGCGTTGATGACGCCCAGGTTTGTAGCGTAGCCGGACTGGATGGTCAGGGATGCTTCGGTATGTTTGAAACGTGCCAGCTTCTCTTCGAGCACGTTGTGAAGCGTCATCGTCCCGGCAATGGTACGCACCGCACCAGAGCCGACGCCGTACTGCTCAATGGCCTTGATGGCCGCATCGCGCAGGCGCGGGTGGGTATTCAGGCCAAGATAGTTATTGGAAGAAAGTGAGATGACCTCGCGCCCATCGATGACGACGGTGGCCTTCTGCTCCGACTGCAACTCGCGCGGGCGGCTAAAGACGCCCTTCGCGCGCATCGCATCGAGTTCGCTGGTCAAGAACTGCTGCAATTTGTCCATTGTTTTCCTCTGTCCTGTTCCTCACATCGCGGACGCAATCAATGCGCCCCTACAGACTACCATTTAAAAAGTGAGAACAATCTTGCCACAATCGCCAGATTTCATGATTTCCATTGCCTCGTGAAGCTGGTTGAAGGGCAACGTATGGGTAATGACCTGTCTCAGATCGAGCTGGCCAGCCTCAAGAATGCGGCGCGTGCGATACCAGGTATCGAAGATGCGCCGCCCGGAGATGCCCTGCACCGTCGCGCCTTTGAAGATGATATCGTTCGCCAGGTCAAGCTCGACCATGCGCGAGGGCAGACCCAGCAGGGAGACGCGTCCACCGTTGCGCAGCGCCTTGAAGCCCTGCCGGATCGCCTGGGCATTGCCCGACATTTCCAGCACGACATCCACGCCCAGGCCATCGGTGATCTCCAGCATGCGCCGCACCGCGTCAACCTCACGGGGGTTGAGAGTGTAGTCCGCTCCCATGCGCGTGGCGATCTCCAGCCGCTTGTTGTTCGGCTCGACGGCAAAGACGGCGCTGGCCCCGGAGATGTGTGACAGCCCGACAGCCCACAGGCCAATTGGCCCGCAGCCAAAGACCGCCACCGTCTTGTTGGCAATTTCACCCGCGTAAGTAGCATGCACGGCATTGCCAAACGGTTCTTGAATGGAAGCCACGCTGTGCTCGATCTCCTTGCCCGTTTTCCAGGCAACGCTCGCGGGAATAGCGATATACTCGGCAAACGCGCCGTCGCGGTCAACGCCGATAATCTGCACATTCTGGCAGATATGGCCCTGCCCCGTCAGGCACTGGTAGCAGTGGCCGCAGGTAATATGGGTCTCAGCCGCGACAAAATCACCGGGGGAAAGATTGCTAACCTCTCTTCCAACCTCCACAATCTCACCTGCAAACTCGTGTCCGAAGATACGGGGAACCTGCATCCGGCTCTGCGCCCATGCATCCCATTCGTAGATATGCACGTCTGTACCGCAGATGGAGGCGGCTTTCACCTGCACCAGTACATCACACGGGCCGATTTGAGGAATATCAACAAGAGCAAACGTCGCTCCGGGCGCCGCCTCGGCTTTGAGGGCCGCCGTCATTTTTCCTTTCATGGTCTTTTTTAGAACACCTCCCACAAAACAAATTTCCAGACCATCTCTATTATGCGTCTTCCCACCCCCGATTGCAAGCACTTTTTTCGCGGCCTCACGCCTTTCGCTCAACCAGGCTTATATGTGACCAACCCCTTTGCTATCAGCACCCCCGCCGCGTTCTGCACTTCGACATCCAGATAGACCAGACTACGCCCGCGCCGCAGGACACGAGCAAAGGCCTTAGAGAAGAATCAGAAGGCAGATTGCTGGATGTTGACATAAAAAGACCTCCCTACGGAAAATAGTGGTATCAGACTTCTTTGTAAGACAGCGAGCGACAAAGCCCACTTTTATAGGGTACAATACAATCATATGATAACATGAAAATCGACGACATTGATAGAAGTGAAAAGACGATGACAGACACGAATAAGACAGTACAACCGCTACTGGAGGCGGGACAGATTATTCCATCCTTTTCCCTGCCAGACGCGGATGGCATGACATATAGTCCGTGGAATTATAAGCAGCGACAGCATCTGCTGTTGCTCTTCACACGCAGTAGTTCATCGAGCGAGACGCGAGGTTTGTTGCGTGCCTTCGCGCAGCAGTATCCGGCCTTTCGTGGAGAGGATTGTTCCATCCTGGCAATCACCCCTGATCCCGTTATCGGCAACCTGCGGGTACAGGAAGAACTGCACCTGCCATTTCCGTTGCTCGGCAACCCCGGAGGCGAGGTGATTGCGCGCTATACACGATGGGACAGCGCCACCAGGACGCTGTATCCCAGCATCATACTGGCAGACAGGTACAATGCCCTCTACCAGCAATGGATAGCGGAACAGGAGGCCCACCTCCCGCCCATTGAGGAGTTGCTGGCAGCGCTGCGCTATCTCAATAGTCTCTGTACACCATAACCTCGAAGAACAAGATAAGGAATTGCATGAAAGAAGAAACTACTCCCCCCTGGACTTTGGATACGCTACTGGTTCATGGAGGAACTGGAAATCAGCCGACAATTGATTCCGGCGTTCCATCTGTCCAGCCTATTTACACCAGCAGCACATACCTGCACGCCAGCACGGAGGCGCTAGAAGCGGCCTTTAGCGGCACAACGGCTGCGGGCGAACCGGCCTATGTCTACGCACGACAGGGCAATCCAAACGCGAACGCATTTGAGCAGGTGATGGCACGGGCCGAAGGCGGCGTGGGAGCGGTGGCATTTGGCTCTGGCATGGCTGCTATCCACGCCGCGCTGCTGGCTGCCGGGCTTGCTCCAGGCACGAAAATTGTGGCCTCGCGCGACCTCTACGGCGCGTCTATCGGGCTGTTGCGCAAGATGTTTGTGCCTATGGGCATCAAGGTTGTGCTCCATAACCTGCACGACGAGCATGCAGCCGACCGTATTCGCCAGGAAGTGCCGGATATCGTCTTTGTAGAGAGCATCTCGAACCCACTGGTGAAAGTGATCGATGTGGATATCATCAGCGCCGCCGCTCAGGAGGTGGGAGCGGTAAGCATTATCGACAGCACCTTCACGACGCCCTGCCTGCTGCGCCCCATCGAGCACGGCTTTGACCTGGTGATTCACAGCGCGACGAAATACCTGGGCGGACACGGTGACAGCACGCTGGGGGTGGTTATCAGCGCGAAACGTGCCCTGCTCGACCAGTTGCGCGCAGCCTGTACCATGATGGGGGCAATGGCAGGTCCCTTCGAGCTGTATCTGGTGGTACGTGGTCTGCGCACCCTGTCATTACGTATGCAGCGACACTGCGTCAATGCCTTGCAGGTGGCGCGTTTTCTGCAACAACATCCCGCCGTTGAGCGCGTGTATTATCCAGGGTTGCCTGACCATCCACAGCACGAACTGGCGACCCGCCTGCTGGCCTGCGCGCAATACGGCGGCCTGCTTTCATTTGAACTCAAAGAGCAGACGCGCGCGGCGGCATTCCGCTTTATGGACGCGCTGCGACTCTGCCTCCCGGCCACCACGCTTGGCGACACCTGGACGCAGGTGAGCTATCCCCCCATCTCCTCGCACCGCGACCTGACAGCCAGTGAGCGTCAGAACATGGGCATCACCGATGGTTGTATTCGCCTCTCTGTCGGCATTGAAGACATTGGAGACATCATACGCGACCTCGATCAGGCACTGGGGCGATAAGTCACTGCATTACATATCGGGAAAGCATCTATAAATAAAGCACTATCATAAACAAAACAAAAAAAATTAGCAACATCTACTGAGAGAAAGGTCATCCTGTTTGCGGGCAGGATGACCTTTCTCTCAGTAGATGTTGTGCGAGGGCCAGATTAACCGGTGTGGCGCACCCACTTGCCGGGGACGATATCTTCTGCATTGCCCCCTTCCGGCTCGGCCATGACACGCAGGAGAGAGGCCCTGGGGTCGACAACGAGGCTATTGATGACGGAACGCACGCCGGGAAAGCTGCGCACAATCTCTTCAGCGGCTGCCTTCTGCCCGTTGTTGTGAACCGCGCCACTCAAGCGTACTACACCCAGGCGGGGATAGACGCCGATGGGCAGGTCGCGAGTGCGTGGATCATCGCCCAGAGCGCGGGCCAGGTCTGCCTGCAAAACATCGTCGGCAACCAGGCGATTTTTGATCTCCAGCAGACCCTGCACGCCCAGCGCCTGATCTGTTACCATATCGCTGCGTAACTTGCTGGAAATGTTGCCGTCAATGTAGAGCACACCATCGAGGACACGCAGCACAATCCCTTTCAGATCGACATGCAGGGCCGTGACGGCAAACAATGCGCGCTCGACCTCGCGCTGGAGCACGCTATCAGGCTGGTAAGGAGGCAACACTTCCAGCGTCGCCTGTGGAATCGTGACCTTGACCTGCCCGTTCGCCAGTGAGGCGACAAATTCTGAGCGAACGAGCGTATCCTGCCCGGCGCGCAGATTATGAGCCACAATGTAAGCCAGTTCGCCGCTCTCTGGATGCACCGCGACAAGTTGCACCGTACCCCTGTTTGTACTGCCGCTCAGTTCTACGCTGCTCCTGCCATCCAATTGCGCGCCCTCGACCGGCCCGCTGCTGCCAGCAGCAACTTCCGCGAGCGAGACGCGCAGCCTCACCCCGTCACTACCGGCATTTTCGATGCTATCAAAGGGCAGATGAACGGTTTTTCCCAAAATACGTCCCTGTTTCACACCGATAGCCGTCATGCGCCGCGTGGTGGGGTCAAAAACGACATAGACCAGGTCCCCATCTTCGCCATCGGTACAGACAATCTTACTTCCAAAATGAAGTTTGAGCATTTCGGAAATCAAGGTTGTTTTTGCCATATCTCAACCTCGTACTATAATTTCCAGATACAGCCAGGCCATATGGGAAGCTATATCCTTTAGAGAGTGTAGCACGGAAAGCTCAAAGAAGGCAAGGAGCCTACCTATACCAGCTTATGTTCTATGGCATAGCGGGTAGCGGCACTGCGCGAGGAAACGCCGATCTTGCTATAAATCGAGGTTGCGTGCTTGTTCGCGGTGCGCAGGCTGATTACCAGGTGCCTGGCAATCTGCGCATCTGTCCAGCCCTGCGCAATCAGGCGCAGCACTTCGACCTCGCGCGCTGTCAGATTGTCAGGATAGGTCGGGGCAGGAGAAGATTTCCCGGCGGGCGGAGGATGCACAAGTGCGATCTCCTGTTTAGCCCCCAGGTCCTGCTCCCTGGACAGCAGGGCCTGTTCTGACGCCATTGTCTGACCTTGCTTCCACAGAGCGTCGTACATCTGCACACCCAGTTGCAGGCGAGCAGCTATCTCAGCCTGCTCGAAATCTAAGCGACCGCGCAGAGAGACGGCTATCCCTACCTCCTCGCGCCGGTGAGCGGCGATGCTCCAGAGCAGGACAGCCCGTGCTGGCTGTCCCTGCGCCAGCGCAACCGCCGCCAGCCCCTCCAGAGCACTTATCCACGTATCCTCTTCACCCAGCATCTTACCAAGAGTGAAGCAATCCTCATACAAAGTACGAGCCGCCGCGTAGTTTTTCTCGGCCAGGCAGACTTTCCCCAGAAACAATTGCGCTTCAGCTATGCCACGCTGCTGGCCCCTTTCCTGGTGCCTCGCCAGGCTCTCATCGATAAGCCTGCGTGCCGTCGTCGTATCGCCCTGCCGCAACGCGACGTATCCCTTCAGGCCCAGGGCAAAGGCTACGCCATCCATATAGCCCAGTTGCTGAGAAATTTCCAGGCTCTCATCGAACTTCTCATCGGCCTGTGCATAATCTTCCAGTTCAGTCATTACCCGGCCCAGGTATTCAAGGGCGTAGGCCATTCCCCAGCGATCGCTGGCATTCCTGAAGCAGGTCAATCCACGGTCAAACAGGAGCCGGGCCTCAGCATAGTTTCCTTGATTGAAAGCAACATAACCGATAATGATGAAAATATCAGCCATTTCGCTCTCAGCTTGTAACGGTACAAGCAGTGCCAGGGCTTCGTCAGCGTAAGCACGGGTGCGCGCGTAATCGTGCCTGATCCAGCAGCTTATCATCGCAAGCCAGTAGAGCGCCATGGCCGTACCCCGATAATCGTCAAACCGGCGATAGAGTTCCAGACTCTCCAGGCAGTATTGTTCGGCCAGATCATTCTTGCGCAAGCTGTAGGCGAGAGCGCCGACATTCTTCAATGCTTTCGCCAGCACAAGCGGCGCAACGCTTTCCCTGTTCGCCAGGGCTTTCTCAGCCCAGGAGAATCCCTCCTTGTAAAAAGCGCGCACCGTCCAGAACCAGTAGAGCGCCCCGCTCAGCCGCAAACTCAATTCCGCCTCGTGCTGCTCGCTAAGCCAGCTCAGGACCGCTCGTAAATTCTCGTAGTCCCGCTCCAGACGTGCCAGCCACTCTGCCTGCTCGCCCCCGTATTGCCGGATTTCAGCCTCCTCCGCCAGGGCAAGATAGTAGAGCGCGTGCGCCCGATAGGTCTGCTCAGCTTCTCCACTCTCTTGCAGGCACTCCAGAGCATACTCGCGTACCGTCATGAGCATTTGCAGACGCGGCTCCTCCTCATCCTGCTCAACCTGGAGCAACAGGCTTTTATCGAGCAGCGAAGCAACTTCATCCAGAGCGGCTTCCTTTTCCTCAGGCCGGTCGTAATAGCAGACAGTCTCCACAGCATCAAGCATCCAGCCGCCCACAAAAACGCCAAGCCGCCGGAAGAGCCGTTGTTCGGCGGCATTCAACAGGTCATAGCTCCATTTCAGCGTACTGCGCAACGTCTGTTGATGGGGGGCAAGGGGATGCGCCTTACCGGAGAGCACATCGAAGCGATGTGAGAGACGCGCCAGCAAGGCCCGTGGCGGCAAGAGCTTGATACGGGCAGCAGCCAGTTCAACAGCCAGCGGCAATCCGTCCAGCAACACGCAGATCTCAGCAATCGCACGAGCATTCGCCGCAGTGAGTTGAAAATTCGGCAGGAGCGACCTGGCGCGCTGGATAAAGAGCCTGACAGAAGCCACCTGCTCCAGAGAGGCACAATCAACCGGCCGCGTCAGGTTCGGCAATGCCAGTGGTACGACAGGAAATTCTTGCTCTCCCCGTGCGTGCAATACGATACGACTGGTAACCAGGATCGTCAAACGAGGACAGGACGCCAGCAGGTCTTCTATCAGAGGAGTTGCCGTCACCAGTTGCTCGAAATTATCGAGCAGCAACAACAAATGTCTTTTGCGCAGAAAATTCTTCACCTGCTCAACGATAGGCAGCGTCCTGGAATCCTGAATGCCAAGTTCCTGAGCGATGGTTGACATCAGCAATTCGGGGTCGCTAATAGCTGATAGTGAAACAAAGCAGACACCGTCGACGAAGTGCTGGCGCATCTCTATTGCGACCTGCAAGCTCAGGCGTGTCTTGCCAATTCCTCCTGTTCCCAGGAGTGTGACCAGACGGGTCGCTGGCATTTTAAGCAGCGCGCAAATGGCTGCAACATCCCGCTCTCGACCCACCAGAGAGGTCAGGATAGTTGGTACTTTCCATATTGGCTCAAACAGGCTCCCCGATGGCAGCGATAGCGGATATTCGCTTGAAATTGAGGGAGCTGGTTCTTCCGAGCCGGAAGAATCAACAGGCATAGATGGTTGCGCTCCTTCCCGGTAAGCGTGCTCAAGAGCAGAGGCAAACTCCTGCACGTCGGGAAAGCGCTGCTCAGCTTCTTTCGCCAGCCCCCGCAGGATGACCTCTTCAACGGCAGGTAAAAGGTCAGGCAGGTGCTCGCGTAACGGCTGTGGAGGCATGGAAAGATGCTTCAGCGCGATTTCGATGGCGGTGCCGCGAAAAGGAGGAACGCCACACAGCCACTCGTAGACGACCGCCGCCAGAGAGTACTGATCGCTGGCTGGTTGTGAACGCCCCTGTAATTGCTCTGGCGCCAGATAGAGCGAGGTTCCGGCGATCTGTTCGGCCATGCGCTGCGTGCTGTAGGCATGGGACGGGGAATCAAGCACGGCCAGGCCAAAATCGCTGAGCAAGAGTTTATCCTGGGAGTTAATCAGTATATTTTCCGGCTTGATATCACCATGTATCAGATGCTGGCTATGCGCGTAGTGTAAGGCAGAAGCGGTCTGCCGAACATAAGAGACAACCGTTTCAGGCGGCACACGAGACCCCATTGGATGAAGTTTTCGCAGATTCCCCCCCGGCGCATACTCCATCACAAGAAATGGCACGCCCTCCTCCACCGCAAAATCAAGGAGGCGCACGATATGCGGATGGTGCAGGCGTACAAGCATCTGCCCCTCTTTCACAAAGGCAGCCCGCGCCTCCTCGGTGAGCAACGTGCGCAACACTTTCACCGCCGCTGCATTTTTGAGGTACATATGTTCACCGAGATAGACTTCGGCAAAGCCCCCGCGCCCCAAAAGTTGCACTATCCGGTAATTTCCAAGCTGCTTGCCCACGAAATCGCGCATTCGCTTTCTCATTTCCAGCCGATTTTCTTACGGAGCAAGAAAAGCGGACTCAGGTTTCCACAGCCAGATAGAAGCTTTTCCTGGCGCAAGCCTCTTGTATCAAAAAAGCATGGCTACACACGAGAAAATTACCTGAGTTTCATAACAGTCGTTGTACATTTGTATGCGCACATAAGAAGCATTTCCATCATTTTATCAGAAAGCGGCACTCATCGCAAGCGGAATTGCAGTACAGAATCAAGACAAGAGCCGCAATGATTCCTTTCATCGCAGCTCTTATCCTTGAAAATGGGACGTATGCCATTGAAAACCGGCAAGGAAACCTATGAGATCATTTCCCCTTGCTGTACTCGCGCCAGCAGTCGTGCCCACGCGAGCATTTGTGGTACTGAGACAGGGAGAGTAAAGACGTAGAGCTGATCATGATCGCCGCCTGCGCCCATCTCCAGTTCGACGCGCCTGCGCTCCAGTGCGCTCAGCCTACTTTCCACCGCGACAGGCTCCGGAGTGCGATTCTGGACGAGCGGTGGAAGCGTCGAGGTGGTGGGTCGCCTCATCTGCCGCTCTTGCTCTCCACTGGTTGAGCCTTGCTGCCTCCTCAGGGAAGAGAGGCCGCGTTCGCTCAAGAATTGGGCCGCGCTGACAGAATACCCCGCCTGCCCGCTGTTTTCCTGTACCAGCATCTCATTTATCTCCTCACACGAAGAGGCGGTGAAGACGCGCAGGCGATCCTGCGGAATGGCTTTATGTAATCGCAGGAAACTAAAGAGGGCAGTCAGAGAGGATAACGGTGTCGACTTCCATTTCCAGAGAGAATCATTGTTTGTCCGAATTGCTACTCGATAGTACATGCAGTTTTTCTCCTTATCTCTCCATGCTTGCTTATCATGTTCAATCATTTTTATCACCACACCAGAACGTCTCTCCACATATGTATGCATATGAATTGCTCAGATTTGCCCTTGATGACAATATTTATACGATAGATATTCCTCTTTTTTGGATACCGCTTTCCACGTTTTCACCAAAAGCTGCACTCTTTCACTCACCAGGCGAGCATCTTTATGTACATAGTCTACCCTGAGCTGCGTCCCAACAGATGCGCGATATTACCCATTCTGGCTGCGTATTTGTCTGGCATGCTCGCTCCCAAAAGCTTGACAGCAAAACACAAGAGCATTATCATCGAAGCGAGTCCAGACAAGAAGAGAAGGCGACACAACCAGACACATCGCTAGAGAGAACATAGAATGAGTGAACATGAATGTTATATTGAGCAATTTCCGCATCGCCTGCCGCATCAAGACGAGGCGGTGCTGCGCCCTTGCGGCCATTACGCCTGTCCGCCGCATACCATCACCTATTTTGGGACGGGCGAGGACGACGAGGATGAAGAACTGGTAGGTGATTACTGCATGGTCTGCTACGCGCGCAAATTCCCCCAGAACTGCCCTGACCCCCTGATTCGCCAGGCAGTTCTGGGAGAAAGTGAGCGTTAGACATCTTTTTTTACTGACTAGACCAGTACGTCACTGGTAACTGTCTCGACGGAACCGAAGATGGTTTCCAGGGCTTCGGGAGCGTAGCGTTCGACGATGCCTTCGGTGATGGCATTGGCGCGGCAGATTTCGCCGAACATGCTGGCACTGCGGCGAGGGATGCGGCGCTGTGTCTCCGGTTCAAGCTCGATCAGACCGAAGCGCACACCCCAGCCTTCGTTCCACTCAAAACTATCCACCAGCGTCCAGTGCAGGTAGCCATGCACGGGAATACCCTCCTGAATGGCGCGATGAATCATCGCCAGATGCTCCAGAATGGCGCGTGGCCGCCGGTTGTCAAGCGTATCGCTGAAGCCGTTCTCGGTAATAAAGATCGGCTTATTGCCTCGTGTGCGCTGGTAGACGGATTTGATGACGCGATAGAGACCGGGCGGGTAGATTTCACCGAAGTTCCCCCCTTTGCCAGGGTCGTTACGCACGGCTCTACGGCGTGTGAAACGATGCCCGAAGAGTTCGGCGGGCCGCGTCGGGTCAAATGTGACCATCTCGCGCGTGTAGTAGTTGATGCCATGAAAGTCACGCGACCCCGATGCGCGGGCAATGGGCGCGAGAAAGGTGTTGAGGGGAAACGGGAAGCGGCCCGTCTCGGCAGCCTGCAAGGGCGCCCAGTTGAAGAAGTTTTCCTGTATGCCGGCGACGACACGATCAAGTGGTAAGAAGGAAAGGGCCGGGTCGAAGAGACGGTAGTGCAGACAGTAGCCGATACGTGCTTGCGGCTGAATTCTGCGAATAGTATAGAAGGCCACGACGTGCGCCTGCATCAGATTACGCAGGATCCGCAAAGCGCGCACCGTGTTCTGCTCGCCCGGCGGATTCGAGCCGAGCAGGTAGCCCTGCGTGGCATAGACATTCGGCTCGTTGATGGTAATCCAGAAGTCACAGAGGTCTTGCAGGGCTTCCACAACATGCATGGCATAGCGCACGAAGTAACGCAGATTAACCTCGCCACCAAAGCCGCCGCGCTCGGCGAACCAGAGCGGCTCGGTGAAATGATGAAGCGTAATGACCGGCCTGATGTGACGCTTGCGTAAATCCTGCAACATAGCTCTGTAGCGATCTATTGCCGCGCTATCCCACCGGCCCTCGGCAGGCTCAATCCTGCTCCACTCGATGCTGAGCCGCAAGGCATTATTCTCCATCTGCTCCGCCAGTTCAAAGTCATTCTCGGCCCTCAGCCACCAGTCTGCCGCGTTGCCAGAGCGCTCGCCCGTGAGGATATGCCCCTGCTGCTCCCAGCGAGACCATTGACTATTCGTGTTTCCTCCCTCATTTTGATACGATGAAGACGCAGTTCCCCATAAAAAGCCATTGGGAAAGCGCAAGATTCGCTGCTTCGCCATCTATAACTCCTTGTCCGCTTATCTGCTCTGATTTTTGATATTGTAGCACAAGTTATGGAAGAGATGAAGGAAATAGAGAAACTGGTACAATGAAAGAGGGAAAGACCGGGATACGGTAGAATAGAAGTAACGAGGCATTACAACTAACCAGAGTAGCCAATCAGGGTCATATAAATGGATACAGCACTCAGGCAAGCTCGCCCCCCAACAATTTGCTGCCCGTTATGCAGGGGTCAGACACTTGCTTGAGCATGGGTAACATATTTCCTCGTTTCTACTATCTTTCATACGAACAGCCAGGGGCCGAACAGAGAAAGATGCTGCCTATGCGGGCAGCATCTTTCTCTGTTCGGCCCCTGGCTGTTCGTACTACTCCCTGATGCCGCGTGGGGGCAACGGGCGCACGAGCGGACTCATGACGGGCAGGTCTTTCTTGCCGCGTGGCAGGCGCTGGCGCACGAGGTAGTCGGGAGCCTTCGCAAGGTCGCCCTTTTCCAGCGTGACGTCGGGGCCGAAGCGGTTGAAGAAGGATAGCTCGAAGTTGGGCGTCTCACCCAGCGCGCCATGCGGGCAGACCTCCACGCAGTCGCCGCAGAAGATGCAGCGGTCAAGCGCGAAGGAGTAGCGCGTCAGGTAGCGTTCAGCCATCATCAGAGCGCCGGTCGGGCAGACCTCCACGCAGGAGCCGCAGGAGACGCAGTCAGTATCGTGCAGGCTGACGTCGAAAGGCGTGGTGACGATGGTATCGAAGCCCTTGCCGAACAGGCCATAGCAGTCGGGGCCGATCACATCGTGGCACGTGCGCACGCACTGCGTGCAGTTGATGCACTTGTTGGGGTCGCGCAGGATGAAGCTGTGCGACAGGTCGACAGGGTAGTCGTGGTAGTCGCTCGGCTCGCCGTCGTGGAAGCGGTTATCCGCCAGGCCAAACTCGATACTGTACATTTGCAGATCGCACTGTCCGGCAGCCGGACAGGCACATTGCAGACAGCGAGCCGATTCGCGCATGGCTTGCTCACGAATGTAGCCCAGTTCAATGAGGCGGAAGTTGCGCTTGCGATCCTCGTAGGGTAGCATGGGCATCTTGACCTTCGGCTCGTAGGGCTTGTAGGGCACGATATCGAAGAGGTCGGGCTTGCGCTCTTCCAGTTCCAGGCGACGGGCCACCTCATCCATGTTTTCCCCGTTCAGGAAGGCATGGATCGAACGCGCCGCCAGTTTACCCTGCGCGACGCACTCGATGATCGTCTTCGCGCCCATCTGTGCGTCGCCACCGGCAAAGACACCCCAGCGGTCCGTCATATAGTTGTGCGGGTTGGTCTGAATAGTTCCGTGCCTGGTCCACTTCACGCCCGACTGTTCATCCAGGACTGACTTGTCTGGATTCTGACCAAAGGCAGGAATGATCGTATCACACTTAATGGTAAACTCCGAGCCTGGGATGGGGATAGGGCGGCGACGGCCACTGGCATCTGGTTCGCCCAACTTGTTGCGAACAAACTCAATACCTGCCACTTTGCCGTCCTCAACGATGACACGGGTCTGCTGGACATAGAACATCAACTCCGTTCCCTCTGCCTCAGCATCCTCAATTTCTTCCGCCGTTGCCGTCATCTCCCTGCGAGAACGACGATATCCCGTATGAACCTTTGCCCCCAGGCGCAGGGAGGTACGCGTGCAGTCAAACGTGGTAAACCCACCACCCAGAACCACCACCTCTTGCCCTTCGCCAACAGGAACAAACTTGCCTTCGACCTTTTCTGCCAGGAAGGCGATAGCATTGACCACACCCTCAGCATCCTCTCCAGGTACACCTAATGGATTACTGGTCCAGGCTCCAATGGCCAGATAGACAGCATCATAGCCCTCGGCAAAGAGGTCATCGATGGTGAAGTCACGGCCAAGTTTGACATTGCACTGTAAATCCACGCCCAGTTGCCAGACAGCGTTGATATCCTGATCCATCATATCTTTCTGCAAGCGATATTCAGGAATACCGTAACGTAACATGCCGCCGGGTTGGGGCTGCATGTCAAAGATTTTGCAGTAATGGCCCTTGAGCGCCAGGTAGTAGGCACAGGTGAGGCCGGCAGGGCCAGCGCCGACAATGGCGATGCGCTTGCCCGTGGGCGGGTCCTGGATGAAAGGCACGGGCGGGTCAAGCAGGCAGGTTTCGGCAGCGTATCCATGCATGCGGCAAATGGCGATTTCCTCTTCCACCAGTCCGCGACGGCAGGCCTTTTGACAGGGCGCCGGGCAAGTCAGGCCCAGGATATAGGGGAAAGGCAGCACCTCTTTGACCAGCCGCGCCGCCTCCCGCATCGAGCCTTTGGCGATCAACTCCAGGTAGCCGGGAATGTCGATGTGCGTGGGGCAGTCGATCTGGCAGGGAGGCTGGCAGTAGGCGTTGTGGTCGGAGAGGATCATCTCCAGGTTGGTGCGGCGAATGTGGAACAGTTCGTCCGAATCTGTCGTCACCACCATACCGGGTTCCGCCGCGACGCCGCAAGCTGGCAACGGCCTATCTGCCCCCTCGACATGCACCAGGCACATACGGCAGGTCGTGGCCGGTTCCAGTTTTTCATCATTACACAGATTGGGGATCGTGGTAATCCCGTTGTCTATCGCGGCGCTCAGGATCGTCTGACTTTGATAGGCCTGACAGACCTTACCGTCGATGGTAAGCGTGAAGCTGGGCTGTCCCACTTCGTTGCGCACCATCAATTCGGCCTGATCCCGTGTTTCCAGCGAGAGATTGTCTCGAATTGTTACAGCCATATGTTCCTCTTCCGGTTGCAATTATGGCAATACATGCTTGGTTACATAACGATGAGAGCGTACCGGGATACAGGTTCCCGTTGGACACTGCTGCTCTTGAATATGCATAATAAAATGCTCGGGCCAGTAGCGCCGGGCGGTTTTGAGCGGATTGGGCGCGTTGACGCCGAAGCCGCAGATGGAACCATCGGGGATGTACTGTGAAAATTCTTCGAGTACGTCCAGATCTCCCATAACTCCCAGGTCACTTATGATGCCTTGCAGCAGCCCGGTCACCCGTTTGACGCCGACGCGGCAGGGAACGCATTTGCCACAGGTCTCTTTCGAGAGATACTCGCTGCGCTCCATTGCCCAATGTACCATACACGTATCGGCGGCGAGCAGCTCCACGACGCTCGAGCCGATGATTGCGCCCGCCTCTTCCAACGGGTCGTAATCGTAGGGCGTATCAAAGGCGGCAAGCGGTAATGCGCCACCTTCAGCACCACCTACAACTATACCACGCAGATCATTATCAGCATGTGTAAAGCTCGCGGCAGTGATAATCTGGCGCAGGGTGGTGCCAAAGGGAACCTCGATCACCTGCGGCTGGCTGTCGGGCGAATAGTCATAGACCGTCAATATCTTGGTGCCGGGCGTGGTCGTCGTGCCGACACGCTTGAAAGCCTCGGCGCCATCGCGCACGATCATCGGCACATTTGCCAGCGTCTCGATGCAGTCAACGGCGGTGGGATGTTCCCACAGGCCATATTTGGCCGGGAAGGGAGGCCGCTGCAACGGCATGGGACGCACGCTCTTGAGAGCCTGTAGCTGCACAGTCTCTTCGCCGCCTATGAAGCCGAGGTTGGTGCCCACAACATTAATGGTGCAACTAAATTCCGTTCCCAGAATATCCTGTCCGACAAGATTGGCGTCCAGCGCCTCGTTCAGCGCGCGCTGGATAGTGCCAACCCCTTCGACAAAGGAGGTGCGCGTAAAGATATAGGCTTCGCTGGCTCCTACGGCGTAGGCCGCGAGGAGGATGCCCTCGATGACCTCATGCGGGTTGCGCTCCATGAGCGAACGTGACATGAGCGAGCGTTCATCGGCATCATAGGCGTTGCAGATAACATATTTCTGATCGGAGATGGCGTGACGCACGATGCGCCATTTTTCGCCGGTGAGCCGTCCGGCCCCGCCGCGACCACGCAGCTTTGATTCGAATACCTGTGTGGTCACTTCTTCCGGCGTCATTTGACGAATAGCCTTCTCAAGCGCGCCGTAGCCTCCCGCGCTGCGATATGCAGCTAGCGTGGTGAGGTCGGTGCCGCTTTCTGGCAGTACACGATACGGGATGTTAGCATCAGGCATTGGGCTGCCTCTCATGATTAATATTACCCCACACACCGCGTGTGGCTGGCGAGAGGCCGCGCAGCGGCTGGTCGTCGCGCAAAATGCCATCGATAGCGGGTGCGGGCTTGAATTTTGGGCTCATGGTCGCGATACCATAGAGGTCGCTGAGATCGACGCCGCGCACCTGGACAATGCGTTTGGCCGCAGCCAGGGGCAGGTAGCCGTAGGCATCCATCACGGCATCCAGCAAGGCGGGAAGCTCGCTGCCTTCAGCAGACCAGGTTTCCAGCAAGGCATCGACCTTGCTCATATCTATCTTCGGCTCCAGGTAATCTTTCACCGGCGTCTCCATGCAGGGAGCCATAGGCCGGTGGGGGTAATCGACTGCGTATTCAGAGATGCGCTGGGTATAATAACCAGCCTTCGATGCGCCCGACGCGGGCGGAATCTTATACGAGGTGTACTTGTCCGCGCCCTCGCGTATGAACGATTTGAACCAGGGACGCACCTTCCACCTGTGCATCGGTTCGTAGGTGATAGTGATGGCACGCGGCGGGCAGGCCTTTTCACAGAGCAGGCAGGCTTCGCATTTCAGATTAAACTCGGTGCCGAGACCCTCCTCGGCGATCAACTGGATCAGCCCACGGCTGCGCGGCGGCAGTTTCGGTTTCTCATACGGGTAGAGACGAGTCACCTTTGGCCGAAACATATGGCTAAAGGTCAGGCTCAACCCCTCAAGGATTCCACGCATACGCTACACCTCAATTTCCTTCTCACCGCGCACTTTCAGGCCCTGTTTGAGAATCTTCTCGCGCAGCTTCAGAATACCCTCAACCAATGCCTCTGGTCGCGGCGGACACCCCGGAACGTAGATATCGACCGGCACGATAGTATCAACCCCCTGGACGGTATAGTAACTATCATAGAATTCGCCGCCGGAATTGGCGCACTGGCCCATGCTCAGCACCCACTTTGGGTCCGGCATCTGCTCCCACAGCAGGCGCAGGCGCGGACCCATCTTCACAGAGACCGTTCCGGCCACAATCATTAGATCGGCCTGGCGCGGGCTGGAACGGAAAACCTCGGAGCCGAAGCGGGACAGGTCGTAGTGTGCCTGCGCACTCGCCATCATCTCGATAGCGCAGCAGGCCAGCCCATAACCAAGCGGCCAGACAGATCTTGAGCGCGCCCAGTTCTGCGCCCACTGCAACATATCGGCCACGCTGGTTAACTGCACCGGCAGTTCCTGATCGCCCGGAATATACTCACGCGGCCCGGCTGCCATAACAATTGGCACCGCCTTGCCGCGCACCCCGGGCACATAAGTAGAAATGGTAGGACCAGTCGGAATCTTCTTTTCGTTGCTGCTCATAATTTCAAAACTCCTCTGCAAAGGTTTAGCAGCACCATTGCTCGGTTCTTATGATAAGATTGAATAGTTGCCGGCTATAGACACAAAAGGAGAACGACATCTCGCACTCTCTACAGGCGTCGCACGCCTCCCGTCTTGCCCCTATTATAGCACGAAGCCAGCAAAATGACCACTAGAGTTGGCAGGCCATCCCAGGAGGAATCCGTGGGACACGGGGCGGATAGGGCCTTATACCTGTCCGCTGTAGCGCGTATGGCACGCAACTCTATCTCAGATAGCAATCACCGTTATATCATATTTGTCTCTTCGATCATGCTTGACGTCCTATTCTGGCTGTGATATCCTCACCCATAGCAAAAATTGTCACAGATAGAGCAGATAAGGAGGTGCCCCAGGTGGGTACCATCATCATAACCGGTCGCATGGAGCGTGTGGTTTAGCCGCTGAGTGTGCCGGATATCCAGTAGCATAGCAACCTGTTCGCCATAGTATGGATTCTGTTCCATGTTTTACTGTTCGCGCTTTGTGATCTTGTAACACCGATTCTCCAGCTATAAGAAATCCTGTTGCGCGATCTCTTTGCCTCTCGCTCGCTGCTGTTGACCACAGGTGTGCTCGGCCTGATGGTCTTTTTGTTGCCCTTTTTGGGGGCATGGCAACTACCACGTTTGCTAACCACACCGCTTCCTCATTTTCAACTTCCCCATTGTTGTTTTGCAAAGAGGTTGAATGGAGATCGCTATGCATTCAGATAAAGAATCGGATTTACAAGAAACTGATGGTTCTGTCGATAAAACTGAGGGGCAGTCGAAAAAGTTGCCGTTTTTGATACGCCGGAATTTTGCATTGCAGTGGTCGGGGCAGACAATTTCGGTGTTTGGGTCACATATTACCGGGATGGGGTTGGAACTGACGGCGAATTTGACGCTGCGCGCGAACGCGAGTCAGATGGGGTTGCTGGCGGCGCTTGGCTCGGCACCGGTGCTGCTGGTTGGGCTGTTCGCGGGGGTGTGGGTAGATCGCGTGCGGAGACGCCCGGTGATGATTGCGAGCGATCTGGCGCGGGCGCTGCTGCTGGTCACAGTTCCAGTGGCTGCTGTGCTGGGTCTACTGCACATCGAGCAGTTGTATGTAGTGACAGTGCTGGTGGGCATGCTCACCGTCTTCTACCAGGTGGCAAATCAATCGTTTTTGCCAACGCTGGTGCGGCGTGAGGAGATTGTTGAGGCAAATGGCAAGTTGAGCGCCAGTAGTTCGCTGGCGGAAATCGGCGGGCCAACGCTGGGTGGCGTGCTGGTGCAGATGCTGACCGCGCCTTTCGCCATTCTCTTCGACGTGGCATCTTTCCTGGTTTCCGCGCTCTGTACGAGTCTGATTCGTGTCAGGGAGCCAGCACCCGTGCCGCAAGCTGAGGGAGAGAGCGCATGGAAGGAGATGCGCGAAGGGCTGCGTCTGCTGTCTGGCAACTCCCTTTTGCGGGCTGTCACCGTCAGTTCGGCTATACGCAACTTCTCCGGCAGCGCGTTTGCCGCCCTCTACGGGCTGTACGTGATTCGCGTGCTGGATGTGACTCCCGCGCTCTTCGGGGTGCTCGTTACGGCTGGTGGAGCGGGCGCGCTGCTGGGAGCCTTTGCGACCGGGCGCATTGTGCGGCACTTCGGCACAGGTAGAGTGCTGATTGGGGCTATGCTGCTTGCGGCGGTTCTCTCGCTACTGACTCCACTGGCGACCGGTCCGGACATCATCGTCTACGCCATGCTCTTTACGGGGCAACTGATAGGCGATTTCGGGCTGGCAATCTATCTCATCAACGAGGTAAGCCTGCTTCAAGTACTCGTGCCAGATCAGTCTCTGGGCAAGGCCAGTGCCAGTATGCGCTTCCTGATCGAGGGCATGATCCCCATTGGAGCTATCCTGGCAGGCATGCTGGGAACAATATGGGGTATGCGGCTCACTTTGCTTGCTGGCTGTATGGGCTTTTGCCTCTCAGCATTGTGGCTCGTCTTCTCACCACTGCGCACGTGGCACGAAGGCGAAGCGAACTAGCAACAACTATCCTTGTAAAGCACCCTGGGCTTAAAAATGTATACTGTGGCATCAGTCGAAGAGGGGACAGGACTGGCGGAAGCGCTTAACCATCTGCTCGACGTTGTACATCTTCTGATGCATGGGGAGTGGCACGATCAGGTTCAGGGTCAGTATCTTCTTGTTGAGGGCGCGCAGCACGCGCTCGTATTCCTCGGCGGCCTTTTCAACCGAGCGATTGAAGGCCCGCTTCTCGCTGGGAAAGGGGCCAACACGTCGCTGGCGCAGGCGCTGGCCCTGCTGGCACAGCCTGTTCAGCTTCGTCTCCATCTGCTCGTATTCCTTGCGAATCTCCTTGAGCAGCTCGATCTCTTCAGGAGCTAAGTTGTTGTTCTTAAGCAGGTGATAGCCTATAGCCTTATCCCCTTCGTAGGGATTGCTCTCCAATCGAAGCGGCTTGCCAAAGCCGGGCAGGTTATCAAATTCGCCACGCTCCTGCGCCTGGCGAATCTGCTCTTCAATGTAGTCATAATAAAACTTACCGCGAAACCGTCCTGTACCGGGTTTCGGCAGTTCCAGTTCAGTCCGCTCTTTTCGTTCGCGATAATCCTTGAAATCCATGCGATGCTCTATTTCCAGGGAACGGCCAACTACAATGCCGTCCTATTACTCACTGTTATTTTCTTTCCCCTCTCCTATTATAGCTGATGCTATGGCCTGCCGCGCAACCTCGTACACTGCTTGCAACGGTAGAGCACGCTCCCGCGCTATGCGCTCACACTCCTCGTACTCCGGAGTCGCGCTGAGCACGCGCTCTTCCAGCCGTTTGACTTTCACCAGCATGGGGCCAAGCGGCGTCTCGATGCGCTGCTGTATTCTTTGCGCCTTGAGTCGTTGCATCTGCCGCATGCGCACACCCAGCGTACTCGTCTCGCGTAGGATGACCTGCGCCAGCGCCTCGCCTTTCTCAGGCGAGCAGATGACGCTGATCATGACGGCAGGACGATTCTTTTTCATCTGTATAGGGATATAGGCCACATCCAGCGCGCCCGCCGCCAGCACTCTCTCCATGAGGCCACCCAGCAGTTCACCCGGCATATTATCGATGTTGGTCTCAATCACGGTTACCCAATCGACATCGGCCCCGGCAGCTTGCCGTCCAAAGGACGCCGGGCCGAGGCACGCACGCAGGCAATTCGGCCAGGGCTGTATTTTTTTGCCAAAGCCATAGCCCACCTGCTCAATCACCATTGGCGGCGTCTCGAAACGTGCCAGTGTCGCCAGAATGGCCGCGCCCGTTGGCGTGACCAGTTCTCCCTCCACAGGGAAGGGTCGCCACGGCGCGTGTACCCTGCGCAAAATCTCCAACGTCGCGGGCGCTGGCACCGGCAGGAGGCCGTGCGCTGTCTTCACGTGGCCGCTCGTGAGAGGAAGCGGCGAGGCGAATATTTCCTCTATGCCCAGCGTCTCAACGGCAAGGGCCGCTCCCGCGATGTCGATAATGGCATCGACCGCGCCAACTTCGTGAAAGTGAACCTCTTCGATGCTCGTCCCGTGAACGGCGGCCTCCGCCTCGGCCAGGCAGCGGAAGATGGCTATAGCTCTTTCACATATACGAGCAGGAAGCTGCGCCATCCGCAATAGATTCACAATATCGGACAGATGCCGCGTCGGCTGATCCTCCCCTGCCAGCCGAACATCGAAGCGCGAGCCGCGTATACCTTTATCTTCAAATGGGTGCAGCACCAGTTCGTAGCCACTGAGAGGCAATGTCGCCAGCGTTTCTCGCAGCATCTCCAACGAGAAACCGGCCTTCAGGTCCAGCAGCGCACCCAGAAACATATCGCCACTGATACCAGATTGACAATCAAGGTAGAGGGTTTTCTTCCCCTGCTCCAAATTTCGTCTCTCCTTTCCGTTTTCTTCTATACCAAAAAGAATATCTCAATACCCCATTAACGGGTACTGCCGCCACGGCCCTTCTCCCCATTCGGGGCTGTGCTCCGGCAGTGCCCTCCCCTGATCTGCATTTCCCGTTCCATTATACTCCCTCTCTTGCATCTAGAACAGCGGGCCGACCAGTCTGGTCTCTTTCAATGCTTTTTTACAGTGAGCATACAGGTACGCCAATTTTCACTACGAAAAATTTCTCCATGAATATATGGTTTTTATCTCAAAAGTGATATAATACTTGTGGGGGGAGTACGTCTGTTCGTTCCATAGCAAACTGTAAAGAGGAGCACCTTGAGCAATCAAACGGTGCAGGTGGAGCGCTGGAGACAGGTACTGTTCCTTTTCCTTCTCGGGCTGATGACGGTAACCATCTTTGCCCTGCTTCTCCTGCCTTTCATCGCGTCATATCAGCCCCGGTATATGCTCGTCGTCGCGGGCTTGATACTGCTGGAATTTGCCAGCCTTTTCCTGTATCGGTGGATAGGGAACGTACAACGCCAAAAGCTACAAGAAGAAAATCAGCGGCTCGCGGAAAGTAACCGGTTCAGAGAACAGTTGCTGTTCATACTCGATCACGAGTTGCGCACGCCGCTCAGTGGGGTGAAAGGATATCTCGAACTCCTGCAGTTATTTGGGAAGCAGATGCCGGAAGAGACGAAAGCGGACTACCTTGCGCAGATCGGTAAAGCCTGTGACGAGGTATATTTGCTCGTGAACTCCATTTCCGACAGTCTCTTGCTACAAGGGAATCAGCGCATTGTGACACAAAGCGTACCCCTCACCGAGATCATTGAGGAAGTCATCACCCTCCTTGCGCCGCGTATCCGGGAAGAGCAGAGAGAAGTCATCACCGCTGGCCCGGAATCTGTCTCTGTTCTCGTTGAACCGCTGCGCCTGCGCCAGGTACTCAGAAATCTGCTGGCGAACGCTATGAACTACTCGCCAGCAGGAACAGCTATCGAGATTCGTATCACTACGCAACCTCCGCTCTCTGCCCCTGCGACGCCGCGGGTTCCTCAGGCCTATATCGGCATCCACGATCAGGGCATTGGTATCATGCCAGATCAACAGGGACGGCTATTCGAGCCGTTTGTGCGTCTGGAAACCGCCAGGGAGATGGCAGTACGAGGTACAGGGCTTGGCCTCTTTCTCAGCAAACAGTTGCTCAGCAGCATGCATGGCTCCATCTGGATTGAAAGCACTGGTGTTGCCGGTGAAGGCACTACCATGTGGATCAGCGTCCCATTGGCAAATGGGGCAAAATGACAGGCTATTTGCCGCTCTTATGAAAGGCGAGCGCGTTGCGATAGACATCGATGTAGCGCTGCGCCGATGCCTGCCAGGAGTGGTCGGCGGCCATGCAGCGTCTTTGCAGGGTGCGCCAGTTTTCCTTAAAACGATAGAGTTCCAGGGCGCGCACAATGGCGGCAAAAAACTCCCAGGGGTCGTAGTTAGTGAAGGCAAAACCATTGCCCTCATTGGTGCGCGGGTCGTATTCCTGCACCGTGTCAGCCAGCCCGCCGACGGAGCGGACAATGGGGACGCTGCCATAACGCATGGCGAGAAGCTGTCCCAGGCCGCAGGGTTCAAAGCGCGAAGGCATGAGGAACATGTCGCTGCCCGCGTAGATATGCTGCGCCAGTTCAGTGTTGAAGGTCAGGAAGATGGCTACCTGCTCCGGGTAGCGTGCCGCCAGGTTCTGGAACATCTCGTGATAGTGCTGGTCGCCGATGCCCAGCACGACAAACTGCACGCCCTGCGCCAGCACCGGCTCGATGATCTGGGCCAGCAGGTCAAAGCCCTTCTGGTCAGCAAGGCGCGAAATCATCGCCAGCACGGGAATATCGGGCCTCACGGGCAAATGAGCCTCTTCCTGCAACGCCCGCTTATTTTCGTCGCGCTTCTCCAGCGAATCGATGTCAAAATTGGTATGGATATAGCGGTCGGTCGCGGGGTTCATCTCCTGGTAATCAAGCCCGTTGAGTATGCCGAAGAGGCGGTCACGGCGCGAGCGCAGCAGGTGATCGAGCTTTTCCCCGAAGGTCGGCGTCAATATCTCCTGCGCATAACGCTCGCTGACAGTCGTAATGGCGTCAGCAAAAAGAATACCCCGGCCCATAATATCCACAACATTCGCCAGTTCCGTTATCTGTGGATACAGGAAGCCCTGCGCCGCCACACCCGCGACCTCAAGGATGCGGTAGCCAAAGATGCCCTGGTAGGCAAGGTTGTGGATGGTGTAGACGGTGGCGGCGTCGGCAAAAAAGGGATCATCGTGGTAGAGTGTGTGCATCCAGTTGGGGACAATGCCGGTGTGCCAGTCATGGCAATGAATGATATCCGGCGACCAGTCCAGCGCCCGCATCGTCTCCAGCGCGCTGCGACAGAAGATGATAAAACGCTCGCCATCATCGGTATAGCCATAGATATTCTCGCGGTCGAAGTAGCGCGGCGAATCGATCATGTAGACCGGAATCTCATCGCCAATGGTCCCTTGCAGCACGCTTACCGGAACCTGGAAGCTATTCATATCGACCTTGAGCGACTCCAGCACCGGCTGCAAACCGAAGCGTTCGGGATCGACCTGCCGGTAGCGCGGCATCACCAGGCGCACATCATGGCCCAGAGCTTTAAAGGCTTTCGGCAGGGCGCCCACCACGTCCGCCAGGCCACCAACTTTGGCAAATGGTACAATTTCAGCCGCGAGGATCAATATCCTGAGAGACTGCTCATAGTCCATAACTCTCTCTCCCACTACAACATTTGCTCCATTATATCAGAGAAACGGCAAAGGAGAAAGTATGACATACGTAAAAACCAGGCCATCCGCAAGGGATGACCCTACTCTATACAATCCGTTCTCTCGCTTTGCTTGTGAACGGGAACCATAAGGATGAGGCGGCGTATAATAGTAGGGCCGATCCTTGCGGTCGGCCTGCCGCGCTCGCAAAGCAAGCGCAGCCAGCGCAACTCTACGAGCCGCTCTCCACTCTATGTAGCAGGATCGACTCTTACGACCGGCCTGGGATCGGGACGGCGCGGAAACAAAAACAGGGCAATCACGCAGATTGCCCTGTTTTTAACCACGCATTGATTGCCATTACAGCAAGATTATACTTTGTAACGCTCGCGTGCCAGGAAGTAGAACTGGATAGCGGCCAGAATGATCATAACCGTCATCATTACTATAGCATCAGGAGCGCCAGGAGTGACGGGATTCCCCTTTGACGGCACAGTGGGAACGATCAGGCCGGATATAAATGGCACGTTTGGCTCAATCTCGGTAAAGGTAGGCACGGAGAAGAAGGCAAACGCGGCCAGGTACACAAAGAGGCAGGTGCCGACTACCAGCCACATGCCCAGACAGCCCAGATTTCTCTCACCGACAATGGCGAACTCGCGTCGTGCAACGGTGGTCCAGATGGCGGCAAGGATTAATGCGCCACCGCAGAGCAACATTGCCGTCAGAATTTCAGTTGGCTGCGTATGGGTCAGAAGCGTTGCCACAGCCAGCAGGAATACGGTCGTGACGCCGCCAATAACGACGAGGTTGCGCCGCTTGCGCCAGATAACAGACGCCCCCATCAGGAGAACAAAGAAGTTCATCGTAACAACGGCATCGATGATATAGCCCGCCTGCTGCGAAAAGCCGCAGCTTTGCGGAATAGCCGAGATACGCGCGCAAATGGTCAGGTAGGTTCCCAGGCCGATAAATGACCAGGAGTGAATCCAGGTGATCGCCGGATAGACAAGCAGCCAGGCCAGCAAGAAAACCACACCAAGCTGCGCGACAAAGACCCCAATCAGGTACAGCCCGGACATGGTGCTCTTGCGTACTGGACGCATCAAGTAGTGCAGGCGCAGTGCGAAAGCCCCCAGCGTGCAGAAAATGGCAATTGCCAGCACAGTGTTCAGAATCGAATCAATGATCAACTGAGCCGCCGTGGCGTTACCAGAATTGATGGCATTTGCCAGGCCCTGGTCACTGAAGAGGGTATAGAAGATGATAAAGGCGATCAGTAGGACAGCGGCAATGATAATCAGCCAGCGAATGAGCGGGGTCGTTCCCAGATCACGGCGGTCGGGATTGCGCTGCTCGCGTATGGCAAGGCCGCCGTAGAACAACCACGCTGCCCCCACACCGAGAATAGTTGCACCGATCAGGACAAAGTCAATCGAATTATCGGGGAACCAGAGGAACTGCCCACCCAGAACAGAAGCGATGGGAGTAGTACCCGTCGGAAAGTACTGGTGATTTGTGAACACAGCCCAGAGCAGGAGTGCAAGTCCACCGACAAAAAGGATAAAGCCCAGTCCAGCGACGAGAACCGGTGGAATCAGTGGTTTGGGGTCGAACAGGAGCACAATGACTTGAACGACCAGGAAAAAGCCGAGACAAACCGCTGCCAGACCCAACATGCCTTGCTCAAAACCCACCAGCGAAGAACTTGTCATTTCGTCGTAAATATAGGTTGGGATCTGCCCGATAAGCAAGGCCGCAATGAAGAAAAAGCCCACTGCGAAAATCAGGGCGCGTGCCCAGGAAATTCTCTCCGGCACCTCCCGTACTTGCGTTTGTTGCATGGATCGCAATCCCTTTCAGCATGTCGCCCATATTTGCTACAACAGAGCAACACGACCAGCACAATAATTTATGTATCCAGCCGGAGCTTATTAACTCCGGTTATGATATCGGACCAATGGTCTCGTGGCTGCCCGGTCACGAGACCATGCAAAACTACTACTTAACAATCGTCAGTTCCGCCAGCATAGCAGGGTGGAACTGGCAATAGTAAATCACGATGTGGTTCGGATAGGCGTTATAATCAGCCATCGTCACCGTGATAGTATATTTCCCTCCGGTATTAATCGGGGTGGATATACCCGAATCGAAGAGACTTTTATCAGGAGCCTCATTGCTGACATCCTGGCCCTTGAGAGCCGTAACCGTATGCGGTGGTGTCGTCGTGTTGACCCAGGTGATCTTTGTGCCAACTTTGACCTTGACGTTCAGGTACTGAAAGCAGGAAGGGGTACAGGACTCGCCAGGCGGCGGATTGACGATATTAATCGTAATCGCGCTCTTGCTGGTCATATCCACAGGCGATCCAAACTGCCCGGAGCTTTCCTGAGCTACCGCCGTGGCATAACCAGAAGGATTGCTGCTCTGGATAAGAGCCGGTACCTGATTAAAGCCATTGCTTGACCCCGGAAAATTCTTTGCCAGGTACGAGGGGTCGGAAGAACGGATAAGGTCAAACAAATAAGTGATCTGAGTATCAGTCAACGGTCCGCCATAATCCTGGCTCCAGGCTGGCATCAATGGTGATGTCGGATTACCAGTATCGTAGATACCGCCGCTGATGATGCGGATCAGATCATCATCACTGAATCCATTCACCGTCGAGCTATCATTGAGCTTGGGACCGGAATAGCCCTGACCTTTGGTGCCATGACACTGGAAACAATACTGGGCATACAGCGCGGCACCGCGCGTCACATTGGCATTGAACTGCTGCTGAGCAGCCATCGCCTCGCCATTGCTCTCCATGATCCAGAAAACCGGGATCATGAGAGAGACAAGGGCCAGCATGATGAGCGCTCCATAGCCTGTTTTCTCCACCGCGTTGGTGCGCGAGCGAAACAGGAGAAGGAAAGCAACCACCACGATCAGCAGAACTACAATGCCTATAATAGCCTGTACGGGGTCTATCATAAACACACAACCTTTTCACACTATAGAAACACAGTTCTCTATCGCCGGGTCGGCAATCTTCGCAACAGCGTCAGGCTGCGCTGCACTGTATGCGCGGAACGGCAATGATACGAGTAGTCGCATCGGGATGCGGAACACTTTCGTTGAGCGTCCCTGTATCTACCAGGACGTTGTCGCCATCGAAGGACAACTTGAAGCGGTCCAGACTGCGTGGAGCAGGGCCATCCAGGTATTCGCCATCCACGTTGTAATGAGAACCGTGACACGGGCATTTGAAACTATCGCAGTCATCACGGAACGGGACGGTACAGCCCAGATGGACACAGCGCTGGTACAGGGCGATCCAGTAGGTGCCGTCGGAATCCTTGACCCACCACTCATACGTCAACTGGTCTGTAAGATCAGTACCACTCAACAGGAAGGGGGTATCAGCCGCCAGATGAATCAGATAGGTCTTGGCTATCTGCTCATAGAACACAGCCTTTGCATTCAAGGTAGCCTCGCTCGGTTTGGCAGCTGTAAAGGTTGACTTTGTTCCTACCGTCAGTACTGAACCAAACTGGCCTTTCAGGTTGGGATAGAGCATATAAAGCGCACCTGCCACGCTGGCAGTAGCCGAGAGGCCCCAGACGGCGAGCATCGAACGGCGCAGGAAGCGGCGGCGCGAGAGTCGCTGTTTCGCGATCTCGGCAGCCTCAGCCCCACCACCGTGTAGAACCTCATATTGTTGGGGCGTCAGTGGAGGTGTATTGATATCAGTTGTCATCTTTTCGGTCCTTTCCAGGCAGAATTACAGGTCAAAGTACAGGTGCTGCCACGGCCAGACCCAGATCCAGCTCGGACCACGGAAGAAACTCCCGATCAGTGTCACCGAAGCCCAGAAGACAACGAACATGGTGAACGTGATAATCGCAATCTTGCGGTCGGCATAGGCGCGGCTCGGATTGCGGTCTATGTAGGGCAGCAGTGCCAGAGCAACCAGCACCAGTCCTGGTCCCAGCACACCTGCAGTCGTCGGCGCAAAGTAGTGCAGCATCTCCTGCAGACCCAGAAAGTACCAGGGAGCTTTCGCAGGGTTCGGCGTGACATTCGGGTTGGCCGGGTCCTGCAAGGGAGCGTTGATCACCAGCCCCAGCAGCGTTACCATGACTGTCACAATGGTAGCGGCGAAGAACTCGCGCACGAGCAGGTGAGGCCAGACAAAGACCGAATCCTCCAGAGGCTTCTCGACGCGGGTGATCGCCTCCTGCCTGACTACCGCCAGGGTACGATAGCGGCGCTGCGTTGCCGTTGCCGGTTGTGGCCGCGCTTGCGTCTCGGCCTGCACATTCGGATCCCTCTGTTCAATTGACATTTCAGGTATCCTCTCTATTCGAGTGAGCTATGAACACCATACAGTCTACTCTACTGCAAACGAACAGATTACCTGCATTACTGGCGAGCAGCGCCAGCAGCGACACGCTCGGCCTGCATTTCCGTCTGACGCCGTGGCGGAGGCGGCGGTCCAGCGGCCCCACCATCCTTACGGATGCGCCAGAAGTGGACAGCCATCAAAAGGGCCGCCGCTAACGGCAGTAAGATGACATGACCTACGTAGAATCGTATCAATGTAGCCTGGCTTACAGCCGGTCCACCTACCAGGATCTGATAGACGGTGTTGCCCAGGATGGGGGTATAGGGCGCCAGGTTGGTACCCACCGTGATAGCCCAGATAGCGATCTGGTCCCAGGGCAGCAGATAACCGGTGAAGCTCAGGAAGAGCGTGCAAAAGAACAGCCCAACGCCAACCACCCAGTTGAACTCTCTCGGTGGCTTGTACGCACCATGATAGAAGACGCGAATCATGTGCAGCGTGACCGAAACAACCATCAAGTGGGCAGCCCAGCGATGCATATTACGCACCAGGTTGCCAAACGAGACGGCGCTGCTCAACTGCTGGATGTTCGTGTACGCCTGAGCAGTACTCGGGACATAATAGAACATCAGAAAAACACCGGTGATCGTCAGCAGCAGGAACAGGAAGAACGAAATACCTCCCATACACCAGGTATAGGTGATCTTCATCGCCTGACGACTCACCTTGACAGGATGCAGATGCAGAAACACGTTGCTCATCATGACCAGCGACTGGTTGAGCGGCGTGTCAGGATAACCGTGGCGGAAAACTGAGCGCCACACCTGGCTCTCGACCATTTTCTGCGTCATAGTGTCCAGCCAGCTTTTATTCTGCGAAGTAGAATTCAACTAGGCCTCCTCAAAGTATCAAGACTCAGGATGTAAAAATAGCCGGTAACAAAACCCTCGCTCACTACCATCTCCCGATAGTGTTTGTGAGGCAAATTATAGCATAGAAACGCGCTTGCTGGTACCCCTCAAAACTGGAAGCAACCACCCTCCAGCTTCGAGTTTCGTGCTAACGCCCCTTCCTTTCTTGATTGTAATTCATTCAAACAAGAAAAGGGAAGAGGGAAACGTACAAATACGAGATACGCAACCTGATGCTGGTTTTCACCTTTTAGCATACGGCAATCTTCCTGGCCCTACATCAGGTGAGTACCTGATTTTCCCTCCTCGAACACCTGATTTCAAGCACATTTGTAAACTCATATCATTCATCGCTGCGCACAGAATCTTGAGAGCCACTTGTGCCGCCTGTTGATCACCAGGATTCTTCGCCGCGCTTAGAATGAGATGGCCGGGAGCGTTTTTCGGGGCATGCCAGGGGCAGTAGACAGCTTATTGACACACATGAGGCGTAGCAATACAATACCAATGTACAGAATGTAGCGTCATCACGCAACGAGTAGCCTTATCCGCATTCAAATAAAGAGCGATAATTATGGCACAACTGAGCACCCAGCGTATATACAAGGAAGAGACCGAAGCCGAAAGTAGTCAGCATCATGGCCTGTTGAAGGCTATCCTGGGCCTCCCAGTCTTTTATAAAGTCCTGATCGCCAATAGCCTTATCATTTTTGTCGGCGCTACCGGGGGCACCTGGCTGGCGACACATTTGAACACCACCCCGGTGGCGAATCCTGTCTCGCTGATCACCTTCATCACCATCGGCTGGTTGGTCAGCGTCGCGCTCAACTTTTTCGTTCTGTATATTGCCTTCCGACCTCTGACCGAGTTGCAAAAAGTCATGGCGCGAGTGCAGACAGGGGAGCATTCTCTGCGCGCGCGGCTCACGGGGGCCGACCCCCAGGCGGATCAGATGGCGCGGGCATTCAACATGATGCTTGAAGCTATTGACGACGCTACGCGCCTGCGCGCCACCCAGATCATCAACGCCCAGGAGCAGGAGCGCAAACGCATCGCCCGCGAACTTCATGACGAGACAAGCCAGGTTCTCACCTCGCTTTTGATCAGCCTCGCCGTTTTAGAAGAGTCCCTGACCGCGCCGGAAACCCGCGAGCGCATCGCTGATACACGCCGCCTGGCACATCAGACCCTGCGTGCCATTCGCAGCCTGAGCATTGACCTGCGCCCCAGCGCGCTCGATGACCTCGGCCTGCTTCCTGCCCTGCGCTGGTACGTCAAGGAATACCAGAAGAAGTGCTCGATTGAAGTGAATTTCGTCTCCTCAGGCTTTAAACAGCGACTCCCTGCCGAAATGGAAACGGCACTTTACCGCATCATTCAGGAGGCGCTGACCAACACCGCTCGCCACTCACAGGCCAGGCAGGTCAGTATTCTGCTCAGGGAAGATGGGAAAGAGGTCGAAGGCATTATTAGCGACGATGGCACCGGCTTCGACATTGAAGCAATACGCAGATCGCCGGACAGCGAGCGCGGGTTAGGTCTGGCAGGCATGACAGAGCGCGCCGTTCTCCTCAATGGTTCGCTCGATATCCAATCTCAACCCGGTCATGGCACCACCATCACCGTACACATTCCTATATACTCAACTGACCGGTCACAAGCATCTGAAAAGATGGAGACCGTAGAAGCTACTGAATAATTGAGAACGGGATTTTTAAGAACCAATGACTATTCATATCTTGCTCGCGGATGACCACACCATCCTGCGGGCCGGTTTAAAAATGATGCTGAATGCGCAGCCCGATATGGAAGTAATCGGCGAGGCCCACGATGGCCGACAGGCCATCCTCGAAGCTCAACGCCTGCTGCCTGACATCGTCCTGATGGATATTACTATGCCCGATATGAACGGCATCGAAGCGACGAAGCAGATTAAGAAGCTGCAGCCGGAGATCAAAGTGCTGATGCTCACTATGCATGAAAACGACGAATACGTTTTCCAGGCGCTGCGGGCTGGAGCTTCGGGCTACATGCTCAAAGAGGCGGCCGATACAGATCTGATCTCCGCCTTGCGTGTCATACAAAGCGGGCAGTTTTATCTCTCGCCTGCCGCGCAGTCGGTAATGGTCGGAGATTACTTGCAGCGTGTGCGCTCAGGAGAGGAAAAAGATAGCTATAGCAGCCTGACGGAACGCGAGCGCGAAATCCTGAAGCTAGTGGCCGAGGGCTACACCAATAACCAGATCGCGGAACGTCTGATCATCAGCCCCAAGACGGTGGATACCCATCGTACCCATATCATGGATAAACTGAACCTGCATAGCCGCGCCGAGCTGGTAAAATATGCGATACGGCGCGGCCTGCTAGAAGACTGACATCAAGAGAGCGTGTTCTAGCGACTTACTCTTCGTCGTCCAGGCCGAAGCCGCTACCGCTCTCGCTCTCCTCAGCAAAATATTCGTCGCTATAGAAGCCAACATCCTTGCCAACGTAGACGCTTACCAGGAAATCATCACGGGGCACATCGGCTGAAAGCACCAGGTCCTCATCGATCTGCTCAATCAGCTTGGCGACATCAGCCTCTTCAAGCTCACGCTCAAGAATCAATGTCCCATGCACGGCAGTGGCAGTAAAGTGAATGTCGACAGTGCCGAGCCGGTTGCTGGTCTGCGGGCTGGAACCTTCCATAATATAGTAGCCCTCGGAGGAGGTGGTGCGAAAATGGCGCTCAAAACGAATGTCTTCCATAGAAATCCTATCTACGCGCAGCCAGCTTTCTCGCTGCGCTCTCCTTTCTTCGTATTTCCGAGTGCATGAAGACAGGTATCATATCCCTGTCGGCGTACTGGGCTGCAACATCCTGCGTTCAGGATGGCATGCCAGGATAGGAAAATTGCCTACAACTTTCTAAGCTTCCTTGCCCATCTATCCGGGCAAATTATACCATAACCCGCGCGTGCAATCCTAGAGGGGAAAAGGTCAATATTCACGCCAGAAATGTGAATGACGAGCGCATAGAAGAGAAGATAAGATGGTCTTCGTCCGCATAGGTCACTTGAGGAGCCATCTGTATGATGGTGTAGATATGACTGCCGTGCATGACTGCCAGCAACACAGCAGTATAATTGGCTCCCGATACCTGCATGCTTCCCTGCACCCGCTGCCAGGATGTCCCGGCAAATAAGAGTGGGGTTTCTGACTTGATGCCTGTCAGGCCAAGCTGCGCTTCCTCTTTTGAGAGAGACTGGCTCAGGCCAACGCTGCTCGCAGTGACCGCAATTTCAACCTGCCCGGTATGGCTACTATCGGAGAAGAGCACGGTCCCCTTGCCAGGATTCGTCTGCGCCGTCCATCCACTGGGATAGAGTACCGAGAAACCCAGTTGAGTGTTAGAGAAAATCTGTTGGGGCTGAGTCACCGCCGGAACGGTAAAAGGATGGAAGGCAATAATCCAGCCGGCCAGGCCACCAATGATAAGGACAGCCAGCACCACCAACACCGCCAGCACAGGCGTTCGACCGCTCCGCTTTGTCTGGCGCGGCGTCTCTGTTTTCGCGGGAAGCGGCATGGCAGACCCCTGCCTGCCCTCCTGAGCAGGAGCCAGCGGCGGTACAGGAGAAATGGGATGCTGCGCAATCCGTCCCAGCGCGGGCTGTGGCTGCACAGCGGAACGGGAAGGCGGCGTTACCGGCTGTGACGAATGCAGCGGCGACCGACTGATCGAATTTCCTCTTTCCGCTGCCTGCCTGAATCGCTGCTCAACCGGCTCCGCCCGAACAACGGGTAGAGGTGTTGGCGCAGCAGCGGGCCGCTTCTGGTTCTGGCTGGAGACTGGTGCTATCAGTGGAGTAGTGTCCAATTGATCTACATCGCGGGGTGCGCTTTCCTGTGACTCTTCTGCCTGGGAAGGGGTAACGGCACGCTGCGGCGGAGGAGTGGACGGATTAGCCATCAGTGGCCGTGTTGGCAAATCATCAAGGGCTGTATCTGTGGCTGTTCCTGTTTCAGAGTACGTACTCCTTTCAGGAAGTGTACTTTCCACGCTTTTCCGCTCTTTTTCGGGCTGTGTACTTTCAGTGAGATCCTCCTGCGGCCATACTTTGACGCGCAGTTGACGGAGTTCACGGGCGGCGGGGCCAGTCGTTGGAGAAACAGGACGCCGCACCGGACCGGCTGTGGGAACCTGGGCCTGCGTTGGTCTTTCAGCTACATCCTGTCCAGATGATGTCAGTTCTTGTAATGGTAATGGCGCTTCAATCGCGCTCTCTCTGACCTGCGAGAGCGGCTTCTCCCGCTGCCTCAACACGGGAGCATCAGACACACTGCCCCATCGCTGCTCGTTTGCCGCCTCCATTGACCTTTTCATCCTCAAAGGATCGCCCTGTATTCTCCTGCGGCCATCCCGCTCCAACTCATTCATCCAGGAAGGTGGATAGTCCGGCGAGGATTGACGTGGTGAACGCGCCGGAGGCTGTTGCGCAATCTGTTCGCGTAGTGGAGGTCTGCTCCCGCCTCCATTTTGTGGATTGCCCGCAGACGGCGAGGGGGCTGACCCCTGTACAAGCGAGGAAGACAGAGAAGCAGAGGAGCGGGAAGAGAGCAGACTTCCACAGTTATTACAATAGCGAGCATTCTCACGCGGCAGCCTTGCCCCGCATTGCGTACAGGTAATCTCCACAGCACCTCTCCTCAATCAAATCTGATAGCATCAGGTCAGCAACCTATCTCTGACTCTCCAGTCTCTACAGTACCCTAAACAAACGTCTTCGTCAAGCAAGCCGTCCTCTGATAGGACGGTTGACTCATCGCACAAAAGCACCAACGAATCTCATGCTATTTAAACCGCTTCTCTGCCTGCATTATCCCATGTTTCTCGCCGGTTGACAATCATCTCTTCACCGCAAGCCCAAAAATGCCACGTTGTAAAAAACAGGAATCAGACCATTCAGCAGTCTGATTCCTGTTTCCTGCTGGCTATAAGCCCTGCAACGAAAACTACGCCTCTTTCGTAGAAGCCACCACCGGGTTCTCAGCAGTGATTGCAGCCGGGCGGTGCGAGGGGCGCAGGGCGGCAACGATCATGGCGGCGACGCTCAGGCCGAAGGAGACGAGGAAGGCCTGGTGCAGACCGTGCAGGAAGAGGGCCAGCGCCGTCGGGAACTGGCTCATGCCGCCACCGTAGATGAAGACCTGCATCATGGCCGCGATAGGCACGGCGCTGAGGGCAAGCGGGAAGACGATGGCAATACTCAGCATCTGTCCTGTGTTGTTGAGCATACTGAGAATACCAGCCGCCGCACCGCGCATTCCCGGCACAACCGACGACATGATGGCGTTGGTGTTTGGCGAAGCAAAGAGGCCGGAACCACCACCCATCAGCACCATGTAGAGCGAGAGCAGCCAGTAGGGCGTGGTTGCTCCCACGGTGGAGAGGCCAAACAGACCAATGGCGGAGATGCCCAGCCCCAGGGGAGCGAGCACGCGCGAACCGACAAAGTCGGAGAGACGCCCACTGATAGGGCCGACGATCATGAAGGCCGCGCCGAAGGGTGCCAGCATCAAGCCTGCCGTCAGCGGGTCTTTGCCGTAGGGGCCTTGCAGGAAGAAGATGAGCAGGAAGAGAACCGCGCCACGGGCGATACCATTGAGCAAGCCGCTCAGGTTTGCCAGCGCGAACAACCTGCTGCGGAAGAGGCGCAACTGCACCATCGGTTCCTTGATGCGCGGCTCTATCAGGATAAAGAGCAGCAGGGCAACAATACCGACAACGAGGAAGGTTGTAACCACCGGCTGCGGCAGCATAGGAAAGGCCATCATGCTGAGCGCGAGCAGCAGGCCGGTCAAGCCAACTGTCAGAGTGACGCTGCCGAACCAGTCCATGTGCTGGTGTGCCGCCAGGCGCACAGGTTCGCGCAAGCGCCAGAAAGCCCAGACCGCTCCAAACAGGCCGATGGGAACGTTGAACAGGAAGACCCAGCGCCACGACGCCTCGGTCAGCAAACCACCGATAATGGGGCCGATCAGGAAACCCGCCGCGCCCGCTATCTGGTTGACGCCCAGACCCAGGCCAACCTGTCCCTTGCGGAAGGCATCCGTCACAATCGCAGTGCTATTCGTGAGGAGCAGCGCGCCGCCGATACCCTGAATCACGCGCCCGACGATCATATCATTGGCGTGAAATTGTGGCTGCGACAGACCCGCGATCAGCGACCCGACGACGAACATGACATAGCCGCTGTTGTAGAGACGTTTGCGCCCCCACATATCGGCCAGACGCCCAATCACCGGCGTTAGCACCGTCGTCACCAGCAGATAGCCTAACAAGACCCACATGATTGTGAGGAATCCGGCATGCAGTTCGCTCATGATGTTGGGCAGCGCAATCAGCAGGGCAGAACCCTGGATGGAGGCCAGCAGCGCTCCAACCGTTGTTACGGAAAGCGCTACCCACTGGTAGCCATCGTCTCGGGGCGCTTGTGCCTGTCCCGTCTCTGGCTGTAACAGGGCAGACGAATCTGAAGATGGAGATTGATATTTCATATGTTCCTTCCACAGAAAATATGTTTTTGCATAGGTCGAGCAAAAAACCCGATAAACGCACTACACGAAAGGATGGGTGACTAGACTTCAATCAGGTGGCGCAACGCGGGCAGCGCGGCGAGTATACTGGCGCGTTCCTCATCGCTCAGGTGATCTAACCGGCTTTCCAGTGAAGCCAACCTTGCTTGCTGGAAAACGGTCACCGCCCGGCAGCCAGACTCGGTTGGCTTGACCCACACGGTACGCCAGTCAGACTCGTCGTGGGCGCGTTCTACGTACCCCTGCGCCAATAATCGTTTGACCATCGCGGTTGCTGTGGGCGGAGTCACAGCAAGGTGCTCCGCCAGTTCCTGCATTGTACAGCGTCCATGTTCAACCAGGATACCAAGCAGCGAGAGCTGACCCGGTGTCGCACGCAATTCCGCCACGTCACGCCACCCCTGCGCGCTTTCCGCGCCCGCGCCGGTCCCTTCAAGCGGCACATCCGCGCCCACGCGACGCAATAATCCGGGAACAATATCGAGCAGTGCCTCAGCCAACCGTGCCTTGTCTGGCAACGGTTCCCGTTCCATCTAGTTCTCCCTGGTTACTTTGACAATCTAACTATATGATACACGAAATACTACGGCTGTGTAAAGGACCAGAATGAGCAACATTTGACAGATAAAAAGGAAAGCAAGTTTATTGAAGGATCATCTTGCTTTCCTTTTCTCTGGATACCTGATTGTCCATACCTATCTAGGCATGGTAGATCACGTTGTTGCGGTAGTCATTCAAGCGCCCCTGCTGGATGGCCTGCGCCAGTTCGATATGGCGCCGCACTGCTTCCTGCGGGTTCTCGCTGCTGTACTCACAGATAACCAGGCGGTAGAGCGTTAGGTACCCACTCTGCTGTGGATAGACGGCGGTGATATATCCATTTCCGACACGAGTATCATCGAAAGTTGCCACTACATATTGCCTGCCATCGGGGGCAGTCACGCTGTGCCGGGCGAGGTCGAGTTTCTGCAAACGGATAGGGGCTGCTCCGGCAATTTCAACTGCCTGTGTCTGGCTCACCTGAGCCAGTGAATAGGTCTCACCATCTTCTTGAGTCGCGTTCTTTACCATAGCTTCTTGACCCTCTTTCATAAGCAATCTGAGCATGAGAACAAACCGGCCCTCAGGCTCGGCTGCGAATATAGTGTACGAAAGTTTACTCATCTGGTCAAGTCTACTACGGTCAAAAACGGACTTTCTTCTCAGCATGTCCGGTCTGTTCGACTTTCTGGCGAAGCGGGATCACCGTTTTCCGGCGACACTTATATATCCTCCTCATCAAGGAGGCGCTGCGCGCGAGAGCGCCGCCATTGGGCACGCACAAAGCGTGTTATCCTGGCAGGCAGGCGCCGTAAAAAGTATGGATGCCTGAGCACATATAGGAAGAGGTGCGGCTGGAGTCGTTTCCACAACGATGGCAATTCCGTTGCCTCGCCACTGCGCATGGGATGCTCCGGACTCCGCGGATCGGCCCAGAGTTCGCGCACGTAGATATCTCCTAGCCGTTCCAGAATCACTGCGTCACCCGGTGAAGCCTGCGCCAGTACATGCATAGATTCGTAGGGAGTCTGAGAGCGCTGTAATTCTATACCGGCCCAGTTCGCCATTAATAAAATGCGTCCGTAAATCTGTCTTACCAGCGTCATACGGCGGAAGAGGCGCTGCCACCAGAGACCAAACAGGATACAGGCGAAGAGCACCAGCAGCACGAAGCCGCCGAAAAACGCCCCCACCTGCTGTCGCAGTGCCTGCTGGCTCTGAGAAGTAGCGTTGACCGCGCTTTCTGATCCCGTCTCTTGCGGGAGCTGGCTAAAGCCCCTGCCCCTGGCCGATGACTTAGGTAGCGAATTTCCCGTTGGAAGGGACGGCAGCGTAGTAGAAGAATACTCGCCGGGCAACGGGCGGTTGAAGGTGGAGAAACTGGCCGACGGCTCAAAATTAATCCAGCCATAGCCAGCAAAGTAGATTTGCGGCCAGGCGTGAGCATCGGTACCACGAATAATATCCTGGTGGGTAGTGCTATCAAATGTGCCACTGGTATATCCTACCACCACCCGCGCAGGCATCCCCAGCTCACGCGCCATGATGGCAAAAGCGGTGGCGAAGTAGTTGCAGTAGCCTCTATTGCCACTGCGGAAGAGGAACCAGGAGACAGGCTCCTGCCCCGGTGGTACTTGAATATTCAAATCATAGGTGAAATTGCTGCGAAAGTAATCTTGCAGCGCCTCGGCCTTATCATACATCGTCGATGCATGGGCGGTGATTCGCTTAGCCAGTAAAAGAATATTGGGATCAAGCCCTGATGGCAATTGTGTGTAGGTACTGACAATACCCGGATCATAGTAGGTCAGCGGATATTGCCCGTCATAATCCGGGGGAAGCTGTGGAGCATCAGCCGGGAGGGGCACCGATTCCAGGCTTTCTACAGGAGCAGTCGACACATACGAATAGACAGTATATTTCTGCCCTGCTGCCAGAGCGCCACCTTTCAGGAGCCATGCCACCGTCGTATCACTACTTCTTGTGCTTACTAGAGACGCAGGCACGCTGACCGAGGCAATTTGTGGTGAGCCAAAGAGATATGGGTACTGCTCACCTGGCGAATTCACTACCGTAACAGTTTGCTTGATGGGCCGCGAAACATCTGTCTCGCTGAATATCGACTGATTCGCGTTTACTGTAGTACTCGTTGTCGGGCCAATCGACCAACCATGCCCATCATAGGTCGTGTAGCTCAGGGATTCAATATATTGCTCTGGATCATCGCTCTGCACCTTGAAGACAATATCATGATTCAGGTTTGGATTGCCAGCCAGCACCAGGGTATCGCGGAAGTTGCCGTGGTTGGAAGGGTTATAGCTCGCATTGACCGAGACGATGCGGTCCCAGGTATTTTCAAGCTGCACCCAGGGGTTGGAGCTGGTATTCCAGATTTGCGCGGCAAGAGCATTGGTATAGCCCCAGGGGAGGAGCCAGGAAAAGATCAGGATGCCGATGGAAATGAGGGTGCCTGCCTGCATCACATCCCAACTCAGATCATCGGAGTAACGCAGCCCCTGCCGCTGCCAGCGCAACACCGATTCGCGCAGGTGGAAGCGCAGCAGGAGTAGCAACGCAGCCATCAAAAAGACAATCAGGAAAAGAGTATAGCCGGGGGCGATATTACTCAGATTGATAAGAAGTACGACGGCATTGGCGACAACGGCAAGCCAGGGGCTGCGCAAACGATAGACGAGCCAGACGCTGGTATAGGCCAGAATGAAGCCGAGAGCAGTGATAAAGAGGAGAAAGATGGAGTCATTCTCGATAGAGCCACCGGCAAGAGCTGTGATCAGCCAGCTATGTATGCCCTGCAGCAGCGCAGCCGTACTGCCGTTATAAAACGCCCCTGCCGTTTGCCAGAAAGCAATCAAAATGCCGAGCGCAACGGCGATCAGGTGAACCGCGAAAGGCGGCAAGCGGTGTTGCTTGGATGCAATGAGACCCGCAATGAGGCCCAGAGCCGTTGTCAGCGTGAGGATGTTGAGATGATCGACCCAGCCGGCCGCCTGCACGCTCCAGATGGTGCTATAGACGACTGTCGCGAGCAAGAAGAGGGAAAACCAGCCCTCCTCCAGACTAAATTGTAGATGTAGCAATTTTCGATGCGGTTTTTTATCCTCGGGACGTGGATCAGAGATAAGCTTTGTTAGCTTATCAATCGCAGCATCTTGCATCGCCCTTACCTCCGCTGAGCATAACGAGCATCAGGGCCACTCTCCAGAGCCTGAGCCAGTAACTCTCCGTTCCTAATACGCAATACAGGAATTCCTGCACCCTCTAACAGCACCAGCGTATCCTCATCGGCAGGTCTATTATCAAAAGAGGCCGCGTCCAGGCCGATTACTGCAACCTTCACGCCGCGCCGCTGCAAGTGGCGCAGTCCCTCGTGCCAGTCGCGTGAGGTCGAAGGCGTAATCACGATAGCGACGCTATTACGGCCAAAATGCATAGCATCCAGCGCCAGAGCCTCCTTGAGATCAGGTCCCGGCCCGGCGTGAACGACAGCCAGCAGCTCCAGCACGCGCTCGACCTGTCTATCGCCACGATCAAGGGAGAGAAACTCACGCTGCCCCGCGTTGACAACCATACCCAGCGACAAGTCCTGGCGCAGCAGGTAGGTAGCAATGGTGGCAGCAATCGTCACGCCATATTCTTCCGTCGAGTGCTCGCCCTCACCCGCCTGAACCGCTTCGTTGAGGTCCAGGAAAATCCAGGCATCCACCGCCGGGTCCAGATCAAACTCCTTCACCATTAACTTATTATAATGCGCGCTGGAACGCCAGTGAATACGACTGAGCGCATCGCCAGTCATATATTCGCGAATGGTAGTGGCGTTGGTCGTCGTATGCAAGGCGCGGCGAGCACTGCGTCCACCACCGGGCAAGCCGCCGGAAAAGAGCGTGAAGCTGGTGATGGGCAGCACCTGTGGCAGCACCAGCAGTTCCTGCGCCGGAGTCAGGATGATACGCCTGCGGAACAATCCGAAGGTGTCCTCGCTGGTGGCTATGACCGGCCCAAGCTGGAAGCGCCCGCGCTGGCGGCACAACGTGCGGGTGCGCCAGATAGCGCGCTTGCGTCCTCCCATGCTGGCGACGTAGCCCGCACGGTGCCCCGGCAGCGTCGAGCCGTCGGCAATCTGCACCCACAGCTTTGGCATGACGCTCACATTATCCAGGTTCAGCTGCTCATCAAAGTATTCTCCTACCTGTACCCGGTCACCTGATGCCTTGCGGCGAAAGATGAGTTTGCGCAGGCTGTAACGCGCCCACAACCAGGAGAGGATGAACAGCGTGAGCAAGACATAGGCCAGATAGTACAGATCTTTCCAGCCGCTACTGATAGCAAAAAAGAGCAATAAGGCAATGAGTAGAATAGCCTGCCAGGGCCGCATAGCCTAGCGCCCCTTTCCGCCTACCCACGCGCCGGGTACGGGCACGCTCTGCAAAATTTCATCCAGAATGGCCTGCGATGTGATACCACGCACGCGAGCGGCGGGGGCGACAATGATACGGTGCGCCAGCGTCGGCCTCGTCAGCAATTTCACATCGTCAGGAATGACATAGCCACGCCCGCGCATCGCCGCCAGAGCCTGCGCGGCACGGAAGAGCGCCAGCGAACCACGCGGGCTAGCCCCCAGATAGATGTTGCTATGATTGCGTGTCGCGTTGGCAATAGAGACAATGTACTCGCGAATCGATGGGTCGACATGGACGGTGCGTACCTGCTGCTGGATACGCACCAGTTCCTCCGCCGTCATAATCTGCGCCAGGTCTTCGAGGGGGTGATGATGCTGCTGGCTATTTAAGATATTCACCTCGTCCGAAGACTGGGGATAGCCGAGCCTGATGTTCATCATGAAGCGGTCAAGCTGCGCCTCGGGCAAGGGGAAGGTTCCTTCATATTCGATAGGGTTCTGTGTCGCCATCACCATGAACGGGTCAGGCAGGCGATAGGTAGCGCCGTCGACCGTCACCTGTCCCTCTTCCATCGCCTCCAGTAGCGCCGATTGTGTCTTCGGCGTGGCGCGGTTGATTTCATCGGCCAGCACAATCTGCGCCATGACCGGCCCTGGCCGAAACTCAAAATTGCCTGTCTTCTGGTTGTAAATAGAGACTCCCGTCACATCGCTGGGCAGCAGGTCAGGAGTAAACTGGATACGTTTGAAGGTACAGCCAATCGAACGCGCAATTGCCTTGGTGAGAACGGTCTTTCCGACGCCTGGCACGTCCTCGATCAAGACATGGCCCCGGCAGATCACGGCGATCAGGCTAAAGGCGACCGGCTCCGCCTTCCCCACAATCACTTTCTCGACATTGCTAATAACTCGTTGTACCGCACCGGCTAAATCCTGTGCTGACTGCATACTCTTTCTCCGCTCGCTGTAAAAGTAATGCTCCTCGACGTCTCACGCTATTTGTTTGTGCTCATAGTGTACCACGTGTAGCACAAAAAAGTATATGAGGCACAACAAAATGAAAGATACCAGACAATACATGTAATACTACGTCAACAAAATGGCATTTGTTGCATGTGTCGCAATATAGCAGGCATTGCTGAAATGATGCTGAAAACCTGTCGAGAAAGTCTGTTCACTCTGCATAGACTTCCCGACAGAGCAATTAGCCTCTTCGGGTACTGGTGAGAGAGGCGAGAGTATGCTATTATGAGTGCCATGAATGAAGACCATAGCAGAGACGAACAGGCACAACGAGACAATCTGGAAGAACTCCACGCGCAGGTGCGCGGACAGGTACAGGGTGTCGGTTTCCGCTACTTCGTCATCCAACGGGCCGTACAACTCGGGCTGCGTGGCTATGTGCGTAACGCGAGCGACGGCAGCGTGGAAGTGCTGGCACAGGGAGCGCGTCCGGTGCTTGAACGTCTCCTCACGCTTCTGTGGCAGGGGCCATCGGCGGCATATGTGCAAAGCGTGGAGACCGAATGGAGAAAACCAGCCGAGTATCTCAGTGGATTCCACATTCGCTGGTGAAAGATACCCCGGTAGAGCACAACATACTTCATTTAATGAAGAAGAGAAGAGGATCATACGATGATTGATCGCGAAACGGTACGAAATGTGGCAAAACTGGCCCGCCTGGGCATGACCGAGGAAGAACTCAATATCTTTGAGCAGCAGCTTTCCGTTATCCTGGAAAACATCGCCATCCTGCGCGAGGCAGACGTGAGCGGTGTCTCGCCCACCGCTCATGCCTCACGATTGAACAGCATCATGCGTAAAGACATTCCAGAGCCATCCTATCCCCCGGAAGAATTGCTGGCAAACGCTCCTGACAAGGAAGATAACGCGCTCAAGGTCAATGCCGTGCTGGAGGGAGAGTAACCGCTAATGACAGAATTGTATGAACTGAGCATCGCCGAGGCAGGGGAAATGCTGCGCGAGCGCAAAATCTCCGCTGTAGAATTGACAAAGGCCCACCTGGAGCGTATCAGGTCTGTGGAAGACAAGGTGAAGGCGTTTACGCTGGTCACCGATGATGTGGCGCTGCGACAGGCGGCAAAGGCTGACCGGCGCCTGGAGAGCGGCGAAGGCGTGACGGCGCTGACCGGCATTCCACTCGCCATCAAAGATGTAATCGCTACAAAGGGCATCACGACAACATGCAGCTCGCGCATGCTGGAAAACTTCAAGCCACCCTATAACGCGACGGTGATGGATTGCCTGGAACGCTCCGGCGCGGTCATGGTCGGAAAAACCAACATGGACGAGTTCGCGATGGGGTCTTCGACCGAACACTCGGCTTTCTTCCCCACGCACAATCCGTGGGACCTGAGCCGGACGCCCGGCGGCAGCAGCGGCGGGTCGGCGGCGGCTGTGGCGGCTGGCATGGCAATGGGCGCGCTTGGCAGCGATACCGGCGGCTCGATTCGCCAACCAGCCTCGCTTACCAATACGGTCGGGCTGAAGCCGACGTATGGGCGCGTCTCGCGCTTCGGCCTCGTCGCCTTCGCCTCCTCGCTCGACCAGATTGGCCCCTTCGCCCGCAGCGCCCGCGACGCGGCCATCATCTTGCAGGCCATCGCCGGACACGATGTCCACGACTCGACCAGCTCACCGGTTCCGGTTCCTAACTACCTGGAATATCTGACCGGCGATATCAAGGGCATGCGCATCGGCATTCCGCAAGAATACTGGGTGGAGGGTACGCAGCCGGGTGTCGTCGCCTCCGTGCGCGCCGATATCGAGAAATTGCGCGCGCTGGGCGCGGAGATCGTCGATGTCTCACTGCCCCATACCCGCTACGGCATCGCCGCTTATTACATCATCGCCCCGGCAGAGGCCAGCGCCAACCTCGCCCGCTACGACGGTGTCAAGTACGGCTATTCCTATCGAGAAACGGACAACATGTGGGAGGCGATGGAAAAAACGCGCCAGTATGGCTTCGGGCCGGAGGTGAAACGTCGCATCATGCTCGGCACCTACGCGCTCTCCTCCGGCTACTACGACGCCTACTACAAGCAGGCGCAGAAAGTGCGCGCGCTCATCTCGCAAGATTTCGAGCGCGCCTTCGAGCAGGTTGACGTGCTGGTCAGTCCTACCTCGCCGGTAGTCGCCTTCAAGCTGGGTGAAATCTCCAACCCCTACGAGATGTACCTCATGGACGTGTTCACCATCCCGGCCAACCTCGCGGGCATCAGCGGCGTCTCGATCCCCGGTGGCTTCAGCCAGGGCCTGCCCGTCGGCCTGCAGATCCTGGGCAACTACTTTGCCGAAGGCACCATCCTGCGCGTCGCCGACGCCTTCGAGCGCGTCACCAACTACAACAAACGCTGGCCCAACCTCTAAAAACCAGAGTTGGACGAAGCTGATGGCATGTATGGGTATGCCATCAGCTTCGTCCAACACGATGATAACAGGTAAGAAATTCATGGCACGTCGTATTTTTGCCGTTGTCTTGATCGTCCTGGCACTCAGCATCGCTGCTGCGTCAGTCGTTCTCGCGGCCAACAGCAATCAATCAGCATCGCTAACGAACACACCATCTCCAACGCCTGTCCCGCTATCTCCGACGCCGACGCCCGTTCCAACTCCTGTCCTCACGCCAAAAGGCCAACCAGCCGCCATCACCGCCACTGCCGCCATCCTGCTTGACGACAACACCGACAACATTCTCTTCAGCCAGGACGCGCATCAGCCGTTACCAATGGCAAGCACGACCAAAATTATGACCGCTATCATTGCTATTCAGACAGGGAATCTCGATCAGCAAGTCACCATCGGGCAAGATGCGGTAAATGAGGTCGTCCTGAATGGCGGCAGCGGCGCGGGGCTGGTAGCGGGCGATAAACTAAGCCTGCGCGACCTGCTCTATGGGCTGATGCTGCCCTCCGGCGACGACGCGGCAGTAGCCATCGCCGACGCTATCGCAGGTTCGGTCCCCAACTTTGTCCGTATCATGAACCTTGAAGCGCAGCGCCTGCATCTCTACCAGACGCACTACGCCAACGCGGACGGCCTCGAAGTCACCGATAGTCAGGGTAATGTCATTTCTGGCGTCCATTACACCAGCGCCTATGACCTCGTGCGCCTGGCGCGCTATGCCATGTCCATCCCTCTCTTCGCGCAAATCGTCCAGACAGAGCACTACACCGTTCCCGCCAGCGCCACCAACCATCTCTACAAATGGACCAATATCAACAATCTGCTCTACGACTACAAAGGAGCCATCGGTATCAAAACCGGCTGGACCCCGCAGGCCGGGGGCTGCCTCGTCTTCGCCGCCCGGCGCAACAACCAGACCCTCATCGGTGTCGTCCTGCATTCCAGCAACGAAACTACCCGCTTCAGCGATGCCACCACCCTTCTCAACTGGGGCTTCGCTCTGCCACTCCTGCCACCCGCACCATGATTCTTTCGCTGCCTGACATAATTCGGTCATACCATACACACAGGAAACACGCCATGCTAACCCTTTTCTATTCGCCCCACATGACCAGCATCGACAATGAGACCGGGCGCGCCTCCGGCCACGCCGATGTACCACTCTCGCCGCATGGGCGGCAACGAGCGCGGGAACTTGGGCAGCACTACACTCAGGAAACAATTGACGCTGTCTTCTCCTCCGACCTGCAACGAGCGGCGACCACAGCGCAGATTGCCTTCTCGGGGCGCACGTTGCGACTCGTGCCAGATACGCGGTTGCGCGAGTACGATTATGGAGATATGACACACTATCCCGTTACTCAGGTGGAGCAGGAATTTCCACGGCGCATTACAGAGCCATTCCCACGCGGAGAAAGTTTGCTGATGGTCGTGCGACGAGTAGGAGATTTCCTGCGCGATGCCTTACGGGCATACGATGGAAAAACGATTGTGGTCATCGGACACCGCGCAACGAGATACGCGCTAGAGTACTGGTGCGGCGACGCTTCCCTTGAAGAAATCGTAGCGACGCCCTGGCAATGGCGCGAGATACCTATCTGGCGCTATGAGCTAGATGCGCAGGCGCTTAAACGCCCTATCGTTATCAGCAAGAAGGGTCAGTAGCTGGAAAATCGTCGCAGAGAAAAAGGATGTATAATCTCTGGAACACGCCCACTGGTCACGTACTGCGTGATTGCCTGAGCAGTGATTGCGCTCAAAATGATGCCGGTACTGTTATGCCCGGTAGCGAGGATCACATTTTCCCGGTGTGGCGCGGGTCCGAGAATGGGCTTGCCATCGGGTGTTCTCGGGCGCAAACCAGCCCATCTTGCCTCGATATGGCTTTGTTGCAGGGCCGGAACAAGTCGTGTAGCTGTATTTTGCAGCCACGAGACGCCTTCCTCAGTCACAGCCGCGTCAAACCCTGCCTCCTCCTTCGTCGCGCCCACAACCAGGCTATCACCCTTTGGAGCAAGATACGCCGCCTCGCCAAAGATGATATACCTGACAGGCGCAATCTTATGGCTATAGGAAATCATTTGCCCTCGTAAGGGACTTACGGGAAGTGCCAGATGCAGCCAGTTATTGCAGAAAGCTGTCCAGGCTCCTGTCGCGATTATCAATTTGTTAAGGGCGATCTGGCCTTGCATGGTAAGGATAGCGGTAATTTTGTCATGGTCTTGTTGTAGGCCAACAACCTCTGTATGCTCGTAAATGCGCGCTCCCCTTCTGGCGGCAGCCACGGCATACGCTTTGACCAACTCAGGCGCCTGAATCTGTGATTCTTCTGGAACGTAGATAGCTGCGCTAATCTCAGGTGAGAGCAGTGGTTCCTGCCGACGTGCCTCGTTCCCATCCAGCCAGTGCATCTCAAGCCCAAGCGCCTTCCAGGCTTCCAGCCGTTTTCGCAGCTTTGGGATGCGCTTCGCGTCGCGCACTGTGCGTAAGGCTCCCGTGCGCTCGTAGGAAAGATGAAGGCCGCTAGCATCCTCAAGCTCCGGCACAAGTGTGGGAAACAGAGCAAAACTTGAAAGCAGCAGATCAGCAAACGGTCCTGGGCCTGACAACGGTCCCAGAGGGGCAAGCAGACCAGCGGCAACACCCGATGCCTGTCCTCCTATTTCCCCGCGCTCCACCACGACGACATCTATCCTCGCCTTGCCCAGGTAATAAGCAAGGGCGCAGCCGATAACGCCGCCACCGATGATGGCAATATCAGTTGTAAGTTTCATGCTTTACCGGCCTACCTTTTAACCCCCTGCATTGCTGCCATCTTTGCCTGAGCTGCACACGTTCCCCGGCCATGCGCACTGTACTCCCGGTGGTTGTGGCTATTCCTTGATAGCATCTCCTTTACATCTCTTTTTCCGGGCTTTCCATTTTCCATTATGGGGCAATCACGCACCAGTTCCACAGCGTATAAGCGGTTTGGCTCCATCAGAACAGTCCACAGTGTGTTCATGATTCTAGTATATACGAAAAGGAATAGGCTTTGACAAGTCTATTCCCAGGAAAGAATGTTTGCTCCGGTACGAAAACATGCTGGGGTCAGGATCGCCCTCCCAAAAACCGGGGGATACTCCTGAATGCTCGCTTCCTGAACATCCCCCGATCTCTATAATGCCATCTACCAGTAGCCTGAATCTGCCGAGGGGAGACGGGGGTAATAATCGGGATTCTGAGAGAAATCGAAGGCTTCGTAGAAATCGCCGATCTGGGAGAGGCCGTCGCGTGGAGGTGCGGCAGGACCGGTAGGCGCTCCGTTAGCGGCGTCGTTGTTAGTGCCAGGGGTGGAGGTATCGAACTGATGGTTGACGCTCGCCAGCGTGGGCAGGCCGAAGCGGCGCTCGATGAACTTCAGGACGGAGCTGTGCTCGTACAACTGACCGGAGACGTAGCCACGCCGGGCCCAGGGGGAGACGACCAGCATTGGCACGCGGAAGCCCATGCCATAGGCATCCACTTTCGGCGGGGCCACGTGATCGAAGAAGCCGCCGCCCTCGTCGTAAGTCAGGAAGAGGACAGAACTTGTCCACAGGCTCGATTGCATCAGCCCGCTGATGATATCCCGCATTTTATCCTGTCCCATCTGAATATCGGCGGGTGGATGTTCGCTGATGAGCGCTTCGGTGATGAGAAATGAAACCTGCGGCAGCGTACCCGCGTTCAGATCGGAGTAATAATCATCCTCCTGGTATTGCAGGCGCTTATCGTTCTGCCAGCGATTGAAATAGACCAGCGGGTTGAAGTCCTCCAGCGAGGTGCCGGTGCCGATACCGAGGTTGTAGCACTTCCAACTGATATGATGCGCGTCGAGCACATCGACAATGGCTGGATAATCCAGGCTACCGCGATTGATGCTATTGGTGGTGTTGCCCCCGGCAGTGGCTGCCCACAGTGCCAACCGGTTCGGCGATGATGGGCCGAGCATGTAGCAGAAATAGTTGCCGCAGAGTGTGAAGCTGCCGGCCAGCCCGTAATAATAGGAGAGATCCGAGCCATCGTAATACCCCAGCGCCGTAGAGCCATCGGTGGTATAAAAACCATCCATCGCCCCATTGTCCCACTCATGGTGAATATCCTGCCATGTATGGGAGGGATCACCTGAGATGGGGAAGGAAAAATGGGAGGGTTTCACGCTGCCACCCTTGCCATCGGGCTGCGAATAGGTGGCCGGAACGCCAAACTTCCCGGCCCCGGCATAGTAGCCAAAATACTGATCGAAGGTGTGGTTTTCCTGACAGGCAATCAAAACATGATTGATCGGGTTGGCACCCACGCCCAGCGCCTTTCTGGCAGCCAGCGCACCAGCATCCAGAGCAAGCCCCGCTCCAGCCAGCAAACCAATACTCCGCAAAGCCTGTCGCCGCGACAGGCGACGACTCAACCACTGTACAATATCCATACAAAGCCTTTCTACGAAACAAAAAAGTCCAATAAAAGCAAAGCCTTTGTTGGAATGAACGATGAGCAAGGACTTATTGTGAGGGATTATTGCGTCCTCAGTTCAGGTACTAGCAACCTTCGCGCAAACATGGTAGAATAAGCCCACTGAGGATATACATTCCGAAAAATCTCTGAAATCGAGTAAATACTATGCGCTACGCTGTTTTTTCTGATATCCATGCCAATCTGGAAGCGCTGGAAGCTGTCCTGGCAAAAATCGACGAACTTTCGCGGCAAGAGCCAATCGACAAAATCTGGTTCCTGGGCGACCTCGTGGGCTATGGCCCCAATCCCAATGAATGCATTGAGAAATTACGCGAGCGAACCGACATCATCATTGCGGGAAACCACGATTGGGCCGCGGTTGGGAAGATCGACCTGGAAGATTTCAGCCCGATGGCGCGCATCTCGGCAGAGTGGACCGCCAGGCAGTTGACCGGGGAGCATCGTGATTTCCTTGCCAACCTGCCAGAGCGCCTGGAATTCGGCGAGGTCACGCTGGTTCACGGCAGCCCCTATGGCCCGCTCTGGGAATACCTCACCTCCGAGATCCTCGCGGAACGCAGCTTCCAGTACTTCAACACCCGCTACTGCTTCGTCGGCCACACACACGTCCCCATCATCTTCCAGCAGCCCGATGACATCGCCAACATACCCACTACCCCTCTTCTCAATGGTATGGAACAGAACGGCAAGATGCACGCAGAAACCAGAGACGAGCAGTACGAACCGGCTCAAGAGGGCGCACACAACGAGGAGAAGGAAGTTGCGGAAAAGGTCGCCGTACTGCCATCAGCCATCAATGCGCAGGTAGCCGGGGAAGCAGCCAGTTCCTATGCCGACCCCGCGACGGGTCTGCCCCTCGACGAGCAAGAGGCTGACATTCTGCTGGAAAAGCGACGAGCTTCCGGCGAGGCAAATCACGCCCATGCAGCAGTAGGAGAGGACGAAGCCGCCGCAGAGACTGAAGGGGTTGATACGGCAAACGAGGAAACCAACCAGGACAACGAGGAGACAGAGGAACTATCACCCCTGACAATGGAGACTGAGAAGCTTGCTGCCTCCCCGAAAGAGCATGCCGGAGAAATGAGCAGCGAGAATAACGAGGCAGAGACGCAAGACTTGCCGGACGGAGAAAATAGCGAGGCAAGTGAAGACGAGGAGCCAGCCGCTGCTGAAACCGATGTCGTAGAGATCGCTCCCGGAACCATCATCATCGATGCGGAAGAAGATTTGCTGAACCTCTACTATCTCAGTCAGAGCCTGGCACAGGCGACCAACGAAATGAGCGTGCCGCCAGAAGGCTCGTGGCAGGCGAAAGAAGGCTACCGCGCCATCATCAACCCTGGCGGTGTCGGTCAGCCCCGCGACGGCGATAACCGTGCCGCCTTCATGATCTACGACACGGAACGCGGCTTCGAGTTCTATCGTGTATCTTATGCGATTCACAAGACACAGGAGAAGATCATCAAGGCCGGACTGCCTTCCTACCTGGCGGCCCGTCTCGCTTTTGGCCGCTAGCTCCTTCTGGCAGAATGAAACTTATCATTGGATTTGGAAATAGAGAAGAGATGAGATTAGTAGTAGGCCTGGGCAATCCCGGGCCGCAATATGAACATACACGTCACAATGTTGGCTTTCGCGTCGTTGATAGACTGGCGAGAAAAAAGGGTTGGCGCTGGAACGAGCAGCGCAGCCGTGCCATGCTCGCCAGCGGCATGATCGGCAATGAAAAAGTCGTGCTGGCAAAGCCTCTGACATACATGAACCTCAGCGGACAATCCGTTGGTGAACTCGTGCGCTGGTACAAAATCTCACCGGAAGACATTCTGGTCGTCTACGACGAACTTGACCTGCCCCTCGGCACCATTCGCCTGCGTCCCAAAGGCAGCGCCGGAGGCCATAACGGAGTAGAGAGCATCATCGCCCACCTGCACACTAACGAATTTCCTCGCCTGCGCGTCGGCATCGGTCGCCCAACCGATTCCCGCATGGACACCGTCAACTACGTGCTGAGCACGCCGCCGGGCGATGATCGCATCCTGCTGGACACGGCGGAAGATCGCGCCGTCGAAGCCGTCGAACTCGTGATACAGGAGGGCGTCGGCACCGCCATGAATCAGGTGAATGCCGACCCGCAAGCCCTGCGTAAAGCGGAAGAGAAACGTCGCCGCCAACAAGAACGCCGCGAAGCCAAAAAAAACCAGGAAGCCGCCGAGACAGCGCGAGAAACCGAAGAGGCAAAGCTGGGAACGCAAGGGGAATTTTTCGATGAGGAAAGCAGAATAGAGTAAACAGGGAGCGAAGAGGGCGGCCCGCCGACGGGCCGCCCTCTTCGCTCCCTGTTTACTCTACAGTACCTCCGTCCTCAAAGGGGGGAGAAAGCGGTTCGCGCCCAGCCGATAAAAGGCGCTGGTAGAGCACAAAGGAATAGATGGTGGGGACGATGATGATGAGCGCGACAATACCAATCACACCCCAGAGGCGCAGAGCAGGAATAAAGCTCAGAACGACGCCTACTAATCCTCCCAACACCATCAGCCAGCCGCCGAGGCGATGGGTTCTTTCCCACACCGTCTCGCTTGCGAGCGTCCACGGCGTGCGGAAACCGGCCCAGAAGTTGCGGCGCAGCTTACCCATGTAGTTGCCCAGAAACATGAAGAGCAACGAGAGACATAGACTTACGACGAACGGTATGCTGAGGGGCGCCCCCAGGGCAATAGCATCTACCGCAAGTTGCATGATTAGCATGAAGAGTAATATTCCCACAACGATCAGATTCATTACTCCCGCCGTTGCCCTCCGACTCTGCTGCCCCAGGCGCGGGCTATAGCGCATCAATAACCAGAGCAGCAGGTATATCCCGATACTCATAGCAGGCACCAGAATAGCATTGACCTGTTTGGATAGATAGCCATCGACCTGTCCATAGATGTTCCAGTGAGACGGCACGCGCTCCGGCATAAACGGGTACGTCATCAGCGAGACCAGTATCTGCAGCGCGATAATCAGCCATGACAGCCGTTGCGCGCCCGCGTAGGCCGGTCGTCTGGGCCTGACTTTATCGGCACCATGCTCTGTTGCATCCATCTCTTTCCTCCGTTATCGATTACACTCCGGCGCTATCTTCGTCCTGTGCGGCATCCGTCGCATCGCTCTTTCCCGCACGTTCTCGTGCATTCTCATCTTTGCCCTCGGCAGAAAGGTCGTCCATGCCACCGAGCCAGCTCAGAATTTCGGTCAGCAGGTCCTGGAAGACGGTCGTGTTGAGCGAGTAGACCTGGTACTGGCCGCGCCGCTCAACGCGCACGAGATCGGCCATTTTCAGCACCATCAGGTGATGCGAAAGTGCGGTGCGCCCTATGCCTGCATATTCAGCCAGCTCGCCTGCCGTGCGCTCTCCACCGCGCAGGTATTTCAGAATACGCCTCCGCGTTGGATCCGCAATCGCTTTGTACGCCTCTTGCATATTGATGCTCAATGCACTTCCCCTAAAGGATCGAACGTAGGAGAACAATGATCTTCAAACGCTGTTCTATTAACTCGCTCTTTGCTCCACGTTCCCACTCTCGACCGGTGGCACTTGCGCAGGCCTCAAACGCCCGGAGGCAATCAGCCAGATGGCAAAGGCAATCATAGGGGCAAGGCCAATCAAGCCGATCGGGGGCCGCAGGAGCGGATTGCCAGGTGAGAGCACGAGCAGCCCGAAACCCGCCTGAGCATTGATCGCTGCATGCGCCAGCGTGGAAGGCCAGACGCTACCGGAGCGGAAACGCAGCCAGGCAAAGATGACGCCAAGCGACATAGTGAAGACAACCATCATCGGCACGCCCAACAACGGATAGCCGGGATAGTTGTAGCCGTCCAGCACGATCAAAGGCGCGTGCCACAGACCCCAGATGACGCCGGTAATGATAGCCGCAGCCACCCCACTCAGCGGCGCAAGCTTCGGCAACAGGTAGCCACGCCAGCCAAACTCTTCTCCAAAGGTAAAAATCATATTGAACGGAATTGCCAGCGTGAATGCCAGCGCGCTCTGGCTGACAACGCTGAGCAACGCCAGTTGCTCAGGGGTGTAGCCGGGAGGCAATTTCGCGCCCTGCTGGTGCAGTGCTTTCACAATAGCCTGCGCCTGCGCTTGAATGTTCTGGCTGAAAGCCCAGTGCTGGTAGCCAATCAGCAGCGAGAGCAGGATACCCACCGCGATGAGCAGCGGCGGTGCCAGGTAGGCAGCCAGATACATCCAGCCGCCTCCACGATGTCCTCTGCCCACCAGTCGCAAGCCAGCATCGGCAAAACCCTCTTTCCGCAGCAAACGCAGCAGCACCGCCGCTATAGCAGGGCCAAACATCCCGGCTGCGGCATAGATCGTGAACGGCACGCCAAGCGCTCGCAATCCCAACCAGACCAGCCAGCTAATGCCAAACGTCAGTACTACAAACAACACAATATTCGTCCCGCTGACCCGTTGCGCTACATGCGGCGTATCAACCGTAGCGGCAGGAACCGTATTCGTCTCCATAAGCTTTTCCTTATCTGATCGATGGGATGCACAATGAGAGAAATCTCAGGTAAAGTGGCGCTCTCATCCATTCCGGGTTATTTCGCGACAGGAGTTTCCGGCGTATGTCCAGCAGATGGCGGGTTGATCAATGGGGAGAAGTTGATCGACCAGCCCATGCCGAAGGCAGTCGGAACCAGCACATGAGATGTATGCTTGTTCCAGAACGTTTCGCGCAGGCGCTCAATGGTTGGCCAGCGAAAATCGTAGGGAATGTTGCAGAGTGGTCCGTGCCAGGCCCGCTGATCTTCTGGCATTCGCAATTGTTCGCGAATAGCTAACCCCAGCAATGTCACGATTCCGAGGATCACCAGCGCGTTGCCCAGTGTAAACTGTTTCTTCTTATGCCTGGTCATGTACTTTTTCCCCTTTGCTCCGTTAGATATCCATATTTCAATATTTCAACATCTATTGAAATGTTAGCCGCAAAGCTGTGATTTGTCAAGAGGGGAAATAGGAGCCTAATCTCTTAGCTGTGCCGGATACGGAAAGAGCGCGTGGGCAAGCCAGTTGACGCAGGTTTCGCGAAAATGTACTCGTTCCGCCTCGTCCTCAAGCAGAGGAACACTTTCGAATGTCCAGCGAGCAAAGCCCACGACGATATGGATGAGCAAGGCAGAGTCGTAGCGATTCAATGTTCCCTCATCCATCCGCTTTTCTAAGAGCTGCATCACCTGGCTGAACAATGGGCCGCGTCGTGATTTGATATTGAAAATTGGTATACCTCTTAAGCCACTGTCAAGCCTCCATAACTTGAGCAAATCATTGTATTCAAGAGCAAAGCTCATAAACTTTTCGACACAGATTTCCAGATCATCCCTGCATCTCAGGTTTTCAAGAATTGGCAAGAGCTGGCGGCCAAGTGTTCTACGTAAATTTTCGGCAATCGCCTGTACCATCTCCTCTTTTGAGTGAAAGTAGAGATAGAGGGTACTTGTTACAATGCCTGCTCGCTCTGCAATATCGGAGAGACGGGTCTCACTGTATCCTTTTTCCAGGAACATTTGAGTGGCGGCTTGCAAGATGGTATCACGACGCTGTGGATCTGCTGGACGCGACATTGAGAACTCCCTATATGATATGAATGATTATTATGTTGTATTTTGAAGCGAATATTTGGTCCGTGTGTACATTATAGCAGAGCGTAGCCATTCTGAACAGGTATTTTCAACGAACTTTTTCGTTGTGGGTAGTTGCACTCGAGCCGCAGATGGTGTATGATTACGTCAAGTATGGCGACAAAAATGCACCCCTACCTATACTGTTCGTAGGGGCGTGTTTTCGTGCGCTTTTTTGGAGGATGAATGACTTTACAGGGTTTACTGACATTATTGGCACAGCGGCCAGAATTTCGCCGCTTGCTGGAACAGTTGCGCAAAGCCGAGGGACTGCCCGCGCTGACAGGCATCACAGAAGCAGCCCGTCCATATCTGATCGCAGCGCTCGCCACAGGCATCAGGCAGCCCATGCTCGTCGTAACGACGGATGAGACGCAGGCTAATCTGATGGTCGAAGAATTGAAAAACTATGTTCCCAACCCGAACGACATCTATTATCTGCCCGACCGCGACGCGCTGCCCTACGAGCGGTTGATCAGCGATCACCTCACCACGCAACAGCGCATGCAGGCATTGATCGTTCTGGCGCGGCAAGAGCGTAACGTGATTGTCGTTGCCTCCGCCCGTACACTGACACAACCCGTCATTCCTCCCCAGGAACTGGCAGCCACACTCTACGAACTGAAGCCGGGACAGGAAGTTGACCTGACGCTGATGCTGGAGCATCTCTATAATCTTGGCTACGAACCGGTCGCCGAGGTCGAGGAACCGGGTCAATTCAGTCATCGCGGCGGCATCATCGACCTCTTCCCGCCAACGCAGCTACGCCCGGTGCGCCTCGAGTTCTTCGGCGACGAGATTGAGTCGCTGCGCACCTTCGATCAGGAGACGCAGCGCTCGCTCAACCCGATTGCTTCCGTCGTAATCGGCCCGGCGCGCGAGGCGCTGCCGGTACGGGGGCCACAGGCGGCGCAGGAACTGGCAGAGTTGGACAGCAAAATCCTGCATCGTGACGCCGAGGAACGCTGGAAGCGCGACCTGGAAGAACTGCGCCAGCGCCACTCGTTCGACGATATCGCCTTCTACCTGCCCTATCTGCACGAGCGAGCTTCGGCGCTGGACTATCTGCCGCGCACCGGGCTGCTTATTCTCGACAACCCGGATATCATCCAGCATCGTATTGTCGAGCTGGATGAGCAGGCGGAGGAAATGAAGGAACGTCTGGAGCGAGATCGCGAGAATCCCGCGCATTTGCGCGCGGCTCATATCAACTGGAATCAGCTTGAGCCGCAGTTACACCAGCGCCGCCAGCTTCGTTTCGCCGACATTCTTTCGGCAGCCGAGGGTACATACGACGCACACCTGAGCCAGGGAAGCGAACACCTCGTCCCGACGTTCAGCAGCGCCAACTCGTATGGCGGGCGCTTGCGCGCCTTCGTTCTCGATGTGCGCAAGGCCCTCGATAACCGCGAGCGCGTGGTGATCGTCACCTCGCAGGCGAGGCGCATGGCTGAGGTGCTGGCCGACGAGGCCATCCTGCGCGACAACACCATCCATGTCAGCCCCGGCACTAACATCAACACATTGCCAGAGCAGGGTACCGTCACGCTGATGCAGGGTCAGTTGGCCGAGGGCTGGCAATCCCGTGGCCTGGGACTGTATGTCTACACCGATACCGAGATATTCGGCTGGTCGCGCAAGCGCGCCGCGCAGCGACGCAGGCCTGTCACACCTGCCTCGTTTCTGTCGGAGGTCAATCCGGGCGATTACGTCGTCCATCAGGAGCACGGCATCGGGCGCTTCGAGGGACTGGTCAGGCTCAATATGACGGGGGTCGAGCGCGAATACCTGCTCATCCAGTACGCTGGCACCGACAAGCTGTACATTCCTACCGATCAGCTAGATCGCGTCACGCGCTATATTGGCATGGGCGAAGCCGTTCCGGCCCTCAGCAAGCTTGGCACAACCGAGTGGACACGTGCCAAGTCGAAGGTTAAGGAAAGTGTACAGGACATTGCGCGCGAGCTGCTACGCCTCTACAGCATACGCGAGGCCGCGCCAGGGCACGCCTTTCCGCCAGACTCGGAGCAGCCCTGGCTGCAAGAACTGGAAGATGCCTTCGCCTACGAAGAGACACCAGATCAGGCCCGCGCCATTGAGGAGGTCAAAGCCGATATGGAGCGGCCACGCCCGATGGACCGGCTCGTCTGCGGCGATGTCGGCTACGGCAAGACAGAGGTTGCTCTGCGCGCCGCCTTCAAAGCCGTGCTGGATCAGAGGCAGGTCGCCGTGCTGGTGCCGACAACGGTGCTGGCGCTGCAACACTACAACACCTTTAAGGAACGGCTCAAAGCCTATCCCGTGCGTGTCGAACTGCTCAGCCGCTTCCGTTCGGAAAAGGAGCAGAAACAGGTGCTGGAAGACATGGCTATGGGAAAAGTGGACATTGTGATCGGCACTCATCGCCTGCTGCAGAAGGATGTGGTCTTCCTCAATCTCGGTCTCTTGATCGTCGACGAGGAGCAGCGTTTCGGCGTCGTCCACAAGGAGCGGCTCAAGCAGTTGCGCAGCGAAATCGATGTGCTTACCATGACAGCCACGCCTATCCCGCGCACGCTGCATATGTCGCTGGTCAACCTGCGTGATATGAGCGTCATCGAGACGCCGCCGCAGGAACGCCTGCCCATTCGCACCACTATTCGCGAGTACGACGAGAGCCTGATTCGCGAAGCCATCCTGCGCGAGATCGATCGCGGTGGTCAGGTGTTCTTTGTGCATAACCGCGTGCAGGGCATTCAGGTTGTCGCGCAGAAGCTGCAGAAGCTGGTGCCGGAGGCGCGCATCGCCGTCGGACACGGCCAGATGGCAGAAGATCAACTGGAACGAGTGATGATGGATTTCTCCAGCGGCGAATACGATGTGCTGCTTTCAACCACCATCATCGAAAACGGGCTGGATATTCCGAACGCGAATACCATCATTGTGAACAATGCAGCTCACTTCGGCCTCGCGCAGTTATACCAGTTGCGCGGACGTGTTGGTCGAGGAACGAATCAAGCCTATGCCTACTTCCTCTATAACAAGGACGCGAAGCTGACGCCTGTTCAGGAGAAACGCCTGCGAGCAATCTTCGAGGCCACCGAGCTGGGCGCAGGCTTCCGCATTGCCATGAAAGACCTGGAAATTCGCGGCGCGGGCAACCTGCTGGGCGCGGAACAGTCTGGCTTTATGAACTCGGTTGGCTTCGACCTCTACTGCAGGCTGCTGGCCGAAGCCGTGCAGGAGATTCAGGGCAAGCAGGTCGAGGCCCCAACGACAGCCAGCACCAGCGTTGATCTGCCGCTGGACGCCTACCTGCCCGATGAGTACATCGGAGACCGCACGCTGAAAGTCAATTTCTACCAGCGCCTGGCGAACCTGACCCGTATAGAGCAGGTCGAGGCAATGGAGGCCGAGTTGAGCGACCGCTTCGGACCGCCACCGCCGCCGGTCAAGAACCTGCTGGCGATGATTCGCCTGAAGGTTGAAGCGGCCAGCCTGGGCTTCGAGGGTATTGCGCTCAAAGACAACGAATTTGTGCTGACGGTCAGGCGTACCATCGTACCCAACCGCCTTGCGCTTTATCGGCGCTTCCGCAATGAGGCGCGAGTACAGCAAGGAGTGATTCGCATTCCCCGCCGCCTCTTCGGGCCAGACTGGCTCAAACAACTCGGCGAGCTGCTGCCGGGTATCACCTCGGCGGCATAGCATCATAAAAAAACTGCCGCGAACATGTCATAGCTCATCATGAACTCATGAAGGAAGGCTACAAAGAAAGAGTAAGATAGCGTGAGCCGGGCAAGAGGCTTGTATCCGGCAAAAGGCAACTTTTTCCTGTTCGTTCGTCACCAGATACTAAATCGTAATGAGGCCGCGTTCACGCAACTCGGAGAGCAGGCGTTCAATCTCCTGCATACTTTTGCGCGTGCAGCGGGCGAGATCGGCGACGCTTCTGCGTCCATCGATCAGAAAGTAAACGGAGCGTTGCGGGCGTGTCAGTGGCAGACCCATTACATCGCGCTCATCCCCTATCTTGCGCGGAACGATCCATTCAAGACCGGGTATGCTCGCGGGCTCCTGCGGTTGCTGGGGCGCACTCTGCGCGGGAAGCGGCCCACTTTTCCGCTCCGCCGTCTGCAGGGGGCCACCGCCGTTCGTGGCAGGGAAGCGGGGCGCGGTGAGCGTGCCAACGGGAGACGAAGCAACACTCCCGTTCGCTCTCGTAAAGCCACCATTCGCTGTGGAGCGCGCAACATCCGGTAGAAAAGCGAATTGTATCTGACGCCAGCTCAGCATCCGCATGAGCGCTTCCTGCCCGCTAAGCTGCCCGGTCTGTGCATATACTGGTTGGCCCGCCTGCACATAGACCTCACCTTCCTCATAGCGACCCTCACGCAGGCATTCGATGCTTAACAGTCCCGTTTGACGCCTCAACCGCACTGATTCCAGCACGTCGTTGAGAGTCTCGGCAAGATTATCCCTACCCTTTGTCATGAAACGAATCCTTCCTTCTTTCCTTCGTCGAGTCAAACCTCCCTGCTAGCTTTCCACACGGTAAAAAGCACACAGCTTCTCAGGACTATGGTACTAGATGCACAGGTACTGCCCTGCTTCCATATATGTTTATAACATAGATAGGGATGAGTAAGGAAGAACTTAGTAGCACGATCAAGACATTCTTAATGTTTTTTTTATAATCCTGTATAACATAAAAAAGCATCATCATTTCAAATGATGAAATGATGATGCCACCTTTATTAAACTTATTTCACAGGGAAACAACCTTTTCCTGCTATGATAGACGCCTTGAACGGGTATGCATCAAGTGGAACATCATGGCCTGCTTATAATCCAGCAGGCTGGCCTGACCATTCTTCATGACCTGATTGGCAAGATTGAGCAGATTGGAAACAACCTGCAGGTGTGTTTCATCAACGCCGTCCTGCTGGCGCAAGAAATCAAGGAGCTGCCCGGCGCTCTGCCCTGAAATATCCAGTCCGCACTGTACCGCCTCGATACGCAGCCAGAGCAGCAGTTGATGACGCAATTGTTCAAAAATTGCGACATCTTCCCCACTCAGAGCCGATGCTCCAGTATCTCTCTGTGCCGCTGCCACACTCGCAGGAGAGGGTACAACTGGCTGCGACATACTCCGCGCCTGAGCAGGTTTTGCTGGCTCCTGTCGGGATGGAGCTGAAGTTTTCACCGGTTCTTGCGCGGGAATCTGCGTAGCAGCCGGAAAGTTCTGCTGAACAGGAGCTGGCATTTGAGACGCAGAGGAAGCGGCGGCCGCGGCAGCCTCGACCAGAGCCTCTGCAGTCACGGATGGCACAGGCAGAGTCGGCGCTGTTGATACTTTAGGCGCAGGAGCTTGCTGCATCGGCGATGAAAGAGGGCCGCTTTTCCCGTTTGCCGCTCCCCCTCTGCTGCCAGGCTCCCCCGCCAGAACGGGTGTAACCGATTGTGTGGAAGTTTGCGGAGGAGGCTGTAAAGGGCCACTGGCCTTTGGTGAGGGGGCGGGCGGATACAATGGGCCACTTGCCCTTGTCGCCGGAGTTGATACAGCACTCCCATTGCCAGTACCGTTGCGCGCTCCCTCTTGCGCTGGAACCGCCTGCACCACCGAGACATGATCTTGCTGGCTGCCATTCGCTGTTTTTGTCGTTCCTGCTCCTCGCGCCGTGCGTTTTGAGGCCGGAGAAGGAGTCTGAGCGCGCGCCACCTCACTCTGGCCAGGGATTGGCAGTTGCGGCACGCCCTTGATCTCGCCCCGCCACTCCTGTACTTGTTGCTGGAGCAGGAAAGTCGATTGAGCAATACGCTCCCAACCTGGCTCCGCATGGCCGGTAACATTTGTTGTAGCCCACGAAGGCACCGGGCGAGGACTGCCGAACGGGGGCCGATTCTTATTCTGCCCTGTCAAATGGTCGCGCAGGTCTTCGGCCACGGAGGCCGCACAGGTGCTTATCAGCATGCGCACATCCGACAGGCGTTTGCGTCCCTGCTCACCAAAAAAGCTGCGGTTACGCTGCACAAACTGGATAAACAGACGCTCGATGTGGTACTGGAAATCAGGTGAGAGCAGATCGACGCGATTCCACGCAGTGAAGTCAAAGGAACTGAGATAGAGCCAGACCTCCTGGCGCTTGGAACGGTCTACCGGGCGCATACGCAGGGTGCCAGTACGATAATCGTAAAAACGCGGGTAGCAAAAACTAGCAATGAGCGTCTCCGCCAACTCGGCCTTCAGCCGCGCGAGCTCTGCCGGTGGTAGTTGACCAAGATAAATGCTCATTCTCTATGCCTCCTTCTACGAGCGCCCCCTGCTATCCCTCACACTGCCAGGTCTACGGGGTGATCCTGATTGTCGCCAGTTCTAATGCCTTTGCTCCTGTACCTGTCAGTGTTGACGATCCACTGCCAATCTGGAAGGGAACACGAGCAGATACATCCAACAAATTGTTTAACGGTTGAGTCAAGGGAACGAGTGCAATTGCGATATGTGATAGCCCAACCGGTACATGTCCTAGCTGAAAAGTCCTACTCTGTACTTCGTAGATGTGGCCCGGCTGCCAGGAATTAGTGGGACACCATGTATTGGCCGGGAAATCGAAGCTCTCAAAGTGTTCCTGGCCGCTCGCATCTTCCACCACCACGGTCACGCGCAGTGGCTGTGGCGTTGGAGCGCTCACCTTCCAGTAGGTTGTTACCTGCATGTAGCCGGATGTATCGCTGAACGGGCTGGCGGCAGCCACGTTATAGCCCACAAGATTCAGGCCGGAAGAGCCAGCCTGAAACGCCACATTCGCCGTGTGTTCAATCTGCTGCGGCGGAACCTGTACGAATGTACAAAATTGCGGCGGCAGATTCGGGATTACGTCATTCACATCACTGATCGACTTCGTCGGCGAATCGGGAGAGATGCCGGGCGATGGCAGGCCGCGCTTCAGCAAGATATAGCCATCCTGCGCCGCCACAATGCCATATTTGCCGTCCAGCAGCACTCTTTTCACTTCGGGCATATAGTCAAAGGAACCCCAGAAAGGATAGATATCGCCCGTCACATCCAGAAAGATATAATCAGCACGATCATCCTGGTAGGGAAACAGGTAGATATTGGAACGATGGCTGATATGCGGCACCAGCGACGATTGAGCCGAAACCGAGGCATCGGGTGGAATCATATCGATAAAGCGCTGCGCCAGTTGGATATGGGGCGTAATTTGCGGCCACGTATAACCCTGCGCGAAGGGCATGTCGCTGCGAGCGGCATCGGCCCGCACAACAAAGACAAGTGTATAGACCAGCAGCAAGCTCAACAACCCGGCATGTGCCAGGCGACTCCAGTTGAAGGCCCTTCTACCGATGACCAGCCGCTCTTTCTGCTCTCCCTGCTCAGCCACCGGCCCACCCTTTTGCTGCTCGATCCTACTACGAGAGCGCAACCGGCTCATAACCCATTGCACCAGCCAGAGGATCAGTACCATAGCCTCAATGGTAGCGAAGATCAGCACCGGCACAATCTCGGCGTTATACTGGAAAAGGCCGCTGTACATACTTGGGTCGGAACTGAACAGGTTCAGCGCCAGCGTGGGCAGAGCCAGCACCATTACCCACGGCGCGAGCAGCGGCAGATAGCCAGCCGGGTTCAGCAAAGTACGGATATAAAACAGGTGGCTGCTCTCCAGAACGTGCTGCTTGAACATGCTCACCGGGTGTCTCAGTACGTGTAACACGATTTGTAGCGGGCTATTGCCCAGGTATGAATAGCGCGAGGTCAACAGGGAGTGCCCGGTCGGGCTAAAGATATGCATGAACAGCAAAGCAACGCCTGTCCCGAGCAGCCCCAGCGCGATCAGACCCAGGCCGCTGCGCCATCTGCGCTGAAAGACGATCGACCACAGGCCGAACAGGGCGATAATGCCAGGGATCTCTTCTTTACAGCCCATCGCCAGAATAGCGAAGACAAAGAGCCAGAGCGTGCGGCGCGTATACATGAAATACAGCACGAAGAGCAGGAGCGCGGCGGTGAAAGTGACGGCATGGAAATCATAGATTGTCGCTTCTTGCTGCGCAGGGTAGAGCAGGTAGAGCACAGCAATCGCCACACCGGCGAACTCGTTGCGCAGGCGCAGGCGGGCCAGCCAGAAGGCGGGAAAGGCGCCCGTCGCCACGACCAGCGTTTGCAGCACTAAGAGCGTGCGTGGGTCGGGCCAGAAGATGTAGAGCAGTGATACAGGGAACAGGATGGGTTCAAAGTGAATGGCAAAGCGTGAAATGCCGTTATAGCTATAGCAGTTCGTATCATGCAGCGTATTACAGATGGTCATGTGCAGTATCTGGCCATGAATCGTGCTCCAGACTGCCTGATCCATGATGCCCAGGTCTTCCGCGTTGGTCTGATAGGCTGCGTGGCGTGCGCTGAGGTAGACAATAAAATAGACTGAGAAGAGAGCGGCGAAGAAGAATACCATGCCCAGCGCCAGCCAGAACTTGCGCGTGCGCGGCATCGGTTCGGGCGGCGGATAGAGGTAGAGGCGATTGCTCCATACAGAAAGCCATTTACGCCACGCAGAGCGCGCCATCATTGTCCCCCTTCTCCGCTAATCGAAACAGCAGCCTCATTTGCCGCCTCCGTTGCGCCCTCCGCCACCGGTATAGCACTCTCAGCTTCTCCGGTTTCCTCTGTCTTCTCCTGCTCTTCCTGTGCGGCCTCTTGCAGCGCGCGCACCTGCTTACTGCCATCGCCACTCAGGTACGCCACGCTGACGCAGAGCAGCTCGGCCAGCGTCGAGACGAAGCGCGAAAAGATGGCGATGATGGCACTCAGTCCAACAGGCAGGGGGAAGGCCAGTGCGAAAAGGGCCACAATCGCGCCTTCGCGAAAGACCAACCCGCTCGGCGTGACAAAGGCCAGAAAGCCGATATCCCAGGCAATGGCGTAGATGCCGATACAAATGGGCAACGCGGTCAGCGGGGCCGAGGGCCAGATGGCGAGCAGCAGCACGAAGAAGGCGCACCCGGCAATCAGCCAGCTTCCGCACCACGCCAGCGTCACCAGCAGGATATCGCTGTAGCGCAAGGTCAGCACGACTGGCTGGCGTTTGATCAGGCGCAAGGCGACATTGATCAGGCTATTGAGGACGGGCGGGTAGAGAATCACCAGCAGTGCGACAATCGTAACGACTCCAACGACCATCACCAGGGAGCCATGCAGCAGGGAGCCGACGGCGCTGATATCGTGCCAGAAGAGCAGGCTGGCGGCAAAGATCAGCACCCCGGCCGCCAGCTTGGTGATCAATTCAACCGTCATGCTGGCAAAGGCGACGGGGCGTGGAACGCCGTACCTGCCTGTCCAGATCACACGAGTCAGCACGTGCCAGACATTGCCGGGGATATAACGCACAAACTCCGAGGCCAGGTAGACACGCAGCGTCACGCGCAGCTTGAGCCGGTAGCCCAGGCGAATCAACACGGCCCGCCAGATCAGGCCGAAGGACAGTTCCTGGAGCACAAAGCCGAAGAAGGACAGGGCCAGCAGCCAGGGGTCCCAGTGGAATGTATATGTTCTCAAATCCTGCCAGACACCGGCGAAATATTTGACGAACAGTGCCACGACCACGATAGGCAGGCCGATCTGGATCACTCGTTTTCCGATTTTTAGCAGTGTAGCCTTCTGCATCAGTCAAGTTCCTGTCGAATACTGTACTCTTCTCCCGGCTTGAAAGCATAGTGGCGGATCATCTCGCTCTGCAAGCCCGTCAACACAAACTGCACCCCGAAAATCATCAGCAAGATACCCACAAAGAGCAGGGGCTGATTGTGAATGGGTTCATGCGTGAAGATACTGCGTACCACCACGAAGAAGTCCACCAGCACGCCCAGCAGAAATGTCCAGAAGCCCAGTGGACCGAAGAGGCGCAGGGGCGTGCGCAGGAAGGTGGTCAGGAAAAGGACATTGAGCAGGTCGATCAGGCCGCGTGCAAAACGCTTCGCGCCAAACTTGGAGACGCCATACTTGCGCGGGTGATGGCGCACCTTGATCTCTGTCACGCTGTAGCCGCGCCAGTGAGCCATGACGGGGACAAAGCGGTGAAACTCGCCGTAAAGCTTCAGGTTGTCATCGTCAATCACTTCGCGCCGGTACGCCTTGAAACCATTGTTGATATCGTGCAGGTGAACGCCTGTCAGCGTACTGACCATACCGTTGAAAATACGCGAGGGAAACGTCTTTGAGATGGGATCGAGGCGTGGATACTTCCAGCCGGAAACCAGGTCATAGCCCTCGTCCAGCTTCGCCAGGAAGTTCGGAATCTCTTCCGGGTCGTCCTGCAAGTCACCATCCATCGTGAAAACCACGTCGCCCCGGCAGCGACTGAAACCGGCCACCAGCGCCGGTGTCTTGCCGAAATTGCGCCGGAAGCGAATCACGCGCACCACGCCGGGGTGCTCATCGTACAGTTTCTTGATCTCGGCAAAGGTCCTATCCGTGCTGCCATCGTCCACAAAGATAATCTCATAACTGTGGCCCAGCTCTTCAAGCTGCTTCGACAGTTTCTCATAGAGTGGGGCGATGTTCTGCTCCTCGTTCATTACCGGGATGACGAACGATATGGCTACTTTTTGCTCCGATAAATCAGGTAAAAGTGAGTCGGGTTCAATTACAGTTGTCGGTACTTCTGTCTGTTGCATTCCTGCTTCTCCAGTTGCGGCAGCGAAGAAAAACCAGAGCGCCCGCGCCGTTTACGCTCTCTATATCGCCGCCCATTATAGCATACTCTTTCAAAAAACCCGTAAAAGAGGCATACCAATGGTACCTTTGCTATGCCTCCTCCTTTGTAATAGAACGCACAAAGCCCCTGAAGAGACACGAAATCCCCCTGAAAATAGGGAAATACTGGGATACCTCCCAGGTAGAGAGTTGCCAAGGATGATACAATAAGCTCATGAGAACAGAAGGGCACATTACCCGACTGGCAGTATTGTAAGGGAACGAGAAGATGGTTGATCGCTTACTGCTTACAGAGTAAATTGCCCGATCCATAGCTCTCATTTACCACCAGATGCGGTTCGACGGCCTGTTTTAGAATCGTGCCTCAACTAGCGTAATTCCGCGAAGAGATTGGGCCAATCCGTGGTGATGGAATCCACACCGGCCCCGGCATAATGCCGGATGGCGTCAAGCGTATTGACCGTCCAGAGACCCAGCTTGAAACCATGTTCGTGCGCCGAACGCAGCAGCAGGTCAGTAAAGAGTTTACGATCCAGGTTAATCCACTCGCAGCCCAGCGCCCGCACCTGCTCCATCAGCCTCTCAAGGGCGCCAGCCGCCCGATCATTCCACACATCCTCGGAAACGAGCGCCCCTGTACGTATACGTGGCTCAAGTTGTTTCACGTGGGGCAGCACTGACCAATCAAAAGAAATGACCAGTACATGCCCAAGCATGCCGACAGCGCGCACCTCCTGTACCACCGCCTCGGCGATACCCGGATAGCTGCCATATACCCCTTTTTTCTTGCTCTGCTTGATTTCGATATAGACATCTACATGTCCCTTCACCAGCTCAAGCACCTCGCGCAGCGTCGGTATCTGCTGCGGCTGCGGCCAGCCGCCGGGGAAGTGCGCGGCGGCATTCAGGCTACGCAAATAAGCAAAATCGAGGTCAAGAATGTTGCCTGCGCCATTGGTACGCCGTGCTACCTCGTTATCATGAAAGACGATCAACTGCCTGTCACGGCTCAAATGCACATCCAGTTCAACCGCGTTGACAGACAGCGTCAGCGCATTGCGAAACGCCGCCAGTGTATTTTCCGGCGCCAGCCCGGCACCACCGCGATGAGCCACCCGCTCAAAATAATACTCCCTCGTCATTATCTGTCAACTCCGTTCCTGATGCCAGATCAATCGCCATCCAACGAATATGCGGATCATCTCCGAAAGTCCACTATGGATTGTATCACTCCATCGAAGTTCTGGCATCAAACCTGACAGATTATCCCACCTGTTCGCGATAGATACCTATGACGATCTTTGCTGCTTCCTGTTCTCCGACCAGCGTTGTCAGGCGTTCGCGGCAGCGTTCCAGGTTCTCATAACGTTTATTGATACTCTGATGCGAGGCAACGGCTGAGAACTGTGAAAGATTTGCTATTGCCTGGCATTCAAGCTCTATTTGTTCTCGTATACGGGCAATTTCGCTGATGCTCATAATTCCCTCCTGAGTCGTTGCAACATAGTTGGCATTGAAATGGTATTTATTATAAAGGATACCATTACAATCACAATCTGTCAATACTGCCCTTCTGCTACATATATGTTCGTAGTGTGAAATCGCCTTTCTCCTCAAGGACGTATATCCAGAAACTGCCAGGATGTTTCTCTCGCTAACGATTCTGTTGTATAGTACAGGAAAAACGAAAGCGAGGAGATTTCCTGATGGCTTTGAAACTCGGTTTAACGGGCGAAGCGACGACTGTTGTGACGCACGAAAACACGGCGGCTGCCGTTGGCGCGGGCGGCGTTGAAGTCTTCAGCACCCCTATGATGATCGCGTTGATGGAGAACGCTTCGTGGGGGGCTGTAGCCAACGAACTGGATGAGGGCTATGTCACCGTCGGCACGCTGGTCAACGTGCGCCACCTGGGAGCCACGCCCATCGGTCAGCGCGTGCGTGCCAGCGCCGAACTGGCCGAGATCGATGGACGCCGCCTTGTCTTCAACGTCGCAGCCTATGATGAAGAGAAAAAGATCGGCGAGGGGCAGCACGAACGTTTCATCGTCAATCTGGAACGATTTTTGCAGCGTATCGGGCAAGCGCAGTAATCTGGAATAACAACACCTTGCTATTTGTTATAGTGTTTGCTACAATAAGCATACAGATGGAGCTTATCTCTCCGCCTGCGACCCGATGCAACAAGGGGATGTCGGGTTTCGACAGACAGACAAATTGTAGAATTGCAGGCCGAGGTGTCGGTACGCACTCTCGTTAAACAACCGACAAAACAATAACTGCCAAACCGGCAACTTCTTACGCTCTCGCTGCCTAAGAATCAGTGAAGCGTCGTCCGCCTGACCTTCTCCCGTAGGGTCAGAACCGGGCGTCGAAAATACGGGATGCTGTGACGAGGATCGCCCTCTAATCGTCACCTAAGCCCAGAGGGCCAGCGCCAGAGAATCCGGTCGGTGGGAGTCTCAGGCGAAAAGCAAAACATCGACTAAGCCTGTAGTACATCCTACGATGGGTTTGTTTGGACGGGGGGTTCAACTCCCCCCCATCTCCACCACTAGAACCGCCTGGGAGGCCAGCTCTCAGGCGGTTTTGTTTTGCTCTCTTTTGCTCTCACACCCGCTTTGACAGTTGTAGTGACAGTTTCCGGCCTGCTGACAGTTAAACAGTCACTTCACTTCTTTGTTGCCCTGGCCGTTCGGATTAAGCTTATCATCCCACTTGCTCATTGCTTCCTCGTGCATCGCTGGCAACAAATGACCGTAGATACCCAGGGTAACAACAATATCACTATGCCCAAGTATCTCTTGCACCATCTTGATATTTACCCCCATACTCAACAAAAGCGTAGCCGCGCTATGCCTGAGGTTATGAAAACAAATATGCGGTAAGCCAGCTTCTACAAGCACTTTGTTAAACAACTTAGGCATGTAACGAGGATTGAAGTATCCCCCATGCAAACCGGTGAAAACAAGATCAAGGTTCTGCCAGCTATCACCAGCCTTAAGCCGTAATTCCAACTGCTGAACGCGATGCTTTTTAAGCATGTCCACGACAAAAGCAGGCAGAATTATCATCCGTCTTCCCGCTTCTGTCTTCGCTTCATTCTCTACATACCCATATCTGGCTATATAGTCTACTGTATGCTTTACAATTACGGTTCCCTCTTCAAGGTTCACATCCGACCACCGCAGCGCCAGAAGCTCACCTCGACGCATACCTGTTGTTAAAGCCATTGTAAGCAATGTCTCTAACCTATGACCGCGCACAACCTCTAATAAGTTTTTGGCCTGCTCCATCGTTAAAGGCTTTATATCAGGCTTTACAAGTCGTGGAGGTGACACCAGATCACAAACGTTGCGAGATATGAGGCTCCAACGTACTGCATTCTTTAGCGCCAGATGCAGTACACCATGTACCTCATGAATTGTCTTTGGTGAGAGGCCCCTACCACCATCTTCCTTCTTTTTACCCAATTTGGTATAAAACCGCTGCACCTGCTCAGGAGTAAGCTTCTGCAACCAGACGTTACCTAACTCGGCGACAATATACTTTATTAGTTTCTTGTACTTCACATAGGTACTGAGACGAAGCTTATCCTTATGCACATTCTCTAGCCAATCCTCAACGTACTCACCGAGCTTGCGTCGCGGCCCCGTCGCTAACGTGCCCTGTTCAAGCTCCTGCTGAGCCTTCTTTAGTGCCTGTATCCCTTCCTTTTGGGATTTTACATACGTCTGCTTGTACTTATCGCCTAACCAAATCTGCATTACCCAACGACCATCTTTACGCTGAAACACCGAACCCTCACCATTAGCACGCCGTCTTGATCTTGCCATATCAGCACCTCTTTCTAAGAAAAGCCTCGCCGCCTTCTGACTGACGGCAAGGCCCTATTGGTTGCTTACGCGCTTTCCTGTTGTTTCAGCCATTCCTGAAGTGAATCCGGATGCACCCGACGCACGTTACCGAGCCTGATAGTTGGTAAACCCCTGCGATAAATCAGGTTGTATACCGTTGACCGACACACGCCTAATGTAATAGCCACATCCGGGATAGTGAGAAGCAACGGCTGTGCTGTTGATGGTTTCTTGTTTCCAGGCATAAGTCACACTCCTAATGTTGGGTAACAAAGCTTTGTTACCGTCTGTCGTGAACAAACCGCTTCAAGTAGTCGTAGGCGAGATTGACCGCTATCATGTCCTGGTGCAAGCCACCCCCTTTCATGGGAAAGCGAAACGGGCCATGCACCACCTCATAGCCCGTTTCACATGTCCACTCGATTTTGTATTCCGTTTCTTCGGGCATAGCTCCTTTCCTTCTCTGTTGGGCAACAAAGCACTAAGCCGGTATCGCTTCGTCTTATGAGAGGTCACAACCGATACCCAGCAAGAAGGCTTCGACTTGCTGCCAGTCACCCGATTGTGCTGCTTCTAAGAGTTCACCGCGCATATCGTTTGCCAGCACCACGCGCCATTGCGCCCGTGTCAGCAAACCAAGTAACACTGCCTCGTCCTGATCTGCCGCCGCTAGCTCCTCATCGGTCAACTCTTCGTCGCTGTCTAAGAGCCGCTTGCGCAAGCCCTTTGACCAATGCAATTGATGCCGCCCTTTGAAGCACCCGGCATATTCCTCAAACACTGGTATCAAGGCGGTTTGCCCCTGCATGATCTGGTCAAGCAAGGCAAACGGGGTGTAATGCTCAATGACGGTTCCACGTCCCGTCTTGATATGCCCTTTGGTCATTTCCGACTCGACGCCCCACGGCTTGCGCACTGGCTCCCGTCCGAACTTGGCGATATAATCAGCTACCGCGCCAAAAGTACGGTCAAGCCGGTAGCCGTGTTCGTCATCCATGTGCAAGCCAAAATGGGCCGCCGCCTGCCTCCATGCCAGCCGTGAGGCACATTCATAGGCTCTGCTCTCTTCTTCACTGACATAGGCCAGCGTAAAGAGCAGTTCATGGCTATGTGGATGCCAGTGGTTAAGGCTTGACCACGTGACTTCCAGCACAGAAATGGTTCCTACGATACCAAAGGCTTGTTTACGCCGTTGGGCATACATGCCTTGCTTCATGCGTTCCCGTGCCTTCTGGAAGGCACGTAGCAGATCAGAGAGGTCATCATGACGTGAATGGCTTACCGTATAGGTTGCCATGTAGACGCCGCCGTTTTGCTCTCTGTGGCGGGCTATCGCCTGTTCCAATTCCTCCCTTCGTCGTTCGCTAATCTTGGCTGCACACAACGGACACATCCAGACCGAGCCACAGACGATCAGGCTCTTATAATGGGCGACCTGATGTTCAGAAGAGTAGAGCACCTGCACCCCTATCGACATGGGATTGATAGCACGCAGGCACTCCGCTACCCGTTCATTGGGCAACAACGCCCGCGCTTCCGCCTGTAACGCCCATCGCAGCATCCTCTTTCGTCGCGCTTGCGCTTGCTCTTCCTCTGTGAAGCTCTGCCGTGTAAAGCCGCCTGCCGAGTTAGTCGAAAGATTTCTTGCAATAGTACCTAGAGGGGTGTTCGCCATCAGTCACCCGCCCCTTGTGTCTCATCGAGCATAGCAACACCTCCATCAAAAAAGGCGACTCGCTTTCACGAATCACCTGAACGCGCTACAAACATGCTACCGGCTCTTCTTGTTGCCAGAGCAAAGGCAACTGGTTGGGCAAAGTGGGGGATCGATTGTTGGGTAATGACCAAGCTGGGAGGGTACCCAACTGCACAATGCGTTGCTCCGCTGGCATGGCAAGCAGATCAGAGAGAGAACCGAGGTATCTTTCCTCCACGGTCGTCTTTACCCGCCGCGCTGCATAAGCATATTGCCTACAGCCTCGCGTTCGCACGTGCAATGTCCATCCACGCTCTTGCAGTGCCTCTTTGAGAGAGGTTGTGTCTGTATCGGTCCCCCACCTTGCCCAACTCTCATCTATCGCCTGTTCCACTTTGGCGATATAGGCAGGCAATTGCACCCTGACGGTATACGCTCGCTTACTCATGTGAGAAGCCAACGCCTCTCGTTCAACCTGTTTCCTGCCTGCCCGAAACAAGCCATGCCACGCCGCACTATCGCTACTGATGACATGGCGGACATCGATGGACTTGAGGGAGGCTAATTTCACGCCCCACAAATGCAAGGGGATATCAGGAAGGACTTCTATCACCGCTTCAAGCACAGCCTGGATGGTCTCAACCGTTGCCCGTCTACACAGGGTTCCAATGCCAACACGCCAGAGAGGATGATTACCATAGAAAGCTTTCATCTCTCTGAGCAATGGCAGTAGTTCCAGGGCATGACGCTGATAGTCAGAGGGGTACCATCCCTGAAGGGTAGGAACCCACAACCAGGGAACATGACGATAGTCACACCACGCCTGCCACGCATTAGCAGTCGTCCGATCTTGTCGCTCTCGCGTCACCTGCTCTAACTCTGGCTCACAACAATAATCCATTGTAGCCGCCCATTGCGGTCGCCACGTCGCCAGCCAATCCACATATTCATGCAAGCTATAGCGATAGTCCCCCCACAGACGAGAAGCCACAAACCCACCAGAATCCGCCGCTCGTTGGGTAACATAGGCGGGAAGGGCGGGTTTACGCAGACATTTACGCGCCCAGGAACTGGCTGGCAGCAAGACAGCCACACCAACAGGAATGTAGGAGCAAAGGCTACTCACGTCGAATGTGGCATAGAAGCAGTATTGATCTCGTGTCACCATGAAACGAGGCTCCTGTTGGGCAAACGCCGAGTTGGGAATATGCCCAGCACAAAAAGCGACTCGTGCGTGAGTCGCCTGCAACGCCCTACAGATTGCTCACCATCAAGAGAAGTTTTTTCGTCTTCGTGGTGTTGGGCTTGCTGAGCCTACACCGGCCCTGGTCGGCTGTCAAGGCACCCTAAGAGGGAACCCGCCTTGACAGCCGACCAGGGCCGGTGTTGACGGCTTGCAGCCCAACACCCTTGAAGCCGAAAAAAGGTGTCGGGACACCGCTTAGAAGGGTTCTTTGTCTTCCTCAACGGGAGAAGGATCAACGCTCCCATTGGACCGCTTTTCCAGCACTTGCACCGCGGAGGCTATCACCTCGACCGCCAGCCGCTCAACGTTGTTCTTATCGGTATAGGGTCGCATAAGCAGCCGTCCCTGCACAAAGACCTGCATGCCCTTATGCAAGAACTCGCCCATGCGTTCGGCCAGCTCGTTCCAGCACACGATGTTGAGCCACATCGCCTTCTGATCTTTGCCCTGGTCCACAGCAAGGCTGAACTTGGTGACAGCTTTGCCGTTGGGAGTGTAGTTCATTTCCGGGTCTTTACCTAAGCGTCCGATGAAGGTGACTTGATTAAAGGTTGCCATGAACTTCCTTTCCGTGGGGGACTTCCCACAAGGCTTGTTGTTGGATCACAGTTTTACGAGGAGAGACTTTGTGTGCAGCCGCAAGCGGTTTCGTTAAGCTTGTGGCTTCTGTATGGCGGCGCACGGCTGAACAGCGCACGGTTTTGCCCTGCACGTAACTGACGTGCGTACAGACATCATAGCCGGTAGCCGTGCCTTCCTTCCAGCTATGGCCGTACTTCTCACAATGGGTTAAGGCTTTGTTGGTGGGAGTACTCACGGGATGTTCCTCCACGCTCTGACGATCTTGCCGACAAAAGGGACAGAAACGCGGACCGTGGTGCTGGCGTCTGAGGTACTTTTCCAGCCCCCAATCACCTTCCCACGTGCGCGCAAGACACCACGCAATACCCGCCCGATGCACCGCCCGCATCAAGGGAACGCCCCGGCCCTGTGCATGCTGGTCCAGACGGATATCCACGTGTTTGGAGTAGCCCAGGTAGTGCCGGGCGTGCTTGTACGGCTCTTCAAAGTGCAACAGGTAGACGGTCATGGCTTCCACCGCCCCTTTCCATACTGGTTGGTACGCAGCAGAAAGCGCCACAACCGCCATTGCAAGAGCCAGTAGTGGACGAAACACAGATCAGGGACATCGTGCTCCTTCGTTGGGTAACACAGAAAGCAGCGCCGGTGGTGTTCGCGCTCCCGCTGCAGCACGGTAGGTGTTCTCATGCCTGCACCTCCAACACGGTTTGTTCCATCTCGTCTAACAATGTTAGAAGATCAGCTTCCAAAATCTGATCTTGCTCGTATGCCTCATCAGTAGGCGTAGCCACCCCACGCGCCGCTCGTCTGTCGAGGTAGGCGCGTTCACGCTGCATCTTGCGCGCTAAGGCGGCGCGGGTAGCACGTATCCATGACAGTGTCTCGTCTGTGCTCATATGAGCCAGGGAAGGACGAGTCACCGGAGCAGCGGCTTGTCGCTTGCCTCTCTCTTTGCGTTTGCGCTCCGCTAGTTTCATGCCCGCACCTGCCCCTTGCGCCATGTATCCACCGCATGCTCAATAGCAGTAATGTAGCCCGCAACATCGTTGTGGTCATTCTCCGGTGCATACGTCGGCACGATCTGAGCAACCGTCATCAGATGCCACTGATTCACATAGACCGTGCGGATGAGCTTATACCATGCTTGATAACCCGCTTTCCACGAGGAAAAGGCTGCATAGTCCTGATAGCAGGCATAGCCCGCTATGCAGCGTAAGTTGCCAAGCGAACGGGTCACGCTTGCCATGCCAAAGCGCCCAAAGCTGCTTTCATGCTGGAAGAAGGCCAATGCGAACACGGGGTCAATGCCATACTGCACCCCAAGATCATAAAGAGCCTGTCCGGTTCCAGCAGCCGGGGAATGGCTTGCCGTAAGCACCTCATTGATGAAAGCGGCGCTGATTGAGGGCGCGCCTGTGACGACATACGAGGATGGGGAGGCTGGGGCCTGCGTGTGGGAAAGCGAGGCAGCTACCACCTTGAGCGAGCCGGGGCTAATTTGCACCGGCAGCACCGGCAAGCTGAGCTTCCAGTGCTCCACCTTCGCCTCGACGAACAAGAGCAGTGCAAGCGTTACGATGAGCACAATCCAGAAAAGCGGGCTACAGCCACAGCCTGTTCGTTTGTTCATGCGTGGGTTTCTCCTTTCCAAAGCAAAACCCGCATGGTACAATGCCCATGCGGGTGCATCTTCGTGGGTGGCGGCGGCTACGAACAGGATTCTACGTCTGAGAGTAGAACACCGCCACGCCCGTTGTCTCTTCTTTCCGCGCTACAGCAACGCACTCCAAAGACAAGAAGATGAGCTTGACTCACAACAGCTTTCTCCTTACTCCAACGTCCTTACCAGCACGGCTTTCTTTTGCCGGGCGCAATGCTCACACAAGGGAACCGTGTAGCGGAACCGGCCCCCGCGTTCCTCGTAGTAGTACAGGTTCGTGGGATGATCTGCCTTTTCGCAACAGGAACAGGGAACGAACGAGGAGGAAAGTTCTCCTGATTTAGGGAGAAGCATCACAACCAGCACAATCAGACAAAGCAACACTCCAAAGACAATCAGCAGAGACGGCGATAGAGACATAAAAATCTCCTTTCCAGCGAGTGTTACGATGACGCCAAAGACGGTAGAGTTTCTTCCTTGTCTTGACGGCCATCATATGGCAAGCCCAGACGCACCGCCGTATCTTCAAGAGCACAGAATTGAGCAACAGAAAGCTCTTCGAAGCTCACGCGCTTCCCATTAAAGCGCCCATCGAGTAATGCATCAGCTTCTGTCTTGTGATATCCTCTCGACCGAAGCACCTTGCACGTCTCACGAATCAAGCGATTCGGTTGTTCGGTGTAGACCTTAATTTTCACAGGCATATCCTTTCTTTTGGTTCTCTGAACCTCTACGACGCCCACGGACGCCCGATACGGGGCTTAAGGTAGCACTGAGCACGATGCAGGTAGCGTTGTCGCGTCCGCTCTGGCATGCGCGCCAGCTCCTCGTGGGCGCTTTCAAAGTTCAACAACAGTTTAGAGACAAGCAAACACATTTCCTCGTGGTTGCGCCGCTTGCGCGTTTGGCGTTCAATGAGCGGCACGTCCAGCGGGGCATAGCTCGTCACGTTCTCAAGGGAAAGCACCCGCACGGGCACCACCGCATTGTGACGTTGCACAATGAGCATGTCCACGTGCTGTTTGCCTTGATGCAGGTGAAAGGTGTAGAAATCAAACGAGTACGGAACCACAATGGCAGTGTGTTGCGTACCCGTTTGCCCATCACGCACCACGTAGCGAAAGTTGGTCAGGTGACTCACGACAGTAAAGCCCAAACGGAGTGACTCAAGTTCAAACTGGTAGGCCGCTTGCGCTCGTATCTCTCGTAAGTCCTTTACTGTGAAACTCATTAGCGGTATCCATCCCTGCGGTAACTATTGCCCGTGTCCTGTTTGCGTCCATTGAGCGAGTCACGGATAGCCTCAATGGCATGCTCGGAAAACATCCCGATGATAGTGTTCGCCAGTTCATTTTTCTGGCGGTAGTCTTCTTCCTTCTGAAGGGTGTTCTTGACCTCCATTGCGGCATTGACCAACTCGATCTTGCTTTGCAGCTTCTTGCGGTTAATGGCGATCTTGGCGTCGGTCTTCTTCTGAAGGGTGTAGAGGTGTTGTTCCAGGCTCTTGATGTGCAAGACCGCCAACACCATCGCACCAGCGCTATCCACCAGGGGCGTACCCAACGTGCGAAACAAAGCGCCGATCAATTGCGCCTGGTCATGCACGTTGATACGATGTTCAAACAAAATCCACTGGGCGCTGGCAGAAGTCACCGCAATCACCAAAAAGAACACCAGCAGCGCAATAAACGTTGGCACACTGCGCTTGTTGCCACCAGTGACGCGCTTGAACTGCCGAACAATGGCAACCATCAGACCGACAAGAATAAACTCGTAAGCCCAACTCACAAAGTAGTAGAAGGCAGTCATCGCGTTGAACAGAGCAAATGGCTTACCAGCGTAGGTATTGCCAAGTGCCGCCCCAGCATAGACCGCCAGTACCCAGGGAGCAAGGTAGCATAGCAGGGTCACGACAAGGTTCATGATCTTGCCAATAGGATGTTCCTTTTCCTCGTCAAAGGACTCGATCACTTCAGCCACATCGTCGGTTTCGCCTGAAAGCATCGCCACGATAGTAGCAATAGGGGTACTGGCATCGAGGGACAACTGTTCAATTTGGGCGGCAAGTTCCTGATTCGTCGGTGTGGGCGCAAGAGCCAAATCACCTCGTCCATTGCCAGGAAACAGGCGACGCAAGCCAGCAAAGACCGAACCTAACGGGCGTAATGGGCCGGTGGTTGACGCTGGCGTCTCTTGCGCCTGTGCTTGCACAGCAGGCAGAGGCGTATTGGTGCTGTCTTCATCCATGCATTCGTCTCACTTTCGTTCAAGTCAAAAAACTCGTGTCGCAAAAGGGAAAAACCAGAGGAAAGAACTGAGGAAAAAACGCCACTGGTGTGCCACAGATGCGCCACTTTCTAGCGCAAACGCGCCAGAACTTTGTGGCGCAACAATGGCGCATTCTGATGGTGTGCTAGACGCTTTCCTGCTCTTTTCTGTCCTTTTTCAGTTGCTTGTGAACCTTGCGGAAGGTCGCCAAGCTTTCCCGCTCAAAGCGCTTGCGAATGCGAATGACTTCAGGACTCACAAGAGCGATCAGTCGGATGTACTGAGAGAACAGGTAGATGCGGCCATCTGCGGCGGCTTTATCAGCTCTCTGCTGAAGATCATGCGAGAGGTGTTCTAACTCTTCCAGGTCTTCCTCACGCACCAGTGCCGCCGCCTGTCGCATCGCTTCACGGTCGGGTCGCTCTGCCATAGGCACAACTCCTTTCTTTCTGGAATCAACATAAGACACTGAACCTTGACCCTCAAGGCTCAGGCGTACTCCTGCTGCATGAGGCACACGCCATGAGCACACCTCAACCTTGAAAAGCAAAAGCAAGTCCTCGGTACGCCACACTTAGGCTGCTTGCGTAAAACCTTGCCAGAAGAGCGGTACGCTGAACTTATGCCAGAACCTGATGAACCTCATGCATCTACCCCCTTTCCCGTTCAGCAGTGACAAAAGGGCGACTAACGCGTCTTCTCGCTCGGTACGGACTGAAACCCTATGCAGTTGTTAAGGTACGTGTATAGTCCAAACTGGTTTGTATGAATCTCGATGCTCCTGATATCTTGGCTCAAAAATCAAAACTCACATATCAATTATGACCTGTAAATCTCATTTTGTCAATAAGACTCATATACCAACTAAGACTCAATTATCATTAGACAAAATGAGCCAAAAGTCTTATAATAGCAATGAATCAAGAATTCAGGACTCTTTAATCAAGTATTAGGACTCAAGGGAGGAAAAACGATGGAAGAAAGATACTACAAGCCAGAGGAAGTTATGAGGCTATTAGGTATATCCAAAGCCACCCTAAACAGAAGAGCGGAAGAGGGAATTATTCCAAGTGAGCTAGAGGAAGGAAGAAAAAGAGGGAGAAAATACCCTAAAGAGGCAATAGACGCTCATGTAAAACTCCTGAAGCATCACAATACACCAAAATACACCTTCGGCCCTACCACAAACAGCGAATTGTGGGCAAGCTACCAGAACCACTTTAAGCTCTACGAACCTGAAGACATCGTACCATACGACAAGCTACTAGAATGGCGTGAAGCAAATGAAGACATTTTTATGTCAGCAAGGGAAAACGGCAAGAGGATAGCAGGAGTCACCATTATGCCTCTTGCAGAAGATGTGATTAAATCCCTCATCGATGAAAAGATCAGAGAGCGAGACATCGAGCCGTGGGCCATTAGAAAATGGTCAGATAAAAATCTAACAGTTTACATTCCAAGTATCTCAGTACACCATACAGGAGACGCACAAAGAGACAGAATGCGAGGACATCATATCATCAGATATGCCATAAAATGGGCCTTTTCGCTGAATAAACACTACGATATAAAAAAATGGTACGCCATAGCAGCAACCCCCGAAGGGAAAAAGTTAGTCGAACATCTGGGATTTGAGAAGATAGAAGGAAAAAGAGATGCTTACGTACTGACAGACTTAAAAAAAGCAGAAAAGTCCATCAGGACTTTCATCGATACACTAGAGCAGGAAGAAGACTCCCTAGTTCCAAAGCCGAAAACAATGAGAGGCACCGGTAAACAAATTGGCACAGGTCAAAAACCATTAAGCTCCTCAAGCAAAAGCGTGACAAAAACAAAATAAAGTTCGAGTTTTTCAAACCACGTATATGAAAGGCCCCTGCTCATGTTACCCAATGGTAAGGCGGGGCCTTTCATACATCCCATTTGCTGTCAGGATTTTTCAGGGAGACGGGCGAGAATTTCAGTGAGTAAAGCGGTGTGCTGGTTAAGTAGCGCGGTGTGCTGGTCAAGCACGGCTGTATGCTGGTTAAGCAGCGCGCTCTGCTCATCCAACCTTTTTTCTTGCGTGTCAAACCTCTTCTCTTGTACCCTCAAACTACTATACATCTCTTGCTCAAAAGCAGCTAAACGATCGCTGAAATCCGCCAGTCTGGTATGGACTTCTCGGATAATTTCCTCTTGCTTGACCGCCATGCCTAGCAGCATCGTTTCGTTGTGGGTGATCTCTGAAATTGTCGCACTCCAAACAGTTGCATTGCGCTCTAAAGCAGAAAGTCTCTCTTCCTGAGTCGCCATCTCGTTCTCCTTTCTCGTTTGTGCTGGCAGTATACCACAAAAGTTCACGTTACCCAACAGGGTATACCCGAATGCTGTACTATCCCGTTTGGGATTGAAATGACAGTTGTATTGACAGTTTATCCGACAAGCACGGATAAGAAACCTTAGATGAGCATAGACAAAAATAGCGACTTGTTCCCCATAGCAAGCCATTTGAGGAAAGAAGGAAGCAGTAAGAAAAGAGCTTTTCCAGAGTTCAACTCCCCCCCATCTCCACCACTAGAACCGCCTGGGAGGCCAGCTCTCAGGCGGTTTTGTTTTGCTGTACCTGCTACGATGAGCCGCGTTGAGAGCAAAACCATTCGGCCCTCCTCAAAAGCATTGAACAAAAGCAGCGCTTCTCTGTCCCCTCCTTCCGGGGTATTTCCTTCGATGAAACACTTCTCTGTGCAATACGTGTTAACCCATAGAGCATCAGGTGGAAGTTGGAGAGACAGGCAGGTGTGGGAGACTGCCATTATCGCGCACGGGGAGAAGATTGGTGGAAGGTGGAAACCTTGAGAGGAGGTCTTCACATGCGCACGCAACAGCCAGAGCCGCGACGACGAGGAAGCAATGGCACTCATCTTCTCTGGTGGCGCAGGCCGTTCTGGGGATACCTTCTGGCTTTGCCTCTCGTTGCCTTAGACATGCCGGTACCGATGCTTCTTGAATATATGAGAGTGAGGGAAGTTTTTGCATGTGCCCCCGACTTCCTCACCACTGCGTTCATTGTCTGGATGTGGGGAATCGGCCCGGCTATCGTTGCCATTGCCCTGGATATCCTGGAACTCGACTTCTTCTTTATCCCTCCATACGAAAACCTGTCCTGGGGATTGCAGAAAGCGCTTCCCCTGCTCTTTTTCCTGCTCCTGCAACTGGGGATCATCTGGCTCACCATCGCTCTCGAGTCGGCCCGTCGGCAAGCTCTGCTCGCCCGGGAGGAACTGCAGCAGCGGACCGAAGAACTTGAGGAAGCCAACAGGGCCAAACAGCGCTTCCTCTCGATGGCGTCCCACGAGCTCAAAACACCGGTAACCCTGATCCTGACCGAGGTTCAGTACGCGCTGCGCAAAATAGCAAGACAGAAGGAACCCTCACCCGAGATTGTCGCCCTCAGAGAGGTGCTGGAGAAGGTGAACCAGCACATTCACTACCTGCAAAGGCTCATCGCAGATATCCTTGATCTGAGCCTGCTAGGGGCGAAGGCGATGCCGCTGGCGGTGGGACGCTGCGATGTGAGCGCGACCTGTCGCAAGATCGTCGACGAGCAGCGCACCAGTTCCGGTCGCAGTATTGACTTGCAGGCCCCTCCAACTCCCATCATTCTTTATGCCGACAGCGAACGAGTTGGGCAGGTCATCGGTAATCTGGTCACCAATGCCATCAAATACTCAGCGCCCACACGCCCCATCACGATACGGCTCAGTCAGTCTGAAACCACGTGCTGCATCCAGGTCCACAACTACGGCCATCCTATTGCCAGCCAGGACCAGGAGCGCATTTTTGAGCCATTTTATCGCACCAGCGCCGCTCAGGCTTCCCGAGAAGAGGGTAGCGGGCTGGGACTGGCCATCAGTAAAGAGATTGTCGAGCGGCACAACGGCAAGATCTGGGTCGAGTCATCGCAAGAAAAAGGGACTACTTTTTTCGTTCAGCTTCCTCTCAAAGTTCCCTCCTTGTAGTATGCTCTGGCTCGCACTTGCCTTGCCGCGACCTGACCTCCATATTGCTCTCAAGCTCTGCCTTATAAGGCAAGACTTCCGTCCCACCTAAATTCACACGTCCCGGACAAAAATCTCTGGAACCTCGACAAAACGTTCTGTATAAGAGTATAATAGCAGGCAGAAGCGGTGTAAACCATCGTTTACCAACTGCTGCCCGATCAGGCAGAAAAGCAAGGAGCGAAACATACATGGCTGGCGGGGAGCCTCGTCGAGAGCGTCCCAGCACCTATTGGGTGCAGGATCGTTCTAATGCAGAAGAAATGACTCGCCTGCGACTTCAGGATCAACTGGCGACCGCAGGTATGGGTGGAGTGCTGGCAGAGCAAGCAGCCAGGGCAGTGAAATAGCTACTTTCCCTCTTCACTGCCCTGGCTCAGCTTCTCATCCCACCCGCCAGTTGCCTCTTTGCGTACGGAGGGCGATAGGTAGCCGTAGCTGCGGAGCGTGTGCCGGGCCGGAGCGGTAGTGGGAGGCAGGCTATTCGCAAGCTCTCCGCCGCTCGATGGCGCTGTCGGCATCTGGCCTGTTCTGAATAGAGGAGCGACAGATGACAGACCCATGTTCGGGCTTCCGTTGGCGCTACCGTTCACGACAGGTAGAGTGGGAGATGTTGGCTGGTCCAGCACATTACCGTAGCTCGCAGGCTGCGTCCAGTTCGATGATAGCTGTATAGGTGGTGCTACGCCCTCCGGCGGCGCGGAATTGAGGGGAACAGCCGGTTGCGCTGACCCTTTTCTAGCTTTGCGTCGCCGTAAGAAGACGACAAGGGTAGTCGCCAGCAAGATAAAGATCGCCCCTGCGATCAGGGCGGGTGCCTGCTTGCCAATGCCCTGCGTACCGGCTGCTGTTTGAGCCACTGATTGTTGAGTGGAGGTTGAACTGCTCGCAGGCGTCGCTGACTGCGACCCCGTGCCGAGACTTTTGCTTGTCGCCGTTGGTGTTGGCATCCCTTTTTTCGTCGGAGTCGGCGTTGGCGTTTTGCCCGGTGTTGGTGTCTTCGCCGGTGTCGGCGTTGCTGTCGCTGTTGGTGGCGCTATCGAGCCGCTATTCCAGTAGAAGTCGGTGCGATCCTCACTATTGACGGGGACGCCGTTGACCCAGTCGATTTCAAGGAACATTCTGGTATCAGATAGCGTTGCCAGGTAAGTGACCACCTTATTGGTGGTGGTGTCGATGATGGAGCCGGAGTTGCCGACGAACAGATAGCGACCATCCAGACTCTGCTCCAGCCAGCCCTCCTTTGTACAGTCGATTGTGCAAGGGGACTCAGTGCCGCTGATGGGAGAGATGGGGATGCTGGCCGTCATGGTTGGAGCACTGCCGGGTACGCCACTGACGTTGAAGACATGGACATAGCTGTTGGGCATATCTATCACATAGACGGTTTTGCCATCTGGGGAGAGAGAGATGCCGTGGCTGGGAGTCACATACTGACTGTCGAAGCCGGGAGGCAGGTTGAAGCCAGGGGCCGAGACTGTGTAGAGCATCTGGCCCGTTTGCAGATTGCCAACGCCGAAGCCGATGAGTCCGTTTTCGGTAACGTAGGCCAGCGTGCCACTTTGATTGACGACAAAGGGACGGATGTCATGGGCAAAAGGTTGAACCTTCTGCACGATCTGCCCGGTAGCCGTACTTGCCACCCACAGCACATTGCTATCGACGCCCTCCATATAGACATACTGGCCGCTGGCGCTCATATCGGTATCATGTGGCGCAACGCCAGAGGCAGTAAAGATCGTGCCTGTTACCTGCCCGGTAGCGGTATTGATAATGTGCCAGGTGCCATCATAAGCGGCTGATCCATCCGGCATGAAAATTGTTTTGCCATCCGGGGTGATCGCCATGCTGTCCACCCCAAAGTTGTAGGACTGCCTGTAGACGACGCTTTGCGTAATCAAATTGTATTTGATCAGGCCACCTGTACCGTTTGAGCCCCCGTTGCCGCCATCGCTGAAATAGAGCATGCCGCTATGGGGGTCGAAGACCACACCGCGCACATTGGTAGTGGGAATCGAAACATGCTGCACAAGGGCAAAGTTATTGTCCATGTCATAGACATTCATGGAGCCGTTGGGAAAATCATAAAAGTAGTGATGGCTTCCCGTAACGATATTCTGTGAGGCCCTGGCGGAATTATGAAAACCTGGGAACAACAATGGCATCGCAACGAACAGGAGCAGGGGTGGCAGAATGAGAAACCATCTCTTCAGCACATTGTTCAACATGTCAATACGGCCTCCTTCCTGCACAGCAGAGTACAAAACAGGAACCACTCCAACTCGCCAGGGAAAAGTGCTTCTCTCACTATAGATGCATCCATTTATAGCGACGTAGCAGTGTTAGACTGGTAACATTGCCAGGAAATGGGCGCAAGCAAACCTTTCTCAGTATATTCTCATGCTGTTGCGATTGTCAGCAAGACACTCGATGGCACCATCACCAGTTGGAATGCCGCAGCCGAGCGACTCTCTGGTTGGAGCGCTGCAGAACGGCCAGCTCGAATACCGCATGGACCAGTTTGATCTGGCCGCGCTACCACAGAAGATCATCGAAAATGTGCAGGGAATGACCCAGACCCACAACATTGTCCTGGAAAAAGTCCTCCCGGCACAGGTCTACGGCGATAGGGACCGCATCGGCCAGGTGCTCATCAACATGCTGACCAACGCCATCAAGTGCTCACAAGATGCCGGGCAGGTCATCGCGCGCATGGCAATCTGCGGAGGAAATAGCCGGGTGAGCGTGCGAGACTCTGGCATCGGCATCTCCGAAACCTGCGGTGAAAACCTCTTTTAATCGTCGTAGTCAGGGTTGGTATATGTAAATGTGGTCTTACAAGTTCGCTGTTTCAGGATAAGCGGTGGTCGCGGGCTCTGGTTGAAGTCGAAAGCATTCATCATATCATTTGCCCTCCTGTCACGATTGGTCAGCGTTGGCAGCCCCAGCTCGTCCTCCGCGAAACGCAGCATAGACGAAAACTCGTACTGCGTGTGATCAATATACCCTTTTTTCGCGTAAGGGGAGATCACGATGAGCGGGACGCGGAAGCCCAGGCCGTAGCCATCGATTTGCTGCGGGGGCACATGGTCGTAGAAGCCACCCCAGTCATCCCAGGTCAGAAACACTGCGCTGGATGACCAGAGTGAGCTTTTCATCAACGCATTGAGCATCTTCACCGTCCAGTTTTCCCCCACACAGACGCTGGCAGGAGCATGCTCGCTGTACTCTGCCGGACTCACAATCCACGAAACGGTAGCCAGATGACCGGCTGCGACATCTTGAAGAAACTGATCTGTTGGCACCACGTTTTGCCAGTCAGGACCGTAGCGAATATGTTTGATCGCATCGAAGGTTGACCAGATGTAGCCTTTTTCGCCCGCTGGCGGCGCGTAGTAGCGCCAGCTATAGCCCTTCGCATCCAGTTCGTCGGCCAGCGTCTGAAAGTTAAAGCAGGCATCCACAACCTTAATTTCGTTGTCGCTCTCTTTCACCTGCACCTGCTGACCGGCTACATCACATCCCCACCCTTTGGTCGCGTTCCCCAGCGTGCCAATATTTTTATCGGTAAGCGGGTTATTGATGACGCCACCGGATTGGGCGGCAATAGTATAAAGGTGATTGGGGAAACTCGGCCCCATCAGGGAAGAGAACATATTATCACCCAGGACAAAGTTCTGCGCGTACTGCCAGTAGTCGGGAATATCAGACTGGTACAACTGCGTGAGGCTATTGTTTGTATACGGCTCAGGGGCCGGGCTGGCCCCATTAAGCGGCTTCGAGGAGGGGGTCTGGTCGAAGCGATCCATTTTCCCGTTATCGTATGCCGCCCTGGCATACTGAGAGGCGTGGTTGATATCGGGAATCTGGTCGGCCTCATGCCGCAGCGGTACGATCTGCCCCGCCGAGTCGAGCGCCGTTGTCGCACCATTTGCTCCCGGATAGGTGCCAAAATAGTTGTCAAAGGTTCTGTTCTCTTTGATAAAGAAAATGATATGCTTGATCTGCCCCTGGGGATTGCGCTTTGTCACTGCTAACGGGACGTTTGGTGTGCTGCTGGTACTACAGGCCGCCGATAGGAACAGCAGGCAAAAAAATACATAACCGGAGGCGAGGCGTTGTAACGCTGTCCTCCTCCGATTGATTACCGAAGTGGTCAATGGTGTCTCTCCTTACCTTTCGTTTGATAGAATTTGAGAATGAGCCGGGAAATCTCATCCTGCTCCAACAGGCCACAATGTAGCTGAGCCAGCTACAAAGGGATAATTCTAATATAAGGCATCACTCAAAGGGAAAAGCGGCTCAGGACAAAAGACTAGGTAAAAATACCTAAAGAACGGTTAAGATTGAAGAGTTTCCGGACATGTGGGAGATAAAAATATCCTATCTATTCATCGAGAACATTTTCAACCAGCCAAGAGGCAACAAAGATCGTGGTGGGTATTTATCATGAGTGGATAGAGTAACAGGCCGCTCTCACGCGAATGGCTGACTCACTGAGGGAAAGGCAAATCTGGTATATTCTTCAGTAGAGCAAGATACGGAAAACAACTTTGGGCAAGGAGATTATGGCTATATGAAAGACGCAGCAGAGACAGCAGTAACAACAAGACGTGAGGATGCAGTTGAGCCGGTAAGCGGTGCGCAGGCGCGTTCTGCCAAAACGACGACGCCACCTCGTGTGGTCATTGTTGGAGCAGGCTTCGGAGGGCTACACGCGGCAAGAGCTTTAGGCGACGCACCGGTGCAGGTGACGGTGATCGACCGCAACAATTATCACCTGTTCCAGCCTCTGCTCTACCAGGTGGCAACGGCCTCGTTGTCTCCCGCGGATATCACTGCGCCGATTCGGCATGTCTTGAGAAAACAGAAAAATACGGAAGTGTTGATGGGTGAGGTCACGGGCGTGGATGTGCAGCAGCAGCACGTCCTCATGGGCGACCAGGCGATACCCTATGATTACCTGATCCTGGCGACGGGCGCTCGTGACAGCTATTTCGGACACAATGAATGGGCGAGATTCGCTCCTGGTCTCAAATCGATTCAAGAGGCGACGAAGCTGCGCAGCCAGATTCTGCGTGCCTTCGAGCAGGCGGAGGAGGAGCCAGATGAAGAGAAGCGGCAGACCCTGCTAACCTTTGTGCTGATCGGGGCCGGGCCGACCGGCGTTGAGATGGCCGGGGCCATCGCCGGGCTGGCGCATCAGACTCTGAAGGGAGAATTTCATCGTATCGATCCTGCCGACGCTCGCATTATTCTGGTCGAGGCTCTGCCGCGCATCCTGCTGGCCTTCCCTGAAGGGTTAGCCAGAAAAGCGAAGCAGGCGCTCAACCACATGGGAGTTGAGGTGCGCACACATTCGCCCGTTGAGGATGTCACCGACGAGGGGGTCATCATCGGTGGCAAACTGCTGCCCGCGCAAACGGTGATCTGGACAGCGGGAGTTGCGGCATCGCCAGCGGGAGCGTGGCTGGGCGTCGAAACCGACCGCGCAGGCCGCGTTTTTGTCTCAAGCGACGTGAGCATTCCCGGTCACCCTGATGTCTTTGTGATCGGCGACACGGCGCATTTTGAGCAGGATGGCAAGCCACTGCCGGGCGTGGCTCCGGTAGCCATCCAGCAGGGAAAGTACGTAGCGCAGGTTATTGCCGACCGCGTGGCAGGAAAAGAGGTAAGCAAGCCCTTTCATTACTTTGATAAGGGAAATATGGCGACCATTGGTCGCCTGCACGGCATCGTCTCTATCGGCAAGCTGCAATTTGCCGGGGTGCTCGCGTGGTTTCTCTGGCTTGTCCTGCATCTCTACTTCCTGATCGGCTTTCGCAATCGCCTGATCGTCATGCTGCTCTGGTTCTGGAACTACACTACTCTTCAGCCTGGGGCGCGGCTGATTACAGCCGATAGAACGTAGGGACGCAGCGTTCAGGTCGTCGCCAGTGGATCGACGGCCTGGGGGAGTTGCGAAGTTATAAGGTTGTCGGCGTCGCGCTGGTAGGTTGTCTGGCCGGTGAGGGCGAGATTGTGGTGGAAAATCTGCACGGTGCGCGCGATGGACCGCTGGCGAGCGGCGGGGCTGCGCCGGGTCCAGGCGCGTTGCAGGCGATTGGCGAGCGTGATGAGCGGCATGGTCTTGCTGACCCATGTTCTCTTGATGCCGAGCTGGTCGGCCAGTTGAGCGCCGTGCAGGTGACGAGTAAGGGCGCTTACAAGGTCAAAGGTGATTGGGGCGGGCAGGTTGAGCACGGGCCGGAGGAACGTTGAGACTGCTTCGAGCATAGCCTGCGTCAGCACTTTTGAGTCCTCGTTCGCGCCTTCCATCGTGCTGTCAATCAGCGCGAGAATCTCTTGAGCGTGCTGCTGGTCGAGCATTTGCCGGTAGAGGCGTTCGTCGATGCCAAGCAGATAGGCAATGTACTGCCAGAGGTGGTACAGATCGGCGAGTTCCTCGCGGCTAAAGGTGATGCCGAATTTTTGCAGGGCGCTGAAGGGAACGTAGGTGAAGTCCAGCCAGGTGCGCGCCATCTCCACCTGGTTGATTGGCATACCCGTTGCATGCCTGTTCCAGCCCTGTTTAAGGAGGGTATGGCGAACACGAGCATGCAGCAAGCGCACCTGTAAGTTATGAACGTAGCCGTTCGCACCCACGGAGAGACCGTCCGGCAGCACGGATTCAATATTCCAGCTCCCGGTCTCGGCAAGTCGGCGCATAGCCATTTTCGTGAGATTACCGGTTCTGACGAGGACGCTGGCAATAGAGGGCGAACTGTAGGTATGGGTGAGCGAACCAGGGCCAAGCGAGAAGATAATCCAGATATTGCCGATGAATAAATACGCCTCGCACCCGCGCTTCAAGCTTTGTGGATTTACCCAGTCAGGTATGCGCTCGGCAGCTTCGAGAAATGCGCTGACAGCAGGTGGAGGGTTATCCACCGTTTTGAGGCCCTGCTTGATACCAAGATTGAGCTTGCGGCTTGCCTCCGGGCCGAGCGCTGCGATTTCCTCGATGACAGCATCCGCCAGGGCGTCGCCGGTATGCGTCAGTTCGATGAGCAGGTTGACTTTCTGCTCCCCGAAGCGTTCTCTGGCCGCGTCCAGGTTGACAAGGCTCAATGGCGCGATGAACGTCCGGGGGGAAGGCGCTGCTTGTTCCATACCATATACCTCAATTTGTGCGTCGAAAAGAGCTACCCTACTCAAAGCTATACGAATGGTCGGGATATTTGTTGAATCTGTCCTCTCTCAGGCATTTCTCACCACGAGCACCTGTAAAGTGCGCGGGCCATGCACACCTTCGACACGGTTGAGTTCGATATCACTGGTGGCCGAGGGGCCGGAGATGAAGGTGATGGGGCGTCTTTCGGCAAGTACGGCGTCGCGCAGGTTGGCGAGGGCTTCCGGCACGAGGTCAACGATCTGGTTTTCAAAGACGACGCACAGGTGATAATCCGGCAGCAGCGTGATGGCGCGCCGACCCTGCGAGGGGCCGCCGTTGAGCACAATCGTGCCAGTCTGGGCAATTGCCAGCGCGCAGCCGGTGAGCACGCCATCGCTCTTGTCCAGTTGCTCGTAGCCGAGGGTGTTGGCGTCTGGCAATAGCTCCACATGCGGGGGCAGCCAGGAGGCGGGCAGATCAGCCGGAACGACAAGATACTGCACACCACGCGCCGCGCAAGCTTCCGCGATAGCCTGCGGCAATGCACTTTCCTCGACCCGTTGCACAATGACCTTGTAGTCGGCAACGCGCTCGATAAATTGTTCGACCACCTCTTCCCGCGCCGCCGAGCCATTATGCCGATAGTCACGCGCCACGACTACTTCCTCCGGTTGCTCGCCTGCCGGGACATCGCGCAGAGCCGCGCGAATGCGTTGCAGGATCGTCTCGCGTGCTGTATCCGACGCGCTCATGGCTGCTCCTCCTGTACGGGCTGTTCTATCTTCCGCCGCGCGGCCTGACGGGAGCGCCACCAGCCACGAAAGCTCTGCGTGGGAACGGGAGAGAGATCGCGCATGGCACTCCAGCCACCCAACGGGCCGGGGAGTCTGGTGATGGCACCTCGATGTACGAATGGCAACTGTCCCAGCCGGGCGAGCTGCTGTGCCTCCTCGTACTGCATCTGGCTGGAAAATAGCTGCGCCATCACCTTCATCGCTAGAGCCTCTGGACTCAGGCGACCCAGCGCGCTCTCCTGTTTGTGCTGTACCACCTGCCCGCGCAGGTAAATGAGCACTTCGGGGATGTTGATTTTGACCGGACAGACCTCGTAGCAGGCGCCACAGAGCGAGGAGGCGTAGGGGAGCGAGCTGGCATTCTCGACACCGAGCAACTGCGGTGTCAGGATGGCGCCGATGGGGCCGGGATAGACCGAGGCGTAGGCATGGCCGCCGGTGCGCTCATAAACCGGGCAGATATTCAGGCAGGCGCTGCAGCGAATGCAGTTGAGCGCTTGCCGCCCGACCGTGTCGGCCAGCACCTGTGTGCGCCCGTTATCGAGCAGCACGAGATGAAACTCTCGCGGGCCATCGCCCTGAGAAACGCCCGTCCAGAGCGAGGTATAGGGATTCATACGCTCGCCGGTGGAAGAGCGCGGCAGCAATTGCAGGAAGACTTCCAGGTCCTGCCACGTTGGAATGACCTTTTCGATGCCCATAACCGAGATCAGGACCTGCGGCAGGGTGAGGCACATGCGCCCGTTGCCCTCCGATTCGACGACGCAGACCGTCCCCGACTCGGCCACGGCGAAGTTCGCGCCGCTGATGGCTACTTGCGCCGAGAGGAACTTGTTGCGCAGGTAGGCTCGCGCCACTGTCGTCAAGGCTCGCGGCTCGTCGGAGAGTTCGTCCACCCCGGTCCCCAGCAACTCTCGCGGCCCAGGCACCAGGTCGTGCTCAATCAACTCGTGCAAGAACAGCTCGCGAATCTCCGAGCGGTTCTTGTGAATGGCAGGCACCAGGATATGCGAGGAACGCTCACCGGCAAGCTGGATAATCAGTTCGGCGAGATCGGTCTCGATGGCGTCGATGCCCTGTGCGGCCAGTGCCTCGTTCAGCCGAATCTCGTCTGTCGTCAGCGATTTCACCTTGATGACTTCACGCGCCCCATGCTCAGCCACAATGCGCGCGATAATGGTGTTGGCCTCCTCGGCATCCCGCGCCCAGTGGACGCGACCGCCCGCACGCTGCACCGAGGCTTCCAGTTCCTGCAAATACGTATCCAGGTGGCGCAAAGTACGCTCTTTGATCGCCCGTCCCGCCTCGCGCAGTTCCTGCCAGTCAGGCACTTCTCCCACCACGGCGGCGCGCTTATTGCGAATGGTATGCGTCGCCTTGTATAGATTGCGCCGCAACTGCGGATTTTCGAGAGCCTGCCTGGCCCCTTTCTGGAACATGGGCAGCGGGCGCGGCCTTCTAACGCGCCTCTCAGGAGCGGCGGGGGCATCTGGAACGCCAGAAACGCCTGGAACACCCGGTGTACTCATGGCTAACTCCTCTCCTCGGTGGTCGCCAGAATTTCGGCGATATGGACGGTGCGCACTCCCGCCCGCTGGCGGTGCAGCGCGCCTCCGATGTGCATCAGGCAGGAGCTGTCCGCCGCCACGCAGACCTCGGCCCGCGTATCCAGCACGTGACGCAGCTTATCGCTGAGCATCGCCAGCGAGGTATCGGCATTCTTGATGGCGAAGGTGCCGCCGAAGCCGCAGCATTCCAGCGCCTCCGGCAGTTCCACGAAATCGATGCCATGCACAGCGCGCAGCAGGCGCTGCGGTGCATCCCCGACATGCAAGAAACGCAGCGAGTGGCAGGTGGGATGATAGGTCACGCGGTGGGGATAGTAGGCTCCAACATCCTCCAGGCCCAGCCTGTAGACGAGAAACTCGGTCAGCTCATAGACGCGGGGAGACAGCGCGGCCACATCCGCCGCCAACTGTTGATCGTCGAACCATGCGGCGGCGCGGGCGTAGAGGTCGCGCACCATGCCAACACAGGAGGCCGAAGGGGCAACGACAACCTCGGCCTCACCGAATATCTGCACAAAGCGGCGAATAAGCGGCAAAGCTTCGCGCTGGTAGCCGGTGTTGTAATGCATCTGCCCGCAGCAGGTCTGCGCCTCCGGGAAATCCACGCTGTGGCCCAGCCGCTCCAGCAGGCGCACGGTAGCGATCCCAACTTGCGGAAAGAGGGTATCGTTGAAGCAGGTAATGAAGAGTGACACGCGCATAGCAGCCTCTTCCTTCTCTAAGGAACACCTCCACCGGTAATCGCCCTGAAGCGTTGCGCCGCTTCCTGCCACGCGGCTTGTTCAGCCTCTCGCGGCAAGAACACTCGTGTGGGCGCGTTGCGTGCGATGGTGCGCACCTCTTCCAATGTATGTAGTTCGTCCAGGCCCACCAGTTGCATCAGTGCGTTGCCCAGCGCCGTCGCCTCGTATGGCCCGGCAATCACCGGCACACTGAGAGCATCTGCCAGCCACAGGTTGAGTCTATTGTTGCGCGCGCCCCCACCCAGGACGTGTACCTGATTCATTATATCACCTGTTAACGCGCTCATCTGCGCAAAGACCTGGCAATAGCGCAGCACAAGGCTCTCCATGATGCAGCGCGCAAACGCCGCAGGAGCAGAAAGCGGTGCCTGTCCGTGCTCGATAAGGTACGAGTTGATGGCGGCAGGCATATCAGCCGGAGCCAGGAAGCGCGCATCATCCGGGTCAATCAAGGCGGCGAAGGGAGGAACCGCGTCCACATCCGCCAGCAGCGTGTCGTAGTCGATGCTATGTCCTTCGTACTCCCAGCGGCGCTGGCACTCCTGCAAGAGCCAGAGCCCCGTGATATTTTTGAGGAAGCGGGTGGTGCCGAAGACGCCGCCCTCGTTGGTGAAATTGGCGGCGAGCGCGGCTTCCGTCATGACAGGCTGCGCAAGCTCTGCTCCGACCAGCGACCAGGTGCCAGAACTGATATAGCCCCAGTTACTCGCCGCTTTAGCAGGTGTGGCGGCGATGGCCGAGCCGGTATCGTGCGTGGCGGGTGTAATGACAAGGGCGTTGCCAAACTCGCCCCGCCACTCAGGCAAAACCTCACCCAGCACCGTGCCAGCCTCAACCACCGGCGCGAGCATGGAGGTTGGAATCTCCAACCACTCAAGCAGGTCAGTTGCCCACTGCGCAGCGAGCGGATCCCAGCACTGCGTCGTGGTGGCGTTGGTGCGCTCGGTCACCATTGAACCGGAGAGCCAGCTATGCAGCAGGTCAGGGATCATGAGCAGCCGATGCGCGTGGGCAAGGTGTCCTGGCTGCATCTGTTCATGCGCATAGAGCTGGAAAAGTGTGTTGATGGGCAATAACTGGACACCGGTGCGCCGGTAGAGTAGTTCGCGTGGGATGCGGGCAAAAACCTGCTCCATCACGCCATCGGTACGAGCGTCGCGGTACTGGAAGGGCAGGCCGAGCGGGAAACCAGAGGCATCCACCAGGCCATAATCAACTCCCCAGGTATCGACACCAACGCTGTCCAGGGTTCCCGCGAGCGTGCGGGCTTTGCGCAGCCCGGCCAGCGTCTCGTCCCACAGGTTCAGCATATTCCAGAAGCGATGCCCACGCAGCATGACCGGGCGATTGGGGAAGCGATGTACTTCTTGCAGGTCGAGAGATTGCCCATCGAAGCGAGCCAGCAGCACGCGCCCGCTGCTGGCTCCCAGATCCACTGCCGCTATGTTGCGTGTCTTCATTGACCGCTCCTTTTCTAGCGGGGATAGGCCGCCGCGACACCGCCATCGACGTTGAGAATGTTGCCGGTGCTCTTGATGGAGCGCGTGGGTGAGGCAAAGAAGGCCACAGCTTCGGCGATATCTTCAGGCAGAATGTTGACGCCCAGCGTTGTCCGCTTGCGATACACCTCTTCCAACTGGTCAGGTGCTACCCCATAGGTTGCGGCACGTTCCTGCCGCCAGGCACTGTCCCAGATGCGCGAACCGGCCAGCACGGCGTCGGGATTGACGGTGTTGACGCGAATGCCGAACTGGCCACCCTCTTCGGCCAGGCAGCGCGCCAGGTGGGCCTCCGCCGCTTTGGCCGTCGAGTACGCCGCCGCGTTCTTGCCTGCCACCAGCGCGTTCTTACTGGCGACAAAGACCAGGTTGCCGCCTCGCCCCTGCTTTTCCAGCAGCCGGAAGCCCTCGCGGGCCACCAGGAAGTAGCCGGTCGCCAGGATATTCCAGTTTCTGGTCCACTCCGCCAGGCTCGTCTCGGTGATCGGGGCGCTGGAAGCGATGCCCGCATTGCTGACAACAACATCGATGCCGCCAAAGGCCAGAGCCGCCTGCGCAAAGGCCGCACGCACGCTCTCTTCGCTGGTGACATCCATTTTCACAGCCACGGCTCGCCCGGCTCCATACTGCTGATTGAGATAGGCCGCAAGTCGCTCCGCTCCTGCCAGATCAATATCGGTGGCGACAATATGCGCGCCATCCTGGGCGAGACGGCGACAGGTGGCCGAGCCAATGCCGCCTGCCGCTCCCGTTACCAGAGCCACATGGCGGGCAAACTCACGCTCAGGGGGGGCCAGTTTGAGCTTGTACTGCTCCAGCGGCCAGTATTCCACCGCGTAGCTTTCGGCGTCGCTGAGCGAGATAAAGCCTCCACAGGCTTCAGCGCCATGCATAACATCGATGGAGCGGTGCGTGAGTTGGGCTGAGACATCGGCCATCAAGGCATCTTTGCCTGTGGTGAACATACCCACGCCGGGGATCAAGATGACTCGCGGGTGCGGATCGACCACGGCATCCGCCTCGCGGTAGACCGGCGTGGTGGCATCTGGGTCCAGATTCTGCCGGGCGTTGGCCTGCAAGTAGCTCTGATATTTACTGACGTAGGCAGCGACTCCGCTGCGTAGAGCCTCGCTGAGAGCAGCGACATCCTGTTCGGGCGTCCAGTCGACCAGCAGCGGCCAGGGTTTGGTATGCACGAGATGGTCGGGGCAGGCCGCGCCAATCCGCACCAGGCGCGGGGCACCATGGCTGCTGACATAGCTCAGCACGTCCTCGCTGTCCTCGAAGTGCAGGATCTGGTGTTTTTCCGTCGAAACCAGCCCGCGTAAGGTGGGAGCTACCTGCGCCGCGATGGCGCGTCGCTCTTCGGCTGCCAGGGAGGGAACGCGCACGCCTCCAAAGACGGGGCGATCGGCGCGGGCAACGCGCTCCTCGACAAAGCTACGAGCCTGCGCAATGGCCTCAAGCGTCGAGGCATAGCAGGACTCGTCGGTCTCGCCCCAGGTAATGAGGCCATGTTTGGCAAGAATGACGAGCTTCGCTTCGGGATGCTGGCGCACCGCCAGGGCAACCTCACGGGCCAGCCCGAAGCCGGGGCGGCGATAGGGAATCCAGATCAGCGCGTCGCCGAAGCAGTCACGGGCCAGTTGCTCGCCATTGGCGGCGCAGGCAAAGTAATTGGTAGCGTCGGCATGAGTGTGATCGATATGGGCGAACGGGAGAAAGGCATGCATCAGCGTCTCGATGGAGGGGCGCGGGCGACCTGGCTCGTAGAAGCAGTGGGCCAGATAGTCCACCATATCGGTATCGCTCATGCGCTCGCGTTCGAGCAGGGGCAGCACATCGTCAAGGTATAGTGCGGTAAAGGAGGCTTCGGTCACACTCGCCAGATCGGAGCCGGAGCCTTTGATCCATAGCACCCGCGCCGGACGCCCGCGAAAATCGATCTCCTCAGCCTTAGCGGACGTATTGCCACCGCCCCAGTTGCAAATCGAGCGGTCAGCTCCCAGCTTGCGCGAGCGCGCCACCAGTAGCGCCAGTACCGATGGCGCGGAAATCTCTGTCATTGTTTTGAATCCTTCTGTATATTGTAGATGATGAACTTTACCAGGTGAATATGGACACCATCTCTATAGGCCCCGATTATCGAGGGCCTACGAAGCTTATCCCTATGCGCCGGGATAGCCACTGGATGAACCAACTGCAGGACGTTCGGCGGCTACACGTTCAGCATAGCCACTGGCGCGGAAAGCCGCGATGGGGTCGGGGTCGAGACCCTGACGGGTGCGGAATCCGGCGAGCAGGGGGCGCACATCGCTTTCGTAGGCGGCCTGCAAGACACGGTAAGCTCCCAGTACATCGCCCGCCTCTTGCGCCTCGCGCAGCGCGGTACGGTCTACCAGCAGCGCCTTGGCGTAGGCCGTCTGCACATGGAGCACGCTCTGGATCATGGCCTCGATCTTGGATTCAATGTTGTGCGACTGGTCGATCATGTAGGCGATGCGATTGGCGTTGGCATTGCCATCGGCCTGGGCGCTGACGATTTCGTTGAAGATGCAGAAGAGGTCAAAGGGATTCTGCGAGCCAACGATCAGGTCGTCATCGGCATAGCGACGATCGTTGAAGTGGAAGCCACCGAGCCGCTCTTCGTCGAGCAGTTGCGCCACAATCTGCGCGATATTGGTACCCTGCGCGTGATGGCCTGTATCCACCAGCACATCTGCCTGCGGCCCCAGTTTTTGCGCCATCAGCAGAGAGGTTCCCCAGTCAGGTAGATCAGTTGAATAAAAGGCTGGCTCGAAGAATTTGTATTCGATGAGCAGGCGCATGCCAGCGGGCAGAGCAGCGTAGATCTCCTGAAGAGCTTCCAGCAGGCGATGACGCCGGTAGCGCAGATCATCCTGGCCGGGATAATTGGTGCCATCGGCCAACCAGAGGCTGATGATATCCGAGCCGACTGTCTGAGCAATCTGGATACATTCCAGCACGTGCTCGATGGCTTGCTGCCGCACCGCTTTATTGGGGTTGCACAGGCTGCCCAGGCGATAGACATCCTCCTGGAAGAGGTTGGGGTTGACGGCACCGATACGCAGCCCCAGTTCTGAGGCATATGCTTTGACCGCCTGCCAGTCTGCGACTTTGTCCCAGGGAATGTGAATGGCGACGCTGGGGCAAACACCCGTCACCCGGTTGACCTCGGCGGCATCGGCCAGTTTCTCCCACAGGGTGCGAGCAGCACCGGGCCAGTGAAAGACCTTGAAGCGCGTCCCCGAATCGCCATAGCCCCACGATGGAGTCTCAACAGTAAACTGCTTGATTTTTCCTACGATGGCATCAATAGCGACGGTTTGTTTTTCCAAACTATCTTTCATCAAGTATTTCCTACCTTGTCTATTTGCGCTCTATTGTCATCTACCACAATAGCCACTGAACACTTGTAAATACCTGCGTTACGTTTTCTCGGCTTTCCGTTGATCAATCAAGATGAAATACTTCAGGTAGAACATAGGGGAAGCCGGTCTGCGGCTCGGTTTCCCTGATCAGGATATCCTTCATATGATCCTCCCAGCGCTGGCTTGCCTGGCTGCCGGCCATCATAGAGAGAAAGCGCCGGAAATCTTCCACTTCCATGTACGCAAAGAGGTCCAGACCCTTGAGAAAGATGGAATAATTGGAGCAGCCAGCAGCTTTCAGGTCTGCCAGCAGGTCTGGCCAGACCTGCTGGTGCCGCCTGCGATACTCTTCCTCCGTTCCCGGTTTGATTTTCATAGTGAAGGCGATACGCTGCATACTCTCACCATTCCTCCTGCTCGCGCGACAGGCCGCTTGCGGGGAGGCATCTATGCCTCCCCGCAAGCGGCCCTCACTTAGAAGTTGAACTGGTCGATATTTGAACTGTTGAAGACGGTTGGCGGGCCGAGCAGGACGACGTTGTTGGCCCCGATAGTAAAGCTGCCCAGTTTGCCAGCCGTGAACGTTTCGCCGACGTTGCCCTTGATCTTGCCCTGAATCAGCAGGGCCGCGACGTAATAGGCCAGGTAGCCCAGATTGGCGGGATTCCACAACTCAAAGGCTTTGACTGTGCCATCTTTGACGTACTGGCGCATCTGGTTCGGCGTTCCCAGACCCGTAAGCGCCACCTGTCCCCCCTTGTGGACCGACTCGATAGCACGGGCGGCGGCAGCGATACCCACCGTGGTAGGAGAAATGATCCCCTTCAGATTCGGGTACTGCTGCAACAGCGCCAGAGTATCGTTAAAGCTCGTCTGGTCATCATCATTACCGTAAGCAATCTTGACCAGTTGCATGTGCGGGTACTTTTGCGCCAGTTCCTGCTTCATGTAGCCGATCCAGGTGTTCTGGTTCGCGGCGGTGCTGGCTGCCGAGAGAATGGCAATCTGGCCCGTGCCGTTGATTTGCTGCGCCAGCAGATCCACCTCACTGCGGCCAATCTGTTCGCTGTCAGCCTGATTGACAAAGACATCGCGCGCATCAGTTGCCACATCCGCGTCGAAACTCACAACTTTTATCCCCTGCGCCATTGCCTGTTTCAAAGCAGGAGCAACAGCGTTGGGATCATCGCCGGAGATGACGATGGCTCCGACATGCTGCTCGGTGAGGTTCGTGATGAACGGCACCTGCGCGGCGGCGTTGGCCGAGGACGGGCCAACCTGCTTGAACTGTCCGTTCAGCTCCTTTGCCGCTTCCTGTCCTCCCGAGGCGGCGGTGTCAAAATACGGGTTGTTGATCTGCTTGGGCAAGAATACAATGTTGAGATTACTGCTGGAACTCGTAGTGCTTGTCGAGCTACTACCTGTCGTGCTGCTGGGAGAGCTTCCGCAGGCCGCTACCAGCAGCATGACAAAGACGAGAAAACCGCATCCCAGTGTTTGAAACAGCTTCTTCACTGTCTCCTCCTTTACACTTGTCTCGAACTTCCCACGGCCAGCCGCCGACGGGAGATAACGACCTGAATGCGCCGGGCAAGATTGGGTCCCAGCACAGAGAGAATCAACAGCAAGCCAATTGCCAGGTTCTGGATATCACCGCTGATATTCTCCAACCCTAAGATGTTCTGTAAAATGGCGACAATGAAAATCGCCAGCACGACGCCCAGCAGCGAGCCACGCCCTCCAAAGATGTTGATGCCGCCCAGCAAAACAACCGTCACAACCTCCAGTTCAAATCCCAGCGCATTATCGGGGCGGGCGCTGGAAAAGCGCGCGGTAAAAATGACACCGGCCAGCGCCGCCAGCAGCCCGGAAAGAATGAAGAGCCAGAGCTTCACCCGGCTCACATTGATGCCGGAAAAACGCGCCGCCTCTTTGTTATTGCCCATAGCATAGAGCTGCCTACCCAACCGGCTGAAGTGCAGCACCACCGCGAAAATGATCGCCAGGACAGCAAAGATCAGGCCTGACCAGGGAAGCTCTGTACCCGGAATGGGGCTAAAGCCGAAGTTGGTAAATGCGGTGGGAAAGTCGCTGACCGCCTGGGATCCCAGCACGACATAGGCCAGGCCGCGAAAGAGCGCCAGCGTGCCAATTGTGATAACCAGCGAGGGCAGCGCAAGCTTTGTAACGAGGAAGCCGTTGATATAGCCCGCGACAATCCCTACCAGCAGCGCGACCACTATCGCCAGTGTCATAGAATTGCTTCTCTCCCACAGAAAGCCCAGCACAACACTCGACAGGCCCAGCACCGAGGCAACCGAGAGATCGATCTCACCGACAATGATAATCAGCGTCATTGGCAGAGCCATGATGGCGATTTCCATGATGTTGCTGGTGATGGCGTAGAAGTTAAAGGCGCTCAGGAAATAGGGTGAGAGGACGGAGCCAAGCACAATACTGATCAGAAGCAGCACCACCAGCAACGCCTCCCAGGTCTTCAGCAGCGCGATGAACTGTTTCATACGTTCTTCCTCCTGGCAAGGATGCTTCGTTGCAACCAGCGCGTGATAAAGGCATCAAGCACCACCGCGCCAATAATGGCCGCGCCATAGATCGCTTGCAGCCAGAACTGGGAAATATTCAGGATGTTCAAGGCATTTTCCAGCGTGCCCAGGACAATCGCCCCCAGCATAGCGCCCAGGATGGTTCCCGAACCGCCAAAGATGTTAACTCCACCCACAACAACCGCCGCGATGACCTGCAATTCCAGGCCTGTGGCGTTGGTCGCGTCTACGGTGGCGAAACGCGCGCCCCAGAGCACTCCAGCCAGCCCGCAGAGCAGCCCGGAAGCGGCGAAAGCGCCGAAAACAAGTCTGTCCGCACGAATACCGATCATTTGGGCCGCTTCGGGATTGCTGCCTATCGCGTAAAGCTGCCGCCCGCTCTGTGAAGCATGCAAGAAATACCCGACGATAATGGCTACAACGGCAGCTATGAGAATCAGGGCCGGTATACCGAAGATCTGCGTCGTAGCCAGGGCCAGGTAGCTGACCGGCACATCGGAAGCATTCACCTGAGAGGTCGTATTGGCCGCGAAGATAAACACGAGACCACGGTAGGCGTAGAGGGTGCCAAGCGTGGCGACAATCGACGGGACGCGTCCGAATGAGACGATCAGCCCATTGAGCATCCCCAGTACCAGCCCCAGAGCACAGCCCAGGAGAATGCCTAGCAGCAGGTTGCTCTGGGGTAGTTCCTTGAAAAAATAGGCCGTGACAAAAGCGGTGAAGCCCACTGTTGAACCTACCGACAGATCGACGTTGCGTGTCAGGATAACCAGCGTCTCTCCAACAGCCACAACCGCCAGAATGGCGACTGAGAGCAGAATCTGCTCGAAATTGTTAATGCTCAGAAAGCGCGGCGCCTGAATGCCGACAACGAGGATAATGAGCAGCAATACAATCAGCAGGCCCAGCTCGCGCACCCGGCTCACCAGACCAAGCAGTCGCATCTGACTGAGTTGACTGCGCTGCTGTGGACGCTCTACTTCTTGACTTGTCGTGGTCATAGCATCTCATCCTGTCCTGTAGCGGCGAACATTACCCGCTCCTGCGTCGCCTCAGAGCGTGCAAATTCACCGGTAATGTGTCCCTCATGGAGTACAATCACCCGGTCGGCCATGGCAAGCACCTCCGGCAGATCGCTGGAGATCAAAATAATGGCCAGTCCGTGAGCAGCCAGTTCTGAAATAATGCGGTGAACCTCTGATTTGGCCCCTACATCGATGCCGCGTGTTGGTTCATCCAGAATCAGCACTGAAGGATTCGTTGCCAGCCATTTGCCCAGCACGACTTTCTGCTGATTGCCTCCCGAAAGGGCGCTGACCAACTGCTCCACCCCTGTAGAACGGACTCGCAATTGCCCGGCATAGGCGCTGGCAAGCTTCTGCTCGCGGCGTGGGTCAACCAGCCCCAGGCGCGAAACCTTTTGCAAGATGGGCAGGGTAACATTGGCGGCGATGCTGAAATTCATGACCAGTCCCTGCTGATGACGGTCCTCCGGGACGTAGGCAATGCCGCTCTCCATTGCCTGTTGTGGCGAGCGAATCTGTACGTGCTTGCCCTTGAGCCAGATTTCTCCGCTCTCCGCCCGGTCAATCCCGAAGAGTACCCGCGCCACCTCTGTGCGTCCAGCTCCCACCAGGCCCGCGAAACCAAGAATCTCGCCCTCGCGCAACAGGAAGCTCACATCGGAGAAAACGCCAGGGCGTGTCAGATGACGAACCTCCAGCACCACCTCTCCGATCTCAGCTTCCCCTTTGGGGAAAAGATTAGAAAGTTCGCGCCCCACCATATGCTTGATAATCTCTTCGGTGCTCATCTCGCTGACCGGAGCAGTAATGATATGGGTGCCATCACGGAAGACGGTCAACTGACCGGCGATAGCGAAAACCTCTTCCAGGCGATGGCTGACAAAGAGGATAGCCACACCGCGCTCCCGCAGTTGTTTGACAATGGTAAATAATTCTTCGACCTCGTGCGGGGAAAGGGCAGCGGTCGGCTCGTCCAGCACCAGCACACGCGCCCGTAATGAAAGGGCTTTGGCAATCTCCACCAGTTGCTGTTCGGCCACAGAAAGGCCCTGCACGGGAGTATGGGGGTCAAGTGAAACGCCCAGCGAAGCGAGCAGTTGATCGACTTCGCGATACATGCGCTTCCAGTCGACACGCCCGAAGCGATCACGAGGATGGCGGCCCATGAAAACATTCTCGGCAACATCCAGATCGGGGAAAAGCATCGGCTCCTGCTGAACAACGGCGATGCCCAGGCTCTGCGCCTGCGTAGGCGAGCGTAGTTCCACCACCTCGCCACCAATTTTCAGCGCGCCCGCATCCGGCCTGTAGATACCTGCCAGAATTTTTACCAGCGTGCTTTTGCCCGCGCCATTTTCGCCCACCAGCGCGTGCACCTCACCGGGGAACAGGCGAAAGTCCACTCCCCGCAGTGCCTGCACGCCACCAAAATGTTTGGCAACCCCTTTGAGTTCAACGATAGGCTCGGTGGATGTCGTCACGCTCGTTCCCTCCTTACCGGACAGGCTTGACGGGCTGGCCTACAGACAGTACAATTATTACAGACTTGAAACGTTTCAATCGAGAGCGAGAAGGAAAACCCGGCAGCACATTTTCAGGGAAAAACGATGAAATATATTCGCCAACCTTGCCTATATTCATAAGCAGAGTCACTATGTGTGATCGAGACCGGTGATTGAAACGTTTCAATGAGAAAAGTATAACTTCCTATAGCGGACTTTGTCAAGGCTTTTGCCGAAAAAAACCGGCGATTTTTCTGAAGAGATGACCGGCTTTTTTATGGCATACTATACGCGAGGGTACCATTCTAAAGTACATTATTCAGCAGGTAGGAAAAGCGCACATGGGGTCAATAACAAGTATCCGCGAGGTGGCGAGGCGTGCCGGTGTTTCGCTGGGAACGGTGTCGAACGTTTTGAATCGGCCTGAAATCGTCGCGGAGGAGACACGGCAGCGGGTACTGCAAGCCATCGAAGAGATTGGCTTCGTTCGTAATGGCTCGGCCCGCCAGCTTCGCGCCGGAAGAAGCCAGCATATTGGCCTGGTGGTGCTTGATGTAGCCAATCCTTTTTTTACCGAGGTTGCGCGTGGAGTTGAGGACCTTGCCAATGAGAGGGGCTACGTTGTTATTCTCTGCAACTCTGACGATTCTACGGAAAAAGAAAGTCACTACCTGCATGTCCTGACAGAGCAACGCACGCAGGGGGTGCTGATCACCCCGGTCCAGAGCGATGCCAGCTACTTACAACAGCTTCGCCAGCGCGGCACTGCCGTCGTTCTGCTGGATCGTCCCAGCCGCAGCAAGGACCTCTGTTCGGTTTCTGTCGATGATGTGCGCGGAGGGGAGCTTGCCGCCGCTCACCTGCTGCAACAGGGGCACACCTGTATCGGCTTTGTGCATGGCCCGCTCACTATTCGCCAATGCACAGATCGGCGGCGCGGCGTACTGAAAGCGGTTAAAGCCGGCGGTCTTGATCCCGATCGTGCCATTATTGACATCACCACAAGGGCGCAAAATGCCAGAGAGGGCGAGGAAAGTGTCGAGAAACTTTTGAGCGCCCATAGCAGGCCAACGGCAGTCTTTTGCGCCAACGATCTTCTTGCCCTCGGCGTGATGCGCGGCCTGATCAAACGGGGATTTTCTATTCCCGGCGATATGGCCCTGGTGGGCTACGACGATGTCGAGTTTGCCAGTGTTCTCGCCACACCGCTCACCTCGATTCGGCAACCAAAGTATGAACTTGGACGTGCCGCCACCGAACTGCTCCTGGATGAGGCCGATAATCCAATAACACACAAACACCAGCACATTGTCTACCAGCCCGAATTGATTGTCAGGGCATCCAGTTGCTTGTAGTTGCGTTTTCTCTCATTATCTTACAGTTCAAGCATAGCCAGAGGTGTGATGCAAGCAGCCGACGACAGCGCCCAGGGCATAGTGATTGCAGGAGGTCATCTCACCGGGGTTGACCGAGCCATCGGGACGCAGGCTGTCCCAACGCTCCCAGGTGGTCGTGGCACCCATCGTCACCGGATAGAGCCATGACGGACATTCACGCTGCACGAGCAGGCGATAGGCGGTGTCATATTCTCCGACGCTGCACAGCGCATCGCAAATAAGTGGCGTCCCCAAGAAGCCAGTGCTAATATGATAGCCACGTTCACGCACAAGCGCGTCCAGACGTTTGCCCGCGTGCTGGCGCTGTGCGGCGCGAGGCAGCAGGGCGAACTGCAAAGCCAGGGCGTAGGCGGTCTCAGAGTCGCTAATGACGCGCCCGGCTGGGGTGACATACTCGGCATCGAAAGCAGCGCGCACGCGGGCGGCCAGTTGCAGATAGCGCGCTTCCCCCTCGCTTCTTCCGAGGATGCCAGCCGCCTGTCCGAGTAGTTCAGCAGAGCGGGCGAAGTAGGCAGGGGCAACGACGTAAAGGTTTGTGCGCGCAGCCCCCGGCTTATCCGGTGGAGCATTGGATCGAGCCAGTCTCCAGGCTGGAAGCCGCGATTCCAGAGATAACCGTCGGCTGCGTTTGCAACCAGATCGACCCACGCCTGCACGCTGTCAAACTGAGTGGCCAGCACGCCTACGTCGCCGAAACGCTGGTAGAGCACCCGGGGCACAATCACTGCGGCGTCTCCCCCAACCGGCTGCCGGAATGGAGGTTCCCTCTACAACACAAGGACCTATACTTTTAAAGTAGAGCGACCTGGCTTTGAAAGCTGGGCGCGAGGAGCTGGCAGCCTTGTCCTGCGCCGTTTTTTCTCTTCGCCAGCACTCCTTCACTCCGAACGGATGCTTGTATGAGGATGTAGCTCACAACTCGTGTATTCTATTATGTAGCCAGTCGTAGTATAATAAATCTGAGCTTGTTGAGGAAATGGAAAAGTAACAGGAAAACATTTTCATGAGAGACAGAATACGCCATCCCGGAGGCGTAATAGCGGCATTGCGACGCAATCGCCGCCGATTTATTATGTCAGGCTGCATCCTAAGCGCCTGCACGCTGCTACTCATTGCAATGAATTCGAGCATCACGCCTACAACCTTTTCCTCTGTGTCAGCGCAGGAAGAGAGCAGACTTACCACGGTAGCGGAGAAGAGCACAGGCTGTGGGAAACCATCACCGGTTGCCCCTGGCACCAGTGTGACACAGACCCTTTCCTCCGGTGGTATCGATCGCTCGTACCTGCTGCACATTCCAACAGGATACAAAGATACGGTCGAGCAGCCGCTCGTGCTCAATTTTCACGGGCATGGCAGTAATGCGTCGCAGCAGCAGTACCGCACAGGCTTCTCTCAGCTTGCCAACGCCTATGATTTTATCGTGGCCTATCCACAGGGAGCTATCGGGCCAGATCATCGCACCGGTTGGGATACTGGTCCGCGCCGCGATCCACACACCAATGATGTCCTCTTTGTCAGCAACTTACTGACCCACCTGGAAGAGTCGTGGTGTATCAATCCAGAGCGGATTTACGCGACAGGTTTCTCCAATGGTGGTGGCATGACATATGTGCTGGCCTGCAAGATGGCCGACCGGTTCGCCGCCGTTGCCTCCGTCTCCGGTTCGTACCCGCCGGTTCCGGGTGGCTGCAATCCTGCGCGCCCCGTTCCCATCATGGAACTCCACGGCACCGCCGATAGAACCGTTCCCTATAACGGTTCGTCGGCAAAGGGCTATCCGCCCATCACGCAATGGCTGCAACAGTGGGCAGAGCGCGATGGCTGCGACAGGCGACCGGTCACCTTTTTCAATGAAGGCAACGTGACCGGCGAAAGATGGGTCGGCTGCCGCGACAACGTCACGATCATCCACTATACCATCGACGGCATGGGCCACATGTGGCCGCGCCATCTCATTATACGCACCCGTAACGGCGCGGTACCCTTCGACGCCACCAACCTCATCTGGAGCTTCTTCCAGAGCTATCGTTTACCGGCTACGCGTGCCGGGACATGAGCCAGTCGAAGATTTCGCGGCAAGTCTGCCACTTTCAGGAGCATAAAAAGACCATCCTTCTCTGCATTGAGTCATGCAGAGAAGGATGGTTCTGGCGCACCCGGCAGGATTCGAACCCGCAACCTACTGATCCGAAGTCAGCCGCTCTATCCATTGAGCTACGGGTGCGTTTCAGACTTTATCATAGCATAAATGTCAAGAAGTTGGCGTTTGACGAGAATCTAGCATAGATGGGTTTGAGTTGGTGGCTCACTTTTCCTTGACACTCCCCTGCACACGGGTTATACTTTGTAAAATAGTTCGTCTCCCCTTAGTCTTTGCTTAAGGAAGGAGTAGCAGACTTCTACACATCACTGACATCTCCCTTAGTGCTTCACAGTTTTTTGTCGCCTCAGGAGTCTCTATGACTGCTGTTCGCCTGAAAAGGAGCGTTTCCCTTGAGTAAAGTTGCAGTCGAATCCACCGTTCGCCCGTGGTCGCTGACCACCGAACGGATCGTCATCACCGGTGTGCTTGCCGCCATTACCATTATTCTCGGCGTTGTTCCCGGCATTGGATTTATTCCTGTTCCTAATTCTTCCGGGAGTGCCACCATCGAGCATATTCCAACCATCGTCGGCGGCGTCATCGCGGGACCACTGGTAGGGATGATCTCCGGCCTCGTCTTTGGCCTCATCAGCTTCTCACGCGCCACAGTTCCCATTTTTAAGGACCCACTGGTTTCTATTCTGCCGCGCATCTTTATCGGGCTGACGGCCTGGGCATCCTACGCCGCCCTTGTGCGCTTCAATCGTGGAGTCGCGGCTGCCGTCGCGGGTTTCGTGGGCGCTGCCACCAATACCATCCTCGTTCTGGGCATGGCCGTGATTCGTGGCTACCTGCCCCTTCCGGCCATCATCCCCATCATTCCGCAGGCCGTCTTTGAAGCCATTGTTGCCGCCATCCTGACGTTCATCCTGGCAAACGCCTTTTTCATCCTGCGCGGGCGTGTCGTGCGTGCACCCGATACGAAGTCACGCGACGAACTACCCTATTGACCAGATGAGATTGAAGCATCTATGCTCGAAGTTCAAAATGTCACATTCAACTACAGTGCCGAGGGGGAGCAGGACGTTCCCCCCGCGCTGCGCGACATTACACTCACCATCGCCGAAGGCGAAACTGTTGCGATTATCGGACAGAACGGCTCCGGCAAAAGCACGCTGGCGAAGACACTGGCCGCGATCCTGAAGCCGAATAGCGGAACTGTCCATGTAGACGGCATCCCAACCACAGTACGCGGAGAAGATAGCTGGACGATTCGCCAGCGCGTCGGCATCGTTTTCCAGAACCCCGACGACCAACTGGTCGCCAACACCGTCATTGACGATATCGCCTTCGGCCCGGAAAATCTTGGCCTGCCGCGTCCAGAGATCGAGGAGCGCGTGCAGGAGGCGATGGCACTGCTCAACCTGGAAGCCTACGCGCCAATAGCTATCAACGAACTCTCCGTCGGGCAGAAGCAGCGCGTCGCCATCGCGGGTGTCTTAGCCATGCGCCCGCGCTACCTGCTGCTGGACGAGCCAACCACCATGATTTCCGGCCAGACTGCCCGCAACCTGCTGGCTACCGTCTTCCGCCTCTCCCGCGAACGCGGCATCACCGTCATCCACATCACCCACTTCATGCATGAAGTCACCAACTTCCAGCGCCTGATTGTGATGGACGAAGGGAAAGTCATCATGGACGATACACCCACCAATATCTTTGCTCGCGTGGCTGAACTGCAAGCCATGGGTCTCGACGTGCCGATGGTCACACACCTGGGCCAGCGCTTGCGCGCGCGCGGCTGGACAAACTTGCCGGAGGTGGTGCTTTCCACCGCGCAGTTGAAGGAGGGTCTGTCCCATGCTCTTTGAGTTGAAAAACGTCTACCATACGTATATGCGCGGCACCCCCTTCGCCGTCGACTCACTACGCGGGCTTTCGCTTTCTATCCCCGCAGGGCAGACCACGGCCCTCGTCGGCCCAACCAAAGCAGGCAAATCTACCGTCGTGGACATGCTGGCCGGGCTGATCAAACCGGCAGCGGGCACCCTGCTCTTTGAGGGTGACGACGTATTCGCCTCCTCGTTCGATATCGAGCGCATCCGTTCCAGCGTGGGCATCGTCTTCCAGTCGCCGGAGGCGCAAATCTTCGAGGATACTGTGGGCAAAGACGTTTCCTTTGGCCCGCGCCGCAAGAAAGTGCCGCTGGCCGAATCGCGCCGCCTGGTCAAAGAAGCGCTGGAAGCGGTGGGACTGGACTACGAAGATTTTCGCTCGCGCTACACCTACGCGCTCAGCGGCGGTCAGAAGCGGCGCGTCGCCATCGCCGGCGTCCTCGCGCTCCAGCCCAAAGTCATCGTCTTTGACGAGCCGAGCGCGGGCTTAGACCCTCGCGGACGCCGCGAACTGCTCGAACTCATTACCCGACTCAAACAGCAGCAAAACCTGTCCATCGTCTACGTCTCCAGCGGCCTCGACGACGTGATCGGCCTCGCGGACATCATCTACATACTCGACCAGGGGCGCCTCGCCTTACAGGGCACACCACGCGAGATTCTCACTCACGCCGCAGAACTCGCCAGCCTGGACATCGCCTTGCCCGAAGCGACCCAGATCGCCGTTACCCTGCGCGACATCCTGCCAGGCATCCGCACCGATGTCCTTAGCCTGGACGAACTTGAAGAGGAAATCATCAAAAACGCAACCGTCGGAGCGCAAAGCACAATAGACAAGGCTGGATAAGGCAACCTGTATGATCGAAATTTCACGCAATATCACCTTTGGTCAATATATCAACAACGGCTCGGCGCTGGCTCGCATGGACCCACGCACAAAATTGCTGTGCGCCGTCCTGCTCATTATCCTGTTCTCATTCCTCTCGAGCTTTATTGCTTTCGCCATCTGCCTGCTGTTCTGTGCCCTGCTGCAACGGACTTCGCGCATTCCAACTGGCTATGTTCTGCGCAGTTTCAAGCCCTTCCTCGGCTTCCTGGCCTTTATCTTCTGCATCGAGGTGCTTTTCTACACCTCGGCCACGCAGAACAAGACGCTGCTCTGGCACTGGGCTTTCCTCAACATCTCCTGGGAAGGCATTATCCGCAGCGCGATGACCATTGTGCGCGTGCTCTTTCTCTACTACATCACCTCGATGTTGCTCTTTGCCACCTCCCTGGTCGATCTCACCGACGGCATGGAGGCGCTACTCTCACCCCTGCAAAAAATTGGCATCCCTGCCAACGCTTTCGTCATGGTGCTGGTCATCGCCTTCAAATTTGTTCCCATCTTCGTCACCGAAGTGGAACGCTTGATGAAGGCGCAAGCGGCTCGCGGCGTCCGCTTTGATCAGGGCAATTTCATCCAGCGCACCACCAAACTGGCTCCGCTGCTGGTGCCGCTCTTCATCAGTGGCTTCAAAAGGGCAGAGACCCTGAGCGTGGCAATGGAGGCGCGCTGCTATGGCGGGCGTCCAGGATGGCGGCGCAGCAAACGACGCGAACTGCACTTTGATCGCTTCGATGCCACCGTGCTTGGCCTCACTCTCAGCCTCTGCCTCATTACCGTCGTCATCAACTTTGTCTCACCCATATAGGCACACACTACATAGCGCCCGCCCGACTAGAAAGGAAAGTTCCACGTGGAATTGTCTGTATTGAGGGAACAGCAGGCGGCTATCTTCCAGAGTGCCGGAGAGGTACTGGATGAGGCCGTCGCCTTTTTGCAGGGCTTGATCCGCATTCCGACGGTGAACCCGCCCGGCAGTGCCTATCCTGAGTGCGCGCACTACATCGGCGAGCACCTGCGCGGCCTGGGCTACGCTATCGAGTACATCGAACTCACCTCTGCTGAGGTCGCTGAACTGGCTCCCTATGGAGCCGGTCTGCCGCGCACCAATGTCATCGGGCGTCTAGCAGGGCCAGCGGTCAGACCCGTCCTGCACTTCAACGGGCACATGGACGTGGTTCCTGTCGGCCCTGACTGGTCAACCGACCCCTTCGGGGGTATAGTGCGTGATAGGCGCATCTATGGACGCGGTGCCTCCGATATGAAGGGCGGTATCGCCGCGCAAATCTATGCCGTGGAGGCTATCCGGCGCGCTGGTCTCCAGTTGCAGGGAACGGTCGAGCAAAGCGGGGTGGTCGATGAGGAGAGTACGGGCAACCGCAACGCGGGTATGGGCCTGCTGGTCGAGCGTGGCTACATCGCCCCCGATCGTACCGATTACGTTGTCATCACTGAACCGCTCAATGTCGACAATATCTGCCTGGGCCATCGCGGGGCCATCTGGGGCGAAATCACCATCTTCGGTCGCCAATCGCACGGCAGCACGCCCGAACGCGGCGTCAACGCTGTTGAGTACATGTCTCGTTTCATTGCAGCCGCCACGCAGGAGTTGCAGCCACGGCTGAAGCAGCGTGTCAGCAGCATCCCCGTCGTGCCAGCCAGTGCCTCGGCAGCCAGCCTCTCGTTCAACACCGTGCGGGGCGGCACCAACGTCAACAGTGTTCCCGACTCCTGCACCGTCACCTTTGATCGCCGCCTGGTCACGGGTGAAAAGCTGGACGACGCACGCCATGAAATCTTCGACCTGCTGGAACGCTGCGCGCAGCAACTGCCCGGCTTCCGCTACGAATACAGCGAGCGTTACACCACCGACCCGACGTGGGTCAGCGCCGAAACGCCCCTTGTCCAGTCCTTTGACGCCGCCCTATGCTCCGTGCTTGGACGCGCTCCCGGCTACGTCAGCAGTCCAGGCAGCGACGACCAGCGTTTCGTTGTCCATAACGCGGGCATCGAGCAATGCATTGTCTACGGCCCCGGCGACATCACCCAGACCCACATCACCGACGAATCGCTGGCCCTCGACGACCTGCTCACCTCTATCAAAGTCATGGCATTAGCCACTGCATTGTTGCTGGGGGTGAGATGAGAAACGGTAAGACGGGGAGCGTATATCGTAGGGGCGATCCCTTGCGATTGCCATGGCAGCCGCCATATAAGAGTGAGTAAGGAGAATCACTATGCAAGCAACCACCACACACAACAAAGACAACCCTTTTCCGCTCGGCGGCGAACACCGTTTATTCCTGGGCGGCAACTGGGTGGAGAGCGGAGAACAGGTCGAGATACGCTTCCCGTATGATCGCAGCATCCTGGTTGGGCGCGTCGCCTGGGCCACATCCCACGAAGTCGAGGCCGCGCTGGAACTGGCTCGTGAGGGCGCACGTGAAATGGCTTCCTGGCCCCTGCATCGCCGTTCCTCCTTGCTGCACCGCGTGGCCGACCTGATCGCAGCCAGTGGCGAGCGGCTGGCATGGCTCATCGTGCATGAAGTGGGCAAGCCCATCAAAGATGCCCGTCTGGAACTGGCGCGTGCGATCGCGGCAGTGCGCCTGGCGGCGGAAGAGGCCAATCGCATTGCGGGCGAGGTGGTGCCGATGGATGCCATGCCGGGCGGCGAGGGACGCATCGCCTTCACCGTGCGCCGTCCCCTCGGCATCATCGCGGGCATTACCGGCTTTAACTTTCCCTTGCTGCTGGATTGCCATAAAATCGCGCCCGCCCTGGCCGCAGGAAACGCCATCATCCTCAAGCCCGCACCCGATACGCCCATTACCGCGCTCGAACTGGCGAAGCTCTTTGCCGAGGCTGGCGTCCCGCGCGGCGCGCTCAGCGTGCTACCCGGCGGCGACGAGATCGGCGCGATGCTGGTGCGCGACGAACGGGTAGCGATGATTACCTTCACCGGCAGTTCAGCCGTCGGCAAGCACATCCGCTCCGTCGCCGGTTATAAGCGCGTGGCCCTCGAACTGGGCAACAACTCGCCGCTCATTATCGAGCCGGACGCCGATTTGCAGCGCGCCGTCGCCCGCGTCGTCGCTGGCGGCTACTACGCCGTCGGGCAGGCATGCATTGCTGTGCAGCGCATCTATGCTCATCGCTCTATCTATCAGGAGTTCGCGCAGCGGCTCGCCAGCGAAGTCGGCAAGCTGCGCACGGGCGACCCGCGTCAGGAGACAACCGATAGCTCCACGCTCATCAGCGAACAGGCCACGCGGCGCGTGATGGGTGTTTTGCGCGACGCGCAGGAGCAGGGCGCGCAATTGCTCGTCGGCGGCGAACTGCTGCCCGACGGCTGCATCACGCCCGCCGTCCTGCTCGGCGTCACCCCCAGCATGCAGATTTGCCAGCACGAACTCTTCGGTCCCGCCGTCGCCATCGCGCCCTACGAGACGCTGGACGAGGCCATCGACCTCGCCAACAGCACGCCCTATGGCCTGCAGGCAGGTATCCTCACCAACAACCTGCAAAAGGCTCTGTATGCCGCGCAGCGCCTCGACTTCGGCGGCGTCCACATCAACGAAGTCTCCAGCTACCGCGCCGACCACATGCCCTACGGCGGCGTCAAAGCCAGCGGCATGGGCCGCGAGGGGCCGCGCTACGCCATCGAGGAGATGACGGAAAGCAAGATCATTATCATCACGCCATAAGAAGGAGGTGCGCAATGTCCACCATTATGATTACCGGCGGTTCCGGCTTTCTGGGAACCTACGTCATTCGTCAGCTTGCGGAGCGTGGGGATCGCGTTATCAGCTTCGATGCCGTTGGCCCATCGGCGGAACTGGCCGCGCTGACCGCTCCCTACGAGGGGCAGATCGTGCGCGTGCGCGGGCAGATTCTCGACCTTGCCAGCCTGCTCAGAGCCGTGCAGCAGTATAAAGTCGAGCGTATCTTCCATGCCGCCGCGCTCTATGACCCGCCCTACTCGCTGGACGAACCGGCCATCACCTTTCAGGTCAACGTCAATGGCACCATCAATGTACTGGAAGCTGCCCGTTTAATGGGCGTGCGGCGCGTGGTGCAGAGCAGCAGCATAGCCGTCTACATGCCGCGCCAGTACGAGCCAATCGACGAGAAGCATCCCATTCTCATGCCCTCGGCAGGCAACCCGCTCGGCCCGTATGGAGCCTCCAAAGCGGCAGCCGAGATCGCTGGCCTCACCTACTACAGCACCAACGGCGTCGATTTCATCGCCCTGCGCAACTCCGCCATCTACGGCTACGGCATGCGCTACCCCATGTACATCAAGCCGATGGTGGAGAACAGCGTGCGCGGCCTACCCACACGTTTCGCAACCGGCGGCGATATGCGACGCGACTATACGCACGTCAAAGACATCACTCAGGCCGTCATCAAAGCCCTGGACGTACCGTCCGAGTCGCTCACACAGCGCGTCTTCAATATCGGCTCCGGCACGATGAGCAGCGCCTCCCAGGTGGCCGAAACCGTGCGCACCATCCTCCCAAACGCCGATATCGAAATTGGCCCCGGCCTGAACGAACTGGAGCAGAGCGACATGCGCGCACGCGGCCTGCTCGACCTGACCGCCGCCCGCCAGCAACTCAAATACGAGCCGCGCTACCCACTCGAAACGGGGATACGGGACTATATGAATATGTATCGGCAAGCGCAGAGGCTATAAGCTGGATGTTCGTCGGGCGGCATGCCATGAAGAAGGCACGCCCCATGTCATGCTTCGCTGCCGCTCAGCATCCGGGGCATGCCATTACAAACGTCCCCGGACGTGTCATACTGAGCGGCAGCGAAGCATCCGGGGCATGCCATTACATTAAAGAGCTACTGTTTGGCATAGGTAAAGCCAAGATGCTGCGCTACGGCAATAAGGGAACTTCCTGATGGAGTTTGCTGAGCGCCGGGGATAAGGTGAGCCGCCAGTTCGGGAAAGACTGAGTCTGTAGTAAGTCCTCGTGGTTCCGCAAGTTGCCCGGCAAGTCCGTTCAAGGCATCATGACAGGCTGCCACATGCGCACCACGTTGCTGGAGCGCCTGCAAGCTGGGGTCTTGATACAGGCTATCCGGGTCCTGAGGGCTGAGGCTTCCATTATCGGTGGTCTGACGGCTATAGAGTGGGTTGCCACCTGTGGCACCGCCGTTCTTTTGAGCAGCCAGAGTTCCCAGACTGTACTTCACCCACATGTTGTCATCAAGGGTGTAAATAACAGCACTGCCTCTCAGACAAATGACCGGATAGAGCGTTTTCTTATAAGTGAACTGGAAGGCGTTCAAGGCATTCCTGATAGCTGTCAGGCCCTGCGGCTGAATCTGCTCAACCGTCACAAAATCCCAGATCTGCCTTATATCTGCTGATTTTGCAAGGAACTGCTGGTCGAAGCCGTTCGGACTGAGATACACCTGCGCATCATTTCGTGTCAGAGGCCCGCTGCCAGATTGCACAGAAGAACTTGCATATGCATCCACAGCTTTCGTTACTGCTGCCCCACCAAGAAAACCCACCACTCCTGTTCCCCCAAGGCGAAGAAGCTGTCGGCGCTTGAACAAAAATATTCCTAGCATTCCAGTTTCCCTTTCATTCCGCCTGCCTCTGGGTAGGGCAGGCGGAATCAACTTCAGGCAAAGCGGCAATTTCGGTCAAAGGTATCCTCACATCTGTAAGCAGTCTTCATCGCAATACAGAGCGAGTTGCTATGGATGAGCCAACTTCCCTGATTGAGTCAAACAAACTCGGCTTTCTTATCTCGAATACGTGCTAGGAACCCTGGTTGGACGATTCTTGCATCTGGATGTATTCCTTAATGGTTTTTATCTTCGTCCGGTCTGCCTCGGTTGCAACAGATACTCCGGCAGGGCGAGTAGGCGGTCTGGGTCCTCTATGGTGGTGAACCACACGTACAATAACATCTTTACCCCCATGTTCTGCCTGATAGTTCTTCAAATGCGCTGCGACGCTTCCATCTGGCATCTCAACGATCGCTCCGCAAGTCAAGCACATCCGTGTCGCCTCTTTTGTCCAGGGAAGCTTCAGCCATGTGCTGATATACTCAAAACCATCACCTTCTGTATCGCCTTCAACTACACTGAGTAAATGAGGAACAGTGTCAGGCTGAGATTTCAGCAGAATCGGGTACGTTGTCATCTGTACACTCCTTTCATAAGAAAAGCAACTCGTCCATTTGATGAACTAACATCCACCAGAGCCACAATAGTGTGTATTACCACTATCATACTCTACAACGTCACACTCATCGCCAGAGCCACAACAGTAAATGATGCAGACCTCGTAGATAGGAACGTATTGCCCCGCATGGCCGCTACAATCCCAGGTCTCGCTGCAACTAGAGCTGCCCGACCATGGTCCCTTGCCTCCAGGACCGCAGTCACAAGATTCATTATTGGGACATGGATAGTGAGCAAACACATCCAATGTCCCCCTCCACAGAACACCTACACCTACGATAGTAGCAATACCAAGTTGCACTCCCCATTTGAGGAAAGAGCGCCTGTTGCTTCTCATCGTTAATACGGAACTTTCTTCTCCCTGGTTGCGAGCGGTCTTTGCTTGCAATGCGTGCAGAACAGGGGCAAGTAATTGTGTTTGCGAGAATACTACTCCGGCTAGCACGCATACGAGTATTACAACCTCTATCAGAGGCGACAACGAAAGAGAAATACTTCTGCCCGCGATGGCTGCCACTACTACGGGAACGAGCATACACAGAAGCACAACATTGCGAAACAGCGATCTCCCTATCGTCGCCTTCTGATTCATCGCCCCTGAACACCCACAACTCCTTACATTGAGCGAATTGACTCACGAAAAATCTTACTTTGACCGCATCGTTGCCTCATGAGAGAATCGTACCAGCCGCTGTGAATGGCAGAGCCAGGCGGCTGGAAGGAAGAGAGGTTATGATGAGTATCGCGAGTCGTCGAGAGTTGTTAGCCGTCGTCGCTCCTCGCTACCGAGCAGCACAGGGCAAGGAGGGCACGCAGATTCTCGAAGAGTTCATCGCCAGTACGGGCTACCATCGCAAGTATGCCCTGAGTTTGCTCAATCATCCCCCCACGAAGGCCACAGGACGCAAGAAACGAGCGCGTCCTCGTCAGTATGTCTTTGCGGTGCAACAAGCCCTCGTGACCTGCTGGCGAGCGGCTAATGGCATTTGTAGTAAGCGCTTAGTGCCGTATCTACCGGAGTTGGTGCGGGTGCTAGAACAGCACGGGGAATTGCTCCTGGAGGAGCCAACCAAAGAGGGGAGGCTTCGGCTAAGTCCCGCCACAGCCGATCGGCTCTTGCAAGCCGAGCGCAAACTCGCCAAACCGCATGGGTTGAGTACGACCAAGCCGGGGACATTGCTCAAAAGCGCCATCCCCATTCGTACCTTTGCCGACTGGGATGAGGCGATACCTGGCTTTACGGAGATCGATCTAGTGGTGCATTGTGGCAGCAGCACCCGTGGCGAGTATCTGCATAGCCTCACCATCACGGATGTGGCTACGGGCTGGACCGAGTGCGTGGCCTTGCGCAACCGGGGCCAACTGGCAGTCGTGGAGGCGCTGGTGCTGGCGCGAGGACGACTGCCTTTTCCATTACGCGGCATCGATTCGGATAACGGCAGCGAGTTCCTCAATGCCCATCTGCTGCGCTATTGCCAGCAAGAACAGCTCACTTTCACACGCTCTCGTCCCTACCAGAAAAATGACCAGGCCTATGTGGAGCAGAAGAACTGGACGATTGTGCGCCAATTAGTCGGCTACGACCGGTATGAAAGCCTCTCAGCCTATGAAGCCCTTTGTACCCTCTACGAGGTGATCCGTCTCTATGTCAATTTCTTCCAGCCGAGTCTCAAATTAGTCTCCAAAGAGCGTGAGGGCGGCAAAGTCAGGAAGAGATATGACCAGGCCAAGACGCCTTATCAGCGCGTGCTGGAGGCCGAGCAAGTGAGTGAACCGGCCAAGGAGAAGTTACGGCAGCAGTACGCTCCCCTCAATCCCGTGGCTCTCTTACGCCAGATGCAGCGCCAGCAAGCCGTCCTCTGGAAGCTGGCGGCAGGGGAGCCAACGCAAGCAGAGAGCGCTCAAAGCGCAGTCGCTTCGTCTTGACAAAGCGGGATGGCTGTGGCTTCATTCAAACAGTGCCGCCCGCCATGAACTTCGCCTAACAGGTCTTCTGCGAAGTATGTTGCCGGGCGAGACGAGGGGAGTGCTGCCTGCTCTGGCGGGCGGCAACTTTGGGCGGCGTTCAAGCAAGCGCGCCGCGGCGCGCTTGCTTGAACGCCGCCCAAAGTTGGATTTTTTGTTGAGGCAACGAAGGCCCGAAAGTAAGATTTTTAGGTGAGGCAACACGGTCTCACCGTATTTACATAATACAATATTACATGTTTAAGCTAGTCTGTGATATATTTCAAAAACAGGGGCTGTAGGCTGTAGAAACAGAAACCCATAATGAGCAACTCACAGACGAGCCGCGCTATTCGCTGGAAATGGGGATTCGTGACTATATCAGTATGTATCGGGAAGCACAGGGGCTGTGATCAGGATAACTGTAGGGACAGTGCCTTGTGCCTGTCCGGCCCGCCAGAAGATAGGTTCGGGTTGGATGATGCGAACGGGTCGGTTGGCAGCGGGGACAGGCACAAGGCCCCCTCATCCACCCTATTCCACCCCCTGTCCCTACAGTCTCTCCTCATTTCCGCTCTGGTTTATCAACATTCATCAGGCTCAGATCCCTGACCAGCAGCTTCCAGCATACGGATGATTTCTTTAGGAGTTCTTATTCTCGCCCGGTCGGCCTCGGTTGCAACCCTTACTCCGGCGGGGAGAGTGGGTGGTCTGGAACCTCTATGGTGATGGACAACGCGCACAATGGCATCTTTGCCCCCGCGTTCCGCCTGATAGTTCTTCAGATGGGCTGCAACGCTGCCATCTGGCAGCTCAACTATCGCTCCGCAGACCATACATTTGTGCGTCGCTTCCTTTGCCCAGGGCAGCTTCAGCCACGTGCTGATCAATTCAAAACCGTCGCCTTCTGTCTCCCCTTCAACTACACTGAGGAGATGGGGAACGTCATCGGGCTGAGATTTCAAGCGAATGGGATAGGTCGTCATCAGTACACTCCTTTCAAGGATTCAGCGTTACCCTGGCTTCGTTCCCCAGGCAGTCAGCAGGAAAGAGACAGCACAAAATTCGTCCGACATGAGTTCACCCATTGCTTGATAATAGAGGCTATCCACTTCTGCCTGCGTCGTCACGCCGGTCTTGATCAAAAACGGTTGGATTAACTTTAAGAAAGCCAGGAGATTCTGGTAGAGACCTTGATGTGCCTCCGTACCCGCCGAGAGGTTAATCATGTGGGCCTGTTCTGCAATACCGGCGAAACCAGCATCACGTAGAAGACGGGCTAACATCGGGGTGATACCTACCATGCGTCCATCAGGAGAGAAGCTCAGTCCTGCGAGATGCATTGCCTGCGTCACCATACCGTGTAGTCGTTCATATGCTGCGCTGTTCGTAAAATACCATTCACTCTCGGTCAGGCGAATAATTCCCCCTGGCTGCAAAATTCGCAAGCATTCTTGCAGCAATTTCGGCCAGGCAGTAGCAGGCATAAACGAAAAAATAAAGCGGGCATTGACCAGATCAAAAGAGTGATCAGCAAACTCAAGAGGCTTAAGAGCATCCATCACCTGGAAGCTGGCGTTATTCAAGTCCTTCTCCCTGGCCTGTGCCTGTGCATATGCGATCATCAAGCGGCTGATATCGATGCCCGTCACGCGCTTTTCTGGATAGGTCTGGGCCATATCCAGCACCCAGGCGCCCGGCCCACAGGCGATATCGAGAATATCATAGATACCAGACACATCGGCTTGCTCCGGCAACAGTCCACCCATTGCCTTCGTCGTTAGCCGGTCCTGCACCGTCAGTCGCGCCATCTCCGCCGCGTTCTCGGCGTCGATAAAATAGGTATTCTCATCCCCGGAAGCATTGTTGGATACTGACATTGCAAGTTGCTCCTCTCATTTTTCGATTATGCGGGCTTCGTTCCCCATGCCGTGAGGAAGAAAAATATGCCACAGAAATCCTCGGATTGCATTTCTTCCAGCGTTTGCAGGTAGAGCCGGTTTACCTCTTCCTGCGTCGTGACTCCAATGTTGACAAAGAACGGCTGCAAGAGCTTGAGAAAGGTCCTGACATCTTGATAGCAGCCTGCATGCGCTTCTGTGCCGAAGGAGTAATCGATCACATGGCTCGTTTTCTGAATAGCGGCAAACCCGGCGTCGTGCAGAAGCCGACCAAGCACCGGCGTTATGCCAATATGCCTGCCATCCACGGAAAAAATCCGCTCCGTTCGAGCAAGCGCCTGCGCCAGCAACTCATACATACGCTCTGATCCCTTACTGTTGGTCAGTGGAGACTCACATTCTGTCAGGCGGAGAATACCGCCGGGTCGTAAGACGCGCATGCATTCTCTCACAAGAAGCGGCCATGCGGCTTTTGACATGAAACCGGTGATAAAGCGAGCATTGACCAGATCAAAGGAGTTATCAGCAAACTCAAGAGGGTTGAGAGCGTCCATGACCTGGAAACTGGCGTTATGTAAGTTCTTCTCTCTGGCCTGCGCCTTCGCGTACTCAACCATCAAGCGGCTGATATCGATTCCTGTTACCTGCATCTGAGGAAATGCCTGGGCCATATCCAGCGCCCAGGCACCCGGACCACACGCGATATCGAGAATATCGTGGATAGCGGACAGATCGGTTTGCTCCGGCAACAGGCCGCCCATCGCCTTCGTCGTTAGCCGGTCCTGCATCGCCAGACGCGCCATCTCCGCCACATTTTCCGCATCGATGAAATAAGCGTTCTCATCCCCGGAAGCATTGTTGGACACTGACATAGTAGATTGCTCCTCTCATCTGCACGATTACGCTGGCTTTGTTCCCCATGCTGTGAGGAAAAAGATCACACCGGTATAATCTTCTGATCTCATCTCTTCCAGCGCCTGCTGGTAGACCTGATTGACCTCTTCCTGCGTTGTCACCCCCACTTTGATGAAAAAGGGCTGTAACAATTTGTAGAGCGTCATCACGTTATGGTAATTGCTGGCGTATGCCTCCGTGCCAATGGAGTAGTCCATGATATGCGCCATCTGCTGCACGTTGATACAACCGGCCTCGCGCAGCAAACGGGCCAGCATCATGGTGATACCCAGGTTCTGCCCTTCAGGGGAGAAGCTCTGCCCGGCACGCCAGAGAGAGCGCGAGAGCATAGACGCCAATCTTGTGACCGCCGGGCTATTCGTAACCGGGGCTTCAAACTCGGTCAGGCGAATGATGCCGCCGGGCCGCGTAATGCGCAGCGCCTCTTGCAGAAGTGTTGACCAGCCAGCCTTTGGCATAAACGCAACCGCAAAGCGCATGTTGACCAGATCAAAAGCATTAGCGGGGAAGGCGAGCGGCTTGAGAGCGTCCATGACCTGAAAACTGGCGTTGCTCACACCCTGCGCTCTGGCCTGTGCCTGCGCGTACTCGATCATCAAGCGGCTGATATCTATTCCCGTCACGCGCTTCTCTGGGTACGCCTGTGCCACATCCAGCACCCAGCCGCCCGGTCCGCAGGCAATATCGAGAATATTGTGAATGTTAGACAGGTCGGCTTGCTCTGGAAACAAACCGCCCATTGCCTTCGTCGTCAGGCGATCCTGCACCATCAGGCGCGCCATCTCCGCCGCGTTTTCCGCGTCGATGAAATAGGTATTCTGGTTCTGTGGGTCTGGTAATGTTGACATAGGCCGCCTCTTTCTCCTACAGTATCTCTAACACGAGTATTGTGTAACAGGATGGCAATATCTCCTGCTCACAGCCCGGTGGCTGGGTTTCGTTGCCCTTTGCATTCCTGGTAGCTGTTATCCCTACAGTGTATACTATCATTATACTGTGAGCTTTGTCGATATGCATTGGTAGGAGATTGAGAAAAGTGGGCAATTCCAGACGGAGAGCTTGCTCTACTTCCCGACTGTCATGTGAGGAGTCGCTAGAACCACAAGGTGTAGAGAACGAGATGGAGACAAAAACACAATCCTTTGCAGACATCATGCTTCAGCACATCCCTGTAGGAGTTGCTCTCTATGAAGCCGATTCTTTACACCTGCTCTCCGCCAACGCCTCTTTCCACAGATACATGGACACCTTCCTTGACCCGCGCTGGCAGGGAGGAAAGGCTATCGGCCACGCTCTTCAGGAATGGATGCCCGATACAGAGTTGGCCTCTATCCTGACCGTCTTCCAGAGAGTGGCGGAGACCGGTTCTCCCTACCGCTCAGATGAATATGCCCTGTACTTTCCCGCGCATGGAACGACGTACTGGCGCTGGACACTCGAAGCGATACGCGACGACGATGACCGTATCACGCAACTGCTCCTGACAGCCCTCGACATCACGGGCGACGTTCTGGCCCGCAAGCGCGCAGAAGGATCAGCGCAAAGCTCTGTCCGTGAGGCTCGTCTTCCCGCGCAACCGGTGCAAAAACAGATAGATGTCATTGAGGCCGTGGCAGAGAGCGTGCGGGAATCGCTAGAGATGAAAAGTATCAGCAAAACAGCCAGCGAGGCGATCAAAGCGGCCTTTCATCCCATCTTTGTCTCGATACACACTGCCGACAGCGCGCAGGAAGCCCTGCGCCTGCTCCATCTCGAATACACGGGCAGCGAAGAGGTGGCACGGGCCTTGTTGCAATACGTATCCTATAGAAGCCATGACAACCGGCTCATCGTCGCTCGTGCGTGTGAGGAACGTCGGCCAATCGTCATCGAGAATGTGCAGGAAGCGGTACGATCCGGTCAGTTGAATCAGCAGCATGCCATTGTAATCTTTGGCGCGCAGTCCTATGTCTGCATACCACTCTGGTTCAAGGATTACTTTGAAGGGGCGCTGTCTGCCGCTTTTGATCATACCATTGCCGCCGATGGCATTGAAGTGCAAACACTGGCTGCTTGCGGCACACATATCGCAGGCGCCCTCGCGCACGCACGCCTTCACGAAAGCGTGCATAGCGAACGCGCACGCCTGCGCCTGATACTCGACCGCCTGCCCGAAGCCATCCTGATCACCGAGGCTATGGATGGCTCCATTAGCTATGCTAATGAAGCGGCGGGCTATATTCTGGGCATCCCATATAAGCTGCTCACCGGCACGCAACTGCACCGCTATGCCCGGAATTATGCTGTCACCGGCCTGAATGAGCGACCCGGCCTTCCCTGGTACTTCGCCATCATTCGCTCCCTCAGCGGCGAGGTAATCAACGGGCAGGAGACTATTATCATACGACCTGATGGCAGTAAGATCTTCGCGCTCAGTTCCAGCGCCCCGCTCGTGAACGAACAGAATGTCATTACCGGCGCAGTCACCGTCTTCCAGGATATTACCGCGCAAAAAAGCCTTGAGCAACAGAAAAACGAATTTCTTTCCATTGCCAGCCACGAGCTGCGCACGCCCATCACCTCTATCCAGGGCTTCGCCGAAATCTTGCAGTTCAAAGCGGCCCAGGGAGAGCCGCTGGATGGAGCCAGCATGCGCGCTATCAATATGATCACTGAACAAAGCCAGCACCTCACTCAGATGATCAGGGACATGCTCGACCTTGCCCGTGTAGAGCAAACACAGTTGCAATTAACGCTGGCTCCCCATAACATTCTGGACACGCTCTCCCGCGTCATCGAGAGCTATACCATGCGTATGTATGAACATAAACTGCAATGGACACTTGAAGGCAGCGCAGATGGGAAGCCATTGCTTTGTATCTATGACGAAGAACGCATCATTCAGGTGCTCAACAATCTGTTGAATAACGCTATTAAATATAGCCCTGCTGGCAGTAAGATCGAAATTGGCCTGCGCCCCGCCCACCAGTCTTCAGGCCGCCCCCATGAAGTCGAAATCTGGGTGCGCGATCAGGGCATTGGCATTGCTGCCAATGAACTGCCAAAGATCTTCAACCGTTTCTATCGGGCCAGCAATCTTGATAGTTCCTTCAGCGGCTTCGGTATTGGCCTCTTTCTGGTCAAAGAGATCATCACGCGCCACTCTGGTCGGGTTCGAGCTGAAAGCAGCGAGGGCAGCGGTTCCACCTTCTTTATCACACTCCCATTGGCCTGAAAGCCTCTTTCTGCAACAAAAAGCCACCTTAACACGTCATTAGTAGTAGTTTACTATCGCTATCACCTTCGCTTCTTTCAGGATGACAGAGCGTCCATTTGTGTGTATGATATGGATAACAGGGCGTATTCTTTCGTATAGGGCAGTTGCACCTGTTCAAGTTGGGGCTTTACGGTTATACTGGATAACATATCTAACGATCAGAATCGTCAAAATTTGAATATCATAAGAGAGGGCCGTCTAATCATGCAAAAGAAAATAGATGATCGACCCCGCAGGTATCTTCCTGCCACTGCTCTTCGTGCCGGGGTATACCCACACTCCAGCGTACATTTTGCCTTGCCATTGATAGCGGTCAGCATCTTTGCGCTCTTTGCCCTGCTCCTGTTTCCTGTTACTGCCTCCGCACATGGCACAACAAAGCTCTCGACAAGGGCAACAGGACCACACTTCAGCGTCAGCGCGGGCTTCGATACCCGTTACCGTGACGGCAACTGGGTTCCCGTCACGGTCTCACTTAGCAATGACGGCCCCGATTTCAATGGCACACTTTCCATCTCCATTGTCTCTCCGTTTGGCAGCACAAATAACAACCCGACTGCCACATACCAGGTTCCGGTCAATCTTGCCAACGGGGCGCAAAAGCAGGTCGTTACGTATATTCCACTTGAAACCGGCACGTCGGGAGCCACGCAGTCCATCATTGTGAGCTTACTTGATAACAGCAACCACGTTGTCTCCAGGCAGAGCAGCACGCTCAACGCGCTGGGTAGCGGCGACGTTTTTGTGGGTGTGCTCAGCGACCAGTTGACCGGTTTTGCCCCGCTCAATGCCGTGCCACTGCCCAATCAGGGAGGCTCGGTAATTGTCGAACAACTCTCCGCCACTGCGATGCCCGCCAGCGCGGCAGTGCTCAAAAATTTCGACGTGATTGTGCTCGATAACTTCACTAGCGGCAACCTTTCACCCGCCCAACTCAGCGCGCTCGATACCTGGGTCAATCAAGGTGGTACGCTCATCGAAGTAGGCGGCCCCGAATGGAGGCGAACCCTCTCACCTCTGCCAGTCGATCTCTTGCCTGTCACCATTAGCGGCACAGGTACCATTCCTGCCAAAACCAGCCTGCTGCCGGTGGGCGGACCCGACAAGAGCGGCGTTGATGCTCAGGGCATTGTTCCCGACACTGTCGACGCGGCGGTTCCAATCAGCAAAGCAACGCTCGCCACGACAAAGGCCATTTCCCTTCTGAACGCCGGTACAACGCCTCTTATCGTGCAGGCCCAGCAGGGCGAGGGCAATATCTCCTATCTGGCTTTTGACCCAACCCTTGAACCACTCGCGGGGTGGTCAGGCGCCAGCATGCTCTGGAAAGGACTCCTGCTGCGCAACCTGGGCGATCAGCTTCTCTCTTCCGCCAATAGCTCTGTCTACGGCACGAATCAGGAGAACCAGTTCGTCGTGGGCGGTATGGATGGCCTGCTGCAAACGCTGATGCCCAATACAATTCCATCGCCCTGGCTCCTGCTTGTCCTGCTGGCTGGCTACCTGCTGATCCTGGGCCCCGTGCGCCTGCTCATTGTGCGCTGGCGCAACAAACGCAGTTGGAGCTGGCGCATCGTGCTGGCCTCCATAGCAGTCTTCTCGGTCCTCACCTATGGACTCGCTTTGCAAGAAAAAGGCACCTCTATCTTAAGTGATAGCATCTCGATCATCCAGCTTAACGGCGGCACAAACACGTTGGCCCACGAAACCACGTATCTCGGTGTCTTCGTTCCCAATCAGGGTGATTTCCTGGTTCACCTGCCCGGTAACGTCCTTGCGCAGCCAGCTCCCAACGAATTCAACACTACTACAGGGCAACGGACGACCATTTCCCCCAACGGGGATGGCACCGACGTCAACTTGCAGGGCGTCGATATCTGGACACTGCGCTCCATTCTCGCCCAGCAAGACCAGCCGGTTCATGGGGGGGTTATCTCCCACCTGCAAGATATCAACGGGACGCTCAAAGGCAGCATCACCAACACTCTCAACTACTCCTTGAGCGATGTCTATGTCCTCATGACTAACAGCTTTGCCCACATTGGCAATCTCGCCGCCGGGCAAACCATTCATGTTAATCAGCTCCTGGACACCTCCAACAATGGCGGCAGCTACAACATTCCGCTGGCAACGCAGATCGCCATGAGCGCCAACGGTGGGCAGCCCTATTACGGTCCGTACTATAATAGCAATGGGCAACCATTGAGCGAAACACAGCGCCACCTTGCTATCCTCTCCGCACTGAGCGGACAGGGGGTCTACGGCGTTCCCGTCTGCGGCGGTGGCCCCTGCCCGGTCGTCCCCGTTACGTCAGTGGGTAACAGCATCTTATCCAGCGGGTCTCCATCATTTAGCTATCAGAGCAGCGTTTTATTGAGTGGGTCGGGTCCGCTTCAGGGATACAGCACCGATCCGCTGCTCGTCCCTAACGCGCCAGCCACGCTCATCGGTTGGGCAAACACTCAGGCATCGGGAAACAATCCGGTCACTATCAACGGCTCCGCCGTTTCCGGCCTCGCGGAAACGCTGATCCAGACCCCCATCGATCTCAGCTTCTCCGGCCCGCTGAACCTGCCGACCAACTACTTACTCGGCCAGCCGGTCGATGTGCAGAGCAAAGGCAACAACGTGCAACTGGAAGCGCCCGGCGTCTATGTGCTCACAACGGGCAGTATGACGTTTGAATTCTCGTTGCCCGCTGCCTCGCGCCTGCACGTCGATAATATGACCATTCAAGAGCCTTCCACGCTCACCCAGACGATGCCCTCCGTTGGTACAAGCTCCGGGCCAACCGACGTCAATCACATGCAGACGTATGTCTACAACTGGCAAAGCAATAGCTGGGATTCCTATCCAATGCAGGAGTTCAACCTCTCGCTGGATAATATTGCTCCTTATATCGGTCCCAACGGTCGCGTCCTGGTACAGTTTCTCAATACCGACCCATCCGTCGGCTCTATTCTGCTGGCGCGACCATCATTATCGGTAGATGGAACCGTTTCATAGTTTACGACTATAGGAAAATGCATGATCAAAATAGAACACGTCAATAAACGCTACCGCACAGTGCAGGCCTTGCAGGATTTCTCCCTGGAGATCCCGCGCGGCTCCATCTACGGCCTCATCGGGCCAAACGGGGCGGGCAAAACCACCCTCCTGCGCATTCTGGCCGCGCTCATCTCTCCCACCTCGGGCAAAGTCTGGTTCGATGATGAGGAGGTGAGTACGGTTCCCTCCCTCATCCAGCGCAAGGTTGGCTACATGCCGGACTTCTTCGGCGTCTATCCCGACCTCACTACCGTCGAATATCTCGAATTCTATGCCGGTATCCACGGTATCCCGTACCAGAAACACGCCCGCACCGTCAACGACCTGCTCGAACTGGTTGACCTCTCATCCAAACGCGACGAACTGGTGGAAACGCTCTCTCGCGGCATGAAGCAGCGTCTCTGCCTGGCCCGCGCCCTCGTCCACGACCCGGAAGTGCTGCTCCTGGATGAGCCAGCTTCCGGCCTCGACCCGCGCGCCCGCGTCGAACTGCGCGAACTCGTGCGCACGTTGCAAGGTATGGGCAAAACGATTATTATTAGCTCGCATATCCTGCTCGAAATGGCTGAGATGTGTAGCGATATCGCTATCATTCAGAATGGACGCCTGGTTGTTTCCGGCGATGTGGAACAGGTCACCAGCCGCATCAGCGGTGGACGCCAGCTTGAGATTCGCGTGCTCGAACGGGGTGCCGATACCGTTGCCGCGCTCAAAAACATGACCGCTATCAGCAATATCATCACAAGCGAGGAAAATGAGAATCTGATACAGGCCGATTTCAGCGGCGATGATCGCACACTGCACTATGTGCTGGCCGAGTTGATCAAACAGGATATTCCTGTTGTCTCCTTCGCGCCGCGCAGTAGTGGCGGCCTGCTGGAAGAAGTCTTTATGAGTGTCACGGAAGGGAGTAGCCCATCATGACTTTTGCCGCCCTGCTCACCAAAGAGCTGCGCCTGCGCCTGCGCCGCGAGCGTTCCATCTGGGTTATCATCATCTATCTGCTGGTTATGGGCCTGCTCGGCTTTCTCTTCCTGTCTCGTCAGAACGGCTACGGCGGCGATGTGCTGAGTCAGGTGGGAGGGCAGCTCTACATCCTGCTCTCGGTGGTGCAGCTCGTGCTGACCATGTTCATCACGCCAGCCTTCACCTCCACCTCGATCAACGGCGAGAAAGAGCGCCAGACCTATGATCTACTGCTGTGCTCGCGGCTCTCTGCCTTCTCACTGGTCGCGGGAAAGCTCATCGCCGGTCTCGCCAACGCTCTGCTGCTCATCTTCGCCTCGATCCCGCTTTTCAGCCTTGTCTTTTTCTTCGGCGGTGTCTCGCCGCAGGACTTCATCAAGACCATGCTCGTTTTCGTAGTGACAGCCATCGTAGCAGGTTCCTTTGGTCTCTTCTGCTCAACACTCCTGAATCGTCCGACGGTTTCAACCGTTATCGCCTACATGTTCTGCGTCATCTGGGCAGCTTTGCCCTGGCTGTTGACGCTGCTGCTGGCGCTCACCTTCTCGTTTGGCGGCCAGCAAACAGTTCCTTTATTGTTTATCTGGAATCCCATCATCGCTCTTGTCAGCACCTTTCCAGGTGGGGGAGGCGTAGGGACATTGTCTATTGCTCACCACAGCATCACACCCTGGCGCACCTATAGTGTGCTGAGTCTGATCGCCACCGTCGTGCTCTTCGTGCTCAGCATGTGGTTCGTCAAACCCAACCCTGTCGGGCGACTGCGTTCTTTGAGAAAACGCTTCACCCTGCAAAAACAAAGCACCGTGACAGCGTAGTATATATGTCTGATATAATGGCCTTTAACGATAACATTTTGATCCTGTTATTCTGAGCGAGAGCGAAGAATCTCAAGCAACCAACCGATTACCCTGGCTCACGAGAGATTCTTCGCTCTCGCTCAGAATGACAGGCAAACAGGCTTTCTTAGAGATATGACATGGGTTGGGGCCTGGGAAAAGGTTCTCACATTACCGAGAAAGGCGGACAAGATATGGCAACGCTTGCGCCATCGCGTATGGCTACGATACTGGGAGCCTGCAATGACGGACCTGAACGGCTGGCCGCAGCACTGCGACCCTGGCAGCGTCGGCTTATGCTCCAACAGACGGCGCGCTGGCTCGGTATAGGGCTGCTCAGCGGCCTCTTCCTGGCCTGCCTGCTGCTGCTCGTCTCGCGCCTCGTCCCGTGGGGAGGCGCACCGTACTGGGCAGGCGCGACTGCGCTTGCCTGCGTCCTCTGCGCGCTTTTTGCCGCCTTCTGGTACCGTCCTACGCTGCCGCGCACGGCCCGCCTTGTGGATACACGCCTCTCCCTGCACGACCGACTGGGCACGGCATGGGAGATGAGGTACGAGACGGCAGCGCTTCCCACCTTGCAGCGCCGCGACGCCCTGCAACAACTGGACAGGCACACGCCTGCCGCTGCCATCTCCCTGCGCCCGCGCCGCTCGCGCCTCATCCTCTTCGCCATCGTGGTTATCGCGCTGGCGCTGCTCGTCTTGCTGCCCAATCCTATGACAGCCGTCCTCAAGCAGCAGGCGGCCTTCCAGGCACGCATCTCCAAACAGATAGCCGCCATCGAGCATGTCCGGCTGGCAACCGACCAGCAGTCACAGTTGACTTCCCAGCAGCGCGCCGCCATCGACCAGATTTTGCGCCAGCTTGAGGCCAACCTGAAAAACGCGAAAAATGAGACACAGGCGCAGCAGGCCATTGCCAACGCGCAGGCAAAGCTCAACCAGTTGCAGAATCCGCAGGCTGCTAACCAGCAACAGGCCAATCAGAATGCCAGCGCCAGCCTGCAAAGCAGCGGCAACCAGAGCCTGAATCAGATTGGGCAGGCGCTTGCTAACGGCAATAGCAACCAGTTGCAATCGTCACTGCAAAATCTTGCCAATGAATTGAGCAAAATGACACCGCAGCAGCGCCAGCAAATCGCGCAGCAGCTTGCGCAGGCGGCGAACTCCGCCACCCAGGACCCGGCGCTCAGTTCCGCTTTACAGCAGCTCTCAAAAGCCGTTGCCAGCGGCGATCAGAACGATGTCTCATCGGCAATTAACGCCGTAGAGAACGCGGCCTCCCAGGAGGCCGCAACGCAGGCCCAAACCAACAGCATCAACCGGACCTCCCAGGCCTTGCAGCAATCCGCCAATGCCCTCGCCTCCTCGACTGATAGCACAACCAGTCAGAACCAGACCGCGCAGGGACAGGGGCAGCAAAGTCAGCAGGGCCAGGGGCAAAATCAGGGCCAGGGCCAGGGCCAGAATCAAGGTCAGGGTCAGGGAAAAGGGCAGGGTCAGGGCCAGGGTCAGGGGCAAAATCAAGGCCAGGGCCAGGGTGGTCAGGGAACGGGCGGGACAAATGGCAATAACAGTTCGGGGAATCAGAGTGGCAAAAATGAGCAGGTGACGGTACCGGGTCAGATTGGTTCCGGCAACAGCACGGAAAGCAATGGCGGCAACAGTACGAGCGTCCAGACGGGCCACCCCGTCGCCTACTCGCAGGTCATTGCGCAATATGCGCAGCAGGCGCATGATGCCATAGACAACAGCAGCATCTCTCCCGATCTGAAAGATCTCGTTTCTGGCTACTTCAACAATCTGGAAGGGCAATAATATATATGGCAAATACGAGCGAAAACAAAAAATCCGCTGCCGACGTGCAGCAGACAGAGAGCGATTTGAATAATGGACACCAGGCCGCGAACGATGCCGCTGTCCTCACTGAGTCGCAGAGCGAGAGTGAGAAACAGGGGCCGAGCGAGGATGATATCACACAATTCATCGAAACGGCGCAGCATTTAGAGCGCGAACTGACCTCCATCGTCGTCGGTCAGGAACGCGTTATCCGCGAGCTGCTGCTGGCTCTGCTAGCGGGCGGTCATGTGCTGCTGGAGGGCGTACCAGGGCTGGGCAAAACGCTGCTGGTGCGCACTCTTGCTGATTCGCTGGCGCTGAAATTCGCTCGCATCCAGTTCACGCCTGATCTCATGCCCGCCGATATCGTCGGCACGACCATTGTCACCGAGCAGGCGGATGGGACTTCAGGCAGCAAGCGCGTTTTCAGCTTTCAGCCCGGCCCCATCTTCGCCAACATTGTCCTTGCCGATGAGGTGAATCGCGCCACACCCAAGACGCAGTCCGCGTTGCTCGAAGGCATGCAAGAGCGCACCGTCAGCGTCGGTGATTCTACACGCCCGCTGCCCAGACCCTTTTTCGTGCTGGCAACGCAGAACCCGCTGGAAATGGAAGGCACCTATCCCCTGCCCGAAGCGCAACTTGACCGCTTCCTGCTCAAGATACTGGTCAACTTCCCGAAAGCTCAGGACTTGCTGCGCATCATTGATACCACCGTCGGCACGCAGTCCCTGCACGCCCAACAGGTTGCCAGCGGTGAGCAACTGCTGCACCTGATCGAGACAGCCCGCGCCGTTCCTGTCGCCACCCACGTCAAAGAGTATGCTGTGCGCCTCCTGCTCGCCACCCATCCCGATCAGGAAGACGCGCCCGAACAGGTGCAGAAATACGTGCGCTACGGTGCCAGCCCACGCGGCTTGCAGGCGCTCATCATGACCGCCAAAGTGCTGGCGCTGCTCGAAGGTCGCTACAACGTCTCACAGGAAGACCTGCAAGTCGTCGCCTTCCCCGCGCTACGCCACCGCATCATTCTCAACTTCGACGGCCTCGCCGACGGCATCACCTCCGAAACCCTGATCCAGACAATTATTGAGGAAACGGACACCGAATGATGCCGAGTTGGAGCCACAGTAGCAGACAGGATGGCTATATGAAGCTTGAGGATCAGGAATATTCCCGGCATGACAGAGTTCGGCTAGTGATAGCGCACCGGATTGTTGAGTGGAAAAAGCAGGAACCGGGCAAACATCTCGTTGCCGCTGCCTGCTACGGCTCGGTCGCTCATCATGCCTCTAGGGAGTACTCGGATATCGAGCCTGTCATTCTTACCGACGACACTATAGAGGCGCGAGAAGGTATGTTCTTCGCTGATGGCATTATGGTCGAATGCGATATCCTGCCTGCTTCGCGTATGCTTAAAGCCGCGCAGCCTGTCAGAGTTAGCTGGGGGATAGAGGAGTAAAGCGCATGGCCGATGAGAGCAATAAACTGAGCTTCCCCCTCGATGCCGAGGTCTTGCAGCGACTGGACAGCGTGGCCCTGCTCACGCGCAGGCCGATGGCTACGGGGCAGCCGGGACGCAGGCGCTCGCCTCTGGCCGGTTCCTCGATGGAGTTTGCCGACTACAGACGCTACGCGCCCGGCGACGACTTTCGCCGCATCGACTGGCGCGCCTACGCCCGGCTGGAACGCCTCTTCCTGCGCGTCTTCGAGGCAGAGGAGAATATAACCGTCACTATGCTCATCGACTGTTCTGATTCGATGGCGCACGGCATGCCAGCGAAAGCCGCGCTGGCGAACGCGCTGGCGGCTGCTCTCTCTTATATCGCGCTCAAGTGCGAGGATCGTGTCATTCTCGGCGCGCTCACTGACCGGCTGGCGAGCTTCAGGCGCGTGGGCAGTGGCAAAAACGCTATCTGGACGGTGGGCGAGTTTCTCAACCGCCTGCCGCGCTCTGGTACCACCGATCTGAACCGCGCCCTCTATGATCTTGGCCGCGTCGTCAACAGCCCCGGCCTGACCATCGTCATCTCGGATTTTCTCGCGCCCGGCGGCTACCAGACCGGCTTGCGCGCCGTGCGCCAGTTGCGCCAGGAGGTCGCGTTGCTGCATATTCTCTCGCCCGACGAGCTTGAGCCGGACATTCAGGGCGACTGGCGCCTGCGAGACAGCGAGCACAGCGGCACCGTCGAGGTCAGCATCTCGCCCAACGTCCTGCACGCCTATCGCGAACGCCTCGCCGCCTTCACACAAGAACTGGCCTCATTCGCCCATGACCATGCCATGACGTACAGCCTGATTCCCAGCGATACAGCTATTATCGATGTTGTGCAGCGACTCTTACGCCAGGTAGAGCTAGTAAGGTAAAGGGGCTATGAACCTGCTTGTTCCGGCGGCACTCGCCTTTAGCATCATCATACCGATCATACTCTTGCTCTACTTCATGCGGCCCAAACGGCAGGAGCGGGTCGTCGGCAGCACGCTGCTCTGGCAGCAGGCGCTGCAAGACCTCCAGGCGAGCCGTCCCTGGCAAAGGCTGCGCATCACGCCCCTGCTGTTGCTGCAATTGCTCGCGGCCATCTTCATCGTGCTGGTGCTGGCGCGTCCTGCTGTCTTCAGCAGCAGCCCCATCAGCGGCGATACCATCATCATCTTGCAGGCCTCCGCCAGCATGCAGGCCACCGATGTCGCGCCCAACCGCTTCCAGGCCGCGAAAAATCAGATTTCCGACCTGATCGACGGCCTCGGGCCCAACGACCGCGTTTCGCTCATCACGATGGCGCGCACGCCACAGGTGCTCATCGCCAATTCATCCGATCAGTCGCAACTGCAGGCCGCTCTCCGGCGCGCTGTCGTGACCAATCAGGACGCCGACCTTGAGCAGGCGCTCTCCCTGGCTACCTCACTGGCGGCAGGCAACAACAACACCCGTGTCCTGATCGTCGGCGACGGCCACGTCCTGCCGCCCGACCAGCAGCTTCAGGTGCCGTTTCCCGTCGAATACCTGCGCATCGGCACCGACGCGCCCAACGTTGCCCTGCTGGCCCTGGCTTCGCGCGTCGTCAATGGCAGTCTCGTCGCGCTTGCGCAGGTCGCTAACTACAGCCATACTCAGCGTTCTGTACCAGTTGAACTCTATGCCGATGGCAGGTTAGTCAGTGTACAGACTATTACGCTCGCCCCCGGCGCGAGCGGTTCGCTCCAATGGGGACCGCTGCCGCCCGCGACACAACTCCTGCACGCGCAAATTATCTCGCAGGACGCTATGAGCGTCGATCACCAGGCCTGGGCCATCGCGGGTGGCCCGATGCGCGGGCGCGTCCTGCTTGTCACCAATGGCAATAAATTTCTGGAAACAGCTCTCGGCCTGCTCTCCAACGTTGACCTCTTTGAAACCACGCCAGCCAAATATGTCGATACCGGCACCTTTGACCTGACCATCTTTGATGGCTTCGTCCCGCACGCGCTGCCTTCCGGCGACATCTTCTTCATCAACCCGCCCACCGGCTCGTACCTCTTCGGCAAATCAGGCCAGGAGGTGGATGTCAGCCAGATCAGCGCCGGGAACGATAGTCAGGACATCCTGCAAAACATCGACCTGAGCGACATTCACGTCCTGCGCTATAGCCATGAACTCGCACCGGCTTCGTGGGCGCAGCCCATCATCACCGCCAATCAAACGCCGCTGCTCATCGCGGGAGAGAACCAGAACCGCCGCATCGCCGCGCTTGGTTTTGACCTGCACGACAGCGATTTCGCGCTGCAACCGGATTTCCCGATCTTTGTCTATAACCTGGTCAACTGGTTCCTGCCACCGCCCGTTGGCAACGATGGACAGGTCTCGCCCGATACGCCCGTCACCGTGCAGACGTGGCCCGGCGCCGATCAGGTCACCATTACGCCCCCCGGCTCCAACGCACGGCCCGTCATCGTCGGCCCACCCTTCCCGGTCGAGCCGTTCGACAAGACCAATACCACCGGCATCTACCAGGTTGCCCAGCGTGTGCGCGGCCAGGAACGCTATGGAGCCTTCGTCGTCAACCTGTTTGACCCGCTGCAATCACGTCTCGCCCCCGCCAGCACGCTGCCGATTAGCGGCAGCACGAGCTTCACCAGCGGCGGCAGCAACACCCAGCACGTCCTGCGCGAAATCTGGCCCTGGATCGCTGCCCTCCTGCTGCTCGTACTCTGCGCCGAATGGTGGCTTTTCAGCCGCAACTATCGGCAGCAACCGGCGCCTGGCACCACATCCGGCACGAGCCAGCGCGGCAAACTCCTTCCCGGCGCGAAAATAGCCCCACAGTCATCCGGTTTCGTGGCCTCCATACAAAACGAATTCAATAGCCGCTACCGTATCGCGAAGAAACGTTTCACGAAAGTTACTCGTCGTATTACCAAAAAGGGAGGGGGCAAGCATGCCAGCATTTGAACAGCCTTTAGTATTGCTGCTCTTCATCCCTGTAGCGGCTCTGGTTTTCCTGACGTGGCAGCGTACCTCGCTCCCGTTCCCGAAGCGGCAACGCCTGCTCATTCTCGGCTGCCGCCTGCTGCTGTTCGCGCTCATCATCTCCGCCCTGGCGGGGGCGGCATGGTCGCAGCCGGTCACGCACCAGTCCGTCGTCTTCGTCGCCGATATTTCCGCCAGCACCGCGCCACAGCGCAGCTTCATGGAGCAGTGGATCAACTCCGCCTTGCGGCATAAAGGGACGGACGACCAGGTGGGCATCGTTGCCTTCGGGCGCAACGCGCTCGTTGAGCAGTCTGTGCAAACACAAATCAACTTCTCCCATTTCGAGTCCACGCCAGACACCAACTACACGGATATTGCCGCCGGGCTGCGTCTGGCTGCCGCCATCCTGCCCACTAACAGCGAGCGTCGTATCGTCCTGCTGACCGATGGGCAACAAAATATGGAAGATGCCATGCAGGAGGCGCAACTACTGCAACAGGAAGGCATCCGTCTCGATATCGTTCCCCTGCCCTCCGTCAGCGGCCCCGATGTCCGCATCAACGGCATCACCGCTCCCGAAAACCTGCGTACCAACGAGCGTTTCATCCTGCGCACCCAGCTCTACAGCAATGTCGCAGAGCAGGCAACCCTGCGCCTCTACCTCGATCAGACGCTGGTCGCGCAGCAGAAGACGCAACTGGTCATCGGCCAGCAGGAGGTCGATTTCAACCTCCTGGCGCCCCCGCCCGGCTTCCACACTTACCGGGTGACGCTGGAAGCGCCGGTGGACAGCGTGCCCCAAAACAACGAAGCCTCGGCTTTCGTCAACGTGCAGGGTCCGCCACACGTGCTTATCGTAGAAGGCCAGCCCGGCGAAGGGAGCAATATCGCCGCCGCGCTGAAAGCGACAGGCATCACCGTGACGGTTGGTCCGCCTGCCGACATCCCTATCTCACTCGATGGGCTGGCGGGCTACAGCGCCGTTGTGCTGGCCGATGTTCCCGCCGTCGAACTCGGCACCACGCGCATGCAGGTTATCCAGGCCTACGTGCGTGATCTCGGTCGCGGTCTCGTTGTCAGCGGCGGGCCGAACAGTTATGGTGTTGGCGGCTATGCCGACACCCCGCTGGAGCAGACGCTGCCGGTCAGCATGCAGATACCGCAGCACAAAGACACGCCGAGCATCGCCGTTGTGCTGATCATCGAAAGCCTGGAAAGCGACATGGCGGTTAACATCTCCAAGGAGGCCGCGAAAGGAGTCATCAATCTCCTTACGCCTCAAGATCAGGTCGGCGTCTCCGCCGCTTATGGCTCCCTGGTCGTTCCCATGCAACACGTCACCAACAAAGCCGCCATCGATGCCACCATCGATGCGATGAATCCCAACGACCCGGCCAGCTATTTGCCAGACCTGATCAACGCAGAATCCGTGCTGCTCAAGACCAATGCCAAGATCAAGCACGTCATCCTGCTGGGCGACGGGGATGCCTTCGATAACTATGAACCGCAGGTGACAAAAATGGCGAACGAGCAGATTACCGTCTCCACCGTCGCCACCAACTCGCAGTCCTTCCAGGAACTGGATACAATGGAACAGATTGCGACCTGGGGCAAGGGCCGTTTCTACCGCGCCGACGACCCGACCACCATCCCGCAAATCCTGCTCAAGGAGACGCAGCAGGCAGCGCGCCGCGCCGTTATCAACGAGTCGTTCACCCCCGAAGTTGTGGGCAATCACCCTATTCTTAGCGGACTTGGCCCTCTGCCACAACTCAATGGCTACGTGGCAACAACGCCCAAACCAACGGGACAGCTCGTGCTCGTCAGTCACCTCGATGACCCCGTGCTCGCGGTCTGGCAATACGGACTTGGGCGCGTTGCAGCGTGGACAAGCGACGCCAGCGGCCTGTGGACGGCTAACTGGCTGCTCTGGCAAAATGCCGCTCGCTGGTGGGCCAATCTCGTCACCTGGACGCTGCCAGCCGCGCAGAGCAGCCTCGATGTCAACGCCACCGTTGCAAACGGCTCCGGTCAGATCACCGTCGATCTTCCCCCCGGCATACCAATCACGCCGGGCAGCCAGCAGCAGGTACAGGTCCACATCATCGCGCCCGATCTCTCGCAGCAAAATATCACCTTGCAGCCATCCGCGCCCGGTCGCTGGCAGGGCAACTTCCCCGCCGACCAGGTGGGCGCGTACCTGCTTCAAGTTTCCTGGAAGAGTACGACCACCGGCCCGGCCACGAGCCTGAACACGACCACTGGCCTTGTCGTTCCCTACTCGCCCGAATTTCTCACTCAGGGAACCAACCTGCCCTTCCTCACGCTTTTAGCGCGCGCCGGAGGCGGGTCCCTGCTCAATAGCAACAATACCGCTGCCGCCTTTGCCAATAATCTGCCCCCTGTGACGGCAGCACTGCCCATCACTTTCCTGCTGCTGGCCCTGGCCGCGCTCCTGCTGCCCGTCGATATCGCGCTGCGCCGTCTCTCCAGCCTGGAATTCCTCGCCCTCGGCTACCAGTGGCTCCTTGCCCGTCTCAGACGAGGCACACCACAACTGGCAACCGAAAGCGCGCTTCCCTCTACTCCCCTCGGCTCAACGCTCGGCACTCTGCGCACCCGACGCGGCGCCCGCCGCACTCGCGCCGCAGCCACCAACATCAGCCCACTCTCTTTTGTAAAGAAACAGAGCACGGGCACAACAGCCGCGAACGAACAGAAAAAGACGACGAAGCAGGAGGAGAGCGAACAACAGCCGGAGATTTCCACCACCGAAAAGCTGCTCGCAGCCAAACGCAACCGCAATAGGGCAAAGACTCAGAAGGAAGAATAGGAAACACACAATGGAAATAACCAACGACCCTCAGAAAATCGGCGCGGCCCTGCACTGGATTGTCTCCCTGCTCAACCGTCACAACATTCCTTACCAGATCGTCGGTGGCCTGGCCGCCAAAGCCTACGGCTCAACGCGCCCGCTTGTCGATATCGACATCTATGCCCCGATGGAGCAGCTACGGCCCGCGCTGGACGAGATGCGCCCCTACATCGTGCGCGAGCCGCTGCCCCACCACAGCGAATCCTGGAAACTCATCTACATGGCTCTCGAATATCACGACATCTATATCGAGATTGGTAACACCAGCACCAACCCGCGCTTCTACAACCGGCGCGACGGATGCTGGGAGGCGCAGACCATCAACTTTGCCAACTCGACCATCATGACCCTCTACGATACTCAGGTCGCCGTCATGCCCAGAGACGAACTCCTCGCCTACAAAGCCATGCTCCAGCGCGAGGTCGATTACCAGGACATTAATGAGATCAACGACTAAATATCGATGGCGGGCAGATTGTGCATGCCCAGTGTGAAGGAAATCTCGCCGCCATGGTGCAGGTCATGCTCAATTACGTGCCAGATGACCCACTGGCGCGTGAGCCGGTATGGTTCGTCGTCCCACTTGCCCTCGTAGACATACTCAAGGTCGGCAGGAGTCCAGTTCGCCAGTGCATGTTCAATCATCTTCCAGGTGGTCTCAAGCCCGGCCACCAGTTCAGTCGCGCTCTTAATGGGCGCATTGAGATCCCGGTCATTCCACTCGGCCAGGACAGCAATTTCCGCGTCTCCCCGCTGCATCAACCCATGAAACCAGCCAGCACGAGTAGCCACAATATGCACTGCGTTCTGCCCGATCGAACGCAAATGCGGAGCAGCACGCAGCTCCAACTGCTCATCAGTAAGCGGGGCAAGAGTCTTGACAAGCAAGTCCTGGTAGACATCCCAGCCTTTGTAAAAGGGAAGCAGATTTGTCTCTTGTTCGGCCATGATATGATTCCTTTCGTATTGGACTGTTGTTTGTGCTTTCCTTCAACAGTCTACCATGAAAAGCGGTAAAATCTCGTCCTTTTTTGGGCATTCTCCGACCGCTACTTCATCCTCCTGAAACAATCGACGAGATATGGGTCAAAGTGGCTCTCGACAAGTTCCGTCATTTCCGCCAGGGGACAGCTTCCATCCACCTCATAAACCGTCAGATGCTGTTCCCCGGCCTGCTGTTTTACATAGCGGGCAAGCTGGCAATCTCGTGCGATGAGATTCTGCAAGCGTCTCTCAGGATCACTGCCCTCGTTATACATGCCATGTCGTTTCTGTCTCCGGCTCAGTTCAGCCTTCTTCTGTCTTCTCGCTTGCTCACAGAAATCGTCTGTAGGTACCAGCCAGATTGCCTGATGCGGGCTGGAAAGGTAAGGCGCAACACAGGCAGGAAAGAAGTTCCCTTCCGCAACGATGAAATTATCCTCCGGCAAGGCCAGCAGGTCCTCAATCACCATGTCAAACTCTTTTGTCCAGGAGTCAATCGTCTCCTGAACCAGCGCCTCAAGCGGTCGCTCAATCCAGCGCTGATCCACGCTCATCTTCAGAAACGCCTTTGCCTCCGCGTCTCCCGTTGCCACCTTACGCGCAAGGTGATTCCTGGCCCAGGCATCGACATGATAATCAAGAAACACATAGATGCGGGTGATCGTATGGCTGATGCTGGATTTTCCCGAGCAGGGCGAACCGGCAATCCACAGCACACGCGAGAGCTTCTGCGCTAGCCGCAATTGATTCGTCAAAGGAAGTCTCTCCTTTCGGACAAAGGCACTTTTCTCAAACGGCAACATGTGCGCCCCGGTTGTCCAGGGCGCACACGCTCACTACGCCATCAGGTACTCATCCCAGGCATGCTGGAGTTGGGGGTCCCCAGGCACACTACTGTAGATGGAGTAGATGGTCATGTCATTTACCCAGCCGAGGGATTGCCAGAAGGCGCGCTGCTCCGCCTCGTCTGGACACTCATCGGGGCCAACGCAAATGTGAGTATGGATATTCACCACGTTCTGCGCTTGCAGGAAACGGACTGCTTGCCGTACAAGAGCGGCGCGCATTTTGTCTCGCTGCTCATGTGGCTGCACATACAGTTCCTCTACCTCCCCGGTACTGCACGGTTCAATCGGATGCGTCCTGACTACACAGGTGACAAACCCGCTCAATGCCTGATCCTCTTCCGCGACAAAACAACGGGCAACCTGTGAAGAGGCGTACTGCCTGAGGTTAGCAAGTACCTGTCGCGCAGCAGCTTCCGGCAATGGCTCACTACCGTCATGCTGCCAGAGTACGAGCACACGCTCAGCCTCATCTTCCCGCATTGGCCGAATGGTAACCATTCCTTGCTCCTTCTTAACTTGAAATGCATGTCAAAAGTGTTCTTACTGGTCCTGGAACGCGGGGAAACACGCCCGGATTCCAGCCCATAGGAAGCCATATGATAGAGATGCGCTGGAAGATGGGGGGGCACGAGCACGAGAAAAGGCACCAGGAGAAACTGGCGCTCGCACGAATAATCTGTGGCGACGAGCAGACCCGCTCCTACAAGAGAGCCGGTCGGCAAAGACTATCTAATTTCTTCAGAAGAATGCGAACATTTCGTTCCCTTGCTCAATTCAAAAGGAGAGCGTTCCTCTTTCAAGGTAAAGTATGGAACAGAAGAGGGTAATTGTCAATGCCTCATGATTCAATGTTCTCAGGCACCTCCATCTCCAGCGCCTTCTGTCCGTAATTCTTCACCCAGAAACGATGCAGCTTCTGGACTTCGTCGGGTGGCAGCACGACCGGCGTGCCGAGCTGCTTTGCAATGGCATAGACCTTCGCGCTGTCTTCAAGGGCATGGGCGATGGAGAAGGTCAAGGGTAAATTTCTGCCGACGACCATGGCTCCATGGTTACCCCAGATGACAGCCGGGCCGTTGGCAAGTGTTTGCACCACCAGTTCGGCAAACTCCGGCGTGCCCGACATGCGATAAGGCGCGATTGGCACATCGCCGCCCAGGCAGAGCGCCGATTCGGCCAGAACCATCGGCACCGGCTGATACACCACACCAAAGGCTGTGGCATAGGGCGAGTGGGTATGCATTACGCAGTTGATGTCGCGCCTCTTGCGCAGCACCAGCGTGTGCAACGGCGTCTCCACTGAAGGTCGCCAGCGACCCTCTACAACGTTCCCCTGCTCATCGACCACCACGATATCTTCAGCCGTCAATCGCTCGTAATCAGCCCCGCTTGGTGTAATGCAGATCAGGCCGCTCTCCACGTCGCGCGCGCTCAAATTTCCCTGCGTGGCCTGCACAAGCTGGCTGGTATACATCTTCCTGGCGTAGCGCACCACCTCCGCCCGCAACTCCGGCAAAAGCATGAACAGATTCTCCTCTCTTCAGACACTGACAACGTCTACCTTTATGATACGATATTCAGGGGGGTGTTGATTTTTCATCGACCAGAACCGTTCGTGATCGGTCGTGATCGTTTTTATTTGACTTTCCCAGACGTTCACCTTATACCCTCTCGAGATACATTTTCTCTGACCTTTGAAAGGCTTCTATTCTCTTGAGCAATTTCCTCTAGCATCCCTCAACGCTCCACTGCAAGACACTCTCCCTTCGTTATCCCGGAAGCATATACACTCAAGAGGAGGCCGCCAGACCATCATTGTCGGCGTCTTCCTGACGGGTGCTGGTACCATCCTCCATTCTATCATCATCCCTGTAACCCTTTAACCAATTACATTCGTGTCAACTACATGGATATGATGGAAACAGTCTCGCTGTATTGAAAATATCATCGTTCTGCTGGTGATATTACCCGTATTTTCCACACGCTACGTCTGGCGTATAGTGTGTGAAAACAGATCGGAGACTGTATAGTTTTAACTGAGCATAATGGATAGAAAGGGAGTTTACTTATGGCAACACCGGCAAGTACTGTTACGAACAAAGCGCAACAGAGACAACAGGATTTCTTCCGTGTCACGGACCAGCTTCCCGCCGAGGCATGGTACTGGGCAGCGCTTGGTTCAGTCATCGTTTCCGCAAGCCTCTTCCTGATGGGGAAACGCGATTGGAGCATTTTCGTCGGGCAGTGGCCGCCGGCCTTCCTGCTCTTCGGCCTATTCTATAAAATTCTGCATCCTGGACGCTAGGCGCTCCGGTACAGTACAATAGTGGTGGCAGGGAATTCTACACAAATACATCCCCTGTCACCATTTTCTTTATTTTTGGGTTTTGAGGTGAAAAGTTATGGTTACGAACAGACACGCTGTTCCCTGGGTAAGCTTGCAAGGGCTGCCCGTTCTCACGCTTAGCGACAGCATCAAGGCTGGTGTGGTGGAAGATTTTTACCTGGACGCCGAATCGAACGAGGTGCGCGGCTTCCAGGTCAATTACGGCATCTACGGCACCCGTGCGCTCCTCTCTGAATTCATCCGAGAAATCAGATCTGATGTGATCGTAACCGATAATCCCCAAACGCTGATCAACCCGGCGCACGATGGTCGTTTACCTGTTATGATTCTGGGCAACACGCTGCGCTCCTACACTCTCATGAGCGAAAGCGGGCAAACCATCGGCACCGTCGCCGAGACCATCCTGGATACTTATCCTCCTATCGCCCTGCACGTCGTTGGCTTTGTGGTCAGCAATAGCCGTGCTGTCGTTCCCGCTCACGCCGTCACCGCCTATAACAAAAACGTTATTTACATCCTCGACAAGGTAGCAAGAAGATACGTGTGATAAAAAGCAGGTGCGCCGCATGCATGCGGCGCACCTGCTTTTTATCACACGTGTCACTTTCTACGACCAAAACGGCGCAGGCGCAGCGAATTGCTGACTACTGTTACCGAGGAGAGAGCCATGGCTGCGGCAGCGAAGATGGGGGCTTGCTCGCGCAGGAAAGGGATGAGCGGGGAGAGGAGCGCCACCGGGATCAGCACGCTGTTGTAGGCAAAGGCCCAGAAGAGATTCTGCCTGATGGTGCGCATGGTTGCCCGCGAAAGTGACAGCGCTGTTGCTACACTCTTGAGGCTCCCCTTGACGAGGGTAATGTCGGCAGCCTCCATCGCAATATCGGTACCCGTCCCCAGCGCGATACCGACATCGGCCTGCGCCAGGGCGGGCGCATCGTTGATGCCATCGCCCACAAAGGCCACCACCTGACCTTGCTGCTGCATGCGCCTCACCGCGTCGACCTTTTCGGCGGGCAGCACCTCCGCCAGAATGTGCTCAGCCGGAATACCCGCCTGCGTCGCGATAGTCTCCGCCGTGCGCCGGTTATCGCCTGTGACCATCCATACCTGCAATCCCCGCTCCTGCAGCTGGCGAATCGCCTGCGCCGACCCCGGCTTGATGGTATCTGAGACGGCCAGCAGGCCCATCACCGCGCCATCGACGACCACTACTATGGCTGTCTTGCCCTCGCTCTCCAACGCTTCCAATCGCTGCTGTAAGTCACCGGCATGCAGGGCGTGTTCTTTGAACAGGCGCAGCGAACCTATGAGAACTGTATGCCCCTCGACATACGCCTCTAAGCCCCGTCCTGCCAGAGCTGTGTAGGACGCGGGGAAATGGTCGAGTGAGAGTCCTCGCGCGTGCGCGCCCTCCACAATCGCGGCAGCCAGTGGGTGCTCGGAGCCGCGTTCGGCCTCGGCAGCCAGTCGCAGCAGTTCGTCTTCCGACTTGCCAGGCAGGGCAATCACGTCGGCCAGTTCCGGCCTGCCTCTGGTGATCGTACCCGTCTTGTCGAGCAGCAGGACACGCGCCGCCTGGATACGCTCCAGACTCTCACCACCCTTAATGAGGATACCCTGCTCCGCGCCCTGACCGGTGCCGACCATAATGGCAGTCGGCGTTGCCAGCCCCAGCGCGCACGGGCAGGCCACCACCAGCACGGCCACCGCCGCGACCAGCGCCACAATCCACGGGGCCTGCGCGCCTCCCACCATACTGCTCGCCACGACACCGCCCACGAGAGAACCTATCAGCGTCCAGCCGATGAAGGTGAGCGCGGCAATGACAAGTACTGTCGGCACAAAAATGCTCGCGATACGATCTGCCAACCGTTGAATCGGGGCCTTCGTTCCCTGCGCCCGCTCGACCAGCCGGATAATACTGGCGAGCATGGTATCGGCCCCGACCTTCGTCGCCCGCATGGTGAGCAGCCCCGTCTGGTTGATCGTGCCACCGATCAGCGGATCGCCCGGACTCTTCTCAACCGGCATGCTCTCCCCGCTCATCATCGCTTCGTTCACGGCAGAGCGACCGGAGAGGACGACGCCATCTACCGGCACCTTCTCACCCGGACGCACGACCAGTTCATCGCCCACGCGCACGCGCTCAATCGGCACCTCGACCTCCTTGCCACCGCGCAGCACCAATGCTGTCCGTGGCTGCAAGCCAATGAGCTTCTTAATAGATTCGCCCGCCTGCCCCTTCGCCCGCGCCTCCAGATAGCGGCCCAGGAAAATCAGTGTAATGATCAGGGCGGTGGTATCATAGAAGGTAGTGGCACCAACCACGTTGGGCAGGAAGGTAGCAACGACACTCATCAGGAAAGCAGCGGTCGAGCCAATGGAGATCAGCGTATCCATATTCGCGCCGCCATGCAGCAGGTTTTTGAGCGCCACGCGGTGAAACTCCCAGCCGACGACAGCCCACACCGGAAGCGTCAGGGCCAGTAAAAGCAGGTTCTCGCCGGGGAAACGGTTCATGAAGAACATGCTCAAAATGACAATCGGCAGTGTCAGCACGATGCTCACAATGAGCAGGTTGTGCCTGCGCACAATCTCTGTCCGCCGCCGCCTGCTCAGTTCATCCTCCTGCCATATGCCCGTCGCAGGAGCTTCACCGCTCTCTTCAGGCCCTCCGGTTGCCTCTGTTTCTCGCGTCTCGTGTATAGACTCGCTTTCGGAGGCAGATGTTGCGGGGATTACCAGTGGCAACGCCTTATAGCCCACCTGCTCCACCTTCTGCACCATGCGCTCAGGACTCACCAGCGCCGGGTCATACATCACTCTGGCCTGTTCTGTCGCCAGATTCACGCTGGCCTCCTCAACGCCAGGCAGTTTCTTCAGCCCCTTTTCAATACGCATCGCACACGATGCGCACGTCATCCCCTCCAGTGCCAGCACCACCATACGCTCCTCAGTTTGCTGCTGATTCTGGCTCGTCTGTCCGCTCTCCACACCCGCCTGTGTATCTACCGTCTTTCCCGCATCTATGCTCATAGCTCTTCCTCAGCTTTGCCCACTTTTTCTAGTTCAACACCCATACCCCCCTGGTGGGGGTCTACATGAAAGTATAATGCATGCTGACCAGCTCTGTCAAATGAGGACAAACTCAGGAGAGCGTAGCATGCCTTCTCGTCTGGGAGAAGCAAACATCGATATTGCCAACGAGGGGTCCAAAGGGCTTTTGCTCAAGCCTGGCTTTGCCTACGAAGGCATTCTGCGCGAACGTAGTAACGTTCGCGACCGCTTCGAGTACGAGCGCAGATCGAAGAGTTGCGTCCAAAGGGAGAACAGCCAGTCGGTGAGGGCGTGATCGGAATGACAGGTCAGGGGAAGGAGAGTATCGCACTGGCGGTGCAGGAGGCGCGTGGCTTCGGCCATCACTACATTGGCACCGAACACCTGCCGCTCGGTCTGCTGCGGGCGGAAGAGGATATTGCCGCCCAGCTTTTGCGAAAAACAGGGGTGACGGTTGATGAGGCGCGCACGCTTATCAGGCAAATTCTCGTGGAGACAGAGCAGTCAGACCTCATTTCTGAGGCACTGAGAGACACCGGCTACAAACCAGGCCAGTCACAAGCTCTTCACAGTGATCGTATTGATAAACGCTCTGGCAGCCTGTGAAATCGAGTTGCCGCTCTGGTAAATGAGGGCGAAGATGAACTCGTCTTTGACATCTTCGATTGGCAGCAGCACAAGATCGTTGTCGCTGCGGGAGGAACGCACCAGTGCGGGCAGTATCAGTGTCACGCCTACACTCTGGCGCACCAGTTCCTTCAGGCCCTCTATGGACTCGATTTCGATCACGGGTCGCACAGTGAGGCCGCGCTGGGCAAAGATGCGGCTGGTGATCTGCCCCAGCCGGGAAGTCTTGTCCAGTAATAACAGTGGCTCGTCTTTTATATGCGCGAGTGAGACGGCAGCGTTGGTTTGTGCCAGAGGATGCTGCTATGGCATCAACTTTATCTTAAACAGGTGTTGGACGCATCAACGTGCCTTGATTATACTACGATTAAGGTTATGGAGATCACAACCCATTACTCGCTTTGGGCAAAACCGGAAAGTAATCTTCTTCGAGGAAGAAGGACTCCTATGTTGGGAGTAGAAAAGAGGAAGCCATGACCCTGGTTGAACAGCTTGCGGCATTCGTGGCGCAGGCAAACTATGATGATCTTTCACCGGAGGCTCGTCAAACACTGAAAATTCATGTACTTGATGCTGCAGGTTGCGCTCTAGGCGCTCTCGCGGGACCACCCATCGGCATGCTGCGCGCCCAGATCGAAGACTTTGGAGGAAATGCGCTTGCTACACTGATTGGCGGGGGGAAGACGGCCCCGGATCGAGCGGCGTTCTACAACAGCGCCCTTGTCCGCTACCTGGACTACAACGACAGCTACCTCGCGCCGAAAGAAACCTGCCATCCCAGCGACAACCTCGGCGCGGTGCTGGCGGCAGCCGAATACGCGCACCGGAGTGGCAAGGAATTTCTTACCGCGCTGGCAGTCGCGTACCAGGTGCAGTGCAGGCTTTCCGATGTCGCCCCGGTGCGCGCTAAGGGTTTCGACCATACCACGCAGGGAGCTTATGCCGCAGCGGCTGGCGCTGCCAGAGCACTGAGCCTCGATCAGTGGAAGACGGCCAACGCCATTGCCATCAGTGGCACAGCCAACAACGCCTTGCGTGTGACGCGCACGGGCAGGCTCTCCAACTGGAAGGGGCTGGCCTATCCCAACACGGCCTCCGCCGCGACTCAGGACGCCTTTCTTGCCATGAGCGGCATCACCGGCCCGCTCGAAGTGTTCGAGGGCAACAAGGGCTTCATGGATGCCATTGCCGGACATTTCGAGATTGACTGGCAGCATGAAAATCTTGAGGCCGTCACGCGCAGCAGCATCAAGAAGTACAACGCCGAGTTCCACTCGCAGTCGGCGCTGGAGGGCGTTCTGGAACTGCGCGCCAGCGCACATATCCAGCCCGAAGCTATCGAGAAGGTCGATATTGCTATCTTCGATGTCGCCTATAACATCATTGGAGGTGGCGAGGAGGGGGATAAGCGCGAGGTACGCACCAAAGAGGAGGCTGATCACAGCCTGCCCTACATGGTGGCCGCTGCCCTGCTCGATGGCGAAGTCACGCCGGCGCAGTATGAGCCGGAGCGCATCAGGCGGCAGGACATACAGGATTTGCTGCGCAAGGTTACCATTCGTCCCGACGAAGCTTTCAGCAAACGCTTCCCCGCCGAGATGCCTTGCCGCATTCAGATCACCTTGAGGGATGGTCGCACTTTCAGCATTGAGAAGCGCGACTATGAGGGCTTTTACACCCGGCCATTCTCCTGGGAGCAGGCAGCAGCCAAATTTCACCGCCTTGCCGCTCCCTTCGTCGATTCGCAACGACGCACAGCAATTGCGGATATCATTGCCAATCTGGAAAATAGGCCATTAGAGCAGCTAACCAGCCTCTTAGACCAGACACTTGTTACGAAAGAAAGCGAGGAAAGCAAATGAGCGAGCGTGCATTCCCATTCATCCGCTTGAACGAACGCGAGAGCAAACCGCGCTCTCGCGGCATCACCGAAATTCGCGGTCCGTACTACACACCGATGGGGAAACGCTACCTGGAGGATGTGCTGGAAACAATGGGAGACTATGTGGACTCCCTCAAGTTCGCGGGCGGCTCCTTCACGCTGATGCCAGAGGAGGCGCTCAAGGAAATCATTGATCTTGCCCACCGCTACAACGTGATGGTTTCCACCGGAGGCTTCATTGAGCACGTGCTGACGCAGGGGTCAGAGATGGTGAAGCGCTACATCGCGGAATGTCGCAATGTTGGCTTCGATATCCTCGAAATTTCAAGCGGCTTCATCACCATCCCGACAGATGACTGGCTGCGACTGGTCGAGCAGGTAGAGAAGGCGGGACTGAAGGCCAAACCCGAAGTGGGCATTCAATTCGGAGCCGGAGGAGCCAGCGCCGCTGAAGAACTGGCGTCGGAAGGCACACGCGACGTGGGCTGGGCCATCAGTCAGGCCAGCCGTTTCCTGGACGCCGGAGCCTACATGATTATGATCGAGTCTGAAGGCATTACCGAAAACGTCACGACCTGGCGCACCGACGCTGCCGCAAAAATCATCGATGCCCTCGGCCTGGAGAAGGTGATGTTCGAGGCAGCCGAGCCGGAGGTCTTCGCCTGGTACATCAAAAACTACGGTCCCGAAGTCAACCTCTTCGTCGATCACAGCCAGATTGTGCAGCTTGAATGCCTGCGCTCCGGCCTCTGGGGAACAAAAAGTCTGTGGGGCCGTGTCCTGACCTACAAGGGTTAGATCGCGACAAACTCGACCTCGAACGTTTCCGCGCTGTCCTCGACGAAACGGACAAGTCGCTCCCCTTCGTCGACCAGCGCGGAGCGAGCCTCTGGCGGCAATGGCTCAAATGGCTCAATCACAAGTCTTGCCCCGTTGCCCACGCGTTCAATCTTCCAGGCGCCGCGCACAAAGCCATCGACCAGAAACGTCGCCCGCACCCGACCAACAGTGAGGAAAACGGCCTTGCGGTACTCAGCAGGCACGAGGCGGCTGCGGTCGGCGTGCGAGAGGATCAGGTTGTCAAACTCCGGCAGGAAGCGCACGGGCGCGGAAATGTCCGCCGGGGGCAGCGGGCTATCCGGCAGGTCAAAGAGTTCGTTGCCCTGTTCATCGCGGAACGTGCGCAGTTCCGGTTTCAGTGCTTTGAAAACATCCTGCAACCGGCTCAAACCTGACCACGTTTGCACATCCTTCGCCGACGCGGGGCCGAACGCGGCCAGATAGCGCCGGACAAGTTGATACAGGTTCTGCGTTGAAGCCTCTAGCGGGCGCTCAAGCCATACCGAAGCTTCCACATGGGCCGGGCTGCCGGTAAATCCCCACACGCCGCCGGGGGGCACCTGCACGAGCGGGAGATGCGTGCGCACAGCGTAGGCCAGCAGGGCAGGGTCAACGTTCGGGAAAAGCTCGCTCAGCCGGGCGCGAATCTGCACAAACGTGCGCGGCTCTTCCTGGATGTATGCCCGCGCCGCCGCTACGATCCGCTCGACATCGATGCTCTTTGCCGACGCGCCAAAAAAGGCATGCATCGCGCGGGTCAGCGCCGGTTGGAGAACGGGGCGCAGCAGCGCATAGTCTTGCGCTGTCATGAGATGCAGGGTCGAGCGCATCATCGTCGCCCTCACCACCTGCCTCTGTTCGATCAGCCGCGTCAGATCATCGCGCTGAAATGCCTGCAAACGAGTCCACAGACCAACATAGGGCGGATTGGGCAACTGGGACTGGAGACCGACCAGATGCTCAACAGCGTCAAGAGCGGGAAGAGAGGTACGCTCCAATAGTAATTGCCGGGCAAGGGCTGCGCGGTTCAACTCGCGCAGGGTCAAAATACGCTCAGGCATCATTCACTTGAATATCTTTCATACTTGCCATGCTATGCTTCGTTCTCGCTCAGCATGACATGGATCGAGTCCATCATCCGGTCAGGAACAGATAGACGGCCAGTAGCATGCCTATCATGCTTGCCAGCACTGTCAATACAACTGCATACCAGGCGCGTGGATGAAATTCTTCCTGATCGATTGCCCTGCGAATATGCAGGAAATTCATGAGCGCCACAGACATCATTACCACGCCCAGCAAGGTCAGAGCGACACCGAAGAACGTGGAGTAGTGGAAAGAAACGGCAACAGTTATGCCCTTGACACCGAGTTCACGCAGCAGCAGCCCGAAACGCTCGACTACGAAGCCAAAGGCAATGGTCGCCAGCCCTGTGCGCATCCATGCCAGAAACGTGCGCTCATTCGCCAGGTGATCCGATACCCTCCGGCTCACCTGGGCAGGATGTTTTGCGCCCGCTTCCTCGCCGGTTTCTAAGCCATCTTTGATCCGCTTATTACTCTGCGCCATCGATCACTCTTTTCACCGAGATTATCAAGTGTCTATAGTGTACACGATTAAGCAAGGTTGTGAAAGCCTGTTAAGAGAGGATATTTTTATGACAGGGTATGCTATAATTTTGCAGAGAGATGGAACGAGGTCACTTTATGCAAGCTAGCGGTAAAAATAAGAGAGCAGAACGTATTCTGGGACAGTTAAAGGGGCTGCGCGAGCGGATGCAGCCGGATGAGGAACCATTGCTCGATGTACCCGGTATCTGGGATAGCAAGCAGGTGGAGACAGGAGAGAAGGGCCGCAGTATGGCCTGCGATATCGTGCTGACAAACCAGCGCTTGATGGGTTACGCCTACAACACCTTCCCACGCGAGCGGCTCTTTCTTGAGGCCATTCCGCTCGCGGAGATCACTGCCGTCTCCCTGCGTCACAAAACGTTCGAGCCACTGTTTCGCGAGCTGCTCGTGCGCAGCCGCGAGCACAAAGTTTATATGCGCACGTCGCGCCGCCATATCGAAGTACTCTACGAGGGACTGCGTTCAGCTATTGAGGAATACGCGCCACAGGCACAAACCGCGCTTGAAAGCGAGGAAAACCAGAGGGAAGCCGCGCCTGCTCAAGCTATGCCCGCACCAGTCTACGGTCGCCAGGACATTCGTACCTCCTTTGAAAACTCATCGCTCGCTATTATGCTCCTGCTCATCGGCGGCCTTGCGCTGGAGGTCATCGGCATCCTGGCGATAGCCGCGACAAAGAGCGTGCCAGCGGGCGGGCCGTTGTTCTTCGCCGGGCTGCTCTGTGTTATCTTCTCCATCATCGTCAAACGGCAGCAGCGCTGACACTGGCGCTCAAGCATAGTCTATAGATTTTCGGCCAGTTGAATGGCCAGGTGTTGCGCCATGCCCTGCTCGTAGTGATCGGCGAGCGGGAGATAGGGCCAGTAGCGGTGCGCGGTGGCATTCGCCGCCAGCAGCACGCCAAAGCGTTGCAGACAATAAGCGCCGGGAACCGGATAGGTCGAGGGCAGCGGCGTCGTATTCGTCTGCTGGGTCGCGCTTGCTACAGCCAAGCAGCCAGCGGCCAGCGTCGCGTTCGCGGCAAAATTCCACGTCAGAGGAAATGAGATATTACTCCTGGCCAGAAAGCCCCCTATCTCTACTTCATTCTGCGCCTCTGTGCAAACAGGATTGCTCAACAGTTGTCCGGGCAGCACAGCAACCTGCCACTTCGCTCCGTTCCAGGTGATATGCATCGCCACAAAATACTCATCTCCCTGCTCAAAATCCAGAAAGCTGTTGGGCTGGTTACGCGCGATGACATGCCCGTCTGGCAGCGCATACGTCCAGGACGAGCGTACCACCACAAAGACGTTCCAGCCCGGCGAGGAGGATGATGACGAGACGTGGAACAACTGCGCCGGGAAAGCACAGAACAGGTGGCAATCCTGCTGCTGAAATATACAGGTATTGCCCAGCCCGGCACTGATACACGTTGTAGCCCCGGCAGACATCTGCGTATCTAAGGCAAAATGCAATGTCGCCTTCAATGGCTCCTGCGCGGTGGCGAAGCAATATGTTACCCGCTGCTCTGGCTTGCACGCCTCCGATAGCGACACAGCATACAGTTCCCCCGGCTGTACCGTATCGGTAGAACGCATGGCATCCAGCGCGGCCTGCGCGGTACGTGTCAAAGCGGCGCGCTGCGTGGGAGGCAGGTTAGCCAGCGAAACGGCGAAGGTAATCAGCCAGGCAGAAACCTTCTCGTTGACCGGCACTGCCTGAGCAAGACAGGTATTCACTCCCAGCCAGCCCGGAACAGAGACTGTACAGCTCTGTGTATCGAACGGGCTGGCCTGCCAGCGCAGCACATGCACACCGCGCTGCAGCCGCAAAGGTGCTTCAACACCCACCAGCGGCAGGTGCGCCACACGGTGCCCATCAATGAAAAGCTGTCCCCAGGAAGGATTTCCCTGCACATAGAAAGAGTCGCTCTCCACCGGAGGCTGCGGCGTGGGCGTTGGACGAAGCAGGCCGATGATGACGCTGCGCATCGACGCAGAACTATTCAGGAAGGCGGAGAGCAGCAAGAGCGCAATCATGGTAGTCACCATAACTTGCAGCACGCGCTGGCGTCTTGTCCAGCGCGCTCGCAGACCCGAACGGCCTCTCCTGACAGGTTCCTCGCTTTTCCCTGCTCGCTCTATCTCTGCTGCCGCCTCTCCCCACTCTCTCTTCTCCGCTCCCTCCACCGCGTCAAGATCGGTGATCTCGATATCAAACTCGTCGCCGTTGAGTTCGTGAGGGTATTCAGAATCTTGCTCTGCCATATGTCTTGCTTCGTAGGGCTATTATGAGATAGCCAACATTGTTACTGTGGACAGTAATCAAACCAATCAAAATCAGCGGGAGCGCTACTGACTCTTCCCCTTCCGGTTGCATACATTCCCAGGTAAACACCTGTGAAGCTCGCCGCAACCTCAGAAGAGAGGTAGCGCGTTGCTCCTGTAGCCAGCATGCGTGGAGCCTGTCCTGGCTGAGTATAGACGAATGTGTACATTTCGGCATCCGCTTGAATTTCCAGTACGATCGGGCCATCGCCTGTGGCTTGAGAGGCAACGATGGCAACAAGATCACCTATGCGCCGCCGTACAATAACGCTACGAACACCATCTATCAAGGTAAGGGCAATTTCATAATGATGCTTTTCGTTTGCCAGGATGGTCAACCCGGCCTCTTCTCCTTCGTTTTGAGGAGTAAAGTCGAGCAGCGCTCTTGCCCTGCAAGAGAAGTGCCGCTGCCGTCGTCCAATGAATGCCGGAGAGTCCTGGTCATCAAGGGTGAGTGGTGATCCATAAAGGCGCAGCCAACCAGGGCGAGCGGTGAGGGACCAGTCCTGTGCATGCGGATTGCGCAGGAAGTTCCAGGAGAGTTGGAGTGTCGTCTGGTCAAAGTCATCGCGAGGAGCTTCAGTTGACCAGGGATGTGGGGGTAAGGTCGGAGTATCCATCGTGAGTTCCAGGCCACGATGGTGGTTTACGACAGGCCAGCCATCGGCTGCCCAGGAGACAGGAGCCAGGAATGTTTCACGCCCAAGATGATGAAAATTGCCTCCGTGTGGGCGAAAGGCCAGACAGACAAGCCAGCACTCGCCATCGTCCGCTTCGATCAGGTCGGCATGCCCTGTTCCCTGAATCGGGTGAAAACCACGGTCGCGATGGGTAAGAATGGGGTTGTACGGACAGGGTTCAAAAGGCCCCCACGGACTGGCGCTGCGTGCCACAGTGACCATATGTCCATACTCCGTTCCCCCTTCGGCGATCATCAGATAATAGCTGTTGTTGAGGTAGTAGAGATGGGAAGCCTCGGGGAAACGACCGCCGGTTCCTTTCCAGATGCAGCGCGTCTCCGTTCTCCTCTGTCCGGTCTTCAAATCAATTTCAAACAGATAAATGCCCGTCGGCTGGCCAGTGGCTGACACATAGGTACGACCATCCGGGCTGAAGAAAAGTGATGGGTCAATGCCCTGATGATCTATCCAGACCGGGTCAGACCATTCCCCAGCGGGATCATCTGCATACACATAAAAGTTGCCTCCTGCCGATATATTTGTGGTGATCACATAGAAGATGCCGTCATGATAGCGGATCGTAGGGGCAAAAATGCCCTGCGAGCTGGCGCATTGATGGAGAGGGAGCTGGCTCGCACGTGTGAGACAATGTCCTACCTGCCGCCAGTGAACCAGGTCTCGACTGTGAAAGATGGGAATGCCTGGAAAATATTCATTTGAAGAGGTGACAAGATAATAATTCTGGCCTACGCGACAGATACTGGGATCGGGGTAATAGCCAGAAATGACTGGATTGTTATACATACACATTCGCTTTCATGAACAAAGCATTATCCTCTCCCATCTTCGTGGAGAGGATAATGGCTTGTTGGTTCTCAGGCAGTGTAAAGGGCATTACGATTATCGCTAGCCTTTGACCGACCCCGCCAGGATACCGCGCACAAAGTAGCGCTGCATCGAGAAGAAGACGACCAGAGGAAGGGCCATCGAGAGGAATGAGGCGGCAGTCAGCAACTGCCAGTTTTCGCCGTAGGAGCCGACCAGATCGGCCACTACTACAGTCATCGGCGCGACCGACTGGTTGCCACCCACAAAGATCAGTGCGATCAGAAGGTCGTTCCAGACCCACATGAACTGGAAAATGGCCAGGGAAGCCAGAGCGGGCACTGACAATGGGATAATGATGGTCCAGAAGGTACGGAAGTTCGAAGCCCCGTCGATATAGGCTGATTCCATCAGGTCTTTGGGCAGCGCGGCAAAAAAGTTGCGCAGCAGGAAGACCGCGAAGGGCAGGCCGAAAGCGGTGTGAGCAATCCAGAGCGCGGCATACGTACCGGTCAAGCCGAGCTGCGTGAACCAGTAGAGAATCGGTGCCAGCGCAATCTGGTTTGGAATGACCAGCATCGCAACAACGCCAAAGAAGAGTGTGTTGCGAAATGGGAAATTCATCCAGGCGAAAGCAAAGGCAGCAAAGGAGCCAAACAGGATGGGAAGGATCGTCGCCGGAATGGAGATGATCAGGCTATTGATGAATGCCTGGCCCAGTCCATTGGCCTGGATGACATTTACATAGTTCTGAATGGTAAATTGCCAGGGAGGGACAAGCCCTGTCCACCAGCCGGATGCGGCGATGGCCTGGGGCGGGCGAAACGAGCTGATAAACAGGCCAAAGGTTGGTATTGACCAGAGCAGAGCGATCACCACAACAAGGATAGTGACCAGGCTGTTATTGAAGGAGCGCAGGAAATACCCACCCTCCCGCGGCTGTGCCACGGCTTTCGCGCGCGCCGCCGGGACTGCACGTTGCTCTGTTGTACTCATCGCCCTTGCTCCTCTCTGCGCATTCTGCGCACATTGATAATCATCACCGGCACAACAACCACAGTCAGCAGTATCGCCAGGGCGCTGCCCCTGCCGTAGTTATTGAAGTTGAAGAGTTGGTTATAAAACTCCATAGCGACCACATTGGTGCCGTAATTGCCACCGGTTTCGACATAAATAACATCAAAGATCTTGAGGATGTTGATGACCATGGTGGTGGTGACAACGCCCAGGGTCGGTGCGATCATGGGTACCATGATACGCCAGAACAGGGTAAAGCGGCCTGCTCCGTCCATTTTCGCCGCTTCGATCACATCGTCGGGTATCCCTTTAAGGGCGGCCGAGATAATCACCATACTAAAGCCGGTCCACATCCATGTATAGATCACAATCAATGCGAAGTTGTTGAAAGCCGGATTCGTGAGCCAGGCCTGGGGTTGTATCCCGAACAGGCCGAGGAAGGCGTTAAGCAGGCCAATCTGGGTTGAACCGGATGGCTCGTAGTCGTAGACAAATTTCCATATGACGCTGGCGCCCACAAATGAAATCGCCATCGGGACGAAGAGCGCGGATTTGATGATGGCCTCGATCTTGACCCGATCCACCAGAACCGCAACGATCAGCCCCAGGCCAACCGTCAGGATCGTTCCCAGGACGAGCCAGAGCAGGTTATTTCTCAACGCATCGAGCATCGCCGGGTCGGTGAAGACAAACTGGTAATTTTTCAGCCCGACGAACGCCGTTGAATCAGCATTTTGAAAACTGTAGATAAGGGTCTGGATCAGCGGGTAAATGAAAAAAGCCAGGATGAGTATCACAGCCGGGGCAATCCATAACAGGGCCAGCCAGGAAAACTTTCGCTTCTCTCTCGCGGGGGGAGCAGTCGCCGCGACACGTTCTCTAGCTACCGTTGCCATACCATACCTCCTTTACCAGTACAAGCGGTGCATATGCGGCAGTCACCATGCACCCCGGATACCAGGAAAAACAATTCTATCAGACATTCGGAAGTAAGGACAGAGTTTGTAACAATTATACCATTACGGGAAGCGTTTCCTCCTTCAAGAGGGGGATGGGATGGGTAAGGTGTAGTGGCACCCCTTGCAGGTGCCTTGCCTGCGCAGGCGCTCTTGATGGCATCCGCGCGGGGCGCCACTACCATCCGTTATCCACCTGAACCGATCAGGAGGAGTATACCGAAGTCGCAGTGCTTTCAAGACTGCTGAGAATGCTGTCTAGCGACGATGGGTTCTGGATGTAGCTGAGGGTTGCTTTCCAGTAAGCGTTCTCCATCGCGGTTGGCATCGAGTCATCCTGGCTGAAAGTGAAGGCAGTAGCGCTTTGCAACTGTGCGGCGGTAGCGGCTGCCACCGGGTCTGGATAAGCACTGGTAGGTACCGACTTGTTCACGGCAGATTTCCCACCCTTCTTTACCCAGATTTCCTGGGCTTCAGCCGTTGTGAGAAATTCCATATACTGGCGCGTACCATTGTTGTCTTTCATCGCAAAGTAGATGTCCGCAGTGCCGGTAATTGCTCCCGCGTAGGCCGGGTTGATCGTCGGCCAGGGGAAGAAGTTGAAGTCCGTACCGGCCTTTAAGCCCGGGAACTGGGCGGTAATGAACCCTTCGGTAAAGTCTCCCAGGTAGTACATGTAGGCCTTCGGTGGCGAATCAAAGGGCAGGTAAGAGGCAGGCTGGAAGTTGGTGGCCAGAATAGACTGCGGCGCCCCATTGATGTAGTGCTTGCCTTGAATGATCTGACCGAAGTAGGTGAAGGCGTTCTTGACGCTGGAGTCCGTCCAGGGAATCTGGTGGTTAACCCATTTGGCAGACATGGCCGGGCCATTCAGGGTGAAGTAGATCTGGTCGATCCAGTCGGAAGCGGGCCAGCCACTGGCAGCGCCGCTTTCCACTCCCAGCGACCAGGGATATAAGCCTTTGGCGGCGATCTGGTTCGAAAGGGTAATCATGTCGTTCCAGGTCTTGGGTACGCTCCAGCCGTTGGCCGAGAACTGCTTGGGACTGTACCAGATGGTACCTTTCGTGTTGGCAAGGAAGGGCACAGCGTATATGCCACCATTGACTGTGACCAGATCGAGCCAGGTCGACGAGTAGTTCGCACGAACCGTATTCATATCCATGAATGTGTCCAGGCGAAGCAGTTTCCCCTCACTCGCATAGGTTTTGATCGAAGGCAGATCGGGGATAGCCGAGACATCGGGTGGATTGTTGCCCCTGACGCGTGTATTCAGGACGGTCGGCAGGTCACGTGTGGACTCGACGTTGACCTTGATGCCGGTCTTCTGTGTGAATGCCGCGTTGACCTCGTTTAAGTCGGCCAGTTCCGAGCCGCTGATGACAACCAGCATGTCAATGGATTTGACCGTGGCGGGCGTGGCACTGCTGCTAACACCGCTGGTGCTGGTGCCGCCGCAAGCCTCCAGAAGCGACACGGCAGCGCTTGTGGAGAGGCCGACAGCCACGGCGCGCTGCATAAACTGCCGACGGGTGATCTTGAAGTGCGTATACTCCTCTACTAACTGCTCCACGGCGTTACGCTGTTGATGACGATTGAATACAGACATAGTTCCCTCCTTCGTGGGTATAGGAGACTAACAAGAACACGACGGTCCCAGGTTAGCTATGCCAGGCCGCGCGCCCGGCAGATCGATAGCGGTCGCAATAGATAAACGATGGATGGTTGCGAACCGCTCTGTGATGGAGATTCGACCTTGTACGCTATTGTAGGCGCTTTCACCTTTGAAAAGAACGTCTTCCGGGGGGCTAACAGGGGGCGTTTTACGAAGCCCACCCATATTATCCTCCCAGAAAGCAGGTACATTGCGTCCATCCATTGCGTATATTAACTACGTATGGAAAGGGCGGCGACTCACACACAAGATAGCCTGACATTGACTGGCGCGGAAATTTCACCCGCTGGAAGCGGCTTGCCAGACTCGCACAGTATCATCCCAACTGGCCGAAGCAATGTAATGCCCATCCGGCGACCATGCTACGGCGTCCACGTTATCGCTATGCCCCTGGTAGATGATGAGAGGAAGACCAGTCTTTACATCCCATACGCGCACAGTGTGATCCCAGCTGCCCGAAGCGATGTAGCGCCCATCTGGCGACCACGCCACTGACCTCACCTCGTTAGTATGTTCTTTGTAGTTTGAGATAAGAGTTCCCGTCATCACATCCCATATTTGCACACTGCCATTTCTCCCACCTACGGCGATAGAGCGGCTATCGGGCGACCACGCCACAGTATTCACGATGTCGGCATCATCGGGACTTGCATAAATGTGTGGAAGAGGAGCCTCCGTTTGTGCATCCACCACATATGTCGAAGCATCCCTCACTCCAACGGCAATGTAGCGTCCATTGGGCGACCACGCTACGGCATCTACAAAATCTTCATAGGTGAAGCTAAAGAGTTGGGTACCGGTGCGCGCATCCCATACCTGCATCGTGTGATCCCAACTACCTGAAGCGATGTAGCGGCCTCTGGGCGACCATGCCAGCGAACTCACCTCCTCGCTATGCCCTTTATAAGTCAAGATAAGGGTACCCGTCTGCACATCCCACACCTGCACGGTATGATCCCAACTGCCCGAAGCGATGTAGCGGCTATCGGGTGACCACGCCACCGCGTCGACGATATCGCCCATCTTATAGGACAAGACCTCAGCCCCGGTCTTCGCGTTCCATATCTGCACAGTATCATCCCAACCACCCGAAGCGATGTAGCGCCCATTGGGCGACCACGCTACGGCATCTACAAAACCACTATGCCGCTGGTAGACAAAGAGGGTCGTTCCCAAAGGACGTCCTATACTAGTACTAATGGTACGCGATTCAAAGAGCAGTAACAGGGCGAGAACGAGCGCGGCCACGAAGACTCCAGGAAGCACCTTGCCGATAGAGGCCGCGAAAGAGCCTCTATGCATCGCTGCCTGCCGGGTCCTTGAGAAGCGGGGAGAAGAAGGTATAAAACTGTCAGATTCTCCTTTTCTTTCCTCCTTTCCTGCTTCATCCTCCCATTCACGCTGGAAAGCGAGCCGGGGAGAGAGACGCGGTAACGGTTGCATGGTTGGAGGTGGCAATGCCTGCAAGCGAGCATCAAGGAAACGGTAGTCGGCCTGAGCGGCCCGGCAGGCGGGACAGTTCTTTACATGGGCATCGAGGGCCGCACGGTCGGCAACTGAGAGGTCTTCGTATCTAAGAGCGAGTTTCTCTGCCCAGGCTATGCAAGGAGGTTGGTTATTCATAGATCTTACTTTCCTCTCTGCATCGCAGCGCCCTGTTCCATCACGAGCCGATGGTAGATCTGGCGCAGCTCCTCTTTTCCCCGGCTAACATACTTGCCCACAGACGTCTCCTTTATTTTTAACAGGTCAGCAATCTTTCGCTGAGGTAATTCCTCTATAACATATAAAATGAGACAGGGGCGATAGGTTGGAGAGACACGGGCAAGAGCTTGCTGGAGCAATTCGGTTTCTTCGACCTGTTCTTCCGGCCCGGCAACGCTCAGTTCCTCATCTCTTTCCCTGTAAGCATCCCATGGAACGAGGTGCAAATGCTTTGCTCTCTGTTGATAGTTATAGGCACAGTTTGTGGCGATGCGATAGAGCCAGCCCGCGAAACGCGCCGGTTCGCGCAGTGAGGGCAATGACTCCCATGCTTTCAAAAAGGTTTCTTGTGTTAATTCGCACCCGACTCCATCATTTCCCACCATGCGGCTCAGATAGCGACAAATACGGGTATTATAGCGCTCATAGAGCAGTTCAAATGCCTGCTGGTCTCCGTCATGCGCACGCCTCACCAACTGGCATTCATCGAGAAAATTCTCTGTATTGGATGAAGAGGTATCTTCTGTCTGATAAGACATCGAAAGGCTCCTTAACACTCAGTACCTTCATCCTCATAATACCCGAAAAGAGAGCAATTTACCATCCTGAGATTGAACAAGTTGCTGAGCGCGTTCCAGATGGATTTCCGCCAGTTCGTGCCAGCCCCGCGCACGGAGAAACGAGGAGTAAGCAATAATCCCTCGTATCAGAGCTGCGCTCATCCCACGCTCGGATGCTAGCTGGAGAGCGGCGAGCACATTGCCGATTTCTTGTTCGAGGGCATCATAGTTGTCCTGATGTGTCTCCACGTAACTGGTAAAGTACTGAACCATGCGTTCATCCGCAGTGCCATCATAGGGCCTGCTACGGGCAAAGTCGGCAATGGTACGGTGGAGTGTATAGCGACCGCATCCGATACTCTCCAGCAATCCAGCATCTACCAGAACATCGAGTGTCTCCGCAGTTGCGGCAGTCACTGCCAACGCTGCCTCCTCCGAAAAGCTGGATGGTTTCGCGGGGAAAACCGATAAAAGGAGGAGCGTTCGTTGGGCGACTTCATCTAATTGCCGCACGCTCGCTCCAATCACTGCTTCCAATGACAGAGGTGTCCGCGTTGACAAACTCGTATGCTGCTCCAATGGAGCCTGCGTTATCGTGAGCCGTAATCGTTCCTCAGGATGGCTTAAACGCTCCAGGGCAGCTCGCCGACGACGTGGTTGATTGCTATATGTCTGTGACTTCAAATATTTGCCCATCAAGGTCAGTGCTAACGGAAGGCTGGCAACGGATTGAACCAGTGCGCGTGCGGCGCAGGGTTCACCGGCAACAATATCCGGTACAAAGTGTGCCAGAAGGCTTAAACCATCATCTTCATTGAGTTCTCGTACAGATATGGCATCATCTCCGGCAAAATCAAGAGCAACCGACGGGCTGCGTGTTGTCAGCACATAAGCACAAAAGGGACCGCCCACTTTGAAGGCGAGTGCATCTTTACTTCTCCATGCATCGTCAATAACGAGAAGCATACGACGCAAACCGATTCTCGCACGAAGCAATCTTGCCCAATCTGCGTCATCCTCCATATCTGCCATTTCAGCAGATGTACACCTCAGCTCGCCTCCCCATCTACGTAACTGTTCAGATATATCTGGACCAGGACCCAGACTTACCCAGAGCATTCCATCACTAAAATAGCGTTGCACATCGAGGCAGTGGACAAGTTCGATGGCAAGGGCGGTTTTTCCAACGCCAGGAAGCCCATAGAGAGCTGATAACGCCGGGGAAGTGTCGTCTCTACAGAGGTGTTGCTTGAGCAGGTTGAGCAGGTCATCTCGCCCTACCAGCCCATCAGGCTGCGCCGACAGCAAAGGAATCGCGGGATCATAGAGATACTGGGTAGAGAAAGGGGAACTATTCTCCTGCGATGTTTGCCAGTCATCAGTACAACTGCTGCTTTCTCCACACAATCCCAGGTCCTGAGCCAGCATACCAAAAAGGGTACACAATTTCTGGACAAAATAGGCTCTGGGAAAGGCGACACCGCGCTCCCAGCGGCCAATAGTCTTGGCATCAGCAATACCAATCTGTTCAGCTACATATTCCCGGGACCAGCCTCTGCGTTGGCGCTCCTGTCTTAAACGCTCATTGGAAAGTCTCGCGACAGAGCTTCTCATACTCGACTCCTTACCTGGTCTCTTTTTCCTATCCGCCTTGATAGGTACATAGAGGCTGCATCGGCCACTGCGAGCGAAGAAAGCACCTGTCACACATGACCTGCCCATTCATTCCATGCTGATGATTGTACTCTCCGACTCTTCAGCGTTTTCGTGAGAATCCTCTATACTAGTAGAGACAAGAAAAGAGGTACAAATATGACAGCGAGTCTTTCTCCTTATGGAAATTTTCGTCGCATGTGGAGATAGTCGTCGATCTCCCGCATCTCCCTTTCATTGGGCCGGAACTCCGCCGCGTTAATCAGATTGCTGATCTGGTCGGGGTGGCGCGCTCCCACAACCGCGCCCGTCACGTCGGCGCGAGCCAGCGTCCAGTCTTCATCTATCGTGCCTCCTTTGCTAACTTTCTTCAGGATGCCTTCCCTTTCCCACCTTCCACAAGAACCTCTGTTAATACGTTACACGATAGAACGCCAGCTTCAGATATGGGTTTCTCCTCCATTGTGGACATCGACGTTATCATCTTTGCCCGCTATATCCTTCTTCCTGACCATTGCCAGCGCCTCGTTGATTGAGCGAGGGACTTGTTGTAAGGGGAGGCGTTTGAGGCGATGAGCGAGGGACATGGGGGCGACGGTGTAGACGTGATCGGGGGTCACTTCCGGCTCCGCGCGATAGGCGGCATAAGCCTGCGCGGCCCGGCGCATGACGATGTCGCCGCGATGACCGTCCACATCCAGCTCGATGTTAATCATGGCGATGAGTTTGGCGATGCCGCGCGGCACTCTGACCTGCTGCACGTTGCATGCCGCCCGCGTGATGCGCTCTCGCAGGGCCTGCTCCTGTGTCGCGTACTCGGCCAGGAAAGACTGTGGATCGGCCTCGTAGCGCTCGCGCCGCTCGACAATCTCGACGCGGTGGTGGATATTCTGGATGGAGGTGATATCAACGCAGAGGCCGAAACGGTCGGTCAACTGCGGGCGCAGTTCGCCCTCTTCAGGGTTCATAGTACCGACCAGCATGAAGCGCGCCGGGTGGCTGAACGAGATGCCCTCGCGCTCAACGATGTTCACGCCCATGGCGGCAGCGTCCAGCAGCACATCAACGACATAGTCATCAAGCAGATTGACCTCATCGACATAGAGGATACCGCGATTGGCCTCGGCCAGTACGCCTGGCTCAAAGCGCCGCTGCCCCTCGCGCAGCGCGTGCTCGATATCCAGCGTTCCCACCACGCGGTCTTCAGAAGCATTGATGGGCAGGTCGACCACACGCATGCGCCTGCCCGCAATAGGCAATGTCTCGCCCCGCTCTTTGCGCTCGCGGCAGGACGCGCACATCTCCTCAAGCCTGTCTGGTGGGCATGAAAAGGGGCAATCGGCCACCACCTCAATCTCCGGCAGCACGGCGGCCAGCGCCCGGACGGCAGTCGATTTGGCCGTGCCCTTTTCGCCGCGAATCAGCACGCCACCAATCGTAGGGGTAATAGCATTGAGGATCAGCGCCAGTTTCATTTCATCCTGGCCCACTATCGCACTGAACGGGTAAATATACGTCATTGTGGCTCCCAGGGTAGCCCACCACCTCCAGGGTACCCGCAAGGGGTACCCCTACTATAATAATACGCCCCATTTCCCATCCCCCTCCACGCCATCGCTCGCGCAGCGAACGGGCAGGCCGCGTATAGTAGGACCATCCCTTGCGGGTGGCCTGGGAGTGGTGGGGCGGCCAGCTACTCGAACTCGATCACACCGCGAATGTTTTTTCCATTCACCATATCGGCGTAGGCATCGTTGATCTGGTCGAGGGTATAAGTGCGCGTCACCAGCTCGTCCAGTTTGAGCTTGCCCGCGCCGTACATCTTGAGCAGGTTGGGAATGTCATTGCGCGGCTGCGAGTCGCCATAGAGCGTTCCCATCAGCGTCTTCTGGAAGAGCACAAGGTCGAGCGGCGGTATCGGGATCGACTCGGCGGTGGCCGGGGTCAGGCCGATGACGACGACGGTGCCGTTCTTGCCGGTAGCGGCGTAGGCCTGTCCGATGGTCGCGGGCGTGGCGATGGCCTCGAAGGCGTAGTCGACACCTTCGCCCCACGTCAGATCGCGCGCGATCTGTACCGGGTCCTCCTTCGTCGAGTTGATGGTATGGGTCGCGCCCAGCTCTTTGGCCTTCTCCAGCTTGAAGTCATTGACATCCACAGCGATAATCATGCGCGCTCCGGCGATGGCCGCGCCCTGAATGGCGTTGGAGCCGATGCCGCCGCAGCCGATGACCATAACTGTGCTGCCCGGCTCGACTTTGGCACGGTGAATGACCGCGCCCACACCTGTCGGCACACCGCAACCCACAAGCACCGCTCGATTGAGCGGATAGTAATCGGGGATGGGGACAACCGACAATTCGGGAACGACGGTACGCTCGGAGAAGGTCGAGATGACGCACATCTGGCCGATATCGGTGCCATCCTTGTGCATGCGGAAAGTGCCGTCAAGCTGCGGCCCTGCCAGGATAGACGCGCCCTGATTGCACAGGTTGGCGTGACCGGAGGTGCAGTAGCGACATTTGCCACAGCCCGGAATAAAGCTCAACACCACGTGATCGCCGGGCTTGACGCCGGTGACTTTGGAGCCAACCTCCTCGACGATGCCGGCTCCCTCGTGTCCGAGGGCCATTGGCAGATAGGCGGGCAGATCGCCTGCGACGATATGGTAGTCGGAGTGGCAGATACCAGCCGCGACGATGCGTACCTGAACCTCGTTATCCTTCGGGGGATCAAGCTCGATCTCTTCAACGCGAATAGGTTCGCCGGGAGCGTAAATTACGCCTGCACGTGTTTTCATAGATGTTCCTCCTGTTTGCTGTCTTGAAATACAATGCGCAACTGTCCTCTATGAAGTTGATGGTCTTTTTCCGTCTTCTGTTCTCACCTCCTTTTGAGTAAGGTTGCCGCGTTGGGCGGGCAAAGCTGAAAATATTCCGCCTCCAGCGCGAAGGCCAATGCTCGCGCTGGGGCGATTTCCGTTGCTGGTTGTTCCTCTATCGCATAGGCCACCCGCGTTCCAGCGGAAGCGGTATAGGGATTAGTATCAATCATGACAGCGGGTATGTGGCGCCCGGCGATTTCACGGGCGACGTGCAGTGCGTCACGCAAGGGAGTGTCGTGGCGCATGTTGCCGGAGAGGTCGATGTTCGCCAGCCCATCGGTCAGAATAATCAGGAATGGACGCACTGCCGGGTCGCGCAGGCGTTCTGTTTCGGCCACACGCAGCCCTTCCAGCAGACCGATGGCAAGCGGAGTGCAGCCGCCCACGTAGAGTTCTTCGATGCAGCGCCGCGCCTGCCCGAAATTGCGCGTGGGTGGCAGGACGAGTCGCCCCTGCGCGAAGCGAAAGACCAGCATGGCGACGCGGTCGCGCTTCTCGTAGGCGTGCTGCAGCAGCGCCAGCAGGAGGCGTTTGGTGCGCGCCATCAACTGCCGCGCCATCACTGAGTCACTGCCATCGATGACGAAGATGAGCAGAGCGCGGGTCTTGCGCTCGCGTACCTTCTGCCGCAGATCTTCGGCGCGCAATTCCAGCCTGTCTCCCGCCCGGCGTCCTCGTGCCTGCTGGTACGGGGCGGCGGCGCGCAGAGTAGCGGAGAAGGCCAGGTCTGTGACGGGCCGTGCCTGTCGCTCGCGCACGCTGCGCCCGCTGTGGCGGCTCGTCACAGAGGTAAATTGCCGTCCGCTCTCGTGCCGTGTCAGGCGGTCGCGCAGCATGCGCACGAGTTCGCGTATTTGAGCAATATCTGTCTCGCCGCGCAGGGGACGGCTCACGCCCGCCGCTCCCTCGCGCTCGTCGCGGCGCTGGTCGAGGTCTTCGTCAATTGTTGCCAGTTCCTCCGGTCGGTCGGGATCATAGCCACCCACGGCTGTCTGGTCGAGCATGCGAGCGATTTGCTGCACCGTGGCTCGCGAGCGGGCACGATGCGGCATTGCCAGCGCGATGGCCTGCTCCACATCCGCGCTCTCCACCTCGTTCCGACCCTCCCACGCGGCCAACGCCCGTGCGGTGCGCATCACCACAAGATCGCCGCGATGCCCCTCCGCGCGCAGTTCGCGAGTCACAAGGTGGATGACGACCTGGCGAAAATAGAGCGAGACGCGGACGGATGGCAGCAATTGCCGCGCCCGCACGATGCGTTTGCGCAGCGCCTGCTCGTTCTCAGCCCACGAGGCGGCAAAAGACGCCGGGTCGGCATCGTAGGCCAGCCTGCGGTCGACGACGATGGCGCGCGCTACCGGGTCGCGCAGGTCTTCGGCTGCGACGTACAGACCAATGCGGTCGAGCAACTGGGGCCGCAACGTCCCCTCCTCCGGGTTCATGGTGCCTATCAGCACGAAGCGCGCCGGGTGAGAGAAGGAGATCGCGTCGCGCTCTACACGCTGCACGCCCAGCGCGGCCGCGTCCAGCAGCAGGTCGGCAATGTGGTCGTTTAAGAGGTTGATTTCGTCGATGTAGAGCAGGCCACGATTGGCCTTTGCCAGCAGACCGGGGGCAAAGCGATACACGCCGCTTTCCAGCGCCCCGGCCAGATCAAAGCTGCCCGCCACACGATCCTCACTGGCGTTGAGCGGCAGCGTGACCAGTGGTACGGGACGCTGCCCGGTCGGAAGGTACTCGCCGCGCTCGAAGCGCGCAAGGCAACCGCTGCACATCCATTGAGGAGCGGTGGGATCGCAGAAATAGGGGCAATCGGCCACGCCCGTAATTGGCGGGAGCAGCGAGGCAAGGGCGCGTACTGCCGTCGATTTGCCGGTTCCGCGCTTGCCACAGATCAAGACGCCGCCAATCGCCGCATCGATGGCGTTGAGTATCAGAGCAAGGCGCATCTTTTGCTGACCAACCAGCGCACTCAACGGAAAGGGCATCATTGCTCCATTCAGCTTGCGAACGACGCGCTACAATGAGCGTACAGGATCAACGAATGGCTAAGAACGGGGTCAAGTTGCATGCCATTGGAAACCCGTCTCTGCAGATCATTCTTCGCTGCGCCCAGAATGATCTGTGAGAGAGCCTTTTCCAGGGCATGCTATCACACGGCAGTGCTAGCTGTCAAAAATGGTTTTCATCGTGTCAAATAACCTGCGTCTACCGGCAGGGCAACGCCGGTCAGGTGACGCGCTTCATCGGAGGCGAGCCAGAGCACAGCGGAACTGACGGCTTCCGGCGGCAGCAGGTTGCGATCGGGAAAGAGATTGAGCGAGTTCATCAGCTCCAGCATGTGTTCGTAGGTGGCCTGCGGACCGGGCCCACCGGCGAAGACATCGTACAGCGCCTGATTGCGGCACATAGTGGTATCGACGCTGGTCGGACAAATGGCATTGACGTTGATGTTGTAAGGCGCCAGCTCGATGGCGAGCGTTTTGACCAGCCCGATCACGCCGTGCTTGGCCGCGACATAATGCGCCAGGTTTGCCATGCCCTTTTCTCCGGCGGTCGAGGCGATACAGATAATTTTGCCGTTGCGCCGGGGCAGCATCTGCGGAATACTGACCTTGCAGGTGATCCACACACCCTTCAGATCAACGTTGACCGTCTCATCCCACTGTTCCTCGCTCAGTTCCCAACCCGGCGCGAACGAGTAGAGACCGGCGTTCGCCACAACGATGTCGATAGGGCCAAACTGGCTCTGTGCCCGCTCCGCCAGCGCCTGCATGGCGGCAAGGTCGGTAACATCGGCCCGCCCGGCGATGACGGGGCGACCCATCTGCTCAATCTCGTGGACGACCTCAGCCAGCTCTTGCGGTGTCGCCAGGGGATAGGGAACGGTACTATACTGCCTGCAGGCATCGCATAGCACAAGACGAGCGCCCTCACGGGCAAAGGCCAGCGCGTGCGAACGCCCCATGCCCCGCGCCGCGCCCGTAATAAATACCACCCGATCCTGGAAACGCATCCTCTTCGTCGCTCTAGTAGACGCCGCAGATGCCGTCTATCGTGAAATCCTCGATGATGAGTTCTTCCTCAAATTCATCATCCGGCGCCGCCTCATTCTGCTGGACGGCTTCAGCAGCCTCGGTTTCCACCAGGGCAACATCTTCTACAGGAGCCTCATTGGTGGGAACTGAAGTAGTCTCGGCCATACCCTCCTCGTTTCTGTTGCTATCCATACGCGTGTTTAACAGCATACCATCAGATCAGAGCAAGTGCAAGGTATGGCAAAAGCAACAGGCCAGACATGACTTTTCTTAGCGCGCTGGTTGATAGACCACATAGCCATCAAAAGTGAACATTCTGTATTGCCCCGGCGATAGTTTCTTTGCCAGCAGAGTCGCCTGGGGGGAGCCGATAGTGAAGACGTAAGCAGCCTGTGGATCATTCCGCACCTGCGCGAAGTAGGGCTGATAGCGATTCTGCCCCGGCTGGAGATCATTGTCCAGCACGCCGCAGATAATGCGCGTATCGCTGAGAAACATCACATTATCGCACGTCCAGTAATCCGAATAGATGTAGTTGGCATGGATGCGTTCGAGCCTGGCGATGAAGCTCTGTTGCTGCTGGCTGGCTGCCTGCGCCGCTGGCACCTGCTGAAAGACGGCCCACGTGGCAGCAATCAGCAGCAGCCCGATACCCAGAAACGCGACGCGCCTGAGTTTGAGGAGAATACCACTTCCCGCGACAGTTCTGCTCCCAAAAGGCCCCCAGAGTGAAGCAAGGACGACGGGAAAGGCGACTAGCAGGCCAACGAGATAGCGCGTTGAGGTGACAGGAACCAGCGCGGGCGCGGGCGTGGGTACATACGCCAGAAGCGTCAAAACGGCGCTTCCCATGATCGCCAGCCGCATGGTGTGCAGGGCAAACGCCCTCTGGTCTTCGGGCGAGCGCGCTGCAGGCATAGAGCGGCGGAACGCCAGGAAGCGCCTGACCACGAGCAGGCAGGCCAGGAGAAAGAGCAGGACATATCCCATCCCCCACAGCCCCTGTGGGATCATGCAGGCGGAGATTTGTGCTCTCCACGCTCCCGGCGTGGTCGAGACGGCGCAAATAGATGGGGCACCCGTCGCCATCGGGATACTGATCAGCACGGTTCCCAGCAGATTATCCCAGAGGGTATGTGGTTGAGATACTACAGTGCCCCCTCTAACCACCACCAGGACGAGTGTGAAAATGAAGTTTTGCAAGGGATATTTGATGCTGTAAATGATGGATGGCAGCAGCCCGATGAAGCAGCCCGCCAGCAAGAACAGCAGGGAGCGTGTCTTCAACTCTGAGCGGCGGAAGAGCAGGAGCAGCAGGCAGGAAACGGCGACGAAAGGAAGAATCAACATGTGGCTCCAGATGCCCAGCCCCATAGCCAGCCCCAAAAAGCCATAGAGGAGATAGCGTTTTCGGCGTGCTCTACCGATGTTTTCTTCCTGTTCAGGAAGCAGCAGGTAAGCAGTGAAGAGCATCACGAGGCAGCCAAAGAGCATGGTTTCAACCGCTCCGCCAACGGCTTTCAACTGGCGCGTGAACATTTCGATAGAGCCGAAGCAGAGCAAGGTAATGCAGAGCAGCGCATATTCTCTGGTATAGAGCAGGCGAGTGAGCAGATAGAGTGCCAGCAGGAAAGCGGTAAAGAGCACGACAAGCCCGAAGCGCAGGGTAAAAGTCGATGGACCGAAGAGGAGAAACAGGGGCGAAGCCAGATACGCTTCTAACGCGCCCATGTAGCTTTGTCCATAGAAGAAGATAGGGATTTGCCCGTGAAACGCCAGGTTTATCGCCATCAAACCCATCGTGCCCTCGTCACTGTTGGTGGTGGGCCAGCCGAGGGCCAGTAAAATAAGTCGTATCGTGATGGCCGATGCCAGCACCAGACAGAGCCACAGGCCGTGAGCATCAAACTGCCCGTATTTTTTGCGCCAGTACGATATCATGTTCTGATAAATTTCCTCTCACCTGGCATGTCATAAAAACAGGCCCGGACATGTCATCTTTCGCAGCACTCAGCATCTCGATGACCAACTGCTCTCCGGCTCGCGAGAGATTCTTCGCCGCGCTCAGAACGACATGCAAAATCGGCTATGCTATGGAAAAAATGGTCTTTATTACAAAACGAAGACTGTCCTTAAAGGGCAACACACGCATGTTCGGAGCTTATTTTTGGGATCATTTTTACCTTGACTTGCTGGCCTTTTCCCATGTATCCTTTCTAGGAAACCACGTTGTTTTGCCAGCCCGACCAATGAAGGAGATACAATGGAAATGGCTCAATCCCCTGCCAGCTACCGGTTGATCGCGGAGGTCAAGATACGCCGCGAGCAATTTGGGGGCATCCTCTACAAATATGGCTGCGCCGACCGGGGCGCGATGTCCTTCATCAACTCGCCGCGATTGATCGAGTTTCTGCTGCTCGGGCAGCAGCAGTATGGCGGCGATCTGGGCGCGGCCCTCGCAGCGCAGAACTATTCGCCTGCCAGCAAGCAAAAGCTGCGCGCCGCCCTCGATGACCTCGCGCAGCGCGGCTATATCCAGGTTGAGCAATAATTCGGCTCGTCATATGACGGCGCAGGCCAGTTTCCCTGATTCTATTTTTGCTGAGAGGAGTTATTCATGACGCAATTTGTGCGTTTTGTGGAGCGTTCATCGCGTCTTTCCAGTGCGCGTAGCGCAAATGCTTCCCCTTTGAACCTGAACGCCCAGCCGCCTGTGGGCGCCGTTCACCCTGGGGCGCTGACAGCCATGCAGCAAACGGGGAAGATGGAGCGCAGGCAGAAGGGACGCGGCTCGCAGCGTTTCTTGCAGGGCGGGCTTTCCGCGCCGATTACCGTGACCTGGGAGATTACTGCCGCGTGCAATATTGCCTGCGTTCACTGCCTCTCTTCATCGGGCCAGCGCCGTCCCCGCGAGTTGACGACGCAGCAGGCGCTCGCGCTGGTCGATGAACTGGCCGAGATGCAGGTGTTCCAGATACATTTCGGCGGCGGCGAGCCGTTTATGTACTACGGCATCTGGGACGTGCTTGAGCGCTGCAGCCAGCGCGGCCTCGTCATGTGCGTCAGCACCAACGGGACACTGATTACGCCGGAGCGGGCGCGCCGCCTGACAGCCTTCCAGCCCCTGTATTTCCAGGTGAGCCTGGATGGTGGCACAGCACAGACGAACGACCGCATACGCGGCGAGGGTGTCTTTCAGCGAGCGCTGCGCGGCCTGGAACTGCTGGCAGCCGAGAAACACAGCCTGACCGTCAACGCCGTCCTCACCCGCTACAGCTTCGCGGAACTGGATCAACTGCACGCAATCGCGGCCAGCTTCGACGCGAAACTGCGCGTCACCCGCCTGCGCCCCTCCGGTCGCGGTCGCGATGTCTGGGAAGACCTGCATCCCACCCGCGAACAATACCATGAATTTACGCTCTGGCTGCAAGCGCATCCCGATGTACTGACCGCCGATTCGTTCTTCCACCTCAACGCCTTCGGCAGCAAGCTGGCCGGGCTGGACATCTGCGGCGCGGCCACCGCGACCTGTTGCATCTGCCCTGAGGGAGAAGTCTACCCTTGTGCCTTCTTTCAGGCTCCCGAATTTGAGGCGGGCAACCTGCACGAGCACAGCTTCAAAGACATCTGGAGCAACTCCACCCTTTTCGCCTTCTATCGCAGCATGGGCGCGGGAGCCTGCAGCGGCTGCGGCCAGTACAACGCCTGCCACGGCGGCTGTCCCGCCACCAAGTGGTTTGTCCATCACAAACTTAACATCCGCGACCCTGAATGCGTGCTGGTGAGCGAATAGAAGACAAAAAGAGGGCCTGGAACAGATTCCAGGCCCTCTTCTTACAGAGAGGACAGAGAATATTACGGATGAGCCACCGGCTCACCGGTTACGGGATCAAGGAAGAGTTTCTGGAAGTGAGGGCTGGAGAAGTCGAACATGTTGTCGAGCGTTCCGGCCAGCGCGTCAAAGGACTGGTTACCGATGCGACCAGTTTGCCAGTTGTCCTCGATGAAGCGCAGGATGGAAGACTGGTCGGTCACGGTGTTGTCAACGAAGTTCGCGCGGGCATAAGGCGAGATAACCAGCATAGGCAGGCGCGGGCCGTAGCCGCAACGAGTCTCGTAAGCCCCAGCAGCGGCGGTACCGCACATGCCCGGGTCGGTCAGCGCGTCAGCGTTGGGATCGTTGGACTGGCTGACAATCGGTCCCATGACGTGATCGTACCAGCCATCGGAGTCATCATAGGCGATGATGATGGCCGTGCTGTTCCAGGTGGGCAGAGACTCGATCTGGTTAATGGTGTCGACCAGGAAGTGCTGCTCATCCAGCGGGTCGGAGTAACCGGCATGACCATCCTGATAAGCGGGGGCCTTCAGGAAGCTGACGGCCGGCAGATTGCCAGCATCGGCGGCGGCCCAGAAGTCTGAGATGTCATACTGGTGATTGGCCTGGTCGGTATAGCCAATCATCGCCGTCGAGGTGGGAGGCAGGTGATGCGGGTTGGCGGTTGACTGGTAATACTGGAACGGCTCGTGATGAGGAATATAGTCGGTAACGGTCGCCCCGCCAATATTCGTATGAGATGAGCCACACACTGCCTTGCCGTTGACGGTCGAGGTGGGAGCAAAACCACCCTCGAACCAGCCCCATGTGATGTGCTTCGCGTTCAGCAGGTCCCCAATATTGGTACCACTCATAGCGACATTCGGATATTGAGAGGTCGGAGCAGCAGAGCAATCATCGTACAGCGGATCAAGATCGTTGAAAATGGTGCCGTTATCAATCGATCCTGATACACTAGCCGGGGTCGCACCATGTGTCTGGCCCGAGATCAGGTTGAGCGCGCCGGGGGTCGAGGGGCCAAAGGTGGTGCCGTAGGAGTTATCGCTCATGGCGAAATTCTGGGCATAGTTCCACAGGGCGGTGACGGTATTGCCATCGAAATAGCCCATGACAGTTTGCGGGCTGTCGGTTGGCGTCGTGCCGGTGCATCCATGACCACTCGTGTCCTGCACGAACTTGTCCATCAGGCCGTGATCGAAGGCCTCCTGCTCGGCTGTGTAGCCGTGATCCTGATCGCAGGTCAGCGCCTGCGAGCGATCAAGCCGGAATGGGTTGGCCGAATTCGGGTTGTGCGTGAGCAATGTCGGCGTCAAGCCATTGACCGCAGGAGTGTTCGGCCTAGCCGTGAACTTCGGCTCGCCGCCTGGATTCGTCGCGTATGGGTAGGTGCCGAAATAGTGATCGAACGAGACGTTTTCCTGGAAAATAACGACAAGGTGCTTGATCGGTGTCGTCGTCTTGAATGCTTGCGGCGTCCCACTTCCGGGAGTAGCTGGCGCTTTTTGAGCTGCCAGCGAAGGTGTCAGTAACAGCAACACAAAAGTGAATGCGGTTACAACGGAAACGAAGAGCTTCTTCATAATGGTGTTCCCTATTCCTTTCTGCTTGTCTGATAGCTGGTTTTCAGTATTCCCTCCCCGATGAAGAGTTTACCACGAGAAGGTTAAATGAGATAATGCAAATTTTAAATATATGCTAAATGAACGTTAAAGGCATGAGATAATGCCTTCCCTACCTGATGCTGAGCTTTCTCTCTGCTTACTGTAAAAAAGGAGTCTTTTTAATGGCTTGCCGTTCTGGTTGTCTTCCACCTGATTACCGGTAGCAGCGGTTTCCACGTCCTGTGCTTGACGCAGCCCAGTATCACTCCAACACCATAAGCGCAGTCGTCCAGCAGGGAGCAGAGGGTATATTCGCCCAGACCCATGTCTGGACGCAGCCGCACATAGTCCACGCCGACGACGATGGCGCCAGGGAGGAGCGCGAGCGGCAGCAATGGAGGTAGCAGCAACCCGATCAGCAATAGGGGGAGCGTGTAATAGCGGGTCAGATGGCGACACAGGTGATAGGTGTAGGCCAGATGAGCACGCAGCGTTGCCCGCACTACCGCCAGCGCCCCCAACGGCACCCTCTGCTCTCGCGCCATCCGCCACCGCCTGTACGCCCCCATAAGAGTTAGCAGCGCAGCTAGAATAACAGGAATAGAGCGTATCCCTGCGGGTCTGTCGACATTCGTGCGACCGTGGGAGGATGAGCGCTTTCCGAATGGTCTGGCAAGCATGTTCCATAGCCCCACAATGGACAGGGCGGCGAAGGTGGCCTGTTCGGGAGGGAGAATGAGGGTCCGGCGCTCGCGGGGATGGAGGCGCAGCAGAATGGCTTCGGAGGAGGCATAGGAGACTCGCGTGCGCAGGAAGTCGCGCAGGCGGGTGCGGTAGTCGTGATAGACCGTGCCGTGGGGCAGGTAGCGCGCGCGATAGCCAGCGGCAAGCAGGCGGCGACAGAAATCCACGTCCTCGCCGAAGTTGAGCGACGCGAAGCCTTCCAGTCGCCGCCATGCCTCTCGACGCACAAGCAGGTTGGCGGTGGGAACGTAGGGGATTGGCCCGGCAGCCTGTACCTCTTGCGCCCGCACGCCCATGAAGAGCGAGGAGCGCACATCTTCGTAGCGCCCAACCATGCCTGTGCGCTCGTAAGCGCGCAGCAAGCCGCCCACCGCACCGAGGCGAGCGTCCTGAAATGCAGGCACCAGTTCTTTGAGCCAGCCACGAGAGGCAACGCAATCGCTATCGATATAGGCCAGCAGATCGGAGTTTGCAGCAGCCGCGCCTGTATTGCGGCCCTTGCCCACACCCCGTCGCGTAGCATGACGGATGACATGTATTGTCCAACCATATGCCGCCGTTTCCGCGACGAAGCGTTGGAGCATGGTTGGCGTCTCATCGGTTGATGCGTCGTCGACGACGATGATTTCGAGCGCGGAGGCGGGGTAGTCCAGCGCGAGCAGGGAGCGCAGGCAGCGTTCGAGCTGCGCAGCCCGATTGCGAGTGGGAATGATGATGGAGACGCACGGCCATACCGCCGGTGGAAGAGCAGGACCGGCCTCAAGCAGCCCTCTGCGACAGAGTTGCTCGCACAGTACTTCCACTTGTTTCAAGCTGAGATGTGCATGCCGCGCCAGTTCCTCGCCCGGGCGCTCCTCATCGCAATAGGCCAGCAATTGTGCCGCGACGATGGGCAGGCGCACGGCGCGCAAGGGGTAATCGCAGATTGCCAGCCCACTGTCTTTTTCGAGCAGGATGTGTACGCCGCGCACGCGACGATAGCAGCCCGGCGCTGGCGCAGAATATACTGTCATGACTGCTGCTGCCGGAGCATTGCGAGCAGCGTTCCCGGTGTGACTATTTCATAGCCGCTGCCCAGTTGTTGCGCCACCTGCTTGAGATCGCCCGGCTTCATATTCCATGCCATGATATAGACATTCAGGAACAGCGGGCGCTGCCGCATATATGAGGCCGCGTTCGTAATCATGCTAACCGTCTGGGAGACGTTGTTGGCAAGGCCGATGTTGCGATAAATGGGCATACCATCGACCAGCTTCCACTCTGGATTGCCTGTTCCTGAGCCACTGAGCAGACCCTGAACGCCATAAGGGGCAAGCGCCTGCACGAACTGCTCCTGCAATTGCTCATTGGAAAACGCCTGGCCGGTGGCACGCAATCCACCCAGTACCGGCAGCCCGCTTGACTCCAGCGGCGTGGAGTCCAGAATTTCCAGCAGACTCAGATTCATTTGCCGCATCAATTGGCCTGTCTGTTCGAGGAAAGCGGGCAGCTTCTGGGAAGGCCAGAGCGAGGGAAATATGTAGCCAGCGCCGCTCGGTCCGGCAATCAGTTCGTCATTGGCCGTCGCGGTGCTGGCATAATATGTTGCCAGGGATGGCGCGGCCTGAAGGAGCGCCGGTGAGATTGTCCAGCCAATGGGGATGCTGCCTCTTGCGCTATCATTCCAGAGCGTCTGCATACGGCGCGCACAATATTGCAGGTTATCGCCATCGCTGACAGTGAACGAGACGTAAACCCTGTCTGCCCGCGCAGGTTGGCTGGCTGGTACTGACCGCGGCGGTGGCAACAGCGTACTGGCCGGGATGGCCGCAAACACTTCCAGGTTTGAGAAGAGATCGCTTGCCAGTACGGGCATGGCGGCTCGAGAAGTCATGCCAACCCCGCCTGGCTCATCGATGAACCAGCCGAGGTGCGTTGCGCCTGCAGGAAACCGGCTCAAAAGCTGCTCCATTAGCTTATGTTCAGAAGAAAGGGGGTCAGTGATATCGGGGAGAATATCGCGTGAATCGAGCCAGTAGGCAAAGGTGTTTGTGGCAACCAGGAACGAGCGCAATGCAATATGCCCTCTATTGTGTGAATCGAACGGGCCGCCAGGATCGAGACCGGCGACCATCCGCGAGGTGGATGCAGCGAGCAGATTTTCATACGCCCATGTGTAGGCCTGGAAGCGCGTCCTCCACTGAAACTGGTTCAGGTCGAAGAGGGTGGCGAGCTTGAAGGGCGTTTGCAGCGCCCGCGCCTGGGCAGGGGAGACGATGATGGCTTGACGCTGTCCCGCCAGTGTCGTTGCGACGTTGATGCTGTCAGTGAAATCGGGGTTGTAAATAATCAGGCCCTGCACGCTGTCACGATATTTGATGAGCATAGCCTCAAGCGCGTCATCGTTTCTGGCCGGGGCGTATTCATACTGGACGTGCGGGAAAACTGTTTTCAGCCAGAAATCATCCTGGGGGTCATTCAGCAACAGGTAGACTTTGGGCTGCGGACGATTAATCAAGCCCGCCATCGTGGTAATCGTCAACTGCGCTTCCCGCGAAGCTCCACGTATATCGTAGACATCGAGCTGCTGCGGCGTTTGAAACCCCGGTATCAATCTGTTCGCCGCCCAATCTAATCCTGCAACCTCATTAGCAGCCATAAATGATACTCCTTCTCTTTCTTGTTTTGTTCACCTGACAGTTCCCTGCATTATAGACGCTTTTGATACATCTTTCTAGAGATAAACATACTGAGAAAGCTGATAAAATTCGCCCTTGACCCCCCAGGCTCAACAGGAGTATGCTTATGATTGATGCAAGAGGCGTGATCTGGGGCCTATGGTGGCTCCTGAGATGCCTGTGACGTCAGAGGCAGCCCACGAAGTCGTGGGTGAACCTATCCGATGCGAGCCAGATCAGAAAGGATAGTAGACATGTCTGAAAAAATGTTTGCGCCAGAACTCTTTCGTCCGCCTGTAGATTTCCCCGAAGTACCCTACGACCACCTGCTGCGTGAAGCTGCCGCCCGTAATCCAGATCGCACGGCTATCATCTACCACGACCTGATGCTGACTTACCGCGAGGTGGTCTCGATGGTGAACAGTATCGCCAACGGGTTGCGCAGCCTGGGCCTCAACAAGGGCAACCGTATCTGCCTGCTCACGCTTAATCGCCCGGAGTACACCATTACTTTCTTTGCCGCTGCCTCTATCGGGATCGTGGTCAGCCCAATGAATCCCGCGTATAAGGAGCGCGAAGTGGGCTACCAGCTCGAAAACGCTGAAGCCAACGCCATCCTCATCCAGCGCGAACTACTGCCCCTGCTACAAACAGTGCTTAGTCAGAAGTCGCTGCCCAACCTCAAACACGTCATCGTCACCGGCGAAACTGCGCCGGAGAGCATGCCGGAAGCCATTCCTTTCGGGCAACTACTGCGCAACTCGTCGCCCAGACGTCCCGCGCCCGTCGAGGTCAGTCCCGATGACCTGCTAGCCATGCCCTACTCTTCCGGCACAACGGGCTTCCCCAAAGGCGTGATGCTCACCCATCGCAACCTGGGCGTCAACAATCTTCAGTTCAATACTGCTCTGCAGGTGATTCCTGAAGATGTAGCCCTGCTCTTCCTGCCCTTCTACCACATCTACGGTGTCATGCTGACCGGTAGCTTCCTCATCGCAGGAGCCACACAGGTCATCATGGAACGCTTCGACCTGCTGCAATCGCTGGAACTGTCCCAGAAACACGGCGTCACCTACTATTTTGCCGTGCCACCAATTATCCTGGCCCTTGCCAATGCCCCCGTTGATCTGGGCAAGCTCAAGACAGTAAAATACGTCTTCTCCGGTGCCGCGCCCCTGCCGATGGACCCGGCGCGCAAGCTAGAGGAGAAGTCGGGCGTCAGTGTGGTGCAAGGCTATGGCATGACCGAAGCATCACCCCTCACGCACGCGCAGCCCCATGATCCCGCGTTGGTACGCATCGACAGCGTGGGGATGCCCGTTCACAACACAGAGCAGAAAATTGTCGACATCGAGACGGGCGAGCGCGAACTGCCGGTGGGTGAAGATGGCGAGATCATCATTCGCGGCCCGCAGGTGATGCAGGGCTACTGGAAAGCTCCGGCGGAAACGGCTGCTTCCCTGCGCAACGGCTGGCTCTACACCGGCGACATCGGCCACGTTGACGCCGACGGCTATACCTACATTGTCGACCGTAAAAAGGAGATGATTAAGTACAAAGGCTTTGGCATTGCCCCCGCCGAACTCGAATCGCTGCTGATGGAGCATCCCGCCGTCATGGATTCCGCCGTCATCGGTGTACCCGATCCCGATGCTGGCGAGCTGCCCAAAGGCTTCGTCGTCATTCGCCAGGGTCACGATGTGACACCCGAGGATATCCTCGTCTTCGCCAACGGGAAACTGGCCGGCTACAAAAAGCTGCACGAAATCGAGTTCATAGAAGCGATTCCAAAGGTTGCCTCCGGCAAAATCCTGCGCCGCGAACTCAAAGAGCGCGAAAAAGCCCGCCGCGCCGGAAACGCGGGACAACAGTAAGCAACAGGAGAAGACAACAAAAAGTGGTGCGCAGGCCTGCGCACCACTTTTTGTTGTCTTCTCCTACGACAGGCCTATCAGGAAGAGGCCGCGAGCGAGGCATTCGCCTGCCAGAGCAAGCACGACGACGAGGTAGAGCATGCCGGTAGCCGATTGGAACGAGCGATCGCGAATGAGTTTCCAGGCCAGTGCGCTGAGGATCAGCGGCATGACGAAACTGATGAGCAGGCGCAGCCAGTACATAGCTTCAAGGCTGATCGGCGTAACCTGGGGAATATTGGAAGGCCTGACCTGTGTGCCCGGCGTGGGCGTGGTCGAGGTAATAACGGGCGCCGGGGTTGCGGTCGCCTTCGTAGCTGGTTGAGCCGTGGCTGATATTGTGGCGGGGGAGGCGATATTCCCGGCAGGCGTTATCGGACCTGCGGCAAAGGTGAAAACGCCTTGCGCCAGAATAGCGGCCAGCACAACGGTCACGGCAAATTGCAAGGGCTTCTCTGTCAATGCGGGCGTCACGAGATACCAGTGGCCCAGCCACATGGAGGTCATCACGCCGCCAATCGTGAGGGAGGCGGCGAAGAATTCGGCGACGGTAAATGCTCCACCCAGGCTGGCATCGTTAAGCGGGCGGTAGATCAGTGCCATTACGGCGATGGTAGCGACACCCGCCAGAACGGCAGCCCCGCCGGAGACGAGTCGCAGTGTACGCACAATCGGGCTACGTTTGCCTTCCCGCGTCCCCGCCTCTTCCGCGCTGCCTTCACCAACCTCGATCGGCTGGCCCTTCACGAGCGCCACACCCGCCTTCTTATCCATCCACAAAAAGATGTTATAAGGGATCAGCAGCACCAGAAAGAGCACCAGTGTGGGCGTTTCATAAGGGATCCACGCCTTATCAAGCTGAGTAAAGGTATCGAGCAGCGCCGGAGACGAGAAGCCCTGCTGGAACAGCAACGTCAAAGCAGCCAGGAACAGGTAGAGAATCCCGTAGAGAACTAGAAAGCTGCGCTTAACCTCGTTGCGCACATCCAGTACGTAAAGCAAGCCAAACGAGCCAACTGTCAACTCCGACAGCACAATAAACAACACCAGTGGAAGCGTCTGTATCATATGATCTCTTCAATCCTTCAAGCACATCAATAATTGCGGCCAGAAAGCTATAAAATATCCCCTCCAACCTTGTCAGATTATACATCTGTTCGTTTGAGGTGGCAAATGGGAAGATGGGTGATACTGTTCCTACTGAATTGGCTTGCGGCCTTATTTTACGGCAAACTAGCGTTGATAGAATGTAGACTTTTTTAAGGATTTTGCTTTCTGTTTTGGTCTCAGACCGAACAGATTTTGCGATGTTTAAATATCTTCTATAAACAAATTAGAGCCACAATACATGCACCAAATAAAGCGATGATTCCCTTCTAAGGCGGTTGTTATTGCATTTCCATGACTACATTCGGGACAACATAAACCTGTAAGGGACTCCAAAAACCGTTTATATTTCCGGTCACGAAATACCTCTATTACTTTTGTGATACCTTGTATTACATTTTGAAAGGCTTCATCTCGATTGCGCCATAATGTGATGGGTTTTCCCTCGTCTGGAAGTGCTTGAAGTACCCCTATTGGAGTTTCCTTCCACTCAACGGGACGCATGATGATGGGAATAACATAAGCATTTCCTTCTTTATGCCTTTCAAGGGCCAAACGCATCTCGGTACCATAACAGTAATCAGAGCGCATGAAGTAAGGACTGACAAGTAGAAGAATAATATGGGCTGTATTGAGATTGGTAAATATTTCTTGTGTCCAATCTGCTCCCGGCAAAATTTCACGGTCATGCCATGTTACTATTTGGCCTGAATGTTTCAACGTTGCCAGGTGGTTTTCTAATTGCTCCCTCAGTATCTTATCTTCATGAGCATAACAGTAGAAAATCTTCAGGGGTTTCATTTGATGAAACCTAAATTGTCTCTGCTCTTCGGTCTGCAATCTAATACAATTCCTTCTATCGTATCTTCGCGATCTTCTGCTAAAATGCGCGAACAGCAACGATGAGACATCTGAATCTTGGGTGCCATTTCGTTTCTCCGATTATACCATGTTCTGCGGGAAATATATTTGGTTATTACGCGTTAATTTCCCATCGCTCAATAGGGCCTTCTAGTGCTTCGCTTAGCTCCATCCCCGCCTTTCCATATTTAAGGGCTTGCTGGTGAAGGTAACGTTTCATCCCATAGATACGCTCTAAGCGCCGATGATGCCCCTGCTGCCGTGAAAGTCTTGCTGCTTCAATGGCAAGCGGTTCACCACTGTCTATTTCGCCGCCATAGATCAAGGCTTCAGCGCGTGCTATCATCAGTAAGATGCGGTTATTTGGCGTTGCTGGAAGTGCTGCTTCAGTGCGCTTCAAGTACTCTAGAGCTTTTTGTATCTGGCCCATAGCAGCATAGCTTTTTGTGTATTCCTCATAAACTGTCCCTAAATTATAGTGTCCGTGAATGCTATTGGTTGCGGGGTCAATGGTGGCGGCTAATTCCTCTGCCTCTGCCATAGCTCGCTCAAAGTCGTTGATCTCTCTCTTGAGAAGGGACGCTCGCCCTAAGAGTTGGATGCCGTTTCCTCTTGCGGCTGCATTCGCTCCAGGTGTGGCATCACGTGCTGCCTCAAGATAGGTAGTGGCTTTATCGATTTCTCCTAGTCGGCGGTACATGTCACCCTGATAGCTCAAGGCGATATTGAGTAAGGTCGAATCATTGATGATGCGTGCGATCTCTTCCAATTCGTGATAATGGCTGATCGCGATTGGCACTTCGCTTGTTTTTGCACGCATCGATGCTACATACCCTGCTACATGTCGAGCGTGAGCAAGACTGAGCAACATTTGAGTGTCATCTGTGATAGGTTGAGCGTAGAGGTTGTGTATGAGTCGTTCGATTACTGTTGAGGCTTCATGGACACGTATCTCATCCATAAGGGACCATACATGCTCAACGATTTCTTCGATTTCTTGAGGTGTCTTTGGAACATAGATAGATGCGGCCAAGCCCAAACGCTCCGGCTCAATACCCAGGATGTTAGCGATACGGCGGAGTTCCTGAATGTTGTTGAGTGGGCGTTCATTTTCCCATGATCGGAGGGTACGAGGTTCTACGTTTAGTTTGTACGCAAGTTGTTCTTGCGTGATATTGTGTGTTTTTCGGTATTTCTTGAGAGTTTGGCTCAAAAGTGAAGGGCCAGGGTTGGGATCTCTTGTAGCCACACTTTTTTCCTCCTGAATGATGGGCAATTAGACGCTGTAACCATATTCTATGCCTGTCGTTTTGGGCCAAAAAAACAAATAATTAGAGTAGGTAAATCACTCGATACTATTATAGCACGTTCGTTGATGGTTTCTTACGTGGCCGTTTGGTTCCTGGCTTTGGCCCTGGCTTACGCCTGGTTGCGAGGAACTGTTGCAAGGAGTCTGTATAAACGAACCAGTCTCGACCAAAGTGAAAGCCGTCGAGCTTTCCCTTTCTGAGGAGTTGAGCAATATAGACTCGACTCAGTTCGGAACGTTTCGCCGCTTCTGATGTCGAGATGTATTCACGGTCGGTATTGATATTCTTAAGCATATGACCTCTAAATCTATTTCTATCTCAGTCAATTGTAACATAATTAGCATCGCTTGACTACTAACTTTTAGTATGTTATAATCATCGCTGAGATGATATTATCGCAACGATGCTAATTATGCATCTTTGAACCTGAACAAGTGAATACCCTACAAACGCGCTGGATGAGCGACTAAGGGCTACAGAGCGGTCAACGAACAGTGATACTCGCAAGAGGTTCTTGACGCTGTAGTGAGAGTGCGAAAGTTCTCAGGGTCAATGCTGACTGCTGGGCCTCACAGAAGAAACTGGCTCAAACCTGTGTCCAGGTCAAAGAGAGGAGGTGAGACAAGCGAACTTGGAACAGGCTTGAATAGGGTCTTCTATGAGGGCAGATGAAGGAAGGGCGTAGGGACTTTTTTATGACTATTGGCTTGCTGTAAGAGAGCGGTTGAGGAAAGAGAGGTCATTATGGATGAAGAAGAGAGACTGGTGATCGGCTATTGGGATGGTCAGTATGTCATCGTAGATGCTGGTGGCTCGGTCGTGGCTGCGCTTGCTCCTGGGGCGGCTTTCGAGGTGTGGATGAGGGGCCAATGGCAAGCCGTAAGCCTGCATAGTGGTGGCTATCGTGGCTGCTACTACCTGACGACGAAAGGCGAGCGGGGGCGGCTAGCGGGATGTATGTCTGTGCGATTGATGGAAGCCTCTGCTTCTAGTGATGAAGTTCCCTGTTTCCTGCTTGAACAGGTGCGGCGGCTCTGGATGGGCAAACTGGCACACAGTAAGGTCGCGTTGGCGGGTGGCTTTGTCAGCGGAGAAGTGCGCGAGGTGACGCAGCGGGGGATGGTGCTGTTTG
>DATGLM010000028.1:0-180912 GCA_035294125.1 Ktedonobacteraceae bacterium | reverse complement strand
TCCCTTTCTGCTTTGGCCCTGCTGTATCACCTCGTTGAAGCTTTCTCCCTTCTGCCTCTCTTTTCGTGAGGCTGGGGCGAACAACCAGCATCGGCAAACGAGTCGTCTCCAGTACGCGTTCGGTGACGCTACCCACCATCCGGCGCTCTAAGCCGCCTCGTCCGTGAGTGGACATGGCGATCAGATCACAGCCTTTTGCCTCCGCTGCATCAGTTCCCTCTTCCCGGGCTTCCGCTGTCCTGATCAAGGCAGCGGCAATATCATTGTCCAGGCCGACCGAGGTGGTAATGGCGAGGAAAGATTCGGGGAATTGCTGTTGCAAGCGCGCTTTGACATCCGCCAGGTACGCTTTGGCCTGTTCCAGCGCCTGCTGGTTCAGTTCGCTCAGGCGACCCCGTGCTTCGGATTGCGGGAAGACTTGCACCACCTGCATCAGATGCAAAGCGGCTGGGGCGGGAGCCGAAAGGGCCAGGGCCAGTTCGGTCGCCGGTTGCAGCACCGCTTCAGACAGCCTGGAGCCATCCAGCGAGACGAAAGCGCGCGTGAGGCGGCCACAGGTCTCAGGTTGAGGCGAGGCCAGTTCAGGACCACCATCGCGCAGCACCAGCACGGGCACGGCGCTCTCGTGCGTCAATTTCTGTGCCACGCTGCCCAGCACCCAGCGCGTGAAACCGGTACGCCCATGACTGCACAGCACGATCAAGTCGATTGACTGCTCCTTCGCCAGCGCGAGAATCTCCTGGGCAGGAAAGCCATAGAGGACCTGTGTCCTCGTTTCAATGCCGCTGAGCATCGGTGAAGCAGCCTGCGCTTTGAGGTAGCCCTCGGCTTCCTTCTGTTCGGCGTCGACAATCTCTGCGCTGACGAGAGGAACCGGTGCCAGACTGCTTGCATAGTCAACCGCCGGGCTAATGACCTCGGCCAGCACAATGCTGCCCTTTGACGCACGAGCGATACGTGCTGCCACCGGTAAAGCTCGCTCTGCCCGCAAAGACTCGTCGAGTGGAACGAGTATTTTGTTCAACATAGAAATGCTCCTTTTGCTGCTCTATAGTTTACGTATTCCATCGATTTGTATCTGTCTCTCTACCGTTACTCTATCAGTTGGAGGTCACATTGCGATCACAGAGCAGGCAGAAGAAATCACAGAAGAGACACAGGTTTTCTCTCTTTCTTGCCCGGAAGACCTGATTGCTGCCCTCTCTTCGCCGATCACTTCTTTCTGCAAGAGCTTTATCCGGTAGAGAGGAAAGAGTGATAGCTTTGTGATGCTGGAGAGACTCAATGTGATGCAGTAGTGAGAGTAAGAGGTCATAGTAGAAAGTGGAATAAAGGAAAGCTTCCTCTCGACTTCGCAGAAAGCGTTATCTGGAGGAACGCAAGGACACTGTGAGAAAAGGAGACAAATGATGGAGATAGGTTCGCTGGAATACGTAGTGATTGGTTTCCAGGATGATCACTTTGCCACAGAGATTCTCCCGGTGCTGAACACCATCCAGCAGACAGGAGCGGTGCGCGTGGTGGATATGCTCTTTGTGGAGAAGGATGCCACAGGCGAGGTCACCGTTGAGGAAGTGAGTGAACTCAGCGAGGAGGAACTGCACGCTTACGGTATGATCGTGGAAGACCTTGCGGGACTGTTCACGGCAGAGGATGTGCAGAAACTGGTCGAGCAACTGCCCGCCAGCACCTCGGCGGTGATTCTCCTGTTGGAGCACACCTGGACGCTTGATCTCAAAGATGCTGTACACAAAGCTGGAGGCGTGCTTTTCACTGGCGGAATGGTCAACCCGCAGGTCTTGCAGCAAGTCGGCGCAGAACTGGAATCGGCAAAGGAGGCGCATCATGCCTAGAGGAGGCGGTTTTGGTCGTGGCTTCCACGGCGGAGGATTTGGAATGAGACGGGTTGGAGTTCCCATCATTGCCCCGATGGGATGGGGGTGGGGTATGGGTTCTCCGTTGATGAACACGCTAATGGCAGGCGGATTGGGCTATATGCTCGGCAGCAACTCCGCCCAGCAGCAGGTGCAGCAGCCGGTAGTGGTGCCGCAATATCCCCCTTATCCCTATCAGGCACCTCCACCATCACAGCCAGCATCAGAAGCCAGCGCGCAAAGTGGTACGTTGGCGCAACTACAGTTGCTCGGACAACTGCACGACTCGGGAGTTCTCTCTGACGACGAGTTTGAGAGTGAGAAACAGCGCATTCTGCGGGGCTCCTGACTGCGTTGGCCTGGACACTCGTTCTCAAGCGTCCAGGCTGAAGTAAGACGTTTAATGTTGAACGCTTCTCCAGGAAGCTGAGCGTTTGAATGAGCAGGAAAGGAGGAAGAAGATGTTCCAACGGATTCTGGTGCCATTAGATGGCTCTGCGCTGGCCGAACAGGCCCTGCCCGTTGCCGCACGACTGGCACGAGCAGTGGCTGGAGAAGTAGTGCTGGCCCACGTGTTGTTCACGCCTCGAACCTACCAGTTCTACGAACTGACCGCAGCGGATGTAAAAGAGGCCAGGGACTACCTGGAGACTGTGGGTAGTAGAGAGGAACTGGCAGGAGTTTCCACAAGTGTCACCGTCCCCGTCACCATTACCCATCCCGCCAGTGGGCTGCTCTCACTGATCGAGTCCCAGCAAATTGATCTGGTCGTCATGAGCAGTCACGGCTACACCGGCTTCAAGCGGTGGGCGCTGGGCAGCGTGGCGGAAAAAGTGGCCCGTCATTCTCCGGTTCCCGTCCTGCTCCTGCGCAAGGGAGGGGCAGTACCGGTAGGAGCGCGACCGGAGATGGAAGGGCCGGTGCGGGCGCTGGTGCCATTGGATGGCTCGGTGCTGGCCAAAGCAGCCCTCGTTCCAGCCGCCCAGATCGTCAGCGCGCTGGCGGCTTCTGGCAAAGGAGCACTGCACCTGACACGCGTAGTGGTTCGCCCTCATGCCGAACGGTTGGACGCGGAGGAGCGAGAGGCTGCCATACATAAAGCGAAACAGTACCTCAGCCATACTGCCCAACACATTCAGGAGGGATTCGTGGCCCCTGCCATTGCTCCCCTTCATCTCACGCTCACCTGGTCGGTTGTTCTTGACGATGATATTGCCAGCGGCATTCTGCGTGTCGCCGAAAGCGGAGAGGATGCTGAAGCAGCCGCCATGCCTGCTCGCTGTGATTTCATCGCTATGGCCACTCACGGCTATACAGGATGGCAGCACCTGTCCATGGGCAGTGTCACCGAGCGCGTCTTGCATGCTACCAGACTGCCGATGTTGGTTGTGCCAGCGCGCAAGATAGTCACAACGGGTAATCAGGCCGTCTCTCAAGGCACGATTGGGGACGCAACTTACTGAGTAGAAGTTGAGAGGAGGATGGAACTGTAGAGCGCGATCCAGTGATCAACCGGTTTCATTCTCTGCCTGTGAAACCGGTTGATCACTGGATCGCGCGGGAAGGAAGGCGTGTAGAACACACAGGACAGACAGGCCAGCCGCTGCCAAAGGGATGGTAAGACTTGCCTGATTGAGGAGAAGGAGGAAGACATTGAGCCTTGATGAAATGCTGCAGATTTGCCTGCTGGCTCTGGAGAATCGCTATCCCGGCTGTGTCATCGAGGGAAACGAAGCGGTGTTACCAGAACTTGCGCTTTCAGGCGAAGCCATCACGCCTTCGCAGATGCTTGCGTTCCTGCAAGCCAATGCCCCTCATCTGCTGCAGGCACCTGCCCGGCTGATCATCGACGATCAGAAGAGTGAAATCGCTCTGCTGGAGATATCCGAAGAGAGACCCGCGTTCTGGCTCTACTGTGGGGGGCGTTCACCTCATCAGCATACGAAGAGTGGCAAAGAGCTGGTGGGAGATGACCGGGGCTGTGTGCGGTCATTGTTCTGCTGAGTGTTTTATCACTTAAAACGACAGAGGCAAAAGTCAAGAAGCCCTGCCTCGCAGGGCTTCTTCTGTATACTCTCAGCAATGCAGCCGGGGCGGCAAATCGCTTTCCTCTGGGAAGCTATCCAGAAAGGTCCGGGCAAACTGCGCCAGCCGGTACACATCGGCGAAGTTCGTGACCAGACCGGGCGAGACGCGCACAGCGCCACCACTCTGCATGCCTAAATCGGCGAGGAACTGATCCCAGCTCATGCCCCCTTCCCCCTTGAAGAGCTGTGGCAGCGTGTCCGCTGGCCCCTCGTGGAAGCCTTTGCGCAGCTCCTCTTTCGACAGGTGGAAGGCCGCTTCGCCGGCCCCAGGATTACAAAAGCAGCCGGTACGCAGGGAGAGACGCATCGCGCTGGCTCTCCGGTCAACTACCCGTTCATCAATGAGAGATCCGCGTGGGTCGAAAAAGTTGAGCGCGATCGTGCCGCCGCGCCTGTCGGTAGTGTGCGGGCCGTAGACCTGCGCCAGCGGCGTGCCATTGCTATGGCGCAGAGATAGGAGTGTGTCGAGCAGCCAGCCCGTCAAAGCGCGCACCCGTTCGTGGATCGTGTCCATGCCGATGCTCAGCAGGTGTTTCAGCCCGATTCCGACCGCAGGCAGGCTGAGATAGTTGAGCGTCCCGTCTTCAAAGCCTTCGCCTCCTGAAAGCAGGACGTAGCCATCCCCTTGCACCGAGATGCCCCAGACGGTGCCACCGGCGAACCAGGGGCGGTGTAAGGTGGAGAGAGCCGCTTTGCGCGCCAGCAGGCAGCCCACTCCCGTTGGATAGCCGAACATTTTGTAGAACGAGAGCGGCACAAAATCAGGATGCCAGCGGGAAAGGTCCAGGCGATTGGTGGGAACAAAGGCTGCTGCGTCCAGCAGCACCTGCCAGCCTCTGGTCTGCGCCTCTTCGATCCACTCCAGCGGATGCTGCACCCCGGTGAAATTGGACTGCGCCGGATAGGCAAATAAGGAAGGTGTGTTCTTGTTGCTCTGTTCGAGGAACGAGAGGAGGAGCGCCTCTTCCACGCGCAGGTCGGGAGCCATGACCGGAAGGTAGGTAAAGGCAGCTCCCCTGGCCCGCGCAAATTCACGGATGCCATTGACGGAGTTGTGGTTATCGAAGAGCAGCAGGAACTGCCCGCCGGGCTGGAAGGGATAGGCCTCTCCGACCAGCTTCAAGGCCTGGCTGGCATTGGCGGTGAAGATGACGGCATATTCGTCGGGGGAGGCATGAAAAAAGTCCAGCACGCTGGCCCGCGCCTGTTCGACCAGTTCCGTCGTCGCTCGCGAGGTGGGATTCTGCGAGTGGGGGTTGCCAAAGACGCCCGTGCGCAGCAGGTCAAAGTGTTCGCGCAACTGGCTCTCGGCGTAGAGTCCACCGCCAGTATAATCAAGATAGATCTGTCCCCCATCGTCCAGGCGCGCGTACTCCCTTGCCCGCAAATCATCCACGGCGGACGTACTGGCAAAGGCCGGGTACGCCTGCCGGAACGCTTGCTCCGCCTCGCGCATCTCTCCTGAGTTGAAAGGAAGAGGACTCCCCGCATTAACTTTTGCTTCACTCATCGTCGCTGGCTCCTTTCTCTGGCTGGTTGACGAATCAATAAGGAAGAACCTGTAGGTAAGATTTGAGGCCGACTGTGCTTGCTTGTACAATTAACCCGGCCTCTTTTACAAGAAGTCGGGTCTTCGCTCACGCGCAACACGGCAGCTAGATGTTGACCTGCATGATATTGACGCTCTGGGCAGCATCAGTCCCTGTCCAGGCTACATAAGGGGCGTACAGGGCGGGACCATAGGGCGTGGTTTCTGCCGTGTAGACCGGGTTGTGCAGGTACTGGCCCCCCTCGAAGATAGCCAGGCGGATATGGGAATCTGTGGCCGTGCGCCAGGCGACTCTGAGGTACGGATTGGGTACACCTGCTGAGAAAAGGCTCACGGGGAGCTGGCTGGTCGAAGCAACGGCGACCACAGCGTTCAGAACCGCCGGGGTCGCCGGATTATATTGTGCGAACACAATATGCGAATCGGCGCTCATATCTTCCCAGGCCACAAACAGGTAATTCTTCGCTACTAGCGTCGGGCTGGTTCTGACGGTTGTACTATAGGTGACCTTCGTGTTGAAGGTGCTGGCATCTGCCGAGGAGATGATGTTGAGGTGCCCATCGGTGCCTCTCCAGCTCAGGTAGAGGCGATTTCCAAAGACAGCAAGCGAGGGGGCATTGTATGAGGTCTCACTCAACGTGACTTTGTTAGCCAGATGCGTTGGATCCTCCGGCTTAAAGAATGCTACATTGAGGTGATGATCCGTTCCCATCCATGCGACGCAGAGATTGCCGTTAAAGATCGCCAGGCTGAGTGCCGACCCGACAAGAGTGGTATCGGTGAGTACAATGGCCGGACCAAAGGTTTTGCTGGTCGGATTGTAAGTCATCAGGTTCAAGTTATGAGCCGTATTCCGGCCCGTCCAGCCGACATAGATCGTCCCGTTATAGGCGATCAGGGCAGGAGCAGAATCCGCCTTCTGGCTGGAAACCGTGACCGGACGCTGTGGGGCAGCAGAGCTTGCCATCCCCGTACTCATCCCGACAAAGCCCAGGGCCAGCAGCGCCAGCAGCAGTGGCATGGCTCCTCTCCACAAGAGCCATACTCCCCACTTTGCCGTCCCCTTCATCCTGGCACTGTTGCTTGACATAGTACCCTCCTTTTTAGAACTATGAGCTATGAGCAACGATCCTGGTTGTTATTCATAATAAGTATAACATACTTAAATCTTTTTAGTATCACATTTTATTAACAAAATAATAATAGATATGTCACAATGAAGCGGGTCTCTTCGCTGTCTCGCGCAATCTGGACAGCAGTATAGATCAGTGCGTGGCCGGATCATCGGTGTCAGCACGCTACCAGGCGCATGACGTGCCTGCCGATACGCACCCCCGTCACCACCCGATGAATATCCGTCGAGAGGAAGACAGCATCAGCAGCCGTGGCAGCAGCGGTCAAACCCTGTGTTCCTATCGCCAGTCCCAACGAGGCGGTAGCCAGTGCAGGAGCATCATTGACGCCATCACCCACCATCAGCACCTTCTGACCCTGTTGCACCAGTTCCTGCACCACCTTCATCACACAGATCCATCACAAAAGGCCGCTCTGCTATCACAACAGGTTTACAAACGCCATAGACTGAGGCGTGCTAACATTCTCCGCCTGGCTCTCTATGATTTTCCTTCATCTTGAAAAATGTGATGCGGTCGTGAGGCTACTACTCTTTGCTGTGATCGTCCGGTGAAATCGCGATTCTATACTTCCTTGTGAGAAGAAACATTTATATGTTCGCATGAAAGGAGAAAATCATGGCGGAAACGATGACGGCACAGGCTAAACTTCTCTTCGGTATGTTCTTTGAGGGTCAGGCTGGTTCCGGCCATAGTATCCCGCTCGATGCCTCGGTACGCGATGGAGGAACGGATAGTGGCTTCCGTCCGATGGAACTGCTGCTGGTTGGTCTGGCCGGATGTACCGGCATGGATGTCATCTCAATACTGCGTAAGAAACGGCAAGAGGTGACGGCCTACGAGGTCAACGTGAGCGGAAAACGCGCCGAAGAGCACCCGATGGTGTTTGTAGAGATCACCGTTGAGCACGTCGTGACTGGTCATCATGTCCAGCCAGAAGCGGTGGCCCGCGCTATTCAGCTCTCTGAGGAGCGCTATTGCGGTGCCGGTGCTATGCTCGGCAAGGTCGCCCATCTCACCCACACCTACCGGATCATCGAGACTGCGCAGACGAAGGCTATTGCCACCTGACGTTTTGCCTCTCATTACAGAGTAGAAGGAAGCGTTTTAGTGACCGTCCAGGCTGGAGACAGGGCGGGGTCAAGTCAAGCACACGGGAGAAAAACCATGGAAGAACGCATGTCGTTGATTGTCTTTTCGGGTACGGTCGATAAACTCATGGCCGCCTCTATCCTGACCACGGGAGCGGCTGCTATGGGCATGGAAGTTGAGGTCTTTCTCACCACCTGGGGCCTGGAGGCTTTCCGCAAGGAGAACTACAAGACCAATATGCGCGTGAGCAAGGATTTCGAAGACTATGGCCCGGTCATGATGGAGCAGATGATGGCGAAGAAGGTTCCGTCATGGATGGATAACTTCAAGGGAGCCAAAGAAGTCGGGGATGTGAAAATCTATGCGTGCAGCATGACCCTGGAACTCTTTGGCATGAAACTTGAAGACCTGGAACCGATCGTTGATGATGTGACCGGCGTGGCGACGTTCGTCGAGCGTGCCAAAGAGGGACGTGTCACGCTGTTCATCTGATCCTGCCTCTTAACTTGTGTTGGAAAGGGTGATCGATGGATCATCCTTTCCAACTGGAAAAAAGGAGTTGATTCTTATGCCAGAGCAAACTGAGATTGCTATTGATAAAGAGATTGATGCTCGCGGCAGCTTCTGCCCCGGACCATTGATGGAACTGATTCGAGGGATGAAAACCTTGCCGGTTGGGGGAACGCTGGCCGTTCTCTCCAGTGATCCTGGGTCGGCCAGGGATATTCCGGCCTGGATTCAGAAAGCCAGACATGAATTCCTCGGCGCTTTCCCAGAGCAAGGCTATACCCGCTTTGTAGCGCGTAAGACCCATTAGTAAGGAAGAGGAGGGAAGACGATGCCTCAGCATATTCTGGTGGTCGGAGGAGGAGTCGGGGGAACGATTGTCGCCAACCTCCTGGCGCGTTCCCTGCACCGGCAGGAAGCAGAAATCAGCCTGATCGATAGCACAGGGATGCACGCCTACATGCCCGGCTGGCTCTACCTGCCCTTTAACCGGGTGGAAACCGATGACAGCCAGCTCATCCGCCCGGAACGCGGCCTGCTGAATAACCAGGTGCATCTGGTGACCGGGGAGGTGCAGCACATCGATACGCGCAATCGCGAACTGCACGTGCGGCATACCCTCGACAAGGACGAGATCGTGGGGACAGGCGGAGCCAGCGAGGCGACCTATCCCTACGACTACCTCGTGCTGGCAACCGGGGCGCGCCTCGTTCTATCAGACCTGCCGGGCCTTATGGAAGGGGAAGGCAAATGGCACCACTTTTATGAGGCGCAGGCCGCGCTTCGATTGCGGGAGGCGCTGCACCGCTTCGAGGGAGGGCGCATCGTGATCACCGTTGGTGGCATTCCCTATCGCTGTCCGCCAGCCCCATTGGAGTTTACCTTCCTGCTGGATGAGTGGCTGCGCAAGCGAGGACTGCGCGAGCGAACCGAATTGCATTACCTCTCTCCGTTGCCGCGAGTCTTCCCCATTGAGAGCGTAGCTGAGGTCGCCACTCCGCTCTTAGAGGAAAGAGATGTGAAGTACACCGTCTTTTTCAATACAGAAGCGGTGGATGCAGAGCACAGGGTCATCTCATCGCTGGAAGGGGAGGAGATAGCCTACGACCTGCTCGTTCTGGTGCCACCACATCGAGGGGCGAAGGTCATCGAGGATTCGGGCCTGGGCGATGAACAGGCCTGGTTGCCGACAGACCACGGCACCCTGGAGGTCAAAGGCCTGTCCCATGTGTACGCGTTGGGTGACGCCACCGATCTCCCCGTATCCAAGAGCGGTTCGGCAGCGCACTTCGAGGCCAGGGTGCTGGCACAGCGCCTGATTGCCGTTGTGCGTGGGGAGGAACCAGAACCAGAAAAGGCGACCTATGATGGGGAGGTGATGTGCTTCCTGGAAACGGGCCGCAACCGGGCCACCCAGCTCGTGTTCAATTACGAACACCCGCCTCGCCCACCGCGACCCAGCCAGTATTACCATATGGAGAAACTCCTCTTCAATCGGGCGTACTGGCATATCGTGCCACAGGGGTTGCTCTGACTGCATAGCTCTGGCAAGAGGGAGTTGTTCCCTTGACGGTGGCCGAACCGCTGAGCAGACCCCACGGACCACTTGAACTCACGGTAGATGTTGCTACTCTTGCCCAGGGGGAAGTCGGCGTTGCTCAGCGCATAGTTGGCGTCTACCTGCGTCGTCATGGCGAGCTTCTTTAGCTCGCCATGACCGCATGCGAGAACCGGCAGGTCTATCAGAGTCGTGCGGAGGCCAAACAATCTAGCTTTAAATGGTCCCTCGTCTTCTACAATCGCCAGCGCCGTCATTCCTCTTTTCCCCATCCTTGCTGCTGCTGCGTTCGTTCCCGGTGGGCACAACCGCGATGACAAAGCCACCTAGAACATGCTTGCGATCCGTCTCCTGCCCGTAGTCGCACTGCTCTTCCATCGACAGGCCACACGACGCAAGGAAGGCGGTCACGTGCTCGCTCGAAGGCGGCGTGGTCTTGATGCCGAATGTGAGTGGCTCGCCAGTAGCGTTGAGCACAGCTCTTGTGTAGCGCATAGCCAGCGATTGTGATTCGAGGATCTTTGCATCAAAGTAGTCGAAGGCGACAACACTGCCAGCGGCAGTGTTGGCGATCATGCGTAGCGTCTGCACGACGGCCTCCCGATCCAGGTACATAGTCACGCCTTCCCAGAGGAAGAAAGCCAGCTTCTCGGGATCGAAGCCCGCGCTCACCAGCTTCTCAAGCCAGTTCTCCTTGAGGAAATCGGCGGGGACGAAGGTGACGCGGGTCGGGTCCAGGCCTGCCTTTTCCAGTATCGCGCGTTTTGTCTGCTGCGTCTGAGCCATATCCACCTCGAAGCAGCGGATCTCCTTCGGCATCTGGTATGCTCGGGTGTCCCAGCCCGCGCCGAGGAGAACGAACTGCTTGATCTCCCCAAGATGGCGGGACAGGGCGGAATCGAAGAAAGCTGTGCGAGCGGCTGGCTCGTATTGCACCGACGGCTTCCCCGCGTAGGGGTAGCGGTAGACTGCTGGCACGTAGCCAGTCAGGTGAGACGCCAGAACTGTGGGACCCGTGAAGAGGCGTATACCCAGTCGGGAGACGTTGGGCAAGGCCAGCATCAACCGAACACCTGGCTCATCAAGCTTCGTACCCAACTGGTGCCGCACATAGCGCATATAGAGAGGTGCAAGCGCCGTCATCGAGACGCCCGAATGACGTTTGAACAGCATGGCCTTGCTGACAAAAAGGATGTACCCGACCAGCTCAATCGGGAACGCCACGGTCTGGATCAGCCGAAAGATGATCACTGCTCCGGTGGTGGGCATATGACACGAATCTCCTCCTGGTAAAATCTTCCTTGCGTTGGAGAGCTTCATCTCTTCCAGTCTCGGACACTCCCCAGCCGAGGGGTACGATGGTCGGTTCCTAATGAAATCAAAGAGAAATGGAGCCAGGAGACTTACTCTCCTTCTCTCCATCTTCTTTTTCCCCATTCACCTTCTTATCAAGAGCGTCTGTAAGTTCATGCGCAAGGAGCGTCAGTCCGCGAGTGAATTCGCGGCCAGCGATCATGAAATGGGTCCGGGGTTCCGTCGGCAGCATATACACCGGCTTTGTAGCAAGGTGTACTCCTGTTCGCACAAGGGTGCGCAGAAATTGCTGGGATGCCTCCTTGAGTTCATCACGATCAGTTTTCAAGTCAGGTGCAGATATCTTCGTAGCAGGTGTCTCTGTTGCCTCTACGGTCTCCGTTATCTCTATCCGCTTCACCCGCTCGTTTGTATTGTCAGTCATAAGTTCACCTCCATGTTTATAAGAAAGCTGGAAATAGCGCTATATCCTACAGGAACAACAGGCACCGCGATGCTGACTCTTTTCAGAACGCATTTACCCACATCTTACGCACTGCTGTCAAGCTGCCTGGTAAGGTCTATCGGCGAAACGATATATGGGCAGAGGGAGCCATGCGGCTACTTTTTTCTGGAGCGAAGCATGCCGCTGGCTAGAGATGCCCCCAGCACAAAAGCGAGAACCAATCCAATGACAAAGAAAACACCGATGCCCATGATTCCTGTGACTGGCTCATAGGCGGGCAAAATCGTCGCAAGCCCGATGATAAAGGCGGCGGTGATGATGCCGAGCACAACACGATGCACTAATTGCTTGATATCATTGATAATCGGCGTCAGCGAATCGGGATTCACGCCGATTTCAATGTTTCCGCGTTCAAGGTCTATCATGAGCCGCCGCAATTGCTGGGGAAGTTCTATGCCCAGCCGTGCCACATCCATCCCTGCACGGCCCGCGTTTCGCCACCAGTAGCCCGGTGAGTAGAACCGTAGCACGAGTTGCTTCGAATACGGCTCCAGTATCTTTGCCAGATTGAATGTCGGATCGAGCATCGTGCCCAGCGCCTGCTCCATTATCAGCGTCTTGATAAGCAAGACGAGATTGGAAGGCAATTCCAGCCGGTGCTTACGCACAATTGCCAGCGCTTCGCTGAGCAGCAGTCCGATGTCTATCTCATCGAATGGTTTCCCATAGTAGTGTGCCAGCAGGTGGTGCAGATCGCGCCCCATCTGGACTCGATTTACCCGTTTCTTTGTAAAAGCAAGCTTCAACAGCGTGTCCGCGAACCGCGTGGCATCCTGACTTGCAATAGCCAGGAATAGCTCTACCAGTTGCTCGCGGGTGTGGTCATCTACGATGCCAACCATGCCATAATCGATCAAGCCAATGGAGCCGCCCGGCTCGATGAAGAAATTGCCAGGATGAGGATCAGCGTGATAAAAGCCGTCTTCAAGTATCATGTGAAGGACAAGGTGCGCGGCGCGTTCGGCGAGCTGCGGGCGGTTTATCCTGGCTGCATCGAGGGCTGCGAGGTCGTTGATTTTGATACCCTGAATACGCTCCAGCGTGAGTACCCCTTCCGAAGTAGCCTCCCAATAGACACGGGGGATATGAATAAGAGGATTCTGTGCCATATTCACAGCGAAGCGCTCAGCATTCTGCCCCTCATGAATATAGTCGAGTTCAGCACGTAATGTTTGCGCAAATTCCTGGACAAGCCCCGGCAGGTCGTAGGAGTCGGCAAGCTCCCAGCGCTTGCTGGCTATTGCCGCCAGACGCTGCATAATTTCCAGGTCTTCCTCGACCTGTTTCACAATGCCCGGTCGGCGCACTTTGACGATCACCTTTTTCCCATTGTGTAACGTTGCCGCGTGAGCCTGCCCAATCGAAGCCGCAGCTATCGGCACGGGATCCAACGAGGCGAAAATCTTGTCAATGGGACAGCCGAGCTCTCGAACAATCGTCTCCTTGATGAGAGTGCCGTCTACGGCTGGTGCCCGATCCTGTAATTTGGCGAGTTCTGCCACGTACTCCGGTGGAAGGAGATCAGCGCGGGTTGAGAGAATCTGACCCAGTTTGATAAAAGTAGCCCCCAGTTCCTCAAATGCCATGCGCACGTGCTCAGGTTTGCTGTAGTGATGATTGGCTCGTCCGGGCAAGGGTATCTTCGCGGGAAGAGATATAAAACGTGTCAGGCCAAAACTACTGACCAGATATCCCATGCCATGATGGAGTAACACAGCGCTAATTTGCCGGTAACGGCGAAAGTGAGAACGGCTCAGTAAGTTTGCCAAAGATATTTCCTTTCGCTTCTTCCATCCACTTGTATTGTCATTGTCACTACAGAAAGTATAGAGGATGAAGCGTGGAAAGACAACCAGAATCTTCCGTCTCTTCTCAGGAAGGAATGGGCGCGTCCCAACAAATCATTCGGCCTGTGCGAGAGACCGGCGCAGGCGATCCTGATTGCGGCGCAGGCGGTCGAGAAGGTTCTTGTTCAAGTTATAGATCTCTTTGACATCGCTGAATTCCCCGCGACAGTGTATCATGATTTCGCGTGGTTTGAGGCCGCAGAAGTAGAGCAGATAGGCTACCCTACTTTCGCGTGCATCGGGGATGAGTGGCTGAATGCTCTGCCAGGTGCTCTCGTCATCCGGAGTTTCTTCTGTGGCTGCTTCGCTGAGAAAATTCAGGTACGGTAAGGAGACGAACTGGCTGCGCTGGTAGGTACGCACGGCATCAATGAGGATGCCATTGAGGGTGGCGCGCAGGTAGCTTAGAGCCGACGCCAGAGAAGAGAATGTGGCAGGCCGATCGCGCATGGCGTACCAGAAGCGTGCAATCGTCTGGGCCACATAGTTCTCTTCCGTATCGAGCCGCAGGACCGTCTCGTGGCTCGAATGATTGTGTATCCAGTAACAGATTATTTCACTGAAACACTGTTGCATCACCATCCAGGCCTGATCGCTTTGCTCCGTGACAGCGCGTCGTATGAGTTCCGTGCAGTAGCGGTCACTGCTGTATTCCTTACGCCGGTAGCGCTTCAGCTCATCACTACACAGCACAGCCAGGGTCTTCAGGCTCATCTCATCAAGCGCTTCATCCATGCTGACTACCATTGATTCTTGCTCTCTTTCTCTTCGGGGTGGCTGGAAGCGATAAAGACCTTTCCACAGCCTCTCTTAATTTTTAGAGACCATGGTTTTGTGGTAACTCTTCTGGAATGAAGTGTACCGATTGAGCGTTATTGAAACGTTATTGGCAACCGGTGAGGAAATACCCGGAGGGCTCTTTGCGAAACGAAGATGAATGAAACGTTTACTGCTTTGTGTACACGAGGATAAAGCGCATATATACGTATACGCGAGAGGTCTGATCGATGGCAGGGCCGGAGAGAGATTACCTGTTCTCTGGCTCATTCTATCCATGCCTCGATAGCGGCATTGACCGCTTCCGGCTGTTCCCTCATCACATAATGTCCGGCATCGGGAATAATGTGCAGTGTCGAACCCGGCAGGTGATCGTGCAGGTACTGGCTGTACTTCACCGGGGTCATACGATCCTCAGCCCCACAGATAATCAGTGTGGGCAACCCGGCGCGTGCAATCTCCTCCATGCGCGCCATCACATCGAAAACATCGCAGGCGGCGAGATCGCGGTAGAGCATATTGGGCTGTGCCGGTCCCCGCTCGCGAGCAACGGTCACCGGGAACGTGTTGACATGCGACGGGGCAACTGAAAATTCTGCCAGTTGCGTCAGTCCCTCCGGCGTTCCGTTCTTTGCAGCCTCCAGAAAAGCCGGGTGTACGCGCAGTCTCGCTCCCGTCCCGATCAAAATGATGCCACCCAGCTCCGGCCCATATTCCAGCGCCATCATCAACGCGATGGCCCCACCAAGCGAATGCCCGGCAATGATGGGATGCTCCAGCCCCAGCTCATTAAATGTGATATCGTGAACGGCCCGCGCATAGTCCAGCACCGACACCTCAGCATCCGTCAGGAACATATCCGATCGCTGCCCATGCCCCGGCAGATCAAGAGCGCAGGCTCTACCGGGACGCAATTCGTTAAGGGCCTCGACCTGCAAGCGCCAGATGCGCGAGCTATCGCCCGACCCATGAATAAAGACGACAGGGTTATCCACACATAGCTCCTCTCGGTCCTACGAGGCAGAGGTTGCGCTGAAGCGCGCATTAGCCGCCGCCTGGGGTGAGTCCGGCATAATCTGCATCAACTCAATCGGGTTGCCATCCGGGTCGGCAATCCAGTACTGCCAGTTATTGTCCAGCCCCTGCTGTGGTTGCCCGCTCATTTCCAGCCCCCGCGCCGCCAGTTCGTGCAGCGTCGCCTGCATATCATCCACCACCAGGCAAAAGTGGTTGAAGCCCACCGCTGGCCTCGGCTGATTTTCCCCCTTCGCTCCCGGAAATAATTCAATAAACTGATTATCCGCCACCTGAATATACACAATCCACGGCGAAAACTCCCCCTCACGCTCCAACCGGAACGCTTCCCGAAACCCCAGCTTCCCACAATAAAAATCAAGCGCCCTCTCCAGATCCGTAATCCGAAAAGCCACATGTCCCAGACCCGTAATCAACTTTCAATCTCCTTCTCTAACTTTGTGGATAAAGAAGCCCTTGCGTTCCTTCCACTCCCGTTCCATGCTGCCATATACCTGCCTTCTTCTGGGCTTTCTACTCTTGATTGGCAGTATAATCTATTTGCTGTGCGGAATCAAGCAAGCGGAGGCGCTACTTCCCTCAAACGCCACCCCAGGCCGAGCGTAAGGCATCGGCCTGGGGCAGCGTGGGTGGCGCATGACCATTATTCTGTGTGCAGGGCCAGGATCGGGTCGAGTTTGGCGGCGTGAACGGCGGGGTAAAAGCCAAAGACGATGCCGACGACGGCTGAGACACCGAAAGCCAGGACGACAGCAATCGGGCTGACGACAAAGGGGAGACTGAAGCCGTGTGTGAGGGCAAAACCGACGATAAAGCCAAGAATGATGCCGACGATGCCTCCGATAATGCTGAGCAGGAGCGCTTCAAGCAGGAACTGGTTGCGAATATCTCTCTGGCGCGCGCCAACTGCCATGCGTATGCCGATTTCGCGAGTGCGCTCGGAGACGGAGACGAGCATGATGTTCATAATGCCGATGCCTCCAACGGTGAGCGAAATGGCGGCGATGCCTACCAGCAGGATGGTCAACTCGGTCGTGTTCTGTTGAGCCGTTTGCACCAGTTGATCTCCGCTGAAAACCTGGAAGTCATTGGGAACGCCCGCCCCTGTAGCGGAAGAGGGATTGCCGGTACTGTTCGGGCTTGTTGTGCCATTGCTCTGCTGTCCGCCTGTCTGGGTCCTGCCTCCGAAGTTGCCACCACCCCCGAATCTGCCACCACCGCTGCCGATGGTACGGCTTCCGCTACCACTACCCAGACCCGACAGAGGATTGCTTGCGCCGGTAAAGGTCCCGCTTTGACTTGTGGGGGCTGGCCCCGGCAGATTATGGCGCTGCCTCAGCAGCGTCGTAATGCTTTGCTCTACGACCGAGACATTATTGGGATTATCGACCTGCACCTGGATCTGATCGACATAAATAGGAGAGGGTTTCAATCGCTGGTTGGCTGCGCTGAAGGGGACGAAAATGACATCATCCTGATTGGAGAAGCCCGAGGAGCCTTTGGCTTGAAGCGTGCCGATGACGCGAAAGGTCTGGTTATTGATGAGAATAGTCTGGCCGATCGGGTTCGTTCCCGCTGGAAAGAGATTCTGCACGACGGTCTGCCCAAGCACTGCTACAGGGTTGCCCAGTTGTTCATCCTGATCGCTGAACCACGCACCCTGAGCAATGGACCAGCTATCGATGGTCTGATAATCGGGATAGACCCCGTGCACGCTGGTATTCCAGTTCTCGCTGCCAGCAACGACCTGCGCCGAAGTCGTCAGCAGAGGACTCATGTTGAGGACATGAGGTAACTGTCCTACAGCTTGTGCATCGGCCAGCGTGAGCGTCTGAGCTGATCCAATCGCTTCTCGTGCGCCGGTGGTCGATGCTGTACCGGGCGAAATGGTGATCACATTGACGCCCAATCCGGCAAACCGCGAACTGACGCTTTGGCTGACACCCTGTGCCAGAGTGACGACAGCAATCACTGCTGACACGCCGATAATGACTCCGAGTATGGTCAGGAACGAACGCAGGCGGTTGGACTGAAGAGCCTCTAATGCGCTGCCCACAAGCCCATCTTTAGCCATACTTTGCTTCCGCTGCCAGCGCCATCTGTCCTCGATAGCCGTTGAGGCGCGCCGGGAGGTGTCTACCGCTGTATTTGTTGTTATGAGTGCTTTTCTTTCTGAAGGGTCTGTTACCTTTGCCATAGAACTAGCTCCTCAAACGTATAAATATCCGTTCTGCCAACACAGTCTTCTGTAAAAAGAGTATAATACCTATATTGCAGGCGAACGGCCAAAGAGTAGTGAAACTAATCAACCAACGGTATTGTAGCAGGGAAAACTAAAAAAAGTTTAAAGAATCTGTAAAAAAAGGGATGGAGCCTGTCTGGCGCGTGATTACTTTCATCCTTTGCTCGTTACAAAGGTAGACTCGGGTAAAGATGGGTTAGACTTTGTGTACTTTTATCTCGTAGGTAGATTTTTCAGGATATAGAGGCTCTACTCATCTTTAGCGGGGTGTTTTCTCTATATCTTCTTTATTTTCTCTTTTTGACAAACAGGGGGTGGAACGTATATGTCACAGCAAGGCCATGACAGTTTATTGCAACTTCCTAATTTCAATGACGACGATGATGATGCAGTGCCATTGCGTCCAACACGAGCGAGTACACGTGGGCGCAACCGCATTGTGCTTATCATTATAGCTGTATTTTTGCTGATTGTGCTCCTGGGAGGAACGCTCTTTTTCTTCCTGAGGCGGGGAGCGCGAACAACCGCGCTCGCATATGGACAGGTCTCGACCGGCAATTTTGTCCTGACAGTCAGCGCTACCGGGCCAATACAGGGTGGCACCTATAATGTAGTCTTTTCGGGATCGGGGAAAATCTCCGAAATTGACGTGGCTGTAGGTCAAACCGTCCAGAAGGGGCAGGTGCTCGCCAAACTGGACCCCACCTCTTTACAGGATGCGGTCAACGCAGCGCAGGCGTCTGTACTGTCTGCTCAGACGGCGCTGACGAACGCGCAGAACAGCTATGCAAAGACGGTGGGCCAGTCCCAGGCGTCGGTGGCTTCGGCCCAGACCGCGTTGAACAACGCACAGACGGGTCTGAGCAACACGCAATCGCAATCACAGGCTTCCATCGCGTCAGCGCAAACCGCGCTGTCCAATGCTCAGGCCAACCTGACCCGGGTCGAGGCTGAATCCTCCGCCAGCATCAGCGCCGCGCAAACGGCGCTGACGAACGCGCAAAATAGCCTGTCCGCTACGAAAACACAGGCCCAACAGCAGATCTCTACGGCGTATGTGCAGGAACAGCAGGCTATCGCTACCTGCAATGCGCAGGCTACAGCGACGGCAACGGCAAGTCCGACAGCGACGCCAACGCCGAATACCAACTGTATCCAGTTGGCGGAAGATCAGTATAATCAGGCGGTAGCCTCGGCCAACGCCAGTGTGACCAACGCGGAGGACCAGGTTGCCACGGCGCAAAAGCAGTTGGCCTCTGCCCAGGTGCAGGCGGCAGCGAATAACGCGCAGGCACAGCAGCAGATCACTACGGACGAGAGTCAGTTGAACACTGCGCAGGCGCAGGCCAATAGCAATAACTCGAACGCGCAGGGGCAGGTCAACTCGGCGCAGGCCCAGCTCAACTCCGCCCTTGCCAGCTCAGCGTCCAGCGATTCCTCGGCACAGGGACAGATTAATTCAGCGCAGGCCCAGCTCAACTCGGCTCTGGTAGCTCTGCAAACGGCCCAGCACAACCTGAACAACGCTACACTGACAGCCCCGCACGCCGGTATCGTGACCGAGATTAACGGCTCTGTGGGCGGTACGCCCGGCGTATCGAGCAGCAGCAGTAGCTCCTCTGGCGGTGGTGGAACCTTTATCCAGATAGTGGACAATTCTGCTTTGCAGGTGGTGGCTGACGTCGATGAGGCCGATACGGCCAATTTGAAGGTGGGCGAACCGGTACTCTTTACCGTCTCTGCTTATGGAAGTCGCACGTTCCGTGGCACGGTGAGCGCGATCTCGCCCAGCGGACAGTCGACCTCAAATGTTGTTACCTACCCGGTCTATATCGATGTCGATATGAACAATCTCAACGGGGCAACTCTGTTACCCGGTATGACTGCGAACGTTACAATCGATGTAGTGGAGCGCATCGGCGTCTTGCTTATCCCTGTCAGTGCCGTCAACTTTGCGCGTACTGCGACTTCCACGGTGAATACATCCACCCCTCTGATCACACAGGATCAGGCGAGCGTGGCGCTGGATCAGGCCCAACAGATGTTAAATTCGCTTGAAGTCCAGCAGCCCAACATTTCTTCTACCGATAATCCTACTGCTGCTTATATCCTTGAAGGGACCATCGGCCACATTACGGCAAAGCCGGTGGTGCTGGGGTTGACCGACGACACCGAATATGAGGTGCTGTCAGGTCTGTCAGCAGGAGAAACAATCATTACTGGCACCCAGACATCGGGTAGAGGCGGTGGCTTCTTTAACGGGGGAAGCAATAGCTCTGGTGGTTGATAGAACGGAGGGTATGTTATTTATGAAAGATCGTTCGCTACCGCCGGAGGACGACGAGCAGCTAACGCAGCCTGCTCCGCCGTCAGGTCTGCCTGCGCCTGTTGGAAACCAGCCGCCAGCAAGCCTGGATATCAGCGAACAGGAAACGATACCTGTAATGCCTGGAATATCAGGCGTGGAGTCGGCGGAGGCGGGACAGAAACCGCCACTGATCGTAGTGCGCGACCTGAGGAAGACGTACCTGTTGGGTCAGACGAAGGTGCGCGCCCTGCGCGGCGTCTCGTTGGAGATACAGGAAGGCGAATTTGTGGCGATTATGGGGCCGTCCGGTTCGGGCAAATCTACCTTTATGAACCTGCTTGGTTGCCTGGATACGCCGACGCGGGGTGAATACTGGCTGGCGGGCAGGCTCGTGAGCAGCCTCTCGAAGGATGAACTGGCCGCTGTGCGCAACCGTTTGGTTGGCTTCGTCTTCCAGGGCTTTAACCTGCTCAGCCGGGCGACAGCGCTCAATAATGTCGCGCTGCCCATGTTGTATGCTGGTGTGTCCAGGGAGCAGCGAGAGGAGCGCGCGCGTCAGATGCTGGCGCTGGTTGGCCTGGGCAAGCGCTTGCATCATAAACCATCCCAGCTTTCTGGTGGGCAACAGCAGCGCGTTGCTATCGCCCGTGCGCTAATCAACAATCCATCCCTTCTGCTGGCCGACGAACCAACGGGCAACCTGGATAGTCGCACCAGCGTCGAAATTATGGCAATCCTGCAAGCCCTCAATCGCCAGCGAGGATTAACTATCGTGCTCGTTACTCATGAGCCTGATATCGCCGCTTATGCACGGCGGCAGGTGCTCTTCCGTGACGGTCTCGTCGTACGCGACGAGCCTGTAATAAATCCTCGTGTGGCCGTAGATGAGTGGAAGGCATTAAGCCAGCCAGATACTACGACAGCTTCCTGAGCTTGCGTCAAATCGGATAAAATGTTACTGGAGAATGGCCTGCCCGTTTCTCTGGTAACATTTTCATATGGTTTCCCGCCGTAAAAAAGCTCTCTCGCCTGTCATTCTGAGCACAGCGAAAAATCTCAGGCCACCAACCGATTGACCCTCTTCACGAGAGATTCTGAGCGCAGCGAAGAATGACATATCCGGCCAGTTTTTAGTGGTATAGAATGATACTTTTATGGAAGTCGGAGATAGTATATACTACTGTAGGGCTGCGGCCTACAACATAAGGGTAAGGATTTCGTAATAGTGGTGAAACGTATTTCAGGCACTACGGATAGCAATGGCGCTACTGAGGGGAGCAAGAAAAGAAAGGATGGGCGGCAGGGATTAGGGCGCACAGGCGAACGGCTTGCTGCCGGGGCACTGGTGAAGCGCGGCTACCGCGTGCTGGAACACAACTTTCGCTGTAGCTATGGCGAGATCGATATTGTCGCGGAGGAGGGGGCAGACCTGGTGTTTGTGGAGGTGAAGACACGGCGCGGACAATCCTATGGGCGACCGGAAGAGGCGGTGACATGGCGCAAGGCGCGCAAACTGGCGGAGGTCGCGTCCTCCTATCTTGACCAGCACGCTTGCTCCGATCGCTCCTGGCGCATCGATGTTGTCGCAGTACAATTGAGCAGCGATGGCAAAATGCAGGAGATACGTATTTACCCGCATGCAGTCACTGAGAGTTGATAGAATATATATAAATAGAGTATCCAGCGCTGAGACTGGAGAGGGAGAAGGCAAATTATGGCCGATTTTGTAGAGTCCGCGAAAAGTTTTGTGAGCGCTGCTGTCAGCCGCACAAGCTGGGAGGCGCAAAAACAACTGCGCGTCCGCAATAAACAGAGTGAAGTTGATAAACTATTGCAGCAGCGACAGCAATTGACGAACGAGCTGACGCAGGCCGCTATGAGTCTTTATATCCAGGGCGCGCTGCATGACCCGCAACTGAGCCGTCTGTGCGCCAGCATTCTGGAACTGGATAACGATATCAAGACGCACGAAACCAAGTTGCAGGAGATCAAGAGCGAACAATTTCCGGCGGAGCAGTTTACGCCTGCGCCGACAACCAACTACGCGCCGCCGCCCTTTAATCAACCACCCGCTTCGCCTCCACCGTCATCGGCTGGTCCCAATCCCGCGCCATCGGCCCGGCCAAACCAGCCCCCTAAACCCGGCCAGCAAGCTCCAGGCAGCGGAACAGGAGCGGCCAATCAGTCAGCGACCTGTCCCAATTGTGGCAATCCCATTCGTCCTGGTGCGCTCTACTGCCGCAGTTGTGGGGCAAAGCTGCGCTAATTGGATCAGCAGGAAGCGAGTGGCACGGCGAATGTACAATGGAAATTGTACATTCGCCGTGCCACTCGCTTCCTGCTCGAAAAAACGGTATACGAACAGCTTTTATTGTGCCTACTGGCATGGTATACTGTTAGGAGTCACTGCGTCGCGGCTTGGCGGGGCAGGTGATAGTGGAGAAGAAACAGGCGTAGAAACAGTTTGAAGGTTGGTATGACAAAGCAGGAAGATGTAACAAGTTCCCTCGATGTTATCAGTCATAGTGCTGCACAGACACAGCGGCTGGGCGTACGCCTGGGAGAACTGATGCGCGGAGGGGAATTGATCCTGCTCAACGGACAGCTCGGCACAGGCAAGACCACCTTCACGCAGGGACTCGCGCAGGGCATGGGCATTACAGATGTCATCAACAGCCCAACATTTACCCTTTTGAAGGAGTATGCAGGTAGTTCAGGGCAACCGGTCACGCCCTCAAAGCAGGCAGATAATACCGGTAATGCTGGCAATGCTCGCAAAATCGGACCTGCTCTCTATCATTTTGATCTTTACCGGCTGGATAACCCGGAAGAGATTATTGATCTTGGTTTTGAAGATTACTTTTATGGTTCCGGCGTCTGTGTGGTCGAGTGGGCCGACAGGGCTGACGCTTTCTGGCCGCTCGACTGCCTGCGTGTGCGCCTGAAGATGCTGAGTGAGACGAAGCGTAGCCTGCTCTTTACAGCAACTGGCGCGCGCTATTGTGATCTATTACGACAGTTTCAGAAGAATACGTATGTTACTACTGGCTCTTGATACATCGACGCGCCAGGCCAGCGTTGCCCTTTGTACGGAACGTGAAATTCTGGGCGAATATACATGGTATGTTGGCAACAATCACAGCGTCGAATTACTGGAACGCATTCAGCGTCTCTCCGGCGATTCTGGAAGAACGCTGGCCGAGCTTGACGCGGTGGCGGTGTCAACCGGGCCGGGGTCTTTCAACGGCGTTCGTGTGGCTGTCGCCTCGGCGAAGTCGCTGGCGTTTGCGTTGGGTAAGCCGCTGGTCGGGGTGGGAACGCTGGATGTCGTGGCTGCACAACAGGAGCAGTGGCAGGGGCCAATCTGTGCCGTGCTCGAAGCCGGGCGCGGCGAACTCTATGCAGCCTGTTACCAGTTCGAGTTCCAGGTGGACAATACTGGCAATATACGCTACAGTTTGTTGCGCTTGAGCGATTATGAATTGCTCAGTCCGCAACAACTGGGCAGTGAGATACAGGAGTACTTACCGGTGTGGGTAGGGGTGGCGGGTGAGCGCGAACTCGCGCCGATCCTGTTCTGTGGCGAGATAAGCGCCACCTCACAACAAGCACTGCGCGAGCAGATGCAGGAACTGGCACTCTTTGCCGGAGGCCTGCAATCAACCAGGCATGCCGCGACGCTGGCACAATTGGCGTTGCAACGACTGGAGAGCGGCGACGTAGATAATCCCCTGTCACTCGAACCGCTCTACATGCGGCGTCCTTCAATTACGGCCAGCACGCGCAAGCAACCGTTGCTTGGCGGCGGGAAGCCGGCTGAGACAGAGGCGCAGTCGCAACCGCGCATGGCGGGCCAGGTGCCGGGTAGTGTGAGCGGCCCGAATCAGAAAGAAAGGGAAGAAGGTGCGTTACGTCATTGATCGGATGACAATGTCCGACGTGCCTCGTGTGATCGAGATAGAACGTCTGGCATATCCATCGACCTGGCCTCCAAGTGCCTATCGAAAGGAGCTACAGGAGAATCGCTGGGCGCATTATATCGTGTTACGTGACAAAAATATTCTGGAAGCGAGTCCGGCTGCCAGTGTAGACGGTCCGATTGAGAAACAGCGTCGCATTTTCCCGCTCTCGCTTCTGCTAAATCGGACAGCGGTCGCGACTCCCACACCTGAATTATCCTCGATTATCGGTTTCGCCGGTCTCTGGCTGATGGTAGATGAGGCGCACATCACCACGATAGCGATGCACCCCGACTTCAGAGGGCGCGGACTGGGAGAATTTATGTTGATGCACCTGATCGAGATTGCCTACTCAATCGGGGCGAAGTGGGTCACGCTCGAAGTGCGGGTCTCTAACTATAGCGCGCAGAACCTCTATCGCAAATATGGCTTTCGCGAGGCAGGAGTGCGCCATAAATATTATAGTGATAACCAGGAAGATGCACTGATTATGTGGACGGACGAAATCAATGCTCCCGCGTATAAGCAAAAATTCCAGGCGCTGCGGGCCGCGCTGTTGCGGAAACTGGAAGCGCAATAGCAAGTGAAGAAGCCGTTTCCATAACCATAATAAGATAAAGAGAAGGCAGGAGAAAATTATCGTTCAGGAACCAGACTATGCTCGTATTAGGTATTGAAAGTTCATGTGATGAGACTGGTGCAGCTATCGTCAGGGATGGACGCTACCTGCTCTCTAATGTGGTAGCATCGCAGGCGGAGATTCACGACCGCTATGGCGGGGTTGTGCCTGAAGTGGCTTCTCGCCAGCAGCTTGCCGCGATTATTCCGGTGGTAGAGACCGCGCTGGAAAAAGCCAATGCCCGCTGGGGGGATATCGATGCCATTGCCGCCACCTATGGTCCCGGCCTCGCCGGTTCGCTGCTGGTCGGCCTGACGGTGGGCAAGACGCTGGCCCTTGCCCGCAATCTGCCGTTTTTTGGCGTGAATCACCTTGAGGCCCATATCTATGCCAACTGGCTGCGTACGGGGCAGGAGGCCGGTCAGCTTAACGAGGTCGAAACAAGTTGGGATTATGTGGAGGGCGACCCCATCTTCCCATTGATCTGTCTTGTCATTTCTGGCGCGCACAGCGAACTGGTGCTGGTGCGCGGGCACGGGCAATACGAACTGCTGGGCCGCACCCGCGACGATGCCGCGGGCGAGGCTTTCGACAAAGTATCGCGTATCCTGGGCCTCGGCTATCCGGGTGGCCCTGCTATCCAGCAAGCGGCCCAGCGTGCGGAAGAGGAACTGCTCCAGCAGAAAAGACCGGTTGCTCTTGCCCGCAACGCCTATCGCCTGCCGCGTGCGTGGCTGCGCGGCACCTACGATTTCAGCTTCAGCGGGCTAAAAACCGCTATGCTGCACCTTGCCGAAGGAGCAGACGCCGGGCAGCAGGCCCCCGGAGAAGCTGGCGCGAAAGCCGGACAGCCTGCGGTCACAGGTAAGCAGGTAAGCCGGTATACCCAGATGGGGGTGCAGGCGGCACAGAAGGGCGCGCCCAATATTCCCTTGCTGGCTGCCAGCTTTCAGGAAGCCATTGTGGACGTGCTGGCGGTGAAGACGCGGCTGGCGGCGCAAGAATACCACGTCAAGCAGGTTGTGCTGGCAGGCGGCGTGGCAGCGAATAAGAACTTGCGCGCCCGTCTTGAGCAGGAACTGCGCCCCCTGCGCATTCGTCTCAGCTATCCGCCCATCGAGTTCTGTACCGACAACGCGGCCATGATCGCCAGTGCCGCCTTTTTCCATCTCTGTCAGGGCGAGCAACATGGACTCGACCTGGATGTACAGCCTGGCCTGAGCTTGCCGTTTAAAAAGTGAGGAACGTATGTCGAAACAGAAAGTATACGCCCTGGGTATTGACCTGGGAGGAACCAAAACCCTTGCCGCCGTAGTTGATGTGGCGAGCGGCGAAGTCGTCGGTTCTGCCCGCAAGCGCACACGTGCGGAGAAGGGCCAGGATTTTGTCGGCCAGCGCACCATTGAGCTAGCGACGGCGGCAATCAACGATGCGAAACTCACGCCCGCCGATATCGTTGCCGTCGGCGTCGGCGCGGCAGGCCAGATCGACCGCAAGGCCGGAGTAATCCTGGACGCGCCCAACCTGGGTGTCAGGGATATGCCGATGGGTGCTATCCTCGGCAAGCAGTTTGGCAGGCCCGTCGCGGTGGGCAACGATGTCGAGGTTGCCGCCCTCGGCGAATATCTCTATGGTGCCGGGCGGGGCTATAATAACTTTGTCTGTATCTTCGTTGGCACCGGCATTGGTTCCGGCATTGTGCAGAACGGTCGACTCTATACCGGTCTGAGTGGCACAGCGGGTGAGATTGGTCATATCACCATTCATGCCGGAGGGCGTATTTGCGGTTGCGGCAATTTTGGCTGCCTGGAAGCCTATGCCTCGCGCACAGCCATCACCAGAGCCATCATGGCCGCTATTCATCACGGACGCCTATCCGTTCTGGCCGACGAGGCGGAACGCCAGTTGAGAGAGGGCGAGACTATCATTCGCTCCGGTATGTTGGCGAATGCTATCCAGCAGAAGGACGAAGTGGTCATTGAAATGGTGAACGATGCGGCGGAAAACCTGGGCTACGGCCTGGCTGCTGTCATGAACTTTTACAATCCGGATGCTATCGTTCTGGGCGGCGGCGTCGTTGAAGCCATTCCCATGATCAGTGAGCGTGCTATCTTTCGCGCGCGGGCAGCGGCCCTTTCCGTTCCTGCGCAAAAGACCCCGATTATTCGTGCAAAGTTAGGCGACTATTCCGGTGTTGTCGGCGCGGCTTGCCTGGGAGCGGAAAAAGCCGGATACAGCTTTTCCGCCCAGTAGCGGCCAGTAGCGACCGTTAACAAACACAAACAAAAATACAATAAAGAGAAGGCGGAGGGGATATGGACGCAGAAACTCCCCACATCGACGTGCGGGCCGTACATATCGATGATGCTCCGGCGCTACACGAACTGGACTACAGTTTTGAGACCGACCGTGTGTATACGCTGCGCGTGCGCGACCGCTTGCTGGCATATGATACCAGCACCCAGGCGCTAGATGGGGCTGCGCTGGCTTTTGAACTGACGGTCACATCCGTAGATATCCCCATCTACCGCGATTTTCGTGAGGATGGGCTGACACTGGCAGATGTCGAGTGCCGCCTGCGCGCCGTTGAGGGTGGCTATGTCGCCCTGGCCGATGGAAAAGTAGCCGGGGGCGTTTTACTGAACCTGGATGAGCCTCGGAGGCTTGCCCGCGTCGAAGACCTCATCGTCGGACGCCAGTATCGCCGCTACGGTGTCGGCTCGCTCCTGCTCAGTTGTGCCTCCGACTGGGCGCGCAAACGCGGCTGCCGGGCCATCGTGCTGGAAACGCAAAGTTCCAACTATCCCGCCATCCAATTCTACCTGCGTAACGGCCTGCAGATCTGGAGCATCCACCAGCACTTCTATCCCCCCGGCCCCCTCGAACACGAAGTCGCCATCATCATGGGCAAAAAACTCTGGTCGGCTCCTTGAACTCGATAGGAGTTTCTGTCGGCGAACCAGTCTACAGGGAGGGTATTTCCCTTGCAATTGCGATGTGCGTGATAAGGAGATGTTTATGAGCGACACGACTGTTGAGGAGCAGCAGATAGCTCCTGATTTTACGCTTTCGGCGGTAGGGAGCGCGGATGTGGTGAAGAATGGACAGGTGCATCTGGCTGATTTAAGAGGGAAAACTGTTGTCTTGTATTTTTATCCAAACGATGACACACCCGGCTGCACGAAGGAGGCGTGCTCGTTCCGGGATGCTAACCGTGAGATGCAGAAACGGGGTGTTGTGGTGCTGGGCGTAAGCGCCGATGATATTGCTTCACACCAGAAATTTGCCGAGAAATACGGCTTGCCCTATCCGTTACTGGCCGATACCGATACCACTGTTTCGCAGCTTTATGGCGTGTGGAAAGAAAAGAACATGTACGGCAAAAAGTACCTGGGTATCAACCGCGAGACATTCCTCATTGATAAGAACGGAGTGGTGCGGAAGGTCTGGCACAAAGTGAAGCCGGAGGGGCACGCTGAGGAGGTGCTGGAGGCCATCGAGTCATCAGGACTCTGATCTTCATTGCTAAGAGGAGCAGATTGTGGACTTCACCGAAGTAGTACGCATGCGCCGTATGGTCCGCCACTTCACTTCTGAACCTGTGGCCCCGGAAGTAATCGACCGCATGCTCGAATTGACGCGCCATGCGCCCAGCGCTGGATTTACCCAGGGGCAATCATTCATCGTCGTTACACGTCCCGAACTCAAAAAAGCGATTGGTCGGCTTTGTGGTGAGGAGGAGTATGTCTCAGGAGGCTTTCACCCGTTCGTCTCTGAGGCTCCCGTCCTCTTTATCCCCTGCACCAGCGAAGCCGCGTACCACCGTCGCTATCAGGAACCCGACAAGCTGCGTGAAGACGGTACTGAAATTGAGTGGCCCGTTCCCTACTGGCACATGGATATCGGCTGTGCCGTTATGATTCTGTTGCTGGCCGTCGTCAATGAGGGTCTGAGTGCAGGCTATGCCGGGTTTCCTCCTGAAGGCCTGAAAGAGTTGCACAAACTTCTCAATATTCCCGCTGAGGTGACTCCGGTAGGGGTCATTCCCGTTGGTCATCGCGCTCAGGATATTCCTTCTCCATCACTGAAGCGAGGGCGCAAGGCCGATGCGGAATATATTCACCGCGAGGGCTGGTAGCTCTCTTCTGGAGCTCTGTCTGCTGTCTATCCGTAAGAAAGGGAAAGCAAGCCGCGATCATTTTTCGTCGCGGCTTGCTTTCCCTTCCTTATTGCTATCACCGCGTGTCTACGTCTTAGTCGCGGTACTGCCTGAAGTTGGGGTCGGTTGAGACGACTGAGTTATCGCTGCCATAGGGATTATGCACATAGGCGTCGGCCTGATTGTCGTTCATCCACTCACCATCACGGCGATAGCGGAACTGGTAGGTGCGGCCCACCTCTAGATCAAGTGTCGTCGTCCAGGTGCCGTCGCGTCTGTGCTGGAGGGGATGCGACGTATAGTTCCAGTTGTTAAAGTCGCCCACAACGTAGATGCTGTCCGCCCAGGTACTTTCTGGCAGTGTAAAAGTAACACGGGCCACAGGCCCCTGTTCCGTTTCTACAAAGGTTTTCGTAATCATACTTGCCTGCTCCTAATCGGGGTGAGTTTCGAATCCGTGATAGGCGGCTCCCAGTAAGGCCACTTCGGGGTGAAGGATAACGTGGACGGGCATGCGGGAAAGCAGTTTAGCGAAGCGTCCCTTGTGCGTGAAGGCTTGCATGAATTTCCCTTTTTCCAGCAAGGGCAGGATACGTGGTGGAATACCGCCGCCCAGGTAGACGCCGCCTGTGGAGAGCACCGTCAGGGCAAGGTTGCCGCTTTGCGCTCCCAGGATGGAGATGAACATGGAGAGTGTAGCAACGCACAGTTCGCAGGGGTTTTTCACATCCAGCGCCGCGTTCACAATTACCGGGGTGAGATCGTCGGCAGTGGTGAGCCGCTCGGCCAACCAGGCCGGTTCGGGCGCATAGCCGGTATCCCTGAGATAGGTGTAGAGATTGGGAATGCCAAGTCCGGAGCAGACGCGCTCGAAACTGACGTGAGGATAGCGGGTAAGGAGGTAGCGCAGCAGGCCGATTTCCTGATCATTGGTCGGGGCGAAATCGGTGTGCCCGCCTTCCGAGGTATGGGGATGGTAGCGCGATGTTTCCCAGGTCAAATAGGCTTCACCCAGGCCGGTGCCGGGCGCGATGACGGCCAGGGGGCCGTGTTCAATCGGCTCTCCCACATTGAGCGTGCGCAGGTCGGCAGGCTGCAAGAAGGGAACCGCATGCGCGATGGCTTCCAGGTCGTTCAGCAGGCGCACATGAGTGATGTGCAGGTGCTCTTCAAGCTGCTTTTCGTCCATCATCCAGGGCAGATTGGTAATGGTAGCATGTCCGTTGACCACCGGACCGGCCACACCAAAGCTGGCTTGCTCAATGGCAACATCAACTGTGCTGAGAAACTCCTGTACAATCGCTTCGAGGCTGGGATATTGACCGCTAGGAAAGATCTTCTGCGCCACAGGCTCCCGCGCTCCCTGTTCTGGTGAGAAAATAGCCAGATTCGTCTTTGTTCCGCCAATATCTCCCGCAAGTAACATGTTTTTTTACGCTCCTTACCACAAAGTTCTATGATAATGGAGAGGGTTGCTCTCCAGCTTAATCGAGAGTTGAGAAGAGATTGTTCAAGGATTCGGCCAGTGTCGGGTGGGCGAAAACGGCATCGCGCAGCACTGTGTAGGGCAGCTTACCCATCATGGCGATCTGGAGCTGGGCCATAATCTCGCCTCCCTCGATGCCCAGGACGGCGCTGCCGAGAATCTGTCCACTTTCTGCGTCAACCACCGCCTTCATAAAGCCGCGCGGCTCGTCTACCTCCAGGGCTCGGGCCACGTTGCTCATGGGCATTTTCGCCACCTTGATGTTGCGCCCCTGCTCCCGTGCCTCCGTTTCGCTCAGCCCTACACGCCCCAACTGTGGGTCGATAAATACCGTGTAGGGAACCAGTCGGCCTTTGATGCTCGCGTCGCCGCCCTCGATCAGATTGGTGCGAATGATGCGAAAATCATCGTAAGAGATGTGGGTAAAGGCTGGTCCGCCTTTGACATCTCCAAGCGCGTAAATCCCCGGCACGTTGGTTCCCAGCCGGTCATTAACCACGATGTAGCCTCGCTTATCCGTTTCCAGTCCGGCGGCGGCCACGTTGAGCCAGTCGGAATTGGGGATGCGCCCGGCTGCGGAAAGGACGTGCGAACCCGTCAGGACGCGTTCTCCTTCCGGTGTGAGCACCGTCATCTGGATGCGACCATCTTCTCGCTGTTCGGCGTGCAGCAGCGTGGTCTTGAGCAGCACTTCAACGCCGTCTTCGCGCAGGATATCGGCCACGGCCTCGGCGACATCGTCATCCTCGCGCGAGAGCAGGTGCGGCCCGCGCTGGATAATAGTGACCTGGCTGCCGAAGCGGCGAAACATCTGCCCGAATTCCAGCCCGATATAGCCGCCGCCCAGCACTAACAGGTGCTCCGGCACGATATCCAGTTCCATAATCGAAGTCGAATCCAGCGTGGGAAGATGTTCCAGTCCCGCCGGTCTGGCTGGCCGGTCTCCCACATTGATGAAGATGAGATCGGCGCTCAGTTCGCGCACTTCCCCATCGTTCATAAATACTTCGAGCGTGTGGGGCGCGGTGAAGCGCGCTTCTCCCATCAGCAAATCAAGCCCTCCTGTGGCTTTGATGTGCCGCTCGCTGCCGCCGCGGAAACTCTCCACGATGTCGCGTTTGCGTTTGCGTACCGTTGTCATGTCTATCGTTACTGGCCCCGTTTCCACGCCATAGTCGGCCCCGCGCCTGCTAAGATATGCTACGCGCCCGCTGGCGACCATCGTTTTGGTGGGTGTGCAGCCCTCGTTGATGCAGGTTCCGCCAACATGGACCCGCTCGACGATCGCTGTCTTGCGCCCCGACTGTGCCAGCGCCGTTGAAAGCGGCCCCCCCGCCTGTCCCGCTCCAATGACAATCGCGTCATACTGTGTTGCAGCCATACCTGTTACCTCTCTCATGATCCTGTTCTTAGCTCTTGCCTAGAGTGCTATTGTACCTCGTCTCACGCTTCACGGCTAGAGGGAATATTTTCTGGCTCTTGTGCCGGGCACAAGTAAAGGGAAACGCACTGAAAAGAGAGTGCGTTTCCCCTTGCCTGGAGAAAGAGAAACAGATGAAAGCAAGCAGCTAGCTTTGCTCTGCCGGGCCTTGATTTGCGGTATGGCCCCCGGTGGTATTGATGATATTCACATCTACGTTCCTTGCTTCTGTTTTCACCTGTTCTGTTCTGTAGGTCACATGCTTAGTATGTTGTTCTCTCATACCGGTTATGGTAGTATGGTATACCATAGAAGCCAAGGGTGGCTAACCCCTGCCTGAAGGCGAGGGGAATGCGCCGCCCGCTTCTTCAAATTTGACTCTGGTTTATCAGTCTAAAAAAGGGAGCGTTTCTTACGCTCCCTCTTGATTATACTGGTTGATAGGGGAAAGCCCCTTGCTGCTCACGGTTTGTTGGGATTGTTCTATAGGCTCTGCGGATTTTGAGGATTTACATTCTCACCACCCGCGTTCCCGGTGGCTTCCTCCTCTCCAGCCGGTACCCAGCGTACCTCTGACCGAATCCCTCCCGTGTCCAACTCAACTTCATGTCCACCTCTAGCCACACCCGGTATGTTGGTCGGATTGGGAGCGTTGGCCGTGTTAGCAGCAGCGTCGCCGGGAGCATTGGTAGCCCCGGTCTCAGGTGGTACGTTGGAAGCATTGGCTGTCGTAGCTGCTCTGATGTCCGCTGCATTCGGTGCTACGCTGGCTGCTTTGCCTGCTGTACCAGTCGCAGGGCCGGTATAGTTCATTTGCCGCCCCTGATCGGTGTTGAAGTCATAGCCGCCGTCGTTCCTGAGAGTGTTAAAGGCTTGCTGCTGCTGCTGCCCGGTATTCGCATGAACCGTCACAACAGTGTTTCCCTGCTCGAACTCGTGGTTGTAGAAATCCGCCTCCTGCCTGGGAATGCCCATATTTACCAGGTCGTCGGCAATGCCGCCACCGCCGCGCTGCGCAGAGTAGCGAATCTGATCTCTGGTGAAGCCGCCGTTCATCAGGTCCTGCATTGCCTGCTGGGCCTGATTCATCTCTCTGAAAACGGCAATCACGAACGAACGATTTGCTGTCGTCATCTCTGTTTCTCCTCCTTTACTAAATTCACACCCGCAATCCTCGCCTTCTGCCCTCACCTTCGTAAAGGCGCTATCTCTTTTCACCTTCCGCTTCTCTTTTGTACAGGACACCTGGAGAGGGAGATGATATCTGCCTGGCTATATTCCCTCTCCAATAGAGCAAACTCACCATTATTTATGCGCGTTATCTCAAGCATATTTATATATGCTCTCTATTCCTACACGATGCTGCTTATGGAAAAGAGACACGACTGTGCAGCAGGGTTAAACTCGTGGTCAGCGACCGGCTAATCACGCTCAGCAGTGAGAGCGAACCTGCGACCGGAGAGGAAGGACCGTTTGTCTGCCATCCTGTACTGCACTCAGGATGGCAGGCTACTGGCAACAAATGTAGTGGTTAGGTATCAAAGCACCTTTTCTTGCAGCGGGCGGGTATCCACGGGAGGCTGAATCATCGTCGGATCCTTGCACTCACGGCTGGGATGAGGCGGTGCTTTGTAGCGGTAGGGGGTGCGCAGGCGGGTCAGCAGCATGACGACCAGGTAGGAGAGCGCGGCCAGCACAGAGATGTAGAAGCTGACGGGCAGGCGGGTGAAGAAGGCCAGCAGGAGACCGCACCAGGTGAAGAGCAGGCCAAACAATATAGACAACCCGATGGTGCTCAATGGCTCGTGGCTGACTTTCTGCGCGGTGGCGGCGGGCGCAATCAGCAGCGCGAAGACCAGCAGCACGCCTACGACCTGTATCGCCTCGGCTACGGTGATTGCCAGCAGCAGCATGAAGCCAATCGAAAGTGCCCGCACCGGCACGCCCCGCGCCAGTGCCACTTCAGGGTCTATTGAGGAGAAGAGCAGGGGGCGGAAGATAAAGCCCAGGATGAGCAGCATGACAATGCTCGTTATCAGGATTGTCCCCACGTCTGAACGGGTGACGCTGAGGATAGAGCCAAAAAGAACACCGACGGCCTCGGTCGCAAAACTGGTGTAGAGGTTCAGGAAGAGCACGCCAAGACCGAGCGCGAATGAGAGCACCATGCCGATTTCCAGGTCGCGCCCGCGCACTCGTTCACCTAACGCGCCCATGCCTATGGCTCCCAGTAACGTGAAAAAATAAGTACCGATCAGCGAAGCGATGCCCAGCACAGCCGCGCCCGTCGCCCCCGCGAAGCCGATGTGCGCGAGCGCGTCGCCCGCGAACGCCTGCACGCGCAGCACCACGAAATAGCCTACAATCGCCGTCAGGACTGCGACAATGCTGCCCGCGATAAACGCATTCTGTACGAACTCAATCTGGAAGAGATTCATACGCCGTCCCCCTTCATATCTGTGGTGATTCGTGGTAACTCCTGTTTATACTCCATCGGTTCTTCCTGCGCTACCTGTTCAGAAGAGTGTGGGATATTTGTGTTCATGATGCCAGCCACCGCTATCGCCGATCGCCGCCTCCGCCACGAGGGTAAGAGCAGGCGGACAGGCAGGTAGATGACAAAGGAGATGGTGGCAATACAGAAGCTGATGGGGAAATTGCTCAAAGCTGCCCAGAACGTGCCGACCCAGACATAGAGCAGAGCGAGCAGTACTGCCAGTCCAATAATGGCAAAGGGGGAATGCGCCAGTCGCCGCGCCGTTGCTGCCGGGCCGATGAGCAGCGTAAAAATCAGCAGGATGCCGATGATCTGGACCGAGATAGAGACGACGACGGCCAGCAGCGCCAGGAAGACAATCGCCAGCGCCCGTACCGGCACGCCTCGTGCCTGCGCCAGTTCTGGATCATAAGAACTGAAGAGCAGCGGACGGAAGATGGCGATCAACACAGCAAGTGTGAGCGCGCCGGAGATGATTGTGACCACTACATCTGTACGTGAGATGCCGAGAATGGTGCCGAAGAGAATGCTGTACGCTAGCTCGGCATAGCCCTGGTAGAGAGAGAGGAAAAGGAAACCGAGACCCAGGCCAAGCATCATGATAATGCCGATAGCGGTATCCCGTTCGCGTATTTCTTTTCCCAGCACGCCAATGCTGATGCCTGCCCCCAGTGTAAAGACTAGCAGGCCGAAAACAGGATTGATGCCGAGCAGAACGGCCCCCGCCGCCCCGGCGAAGCCGATTTGCGCCAGCGCGTGTCCAGCAAAGGTCAGGCCGCGCACGATCACAAAATAGCCAGTCACCGCCGCTACGATGGCGACGATGGAGCCTGCAACCAGCGCGTTCTGCATGAATTGATAAGATAATAAGTTCAGCAGCATATCACACTTCCGCGCCTACTACGAAGACCCGCCCCAGCGCGCGAACCACTTCAACCTGCGCGCCATACAATTCGCTCAGCGTCTTGCTGTTAATCACCTCATCTGGCGTGCCGATGGCGCTGTGACATTTCGCTATATATAAGACACGATCCGCCACAGGGAGGAGTGGGTTGATATCGTGCGAGACCAGCAGCACGGCCACCTCGCGCGAGCGGGAGACTTGTGCCACCAGCGAGACAATCTCTTGCTCATGCGCGAGGTCAAGGCTCGACAACGGTTCATCGAGCAGCAGCAGGCGCGGGTTGGTCAGCAGAGCCTGTGCGATCAGGAGGCGTTGTTGCTCGCCACCGGAAAGCTCGCCGACGGGCGCATCGGCATAGTCGCAGGCGTCAACTTCATCCAGCGCCCGCTGAATCAAGGCGCTGCGTTTGCGGTCAGGCAGGCCAATACCCCAGCGTTGCCCGTCCAGTCCGAAGCCCACGAGGTCGCGGGCGCGCAGGGCCAGGTCCGCTTCCAGTGTGCGATGCTGTGGCACATAGCCAATCTCGACATTGCCTCGCCGTGGCGTTTTGCCCAGCACGCGCAGTGTACCCGTGTTCGGCTTCAGCAGCCCCAGTATCATTTTCAGCAGCGTGCTTTTGCCCGCCCCGTTTGGCCCCAGCACCGCGATAAACTCGCCCTGCTGGACGGCAAAGCTCATATTTTCCAGAATCGTGCGCCCCCCCAGCGCAATTGAGACGTTGTTGAGTTCTATAACCAATTCCTGTGCCATAATCATTTCCTTCTGCCGCTTATATCATGCTCAGAATAACATGCGAGAAGTCCCTTTGAATGCTATGCTGTACTGCTCAATGCCGCTGCCAGCGTTGCAAGTTGAGCGAGCATCCATGTTTGATACGTCTTGTCTGGTGGCATGGTCTCAGTGACTCCCACGATGGGAATATGCGCCTGCTTTGCCTCGTTTTGCAGGTTTGTAGTAATCGGCGTCACCGTCTGCTCATTATAAATCAAAACTTTGATCTTGTGCTGTGTTATCTGGGCGTTGGCTGTGACTACCGTATCGGCTGGTGGGTCGTTGCCTTCTGCGATAGCCCTCTGAAACGCGAGGGGCGTCAGGACATTCAGGCCGAGGGGCATCGCCTGATAAAGAAAAATATCCTCTGTCAGCCCGACAGGTGTGCCGGTATACTTTGCCTTCATATGCGCTAGCGTCTGCTGAATGGAGGTCAGCGACTGCTCAAATGAGGCTAAATTCTGATTGTAAAAGCTCGCGTGCGCGCTATCGACCTTTATCAGCGCGTTTGCCATGGCCTTTGCAATAGTCTGCACATTATCGATGCCATACCACACATGCGGATTATCAGGCAAGGGGTGGTTGGCGATCTGACCCGCCACCAGTACAATGCGGCTCGAGTTGGGCGAAGCGCTCAATAATTTGTCCATCCACGAGTCGTAGCCCAGACCGTTCTCAATGACAATTTTTGCGCTGCTGACCGCTATCGCATCTTGCACGTTCGATTCGAACTCATGGGGATCGGTGTTCGGGTTTGAAAGGATGCTCGTCACCGAGACATATTTCCCGCCCAACTGCTGGAAGATGTTGCCATAGAAATTCTCCGCGGCCACAATGAGAATACTGGAAGTACCCGAAGAAGTGCTCCCACCAGTGTTGGAATTACAGGCACTCACAAAAAGCAGGAGCAGGGTTATAAATAGGAGTGGAAGAATTCTCCATTTTGTTCGCATCATCGCTTCCTTTCATCTATTGATACTCAGTATCGTTAAGCAGAGTATAGCATAAGCGAAAGGGAAAGTCAATGAGACGAGGTATCATTAAAGCGCGGTGTTCCGCTTCCCTCCCTGCAAACCCTGCATCTGTTTGCTGACAAAGTCGCACCCCAATCTGGATAAGCAGGCTGTCCTTGCGCTGCTGGTAAAGGTGCTGTGGTATAAGGCTCTCGCCATTCTGCGCGACAATGGGGCAAAAGATGTGAATATCCGCTACAGCGAAACTAACGACGAAGAATCGTGATTCCTGCTTCCCTGACAGTGCGTCACCGGCTCCAGAGATAGTCTTTACCCACCTGGCTCAACGCGCTGCGTAGGCAGTTACCGGTAGGCTGCTCCACGCGCGCAACGTGTTGTTCAGCTTGCGCTGCGGTTGCCCGGTGATTTCGATGCCTTGCACGCGCCTGGCAAGGGCAGTCAGAAGAATTTCTGCCTCTACGCGGGCAACAGTTTGCCCGACACAGCGGTGGATGCCCATGCCGAAGCCGACGTGGCCTGCGGCGTTGCGCCGGATATCGAACTGGTCGGGATTCGTCCAGCGCCGTGGGTCGCGATTGGCGGCTCCGAGGAAGAGCAGCACCTTTTCTCCTTCCGGGATGCGCACCCCGGCGACTTCGACCTCGCGTGTCGTCGTGCGGAAGAAGGTCTGTACCGTGGACTCCCAGCGCACCGTTTCCTCGAAGGCAGACGCGGCCAACGAGGGGTTTTCTCGCAGCAGGCTCCATTGGTCGGGATGAGTTGCCAGGGCGTAGATAGCAGCGGTAATGGCGTTGATGGTTGTGTCCAGACCAGCGCTGAGAAGGGACCGTACCAGCAGTGGTGCCCATTCCTGGGGAATATTGCCCGCGTCAACTGCCTCCCATATCTGAGCGCCGAAGCCGCCGGGGCGCAGCATTTCACGACTGCAACTCGCTGCAATCCACTGTTGGACAGGCTGGGCGTTGGCCATGGCCTCTGCGAGGAGCTGGTTGCGCGGTCCGAAGGCGTTGAAGACCATGTTGGCATACGGCAACAGGTTCTCACGGCCCTCTTCGGGCAGCCCGACAGCATCGCCAAATACTTTGAGTGGATATGCTGCGGCCAACTGAGTAACGGCGTCGAAGCTACCCAGCGCGATGAGTCGTTCGACCAGTGCGGCGGCCTCGCTTTCAAAAACCGGTCGCAACGCTTTTAACGCCGGAGGTGACATAGTTGCACCAACGACCTCCCGCGCGATGGTATGTGTTGGTGGATCGGCTTCGAGCAGCAGGCTGGGGACGCGCCAGGGCTTCTCTTTGCGGAAATCACTCAGCCCGGCCCCCGACGCTGACGAAAAGGTTCGCCAGTCTTTCAAAGAAGCATTGACCTGCTCATAGCGCGCCATACCCCAGATACCGTAGTGTGCTAAACGGACTACAGGGCCAGCCTCGCGTAGTTGTTCATGCAGGGGATGAGGGTCTGCGAGGTTTTCGGAAGAGAATGGGTCGGCACTGATTACCGGCACGCCTTCTGGCGCGACATCAGTCTGAGTCATGATACCTCCTTTATGTCGGTAGGGGCGACTCTGAAGATCGTCCCTACCGACACGAAGACAGAGAGAAAAGCTACGGTGAGACCTCGTCCAGGCGCTTGCCTCTGGTGGCGGTGCCGAACTGGGCGATGATGGCAGCTACGATCAGGAAGGCAGCAATGATCAGAAAGATCACGATTGGCCCTGCTGTTGGCCCCAGAGACGAGATCAGGACGGGGATGAGCGGCGCGATTACCAGAATGCCCACGCCGCCCCCAAGATGGCCGATGCCATCCGCCAGCGCGAAACCGGTGGCGCGTGCTCGTGTGGGGAAGTGCTCAGTTGTCCAGGCATAGGTCATCGGAACCCACAGATTGAAGCCGAAGAAGGTAATAATCGAGCCGATGGCGGCCAGCGCGAAGTTGCTGGAGGCGAATATGGCTATCAACAGTCCACCAATGAGCGTGAGTGCAGCCGAGATGGGCAGCCAGAGTTTGCGTTCTAGAGACTCTCCAAAGAAGAAAGCGAAGATGGTGGTGGCGATGAAGCCGAAGGTTCCGAAAGCCGCAATCACGCCTGCCTCTCCCGCCACTGCCGCCGCAGCCGCAGGAGCCGGTAAACCGTGCGGAGGAGGAATAATGCCCGCCAGCAGGGAGGTGAGGCCCTGAGCAATGGCGTAAACTGTGACATAGCCCAGGAACCAGACGACGATCAGAAACGCAGTGCGGCGCAGGTAGAGTGGATTTCTGAGGATTTCCGTATATGGGATTCTGGTTTCCCCGGTCTGCACTTGAAGGTCGGTATCAGGAGGAGGCAAGTCGGGAACTCTGCGGCGTGCTCTCGCCTCCATCTGTGTAACGACCCGGTCGGCCTCATCGATACGACCACGCGTGATCAGCCAGCGCGGTGACTCAGGTAGCTGGAAGCGCAGCAGAATACCGATCAGAGCCAGCACTGTCCCGATGCCATACATAATACGCCAGCCGTTGCCGAGAAACTGCGGGCCGGTTGCGGCGATATTCACCGTCGCCATAGCAAAAGGGAGGCCGCTGGGGAAGTTAGCGGCGGGTGTGGTTAGCCAGAGGCCCAGCCAGATGCCAAAGAAGGCCCCAAGCGAGGACATGATGAAGATGAGTGATGTGTAGCGGGCACGCCCGTTGCTGGGAGCCACCTCATTGATGTAGGTGTTGACGAGCGCCAGGTCGGCTCCAACGCCAATGCCAGTGACGACACGCGCAAGGATGAAGTTGATATAGTCTCCGGCAAAGACGGTATACAGCGAGCCGATACCCGTCAGGAGCAGCGTGAACAGCAACATGTCGCGTCTGCCAAAGCGATCGGCGAGGGGAGAAAGGACGAGCGCGCCGACAACATAGCCTGCCAGGTTCAACTCGACAGGGAGGCCGAGGTAGGTGCTGGCATTGGCCGTGTTACAGCCGGGGACTACCTGGGTGCAGGTCTGAATGAACGAGACGGTGATATCAAAGATGTCGAAGAAGGTGAAGAGAAAGCCAATGCCAATGATGCCAATGAACAGGTAGGAAAGCGACCAGATGGGAATGCGGTCCTGGCGTGCCACGATGGCAGCGCCTGCGCTGCTCGTTCCCGTCGCCGGGATGGGGACTGAACCACCAGTTTCGGATGCCATGAGATACTCCTTTCACGCGCTTGCCTCGATGGAAGTGCGTAACAAGCAACAATTCCGTGTCAGAAGGTCCCGTGTCGGTTCGTCGCTAGAGGTCGCCAGCATGAGCGAATTGCCGGACGACCGGGTCAGGTATGGATCCGTGAAAAGCCGCGAAGTAAAGAGCTTCCCTTGTTCCCGTCTAAGCAGGAGAAGTTACTATGTCACCTCCAATCTTCTCGAAATAGACAGCGTTCAACAAGGCGAACGGATTGTTCACCTGTTGAAACAGTATATACCCAATACCTGACCTTTTGTCAAGTACCTGAGCCTTCACAAATTTCTCGATAGAATCACTCCTGTATTGATTCCAGCGGTGTGCAGGCCACCAAAAAAGCGAGCATGCTCCATTTTGATGCAGCGGTTCTGCACAAAAACCAGCCCGGCCTCCCGCGCTCGTTTGCCCACCTCATCGTTGCGAATGCCCAGTTGCAGCCAGAGCACCTTTGCCCCGATGGCAATAGCCTCCTCTGCCACGGGCAGCGTGTCCTCGGCCTTGCGGAACACATCCACTATCTCGATCTGTTCGCCGGCCTCTTTTGCCTCCGTCAGGCTGGCATACACACGCCTTCCCAGAATCTGCTGTCCCGCGTAGCCGGGGTTCACCAGCACGATGTGATAGCCTTCTGCCAGCAGATAGATGGCGACGAAATGGCTGGGCCGGTACTGATCTGCGGAGATGCCCACAATGGCGATGTGCTTATACTGCCGCAAAAGCTGCAGACGTTCGTACATATCAGGGATCAGGTTTTTCATATAGCCACCATTTTTTCCGCTAAGCCACTTTCGCGGCAGCCTGTAGCGCCTGATTGAGGTCCCAGAGGATATCTTCGATATTCTCCAGCCCGATGGAGAGGCGGATCAGGTCGGGCGTGACACCTCCGGCCAGTTGATCTTCCTCGGAAAGCTGCTGGTGCGTCGTACTGGCGGGGTGAATAATCAGGCTGCGCGCATCCCCCACGTTGGCAAGATGTGAGAACAGCTTCACGTTATTGATGACCGCCTTCCCCGCCTCATAGCCGCCTTTGACGCCAAAGGTGAAGATAGACCCCGCGCCTCGCGGCAGGTAGCGCTGCGCCAGTGCGTATGATGGGTCTTCGGACAGGCCGGGATAATGTACCCAACTGACGGCGGGGTGTTCCTGTAAGAAGCGGGCGACTTGCAGCGCGTTCTGGCAGTGCCGCTCCATGCGCAGCGAAAGCGTCTCCAGTCCCTGCAGGAGCAGGAAGGAGTTGAAGGGACTGATGCACGGCCCGGTGTCGCGCAGCGTCTCGCAGCGGGCCTTCATCACAAAGGCGAAATCGCCGAACGTCTCGTAGAAGCGCACGCCGTGATAGCCGGGCGAGGGGTCAACGATGTGCGGAAACTTCCCGTTGTCCCATGGAAACTTGCCTGCCTCGACCAGCACGCCCGCGATGGAGGTGCCATGACCACCGATAAACTTGGTGGCTGAATGCACCACGATATCCGCGCCATACTCGAAGGGGCGACAGAGATAGGGTGTGGCGAAGGTGTTATCCACAACCAGAGGCACACCGGCTTCGTGCGCGATATCCGCCACCGCTCGTATATCCAGTACGTCGCCGCGTGGATTGCCTATCGTCTCCCCATACAGAGCGCGAGTGCGCGGCGAAATTGCCTTGTGGTAATTTTCGGGGTCGGTGCTGTCCACAAAGATCGTATTCACGCCCCACGTGCGCAATGTCAGATCGAACTGTGTGTGCGTGCCGCCATACAAACTGCTGGAGGAAACAATCTCGTCGCCGGGCCGCAGCAGCGTCTGCATCGTCACCATCTGCGCCGCCATGCCCGAAGCTGTTGCCAGCGCGCCCGTCCCGCCTTCCAGCGCCGCTATCCGCTCCTCAAAGGCCGCGTTCGTGGGGTTCATGATGCGCGTATAGATATTACCAAAGCGTTGCAGCGCGAACAGGTGCGCGGCGTGGTCGGTATCGTCAAAGACAAACGAGGTTGTCTGGTAGATCGGCACCGCCCGCGCCCCCGTTGAAGGGTCTGGCCGCGCCCCCGCATGAATCGACAGGGTATCAAAACCAAAGACATGATCGCTATCAATTTCCGGCATAATTCAAGCTCCTCTGCTGGCTATGTGCTCTCTTTGCCCCTATCATATGATGTCTTTGATAAAATCACAACAGGCTCTCAATCCGAGAGAGGAAAGAACACTGCCTTGACATTCAGCTTTGCCTCCATGTATATTGTTCTTATGAGAGAACAAAACGTTCAACATAGTGAACTATAAGCTGTAGGCTGTTGGACTGAATGGAGGGTTCAATAAAGCGAACCCGAAGGAGGCGAGCATGCGCGAGTTGATTACGCTGCATGTCAATGGTGAGCGGCGCGAGATCGCCGTGGTGCCCCACCATACCTTGCTGGAAGTATTGCGCGAGGATTTAGGTCTGACCGGCACGAAGCATGGCTGCGAGTTGGGGGAGTGCGGGGCCTGTACCGTTCTGATTGATGGCGTTCCCATGCTGGCATGCCTCACCCTGCCGTTGGAGGTGCAGGACTGCGAGATCACGACCATTGAGGGGCTGGAACGCAATGGAAAGCTGCATCCTTTGCAGGAGACATTTGCTGAACTGGGTGCCGCGCAGTGTGGCTACTGCACGCCCGGCATGCTGCTCTCCGGTGTGGCCCTGTTACGCTCCCACGCCCACCCCACACGCGAGCAGATGAAGGAATTTCTGGCGGGCAATCTTTGTCGCTGCACCGGCTACACCAAAATCTACGAGGCCATCGATGCCGCCGCCCGTCGCATGTCGGAAGAGGATGACCAGCCCACAGCAGATTCCACGCCCGAAGTGGAGGTGACACGTGGCTAAAAAGAAGGCTGGACAGGACGACCGCAAGTTCAACGTTGTCGGCCTGCCCCTACCCAAAGTCGATGCTTACACGAAAGTGACCGGGCGGGCGCTCTATGCCGACGACATCATGCTGCCGCGCATGGCCTACGCGAAGCTCCTGCGCTCGCCGCACCCGCATGCGCGCATCCTCTCCATCGATGTGCGCAGGGCGCTGGTCCTCCCTGGTGTGCTGGCCGTGCTCACGGGCGAAGACCTGCCGCGCAAATACGGCATTCTCCCTTCCAGCCAGGACGAGTATGCTCTTGCCGTCGACAAGGTGCGCTATGTTGGTGATCCCGTCGCCGCTGTGGCCGCCCTTGACCCCGACACGCTGGAAGAGGCCCTCAAACTCATCGAGGTCGAATACGAGGTGCTGCCCGCGCTTATGAGCATCGACGAGGCGCTGGCGCATCCCGAAGTGAAGATTCACGAGGAGACCCGCGTCGGCAATATCCACAAAGCTGTCTCCTACGAATTTGGTGACATGGAGGCCGGTTTCGCCGCCGCCGATTACATTCGCGAGGACTGGTTCTATTATGAAGGCAACACGCACGCTCCCATTGAGGAACACGCCTGTGTCGCGCAGTGGGAACCCAATCCGAGCGACCCCGTTGGCGGCAAACTGACCCTCTGGTCTTCCACGCAGACGCCCCATTACGTTCACCGCGAGTTGAGCAAAGTGCTCAATATCCCGCAGTCGCATGTTCGGGTGATCGCGCCCAATGTCGGCGGCGGCTTCGGCGGCAAAAGCGACCCCTTCTCGCACGAAATCTGCGCCAGCGAGCTTGCTCGCCGTACAGGGCGTCCCATCAAGCTCACCTGCACACGAGAAGAGGTCTTCTTGATTCATCGCGGGCGGCATCCCGTCAAGATGTGGGTCAAGACTGGCGTGAAGAAGGATGGCACGTTAACGGCCATGCACTTCCGTTCCTTCCTGGATGGCGGCGCGTATGGCTCCTATGGTGTTGCCACCACCTACTACACCGGCGTCTTGCAAACTGTCACCTACAAACTGCCGTGCTACAAATTTGAGGGTATGCGTCTCTTTACCAACAAGCCGCCCTGCGGCCCCAAACGCGGCCACGGCACCACGCAGCCGCGCTACGCCGTCGAGGTTCATATGGACAAGATCGCCCACGATCTCGGCATCGACCCCATCGAACTGCGCCGTCGCAACGCTGTTGAGCCATACAGCCGCACCGTCAACGGCCTGCGCATCACCAGTTCCGCCCTGCGCGAATGTCTCGATCAGGTCGCCCAACGCTCTCACTGGAACGAATTTCAGGCGGAGAAACAGGCTGAGGCAGAGCAGGCCGCGGGCCGACCGCCCCATCCCGCAGGCAGCATCAAGCGCGGCCTGGGCATTGCCGCTTCAACCTACATCTGTGGCGCGGGCAAGCCTATCTACTGGAATGATATGCCGCACTCCGCTGTGCAGATTCGGCTGGATCGCGGTGGCGGCGTCACCGTTTATTGTGGCTCAACCGATATCGGGCAGGGTTCGACTTCCATTCTGGCCTATATCGTGGCCGAAGAACTGGGTATCCAGCCGGAGCGCATTCACCTCGAAACTGCGGACACAACGCTTACGCCCGTTGATCTCGGCTCCTATTCCAGTCGTGTCACCTTCATGGCTGGCAACGCCGCTATAGCCGCCGCCCGCAAGCTCAGGGAGCAGCTTTTCACGGCTGCCGCCGACTACCTGCACGTGCCAGTGGAGCAATTGGAGGCCGCGCACGATGTCATCTACAACGAGGACGATCCCGGCGTCTCCATGCCCTTCGAGAATGCCGTGCAGCTTGCCGAGGCGCGCTTCGGCGCGCTCGTCTCATCCGGCTCCTACGCGCCGCCAGAGGGCATTCATGGTGACTACAAGGGCGCGGGCGTCGGTCCGTCACCCGCTTATTCGTACTCAACCTGTGTCGCGCAGGTGGCTGTCGATGTCGAGACGGGCGAATTGACGGTGGAGAAGCTGTGGCTGGCCCACGATATCGGTCAGGCTATCAATCCCCTGCTCGCTGCCGGGCAGGTTGAGGGCGGCGGCTATATGGGCTTTGGCGAGGCGGTGATGGAGCAGCAGATTTTCCGCAAGGGACGCCACAAAATTCCCTCCCTGCTCGACTACAAGCTGCCCACCACGCTCGATACACCCGAAATCGAGACCATCCTGATCGAGATTCCCGACCAGGAAGGCCCCTTTGGCGGCAAAGAGGCCGGTCAGGGTCCCCTGAACCCGGTCATCCCTGCCATTGCCAACGCCATCTACAACGCCGTTGGCGTGCGCATCGACGAAACGCCCATCACCTCGGACAGACTCTACAAGGCTCTCAGAAACGTTGCGCAGGGCAAAGGTCCGGGCCTGACGGTCCCGCCGATCGAGATTCCTTTCCCCTGGCCCACGCGCCAGATCTCCTGGCAGCCAAAAGAGGAGGATATGGTCGTCCAGGTAGCGGCGAAAGGAGGCTACTGATGCTGCGTTTACCTCCATTTCGCTACCTTGCCCCACGCGGCCTTGATGAAGCAGTACAGATGCTTGCACAGGAGGGCGAGCAGGCCATGCTTGTCGCGGGCGGTACCGATCTCTACCCCAACATGAAGCGCCGCCAGTTCACACCACCCGTGCTGATCGGCCTGCGCAACATCCCTGCGCTCAAGCATATTCAAGGCTCTCCCGAACAGGGACTGCGCATCGGCTCCGGCGTGACTCTGAGCGCGCTGGCTGCGCATCAGGTGATCCAGGAGCATTACAGCGCGCTGGCCACTGCCGCCGGTTCTGTCTCTACACCGCAATTGCGCAATGCTGGTACCATCGGGGGCAATCTCTTTCTGGATACGCGCTGCAACTACTACAATCAGACTGAGTTCTGGCGGCACAGCATTGGCTATTGTATGAAGAAGGATGGCGATGTCTGTCTTGTCGCGCCCGGCAGCCCGCGCTGCTGGGCCATCTCATCAGCCGATACCGCGCCTGTGCTTGTCAGCCTCGGCGCTTCTGCCCGGCTGGTGAGCGCCCGTGGCGAGCGCGTTGTTCCGGTGCGCGAGCTTTTCCGCGACGATGGCATGCATCCCTATAACCGCGAACCGGACGAGATTCTCAGCGAGGTTCTGTTGCCCCCGGCTGACGGCTGGCGCAGCGCCTACCTGAAACTGCGCCGTCGTGGCTCTTTCGACTTCCCCATCCTCGGTGTTGCTATCGCTCTTCGCACAGCCGAAGATGGCATCGTGCGCGACGCTCGCATCACGCTGGGAGCCGTCGCCTCACATCCAGTCGAAGCCAGTAATGCCGCCGCGTTGCTCACTGGCCAGCATCTCACGCCCGAGGCTATCAACGCGGCAGCGACCCTTGCCGCCAGACGCGCCAAACCCCTCGACAACGCCGATCTCAGCATGAACTACCGCAAGCAAATGACGACCATCTACGTGCGTCGCGCCCTCAACCAGTTTGCCGGTCAGAGAGTTAAGCAGCAGTCGTAATCAGAAGTTGCCGTTCAATCTTCTCTCCATGCAAAGAAAGATTGAACAGCAACTTCTAAATATCAATGCTGTTATGGAATAGTAACCAGTATAGCTTATTCATCACCAGATCATAACCCGATCCCAACCTTTCTTATAGATAGTATAAATTAAATTTAAACAGGTAAATGTTTTTCTCTCGATAGAGATACAAACAGGATGATGAGAAAGGATAACAAGATGCGTTTATTTCTCACAAGGAAAACCCTGCTCTTTTCAAGTTGCGCTGTTGCACTGATGCTGCTGTTGGCGGGCTTCATCGCTTTGAAGGGGCCGATCAATGCGCATGCAACAGGGGTGACGCTCTACGTTGGTCAGACCCAGGGTGTCAACACGGGCTGCCAGTCCCCAGGCTTCACTTCGGTACAGGCGGCGGTGAATGTCGCCAATAACGGTGACACTGTCTATCTTTGTGGTACCACGCCTTATGCAGAGCAGGTAATTGTCGCGCAGAAGGCTATCACGCTGACCGGTGATCCCGGCGCGACTATCCAGGCGCCCGACCCGTTCCCTGCCACCAATCCTGCAGATTTGCCACCGCAGTTCACTACTGATAACCTGCTTGTACCACAGGCGATAGTTTTTATCTGGGGTTCAAGTGCGAATGTCAAGATCAAGGGTCTGAACATCAGCGGTCCGCTGTCGGGCAACGGTGGCTGCGCTGAGAATGAGTTTGGTGTGCTAGTAATCGATAATGCAGCAGCTACGATCAATAACGATCAGGTCACGAACATTCACGATATCAACTCAAGTCTCTATGGCTGTCAGTTTGGGGTCGGCATCCAGGTTGGGCGCGAATACTGGCCGACATCCAACTACAGCAGCTTCGTCACCGAGGACTTTGTTGGAACCGCGACCATAAAGAGTACCACCGTTTCTGGCTATCAGAAGAACGGTATTACCGTTGATGGTCCTGGTTCGAAGGCGACGGTTACGTATGACATCGTCAATGGGGCCGGGCAAAGTGACCAGAGCTTTTCGACCATTATCGCCCAGAATGGCATTCAGATCTCGCGTGGAGCTAAGGGTCAGGTAACATACAATACTGTCACCGGTAACGCTTATACAGGGTCTGGTGGCGCCTCCTCCGGCGGTATTCTCGTGTACGGCGGCAATTGTGACGGACCGTCCACGCCTCTCACCGTCAACGTCAATGTTTCGCACAATATCTTGCAGAATAATGACGTTGGAGTCTTCATCAGCAACCTGATCGTCGATCAGTCCGGCAATTACTGCGTGCTGCCAACCAGCAAGACCGGGATAGTAGCGAAATACAATACCGTGTCAAATGGGGCCGCAACCAATGTTTCGGGGCCAAATCTGCTGGGTGCTCCGGGCGGCTATCAAGCCGGTGTCTCGGATGAGGGCTATGCCGATCAGATTGCCAGTAATTCCATCTGTGGTGTAGGCTATACGCCTGTTGCTACACCGCCCCCCTACCTTTCCCATATCGATGTCGTGGCGACTAACCCCGTCATCAATGGTAATAAGACTTGCTCGGATTCTCAGAGTAACAGTATGTCGGCGTGGTCTGCGACCGGCAAAGTGCTCAAACTGCGTTATCACATGAAGCCGGTCAAGTAGTCTCACTCTCAAAGTGAATACGTCTGGCCAGAGCGGGGAGAGTAAACTCCCCTTGCTCTGGCTTGTTTATTTACCCTCTCAGTATGGTTGTCCCTGACATGACCCCTCTCTATGTGCTACACTTTCATTATCTCGGTTGCGAGCAAAGTGTGATCTCAAATTTCTCATTGGAGCAGAGTTTTTAGTATGGCACAAACAATTGATACATCAACAGAGTATCAGACAATTGGTAAATCGATACCGCGTAAGGACGCGCCGGATAAGGTGACGGGACGCGCTCATTTTGCCGGTGACCTGGCTCTGCAAGGGCTGCTGCACGCTCGTCTGGTGCTTAGCCCCTATGCGCATGCGCGTATTCACAGTATTGATACCTCGGCTGCCCAGGCTGTTCCGGGCGTCGTGGCCGTTTACACCAGCGAGACACTGGGGATGGCGAAGCGGAACAGCACCTCGCGCACGCAGGCCCCCCTGGCGCAGAATGAAGTACTCTGGGCCGGTCACCCGGTCGCCATCGTGCTGGCGGAGACGGAGGCTGCCGCTGAAGACGGGGCTGTGCTTGTCGATGTCGATTATGAAGAACTTCCCGTCGTGTTAGACCCTGTGGCAGCCATGAAGCCCGATTCCCCACTGACGCGGCAGCATGGTGAGGGCGAAAGTTCCGAGCTTGCCGGTGGTGGGGCGCACGCGGCTGTCGCCGAGGAAGACGAGGCGGACACGGAGGACACGAATCTTTCTCAGAATGTCAGCGACAAGGTGCGCTATCACGTGGGTGATATCGAGGCTGGCTTTCGCGAGGCAGACGTAATCGTCGAGCGTACCTACAGAACCAGCACCGTTCATCAGTCCTACATGGAGCCGCAGTCGATCACCGTCTCTCCCAGTCTGACCGGCGACCATGTCACGCTGTGGCCCAGCACGCAGGCGATGTTCGGAGTGCGCAATGAGGTGGCTACGGCACTCGATGTTCCGGCCCGGCAGGTGACGGTCGAATCGGTGCCGGTCGGCGGTGGTTTTGGCGGCAAATTCGGGCTGATTGAGCCGTTTGCTGCTGCGGCAGCTTATGTGGCACGTCGTCCCGTGCGCCTGACCTATACGCGCACGGAAGACCTGCTGGCCGGTAATCCCGCGCCGCAATCGGTCATTACGATCAAACTGGGGGCGAAGCGCGATGGGACGCTGGTCGCGATGCAGGCGGAGGTGATTTTTGATAGCGGCTGCTATGGCGGCGCGGGAGCTGGCCTTGCCGGTTATCTGCTGGGCAGTACTTATCGCTGTCCCAATATCGATTTCCGCTGCTTCGAGGTGCTCACCAACAGGGTGAGTGTGGGTGCCTATCGCGCTCCCGGTGCGCCGCAGACGACCTTCGCCCTCGAATCAACGGTGGATGAACTCTGCCGCGAACTGGGTATGGACGCGGCGGACTTCCGGCTGAAGAACGGCTTGAAAGAGGGCGATGCCACACTCAACGCTCGTCAGCCAGAGTGGCCGCGCATTGGCCTGCTGGAATGCGTCGAGAAGGCGAAGGAGCATCCCCTGTGGGCCAAACGCGAGGAGCAGAAGACGCCGCCCGAAGCACTGAAGGGCTGGAAGGTTGGCATCGGCCTGGCTGCCGGTGGTTGGCCCGGTGGTACCGAGCCAACTGCCGCTGCCTGTCGCCTCGAAGAAGATGGCACAATCACCGTCATCATCGGCACCGTTGACCTGACGGGTTCTGATACCTCGATGGCGCTGATTGCCGCTCAGGGCCTGGGTATGTCGCCCGATGCCGTGAATGTGGCGCACGACAACACCGATACTATGCCCTATAGCGGCGGCACCGGGGGGAGTAAGACCACCTACTCAATGGGACCCGCTGTACTGGCGGCTGCCCGCGATGCTCGCAACCAGATTCTCTCCATTGCCGCCGATATGCTGGAGGCATCGGCGGATGATCTGGAGATCGAGGGCGACAAAGTTGTGGTGCGCGGCACGCCGGGCAAGAACGTGGCACTGACGAAGATTGCTTCCGCATCCATGCAATTTGCCGGGCAGTACGCGCCCGTCTATGGTAGCGGGCGGGTCGCGAACAAGGTCAGTTCGCCCATGTACGGCGCGCACATTGCGAAGGTGGCCGTTGATCCCGAAACGGGTCAGGTGCGCGTCCTCGATTATGTAGTTGCGCAGGATGTCGGTTTCCCCATCAATCCCGATGAGGTCAAGGGACAGATCGAAGGTGGTGTCACCCAGGGTATCGGCTGGGCGCTCTTTGAGGGCTATGTCTACGACGAAAACGGCCAGTTGCTCACCTCCAACTTCATGGATTATGCTATCCCGCATAGCCAGGACGTACCCGACATCACCTCCATTCTGGTGAGGATACCCTCCGCGCTCGGCCCGTTTGGGGCAAAGGGGGTAGGCGAGCCTCCCGTTGTTCCGGTCAGCGCCGCTATCGCTAACGCTATTCGCGACGCGGTCGACGTTCGTATGACCCAACTTCCTATTACCTCTGAACGCCTCTATTCAGCGCTGCACTAGAGAGAGGACGAAGCAACGCGTATACTGCCGGAGCATCATTCCGGCAGTATACGCGTTTTTGTGCTATAGTATGAGTGTCATCTGCACTCTGGCGAAGAAACTACTGTGTCCGTCGGGTTTGTAGTGCGTTCTACTCGTGTCTTTGTCCCGGACTGCACCTGTGCGACGCATTGATTTGCGCCTGCGCATGTAATGTGTCCTGAAATGGGAAGGGAGCACAGGTGATGACATCCTCTGATTCTAGCTCTGATACAACAACGAAAAGTCTGTTCTCATCACTGCCATCGGATACGGCAGTGGGGGAGACTGTTACTGAAACGCCACCTGTAGGGGTAACACCTCCACAGATACTGGCACGGCAGGCTGCTGAAGGTAGCCGTGGCGCGGCCTGGCGTCTTTTGTACTGGATTATGGAAGATGACCCGCGAGCGGTCATCGCTGTTTCCTCTCTTGAGGATGACCGCCTGGCTCGTCACCTGCTCGAATTTATCGCGCTGGGAACATGGGCGGGTAAGCCGTTTGTGATTCCCCCGCCGCTGCGCACTCCCCATGCTCGCACGCGCTTGCGTACTCTTTTCTTGCCTGGCTCCGGCATCGAGTCGGCGCGCGCCCAACTCGTCCTGCGTGCCGGGGCAAATGATCCCCGTCCAGCCGTACGCGAGACAGCCATTCATATTCTCGGTATCATTGGCAACCCGGCTGCTACCCCTATCCTGATCGAGGCACTGCACGATCCTGTTCCTTCCGTGCGTCTGCAAGCGGCCAAAGCTCTGGGGCGCGCCGGTGATGAATCGGCTGTTCCTGCCCTGCTCAGCTCTCTGAGTAACGCTGATGAGCAACTTGGCAGCCAGATTTTCGCCTCCCTTGTCCACCTGGGTAACGTAGCGGTGCCCGGCCTCATCGATGCCAGCGCTAGTAGTTCGGCCTGGATGCGCTGGCATGCTATTCGCGCCCTCGGTGAGATTTGCGATCAGCGTGCGCTTCCTGTCCTCGTTCAAGCCTTGCTGGACAACGACCATTCCGTCGCCTGGATGGGGGCAAAGGGTCTCACACGTTTCGGCAGGCAGGCTCTTGGTCCCTTGTTGCGCCTGCTCATGAACAACGAAACTACCCCCTGGCTGGTGGAAACCGCCTCCTATGTTCTCGATTCCCTCATGCAGCGGGACTCCCGCCTGAAAGAGTACCTGGAACCTGTTGTCCAGTACATGCACGGTGTTGCCTACCGCGTCGGCACGCCAACCATCGCACAAAAAGCTCTCACCCAGCTCACCGTTGCTGGCCTCATTGGCCCACGTTCATGATAGACGGATGTCTATGCCAGGACGCAGCTTGCCTGCGCCCTGGCTCTCTTAAGCGTCACACACGCGCACTGCTTTTCATGGCTGGCTGCCTGTAGCAATAATTTTCGGATAGAGCGCCTGGAAGGTCTGGCCTTGCACGGTCATGTGATTCTGGTACGTAATCAGTGGCAGCGCTGTATTCGTGACGGTGTATTGCATGGAGGCAAAGACATCGTTGGCTGCAAGCGTCTGCAGGGCTTGCGTCGTCCACTGAGTCATAAAGGCGTCGTTATTATATTTGTTGTCGGGATAAGGCTGCCCGTTGCTCTGTATCGACTGGTCGGCGGCGTAATTCCACTCGGTAATCATGATGGGAAGCGTTGTACCCAGCGTGGCCTGCATGACCGTTCGCGCATCGCTGATGTGTCTTGACCACTTGTTGATGCTGGAGAGACAGAGGGCAGCCGGGTCTTTCCAACTGCATGTATATTCATGCCAACTAATAGCATCCGGGCGAGGATTGGCCCCTCGTAAGAAGGTTGTCAGGTTGTTGTGGCTATACTCGTAGCTGACCGGGCCAACGAACTTGCCGTTGAACGCCAGTTTCTTTAGTTGCGGAATGATCTGATTCCAGCCAGCCGTATAGCGGTCAATGGGCAGACCATTCCAGTCATCCTCGTTGCCAAACTCATAATAGACCACACTGCTGCCGAAGATGCGGTTCATGGCCTCGATAACCTGCGTATCGGCTTGCAGTGGCTGCGTGTTGCGCATGCCTTCCAGCACAATGAGCGGTACGGCCCCGATATCCTTCACGTCCTGAGCCGCCTGAACGGTGAGGTCGAGTGGCAGGTTGGACCGTACAGGTATACGTACCATGCGTACATGCATCTGCTGCATCATCTGGCGTGTAGCATCTGAGGTAAGAAACTGGTCATTACTGTTGAACAGCCCAAGATTGGTGCCGAAGAGCAGCGGTGATGGCGGTTGTTTGCCTGCGCGTGTGGCTGTCGGCTTTTGTTGCGTTTGTAATGGCATGGCGTGTTTTTGTGCCTTTTGTGTTCCAGGCAAGAAATATGTCGCTGCCGCGTAGCCTGTCAGGGCAATGAGCAGGACAACGACAATGCATAGCAACGCCAGCGCCACGCGCCGTTTCATAAATCTCCCTTGCTCTGGTTGTGGTTGCATGGTCATCCTCTGTAAATCGTGTTGTTCTATTGCTATTATAGAGACGAACCGGCTACGCTTTCGTTGTACTCTGCGGCGGGTGGGTGACTAATGCCTTATTCCATTGGAAAGCTGTTCCTTGCCCTTGCATTGTATCCCCATACAGAGTATACTTGCTTTAAAAGCGGTCAGGGAGGATAATCATGAAACGTCTCCTCGTCATCATCTCTCTGATTTCTATTGTTTTCACCGCTCTGTTCTTGCACTCGCGCATGGCTGCGGCGGCGAGTCTCTCTGTGCATCAATTTAAAAGCTCATGTGGCAGCTGGACAGTCGTGACCAGTCCGAATCCAGGGTCAAGCACAAACTTCCTGAACGCTGTGGCCGCGATTGGAGCGGGCAACGTCTGGGCTGTCGGCTCGTATGGCAATGGCAATGGCAGTTCTCCACTGATTGAACACTGGAACAACTCCAGATGGACGGTGGTTTCCAGCCCCACTATTGCGGGGTCACTCTCAGGTATCGCTGCGATTGCGGCCAACAATATCTGGGTGGTTGGTGAAAACAATAGCTCAAATGCGCAGCAAACCCTGGTCGAACACTGGAATGGCAAAACATGGCGTATCATCTCCAGCCCGAATAGTGGATCAGCGGGGAGTACACTGGCCGCCATTGCTGCTGTTTCGTCGCAAGATATCTGGGCGGTTGGCACAACCACAAGCTCAACCAGTTCGAGCGGTTACCAGCCCCTGATAGAGCACTGGAACGGCGCGCAGTGGAGTATCAGTAGTAGCCCTGCCCTTTCGGGTCGGCTTTTTGCTGTCACAGCAGTCGGGCAAAACGATGTCTGGGCGGTTGGCGATAATATCACACCTGATCTCACGGGAACCCTGATAGAGCACTGGAACGGGACGCAGTGGAGCGTTGTCACCAGTCCCAGTCCTGGACCTGCAAGCAATGTTTTGAATGCTGTGGTCAAGGTCTCGGCAAACGATGTCTGGGCGGCAGGCGATTATACGAATAGTAGTGGTCCTTCCGCCGACTATAGCCCGCTGATAGAGCACTGGAACGGGACGCAATGGAGTGTTGTCACCAGCCCGGTTCAGGGAACTTCCGACTTCATCAATGGCATGTCTGTGACCTCAGCGCGCAACATTACGGTGGTTGGGGAGTACCGGAACAGCCTCGATCCAACAGGACCCTATTTTACGCTGATAGAGCACTGGAACGGGACGCAGTGGAGTATCGTCAGCAGTCCCAGCCCAGGCTCTACCGCCAGCGACCTGCTGGCAGCGACGCACGTACCGAAAACGAAGCAGACCTGGGCAGTGGGCATCACCTATGATAGCGTCACGTATCGGACCCTGGTCGAAAAAAAGTGCTGAAATTGGAGACTTTAGCCTAGCACTCCCGAAGGATAGCGGGGACGTATCTCTTTCCCGTTCTCAAAGCGATCAAAGGCGAAGTATTCCATGTCGGCAGGTTTCTTGCCTGTGAGAATAAGCTGTGCCATCCATTGCCCGACTATGGGCGAGAGCTTGAAGCCGTGGCCGCTGAAGCCTGCTGCGCAGTACAGACCATCGTAAGCTGGAAGCCTGTCTAAAATAGGGTGGTAATCTGGCGTGTCGTCGTAGATACCAGCCCAGGTTCCTCGCGGGACGGCGCGGGCGAGAGCAGGAATGCTGCCCGCGCCCAACTTGTGCAAGTGGGCAATCTCTTCCTCGTTCAGGCTCTGGATATAGTTGTCAGGGTCGCTTTCTGTCAACACGTCCTCTGCCGAGCCGATCAGTGTCATGCCGCCGATGTCAGGGCGCAGGTAGATGTGCCGTATCAGGTCAAGCCCAACCGCGTGATAGCCATGGCGGCCCCCGAAATCGTTGGGGCGGCGTAGCGCCAGCATCGGGTGGCGTGTGGGCAAAACGGGCAGCTTGATGCCCAGGGGTTCTGCCAGCGCTGCGCTCCATACATTGGCTGCCAGCACGACCACCGGAGCAAGCAATTCCTCCCGCTCTGTGCGCGCGCCTGTCACGCGGCCATTCTGCCTCAAAATTTCCAGCACCGGCTCGCCCTCGCGAGTGATTGCTCCGAAGTCGCGGGCGCGCTGCGCCAGGCAAGAAGTCGTTGCCATCGGGTCGGCCACGCCCGTCTCCGGCTCATAGCAGGCCAGCATCACCCCCTCGCCGCCATACCCTGGCGCGACCTCACCCACTTCCTGCGCGCTGATCAGCCGCGTATCAACCCCCTGCTCCTGCTGCAACTGCACGTTTGCTCGCAGCGCCTGCGCCCTGTGTTCATCGGCCAGCACGATCAGCCCCGTCGTCACAAACCCACAATCGCCGCCAACAACCTCATCAAAGTGCTGGAACACGCGCAAACTGTCACGCGCCATGCGAATCGTAAAATCATTGGAATAATGCTGGCGTACAATTGCCCCCGACCGCCCCGTCGTCCCATTGCAAATAGCCCGCCGCTCCAGCAGCGCCACACGCCCGGCCCCCTGCTTCGCCAACTGATACGCAATACTCGCCCCCATCACTCCACCGCCGATGACGACAATATCTGCTGTCTCACTCATCTCGAAGCTCTCCTGGCACTATTAGATTGTTCTGTTCACCTGACTCGAAGGGAAAAAACTACAAGCAGTCTCTGACATTATAGCAGGTTTGAGGGTGCATGTAGTTTCTCTAACGATCCCATTTCTTTGTTTTGCTCTTTGATAAATTTTCTCATTCTATGAAAGAAATTTGATACACGCCGTCCTGACAGTTGAGGGTAGATTCCAACGTTTACAGGTACATGTACGCAGGAGCCGAAGAGCGAAGAAGGCGCACAAGGAAGTATGGGGGCGAGAGATGCAATCTTAGGGGAGACAAAACAAATAAGCGGGAGCATTTCAATATGTTTGGTAAGCTCTACCTTAGAGGGGGAAACTCTTCCCCTCTACAAAGTAATACGCCCTCTTTTAAAAATGGATTACCTGATGATCAGGAATATTTCCCCCTGCATCGCTGTTCTCATCTACAGGCATACTAACAAAAGATAAGCGTCGGAAACCTCCACAACGTTCCTTGACAACTGGTAAGAATACAATGTAATCTTTTGTTAGTTACTACAGATATTAAATTGATTTACTTAGTCAACATTTTTGCAAGAGGTGAACAGACATGGGTGAGGCATCCCGCGAAATTATGCGCAAGGCCAGGCAGCAAGTGCCGGAGTGGACGCCATCACAGGTGAAGCAGGCCCTCGATCAGCAGAGCGGCTCTGGTGACCAGGAGATTGTCCTTGTAGATGTGCGTGAGAAGCACGAGTGGAACGAAGGCTATATTCCGGGTGCCATTCACGTCCCGCGTGGCTTCCTTGAATTGCAGATTGAAGAGGCCGTTCCCGACAAGTCCAAGACGGTGGTGCTCTATTGCGCGGGCGGCGTGCGCTCGCTCATGGCAGGGAGCACGTTGCAGCAGATGGGCTACCAGAACGCTATCTCGATGTCGGGTGGCTTCGGGCAGTGGAAAAATAGCGGTCTCCCCTTCGTGCAGCCGCGTTTGATGACCGATGCCCAGGCTCGGCGCTACAGCCGCCATATGCTCATTCCTGAAGTGGGCGAGGCTGGTCAGTTTAAGCTGCTCGACTCGAAGGTGCTGCTCATCGGAGCGGGTGGTCTCGGCTCTCCCGCCGCCTATTACCTGGCGGCCGCCGGTGTTGGCACCATCGGCATCATCGACGCCGACGTGGTAGATGACAGCAACCTGCAGCGCCAGATTTTGCACAATACGAGCCGTATTGGTGAGTACAAGGCCGAGTCGGCCCGCGAGACCATCGAGGCGCTGAATCCGGATGTGAAGGTTGTGACCTACATCGAGCGCCTGGACGAGACCAATGTGGCGCGCATCATCGCCGACTACGATCTTATCATCGATGGCACCGACAACTTCCCCACGCGCTATCTGCTCAACGACGCCGCCATCATCGCGAACAAGCCCGTTATTCATGGCAGCGTCTTCCGCTTTGAGGGGCAGTTGACCGTCTTCAAACCCCACGAGGGGCCGTGCTATCGCTGCCTTTATCCTGAGCCGCCTCCTGCCGCGCTGGCTCCAAGCTGCGCCGAGGCTGGCGTGCTGGGCGTTCTGCCCGGCATCATCGGCATCTTGCAGGCGACCGAGGCCATCAAGCTTCTGCTCAACCTGGGTGAGCCACTGGTGGGTCGCATGATGACCTATGATGCTCTCGCTGGTGAGTTCAGTGAGCTGCGTCTCTACAAAGACCCGAACTGTCCGGCTTGCGGCGAAAACGCTCATCCCGAAGACCTGCCGACTTATGCAGAATTTTGCGCGCTATAACAATCATAAATCCGGGGTGTGATAAAAAAATTCATTATCACACCCTCTGCTTAATCGAGGAGAGAGAATCAATGGCAACTGTTCGTCTTGCACCTGTATTGCGAGCATCGGCTGGCGGCTCGAAGCAAGTGAGCGTACAGGGCAGCACCCTTAATGAAGTGTTGACCGATCTTTACAAACGCTATCCTGCTCTGCGCGAGCAGATTCAGGCGGAATCGGGGGAGGGCCTGAGCCGTTTCATCAACGTCTATGTCAACGACCAGGATGTCCGTTTCCTGCGAGGACTCGACACCGCCGTCGGCCCCAATGACACAGTAATCTTGCTGCCCGCGATGGCAGGTGGTCATCAGGAGTAACACTATGCTCTATCGCAGCATTCTCGATACCATTGGCAACACGCCTCTGGTCGAGCTACAGAGCTTCAGCCCGCATCCGGGCGTGCAGATTTATGCCAAGCTGGAAGGGGCCAATCCTTCTGGCAGCATCAAAGATCGCATCGCTAAGAAGATGATTGAAGAGGCTGAGGCCAGTGGGAAGCTCACAAAAGGCTCTATCTTGCTTGAGCCGACCAGTGGTAATACCGGTATCGCGCTGGCGATGATTGCCCGTGTCAAGGGCTACCAGTTCACGGCGGTTATGCCCGACAACGTGACGAAGGAGCGCCGCCAGATGCTCGAACTCTACGGCGCGAACATCATCCTGTCCGATGGCTCGCTGGGCAGCAACGGGGCCGTGCGACTGGCGCAGGAGGTAGCGCGTAACGACGAACGCTACGTCATGCTCTACCAGTACGGCAATGATGCAAATCCCCGCGCTCACTACGAGGGCACCGCCGTCGAAATTATTCGCGACCTGCCCGATCTGGATGTGTTTGTCGCAGGGCTGGGGACCGGTGGTACAATTACCGGTAATGCGCGGCGTTTGAAAGAATATAATCCCGCTATCAAGGTGGTAGCCGCCGAGCCGCTGCAAGGCGACCTCGTACAGGGTCTGCGCAGCCTTGAGGATGGCTTCGTGCCGCCCGTGCTCGACCAGTCACTGCTCGACGCGAAAATTCTTGTCGCCAGCGTGGATGCCGTGCGGCGCACGCGCCAGTTGAAAGATCAGGAAGGCATTTTTGCCGGACCATCCTGCGGAGCCGCTCTGCATGCCGCTCTGCGTGTCGCATCCAGCATGGAACGCGGCAAAATCGTCGTCATTCTCGCTGATGGCGGCTGGAAATACCTCAGCGAAGACCTGTGGGCCCGCGATCTGGGCACACTCGAAGATGATCTAGAGGCGAAGCTATTATGGTAGCGCAAGAACCGGAAGCACCCTTTGTCGTGCGTATTCCCAGGGCGATGTACGCCGATATGGTGGCGCACGTCGTCGCTGGCTATCCCAACGAAACTTGCGGATTGCTGGCAAGCAAGGACGGTCAGGTGGTGAAAAACTACCCGACCGCCAACGCTGCCGCGCATCCCGATGACTTTTCCGAAATCAGTCCCGAAGACCTGTTGCGTATCTCCTACGATATCGACGAATACGATGGCGAGATGTACGCCTACTACCACTCGCATCCCCAATCCGAAGCCTATCCTTCGCGCCGCGACAAGGACTGGGCCAAACGCAACCAGCTTCTCTACATCATCTTCTCCCACCAATACTATCCCGAACCCCCCTACGCCCGTGTCTTCTCCATTCAACCCGATGATACGGTCATAGAGGGCAAGATAGAACTGATCTAAGTGGTTTCTGGAGGATCGTTGATCTCCTTCGTCTCTGAAGCCCTTCCAGTATACCTTATAATTGAGAATACAGAGAAGCCGAAAGGGATATCAGTAAGGAGCCTTCTGGAAATGCGAATGGACTGGAATGTAGGGACGGGTCTGCCACTCCCTTTTGTCTCTGCCATCGAAGAGAGCGCTGCCTACTTCGATGGTGTACCCGGCGTTGATGCGCTTCTGCTGACAGGTTCGTGGGCGCGTGGCAAAGGCAATCTTGCTCTGGGGGCAGATTGTGACTTGACTCTGCTGCATAACGAGTACTTCGATCTCTCACTGTGCGAAGCTTACGAGCAATGGCAGTACGAGCGCGGGCAGGTCTGGAACCTTACACCTCTCGGCCCCTACTCACGCATCGAACTTCATCCTCACAACGGCCTTTTCGTTCCCAGACCCCGCAACTGGACAAGCGGCCCCGACGAATTTGAACTCGAAATCGGCAACATTCTCGCCTACTCGCGTCCGATTGTCACCTGGACGGATCGCTACCGGTACCTGCGCGCGCAATGGCTGCCCTACTATGCCGAGGACCTGCGCGCCAGCCGACTGGCTATGGTGCTGATGTACGCTCGCAACAACCTCAACCACATCCCGCCCTTCAGCCAGCGCGGCCTCTACTTTCAGTGCCTCAAACGCCTGCACCACGCTGTTGAGGAGACCATCCAGGCCCTCTTCATCAGCGCGCGCCGCTACCCCATCGCCTACGACAAATGGGTTGAGGAGCAGGTCAGCGAAATACTCGGACGCCCCGACCTTTACGCCGCGCTCGTCCAGGCCGTCACCATCCCGCAGCTTGACGCGGCCACATTTCAAGAAAAAGCCGCTCTTGTTTCCTCGCTGCTGGATGAGATTGAGCAAGCAGGATGAGTGGTGACCCACCGAACATATACAAATTACGGCATGCATACTCTGAAAATCCTATACAGGGTCGTTTCTAACCTCTTTTGATGCTATCATCTGAAAAGACAGTTAATAAGGAAGGAGCGGCAATATGGCGGAAACAACAAACCTACAGACGGGTTTTGCAGAGGTAAACGGCACCACACTATATTATGAGGTTGCGGGCGCCGGGCATCCATTCATTCTCATCCATGGACACCTGCTGGACAGGAGATCATGGGACGATCAGTTCGCGGTGTTTGCCCAACGATACCGCGTCATCCGCTACGATCAGCGCGGCTTTGGCGATTCAGGGCTGATTACAAAGGGGGAGGCGTATTCTGATCGGCAGGACCTCTATGAGTTGATGCAATTTCTGGGCGTTGAGAGCGCCTATCTTATGGGAGTCTCTGGCGGAGGCGCGCTGGCAATCGATTTTACGCTTGAGCATCCTGAGATGGTCGATGCGCTGATCCCGGTCACAGCAGGTGTCAGCGGATTTCGGCCATCAGAAGAGATGATGCAGAAGAATCCAGATGTGGTGCGCATGTTTGCCAGTATGAATGAGGCCTCTGAGCAGCACGACATTGCGCGAGCAGTTGAGATCTCGCTCGAATTGTGGACGGATGGGCCGGGTCGGCTTCCAGGCCAGGCAACTCCTGCTGTGCGCGAGCGGGTACGGGAGATGACGACTCGTAACTGGCAGCGCCCGGATGATGAGGCGCAGGCAGAGACGCCACCCGTGCCATTAGAGCCGCCAGCCATCGGACGCCTGTCGGAAGTTAGAGTGCCAACGCTTGTCGTTCTAGGTGAGTGGGACGCGCCAAATCCGCTGGAGCAACTGGCAGCAGAGATTCCGGGAGCGAAAAAGGTGGTTATGGCCGGGACAGCGCATCATCCCTTTATGGAGAAACCAGCCGAGTTTAACCAGATTGTGCTGGATTTTCTGGCTTCGCTACAGTCGTAGCAAACGCATAGACTACCGTGTTCTATCTCCGGCATCGACTTTGTGTGGTATCTTGCGAACAAATCCGTGTGTGAAAAGTGTCACCACGAAGCGTATGTATTAGTGAAGCCAGTGCTATGACTGGCAGGCGGGATACTGGTTCGTGGTTGGTAGGGGCGGAGCTGGCCTCCGCCCTGGTTCCACTGTCTTCGCCTTTTTATATACATTGATGGCGATAATGGCAATATAGCCACAAATACGCAGATGAGTTTGCAATGTGTGGTCATTTTGCCCTTGACAAAGAAGCGGCTTATCCCGTATACTCGCATCAGAGAGGATTGCACCGGCAATCCTCGAAATTGTGTAAAAATTCACAAATCTTACTCAAGTGTTCATTCGGTCCGGTGATGTCGAAATCGGACGAGACGAAAAGAATTTTCAGGAAGGAGACGGCGAGCATGGCTACAGGAGCTGTGAATTTCCAACTGCTGACCATCGCCCGGGTGCGCCCTGCGCACATCGGCTACGGCCATGCTATGCCTTTCGGCCTGGAAGATATCTCTTTCTCTGGCCTGGGTGGCTACGGTACGCGGGCCATGAAGTTGGCTCTGCCCGTGTTCGCTCAGGGGTGCTGTGTGCCCATCTCAAGGGGGTCTCCGCCTGTTTCCATCTCAGGATGAGTAGGTGACAAACGAAGAGAGAAACCCCAACCGTGGGCACTGGCAAACAGAAAAAATCCAGTCCCACGGTTTTTTGTTACTCATTTTGAACGATGCCTTGCCCGAAAGGGCAGGTAAGCACTGGTCTCATGATCGATGTCCCTGTTAGAGAAAGCTTCTATAACGTGGTAACACTACCTTTTCCTGGCGTTCTATTTCTGGGCCATCCAGAAGGAAGGAGAAATGCACGTGGCAATTCATGAAGTCGTAGATAACCCATCACTATTGGAGCATGTGGTGATAGACACAAGCAAAAACGCTGTGGTTATTGAAGAAGTCTCAAAAAGCTTTAAGAAATCGAAACCGCTCCTGCGCTTGCCGTGGAAGCAGGAAGGGGAAAAGGATGAGAAGCGCGCAGTGATGGCCGTTGATAATGTCACCCTGACGGTCGCGCGGCGTGAGATCGTTGGCATTCTTGGCTCTAACGGCTCGGGCAAGTCGACACTCATTCGCATTCTTTCGACGCTGCTCCTGCCGGATACTGGCTATGTGACCATCTTTGGCTACGATGTCGTCAAGGATGCGCATATTGTCCAGCGGCTCATCAACCGGGTGAGCGTTGAGGCCTCGTTCTTCAAGAAGCTGTCGCCGATGGAGAATCTGATCTATGCCGCCCGCCTCTACAACATGCCGGGGCCAGAGGCACGCAAGCGTATCAAGGAGATTCTCACTCGACTGGGGATCAAGGAAGACCGCATCAAAGCGCCGCTGGAAAATATGTCGCGTGGTATGCAGCAGAAAGTAGCGATTGCGCGCGCCTTCCTGACTTCGCCCATCGTCCTGCTGCTGGACGAGCCGACGACCGGTCTGGACCCGCGTTCAAAGATCGACGTGCAGAACTTCGTCAACGAACTGCGCGACGTACACGACGCGACCATCCTGATTACCACACATGACATGGACGAGGCAGAGGCGCTGTGCGATCGCGTCGCCATCATCGACCAGGGACGCATCGTCGCGCTGGGAACCGTTGATGAACTCAAACGCAAAGTCGCTGATATTCGTGGGCAAGCAACGCCCGTAACCATGCATGAGGTCTTCATGCACTATACCGCCGCCCATCTCATCACGGAGGCCGACATTCAACGCTACGGCAGTTGGGAGAAAGCCTTCGATGCCTACGAGGCTCTGAGAGAGGACGAGGAAGAATAGGATAGAGAAAGCTTATGTCAACAATGATGCACCAGTGGCGTGCAACCTACGCCTTCTTCGAGCGCAACTGGAACCTGACGAGGCGTTACTGGGCCTGGGAACTCGTGTGGTTAGTTTACAATATCGTAAATGGGCTCAGCGTTACCTTTATCGGCGAGAGCGCTCAACTGGTTACGGGTGCGAAGGTCAATACGAATCTGTTAATCCTCTACCTGTTGATCGGCACCTCGGTCTGGACCTACCTGAGCGTCAGCTTCGATGGTGTGACCGATATCATCAACATGGAACGCTGGGAAGGCACCATCGAGTACACCTTCATGGCTCCGATCTCGCGTTTCACGCACATGGTTGGTAGCTGTCTCTACGCGGTGGTACACGGCATGCTCTTCACCTTCTTGCAGTTGATCGTGGTGAGCGCCTTCTTCCACCTCGATCTGAGCCACGCCAACTATGTGACGGCTATCTTTCTCTTGCTGTTGGGCAGCATCTCGTTCATCGGCTTCGGCATTGCCACCGCCGTGCTGCCGCTGCTCTTCACAGAGAAAGGCATGCAGATGTCCATGATTGTACGCGCCGTCATCCTGCTCGTGTCGGGCGTCTACTATCCGATCAGCGTGCTGCCGGGATGGATGCAGCCGGCGGCCCGGATTTCCCCGGCCACCTACGTGCTGGAAGGGCTGCGCGTGGCGATCATTCAGGGACAACCCATCTGGTCACCAGCCATCTGGAGCTACACCTGGCCCCTGATTATCACGGGGGTGGTGAGCGTCCCGCTCGGCGTCTTCATCTTCAGCATCGCCGAACGCTACGCCAAGCGCACGGGCAGATTGAAGCGAAATGGATAGTTTTTCGGCTGTAACCGGGAAATGGATACTGGAGTACTGGCCGTTTCCTGATGAGGCCAGGAAGGAAAGAATAGATATATGATGAGAACAGATAATCTTCCAAAGGGACTTACACTGCGTACTGTCACTATGGCCGACCTCGAAGCGGTGAGCGAGCTGGTTGCCGCGTATGAAATCGCCGATTACGGCGAAGCGGAGACCACGCTTGAGGATATGCGCAATGAATGGCAGTCGCCGAATATGAATCTGGAGACAGATACCCGGGTCGTTACGACGCCCACGGGACGCATGGTTGGCTACGCCGAAACGATGCATTTTCTCCATGCGCGCATCTTTGGCTGGCTCTTCGTCCACCCTGAGTATAGCGAGCAGGGTGTTCGTGAAGCGCTGTTGCAGTGGGTAGAGGCGCGAGCGCAGGAACATATTCCTCTGGCGGCTCCCGACCTGCGCGTCACGCTAAATACCGGTGCGGCGAGCGTTAATACTGCTGCCAAACAGCTCCTTGAAAGGGCTGGCTACCAGCTTATCCGCCACTTCTGGCGCATGGAGATCGAAATGCAGGAGCCTCCACAGCAGCCGCAGTGGGCCGAGGGCATTACCGTGCGCCCTATGCGTCCGGGAGAGGAGCGCCTCGTCTATGAAGTGGACGAAGAATCCTTTCAGGATCACTGGGGACACATGCCTACGCCTTACGAGAAATGGGAGTACTGGATGGTCAAGCGCAGCTACTTCGACCCGGACCTCTGGTTTATGGCCTTCGAGGGAGAGAAACCCATCGGTATTTCCCTCTGCAGGCGGACCCAGGATGGCATGGGCTGGGTGAATACGCTGGGCGTGTTACGTCCCTGGCGGCGCAAGGGCGTCGGTATGGCGCTGCTGCTCCACTCCTTCAACGAGTTCTACCGACGGGGCTGGCGCAAAGCCGGTCTTAGCGTCGATGCATCCAGTCTGACCGGAGCCACGCGCCTCTACGAACGGGCGGGCATGCACGCCACGCGCCAGTACGACTCCTATCAGAAGGAACTGCGCCCTGGACGAGAACCAAGTACGCAAACAATTTCAGAATAAGCGGGGGAAGAAACCGTACATTCGCTCCATCTTCCCCTGATAGAGATAAAGTGCGGAGTATGATGTACCGTAGACACGGGCATCATGCGCCACCAGGAGAATGGAGAAACGAACTATGGCTGTCTACTTACAAAACCTGTCGGCACGCGAGCCGCAGATGCGAGACCTGGAAGCCGTTACACACCTGGTGAGCCTGAGCGATATGGCCGAATCCGGCGTATCGGATTGCACAAAGGAGGATATACTCGCGATATGGAACAGGCCCGACTTTCAACTGAAAACCGACGCCTGGGTCATCGTGACAAAGAAAGAACAGTTGGTTGGTTACGCCGTTGTCTGGCACGAGCAGTATGCATGCATCTACATGAAGATCGTCGTGCATCCTGACTATCGCCGCCGGGGCATCGGTACGCTCCTGCTGCGCTTGGCCGAGCAGCGCGCTCGTTGTCTGGTACCAGAGGCGCGGGCGGATTTTCGTATCACGCTGAGCTGTACCGTCAGCCACGCCAACGAGACAGCGCGCCAACTACTGGAACGCGAGGGTTACACACTGGCCCGCAACTACTGGCGCATCGTCATCGAGGTCGACGACGATGCGCTGCACGCCCGCAATCAGAGCGGCGTGATCGGCAAAATCAAAGTCGCTCTCGATATCGACTCGCAGCGCCTGAGCGATGCGAGGCAACTCTATGAGCGTGACGGTGTCTACGTCATTCGCCAGTACGCCGTTTTCGAGAAGTTGCTGCGCGACGGTGAGCAGCAGTGCTCCGCCGAAGCGATCAACGATCAACTGCTTCTCGTCTGATGAAGCTTTTGAACAGGAGAGGCAGCGAACATTCATATCCGCCGCCCCTCCTGTTGAGATTACCTGTCTTTCGGTAAAAATGCGCAAATTATAGCTCTAACTGGCAATTCTTGTTACTTTCCATTTTACACTTCCGTTGTCTGAAGTGAGCGAACGATATTACATAGTGAAAAGGGGAAGTTTGTCATGGTTATTCTGGGGGTAGTGGCGCTGAGCACAACCGATAGTGGCATGCGTTTCGTGTTGCTCTCTCTGTTGCTGGTAGCTGTGGTGCTCCTTTGCACGGGATGTACCATTGCCGTACTGACCTATTTGAGGCAGCGCAGGGCAAGTCTGATGCCGGTGAATATTGAGCGCCTGGAGAGTGAGAGAACATAATGTCCCGTCAGTCGGCGACCCCGCTCCTTATCGGCACTTTTATTTTGCGAACCAGTGGTGGGGCGGGTACCGTCGTACTTGGACTCTTTCTGGCACATCTGACACGCTATGCAGGCCACTCGATCACCAGTCTGCAGGTTGGTTTGCTGGCCGTTGTCTATTACATTACCGAACTGACGCTGGCTACTCCGATGGGGGCGCTGGGAGATCGTTTGGGGCGCCGCCATTTCCTCATTCTCGGCCCGCTGCTCGGCCTGTTCCAGACGGGCCTGTTCATCTTCACCCCCATCCATCATCCACTCTTCTACCTGCTTGGCTTGCAGGTGATGGCCGGTCTTGTCTCTGCCATGCTGACCCCTGCCACCCTCGGCTATCTCGCCGATTTCACGGTGGCGAATCAGGCATATCGCGTGCGCGTGATGAGCTTCTATGAACTGGTAACCAGCGGTGGTATCGCTGCCGGTGTCGTGGTAGGAGGCATTGCCTGGGATCGTTTTGGCCCCTTTGCCTATGCCCTGCTGGCATTTCTCTACTTACTTGTCGCGTTCTGCATGCTCCTTATACCGAAGGTGCGCCAGGTCATTGAACCAGCACGCCTGGAGATCATGCTAAAGCGATATCGGCACATTTTGAGCACGCCGCGCCTGTTCATTTTCATCCCCGCCTGGATAGCCATCTTCGCCCTCGTTGGCATCTGGTTCAGCTCACAGCTTACCTTCATTCTCTCTCTGCCTGTCCACAACTCGCACCAGCTCTTAATGGGACTCGCCTCTGGCCCTCGTGGGGGGCGTCTCCTCAGTATGATTCTGGGTGCGATTGTGCTCTTCTTTGGCCTCTGCCTGGTCTTCTGGGCCTTTTTCCTCAGCCACGTGCCGCGCCTGATCCTCATGCTTTCCTCAATCGGTGGTATCTACCTTGCCTGCCTTGCTCTGTGGGGCATCAACCATCGCGGTCCCGGCAACGATCTGGTGCTCTTTTTCTGGGTACCTCTCTTAATGCTCGGCATCTTCGCGGAAACCGGCTTCGCGCCAGCCGCCCTTACCTATCTCGCCGATATCTCAGAGGAGGCGGCCCGCGATCGCGGGTTGCTTATGGGCCTCTATTCCGTCTTCCTTGGCCTCGGCCAGCTTTTCGGCAACGGCCTCGGAGGCATCTTTGCCCGCGTCTGGGGCTTTGACGGCCTCATCTACCTCACCCTGCTCCTCGCCCTCGTGGCTCTCATCTCCCTGCTCACCCTCTACTGGTACGAAAAGAAACGTACCAGTAGATGGGCAACTCCTCACGAAGTGACCTGCGAGGAGGGTGAAGGCCGTTTGAGCGATGTTGTAAGGTGAATTTATCTCTCCTGGATGAACTCTACCCTGTTCCCAAACGGGTCGCGAAACTCGAAGCGGGTATAGCCGGGGATAGGCAGGGATTCCTCAATGGAGATGCCGGAAGCTTGCATCCGTTCTCTCCACTCGTCCAGGTTGTCCACTTGATAGGCAAGGTGTGCCTTCGTGGCCTGACGGTTCACGCCATCTTCGGTTCCCACGTGTACCTGGCGGTCGCCAACTTGCAGCCAGAAGCCGCCGCGTCCCTGCAGCGCCTGTGGTTTCTCGATCTCTGGCAAGGCCAGCACGCCACAGTAGAACTGGCGCGCCTCCTCCTCTGCTCCCTTTGGGATCGTAATCTGCGCGTGATGCAAACGTAAAATGGGCATGCTTATTTTCCGTGCTCGTTATGGTTTTTGCTATTATTCGTTCCTGTTTCCCCTGAATCTAGAGGATTTTTCGGTCGGGCGACGCTAAATGTTCCCAGCAGGCGTGCGATGGCTTTTTGTTCACCATCCACAATATTAAAGACCGTTGCCTCCAACACCGCCGTTGAGCGTCCCTGGTGGACGATGTGTGCCTCCGCCAGCAATTCACCTGTACGCACCGGCAGCAGATAATTGATCTTCGCTTCGATGGTCCCTGTGCGCGTTCCCGGTGGATTAACCGAGAGAATTGCCATCGACATCGCCGTGTCGGCCAGCGTGAAGATGACGCCGCCATGCACAATCATTTGCGGGTGCATCAAGCGCTCATCGACCGATACCCTCACGCGCCCGATACCATTATGCACTGTTTCGATATGCAAACCGAGGAGTTGAAAAATCCCGGCGCTGTTAGTCACCCGCGCCAGCAGTTCCGGGGAAATGTTCGTCTGTTCTTCCTGTGCCATATGTCCTCATCGGGTACGAATCGTGCGTTCCATCTCGCGCCTGACGTCGCGTTCCGCGATAGCTTCGCGCTTGTCATACAATTTCTTACCGCGACACAGCCCAATCTCGACCTTGGCCTTGCCGCCCTTCAGGTACAGCTTGAGCGGAATCAGCGTCATGCCTTTCGTCTCTACGCGGCTCAGGAGCTGATCTATCTCACGGCGGTGCAGCAGCAGTTTGCGGTTGCGCATGGGGTCGTGGTTGTAGCGGTTGCCGTGTTCGTAGACGGCGATGTGGGCATTTTCCAGCCACAACTCTCCCTTGCGCCCAATGGCATACGACCCGCGCAGGTTCACATGTCCCTCGCGAATCGACTTGATCTCCGTCCCCATCAGCGCGATCCCCGCCTCAATCGTGCGATCCACAAAGTAATCGTGATACGCCTGTCGATTGACGGTAATCACCTTTATCCCCTCGTGCTTATCGGCGCCCTGATTTTTCTCTGTATGTTTCTGTTGTTTAGCCATAAAAAACTCCTCAAACAAGGACGTACATCTGCTGCGCTCACCACATTTCTTCCGAGCAGCAGGAACACTGCCGCCTGTAATGGCAGGCCAGACCGAATGGCTATCTGTCTCATTCAGTTCAGTTTTTGACGCGCAACCTCTCCTGTCATACTCTACAAAAGCGATTACACGTATCAATGGAAGTGAGATTATTATATACCACTTCCCCATCATAGTCGAGAGCCAGGCATTCTCATGGATGTGTCATGCTTCGCTCCCGCTCAGCATCCGAGGCAGGATATCTGGCGGTATGGTTGCCCGGATGCTTCGCTGCCGCTCAGCATGACACGTTCGACGCAGATTGGGGTTGTTCAACTTCTGAAAAGGGCAAACGTAATCTACGGTGAAGTGAGGAGGCTCTGATGCTATGAGGCAAAATAAGTATGATGATCCTGCCTTCTTTGTGAGCGATTGCACTGGCTGGGGTCGACCACTATCAGGATGAAGGTTCGCGTCAGGCACGGTTTCTGGACCACGATATTAGGAAGATGGTAAAGGGAAGCTGAGTCGGATATTTTTCTCTTGCTGCGAAAGAGTTGGTAGCGACAGAGAAAAATGCTTGACAGGAGAGCCACAGAGGCGTATAATCATCCCTGTCAGATGGCTCTCTTGATGCTCTGCAAGGGTTATCAGAGAGTGAATGCTGGCAAGCCGGTGTAGCTCAGGGGTAGAGCATCGCTTTCGTAAAGCGAGTGTCGTCGGTTCGAATCCGACCTCCGGCTTTTTTATTGTATTTTGCCGCTGGTAACTAAAATTTCAGGAAAGGAGGTGGTGCATTTGATGCAATCCCTATGGATCATTTTTTCACGATGCGCGACCTCCGCTCGAGAGTGCGTTGCGAGGCAGGGAAAGATAGTTGACCTGTGAGAGGCTAGCGGTATAAGCTCTACCATCTGTCTCCCTCTCTTGCCTCTCCCCAATCCTCTCCTCTCCGGTTTGCTCCTCGTGTTCAGATGACATTTCCGCTCACCATTCTCTGAGTGCGTTCGCGCACAGGTCATGCCGGGTATGTTCCTGACCTGATGCTTCCACGAACGCCACTCAGGCCGTATTTTTTCATGTCGGTCGGCCTGGCAACGTGCTTCTGCGAAAAGAGGGAAAGAGATTGATGGACGCTCAGTTAAGATGGAACTTCTGGCTGCCTGCCTGCTCTCAGGGGAGAGGCGAATGATGGCGCGCATGTTTCGTAAACGCCCGGATGATGGGCGTGATGTAGTGACGACATTCTTGCAGTGGATGTTTCTGCGCTCGGTGTTCCACCGGGGCTATGTGCTGGCGTCTGGCCTCTATTTCGTGACTGATGCACATCTTTCCGCTGCTCAGCTTGTCTTCCTCGGCACGGCCATGTCCGTCACCCTGGTGCTGTCCGATATCCCGGCTGGCATCTGGGCCGATGCGATCGGGCGCAGGTGGCCGCTGGTGATCGGGCAGATATTCCTGGCTGTCGGTATGGCGATGACCGGCGTGGTGATGGCGTTTCCGTTGATCGTGGTAACGCAAGTCTTATGGGGAGCAGGCTGGGCCTTCTTGAACGGCGCCGATGTGGCGTGGATCACGGACGAACTCGATCAACCCGACCGAATCGCTCGCGTCTTGACGGCGAGCGGTCGCCGGGATCTGGCAGGAGGGGCGACGGGGATGGTTCTGTTCGGGGTACCTGGCCGGGCGACGAGCCTGGCGACCGCAATTGTGGTTTCAGGCGCTGGTATGGCGCTGCTCGCCCTCTTCGTTGCGGCGCGCTTCAGCGAACGCAACTTCATTCCTGAACGAGAGAAACGCTGGAGCGCCTCGCTCTCAATTTTCCGGCTCGGCGTCAGCCTTTCTCAGCGCGATCACGAGATTTTGCTGGTCTTCGTCGCAACCATGATCGTCAACGCTGCGGCGATGGTCACGTGGCTCTTTCCCAGGCAACTTGTGAACCTGGGCTTTCCGGGTGATCTCGTGCTGTGGTACGCGGCACTCGGAATGTGCGCCTCGACGGTGGGCTTCGTCACGCTGCATATCGTCGAGGCGCGCATCGATGGCGTGGGTGTCGCCCGACGTATGTACGCGCTCACCTGCTTCATTGGCGTACTCGGCCTGATCGTGCTGGCCTATGCGCCAGATGCTCTCATTGGCAGCCTCGGCGTGCTGCTGGTGAGCGGCAGCGCGTTTAATGTCACACGGACGGTCGCATCATCTGGGTGAATCGGCGCACCACAGGCGATGTACGCGCGACTGTCCACTCATTCCTCTCCCAGAGTGAGTCCGTTGGTGAAATCTGCGGCGGCTTCGTTCTCGCTGTCATAGCAGGGATCGCAGGTCTGTCGATCACGCTCCTCACCTCGGCTGCGCTCATTGCGTTCATCGGGGCGCTGGTGGCCTGTTCGCGCGCTGATCGAGCGAACCCTGGCTCAAAATGAATCTTCTCTCACCCTCTTGCAAAACCTCTTCCCATGATTCTATAATTATCAAGAAGGTTATTGACTTAGAAGATCAAGTTTATCATGAAAGGAGACGGAGATGTCGGTTGTTCAGGAGTTTCAGCAGGCTAATGAGGCGTATGCCGCGCAGTTTGACAAAGGGAATCTGCCGATGCCGCCCGGACGGAAGGTAGCGGTGTTGACATGCATGGATGCGCGGCTCGATCCTGCCGCTTTTCTGGGCTTGCAGCCGGGGGATGCGCATGTTATTCGCAACGCGGGTGGGCGCGCCAGTGAAGATGCCATTCGTTCGCTGGTTATTTCAGAGCAGTTGCTCGGCACCGATACCGTAGTAGTCATTCACCACACCGATTGCGGCATGCTGACCTTCAGCAATGAGGATTTGCGCGCAAAGCTCCAGCAGGAGTTGCATGCCGATGCCAGCAGCATTGATTTTCTGCCCTTCAGCGATCTCGCGCAGTCCGTTCGCGATGATGTGGCGGCCATCAAGAACTCGCCGCTCATCCCCGAAGCCATCGCAGTGAGCGGCTTCATCTATGATGTGAGGAGCGGGCGTTTGCTGCCGGTGACGTAGGTGTGTTCTGGTCTGGGACGATGATGACAGGCAACACACCTGTCATCATCCGCCTCTGTGTGTTATGAGAAGTGCAGGCGGGTGCCGACGCTGGGCTGGATGTAGGCATCGGGAAGCTGGCGGGCGACCTGGTGGATGGCCTTCCAGCCGGTGCAATGGCCGGGGACGATGAACGTCGGGTTGATGGCGACCAGCTCGGAGACGGTGCGCCCGATGATTGGCTCGAAGAGGGCGCCGGACAGGTGCAGACCGCCGACGAAGGCGTAGATAGTAGTGATCCCGGTCAGTCGCTGAGCGTGGCGCAGGACGTTGATGACGCCGGCGTGGCTGCAACTTGAGAGGACAAGCAAGCCCTTATCTTTAACGTGGCAGACGACGGCCTGGTCATCCCAGATCCACGTATCCGGCTCCCAGTCGTGGCCATCTGCTGTGCGCGCCTGTTGCAGCGCGTAGCCTTTTTCAAAGTCGGTGACACGCTCCACCTGGCCGGTCACCAGCAGCATGCCGTCGAGCAGGAGCGAGGGGCCGCGCTCTTCGATGATGTCCACGCCTTCGTGGTCGAGATCGGCATGGCTGGGCGGAGGCAGGTGCAGCAGGTGGCCGGTGGGGAAAACAACGCGCCGGTCGCGCCAGACGTCGGGATGGAGCAGCAGTGGCATCTTGCTCCGCCCAACGCGCCGGAAGATGCCTTCCAGACCCCCGTGATGGTCGGCATGGCCGTGCGAGAGGACGACGGCGCGCAGTTCGTTCGGGCGCACTTCCAGCACATCCATATTGTGTAGCACCGTGTCGCGTCCCAGCCCCGCATCATAGAGGACAGATGCGCGATGCCCCTCTCGCTCTACTGTCACCAGCAGTGAATAGCCGTGTTCGGCGATCAGTTGCTGCTCGCGTTCAAAAAAATCCCAGGGCATAGCGGCTCGCTGCGCCACGTCGCTGCTCTGCAAGAGAACATCAATGCTGTTATCCACCAGAATGGTTACATCTGCCGCATCAACGGGCAGCAAGGTCACACGCTCGCTCGTACTCATGATGGTCTCCATTTCTCTATGGCTCTCGGCTCAGATTTACTCCTTCATTGTAACACGCGGCCATAAATGTCACGCTGATGGGCCGGACGATTAGAGTTGCACCAGGATGATTCCGAGTGTTGCCAGGGCCGCCGCCAGGATTTTGAGGGCGACGTGGCTATCTTCTTTCAAAATCACAATGCCGGCTAACGCCGTCAGTAGCGTTGAGCTGGCCGAGAGGGCTACCACCTGCGGAACATTGCCCAGCTCAAAGGCTTTCAACAGGAAAAAGAAGGAGAGATCCATGACCGCCGCGTTCAGCAGAATCTTTTTCCATTGCACGCGAAGTTCATAACGCATCTCCGAGACTTTCGGGCGTAAGAAGATAAACAGGTTGGCAATTGCCGGGAAGAGGAAAGCCGCGAACATATAGGGTGGGATGGAAAAGCTTTTGACGACTTCACTGTTAAAGGCCAACGCGGCTCCCTGAAAGATGCTGTACAGGAGCGCAAAGACGATGCCTCTGGATAGGCGGAGGCGCATGTAGCGTACCCCGATCACCAGCGAGGCTATCATAATAATGAGGAAGCCGAGTACAATGGTAGGGTTGATCGCCTCGTGAAAGAAGACTGTGCTGATCACGAAGGTGAACACATAGTTCAGGGGGAAAATGGATGAGAGGACGCTGGCCTCTTCATACTTAAAGGACGAGAACAGGAACGCATCGACCAGCGCCCACAGCGCGATTGAGAGCACAAAGAGCAGGAGTACGTGCGGGCTGATACTGATGGAGAATTGATCAAACGGGAGGAAAAAGGGAACAAGCAAGGCACAGGACAGTTGCCACAAGATGGTGTAAGCGTACTCATGCTTCGTTGTTGAGAGGCTGATACGCGAGATGATGTTGAAGCCTACCGTGAAGGCAATCGACAGTATGATACACAGGCCGAGCAGAATCTTCGCGTGAGCAGGGGACATTACTTGTCCTGTCAGTCTGGCTGGCGAGGCTGTCTGTCTGGAGAACAAGAGTATCCCGTCAATCATACCCGCAATGAGCAGGAGCAAGAGGGCAACTGCTGTGCTGTGCCGCCGGATGTTTGTAAATCGTAATTGCCCCGCTAATGCGGGCTGGCGATTGCTACTCGGGTACTCGGAATCCGTATCCGGTAAGTTATCCAGGGTGGTCGACAATGCTGTGTGTCTGGGGAGTGCTGGCGCTTTTGAAGATATCGTTTTATCTGATAGGTCTTCCGGGATGAGCGGTAGGGTTGTTTGCCCGGGATGTGCCGGTACTCTTTTGAGCGTGGGGCTGTTCGATACGTCCTCCGCCGCGTCCTCTACGGCTGGCAACAATGCTAGCTGATGGCGCTGCTGGTTATTGCCATTGCTGATGGCTGATGCAGCGCTGCCCTGCCCGCGTCTGCCGAATTGTTCTTCTGGTGTTGGCATTTTTGCAACAAAGGGCAATTGTACTGACGCCGCTGATGAAGGGTTGATAGCAGGCGACGTATAGCTCTCACCGCTGGTGTCCACAATGCGGTGATAGGCTTTTGCCAGCGCGGCTGGCTGCTGGAAGCGCCGGGACGGATTTTTTGCCATTGAGCGGGCGAGAATGCTGTAAAGACCTGGCGGCAATTCGCTGCGCGACTGTTTCAGGGAAGGAATGGGGGTGAACAGGTGCTGGTGGGCAAGCTCTTGTGCGGTGCGCCCGGAAAAAGGCGGCTCTCCGGTCAAAATGTGATAGAGGACAGCACCCAGAGCATAGACATCGGTGAAGGCGCCAGTAGGCTTGCCAAGCAATTGTTCGGTTGCGCTTCCCTCGTCCGCTAGAATGGGCAGGCCAGGTAGTGCGCTGTTACGATATAGCGTGAGCAGGCTTGTCAAACCCGTGTATTCCACCAGGATTTGTCCGCCCACTTGCACGTGAATACAATCGACGGAAAGACTTCCGTGAATAACGCCGTGTTGATAGACATATTCTAATGCTATGCAGATGTGATCGAGGTAGTGCCCTGCTGTGATCACATCCACCGGCCCGTTTTTATCCAGGTAGCCACGGAGCGATAGCGCCGTGGTCTGCGGTGTCACCAGGAAGGGAATACCGCGCTGTATGCCATAATCGATGATGGACAGGAGGTAGGGATGCTGGAGGGCAGCGATCTGGCCCGCCAGGCGATGAAAGCTGGTCCGGTATTCGTCCCGATTTTTGTCTTGCAGGGAAGCTGGTTCTGTGAGCAGGCGCACGAGGTAGGTGCCAGGACTTCCCCCGCTTCGTGCTAGAAAAGTGGGTGACCCATGTTGCTCTTCCACAAATTGCTCGATACGATACGCCCCGAACTGCGCACCAATAAACTGCTCGAAGGCTTTTTGCTCAATCATAAACAACCATTTCCACTTGCTCCAAAGCAATTGCCCCCCGGTAGAAAGAGGAATATCCTGAGAAAGCTACCTCTTCTCTCAATAAGGCTTTACGGTGTAAAAGTATGCGGAAAAACTCTTCTGTAATATTTAAACGGCAGGTAGCTTTGTCAGTAACATGAAAGCGGAAACATTTATAATGAGTGCTTTAAAGCATATAGCTCCTACCTTTCTATTAGCGCAGAAAGTATATGCGTCCTCGTATTGACTCCTGTTTTTGCTTTATGCCTTCTCTCTGAGAGCCGTTTTCCTGAATCGAGAATTGCATCTCTTTACAGCAGTGCCTTCTTCGGAAAGGTGAGAAGCTTCGTGAGTGCACATCTCGTCAGAAGTTGCTTGACATTAACTGTACAATGCAATTGGATAAGACAAGACAAGGAGGCGAAGATGAATTTCTCGAGACAGCACTGGTTTGATCTGGGCCTGGCGCTGGCAGTCGTGGTCGGCGTATATATGCTCCTCACTCATCCCACCGGACTCGCCTTGCTGCTCTGGCTCAGTTTGATCACGCTGTTCCTGCATCAGTTTGAGGAATATCGTTACCCTGGCTATTTCCCCGGCATGATGAATGCTGCCCTCTTCTCCAGTCGGCAGCCCGATCGCTATCCTCTCAACACTCAATCCGCACTCGTTGTCAATGTGCTGGTGGGCTGGCTGTTTTATTTCCTCGCGGCTGTCTTCGGCGAAAAAGCTGTATGGTTGGGCATAGCTACCATCCTGGTTTCCGTAGGCAATGTTATTGCCCATACCTTTCTTTTCAATGTCAAAGGCAAGACGGTGTATAATCCGGATATGCTGACTGCCATTGTCTTTTTCCTGCCGCTGTCCGTTTACTTCTGCTCCTGGCTGATCCAACACCATGTCGCCTCGACGCTGGACTGGACCTTTGGCTTTGTCCTGGGGATTGTCCTGAATTACATCGGCATCATCAAGATGGTTGATTGGATGAAAGATGCAAACACCCCCTACGTTTTTCCGGCAAGGTGCCTGATTCCCGGTCAGCGAAAAACGTCTATTGAGCGGCCATGAACGTGAGCGAAAAAAGGGGAAACAGAAGAGCAGGAGAGCCAGAAGCCCTGCAAGGCTTCTGGCTCTCCTGCTCAGAATGACTGGCGCAGGCCTCTTCCATCCTGGGTGCTTGCTGCTCCTCTTCGCTCAGCGGCACTCCTCCGTAATTGGACCTGATTCTTCGGCTTTTTTCTACTGGTGAGTTATTTCAAGCGACATGATAGAGTTATCTGGCTGTATTGCAAGGTGTTTCATGGCTCTAGAAAACCTGGGCGATGAAGCTGTTCGCACGTGGTATGATAAAGGCATCAACATTTTACTATGAGGAGGAGTTTTGCTGTGGGAACATTTTCGATTGCGGTTTTGCCGGGCGATGGCATCGGGCCGGAGGTGATTGAACAGGCCCTGCTCGTGCTTGACCAGGTTGCGAGCCGCTACGGGCATACATTTCAGACGACGAAGGCGCTGGTGGGCGTCGCCGCTATCGAGGCCGAGGGCGATGCTATTTCGGACGCGACGATGGAGCTTTGCCAGCAGAGCGACGCGGTGCTATTTGGCGCCGTCGGCGGTTCACCACGCTATGAGGGGCCGAATTCAAGGGTACAGCCGGAGCGGGCGCTGTTCCGCCTGCGCAAAGAACTTGGCCTCTATGCGAACCTGCGCCCCGTGCGCCCTTTCGCGGCGCTGCTCAATGCCTCGACGATTAAGCCGGAGGTGCTGCGCGGGACGGATTTGCTGGTGGTGCGCGAATTGACCGGCGGACTCTACTACGGGAAGCCGAGCGAGATTCGGGAAACTCCCGTCGGCTTTGAGGCGGTCGATACGCTGATTTATACCGATGGGGAGATTGAGCGCATTGTCCGCACGGCCTTTGAGTTGGCGAGGGGACGGCGCAAGAAGCTAACCTCGGTGGATAAGGCCAATGTGTTGAGTTCGTCGCGGCTGTGGCGGCGCACGGCTGACCGCGTGGCGGCGGACTATCCCGATATCGAATTTGACCACCTGCTCGTCGATGCCTGTTCGATGCATCTCATTCGTCGCCCAGCGACTTTCGATGTGATCGTGACGGAGAATATGTTTGGCGATATTCTCACCGACGAGGCATCCATGCTGGCCGGTTCGATGGGTATGCTGCCTTCGGCGAGTCTGGGAACGCGGCGCACTGAACACGGCCTATTCGGCCTCTACGAGCCTATTCATGGCTCAGCGCCCGATATCACGGGCCAGCACAAAGCCAATCCGATAGCGGCCATTCTGACGACGGCTATGCTGCTGCGCTACTCGCTGGGTCTGGAACAGGAGGCCAACGCGGTAGAGGCGGCGGTGGAGTGCGTAGTCAATGAGGGATACCGCACAGAAGATTTGCGCGAAGAAGGCAAGAAGATGGTTGGCACAGAGGAAATGGGTCAGTTGATTGCCGACGCTGTTGCCTGATGAAGCAAGCGCGGGTGGCCGACCTCTCTACCGCGCCAGGTCACCCGCGTGATAGGCAGCCCGACCAGGCAGGCCACCCCTGGCGGGTGGCCTGGCCGCGCGCGACTAGCGCGGTGTGACCCAATGGCCGCGTACCCACGTGACCGTGTGGCACCACCAGTGCATCAGCCCATCATCGTTTTGGGACAGGGGCCAAGTTCTCGGAGGCGGGTTCGGGCGTCGACCAGCCTGCGCTCGATTTCGGCAATGGCTTCTGCGTTTGTCCGCGTTCCTGCCTCTGCGGCTGTCTCATCCGTTTGTTGTGCCTGTTGATTTTGCAGGCTGATAAGATTGGCCTGCAAGGCTGCAATTTCGTCGAGAATCACCTGACGCTGCGCATACCAGCGTGTAACGGCACGTTCCACTCCCACGTTCTTGTCTTCTTTATACTTTCTAGACGGTTGTGCCATAGACGAGCGTGTTGAGGATGTTGATGAGTTCCTCGTCCTGGTATGGTTTGACGACGTAGCCATTGGCTCCGATCTGCATAGCGCGCTGCTGGTGCTTGGCGGCGGCGCGAGATGTGAGCACCACGAGCGGGAGCGTGCGGTACTGATCCTGAGCGCGGATGGTTGCCATCAGTTCGTAGCCGTCCATACGCGGCATTTCGATGTCGAGCAGTACGGCAGCCGGTGTTTTCTGAGAGATCAACTCCAGGGCCTCGACGCCATCGCGGGCCATCTGAGTTTCCCATCCATGCTGCTTGAGCATGTTACTGACAACACGGCGCACGCTTGGGCTGTCGTCCACGACCAGAATATGTTTCCCTTGCGGTGCCTGCGCGGGCGCTGCTGGTGGGGGAGCAATGATTCCTCCCCTTCTGGCAGTTGCCGTTTCAACCGGCCTGGCTGCCGCCTGGATAGATGGTGTGCTTTCGACCGATGCCAGTGTCGCAACCTGCGCTTTCGGCATGGCTACGTTGCTCAGATTCTTGCGCGTTGAAAGCAGCTCTATCAGTTCGAGGATAAGCACAACTCGCCCGTTACCAAGAACAGTGCCGCCAGCGACGCCATGCACTGAACGCAGATGTGGGCCAAGATTCTTCATCACCACATCCATCTTTCCCTTGATTTCGTCTACTACCAGGGCGACACGCTGCTCGCCTGTGTTAACGAGCAGCACGGGCGCTCTTTCATCCGGCGTCTGCGCCGCCAGATTGAGGTGCTGTGCAAGCAGACTCAAGGGATAAATGTCCTTTTGTATCACGATAGCAGGACGACCACCGAAGACAGTTTGCTTGTAGGTATCGAGGCGACCAATAGCGTCTACGATAACGGTCGGAATAGCAAATTGCTGTCCGCTCACCATGACCATCATGGCGCTCTGGATCGCCAGGCTGGTGGGGAACTTCATGGTGAAGGCTGTTCCCTGCCCAGGCGCTGAATCAACAGCAAGTGTGCCCCTGAGACGAGCAACACTGTCGCGTACCACGTCAAGACCAACGCCGCGACCGCTCTCTTCGCTCAGTACGGCGGCAGTAGAGAAACCGGGGCGGAAAATGAGTTCCAGTACGTCACCGTCACTCAGAGTCTGATCCGGGCGAATGATGCCGCGAGCGATGGCCTCGTTACGCACTTTGTCTGGATCGATGCCGGTACCATCGTCCTTCACGGTGATTACCACCTGATTACCTTCGTAGGCGGCTGAGAGCGTGATGTGTCCAGTCGGGGATTTGCCCTTCGCAACGCGCTCTTCCGGCGTCTCGATAGCGTGGTTAACGGCGTTACGCATCAGATGGAGCAGCGGACCGGCAATCTCTTCGTAGACGGTGCGGTCTACCTCGGTTTCCTCGCCTTCCAGCAGGAACTCGAACTCTTTATGCTGCTTGAGCGCGACGGCTTTGGCAGCGCGATAGAGGCGAGGGGTCATGCTGGAGAGTGGCACCAGGCGCGCTTTCATCAGCCGATCCTGGAAGGTAGTGCTGAGGCGATTCTCCCTTGCGAAGACGCCTTCACACTCGCGAATGACGCCCTCCATCTCGGTGCTGAGCGTTGTCATGTCGGAGACGCATTCGCTCAGACCACGGGCAAGCTGGTGGAATTCGGTATAGCGGTCAAGTTCAAGTTCGTCGAATTCTGCCATATGCGCCGGTTCAACGTGACCGTTGCCGTTGCCATTCCTGCCGCTAGAGCCGTCCCCTTCACCCGGCATAACGGAGACCGAACGACCGCTGGGCAGTGTGGCCGCCTCGAAACGGCTTTCCAGCTTCTGACCAATGTCCCGCAGGCGGTTGCTACTCATACCAGCATCCGTGACCAGGCGCATCAATCGTTCAATACGCTCTTCGAGAATGGTGCGGTTGACAAGCAACTCGCCGAAGAGATTGACAAGCTCATCCAGCTTTTGCAGGCGGACGCGCACGCTGAGGTCGCCGCGAGCGGCGCGTTGCGCGTTCGTTTCCTGAGCGTGCCCGCCTGCAACAACGGCGCTGACGCTGGAAACCCCGGTTATGGCCTCCTCGGCAGCCTCCATATCGCTATCAATCTCTTCTTCCAGCGTCTCGACGGCTATACCCTGCTCGCCCAGGAAGGCGGCGTAGCGCATGCGGAGTTCCTGCACCGTTGTCTCTTGAGGTTCGGTACTGCCCAGACTGTTAATGAGCATGTCCAGAGCCTCGGCGGTGTCAAGAATAAGGCTGAGGACCGTTGGAGAGATCGTCGTCGTTCCCTCCATAATACTATCGAGCAGGTCCTCGGAGATGTGGCTGAGATCGGCGATGGCACGGAAGCCCATCATGCCTGCTGCACCCTTGAGAGTATGTGTGGCACGACGAATGCCCTGAATCAGTTCGCGATTCCCCGGGTCCTTTTCAAGGGCTGCTACGTACATGCTGATCGTTTGCAGGTGTTCTTCCGCTTCCACGCGGAATATCTCAGCCGCTTCCTCAACGAAATCGCCTGTGAATGGCGGAGAGGCAGCTGATGACACTGACGCGACAGGCGCTGGTGGCAGAGGTGCTGTGGATTGCGACACGGGCGTCACCGAAGCCGATATACTCGCAGTCGTCGTGGAAATCGGCGCAGGCGGCACGGCTGACGGCATGATCGGGTTTGGTTGTGACATGGGTGCCGTTCCCGTGGCCTCGCGTGCCTGATCGAGGAAGTTGGAGGTGCGAGGCGCAGGGGTGGGTGGCACAAACGATGGTGCTCCGGCAATTGCGCCTCCGCTTCCTGTAAGTTCGCTGATCTGATTCAGGAATTCCTGGCGCACCTGTATCTCTATCTCACTGCGCAGGCGCGCTTCCATCTCGTGCAGCGACTCCCCACTCTCGCCGTCGGTGACTTGCTCCTGCCTGCGCCGCCGGGCCTCGTACTCCTGGCGTACTTCGTTGCGTATCCGCTGCTCCAGTTCAGCGCGGGCGGCCAGAGAAATCGGGCGGGCCTCATACTCCTGGCGTACCTCCTCGCGAATCTGGCTTTCAAGCTGCGCTCGTAGCCTGGTGATGTCTCCCTGCAACTGGGCCTCGATCTGTGCTCGCAGCGCGCTGATGTCCCCCTGCCGCTCAAAGGTGACACGCTCACGCACAGTATTGTTGTCCGAGACCTGCATTTCCCAGGGAGTCCAGCCCGGCTCCTGTTTGAAAACGCGCGATGCGGCATCGACCTGTGCCTGCATTTGCTGGAAGGCGACACCGCAGGAGATCAGGGAGTTTTGCAACTGCTGCACAATCTCCTGTATCTGTTCGTCGGTCATCTGCGTGCTGTTGGTGATGGAGGTCAGCAGGTCCAGCACTTTCTTCAACTTGCTGTTTGATACCCACATCACTGAGAGCGGGAGATAGCGGCGCACCTGCTCCGGGCTATTGCGAAGGTTGAGTCCCATAGCTTTACCCGCCCAGTCTTCCATGCGATCAAGCGCGTCTTTGGAGCCATCCAGAAAGCCCTTGAATTCGGCACGCTGGGCCTCGATTACTGCTACGGCAGAGCGTAGTTGGGTTAGCAGGTTTTTCAGGGAAGATGCCTGTGCCTCCAGAGCCTGCGCCTCGTTTTGTATCGCTCCATAGGCCTGCGAAAATGAGGTATTTGCCTGGGCAATTTTTCCGGTTGCGGGCAGCAGTCCGTCAGGTTTTTCTGCTCCTGTTGGCGGAACGGCCCTGTCAACGGGAACAGGTGATGGGACCGTGGGGGCGATGCCTTGTGACCATCCGCGCTCCTCTAATGGGAGTGGTGGCGTGGGAGGAACAGCGGGAACAGCGGGCAACGTCTGGCGCGTCGAAGCAACCAGCGTCTCCAGGGCGCTGGCCGAAACTGGTTCTGGAATCCTCTCGTATTGCGTGGGTGTAGCGGCAGGCGCTTCGACCGGGGACGTTGATACCCGCGCCGGATCTTCAGGCCACTCGATCTCCTCCTGCTCGTTAACAACCGGGGTGCGGAATGAGGCCAGTACCTCGTCAAGAGAGGGCATCGCTGGCTCTGCTGTAGCTGCGGTGGCTGCCTGCAATTGCCCGTTGACTCCAGCATTCTCCTGTGCTACCTGCTCTGTACCTTCGATTTCCATGCGGTAGCGGGTATAGTCCTCGTCATCCTCGGCAATGATAGTATCCTGGTCGATACCGCCGTGAATGCCTTTCAAAAGTCTATGCAGCCGTCCCAAAGAACGCTGCAAGAGACCAATGGTAGGTGCATCAAGAGAAGCCAGGCCATCGATTACGTCACCCAGGATATCTTCCATGCCGTGAGCTACGTGGGACAATCCTGGGAAATCCATCATCGAAGCTGAGCCGCCAATAGTATGCGTGCGGCGATAGGTTTCCTCAAGAGCGTCCATGTCGCCAGGTGCTTCTGCCAGGCGCTCAAGGTTAGCCTCGATTTCCGGCAAATAGCTATTCACCTCTTCGATAAACGAATCGAGGACAGATAGTTTATCAAATGTATCCGACATGCTTGCTCGCACCCATATATTCTAGCTTCACGGCTTCCATGCGTTGAAAAGACGTCTGGCTATCACCCCGTCCAGTCTTCAACGCACGGAAAAGGTGAAACTCGATATGCTACTGACCAGATTGCCGACTGTTGAAAGGCATCTGCTCTTGACTAAACTGCGTTTGACCTTGATTTTGCGGCACATTAGCCTGCCCTTGCCAGCGTGGGCGACCCTGTGGAGGCTGCTCACCCGCTGTGCGCGCCCAGGGCGTTTGCGCCGGGTTTACGGGGAAACCGGGTTGACTGGGTTGACCAGGATTGCCGGGCTGGGGCTGACCGGTGGGACCATTGAAGGCCGGGTTGCCGTTTCGTCCAAAGGACTGCTGGGTGGGGAAGCCGGTTTGACTACCAGAAGGTTGCTGCATCGGAAAACCCTGCCCGAACTCTTGCTGATTATCGAAGCCGTTAAACGCCCCAAAGGATTGCTGACCGCCAGAAGCTGTTCCGAATCCCTGCTGGTCGTTAAAGCCCTGAGCGAAACCCTGCTGCCCAAAATTCTGCTCGAACCCTTGCTGGCCGAAACCTGACTCGAAGTTTTGCTGCCCGAAGTTCTGCTCGAACCCTTGCTGGTCGCCAAAGCCTTGATCGAAGCCTGCTGCGCCATCAAAGAATTGCTGGCCCCCGAACTGGTTACCGAACTGGTTACCAAACTGATTGTCGAAACTGGCCTGATTGTTGAACTGTCCGCCGAAGTCTGCGCTCATGTCCTGTGGTGCGTACTGACCTGCACGAGCCGTCATGGCAATCAACGAGCCAGAGGAATTGCCGGGTTCAGGCAGCGGTGGGAAATTGCTGGAAAAATCCTGTGACCACTGGTTATCGAAGGTCGGGAAACCGTTACCAGAGAACTCTGAGACAGAAGTGGGGCCGGGCAAAGCTCCAACCATCTCATTGCTCCGATCTGGCAGGCGGAAGGTGGAGACGGATGCGCGCAGTTGTTCTGCGAGGTCTGCAAGGTAACTTACACTGGCAGCCGCTTCCTGCGTGCCTATATCTGTCTGGCGTGTGATTTCAGAGATCTGGCTCATCGCCACGGCAACACTGTTAGCGACTGGTGTTTGCTCATTGGCGGCATGAGCGATGCTTTCGATCATTTGCGCCTGTCGGGCAACAGCGTTATAGATAGAGTTCAGTGCTCGTCCGGCTTCATCAGCGAGTTGCGATCCCTTGACCACTTCCTGCGTGCTGTCTTCCATAGCCACGACAGCTTCGTAGGTATCACCCTGAATACTCTTGATCAGGGTAGCGATGCGCTTGGTGGACTCGGTCGAGCGTTCAGCCAGGAGCCTGATCTCGTCAGCAACAACGGCAAATCCTCGTCCATGCTCGCCTGCCATCGCGGACTGAATGGCGGCGTTCAGCGCGAGCAGGTTTGTCTGGTCGGCAATGTCTTCAATAATACGCAGGATTTCACCGATTTCGTTGGAGCGCTCGCCCAGGCGTTTAATCTTCTTGGAGGTCTCCTGCACGTTCTCACGAATGAGCATCATACCCTCGATGGTCTGGCGCACGGATTGCTGGCCGCTTTCGGCGTTGTGCAGGGCTTCCTGAGCCGCTTCGGCGCTCATACGTGCGTTACGAGCTACATCCTGAATGAAAGTTGCCAGTGCTTCGACAGCCGCTGTCGTCTGGGATATCTGCGCCACCTGCGTTTCGGAGGCCTGGGCCAGTTCGGCGGACCCGTCAAGAATGCGCCGGGTTGCGTTGTTGATCTGGACAGCCGTTGACTGCACGCGACCAACGACCTTTGCCAGCTCTTCAATCATATAGTTGAAGGAGTCGGCCAGCACGCCCAGTGTATCAGGCGTCACCTCGGCCTGCACGCGCAGATCACCATCACCCACAGCGCTTACTTCTTGCAGGAGCTTTTCAATCTGGGCCTGCAAGGTAGCCGCATCGCCACCGGCGAAAACGACGTTTCCGTTGTCCTGATTCTCCATCAAAGTGTTTATCGATGTTGCCAGCAAGGCAAATTCGTCATCGCCGCTGACGGGAACGCGAACGTTGTGATCTCCACTGCTATAATTTCGGCTGACATCAACCAGGGCAAGGATGCGATCTTTTACCTGGCGCTGCACATAATAGTTGATGGCGAGAATGGCAACCAGGATAAGAATAGCGCAAACGAGTACAATCATCTCGAATCGCGACGGGTCCGTCATCGATTGAGCGGCTGCCACCACGCTGATAAGAGTAAGTAAGACAATGGGAACAGCAGCCGATGCAAGCCCCAGGTGCATCAGCGAACTTAAGCTCATGCCATTTTTGTTTTGATCAGGATTCATCCGCCAGGCCTCCTGTTTTTAGTATAGGATCGCGCACGCAGTCAATTGAGCCTTCCTGGCATCTGGACTGGGGCCAATACCTTACGCGCGTGACCATCCAGATCTGGTGATTGGCGCATTTACGTGAGCCAATCCTCGCTTTCAAATTAAGAAGTGTGCCGCTTGTTCTTCGTATTCAGGCTTCTACACGTCGCAGCGCAGGAACGTGGTCAAATAGCTCTTAGTCGGTGTATTGCTGCATTTTCTCAGAGAAAAGCAGGCGCGCTGCATCTAGCAATACGACCAATCTTCGGTCAAGTAAGGCACAGCCAGAAGCATAAGGATAGATCCACGAGGGGATCAGATTCTGGTGCGCGTTTCCATTGATGATGGCGCTATCAGGTACTGGCACCATTCCACTCACCGCATCCACCGCCAGGCAGATCACCATCTCGTTGTACTGTACCGATAACAGGCGCGTGCGTGGATTGTAGGGGAGCCGCTCCAGTCCCAGGAAAGCCCGCAGGTCAACGACGGAGGCGATGGAGCCGCGCAGATTGATAACTCCCTGTACCCATGAAGCCACGTTGGGCACCGGAGTGACATCAATAAGACGCTCTACCCCTTGAATGTGTTCCGCTTTGAAAGCAAACTCCCGCTCAAGTAGTGAGAAGACCAGGTATTGCTCGCCCACGATTTCCGGCAGAGTAGCGGGCATGGCTGGAAAGTTGGGCAGAGCCTGCGCGTTCCGCACCGATGGCACGGATTGCAGTGTCTGAGACTGCAACGCCGCTTGCCGGGTAAGAAGAGAAGGGGACACGGTTGGAGAGGCCGGGAAGAAACCCTCTGTTAGTCTCCTGTCTGCACCCATATCTGCCTGGGCATTGCGCTGCGGCATAATTCGATCATTACTGGTCACTCAAAAACTCCCCTGCCTGGGATGACCAGCGGTCGCCCCAGGCCTTCTTGTACTTTCTGAAATCAGACAAGACTGCGCACGCTTGCCACCAGTTCCTCGGTGTTAAACGGCTTCGTCATGTACATGTCTGCCCCCTGTCTCAGTCCCCAGGACCGATCAAGAGGGGTGTTCTTATTGGTCAACAAAATGATTGGAATATGTTTGCTGGCTTCAAAGTTCTTCAATTTGCGGCACAGCTGAAAACCGTTCTGTTTCGGTAACACGACATCCAGAACAATGCACTGTGGTCGCTCCCGAAAAACCTTTTCGAGGGCCTCATCGCCGTCGACGGCGGTAATGACCTCAAAGCCACTGTTACGCAGCGGCGTGACAATCATTGTCAACTCTGTCCAGCTGTCGTCCACTACGAGGATCTTCTGTCCAGGCATTCTACTTGTACCTTTCCGATGAGTCAGTTCCGTTGATATCACGCTCAACAACTTGTTGGCACTTTATTATACTCTTCTCAACCGGGAGTTATGCTAGCATAATAGGAAATATAGGCTATTCCCCTCTGCTGATACACCTCTACTTGCTAATAGAAAGAAACTCAACGTTTCTCTTCTAGCGCCTGTTTTCTCCTTCCTTGCCTTCATCATTGGCAAGGGTAGAAGAGCAGTACACGCTTTCTCGGCAAGATGACGGAGCATCGTATTAACTTGACAGGGTTCTGCCCGATTCAATGAACAAACCGTATTGGATCGCGCGGTAGGGGAGTTCGCTATGGTCAGCTCCGGCGAGCCGCGCGCAGGCGCGGGCGAACTCCCTCTTGCTGGGGTGGCATACGTTCCTCCCAGTTTGCAAGATGTTTCTTTACCGTCTGCACCAGTTCGGCTGAATCAAAGGGTTTCGTCAAATATTCTGTCGAACCGGCAAGACGACCACGCATCCTGTCGAAAAGCCCATCTTTCCCACTCAGCATAATAATCGGTATCTGTCGAAATTGCAACTTTTTGCGGATAATCTGGCAAATATGGTACCCATCCATGCGGGGGAGCTGGATATCGAGGAGAATAACGGCGGGCATTTCGTCGGCTACCGAGGTAAGCGCGCTTAAGCCATCGCTGGCTGTAATCACCCGAATATGTTCCCGTTGCAGGGTCATCTGGACGATTTTCCTCACCGTGGGACTATCATCCACTACCAACACTGTCGGTTCATTGTGCATTTAGAGTGACCTCCTTCGCATGTCTCGTGGCTGGAGAGGACCGCCGTCGCTCTCTGTGCCAGTATTCCAGTTCGGTGCCAGGGCGACCTGTGATGGCTGTCCGCCATCGCGTCCGTGCTTCTGGGTATTTCGATAGGCCAGATACACCTGGTATTGTTGAATTTCGTGATCGATTTCGGTCAGGAAAGCCTTCCAGACAACGTTGAGTTGCCGCCCGGTATGGGAATTTCCTACCTCGTCACGCAGTAGTTCAGAAAATACCATGCGCAGGTATGCGGCCAGGCCCAGCACCGCTTCCCAGTAAAATTCCTCTAACTTCTCCCCCTTGACCAGCTTATCCAGTGTAAGGATATCAGTGCAGTCAAGTTGCCCATTGACGAAACTGGTCGTTTCGAGAATGGGATATTGTTGCCTGGCCAGCAGTTGCAGCGGTTGCGCAAAGCGTTGTTCCAGGTAGCGAGCGATCTCCGCAGGGGGAATTTGCCCGCGACCGCGCAGTCTTTTCGCGTACCTGCCATGATGTATAAGCAGTCCATTAATGCATTCGGACAGGGTACGAATCAGGCCAAGCAGATGTTGTTCGGGATTAGATGATTGCTTTTGCTGTGCCAGAACATACTGGCAGCGAATAATAATATTGGAGAGGTCCTGTTGTAATTCGGTTTCCAGAGCAGTATCGACGATTTCAATTAAGTGCAGTTCAAGCAAGCGATGCATGACGTGTGCGATTCTGGCTTCTGGCATCATGAGGGCTAATGCGACTGCCTGCAGCGGAATTTCCCCGTTAGAGAGGCAGAGGACTTCAATATATTCCTGACTGAGGCCAAGATTGCGCACATCTCTGTTTACTTCCGGTAGCCAGCGTGCGACGGTGGTACGAGTGAGGTACGTTTCGCCCATTTCCTCCCATTCGTCCGCCTGACGCAGGGCTTCCAATAGGACCGAGTCGATATCGAGCGGCTGCATCCGGCTTTCCATATGAACCAACTGGCGGTGGAAGGCAAAGCGCCCGTTGATCCAGCGCAGCGCGTGACTGATGGACTGGGTGACGGCAAATTCCAGGCGCTGCTGCATCTCAGCGGCGCTCATAAGTCCCTGATCGTGCAACAAAGTCAGCGCGACCTGCATATTGCCGCGCGCATACTCACGAATGGGCTGTACCCGGACGGGGTCGAGTTTATTGACGAGGCAGAGCATGCCAGGCAGATCAGGCTGTGCGACTCCTTCTTCGCGCAAGGCAACAATCTGGCCCTTGCGTAAACTGATCGAGAGCGTTTCCTGCCCTGAGTGGACAAAGAGCGTTCCAGTTTTTCCACTCAATGCTAGCATTTTCAGGATAGATTGGAGGCCAAGCGTTTGCAGGTCTCCATCCATGATTCGATCTTGTTGCTCCATAATCGTCAATTTCCTTTATGTAATCTGCCTTGCCTTCGTCAACGGAAGGCGCTTTATACAATGCAAACAGGCTATGATGGTTCAGTCCTCAAAGTCAATCTCACTGTAGGGCTGCGGCGACTTATACCGAACAGGCCCGCTCGACGGCGGTCAGTAAATGATCAATCTGGAATGGTTTGTCAATGTACTCGACCGATTTCCCTGCCAGATACGGGGGATTGAGCGGCATTTCTCGCTGATGCAGGGCGCTCATGACGACAAAGCCTGGTGTGGTGCACAGCGTGTCGGCAAGGCAGCGCATAACCTGGTAGCCATTCATGCCAGGCATAATCAGGTCGGTCACGACACAGTGCGGGTGCCAGTCGAGACAGTGTTCCAGGGCTTCTAAGCCGTCGTAGGCGACTGCGACATCGTAATGGGCATCAACGAGCAGACATCGTTTTATTGCCCGGGCGACTTCTACATCATCATCTACTACCAGCACCCGTGGACGGGTGTTGCCGTCAGTCTGGACAGGCATGGCAGACTGTGGGCGCTCAGCCTGTTCCTGCAAAAGTCGCAGCAAGATAGAGAAATAGCGTTGTAACTGTCCAATCTCAAACGGCTTGTAAAGCAAGGCAACTGCACCAAACCGCTCGATTGCTATACGTGAGATTGAATGGCTGCTCATCGCAATCGTGAAACGTCGTCGCACTCCCGGCAGCCTGAAAGGAGGGCTGGCAAGATACGGCTCGATCACTGCGGACGCAGTATATGTAAAGCCCAGGGGACCAGGAGTATCGAATGTAGCGGATGTTCGCCTACCGGCAAGGATATATCTATCCTTCTCTAGCTGAGAAGCGAAAGCGCGCAAAGAAGTATCGAGGTCATACAGCAGGACATCCCCCTCCTCCTCAAAATCTCTCTTCATCATTAGTTCAGCCGCAGGTAACACCACAGCCTCATGCCCCCACCGTTGAATATTGGCCGCAAGTACGTGTTCAAAACTGTTTTGCGAGCCAATGATCAGGACGCGAAGACGCTGAACTTTCCATTGCTCCATTGCCTTACCTCTTAAAAGACCGCTTCACTACATCTCTTTTTTCCATTGTAACACTAAGCCAATCCAGGTGTAGGGTCCAGGTGAGCATACTTCCCCTGGACAGTGTACGATAAGATGAGTTAGATATGTATTAAAAAACAGCTTCAAGGTATTAAAATCGTATTAAGTATTCTGAATCTCAACATTTTCCGCGAAGACGTAGCCGATACCGGGTTCGGTCAGGATATAGCGGGGGCGCGAAGGCTCTACCTCGACCTTGCGCCTTAACTGGCGCACATAGACCCGTAAGTAATCCGCTTCATTTCCATATTCCGGTCCCCAGACGGATTTGAGCAGCGAGCGATGCGTGAGCACCTTCCCTGAATAGAGCATGAGCTGGCGCAATAATTCAAATTCGGTCGGCGTCAGACGCACTTCTTGATCGCCGACACGGACCTGGCGGCGCATGACATCCATGCTTAAATATCCATCCTCACTTTGCAAGATCACCGGCTGCAGATCACTTTCTCCTGAATGTGCCCGTCGCAAGCATGCGCGAACGCGTGCTTGCAGTTCGTCATTGCTGAACGGCTTGGTGAGGTAATCGTCGGCTCCCAGGTCGAGGGCCTGCACCTTGCGTTTTTCCTCAGTGATGGCAGAGAGCACGATGATTGGAGTTTGCAGGGAACGCCGTACCTGAACGCATACTCCCAGGCCGTCAATTTCACCCGGCAGGCACAGGTCCAGTAAGATCAGGTCAGGTTCGTGCGTTCTGGCTAGCTCTATTGCATCCTTGCCATTGTCCGCTACGAGCACATCGTAGCCACTGGCCGTAAGATTGCGCCGTAAAATACGTTGAATGGGAATTTCATCATCGATGACCAGAATACACTTTCCCTTATTCGGTTTCATCACGGCTCCTCCGGTGATAGCTGGTGGGGATCATCCACGGTTACGTTACGAGACGTACGTGTATGTGACAGGGTGTTCTTGTAGGGTGACATAGGCAACGTAAAGATGAAGCATGAGCCATATTCTTCTGCGGCTTCCACCCAGATCCGGCCCATGTGGGCTTCAACAATTCCTTTACAGATAGCCAGTCCCAGACCGGCGCCCAACGGGCTGAGGCTGTAGAACGATTTGAAAATGCGCTCGCGCTCGGTTTCGGGTATGCCACTGCCCTGGTCTATGACCTGCGCGCGGAGCAAAGAGCCGGAAGCAAGCGGAAGCGAAGGTTCAGCTTCTATCGTATCGAGTTTGACGAGAATTACAGAGCCTGGAGAACTGTGCTCTATCGCATTTTCCAGCAAGCGGTAGAAAACTTTGCCTAATTGCACGTGATCGGCGTAAATCAACGGGAGATGGGGCTGGAAATCTGTCTTGACAGTATAGTCGGCGAGGGCGCGTTCGAGACGAATCAGTACGCCATGCACAATCTCGACCACATCGCACCATTCTTTGACCAGGGCCAGCGCCCCCATTTCGATGCGTGACATCTCGACGAGGGCGTCGACAAGGTCGGTCAGCCGGTCGGTTTCACCGTCAACTTCGGAGAGGATTTCCCGCCGCGTCTCCTCATCCCACGGGACGCCTTCCTGCAGCAGTCCACTTACTGCCGCTTTGATGATCGTTAAGGGAGTGCGCAAATCGTGCGAAACAGCCGACAGAAGCGCCGATTTGTTTTTTTCGTCGCGCACCTGTTCGGTAATATCATGTATCTGTAAAGCGTAAGCCATCAAATCGCCACGCTGATTATAGAGCGGATAGCGTGTCATCAGATGATAATGGTCTGAGGGAGCGCTGTTGAGAGGCAGTGTGGTGTCTTCGAGTTCCGCGATAGCGGCCTCACTGAGTTCCACGTCCTCAAGTTCCAATTCTGCCGGGGACCCGGACAGCGTTCCGGCTTCTCGTGCCTTTGCCTGCGACTGCTCCCGTCTCTGCACCGGTTCTGCGGCCAGGACAAAGCGACAGGTAGGCGCTCGATCGTTATCAAGATTGGGAGAAAGAAAACTGTGCAGGTACGCGCTGACCTCATCGATATTGCGAATGCGCGGCAATAACTCGACAAAAACTTCTTTTAGGGAGACTATAGCATTACCCAGGCGCATGCCGCAGAAGGTTTCAGCCACGGGATTCATCGAAATGCAGATGCCATTGAGGTCGATGGCAAACCAGGCATCCCTGATATGGCCGGTTGACTGCTGCAGCTGGAGAAGCAAACGACCCAGTTCGCTTAAAACGCCGGTACGTGCGAGCGCCTCTTCCGCAGTTTGTGTGAGCAGCATAAGACCTCTGTCCTGCGAAAGAGCAGGGGCCAGTACGTCTTCGTTTGCTTCGACAGTGTCCAGTGCGGCTTCGGCCTGTGCCCCGACGCCGGTTTTCTCCACCGCTGCTTGCTCTACGAGCGGTAAAGCGTTATCGCTCTCTTCTGCGGCCTGCAGGACTGCCGCGTGCAGGTTGCGTTCGTTGCTCGTGAGCAGGTGGTCACTGATGAAACGCATGAGGCTGGCGAGACTGACGCCAAAGGTCTGTTGGGACGCCGCTCGTATCTGTCTGAAAAGCTCGAGTTCATCCTGCAAGGACAGCTCTTCGCCGTGGGCAATCTGCTGCTGATAGGCCCACTCTAGCCGCTCGATAGCCTGCTGGAAGCGGCTGCGTTGATGCGCGGATTCGAGCAGCATGCCGTTATGGATGGCAATGGTGGCCTGACTGGCGAAGAGGGCAAGGATATCGGCCTTGAGCGGTGTGAAGCCACCTGCCTCGCTTGAGCCAACCAGCAATATGCCATAGATTGTGGTACCGGTTATCAAGGGGTAGCTGAAGAGCGAACGCAGGCCGAGCTTTATCCCGAAAATACGGCTGGCGGGAAATGGTTCATCCTCAAGGGTATCCTGCAAAACACAGGGTTGGCGGCGGCGTAAGGTGGCGCCGATGATGGAAAGTTCGCTCTGCGCCACCTTCCTGCTCACAATTTCATGCAGGCTGGCTTCATCCATGCCCGTCTGCGCGGCCAGCGTCAGTTCTCTCGTGCGCTGGTTATACAACAAGATGGCGGAAGCGACGTTGAGCGAACTGGCGATACCCTCTACAATCGAGTTGAGGATGGTGGAAAGGTCAACTCTGGAGGTCAGTGCGCTTGAAACATCTTTGAGCGCCTGACGCTGCCGGTTCTGAATTTCCACGCTGCCGCCGACCTGAGCGGCATCGATGGCCGCTGCCAGCACCTGCGCCACACTGCCAACCAGACGTTGCAGCCGCCTATCATCATACATATTGAGTGCTGTGCTGCCCAGTTCGAGCGTACCTAACAGGCGGTCACCGATCAGGAGTGGCACAATCAGGGTGGAATGCAATTGGTGAAAGCCACTCAACGCATCTCCACTTCTGGCGGGAGGACCGTCCAGACCGTCGGGATAGCTTTCCATAATGAGCAATGGCTCAGTCTGCCTTGCTTTCGTCGTTGCACCGGGCGAAGGTGGGGATAGTCGGTTCAGCAACTGCTCAAGCTTCGAGTCGGAAAGAGGGTGCTGGTGATAGCTGGTGGCCCAGAGCTGCGCCTCTCGCTGGCAGACGGTGACGCGCACAGCCTGCCGATCATGGCGCAGGAGCACGACGCCGAAAATATCAAAAGGAATGATCGACGCAAGCTCGGCAGCGAGATTAGCGTAATCAGATTTTACGCCGCGCACATTGGAGACGACACGTGCGACACGCTCGACGATTGTTGATTCCTGTTGCGTTGGTACCTGTATTCTTGTCTCCATGAACCTCCTCGCCGTTGCTGTAACTCTCCCCACCGCGAGCCGAAAGGCGTTCCATTGCCTTTCAGAATACACGTTTCTCCCCAAATACGCCCCTTAGTATAACATAAAAAACAAACAGAGCAATACAATGTGCGTACATTGTGACGACACTGTTTGTTCAGTATGTTCTAAGATGAGCGGCATGTCCTGTTACAACGGCTCCCAAAGTAGAAGTATACCATATGACCTGTTATCTCTGCTACCTTTGCAGGATAACACTGGCTTGCTATAAGCAGAAGCGTAAAGCCGGATAGCTGTAATGTTGCTCGCTAACTGCCATTACAGCTACCTGGCTTTTACTAGTACTTTTGGCCTCTCTCTGTAGGCAAATGGTCATCAATATGTGGCAAATTGCTTATCTGTCCGGACACATGCTCAGGGCGCCGGGGTCGATGAGGAGGATTGAGCGGCATAGCCCGTCAATTCGACATAGCCTTCGCCCTGCACTGCATGACCAGCGCTCTGACCCGCAACCGTGACCGCGCCTTCCCAGTAGCTATTGCCTGTTGATTGATAGGTCAGCAGTTCCTGATCTTTGATTTCGGGCGTCAACGTCAGGAAAGCGCGCATTTGCCTGCTATTCATCACAAGTTGCCAGCCCGACGGGTAATTTGCGCCGGTAGCCGGGCTGCGCCAGTGATTGAGTACCGTCACGGAGAGCGCGCTGGCGGGAAGCACATCATCTCTGGCTGTGGGGTCGATGTAGCTGACGTAGGTAGAGATGGGGTTGCCATTAGCGTCGCGGATACGGTAGATCATCATTTCGGTGAGGTTGTTCAACTGGATGCTGAACCAGTCCCAGCCGCCAGTGCCGAGCAAGAGGAAGTTGCCCCACTGGTGATCCATCCAGGCCAGTCCAGTGACGTTGAGCGTTTGGCCGTGATCGAGCAGCATGCCACTGAGCGCCATGCGCGTGCGCGAATAATAGTAGGAGAAGCCACCGGGGCCGTAGGTAATCAGCCCGTTGCCGTTGTGCAACACGGGCGGCTTGAGTCCCTGCACATGAAGATCAATGGTGTAATTTGCCATTTGCGCCACCAGGTGATCGTTCCCATTCAGGCCCTGAATCGACCAGCTCCCGACATGCAGGTTTATTCCGCTGGTCGAACTGCCGTTGGGAATGACGGCGTTTGGTTCTGTCACACGCTGCTGAGCAAAATGGAACTGGCCGCGCGTGATATCGCTGATAGCGAAGTGGGCGGCGTAGACAGGTGGGAAGTCGCTGCGCAGCGCCTGGAAGATGACGAGTTCAAAGCCGTAGTGATGCGGCCTGCCATCGGGTGTGACGGCATTCATATGCCCTGTATAGTACCACCACTCCGTCAAATCGCGATGCGGTGCCTCGTCCTGTGGAAAACGAATCGGCGGCAGCAGCGCCTGTGTCGGCGTCGTGTTGACGACGGGCAGTTGCTGCGTTGTGGAAGCCACGCCGGGGAAGCTGCACGAAGCCAGCGAGATGGAAAGCAGCAAGAGGCATAGAAACAGGAAGGGCAAACGGGAGGGCGTAGATGGTGGCTGGAAGGGCGCAGGCATGCCTGCGCCCTTCCAAACTACACTCGAAGGGGGCAGCGTGGTTGGTGAGGGCGTCAGCTCGCCGACGCCCTGAGTTAAACGCAATTTAAGCTTCATCGCTTTCCTCCTACCTCAGCTTCGCCTGATGTGTGGCTTTGTGCTTCGGAAGTTTCAGATCGGGTTTGTTCGATGTACTCGGCGAGGGTTGGTGGGTGACGCTGCACCCCCACGAATGGGAGCCACCAGTTGAGATTGCCGAGGAGGCGCATGGTGGCGGGGACGAGCAGACCACGCACGAGCGTGGCGTCGAGCACGACGGCGAGGGCCATGCCCAGCCCGAGCGCTTTGACCAGAATCATATCGGCGGTGGCGAAACAGGCGCTGACGACGACGACAATGATGGCCGCGTTGGTGATGATGCCCGCGCTGCGCTGCAAGCCAAGCGCGACCGCTTGCGTGTTATTGCCTGTCTGCCAGAAGGCTTCCTGCACGCGTGAGAGCAGAAAGACCTCGTAGTCCATCGAGAGGCCGAAGAGCGCGCAGAAGAGCAGGATGGGGCTTGAGGCTTCCACAAAACCCAGCGGCGTGAAGGCAAGCAACTGGTGCAGGAAGCCGTCCTGGAAGATGATCACCAGCGCACCGTAAGCTGCCAGGATGGAAAGTGTGTTCATCAGGATCGCTTTCAGGGGCAACAGGAGCGAGCGGAAGAGCAACAGGAGCACGATATAGGTAGTGATGGCGACGAGCAGCACCGCCTTCGGAAAATCGGTGTAGAGCGAGGTCACATAGTCGATATCGGCTGCAGTGCTGCCGTCCACCAGGACGGTCATCCCGCCGCCGGGATTCGTGTTGCGAATCGTCTCGACAAGTGTCTGAGAGCGCGGGTCGAGCATGCCGTATTTACTGATGACCTGAATCATGGTTGTATTGCCCGACACAAATTCCTTATAGAATGCCGCCAGGTAGGGGTCTGTGATGTACTGCGGGTGCGCATAGAAGAACTCGTATTGATCCAGCGTCAGGCGCGGGTCGGCGCTGACGATGCTGTCTACCCGTGCCACGCTGGGGTCGGCCTCGATGCGCAGTACGTAGGCGTAGAGCCTGCGAATATTCTGCTGGGAGAGCGCGGAACCCTGCGTCTGTACGGCGAGCAGGATGGGTGTTGTCTCCTCGTTGTTGAAACGCTGCTGCAAAATGTCGTAAGCTGCCCGCGAAGGCACATAAGCAGGCAGAATTGAGGCGTCGGGGGCGGAGAAGCGCACGCCCAGGAAAGGCAGGCCGAGGCCGATCAGTAGCAGCAGAACGGGAAAGAGGACACGTAGCGGGTAGCGCATGACGACATGGGAGAGCCGATACCAGAAATTCTCATAGGGCTGCTTTGCCATCTGCTCCGAAGTGTTGGCCTTGCCTCGCCACCAGAGCCACGAGATGCGCACAGGAAAGGCATTGATGCGCGTGCCGAGAATCGAAAGCACGGCGGGGAGCAGCGTGGTCGCCGCCAGCACAGCAAGAGCCACGACCAGCAGACCGCCCATGCCTACGGAGCGCAGCATGTTGATGCGGAAAAAGATCAGGCCGAGCAGGCCGATGGAGACGGTGAGGCCAGAGAAAGTAACGGCCCGCCCGGCAGTCGCCACAGCGACGGCAACTGCGTCCTCGACGCTGTGCCCTCGCGAGAGTTCTTCCCGGAAACGGCTGACGATGAAGAGAGAGTAGTCGACGCCGAGGCCGAGGCCGAAGAGTGTGGTGATGTTCAGCACGAAAATAGAAAGGTCGGTAACGTGGCCGAGGCCGAAGATGATGGCAAGCGTGATGATCACCGCGCCGCCACCGACGAGGGCGGGCAGAAGCGCGGCCACCACCGAGCGGAAGACGAGCAGCAGCGCGATGATAGCGAAGGGAAAGGCCAGCGCTTCTGCCCGCCGCAGGTCGCTTTCACTGACGGTCTGGATATCTTCGTAAAAGACGGGACCGCCGCCAACATGCTCTTGCAGGTCGGGAACGGGCCGCAAGCGGTGTTCCAGTTCGGGCAGCAGCTTCGGCGCGCTGTCCGGGTCCGATTTGAGCATGACGTTGACATAAGCAGCGTGCTGATCGTTTGAAATCTGACGTGGATTGTCAGTGAAACTGGTAATACTGGCTACCTCTGACCAGTGGCTGATGTTTGCCAGCGCCTGCTGAGACTCCTGGATGAATTGCGTGCTGTAGGCATTATATCTGTGACTGATAAAAATCACCTGCACGATGGTCAGGTCAAGATGAAGTTTTTGTTGCAGAACAGTGATGGCCTGCTGCGACTGTGCATCAGGGCTGGTGAAGCCGCCGGGCAACAAAACCGCGCTGGCCTGCGGCGCGAAGGGCAGGGAAACAAAGATGGCAACCATCCACAGGCCCACAATCAACCAGCGATAGCGGGCGGCGATTCGCCCCAGATGGTAGAACATAGCATAACCTTTCTCTAATCTGAGCACAAAGAGCTATCCGGTATAAAATATACTACCGGGACGCCCATTCTTCCAATGCAAGGTAATGCTCTCTCGAACTCCGGCCAGCAATATATGACTCTCAGCCATAGCTATTGAAAAATGTGTATAGTTCAGTTACAATTAACCTTATATAAACTCTTCGCTAAGAAAGCATGAGGTGACCATGATCAATATTATCTGGCTACGCGGCGAGAAGAACAGTAGATGGAATGATACCGAGGATAGAAACAATTTTCGTTCGTTCGCCAACCTTGTATTCAACAAGCATGCTATACCATATGAACTTTGCCAGTGGCTGCTGGTGAACCGGGAGGGGCCAAGCTCGGAGGCGCTCGTTCGTCTCGTCTCCGATGACTGGCGACCGTGGGATGAAGTCTGGCTAATGTGGCTAAAATATGCCGTTGCGCATAACGAGGAGTTTGCCCGTGAAGTTGGTGATCTGCCGCAGGAATTGGAACAGCGCAAACGGGCGGAAGAGGCAGTTGCTGTCTCCAGTGTCCAGACGCTCATCTTCAGCGACCCGTTTTTGAGCCAGCTCATCGACGAATTATAATAAACAGACTCTTCCCCCGAAGCTGTGCGCGAGTCGGCGCAATGGCGCGTGCGCGCAGCCGATATCGTGGATCTGATTACGGGCAGGCTCTCCACCAATGGTGAAGAAGATTGGGCAACGCTGGAAGATTACCTGTCCCTCTGCCATCGTTCCCTTCAGCTTGCGCTGGCTTCATGATGGATTGTAATCGTCTACCTATAAGTACTATTCCTCTGATAAAAGAGCTGATTTTTCTTGCACACTCGCCCCCAATAAGGGTATGGTAGATGAGGAAGGAGTATTGCTATGGCGAGTGAAGGTGGGACAGCCAGGTTGCCTGGAAGCGAGAAAATTATCCTGATTGTGGATGATGATCTCGAAGTAGGCGATGTGTTGCAGAAGATCATCACAGAAAATACGAATTACCAGACGGTCTGGATCGCGGAGGGCGATCTGGCGTTAGCCGCGGCCCATCAGTTTCGGCCATCCCTGATCCTGTTGGATTATATGCTACCTATTATGGATGGGTTGAAGCTCTATGATCGCATGCAGGAGATAGAGACGATACGCGGTGTGCCTGTCGTTCTCATCAGCGCGCTGGCTACCCTCCCTTTTGAGGAGTTACGAGAGCGCGGTATCTATCTGCTCAGGAAGCCATTTGAATTAGGCGATTTGCTCGATATTGTAGCGCAACTACTGACCGACTGATAGCCGCCCAGGCTCACTTAGCGTAGGCTGTGCAGGCAGACCCATGCTGGCGCAAAACCGTTCGACCAGAACGGGATCGAAATGCGTACCAGCGCAGCGTCTGATTTCTTCCAATGCCTGCAAGGGTGTCCTTGCCGCCTGGTAGACACGATTGGCGGTTATCGCCTCGAAGGCATCGGCAATGGCGATGATACGTGCTCCTGTTGGGATGGCCTCTCCCTGTAAGCCAAAGGGATAACCACCGCCATTCCATTGCTCGTGGTGCGTGCGGACCAGCGGTGCCAGGTGGCGCAGGACTCCGCTATGGGTCAGAATCAATGCGCCCCGCGCTGCGTGTTCCTTAACATACTCGTATTCAAGCGTCGTGAGGCGAGCGGGCTTGTTGAGCACTATATCGTGGATGCCAATTTTACCGATATCATGAAAAAGTGCAGCCAGTTCGATCGTCTTTATCTCGTCTTCTGACAGAGCGAGGGTGCGAGCAAGCCGACTCGCAAAGTGCTGAACGCGCTGCGAGTGCGTATAGAGCTCGCTATCTTTTGCCTGCATCGCCCGTATCAGCGAAGAAAAGACCTTCTCGTATTGCTGTTCTCGTTCACTTTTTAACCTTTTTCTCATGCCATCAAAAGTGCGGAGCAGTGGATGCTCTAATTCGCTCCTGGCTTTCTGTGAAAGGGAGCGATATGTTCGGTTTATAGATGTATGTGTTCTCAAAAAGTCAGTATTCAGCATCCTTGTACCCTGGTCCGTTTCCCTTGAAATCGGCATCGGGGGTCCTCGCGCGATGAGAACCCCTGCGATATTAGTACGTCATTGGCTGTCAAAAAGTGACAGGGGAGGGAAAATGGGGGTGAGGAACCGTGATCTTCTTTCCGCCTGTCTGTGTGCCTGCTCATACCACCCGGCGTTGGGCGGGACCCCGTGCTTCCGCGATGTCCAGCTTCCCGCGGCTGAAGGCGTCCTGGCGATTCCAGCGGCCCGGAATATCCAGCACTTCCAGCCGACCCATCATCGAAGGAACTGCGGGATCGACCAGAAGATGATCGCCGATGGGTTCCAGACCAAGCATCGTTCGTATCAAGAGCAGTGGAGTGCCCGTGGACCACGCCTGCGGGCTGCAAGCAGTGGGGTATTCGACGGGGAAGCCAGTGAGTTCGCGTTGATAGCCGCCGAAAGCCTCCGGGAGACGTCCTTTGAAAAAAGCTGCGGCCTCAAGGATGCCTGCCGCGACACGTGCTGCCTCCTCCTTGTACCCATAGCGGCGTAACCCCCAGGCAATAAAGGAGTTATCGAACGGCCAGATCGTCCCCACATGGTAGCCGATCGGGTTGTAACCACCTTCCCCTTGCGCCATTGTCCGTATTCCCCAGCCGGAAAAGAGCTGTTCGCTCATCAAATGGTCCACGCACGCCTGCGCTTTCTTCTCATCGGCAATCCCACTCCAGAGCAGGTGTCCGATATTTGATGTCAGGGAATCTACTTTGCGCCCGTCACCATCTATGGCCAGGGCAAAAAAGCCGCGATCGGCTATCCAGAAATCTTCGTTGAAGCGCTGTTTAAGGATGGCCGCCTCCTGTTCGAGTTGCTCCGCCAGGGCTGGATCATGCCAGGAGATGCGCGCCAACCGGGCGCTGCGCCGCTTCGCATCGTAGACGTATCCCTGGATTTCGCACGTGGCGCGAGGCAGGCGCGAGAGCGATCCATCTGAGAAAAGAATAGAGTTCCAGGAGTCCTTCCAGCACTGATTCTCTAACCCGGTTTGCTTGTTCCGTCGGTCGTAGGCGACGTAGCCATCCCCTTTGTGATCTCCGTAGCGATCAATCCAGTTCAGCGCATTCCTCGCCACATCCTCCAGCTTCTGTACCAGCATCCCGTTTCCTGTCCAGCGCTCATATTCATCCAGCAGGATCAGGAAGAGCGGCGTGGCATCGGCTGTGCCATAATAAGGGGAATGCGGGCGTTCCTCGAAGGCTGTCATCTCTCCATAGCGCAGTTCGTGCAGAATCTTGCCCGGTTCCTCGTCCCGAAAATCATCGATCATGGTGCCCTGCCAGGCGGCCAGGGTCAGCAGCGTTGTTTCAGCAAGTTCAGGCACAAAGGGAAGCGCTTGCAGGCTGGTCAGGATGCTATCTCGTCCGAAGATAGACATAAACCAGGGGAGTCCAGCCGCAGGTAAGCTCTTGTCCGGGTCGATTTGCGAGTAGAAGCGCAGGGCCGCAAGATCAATCAGGCTGCGCTTGTAGATGCGCTCCAGCCAATCCCATTCACAGGTGAGCTTTGGAGCCGATGCCAGCCAGTGATCAAGGTTCATAGCCATGTTGGACCTGACCTGCCCCCGGGTAGTGTCCGGTGCGCTCTCTCGCAGACCCGGCATAAAGAACATCACATCCAGGGCGGTAGTCCATTGTTCATGAGGCTCGATGTGGAGGGAGAAGGAGACGCCCTTCTCATCAAAGGCTGCGGGAGAAGTGCTGCTCACCCGTGTTTCCCGTATATACGTTTCGCGCTGGTAGCCCAGCACCAGCGCGTTCTGCTCCCGGTCAACTCGCTGATAGTGTTGCCCCTGTTTCGTGAGTGCATCCTTCACTTCAAAGAGGTCGGCAAAGTCAGCCGCTATGTCCAGGCGTAGAGAGAGATCGGCCCCCTCACCTTTGTGGTTCAAAATGGTCAGGTCCTCGTGGAATCCGTTATTACCAGCAGAACGTTGGCGAATAATGGAGAGGCTCGCATCCACATACACAGTTCCCGTCCCCGGTATAAGAAAGAACTGGACGGCATAATAATCCAGGTCGTCGGTGGAAAGCATGTTGGGACGCACGCCGTCGACCGTCAGAACCCAGCGCGAAAGGTACCGGGTGTCGTAGGCGAATAAGCCACTGCTATCAGTTGGCGAAGCATCGATATCTCCACGTCTATCACTAACAACAAAGGTATTTCCTTGAAGAATACTGATAGTCTCATTGCTCATCGGATATGCCCTCCCTCTATTTGTTGCAAGGCTGCCCCAGACTCCATGCGAAAGATGTGCGCACTCAGATGAGCAAGGCCGATATCTCCCCTGACGCGGAGACGCCCCTGTAAAAAGGCTGTTACAGGATTTTGCTGTCTTTGAATCATGCGAACAAAAATCTGCTCGCTGCCTGTGACAACACAGTCCGCTTTAGCATTACTTCCACTTTTCGTAATGGTCAGTGTCCCTTTTTTGATCGTAACCATCCAGCTTCCCATTCCCTCAATATCGAAGCGGCAGGAGCCGACAATATCAGTAAGTGCCGGGAAGTACTGTGGCGCGGCAAATTGCTCAAAAAAAGGATCGATAACATCAGCCATATCTTTCCCTTCCTTTCTCGAACGGCGAATACTCCTGGGAATCACTCTACTCGAAGACGCACTGGAAAGCTATTCCCCGGAGGATATAGAAAGGGTAATAGTTTTCGGAGATATGATGTTGACCCGTTTGTCCAGGTATCTGTACAATGCGTCTATACCACATTGCCTGTCACAGGTAGATGAGGGCTGCAACCCATGTTGACAGACACCATGCCGAGTTTTGTGTCATAGGTATGCTGGATCGGCCTGGCAGCGTTCAATTACACAAAACTCGGCATGGTATCCGCTTGCTTATACTCCTCTTAATAGTGCTAAACGAGAGGGAACAAAAGCATACATAAAGGAGCAGGACATGAGAGCTTTGTTACAGCGAGTGAGGCTGGCAAGGGTAGCCGTGAGCGAGCAGATCGTCGGGCAAATCGGCCAGGGGGTGCTGGTATTGCTCGGCATTGGGCAAGAGGATAGCGGGGCGTGGATCATGCCACTGGCCGGTAAATTATTCATTTATGTCTCTTTCCAATTCACTCTTTATGCTGGCACAGGAAAAAGGTGACGCTCAGTTTCACCGATGCCACGCCTCCTGCTGGTGCCGAACCCTCTGTCAAACGCTTCAAGGCTGCACTTGTCGGCTATGGCCTGACGGTTGCCAGTGGCGTGTTCGCAGGGCCTTCAAGCAGTTTGCTCTTCGCAATGAAGGGCTGCTTTGGTCGCGAAAGCGGCGTGATATATTCACCTCAGTGATCCAGGAGGAATGTCCGCTCTTCACCCCAGGTTCCTTCCCAACGATATAGCTGTTCGCCGACCGCCTCTGCTCGAACCTCAGTCTTCTCCACTGGTCGGCCTTCTTGCAGGCGAGGACGCACGTGGAAGGTTGCTTCGTAGCTGTGCGCGCTTTTCACCTGGCAGGTGAGACTCAGCAGATACTTCCCCCAGGCAATGGGAGCAACGCTATAGGTTGCGCCAGGGCGACGCAGGGCGACGGGCAGGATCGGAGCAAGGGTGATACTCTTGGGATCATTGGCGTACAAACCAAGCAGGTGGCGCATGAGTAGATGGATGCTGATGGCTCCCCAGCCATAGCCTTCAATGCCTGCGTTCACATATTCGATTTTCCCCCACTTGCCTGCTGTAACCGGGCGCCGATACTCGCGTGTCACGCCAGGAAGCCCACCATACTCGTCCACTTCACGGCTGTCGGCGCTGCGGAAAGAGGAGTCGATGAAGCGGTAAGCCAGTTCTGCCGCCTCAGCAGGCATCTGAGCGACTGCGGCACCTCCTATCAATGTTAAGGCGACGGGGGGCCAGGAAAGCGGCGCCCAGCCGCTATGATTGGGCGGCTGAGCAAAATATGGGCGCAGTTGTTCGATATGTCCCCGGCCTGCGACGCCACAAAAGACAGGAGCCAGGTGCATCGTGTCTTGTCCGGTGGACCATTCTTGCGACACCGAGTCATAATCACGGAACCAGCCGTCCTGCCACATCAGCCGTGTTTTCACTGTGAACTCGTTGGCGACCTCGTGCCAGAAGGCGATATCGGCAAGATAGGGATTGGGAAGCGTTTCATCGGTACGCGTTAGCGAAAGTATCTCGGCCCAGGAAGCCAGAATTGACGCGCTTTGGGCGATGCTGGCCTGAAGATCGACCGGGCGCACATGTTCGATGATGGTGCCGCCGGTCTGTTGCGGACCAAACCTGCTAGACACGTCCTGGCCGCTTTCCCACGAGCATTCGTATATTTCCCAACCCTCTTTGTCCCGACGATGATCGAGCCACCAGCGTACATATGCAGCCGCACCTGGATAGAGTCGTTGTAACCAGGAGAGATTGCCTGTCTTCAACCATAGTTGCTGGCAGCACCATAAAGGGTATCCCCATTCCGGCGCTGTTCCGCAGATTTGCCCATCATCGGCCACCATATTATAGCTTCCATCTTCGCGCATGCAGGGCAGGTTCGGATGAGGAGCGGACGCAAAGTGGGTCAAGATGACTTCGGCGGCCAGCTCCGGGTCGGCGTAGCTCAGAAACAGCGCATCCATAGCAGCCTCGGCCAACACTAAGCGGGGAGCCTGAATCTGCATGCCATCGAAGGAGCCACCTACTACGCCAGCGGAAGGACGCATTACCATGCGCAGCGTCTCCAGATCGTAGACCCAGCCGCGTTTCCAATGATCGGGCCAATCGCCTGAAAGTTGTAGCGCTTGCCGCCAAAATTTCTCATCATCTGCCCTGTGTTCTGCCTCTGCCAGGGTGATTTCCTCGATGCCGTCCTCCCAATGCTTGTAGGTCTGATCCTGTGAGACACCACGCGCCAACACCACATTGAGCCTGCGTCCTGTGTCACTTCGACCATCCAGCATCAGCGTGCAAGGAAGGGACAGCGCGCGCAGTTGCCAGCCCGTTCCCTCCTGCCGCTGTGTTACAGCGGGGCGCGCGACACGCCCACCACGCGCCCAGGCTGAGATATCCTCAAGCTCGACGCCATAGCCCATCTCGCCTATGGAAAGCGCGCCACCGTCAGCAGCGCGCACGCCATGCATGAATACATCGCCCTCGCTGGCAATGCCGAGTATGACACGGCCCTCGCTACCCTCAGTGGGTACTTGCCGCGCATAGAGGCCATGTTCCCATAGGCGGCTGGTGAGCGGGTTGTGGGTATGCGCGTGCGTCAGGTAGCAGGTCACGGGCAACGGCTCACCCCGGGTGCAGGAGAGCGCAAGCACACAGCCCAGCGCGTGTTCGTGAACCAGGAAATAGCAGGCAGTCAGCGTCAGGCCATAAGCAGGCACAAAGCAGGTATATTCAAAGCGATTCTTCGTGTGCAGGGAACTGCTGATAGAGCAGCCCTGGCGCTGGAAATCTTCGGGCGTGATCAGCACAAGCCTGCCTATTTTCAGGCCGATGGTGAGATGAGCGGTGTATTGAAACTGATTGCGCGCGTAGCTGCCAAGATTCGGAACGTGCCATCCCATGCCTAACGGCTGTAGAGAACGCAGAACACCACTGGGATTGAGCTTCCAGGAATGATAGGGATTGTCCAGGTATCCGTGCGGGGTGAAATCGTCGTGGGGGATCATCGTCTATACCTCTTTCCTTATGGTCTGCTGTTGATCTGTCCGCTGGCTTTTCACTCGCACCGCCTCCTTTTCATTCTATCATATCTTCACTGTTGCTCCCGCTTTTCCCCAATCCCTACGCCAGATTGGAGCAAACTATCGGATCGGAACTATCCAGCTCCTTCCCTCTTGATTGTCGTCAGCTTACCATGTCTTCCGTGAACCAGACCCAACCACTGGGGTCGACGTAGATGCCGACTCCGACGCGGTGCAGGGTGGTGCTGGTCAGGTGGATGTAGTGCCAGCCGCCCGGCCCCTCGTTTATCATGCTCTCCTGCACGGCGTAGACGTTGGTCCAGGGTGGGTTGGAAGGCCCGGCGAGGCCGATGCATTCACCGCAGTCGGTATAGCCCGCGAAGCCTTCGTTGGCGATGCGCGTACACTGGTCTTCTCCATTGGGGCAGGTATGGCTGAAGCCGCAGTGGTACATGTTCCAGCTATGCAGCCGCGCGCCCGCCGCCAGCGTATCGTTCCAGACGAAGGGGTAGAGGCCGCGTACCGCCCGGTCTTTGTTGATCTGCGCGAAGAGCATCTGCGTCAATTGTATCTCTTCCGCAGTCATCGGCGGTGGCGGGCCATACGGCTCAAGGCTGTTTCCGGTCGGAGGATTGGCAGGAGGATTGGTCTGTGGTGCCGTGGTTGGCGAAGGTGTCGGCGTTGGCGTCGCTTTCTGACTGGGAATCACCACCGGAGTAGAGGCTGGCTGCTGCTCAACATGTACGGCATCAACCAGCACCGGCTGCGTGGGAAGCGCTCTCGTATTCTGACTGTTTTGCCGGGAGCCGCAGCCCACCAGCGCGAAGGCCAGCACGAAAAGTAAGCCAAACAGACTCCAGGATTTTCTGCCCACTATGACCAACTCCTACCAATAGCATCTGACAAAACAAACGGTGCTTAGGAGGAAGTTAGCATACTTGCTTGTCAGGCGCAAATTCCAGTGTGCAAGCGGTACTTTTGGACTGTTTTGATGCGGTCGGGTACGAAGATGGGCCAGATTGCGTAGAGTTAGAAGCAGCAGGTTACGACAATGGCCGTAATGTCGTCAGGTTTGGCTCGTATCGTCGTCTCTCGTTCTTCGTGTGAGCGCTCGAGCGCCCGTTCGACTAATAACCTTGCGGCGGAACTGCGCACGCTGCGCCTCAAAATATCTTCAATCTCCGTGTCGATGAGGTTATCATGGATACCATCAGTACAGAGCAGAATGCGATCGCCGGGATAGATAGCGACCTGATTGATATGGATGGTGGGGGCGAGAGGGCTGCCGAGAGCCTGCGTGATGCCGCCTCGCAGGCGGAAGTAGCTGAACTCGATATCTGACAGATCGCTGGCTTGCATAGCCTGATCGATACGCAGGGCATCTTCATCGCTGATGATTTGATTGTCAACCAGCCTGGCCAGTAATCCGTCGTCGTTTGTCAATCGTTTAAGTGCCTCGTTCTTACGCAGCAAGTAGATACGACTATCTCCGACATGCGCAAAGGTCATCGTGTAGCTTCGTGAGGACGAATCACGGCTGAAGGCCGCCAGTGCGACGGTCGTAGCAAGATCATCGGTTCCTGCTCGCTGCGCTCCTTCGGTGCGTACCAGCTTGTCAGCATCTTCTATGAGCTGTTGGAGAATAGTGGGAAGATCGATATCGTCGCTGCTATCGAAGTACGTAGGGACCTTTCGTCTCTTCTGCACCCGTTGAATTTCCTGTTTCCAGGCGTTCAGTGCAGCCCGTGCCGCTGTTTGTGAGGCGATTTCTCCAGCGGCACTGCCTCCCACGCCGTCGAAGACCGCGACCAGGCCGCTCCGTTCATCGACGATAAGACTATCTTCGTTTCTTTCAGGATGCCGTTCACAGGCGATACTTTGTCGCGCATAAGCAAATGGAAGTGATTCGAGGGCATGGCCGTTTACAGTATTAGAAATTCGTCGGCCTGTCCTATGTTGCGCCATATGAATAAAATGCTCCTTGCGATCGGTCTTCAGCACTATCATTGTCCTCTGTTAAGCACCGTAGACGTTATAGCGTATGTTTGAGTGCAAGTATATCAGAAAACTGGTCAGATTGAAAAGGGATACGACACAAAACCTCAAAAAACTGAATGAAACTGTTTCATCTCTCCAGCTTTATGTAAGATTGGCGATGCGCAAAAAGTTCTCAAACAGGATACGTGTGTGCTCGCGGTAGAGTGGATAGGCAGTCTGCGCGGCTTCTTCAATCAAATCTGGAGCCTCTGCGCCCATTGCTTTGACAATCTCTTTCCTGTAGTCAGGGTAGTGCAGCCAGGTGTGCAGCATCTCGGGTGTTAACTCGATGTGATATTGCAGGCCGTAGGCGTTGCGCCCCAGCCGGAACGCCTGATTGCGTGTATACGGGTTTGTTGCCAGCAGCACGCCTCGCGGAGGAATGTCGAAGGTATCTTCGTGCCAGTGTATCACTTGCTGATAGCCGGGAAGACCCTGGAGGAGGGGGTCAGCTCTGCCTTCCTCAGTAAATTCTACACGGTAGAAGCCGATTTCGGTCAGGTGGTGACGGGTGACGGGCGCGCCGAAGGCGTGGGCCAGCAATTGACCGCCCAGGCACATGCCAAGAAAGGGCATCTCCTGTGCCACTGCCTCGCGAATCAGGGCCTTTTCCTGCGCCAGGTAGGGGAAGCGATCCTCAGCCGGTGCGTGCTGGGGACCACCCAGCACAAGCAGAGCATCATAGGCATGAAGGACCGGAAGAGGCTCCTTTTCCACCTCTATCGTGTCATACGCAATGCTATGTTCTTCCATAAGCTCGCCCAGGTAACCCGGCGGATCATCCCAGACCTGTTGCAGCGCCAGCACTCGCTTTGTCAAATCGTTTCCCCTTTCTGGCAATATTGCTTGCTCTAATAGTACCTGAGAAAAACAGACACTGCAATAGGCCAGTTGGCTAAAGTTCAGGGCCGCGTTGTGGTTAGCGGCGCACTGCCGCTACAGGCAATCTCGACGCTCCAGCTTTCCCCCGCGTCGAGCAGCAGGGGCCAGAGCAGGGTCAGGCTGCTGCCCTGGTGGTTGCGCTCAAAGCCGGCTTCAGAGCCTGTCACCGTCTCAATCGAGAAGCGCCAGAGCGTGGCCGGTTCGCTCAGCGTGAAGCCGACATCCTGCTGAATCCAGCGATTGCCAATGTGCAGTTCGCGTACCTCCGTCATCTCGCCCGTGCTGTCAAAGTGACCATTCTCAAGGTCGTGATCCTTGACCAGATAATACGCCTCTTCGTTGCTACCACCGCCCAGCAGGTGAATGTTCCATTCTGAGGCAAAGCGCGTTTGCAGCCGCGACTGCCCCCTATTCTGGACAGTGTAGGTGATAAACAGTCGCTCCTCACCGACAGGCACGAAGAGTTTTTTGCTCACGCGCACCGGCAACGGTCCCAGCGCACCAGGACGTTTGACCACGCCATCTCGCGTCATGGTGACCGTGATGCCCTGCTCATCCTGTTGCGCCTCCGTGTGATATGGGGCCTCGACGAAGTTGCCCTGCTCCTCAAAGCGCATCTGCGCGAAATGTTCCAGCGCGGTTCCGGGCGCGAAGAAATGGTCGATCAGGCTGTTGCGGCGATAGCGATCAACCACCAGGTAGCGGTCAAGCCCCGGTTCTTTGGTGCGCACCGTCGTGTGGGGAGAGCCGGGTTCCGAACCGCTCTGCTCCGCCGGTATTCCCATGCGTTGGGTTTGTTGCTCCTGCCCTCTGGCCTCTTGTTTGCGGCGTTCCTGCTCGAATTCGCGCAGCGTCTGATGATAGCTTTCCTGGTGGCGGGTCATGACGGAGAGCAGGTTATGCATGCTACGGCGCATATCCCACTCGAACAGCGTGCCGCCGCGTTGCGGGTCGATATAGAGGTTCTGCTGGTCGCTTTCAATAAGAAGCTCCTCCTGACTGTCGCGGTCAAAATCGGTGAACTCAAAACGCTGCCAGGGGCCGGGGCCGAAGCGGAGCGCGTCGGCGGCGTTTTCGGCCTTGATGAGGTGATGGTAGATGGCCGAGCGCGCGTGTCCCATGTAAATGCCACCAAAGAGGCCATGCCAGTAGGTGTCGTTGGCCTGCGCTTTCCAGAGATGTACCAGCCCCGGAAATTCCTCTGCCGCAGGTGAAGAGACAGGGCAGGCGGCGTAAACCGCGTCATGCACGCGCAGCATCTTCTTGTGCTGGTTATTGACTTCTGGATAGCGCACCAGGAAGTTTCGCCAGAAGCCGCCGCGCATAAATTGGAGGATGTCGTCGCGTTTTGCATCCTCCAACTGGTGTAGCAGCTTGCCGAACTGGTATGATTTCTGCGGCGGCAATGCCCACTCGGTCATTTCAATGTAGGAAGAGGTGGGGATGTAGATGCGCCCAAGCGCCGGATAGCTGCGCGCATATGCGCCCAGGGGCGTCATGCGCAGCCAGTCGCTGTTCTGTTCCAGTGCGGAGAAAAACTCGTCCACCCAGCCATTGTGTCCATTGCTGCCCCAGCAGTAGGGGCCAGTCTCCGGCCAACTTCCGAACTTCTCACCATCATCGCCCATCACGAGGATGCGGCTGCCTTCCGCTGTTGCCAGGGAGCGCAGCGTTTCAATCGTCTCGTGTACAGGTCGCCAGGGGATCGTATAGCGCAACGCTTTGCTGGTGGCGTAGACCTTCACAATCGTGCTCTGGTCTTCTGTCGCGTAATAGCCATACAGGTCGCTATCCTCTAATCCGACGTTTTTGAAATGCACATCATCGAGGATGGTCCATTCGATGCCCGCCTCGCGCAGCAGGCGCGGCAGCCCTGGCTCCCAGACACGCTCGGCGATCCATATGCCTGTCGGACGCGTGCCGAAGTCGCGCTCGACCCGCTCTGTGAGGCGGCGAATTTGCGCGATCTTATCGAGATCGGGAATAGAGGGGAGAATGGGTTCGTAATAGCCCCCGCTCACCATCTCTATCTGCTTGCGTTCCACCAACGCCGCCACGCGAGTCAGGAACTCCGGGTGTGTCTCTTCCATCCAGTCGAGGAGCGAGCCGGTATAGTGCAGCGAAAGGCGTATACCGCGATGCCGTTCCAGCGCCTCGATCATCGGCAAATACGACTCTTCATATACCTGCTGGAACACCCAGGGAAAATTGCCAACCGGTTGGTGATTGTGCAGTAACAAGCCAAGTTGAATGCTCTTTGTGCGCCCAGAAATCATGATCCTCACCTGCCACGAAAGAATAGGATACGAAAATGTAGCCAGAAGCGTGGGCTGCGCGCCTCCACTATAACCTATCTGACTACTCAGGTCAAGAAATTTTCTCTCATCTGCTCAAAGTAATCGCCGGACCCTTGCATTCTGTTTCTGTTCAGGTTATACTTGAGGTAGGCGGTGTGTATTCCTTTCCTCTTACTCCATTGGGGCGACCCCGAAACGCCCCAGAACCACAGGGGGTTTTTCGATGAAACAGAGCATGGTTGTGCGCATCGTTGCGCCTCTTTCCCTCGTGCTGTTTTTGTTTTTGGCCTTCGCGCCAGCCGCACTGGCAGCTCCTTCGTCTTATCGTCTCTCGTTCGTTGGCCCCAAAAAGTATTACCTGGCTCTCGGCGATTCGCTCGCTTTTGGCTTCCAGCCCGACCTTAATTTTAGCCACGGCTACGTCGATGACTTCTATAGCAATCTGAAAGGTCACGGCGTGCAATCGCTGGCGAATATGGGCTGTCCGGGCGAAACTAGCAGCACCTTTATCAATGGCGGTTGTCCCTATCCGTACCTGCGTAAGTACCCGTATATTGGCGCGCAACTGAACGCTGCTGTGTTGTTTCTCAAACTCCATCCCGGTCAGGTCAGTCCCGTCACGCTTGATATCGGCGCGAATGACATGCTGTCCGACATTACCACGAGCAACTGTACCGTCAGTTCAAAATTCGATAGCGACCTTGCCACGCTTGACAGCAACCTGACAAAGACGATTCTGCCGCAACTGGTCGCGGCCATGACGGTCAACGGGAAGGTTACAGGTGACCTGGTCATGATGAACTACTATGATCCCTACCAGAATATCTGCCCGCATTCCGTCTCCTATGTCCAGACCATCGATCAGCATCTGGCAAATGATGTCAGTGGTTATGGCACTATCGTCAACGTCTTCACTGCTTTCGGCGGCGCAGCGACTCCCAATCCGAATATTTGCACCTACACCTGGATGTGCAGCGTCTTCAAGGATATCCACGCCACCACGAAGGGCTACAGCGTAATCGCCACTACCTTCGAGAATGGTACGGGCTATTAGCTCTAAGAGAAATCAGGTTTCCCTCTTCCTGGGAAGGGTGACCGTAAAGGTGGAACCCTTCCCGATCTCGCTGTCCACGGTGATGGTTCCCCCATGACGTTTGACGATCTCCGCCACAATATACAACCCCATTCCTAGACCTGGGATCTCTCTCTGGCGGGGACCAGTCGCCCGATAGAAGCGCTCAAAAATCTTGTCGCGCTGCTCTCGCGGGATACCCAGGCCGTGATCACGCACACAGATGGTGACGGTCTCCGGGGAAGCCGAAAGCTCCATATCGACGGTCTGGGCGTCGGGAGAATACTTGATGGCATTGCTCAGCAAGTTGGTAAAGACCTGTCCCAGCCGTTCTCGATCACCGGGCAGACTGGCCTGTACCGCGCCGTGTAGCAAGATGCGATGGCTGGGATGGGTTTGCTGCATGGTGTCGGTGATCTCCCGCAGCAAGGCATCCAGATCCACCGTCTCCTGCCGGTACTCCAATCTCCCCGCCTGGATCTTGGAGACATCCAGCAACTCTTCCACCAGTCGAATGATAGTGTTGATCTGGACCTCCATGCTGGAAAGAGCCGGAGCCTGAATGCCCTGCCTGCCCAGTTGCCGTTGCAGTATGGCGCTCTGCAATTTCAAGATCGTGAGCGGGTTTCTCAATTCATGGCTGGCCATGCTGATGAAGGCATCTTTGCGTTGTTCCAGTTCCTTGCGCGCCGAATTATCCAGCACAAAGCCGATCACCTGGAGCGGATCAAGGCGTAAAGCTACGGCTCCAACAACCACGGGAAGACGGCTGCCATCTTTGCAGATATATTCTTTCTCGTAGAGCGTCACATGGGGCGGCACCATAAGTTCCTGGCGCTCTTGCTGCGTTTGAGCGGCATACTCTGGCGGTGTCATGCGTAACCAGCTGATGCTTCCAGCAAGCAGATCTTCCCGTGTATAGCCGGTCATACGCAAGTAGGTCTCGTTTGCTTCGACGACCCGTTCGTCTTCGGAGACAAAGGTCCCGATAATACTGGAGTTCATGAGAAGGTTGATGCGTGCCTGGCTTTGGCGTAAAGCTTCCTCGCTGGCTCTGAGCCGCTGCTCGGCCCGTTTCTGCTCGTCAATGTCAGTACACGTCCCCAACCAGTAGAGGATCTGGCCCTGCGTATCCTGATATGGAATACCTCGTGCCAGGAACCAGCGATAGTTTCCTGTACTGCCACACAGGATGCGATGCTCCACTTCGTAGAGGGTACCGGTGCGAACCGCCGTCTCCCAGGTCTCCTGAACCCGTTGTCGATCATCTGGATGCATGAGCTGGAGCCATCCGTCCCCTTGTAATTGTTCAAGGGTTTTGCCGGTATAGTCACACCAGCGCCGGTTCGCGTATGCGGCAGCGCCATCAGGGTGCATTATCCAGACAAAGTGAGGGATGGCATCGACCAGTATACGCAGCGCATCTTCCGTCTGCTTCCGCTCGGTGATATCCCGGCCAGCACAGATGAGATACTCGACCTGTTGGTTCGCATCACGATGGGCGGTAATCGTCATCAAAACGTCGAGATACAAACCGGCTCGTGGATGGATTCTAGCCTCAAAGCGCACGGTTTCCCCCCGGCTGGCTCGCGCAATTGCTGTACGTACTTGCTGTTGGACTCCGGCATCGTAGGACCACGCGGGCAGGTCGGTGAACAGTTTGCCCACTACATCCTCGCGCCGGATGCTTGCATCTGCCAGAGGGCGCTGATTGATGTCCAAAACCAGCCCGTCGGGGGTCAAAATCGTGACTCCATCAGAGAAGCCTTCCAGGAGATTCCGGTACATCTGTTCGTCCCGGCTAAGAGCATCCTGGAGGGGCAAGGGTTCCAGATGTTCATGGAAAAAGAGCGCGAGGCCCACCTCTGTAGGAGAGAGGGAGACGTGCAGACGACTGTTAGTAACAGGAGAAGCATACTCGACTGTGATTGGTTCTCGGACCTGTTTGGCTCTCTGAACAGCCTGGTAGAGCGACGTGCTCACCAGTTGAGGAGCGCAGCGCCACAAGGACATGCCACACACCTCCTCTTCTGTGGCTTCGGCTATGGCTTGCGCCCTCGCATTGGCATATATAATGGTATCGCTGTCATCGACAACAAACAGGGCATCAGGAAGCGTCTCAAGCATATGTATGAGCGCCTCATAGGACGCATAAGCGACGCAGCAGGTCTGCTTTGTAGTAGACATAGTGCGGTAACTATCCCTTTCACATACACCCATCCCGGCAACGGAGATGCATTTCTGCTCATATCTCAAATAGCCTCTTGAAATGATGCACTATATTCAAGAAATAAGCAAGCTCGACTATAACTTTGCCTCGTATTCCACTGCCCGTAACTGTGCTTGCGACGCTTCATGAAGCTTCATCCTTATGAATATACCAGTGCGGAGAGGGCGAGATACCAGAACAGAGAGGGCGAGGAAGATATTCGATGCGATTGAATCGCTGATTGCGTTGGTTGAGACTATTCTCTCCGCAATCCTTACCCCGCAATTTTGTAGATATAGTATCTCTGCGAAGGATGTATTGTTTCGCGGAGGTAGCTTATTTACCTCGCGTGCCGTTTTTTCTAGCCCTGAATGCTGTATAGTTTTGCCGAAAACTGCTATACTAACGTGCAGGAAACCCTGTGCATAGAGGTGTTGTTGTATGGCGATTATCAAACTGTTGCTGGTTGACGATCATGGGCCGCTGCGGAAGGCGTTGAAGGAAGGCTTGCAGGCGACGGGAGTGGTGCAGGTAGTAGGCGAGGCTGCCACCGGGCGCGAGGCCCTTGTTCGCGCCCTGGAACTGGATATGGATGTGATTCTGATGGATGTGCAGTTGCAGGACCCGCAGGTGGGACGGCGGGCGATGAGCGGTGTGGCAGCCGCCGTTGCCATTCGCCGCGAGCGCCCGCGTATGCCTGTTGTTTTCTACTCCATTCAGGACGATGACGAGTATTACCGCGAGTTTCGTGCCTCTGGCATTCTGACGCACTACGCCTATGTGCGCAAGAGCAACTACCTGCTGCCCGGCATGCTCGTTCCCCTGCTGCGCGACGCCATCAATGGCCGCAGCCTGGTGGACCCGGAGATCGAGGATCGTGTGCAGGAGGTGCGCGACCTCGATGAGCAATCGCCACGGGCGCTGCTGGAGCCGAACGAACTGCGCGTGGCCGAACTCGTGGCGCAGGGCATGACCAACGAGCAGATAGCGGCGCGGCTCAATTTGCACGATAAGCGGGCGGTTAGCCGCACCAACGGGCGCATCTATGCCGCCTGGGGCTTGAGCGATACTGCCGTGGACGACAAGGTAGCACGCGCCCGTGCCACGCTCATCTATACACTGAACCGTATGATTATGTGGGATGAACATGGGCAGGCGCTGGTGCAGGATCGCCGGGGCGAGTGGGTGCCGCTCTATGATGAGGATTGAGATGCAGCCGTTCTTTGCGCCGGAGCATATCTTTCAGACCATTGCTGTGGCGCTTTCCATCTTTAATCTGGTCACTTTTCTCTGGCTTGCCCTGACCGTCTGGCTCAATGGCGACCGTCGGAGCTGGGTGGCACGTATGGGCGTCGTGGGGCTCGCCCTATCCGCCCTGTTTTTCTACATTCATGCCCTGCTCATCTTCGAGCCGCTCGGCGAAAGCCAGGAGATTTTCACCCCTGATTTTCTGTGGCACCTGATCTGGCTGCCTGCCCTCGGCGTTCCCTACATCTGGTTTGCCATCGGACTGCACTATGCCGCTCTTATTAATGAGGGCTGGCGCAGAAGGCGGCCTATGTTGCTGGTCAGCAGCGCCATCCTCGGCTGCGTGGTCTTCGTGCTCCTCATCGCCAATCAGTCTACCTTCACTTTTAGCGGCACCCTGCGCCTGCTGGCGTATAGCTCCATTGCGGGCAACGCACAGAGGGGGGTGCTATCGCCTGTCGTCTGGCTGCCGATCCTCTTTCTCTGCTATGTCACCTTCTGTGCCATCGCGCCCTGGCTCACGCTTGGCAGGATCAGCCGTCTCTGGTCTACTCTATTCAAAGTGCGTGGCTTCTTCCCCCTCGTGCAGGCGCTGGCCGATGCCTTCTGGGATGACCCGACCGATGTCGAGCAACTGGATGAACCGGCCCTCTCCTGGCACCTTGCTCGTCCCGGTCTGTTTCTCGCCGCCCTCTTCATGGTTGGTCTCACCACGACGCTGGCCGTCATTAGCATCTCTTCGCTCGCCGGTATGTTCTTGCGCCGACAGCCAGCGACGCCTGTTCCGCCGACTCTGACCGCTATTCCGCTCAACCTGATGGTGCTGGATATGCTCTCCATTGGCGCCGTTGCCCTCATTATTCTCATGGTTGGTTACTCTGTGGTGCGCCACGGCATCTTGATTGAGCGCCCGCTCGCTCGTCGGGGCTTCTTTGAACAGTGGCGCGGCATCGTCATCGTTGCCACCACCGTCGCCATCCTGATTGTTCTGCTCGTCACCCTCACAAACAGCAAACTCGGCGGGCTTTTGCTCATTACCACGCTGGCGACCGCTGCCTACGCGCTTTTCACCTGGAGCAGCTATACTGCCCGCGACCGCTATATCGCCATGCTGGGTGAGTTCCTGCGCAACACCAACTCGCATCACTGGCTCAATACCGACCTGCAAAAGACGGAACAGGACCTGGAATCCCTCTTCTTCCACCTCTGCCATGATGTCCTGGCCGTGCAGTGCGCCCGCCTGACCATCCTCTCCGGGCCGGTTCGTCGCACCTTCAACTATCGCTGGCCCGCGAGCGCCTCGAACGAGGCTGTAGTTGATATGGGCCATGTCGATCCGCTCCGTCCCGTTCGCACCGGACGTCCTGGTACGAGAATGGAGCAGCGTTCCGCTCTCAAGGCCGGACAGGAAGGAATAGCCGACGGGAAAGAAAATAATCTTCCTCCCACTCCCAGGCGCACGCGCATCATCTTGAACGGTAAGCGCATGATCTGCTGGATGCTGCCCATCCATGATGAGCTTGGCCTTGTTGCTATGCTCTATCTCGGCCCTCGCGAAGATGGTGCCGTGTTTACCGACGAGGATATGAACCTTGCCCACGCCTGCGGCCAGCGTATTCTCGACACGCTGGGTGACCACGAAGCCATGCAGGCCGTCTCGGCCCTGCTGAAACGGCGTATTGTCGATGTCAAGCTGCTGGGCGCGCAGCAGCGCCGCCTGCTGCATGACGAGATTCTGCCGCAGATGCACCTTGCTCTGCTACGACTAGAAACTCTGCGTTCGCTGATACTGGTGGAACAGACCGTACCAGCACGAACGCCGGACAGCGGTGACCGCAACGCGCCCCTCGTCCAGGCTGTTGATGAGACAGTGGCAATGATTACCGATGCCCACCGCCGTCTGGCGGCTATGATGCGTGCTACGACGACAGGCGCGCCACATCGCCTGGAACGCGACGGTCTGATGCGCGCTATCCACACCATGCTCAGTCAGGATTTCCAGCACGCCTTCGATGAAGTCAACTGGTGTGTCTCGGAGGAGACGGAGCGCGTCATCGATGAAAAAACGCCGCCCGCCATTGCCGAACTCATCTTTGCCGCTGTGCAGGAGGCTCTGCGCAACGCCGCCCGCCACGCACGCGGCGCGGACATCCATCGCCGCCTGCGCATCACCCTCAAAGCAAGCTGCGACCCTCATCTGGAAATGGTCGTTTCCGATGATGGCGTCGGCATCCTCTCGGCCAGCAGTTCCACCACAGGGACCGGTGGCGGCCTGCTCACGCACAGCGCCCTGCTTGCCATCGCCGGGGGCAGCCTCACTATCAAAAGCGTTCCCGGCGATGGTGTATCGGTGCGCATTGTGCTGCCCGCGGAGGCGTTATTGTAATGTGAATTTCGTGAGCTAACTCACTCTTGTACTCGTGTCCCTGCCCTCTAGCGTCTCTGGTAATGAGGCTTTATACTACTTGCAAAGCAATCATAACTCACTGACGTAGAGAGATTTCGGAGGGAGAGAGATGATACTGATCACAGGGGCAGATGGCTATATTGGACGGCATCTTGTGGCGCGCCTCGTCGCGGCGGGCGAGCGCCCACGTTGCCTGGTGCGCAACAAAGAGCACGCGGCGAGCATCTTGCCCGTCGAGAAGGTTGAACTGGTGTCGGGCGATACCACGAAGCCGGAGACGCTGCCTGCTGCCGTGCAGGGTATCGAGACCATTGTGCATGCCGCCTTCATCACAGCGGACCGCAAGCCAATGTCAAGCAACCAGTATAACGAAACCAATGTGACGGGAACGGCCAACCTGGTAAAGGCGGCGCGGGAAGCTGGGGTCAAACGCATCATCGAGATCAGCGGTCTCGGTACGAAGCCTGACAGGCCAGGCAGCTATATGCAGGGCCGCTACCTTGCGGAGAAGCTGGTCAAGGAGAGCGGGCTGCAATGGACAATTATCCAGCCCTCGGTACTCTTCGGCAAAGGCGCTCCTTTCATCAAGGGGCTGACCGATCTCATTCGCAGCGCTCCAGTGGTGCCGTTGATTGGCGGCGGCACTATCCGTTTCCAGCCTATCTATGTCGAAGATGTTGTGACGGTCATCATGAAGGTGCTGGCAGATCCGCAGGGGACTTCCGACAAAACCTACACCATTGGCGGCCCTGAATATTACTCCTTCACTCAGATCATCGACGAGCTGCTGCATGCTATGCACAAGACGCGCATCAAAGCGCCCGCGCCCACCCCCTTTGTGGGCATAGGCGCGGCAGTCATGGAGGCCGTGCTGCCCAGGCCGCCCCTGACCAGAGCCGCCATGGGCCTGTTCACCTTCGATAACATTACCGAACGCGACTCCGTACAGCGCAATTTCGGCTTCACCCCCATGTCCTTCACCGACTATCTCGCCGAATATGGAGTGTGAAGCCGGGGGTGGTGATTGACAATCAAAGTTGGCAATGAGGGGCGCTACCTCCTGCCCCTATAGCATCCTGTCGGATCTGTTTTTTTACTGTGTGCCCATGGAATATTGCATGAGTTACGGGTTATACCAGTGCCGACCGTCTTTCTCGATGAGTGCGTCGGCTTCTTTGGGCCCCCACGTACCGGCTGGGTAGGGGTAGGCCGTGTCGGGCGGCATAGTTTTCCAGACGCTGGTGATGCTGTCGATGATCTTCCAGGATTGCTCGATCTCGTCGCGGCGGATGAAGAGGGTGGAATCGCCCTCCATGGCGTCGGCGATCAGGCGCTCGTAGGCGTCTGGCGATTCAATGCCGAAGGCGCTGGTGTAGTTGAAGTCCATATTGACGGAGGCGAGGTGACTCTCTGCCCCCGGGATCTTGGCTGCGAAGCGCAAGGCGATGCCCTCGTCCGGTTGAATGCGGATGACAATGAGATTAGGTTGTAGCCCCTGTGTAGCGGACGGCTTGTAGAGCTGGTGCGGTACGCGCTTGAACTGGATAGTTACCTCGGTGCAGCGTGTGGGCAGCCGTTTGCCCGTGCGCAGGTAGAAAGGGACGCCCGCCCAGCGCCAGTTCTCGATAAAGAGTCTGAGCGCGACAAAGGTTTCCGTGGTCGAATCGGGCGGCACTCCCTGTTCCTGCTTGTAGCCCACCACCGGCTGCCCATCAACGACACCCGCCGTGTACTGCCCGCGCACCGTGTATTGCTTGACCTGTTCTGGGGTGAAACAGGGAATGGCACGCAAGACTTTCACCTTCTCGTTATGAATCGATTCGGCATCAAAGTCGTCGGGCGGCTCCATCGCGGTCAGACTCAGAAGCTGCATCATGTGGTTCTGGACCATGTCGCGAATGGCTCCCTCAGTATTGTAGTATTCGGCGCGTGTGCCGATACCGAGCGTTTCGGCGATGAGTATCTGGACATTGTCGATGTAGTTCAGGTTCCAGACCGGCTCAAACATACGATTGGCAAAGCGGAAGGCCAGGATATTCTGTACTGTCTCCTTGCCCATGTAATGGTCGATACGGTAAATCTGATTTTCTTTGAAGGCGCGAGCCAGCGTATTATTCAGCTTCTGCGCGCTGGCAAGGTCATGGCCGAAAGGCTTCTCGATGATGATGCGCGTCCAGGATTGGTGACCGTTCTGATGGAGCGAGTGGGAGAGACCGGTTGCGCCCAGCATGTTGATAACTTCGATGTCGAGTTCAGGAGGCGTTGCCATGTAAAATAGTCTATTGCCCTCTGTTCCATGCTCCTTATCGAGTTGCGCGAGCAGGTTGCCGAGTTTCTCATATCCTTCTTTATCATCGAAGGTGGACTGGCAATAAAACAGGCATTGCGCGAAGGCCTGCTGTGCCGCTTCATCCAGCCGGTCCGACTCAGGCATATAGGTATTGATGGATTTCAGCGCCATTGCGCGCCACTGCTCAAGCGTCAGGGGGCGGCGGGCGAAACCAACAATGACGAAGGGATGGGTCAGGGGGTGATCGTGCCAGAGATGGGCCAGGGTAGGCAGTAATTTGCGCTGCGTCAGGTCTCCGGTAGCGCCGAAGATGATTACCGCGCATGGTTCCGGCTTGTGTCCCTCCTGCCAGATTTTGTGCTGCTGGAGCACTGGCTTGCTTGTAACGGTGCTCGTGACTTGAATGTTTTGTACCATCGTTCCTCTCCTTATACACAGGTAATCAGAAATTTCGTGGCATAGTGCGTAAGTGTATCCTGTATTCTATTCACGGAATAGCTATGAGGTTTAGAGATGGAGATAGATGCCGGGGAGCAATTTTTGCCCCATCCCTTATCCATAATCTAATCATAGCACGTTCTCATGCATCTGGTCAGTTCTGTAGAAATGAACGTACAATAATGCTACTGAATGCTACTGCTTTGCTTTTGCCTGGATGCTCCGGGAGAAATCATGTGAAAAAGTATGATATAACCATCATTGGTGGCGGTTCCGGCGGCTTAACTGCCGCTCGCGTGGCGCGCTCGCTGGGAGCCGATGTGCTGCTGGTCGATAAAGAACGGCTCGGAGGAGACTGTTTGAATTATGGCTGCGTGCCAAGCAAAAGCCTGATTCACGTAGCCCGCGTGGCGCAGCAGGCGAGAGATGCTGAGAGGCTGGGGCTGATGGGGTCGGTGCCTGCCAATCCGGGCCTCAATATGGAGAAGGTCAATGCCTACATTCAGAGCGTGATCGCTCGTGTGGCCGAGGAGGAAAAGGTCTACAGCGAGGGCGTTACCGTCAGGTTTGGCAGGCTTGCATTCCAATCTCCCACCACGCTGACCCTTAATGGAGAAACCATGAGCAGCCGCAACACGCTCATCGCCACCGGCTCGCGCCCTGCTGTTCCCGACGTCGAGGGGCTGCAGGAGACCGGGTACATGACCAATGAAGATGCTTTTCATCTGCTCGCTCTGCCCCCGTCGCTGCTCATCGTGGGCGCTGGCCCCGTCGGCGTGGAACTGGGGCAGGCATTCGCGCGCCTGGGTTCAAAAGTGACCATCATCCAGGGGCCGGAGCGCATTCTGCCGAAGGAAGACCCTGATGTCTCATCTGCCGTTGCCGCCGTCTTGCGGTCTGAGGGCATCGAGATCGTTACGGGGGCACGCTTCGTCAGGGCCAGCCGCAATGGCGAGAAGAAGGTGATCACGGCAAGGATTGGCGAGCAACTGCGCGACTTCGCGGGTGACGAGATCCTGCTGGCGCCGGGGCGGCGGCCCAATGTCGAGGGGCTGCATCTGGAAGCAGCAGGTGTCAGCTATGACAGCAAGGGCATCAAGGTCGATCATTATCTTCGAACAACGACGCCGAACATCTATGCCATCGGAGATGTCTCTGGCGGCTATCTCTTCACGCACGTCGCTGCCTACCAGGCGGGTATTGCCGTGCGCAACGCCCTGGTTTCCTTCGCGAAGAGAAAAGTCGATTACCGCGTCGTCCCCTGGTGTACTTTCACCGATCCTGAAGCGGCGCGGGTTGGCCTCACTGCTGATGAGGCGGAAAAGCGGTATAAGCGGGTACGCATCGTGAAATTTCCCTGGGCCGCTATTGATCGCGCCCAGACCGAGGGGGAGACGGCGGGCTTTATCAAGCTGGTGTTGGCGGGCAAGAAGGATGAACTGGTGGGGGCGCACATGGTCGGTGTGCGGGCAGGCGAGCTGCTGGGCGAATTATCCCTTGCCATGCGGCACAACCTGACCCTCAACGACATTTTCAACACTATTCATGCCTATCCAACCATAGATACCGGTATTCAACAGGCTGCCTTCGCTGCCTACCTGGAGAGTAGCGCCGCTGCCAGCAACCGCAAACTTGTTCGCACCGTCCTCAGCTTCCGGCGCTAACGAATTGCGCAAACGAACGCGGCGGTGCTGGCACCGCCGCGTTCGTTTGCGCAATCCTCTGCTCAGGCGTGATGCTCGGAAAGTTTCCTGGTCTTTTTCTTGTGGGGCGCGCTCTCGTAGACGAAGTGGAAACGCTCGCGCAGGTAGACGACGAGACAGGCCACAATAGGGTAGGCGAGCACAGGTGCGACGATGGAGAAGAAAAGGGGAAAGCTTATAGGCACCTGGAGCGTGTACAGGGCGAGCACCTGGACGACCAGCAGCACTGCCAGCATTCCTCCCACCCAGCTCACCAGCCGCAGCAGCCAGCGAACCTGTAGCCGTGTCTGAATGGCCTGGTAGCGCTGTTCGGCCTGCTCGCGCACGCTCTGTTGCAGGGCAAGGAGATTCTGTCGCTCCTCCATGAGCTGCTGCCGCTCGCGGCGAAGTTCCTCCTCCAGCCGCGCTGCTTTACGCTGCGCTTCGCGCATGATGTAGATCGTATGGGCCGCGTGCTCTTCTTCTAACTGCTGTGCGTGGGTTTGCAGGGTCTGTACGACATCCTGAAGCAGGGGATGCGTCTCGCCGCCGGTTGGAGATAGGGTGACGGTGCGCGCTGCCTCTGTAACCATCCTGTGAGCCTCTTCCTCCACCGAGGCAAGGAAATTGTAATAGAGGTCCTGATAGCGGAGTTCCAGGTTGTGATATTCCTCCTGCTGCCGGTTGCGCTCTTCCATTAAATCGGCAAGGTGCTGCTGGTACTGCTGAAGCTCCTGCTGGTAGCCCCTGTGAATAGCCTCGATCTCGGCGTTCGCATCTCCGTTGAAGCTTGCAGGAGAAGGTGTTGTAACGTTTCCCCGCGCCCGCAGTGCCTCCACTTCCTGACGCAGTTGCTGATTCTCCTCGCGCAGGAGCGTGAGCTGCCGCAGAAGAGCCTTGTTGGCGGAGGCGTTTCCATGCAACGACTGTGGCGTATAGGACTGTTTCTGTTGCAATAATTGCTGCCGCCGCGAGCCGTGGGCCTCTCTGGAACTGGCCTGGCGCGAAAGACGCTCAATGACGCCTGTGTCTCGCTCAAGCACGCCAGTCTCAGGTTCAATCATAGCAGTATCTTCTTCGAGAATGTCGTCTTTCATCCGCTGCATGTCATCTGGTGGTTGCATAGCTGGCTCCTCGGGTATGGCCTGTTCTGATTTAGAGCGCACGAAAATGTAATCTGCCCACTGATCCGGCATCTACGGTATGTAGCACAATCGCTCTCCCTTTAGCAATCATAGTTCCAAGAATCTGGCGATCTATTGATCACTTGCTTTCTTTGGCTTCGTGAGGGGAACGACAATCCTCACTGGATGGATGGACTACGTAGGAGCTTTTCCTGCCATCCTCTACACCCTCCGACCCGAAGGCATTGGGTGCTACTTTTCTGATGATGTTGTACGCAGCATTGAGATCAGCGTTGATGTTCCGTCCATTTGATGCACGGGTAGAGTCCTCGCTTGACCCGCTTGCCGCTAAAGACATACTATTTCTCCCTGCCCTTATTATGCACTAACAACGGATAAGAGTCAAGGAAGCTCGCTTGTGAAGTGTAGGACTTTTCAGTCACCAGCACGGTAATACCGACCGGTTTCGCCTTGGAGGTGAGCACTTCACCCCTTTCGTTTTCTGCTGCTACTCATACATTCTTGCCGATGCCCTACTGAATGGTAAGAGAATGAGAAAAAAAGCCATAGAGGGGTTTCTGGCGCTCAACAAATGCTGCTTTTTTGATGCAAATCAGATTTTTCGGGCTATTCGAGGTTCAGATGGCGTGAGGCAAAAGCTCGCACCAGGGAAACGTACTGCTCGGGGTCACGACCGTATGCCCCGCAGTGACGAGCCTGCGGCACAAAGTAGGTTTCCAGCGGAGTTCCGCTGGCCTTTGCCGCAGCGGCAAGTAGATGAGCGTGTCGAATAGGAATGGTTCCATCGGCTTCTCCGTGAATCAGCAGGATGGGTACCTGGCGCAGGTCCTTGCGCTTCTCGTACCAGCGTTTGAAGCTGAGATCTGGCCGGGCAAAGAGCGTGTGACCGAAACGAAAGCGGAACTCGAGCGCGCTGGCGACAACGATGGCCCAGGTCATGGCTGGGAAAAAGCGCCGCAGTTGGCGCAGCGAGGGTTTCCAGCCGTCGCTTTCACTGGTGAGGCGATAGTGGACGATGCGGCGTAATATGTCATCCAGGCGGGCGTAAGGGCTGTCGGCGATGATGGCGGCCACGTCGGGATGCGGCGGTGTGAGCAGGGCGATAGAGGCCCCCATCGAGAAGCCGTGAATGATGATTTTGCCCGGCAGCGTCTCCGGCTGGCGTGTGGCGGCGATGATGGCGGCTTCCAGGTCGCGGACTTCGGCAGCGCCCCCGCTCGTAATCACACTTTCGCTCTCTCCATGCCCGCGAAAATCGAACAGCAGGATATTGTAGCCATACCCGTATTCCAGGGCCGCGACCGGTCGCAGGGGCAGGCGAGAGATGCGGTAGCCGTGACAGAGAATGATAGTTGGAGCCGCTTGAGGCTGCGCCCAGAATTCGCCGCGCAGAAACGTCCCGTCACTCGTCTGAAATGACAGCGATCTTCGTAATGCCTGTGGTGGTTCGGCAACAATGGGCGGAAGATCGATGGAGAAGCGGGCTTTGTCTATTATCTCGTGCGGGTGAGAAAGTTCGTCTACAAAATGATGCGCTACAATAGCCAGTCCGCTGCTAACCGCGAGACCCAGCAGCCCGGTGCTCGTGGTCAATCCGATAATCCAGCGATGATTGCTCGCCATGAAAGCTTCCTTTCAATATTGAAAGAAGAGTGCCAGATTTTTAAGCATGTTCTACTTATTACATGAATCATCGCCGATGGAGGTGTCTCTGTCAATGATCTGTCTCACGATCTGAGCGACTGAAGCCTTCCCAGGTAGACCCGCCACGATTTTTTCTGCCAGAAAACCACCTCATCATGTGTGTCACACGATGAGGTGGTGCGTGCCCCGGCATCGAGTCAGAAGATCAATGATGGGGAGGAGTAGGAGTCTTTTTGGGATTGGGCGGTCCCGGTGGCGTCGGCGTCCCTGGCCCGCCGGGCGTCCCTGTTGGCGTTGGGGTATGTGTGGCCGTGGGCGAGACAACTACCAGCGTGAAGTAGGCGGCCTGATCCTGATTAACCGTACAGGTTTGGCCGTCAGGGCTGGTGAATGTGACTGTGACCAGCACAACCTTGTCAATCGCTTCGGCTTCCGTCTTGATGGAGACGGGGAAAACGGCCAGCCCATCGGAGGTGGTCGTCGCGGTGACGGTAGTGGTAGTGCCATCGGGCCACAGCACTGTGGCTGTGGCGCTGGCATTGTCAACACCGACCGGATTTTCATCCACGTTATGAATGAACTTGGCATAGACCTCCACCACTGAGGTCGTGTTGAAGGCTGGCGTTGTATTGGTGACCCACGCTCCGCAGGTATAAACTGGCAGGGGCGGCGTAGGCGATAGCGCGTTCTGGTTCAAGTTAATGGTGACGGTGACCGGGGGATTGCCCAGGTTTGTGTCAGTAGGCGACGTGCTGCTACAGGCGACAACCAGCACGCTCAGGGCGAACAGGAGAAAGGTCGCCCCGCATTTCAGATAGAAAGAGAGGAAAGCTCTATGTTTCAATTGTTGGAATTGTTCCGGTTGTTTCAACGGTTGCAGGTACATAGAATCGGACTCACCTTTGTTTCTTTTGTTTCTCAGATACTCTTTCTGCAACAGTATAACGGATGGCGTGCCGGAAATTGCCGGATGCCCCTGCCGCCTGCCATAAAAGTACTAATCACCGACAAAAAAGGGGTCAGTCGCAAAGACTGGCCCCTTTCTTTGTACTCGTCAGCCTGATCATTGCACGGTTATAGTGAGATTCATACCGACGTGTATGGTACAGTAGACATGGAAGGTGCCCGCGTTATTGAACGGCCCGATGGGTGCCTGATCGTTGCCGTTATACGTCTGATTTATAGTTGGCGCGCCAGGCTCCTTCCTAGGGACCTGTGTCCCGTTAACCCAGCTCCCATTCGTGATGATGTGCTCGGATGACGCATCATCAATCAGCAAAATCGATTGTCCCTTCTGAATGGTGATCGAGTGCTGGATGAAGTCCGCTCCACCCATATGGACGCACGGGCAGGTAGCGGCACCGGTATCTCTAATTGCGCAGGCGCAGAACAAAACAGTGATCAAGCCAAATACAACCAGCCCACAAAACAACTTTTTATACATGGAAGTTCCTTTCAGTCTTTCGGAGTATCGCTGTATCTCCCTGAATTATGGCCCCGCTTTCCGGCTGTACTCGCGGTTGTCATTCGTATTATAGCAAAAAGTCGCCACCTGTGAACGAGTCTATGGCTGTTTCGCTTCCAGAGAGGAAGAAAAGAAGCCTGCCCGGTGTTGTCATTAATGGAAGGCGCAAAACGAGCGTTTTCCATGATGGAGTTTTCTTTATGATATGACAAACGGAGGTTCGTACAACCCATGTATCCATTCCCAACCTACCTGTTCCTCAGAATTCTTGACGAGGAAAGGCTGGGTCAGACCGATGTATACCAGCAAATGGCGTCGCTCCAGCGGCATCGCCCCGTGGCGCGCGCGCTTGCCCACACCCTCGGCCACGCCCTCAAAGCAGCGGGCACGCGCCTGGAGCAATACGGCCAGTAAGCCAGGCAGAACTCACCGCCTGTATCCGTGGATATGCCCTCGCCCATTATCGATGAAGATAGAAAGATAGATGACACTGTAACGAACAGATACATAACGGTATTCTAGCAAAGAAAGCTCTGAACTACTCTCCAACGAAGGGAGACCCGGAAGACATCCTCCTGAGGGCACATCCATCCACAACAAACAAAACCGTTCCAGTTCGATGACACAGGGTGTGGGACGGTTTTATTTCTGGATAGTACAGGCTCTAGCTGTTATACCCGCGTGAATTGACGGAATAGTTTCCGCCCTCGATTGGATCATCTGGCATGTGCTCGAACATGACATCCATCACGGCAGCGAAATCTCCACCATTCTCGGCGTCCACGGCCTGCCAGTCGTCGAGTCGGATTTAAGAACAGGAACGTATGAGACTTTCCCTCGCTGATGAACCCTTGCGCCACGTGATAAAATACAACAGTAGAGGAAAACGCGCTGTGCGCTTCCCTGTGAATGTGTATGCGTTCTGCCCGTAGCGTCTTTTCTGAAAGAGAAAGAGGGCACTATGTCACAACAAAATAGACTTATCCAACTGCCTCTGATTGGCGTGATTGTGCTGGCTTTGTTGCTTGGCCTCTTCCTGGCGGGCAGGAAGCGCGGGCCAAAGACGGGCAAAGTTGTGGGACACAAGGTGGAGACTCCTGCTGAGGATGTGCGGAAGTACTGGACGGCGGAGAGGATGCGCGACGCGAAGCCCGTTCCCATGCCGCACCTGACTGATGGGGAAGGAAAACAACCAGGGAAGCCTCAAAAGCCAGAGAAGCCCCAGGCTTGATGAAAGAGAGGGGCCGTGATGCGCCAGTTACAGAAAATCTTCCTCTCCTCGCTCTTTAGCAAGGTCTTCCTCTGCCTGCTGGCTGTTGCCTACATTGCCTACCTTGTCGGCTTCGGGCATGAAGTGTCTCTTTCGCTGCTCTTTTCTTCCCCTGCGATCACCGTCTATCAGGTGAATCAAAGCTCAGCCAGCGTGCGGAAGTACTGGACGGCGGCGAATATGAGCAGCGCTGTCAATGACGATGTGCTCCAGGTGAACAGTGTCGACGTGCAGCAGAGCAACGCTGTAAGCCAGGGCCAGGCAGTGCAGCAGAAGGGTCAGGCGCCACGCAACAACGCTGTTGATTATCCCCTCTCGACCGTTGGCAAGCTCTTTATGACCACCGCTGCCGGTCAAAACGTCGTCTGCTCCGGCACTGCCGTGGTGAGCAGTAACAAGAGTGTGGTCGATACCGCCGGTCACTGCCTCTACTATTTTGGGGGCTGGATGCGCAACGTCCTCTTCTGCCCGCTCTACAATAATGGGAACGGGCCGTATGGCTGCTGGGTCGCTCGTGACCTGGAGGTTCCTTCCGACTGGATAGATGCGAAGCCCAACGAGTTGCACCATGATTATGGCATGGCCGTCGTCTCCGCCAACGCCGAGGGATACCTGACCGACGAGGTGGGCGGCGCTGGCTATGCGTATAATCAGCCCGTCAATCAGCCCTACTACGCTTATGGCTATCCTGCTGCTTATCCCTTTAATGGACAGACCAGGCAAACGTGCGAGAGTTCGTCCGGCAAGCTCTGGCAGTACGCGGGCGGTACCGTTGTCTCCATCCCCTGCAATATGACCGGCGGCTCCAGCGGCGGCCCCTGGTACATTAAAAGCGGCAGCAACTGGTATCTCGATGGGCACAACGACTTCACCAGCACGATCCAGCCCGGCCACATGTTTTCGCCATATTATGACGAGGTCTGGTACGCGCTCTATAGTAAGGCGCAGCAGACATGAGTTAAGCAACCTCAACAACGCAATCGAATTCTTAACCGGTTATTAACCGAACCGACACCAGTAGCAACTTCCCACCCCTTTAGAGTTTAAAGGGGTGATTTGTTTGTGTCAGGTCAATTTTAAGTAAGGCAGTTGAGTTACTACTGATGGCCGTTTATTGGTTTGAAAGGTGCTTTTTGTTTTTCGTGAACATTGTTGTCTGCTCAAGACATTTTTCATGACTGAGAAGAACAGGATATGGTGAAAAGAAAAATCTTTCTACATGTCGTCGTGCTGGGCCTGCTGCTGGCAAGTCTCGCGCTGGCACTGGGTCTGTTCAGCAAAGGTTTCATGCAAAGCTCTGCCCAGGCGGCAGGCGTCACTGCGACGGACTACTACTTGAATAGCGGCCAGGAGCCGTGGGGCGTGACCTTTGATAGCGCGGGTCATGTCTGGGTGGCTGTTCCCGGCTGCGACCCGAATCCGACGTGCAGCAGCAGCACGCCTCCCGGCAAAATCGAAGAATTTAACCCTTCCACTTCAAGCTGGATGGCGACCTACCAGCTCCCTTCTGGCTTCGGGCAGGCGTTGTTTCTGGCCTTTGATTCCCAGGGCAATCTCTGGTTTCCCCTGCCGATGTCTAATTCCATTGGGAAGCTCAATCCCAGTACGCAATCGTTCCAGCAGTTTCCGGTCCCAACTTCCGATGCTGGTCCCTGGGATATCGCCATCGACCATAGCGGCAATATCTGGTTTACTGAGCATTACACGGACAAAATCGGGAAATTTAATCCGTCAACACAGACAATGCAGGAATTTACCACTCCAACGGCCAATAGCCTGCCCTATGGTATTGTGGTAGACGCCTCGAATAATGTCTGGTTTACCGAAAATAACTCGGCGGTTGCCCAGATTGGCGAATATAGCGGCGGCTCCATAAAGGAATATAAGGTTCAGAGCAATCCACCCGGCGGCCTGACACCTCACCTGATTGCGGTCGACCCTCATGGGAACATCTGGTGGACGGAGGGGTGGGTCGGTATGATCGGGGAGTTGAAAGTGGCGCAGGCGGCCCCCGGCACCAGTAATGGCGTGACTCAGTATGACTATCCAGTCTCCTGCTCCAGTTGTGGAACGCACACTTCCGGCATCGGCGTTGATAGCAATGGGCTGGTCTGGTTCGATGATTCGCTCCAGAGTATTATCGGCTCTTTCCCCGATAGCGGAACCGGTTCCTTTAGCATCTATTCAACACCAACGCAGAATTCGCACCCGCATGATGGGCTGGCAATTGATGGGCAGAACCGCATCTGGTTCACAGAAGAGTTCGCCAACAAGCTTGGTAAAGCGGTGCAAAACGGCGTGCCAACACCAACGCCAACGCCATCAAAGTCGCCAACGCCTTCACCAACCCCAACAAAGACGGTCACACCCACTCCGACGGTCTCGCCAACGCCAGGAACGACGATAGCCCAGGATACGTTCCAACGCGCTAACCAGAAATACTGGGGCACTGCCAGCGATGGGTTGACATGGGGTGGCGATGCCAATAGTTCCAGCGTCTTCTCGATCAATAATAACACCGGTCAACTCTCCAACGGGTCGTCTCCCTACAATGCTGTGCTTGGCCCGACAGCTACCAACGCTGAGGTTATCTTCAGTGGATCGATGAACAACTTTACGAACACGAATATGGGGGCTGTGTTGCGCTGGCAAGATAGCAAAGACTGGTACAAAGCCTACATTAATGGTAGTAGCCTGGTGATCCAGAAAGACGTCAACGGTACAACAACGGTCTTGAAAACCGTCTCATTTGACGCAACCGCCGGTACATCCTACTCGATTGACTTCGAGATCATTGGCACAACCCTGACAGCGAATGCATGGAAGACAGGGACATCCGAACCGAGCGGCTGGATGGCTACTGTCACCGACAGTTCTTTCTCGTCAGGCTATTGCGGTATGCGTATCCAACTCCAGAGCGGGGCCGTCGCGACGATTACATCGTTCGAGGCTTTGTCCCGGTAGGAGTGAGGATATACGTCCTTGCGAGGGAAGTCCATAGGGGCGATGCTTTGTGCTTGCCCGTTGGCACAGGCAGGAACGCGGCACGTGGCGAGCCAGCTCCAGGCATCGTCCCTATGGACGGGCGGTTTCCCTTGTAGGGATACAGAGCCAGAGGTGTTTTTTCTCTGGAAGCAGGGGCATGCGCATGTGGTAGAATTGCGTAGGTGAAAACCTTTTCTTATCGCGTAATATCCTGCTTTATAAGGAGAATTTCATGGACATCGTAATATTTGGTGGCAGTGGCATGATCGGCCAGCGCGTCACGCGCGAAGCCCTTAACCGGGGTCATCGTGTAACCGTCGTTGTTCGTAATCCATCACAGTTTCCGTTCGCTCACCCGAATCTGACAGTCAAAGCGGGCAATATGCTCGATTCCAGTGCTGTTGCTCAGCTAGTGGCCGGACATGACGCGGTTGTCAACGCAACCCGGCAGCCCGCGAATGTGCCTGGGCAGACATATTCCGACGCGGCCCGTGCTTTGATCGATGGTCTGACACGCGCCGGCGTGCGCCGCCTCATCGTCGTTGGTGGCGCGGGAAGTCTAGAAGTTGCCCCCGGCTTACAGCTTGTCGACACGCCCGATTTCCCGCCAGCATGGCGGCCCGGTGCGCTCGCCATGCGAGACGCACTGGATGTCTACCGCAGCTCCAATCTCGACTGGACGTATTTCAGTCCCGCAGGCTTGATCGCCCCTGGCGAGCGCACCGGCCACTACCGCACGGGAACCGACCAGCTCGTGACTGATGAAAACGGTGAGAGCCGCATTTCCGCCGAAGACTACGCGGTGGCCCTTGTTGATGAACTGGAGAACCCCCACTTCATCCGCCGCCGCTTCACCGTCGCGTACTAAGCTCTCGTCAGCTTTGTTTTCATGTTTACATTATTGGGTACAAAGGCGTTGCTCCAGTTGCTGAATGCGTTCCATTTGCTGGCGGTTCCATTCGTCTTCTGAGTAGGGAGTAGAAAACCAGGCGTCCAGTATCTCTCTGGCGATGGCTTCGGATGTGGCGCGCAGGCTGAGGGCCAGGACGTTGGCATGGTTCCAGATGCGCGCCCCTTTCGCCGTCTCGGCATCGTGGCAGAGAGCGGCGCGAATGCCCGGCACTTTGTTAGCCGCGATAGACGCGCCCGTTCCCGTCCAGCAGCAGACAATGCCTTCGTCGGCCTGCCCGTCTGCCACTGCCTGTGCTGCCTTGCTACTTGTCAGCGGCCAGTCGACCTCTGTATCGTTCTCCGCCAGCGGCCCGAAAAGCAGCAGTTCGTGCCCGCGCCTGCGTAGTTCTTCGATCAACATGTCCGTTAAGTGTGTCCGTTCATCGCTGCCCACAGCGATTCTCATGGCTGTCCTCCCATTCTTCATCAAAAAAGTTCCTGCTAGCATTGATAATATATCATTATCCCCATTGTAATCGTGAATAGGGTAGATGGTAATGCACACGGCATGTCAGTGGATGGAGAGTATAGATGAGGAAGGAGTAGCCAATAATGGCAGATCAATATAGTAATACCAATGCTGGCAAGCAGGAACAAGATACTGAGCAGGCACGGAACTGGGAGCGCGAGCAGCAGGCTGGCGAGGTGCCGGGTCAGGATGCCGGGCCGACGACAGGCAAGAATTTTGAGCACGCGGCTGGCATCACGGGTTATTATGGCGGCACGACGCAGGAGGAGCAGGAGGGCCAGAAGGTCAACATAGAGCAGGCTCATGAAGCCAACACTGCTCAATATAAGGGGAAGCCAGGCGTCAAAGCTCCGTCGCCGGGTCAGGAACGGGGTACCGCCTACAGTCAGGATATGGAACTGGGCAACGAGAATGTACCGGCCCGCAATCCCGATTCGTATTAATAACAATGGCTGTCTATGCATTACCAGCCTATGGTTTGTGAGAGGGAAATACAGGCTATGCAAGAAAAACCTATCCGGCAACACATCCCGGTAAAGATGTATCGCTCAGAAGACCGGCTCACCGTCGTCGCGCCCATGCCCGGTCTGGAACCCGCCGATATCCATGTCGAGGTGACCGGGGATGGACACCTGATTCTCGCCGGGCAGGTGCGCGGACTCCTCAAGGGCGTGAAAGAACTCCTGGTGGACGAGTGGACGGTGGGCGATTACCTCCGTGCTATCGCGTTGCCCGATGCTGTCGATGGTGAGAGGGCCAACGTTACCTATGGCAACGGCGTGGTGACGGTCGATATGCCGCTCAGCCAGCAGATGCGCCCGGCCCATCTCGTCATGAAAAAAGTTGGCACCAACCACGGTGAGCGTGTCGGCAACTTCGGCCATCCCCCAGTGTAGGACATGTAGGGGCACAATGCTGCGCTATTGCGCCCCTATCTCTTATTTCCGGTGATGTATGGGCAACCCGGCGACGGGCGAGCGGAATGTGGGCAGGCGGTTCATGCCAAGCGAGCCGAGGTAGACGGTGCGCAGGTCCGGGCCGCCAAAAGCCACGCTGGTGATGAATTGTAGCGTCTGACCGGCTGCCGCCATCATATCCATAGGTTGCGCGCTGCCGTCGGTAATCTTCTGCTCGAAGGTAGAGAGCAGGGCATCGTTGGCGTCTTCAAGGACGACGTGGTAGTCGCCATCGGGCGTGATGATGCCAACACCGTTGCGAATAACCAGTGTGACCCAGATATTGCCGTCGGCGTCGAAGGTAAAGCCGTCGACAGCGGCGCCAGGACCCAGCCCGTCGGGTCCGTACACCTCTTTGTCCGTCAGGCTGCCATCTGGCTGCACGCGGAAACGGATGATGCGATTCTTCATCGTCTCGGCTGCATAAAGATACTCCTCGCTGGCATCGAACCGGATCTCGTTGGTGAAATAGATACCATCGGCGACGATGCGCGGTCCTTTCCCGTCGACCAGCACGATGAAGCCGTCGGGACGCGGATGCGCTGCCGCGGGCCACCAGATCTGCTCGCGCGTCGAGAACGCGGCCCAGAGCCGGTTTTTGCTGTCGAGAAAGACGAAGTTGGCGCACGTCAGCTTGACACCGTCGATCTCTGTCAGGAACTCCTCGACCTGCCCACTGGCCGGGTTCAGTTTCTGAATGGTGCCGGTGCCGATGTTCGCTACGTAGATCGTGCCATCGTCGGCCAGCGCCAGCCCGTTGGGTTCGCCGCCGAGTCCGCCGAAAAACTGCTGGTTGCCATCGGGATCAATGCGCGTCACGCCGCCGCGCCCATCCGAGACCCACAGCGTCCCGTTCGGCTGCGCCAGCACCGATTCCGGGCGAACCAGATCACGTCCCGTGTAGCTCAGGTCGCTCAAATCAAGCCGGAACTCTTTGATAGGAACAGCACTGTTGCTCATGGCTTTACTTCCTTTCACCTGTCGCGACAATCGCCTCGAAAACGGCTATGCTCTCTCTGCCGTCTCTGCCTGGAGAAATCACATCTACATGGATGTTGACCTATTGTACAACGGCGGCAGGTGTGACAGCAACCGTTGCTCAGTTTGGTGATGTCACCACTCCCAGCCATTTTGCCACGAGCGGCCCGGTCGTTCTCTGGAGGAGCACTGAGACTAGAACCACGAAAAAGGTCAGATCGAAGAGAAATGACGCTTGCGGTATCCCGGCTGGCAATGGAAAGGTTGCCAGTGCTCTCCTTTCCTATCCCTTTTCTATCATAGTGATATGACCCGGGCAAAACCTACCCTGAATGTTTTGCCCTGTCCAGTGTCTGTATCAACTCCGTCAGTGTTGCCAGTGCGCGCTCAAGCGCTGGTAGTCTGAGCCTCACATCTTCTACTTCATTTGAAGAAGGAAGCTGATCGGCCTGTTCCAGCAGGTGCCAGAACCATGCCTCGCGTTCCTCTTCTGACGGTTTTCCTTCGGGTTCATAGAGCATGCTGGTGGCGAGGCGCAGGCGTAGCGCCTCTGGCTGCTCACCGAAAGCTGTAGCGGGCAGCGTTGCGATACCCCACTCAGCGAGCAAGTACTGTGCTAGCTCATCGCTGGTCGTGACTCCTCGTTCGTTGAGCGCGCTGCGCCAGGGGGCAAAATCCGGGTAGAGGTAAAATGCGCCCGCCGGTCGTGGGCAGGGAATACCGAGACTGACGCATGTTTCATATAGCCATGAAGCTATATAGCCATGAATGCGAGCCGAGCGCTGGACGTATATCTCAAGTTCCGCGTTTGGGCGAAAGGCGGCGCAGGCCGCTTCCTGCACGGGTGTGGAGGCTGAGGACCAGATCTCGCTTGCCAGCGCCCGCAATGCCGACATCAAGGCGCTGCCTTCAAGGGTAGCGGGAAGCAGGGCGTAGCCGAGCCGCCAACCGCCAGCCGAAAATGCCTTCGAGAGGCCACCGGTGACGATGCAGCCTTCGGGATAGAAGCGCGCTGGTGAGATATGTTCGCGCCAGCCGTGCGCCAGTTCCGCGTAAATCTCATCGCTGATGAGCGTGATGCCCTCTGCCCGCGCCCAGTACGCAATGGCCTCCACGTCTGCCGCGTCAAACATGCTACCCGTTGGATTGCTCGGTGTATTCACCAGCAAAATGCGCGGATTTGCTCCCTGTTGCCGCGCGCGCGCCAGCGTCTCCTCAAGTATGGCTGGTGTGATCCGGTGATAATCGCTGGGATCCGTCTCCACGCCAATCACACGCCGCCCAGCCAGCCGCGCCTGTGGGCCGTAGCTCACCCAGGAGGGTACGGGCAGCAGCACATCTCCCTCCAGTATTTGCAGCAGGGCGTAGAGCAGTGGCTTGCTCCCCGGCGCGACCGCTACCTGAGCGGCAGAGCCAGCAATGCCTCGCGTGCGCTGCAAGTAGTCGGCAATGGCCTCGCGCAGAGCGGGAAGGCCCAGAACCGGAGCGTAGCTCGTATGTGCTGCCGCTCGTGCCAGTTCCTTCCGCAAAATGGGATGTAGCGGGAACGATGCCTCTCCGAAACCAAGGTGAATAGTTTGTAGCCCTGCAGCTCGTCGCTTCGCCACCGCCTCGTTCATCGCCAGCGTCGCCGAAGTCTCCAACTCCTGCGCCATCGCCGCCAGCCCAAGCGGTTTCTGTGCCTGCATCTGAACCTGTTGCTGTCCCTGGACTCTCTGTACATATCGCTCTTGAAATTGCATAGTCCAATCCTTTTCTGCTATCTATTAACGGGGCGGCGCGGGAAGTCCCGTCTCCATTCATGGGACGGGATGAAAACGCCGTTCCTTGTGGACCGCGAAGCGCAGGCTTGCCCTACTTGCCCTGACACTCGGTAATGGAGCGCGTGATGATCTCGGCACACACCGTTCCCGCCGTCCCGATGTCATAGGATTGCGTCCACAAATGCTCCTTTCCACACACCTTCTTGAGATGGGGAAACTTCTCTCGCAAGAAGCGAGCGGTCAGTATCTTTCTCCGGTACTTCGGTATCCAGACCAGGTGATGGGCAAGCTGGTAGTGGGTATACCTGGTTTTGCCCACTGGTAAAATTTTCTCATCCATGCTATCATCATAGCATATGAAAACCATACGGGTGTACAGACTCACAAACCTGTCTCCAAGCCGGTTTAGCGGACTGAAAGCCGCGCAGCAAGAAGCGGCGCGGCTCTGGAATTTTTGTATGGAAACGCACCAACAAGCCCGCCTGGAACACGCCTGCTGGCCTGGGCGAGATGTGCTGCAAAAAGCCACCAAAGGACGTTACGGCCTGCACAGCCAGTCCGTGCAAATGATCGTCCGCGCCTCACAGGCAGAACAGTCTCCTGGTACCATACAAGCGACGGTAGACCTGGGGGAAATTCATCTCGCTGCCGTTAAGAACCGAAATTGGGCGTGCCGTGCCTGCGGGTTCACGGGCCACCGTGATCTCGTCGGCTCGGTCAATATGCATCATCTGGCATTTGGAACTCATCCGCAGTTCCCTCGTTGCTTCACGTATCTCCGTCCTGGCGTGTCCAGGTCAAGGAGTAGTAGGGCCGACACGCCCCCTTGTTGTCTGAGTCAGTCCGCCGCTCAAGCACGGCTTGCAGAGCCGCTCTCTTCGGAGACAGCCTACACGACGGATGATGCTCAGAAGCCCATCAGCCTTTAGGCGATGGGAGTGTCACATATCAGTTATTGTTGCTAACTCCTGAAAAAAGCAAAGGACGTATCTCTATGCAAGCGCTTCTAGGGATTGATCTGGGAACAACCGGCGTGAAGGCGGCGCTTTTTGCAGCGGATGATGGGCGCACGCTGGCCTCTGCTTTCGTCGATTATCCGCTCTATCACCCGCACCCGGGCTGGGCGGAGCAGAATCCTGCCGAATGGTGGTCTGCCACGGCGAGCGCCATCCGTACCTGCCTGGCTGGCGGCGCGCAGGAGGGAGTACAGGCGAGTGATGTGCGAGGCGTTGGCCTCTCCGGTCAGATGCACGGCGTTGTCCTGCTGGATGAGCAGGGGCAGGTGTTGCGCCCATCTATTATCTGGGCCGACCAGCGCAGCGAGGCGCAGAGCCGCTGGATTACCGGGCGGGTGGGGGCCGCGCGGCTGATCGAACTGGTGAGCAACCCCGCGCTGCCCGGTTTCTCCTCCCCCAAGCTGCAATGGATTCGCGACCACGAGCCGGAAATCTTCGCCCGTGCCCGCACGATGGTGCTGCCGAAAGATTATATTCGCTATCGGCTCACGGGCAGCATGGCGATGGAGATTTCTGACGCGGCTGGCACCGACCTGCTCGATGTCAAGCACGGCGTCTGGTCGCGCGAGGTGCTGGAGGCGCTTGAACTCAACCCGACGCTCCTGCCGCCCATTGTCGAGTCTGCTGCAGTGGCTGGTACGATTACCGAAGAGGTTGCCGCGCTCACGGGCCTGGCCGCCGGAACGCCGGTCGCGGGCGGCGGAGCGGATAATGCCTGTGGGGCTGTTGGCAACGGTGTGGTGCGTCCCGGTCTTGCGCTTGTCTCCATTGGCACCAGTGGCGTGGTGCTGGCCTATGCTGGTTCCCCACAGGTCGACACCTCTGGTCCTGTCCCTCGTGTGCATACTTTCAACCATGCCGTGCCTGGCGCCTGGTATCTCATGGGCGTCACCCAGGGGGCCGGTCTCTCGCTGCGCTGGGTGCGCGACAATATCGGCCTGCCGGAGAGCGCGCTGCAACGCTGGACGGAGATCGACGCCTACGAATTGCTTTCCACGGAGGCCGCGCTGGTTCCTCCCGGTAGCGAAGGACTCATCTTCCTGCCCTACCTGCAAGGAGAGCGCACGCCTCACCTGGATGCCTATGCTCGCGGTGGCTGGATCGGCCTGACCGCGAGCCATACGCGCCGGAACCTTGTGCGCTCCGTCCTCGAAGGCGTGGCTTTCAGTCTCAAGGATTGTTTTACCATCATTGAGGAACAGGGATTGGAGCTTGAACAGATGCGTGCGACGGGCGGTGGAGCGAAAAGCCCGCTCTGGCGGCAGATTATTGCCGATGTGCTGGGCGTGGAACTGGTCACCACCAACGCGACCGAGGGACCAGCCTTCGGAGCTGCTTTGCTGGCAGGTGTGGCGAGCGGCGTCTATTCATCGGTGCCACAGGCCTGCGAGCAAACCGTGCGCGTGGTGGAACGCATCGAACCACAGCCGCAGTACAAGCAGGTCTACGAGCAGACCTACGAAGCTTATCGTGCGCTCTATCCCGCTCTGAAACCGATTATCAGCCGACCTTTGTAAAAGCGATCTGGATATGTCATTTTGAGCGAGGGCCAGGCGTCTGGATCTCTCCCGAATCGATGGTAGCCTTAGATTCTTCTCCCTCGCTCAAAATGACATGGTGCTTGCCGATCCTGGTTGTTCCAACTCATTATTAGCTTACGCTCCAATGGGTTGCTGCTGGTGGGCTCTGGCGAGGAGGTCGTGGACCTCCTGGTCGCCAGTCTGCTCGAAATTCTGGTACCAGTAGCCCACACCGTAGAAGGGTTCGGGCATCTGCGCGCAGACCACCTCAGAAACCTGCTGGATCAATGCCTCGCAGGTTTGCAGTGCCCCAACGGGAACTGCCACCACGATACGGGCCGGATGCTCCTGTTTCAGAGCTTCTATCGCTGCCCGCATCGTCGAACCTGTCGCCAGGCCGTCATCGACCAGGATAACGATTTTGCCTTTCACATTGGGCAGGGGCCGGTCGTCGCGGTAAAGGTGCTCTCGTCGTTGCAGTTCCTTCTCCTCGCGTGCCGCTACCGCCTCGATAACCTGGGGGGGAATGTGCAGCATGTTGACGACCTCGTTATTGAGCACAATAACTCCACCTGTGGCGATTGCGCCCATCGCCAGTTCCTCGTGTCCTGGAACGCCCAGTTTGCGCACGATGAAGACATCGAGTGGAACGTGCAGCGCCTGCGCTACCTCGTAGCCGACGGGGACGCCGCCGCGTGGGAGCGCCAGCACGATCACGTCGGGCCGATGCGCGTATTGTTGTAGCAGTGTTGCCAGGTAGCGTCCTGCTTCGAGCCTGTTTTGATATATTGGCATCGTTTTCCTCCTCTCAACCCTGGCCTCTTTCTTTTCTCTGTCCCGGTTGTGCTCTCAGCCTGCCAGATAGCGGGTGAACCAGTCTCCTGCCAGTTGTGCGACTTTTTCCAGCGCGCCGGGTTCTTCAAACAGGTGTGTTGCTCCGGGCACGATTTCGAGTTCTTTAGGCCCTCGTAATAGTGAGAATGCCATGCGGTTCAACTCGATTACCTCTGGGTCATTGCCGCCGACGATGAGCAAGGTTGGTGTCAGAATTGAGGTCAGACATGAGCCTGCCAGATCAGGCCGACCACCGCGTGAGACAACCGCGCCAACGAGCAGTGGCAGTTCCGACGCGGCAATCAGGGCAGCGGCAGCGCCTGTGCTGGCTCCAAAGTAGCCGATCTTGAGGTTTGACGTGCTCGGATTCGTCGTAAGCCAGTTTGTCGCGCCAACGACACGCTGGCTCAGCAGTGGGATGTCGAAGCGCAGGCGGGCCGTGTGCATGTCTTCCACCTCTTCTTGAGGGGTGAGCAGATCGATCAAAAGGGTTGCAAAACCGGCGTTTTGCAAGACTCCAGCGACGTACTGGTTGCGTGGACTGAACCGGCTGCTCCCGCTGCCATGCGCGAACAGTACCACGCCACGAGCATTTTCGGGAATGTTCAAATTGCCTTCAAGTCTGATGTTGTGTCCAATCTGCACCTGGACCTGATTGGCTGTGTTATTCATCATCTGCCGATGTTGCTCTCCCCATTCCAGGTTGAGCAACGTCTCCCTCCTTCCCTTCTATTTTATAGCATATTACGGTCAGATAGTGTACACTTTCTCTATCTTACACGAATCGCTTATATAAATCGTCTATCATGCTTTGAAGAAGGCCCTTTTGCATGTCATTCTGAGCGCACCGATGAATGACATGCCGGGGATGTTTTCTGTGCATGCTGAAATAAAATAAGGAAGGGAGCTAGAAAAGTGAGCTTTGCCGATAGTATCTTGACCGAGGATCTGGAGCCGTTGCGCCAGCGCCTGCTGTATCACCCACTCTGGACGGAGATAGAGCAGGGGACGCTGCGACGGGAGCGACTGCGGTTGTTCGCCTTGCAGGATTGGTGGCTGGTGCGTGAAGCCTACCGGCTGGATGCCCTGGCGGTGGCCGCTGTTTCTGACCTCGAAGTGCAGGAATTATTGCTTGCCAAACTCATGTCCAAAATCGGTGGCTATAAGCTGCTCCTGCGCTTCGGTGCGGCCCTCGGCCTTTCACGAGCCGACTTCGATGTCGTCGAGCCTCTGGCTGGTTGCATGGCGCTGACTAATTTCTTTTACTGGATGCTCGCCTATGGTTCGCCCGCTGAGAAACTGGCCTCCGTCGGCGCCAGCGAGGATATCTTCATCCAGATTTGCACCCGTATCGGCCCCGCGCTCATGCGCAACTATGCTCTCAGTGCCGAACAGGTCGAATTTTTCAGCGCCCATGACGAGATCGGCACACATGTCGCACCCGTCGATGCCGCTCTGCTGATTCGCTACCACGCTCCCGAAGAGCATCAGCGTATCACCCGCGCGGTTCGCCTGAGCCATGAATACGAACTCATGTTTTACGACACGGTGCTCAATACGCCGCTGTAAGCAACAATGGTAGTAACGATTTTGCTGCCTGTACCGTAATCGTTAGAGAAGGTGTATATTTACTGCAAGAGTTTCAGAGAGTTCTGAGGAAGCCCGCGAGGAGAGGAGGTCACCATGGTTGTCGGCCTGCGTTCCGCACCACCACCGTTGGTGCGCGAGAAACTGGTAGCGTTTGAGCAGATACAGCCCGAATTTGAAGCGTGTTTTCGTTTTGTACAGGATGTGCAGGGACAAAATCGTTTTCAGTCGTTTCCTGTCAGGAATACCGTTTATTTCCTGCACGCCCTCTGGCTCTGTGAATGTAAGGATCGCCTCTTGAGTGTCTACCACAACATCGAGCGTTATGAGGGACGCTATTGCCTGGAACTGATGAGAGGCTGGCAGAATGGCAGCAGCGCCGACGTGGTGGCTTTCATCCAGCGCAAACTGGACATGCCCCCGCTGGCGCAGCTCGTACAACAGTACGAATTGGCCCGACAGAACGGCGGCGATTTCGGCCTTGTCAACCGGCTCGCGCACGGGCGCGTTGTCCTGATTATTCGCGGGATGAACCTCTTGCACGCGCTCGATGCCATTTTTGCCCTCGCGCCAGACGAACTCCAGCGGCAGGTGCAGGCGGCCTGCGCTGAGTTCGGCCACCAACCAGAGCAGATCGAGCAGCAACTGGCCGAGATGGAGAAACCCATCTACGATTTTGTCCCGCATCAGACACTGGCCCAGCGCAACATGACGGTCATGAACGCCCTCGGCATGCAGGTCATGAACTATCCCTCCGACCAGCCCGGCCAGCGCTCCTGGCGCGTCCTGGCGCCGACGGTCCCACCCGGCCCCTACGCCCAGCACGTCATTGTCGGTTACCTGGAACGCATCGCGCCCTGGTACAACAATCCCCGAAATAAAAACTTCGTCGACCGCCCGGAATACAACGACACTGAGAAAGTCTGATTGTCTGTCCTACTAATGGCGAACAGAAGTCCAGACCACGCACAAAGGATGGCCCTACTCTATGCATTGGCTCGCCAGGCCACGTGATACCTACCATGTAGAGCAGGGCCGATCCCTGGCGGTCGGCCTGGGGGTGGGACGGGTGGCCTGTTCGTGCTTGACCGCTGCAGTTCAGCCCCTCATGACATTTGTCATATCCATCTCATGATTGTCTTCACTACCGCGTACACTCCTGTCCCCGTATACTTAAACCATCGGCAGTGAGAAAGAAAGAGTTCGCTGAACTGCAAAACAGGGAAGGAAAACATAATGAAGTTCAGAGCTTTTATTCAACGTCATCCTATTGTCAGCTACTTCTGTATGGTTTTCACGATCTCGTGGGGCGGCGCTTTCCTGGTAGTGGCACCAGAGTTGCTGCGCGGCGAGGCCATATCAACTATCCAGGGCCTGCTTATGTTTCCGATCATGCTGCTCGGTCCGAGCATCGCGGGCTGCACAATGACGGCAATCGTCGATGGCAGGAAGGGGTTGCGCGCCCTTCTCTCTCGTATGGGGCGCTGGCGTGTTGGTGTACGCTGGTACGCCGTACTGCTCATTCCGCCGACATTGACACTGATGGTGCTGTTGACCATGAAGGCGCTGGTTTCGCCCGTTTATACTCCCCATCTGATGTTACTGGGCATTGTCTATGGTCTCACACCGGGCTTTCTGGAGGAGATCGGCTGGACGGGCTATGTGTTCCCTAAGATGCAGGCGAAGCTGGGTACGCTGCCCGCTGGCCTCTTGCTGGGAGCAATCTGGGGCCTGTGGCACGCGCCGGTCGTTGATTTTCTGGGGGCAGCATATCCTCACGGTTCCTACTGGCTGCCCTTTTACCTGGCCTTCATTGCGATGGTCATGGCGGTGAGAATCCTGATCATCTGGCTCTACAGGAACACGAACAGCGTTCTGCTACCCCAGCTTCTGCACGGGAGTTTCACCGGCTTCCTGGTCATCCTTAGCCCGGCACCTATAACGCCTGCGCAAGAGACGCTGTGGTACGCCACCTATGCGGTCGCTCTCTGGATTGCCGTCGCGTTCATTGTGAAGTATAGCAAGAGCTTTGTCCGGCAGCCAGCGCAACAACCAGCTCAGGTTCAGGCAATGGAGCCAACTTATACCCGGTAGCTATGCCCCGGAAGCTGTTTTCTGGAAGCCGACTTCCACAGCGCAAGAGGAGAAGTGAGCGGTAGTGTTGGCAGCGTAGTTGAGCACAATCGTAAAAGTACCTGCTGTCGTCTGTTTTCCATTCCCGTCGGTGAAGCTACTTGCCGGAAACAGCGGCAGCAGTGACTTGCTGACGTATACTTGCTGAACCCCCAGCGCCCCGCCCTGGGTATCGTCCAATGGCAGACTGCGTTCATACACTTTATCGGCTGGAGTGAAAGCCATGCAGGTGTTCGCGGCCTGAGTCTCATCCCATTCTTGACCAGCCGGTGCCTGGAGAAGGATATAGAAGGCTCTGTTTCCTGTAGTCGTAACCGAGAGCGTATGTGTTTGAGCATTTCCATGCAGGGCAAAGACGTAGATGCCATTGCCAGGCCGGCTATTACTCAGTGGTTGCCCGTATTTTGCGACGAACGTGCCGATATCAGCTCCTAAAATAGCAGGCCCCGCTTTTGCGATTAATCTGGTTGGTTGAGTCGCGGGTATCAATACGGTTCGGGTAGTATTGGTTGAGCTTGATCTGACCAACGGCAGCGAACCCAGCCCCTGAAATCCCAGATAGACAAGCAGTTGAACGAGTATGATGGCTCCCACAGCTATAAGGATCAGCCAGCGCTTTTTCATTGTGCCTCTGGGTGGCTGTGAAGCCGGAAGCGCGGGCTGTTGATACCCTCCAGGCTGCTCTTGCGATGGAAAGGAATACTGAGGCGGCGTGGAAGGCTGCCGTTGAGGGTTCGGCTGCTTTGGGTCGACCTGACCGGGAAGCGGCGATTTGAATTGCATGATCTTATACCTTCCTCCTGCCTGATTCAACGAGAGAACAGGATGATCTTAACAGTAGCTGATAGATGATTAGCTGTCTGGCGGACGTTCATTTCTTAAAAGAGTGAGATTGAGAAAACTTAACCGTTTTCTACCAATCGCAACCGATTCCGCGCTGAACCATAACTCACCCACTATCGATGGTTGTTACTATAGTGAGCATGAATGCCTACTAGCAGGTAATGAAAGGTAAGAAGGAAGAGAATAGTATGTCATTACCCCGTCGTTCAAAAGTATTGGCTCTGGTAGCCGGTGTAACTGTGCTGCTCATGGCTGCGCAGTTTTTTATACTCTTTCACAATAACTCGAAAGCTACTACCGTCAACCACTACCTCTATGTCTTTCCAGAGGGTCAGATGGATGTCTACAACATCGATAATAATTTTGCCCTCGTCAAAACTGTCAGCATGCCGATGCTCAACGAAGTGCGCGGCGTTGACGCCGACCCGGCTTCAGCTTCACTCTACATTGCCTATGGTGGTGATGGCGGTGCGCACGGCAATGGGTCGCTTCTCAAATATAATCTGCTGACCAACAGCATTGTCTGGTCGGTGAATTATCCGTTCGGCGTTGATAGTCCGGCCATTACTCCTGATGGCAAGACCATCTATTTGCCCGATGGAGAACTTTCCTACGATGGTACGTGGCACATTATCAATACCAGCAATGGCAGTGTAGAGGGCAGCATTTTTGTCAATACTGGAGCGGCTCCCCATAACACCGTGGTGAGTCTGGACGGAGCCTATGCGTACCTGGGTTCTCTCAATTACAATTATCTCGTGCAGGTCAGTACGGCCACCAATAAGATCACCGAGAGAATCGGGCCGCTGGTCAATGGAGTACGTCCTTTTACTATCAACAGCGCTGATACTTTTGCCTTCACGACGGCCACAGGATATCTGGGTTTCCAGGTGAGTAGTATCAAAACGGGGAAAGTGCTTTATACTGTTCCTGTCAAGGGGTTCTCTATTCCGCCAAGCGAAAGCTCGCTGCCGCCCAGCCACGGCATTTCTCTTTCTCCTGACGAGAAGCAACTCTACGTCATGGACAACGTCAATTATTATGTTCACGTCTTCGATATCAGCGGGTTACCGAACTCCGCGCCGGTGCAGATTGCCAATATCCCTTTACGATCAATGGCAGGCAATCAGTCCCCCTGTGACTACGACTGCTCGCGCGAGGGCTGGATTTTGCATAGCTCATCTGGACAATATGCCTTTATTGGCGATTCGGGTGATATCATCAACACCGCGACCCAGAAGAGTATCATGAACCTGTCCAGCCTTTATAACTCCAGGGTGTACATCGAGGTGGATTGGACCAATGGCGCTCCCAGCTACACTACCACCAGGTATGGACTTGGCCATGCCAATACTTTCAATCCTACCCCGACTCCTACCGCGACCAGCACCGCGTCGCCGACATCCACCCCGACACCGGGAGTGATTGCGCAGGATACATTCCAGCGCGCCAATCAACAGTACTGGGGGACGGCATCGGATGGCCTGAAGTGGGGAGGTGATGCCAATAGCCAGTCGATTTTCTCGATCCACAACGACACCGGACAGATCACCAATGGTAGTGGGCCATACAATGCGGTGTTAGGACCAACGGCCACCGATGCCGAGGTGCTCTTCACTGGCTCAATGAGTAGTTTCAACAACACAAATCTGGGGGCTGTATTGCGCTGGCGCGATACCAATGACTGGTACAAGGCGTACATCGATGGAGCGCACCTGGTGGTGCAGAAAAAGGTGAACGGCACAACGACTATCTTAAGTCAGGTGAACTTTTCCGCAACCACAAACACCCTCTATAACCTGCGCTTCGAGATTGTCGGCACGACGCTCTATGCGAAAGTCTGGGCTGCTTCCACGACTGAACCTTCATCATGGATGATCACGACCTCGGATAGCACTCTTAGCAGCGGGCAGTGCGGTTTGCGTGTTCAGGTGCTATCCGGCACTACGGCTACCGTCACCAGCTTCGTCGCGAACTCTCTCCCCTGATAGAGAGTAAGGAAAAACAACACAGGCAGAGGCAGGCCGCATAGAGCCTGCCTCTGTTTTGTGCCGCCCGATTGGCCTCTAACTGCGCGGGTTCGTACATCCTCCTGCCTCAGGGGCTTGATGTAGCTCCATTCCAGCCATCAATTGCGACAACACTGGATACATATCCAACTTCAGTGTAAAATAGAGGAGGAAACTGGCGTGCTCTAAATTAAGGCTTCTTGCGTATCATTTATTGTCGTATGGCGCACGTGAAGTTCTTAATCGTACTCACAACGGCACTATAGGATGTTTCCTTCATTGTATGATGGTGTCTTGAGCAGTAAGCGAGAAGGGCGCGAGATCATGAAAGATATCCAGGTGTATGATCCACAGACAGATGAGCAAGGCGGAGAACGCGGGTTCTTGAAAACGCAGGACCCATCTCTCTATCTCCTGTGGCTGGTGTGGGTCGTCTGGCTGCCTTTTCTTGTGCCACCTATCGTAGGGCTGTTTCAGGTACATACCCCACTGTTGCGCCTGATTATCACGCTGGCTGGCATCGCGCTCTTCGCAGGTATCTATATATGGGCGACATGGCAAAATGTACAGGAGCGATTTGGCATGCCTGTAGCGCGGCAAAGAGATATCACGAAGGAATTTCCGCTACTGCTTCTGGTAGTATTATGCGTTGTTCTGGCTTTCCTGGGCAATGTAAACGGAAATACCTTGCTGGAGCCATTTATCTACACAAGCGCGTACACCGCCGGTCGGCTTTCGGTGATTCGAGCTGCACTGGTCCTTCTCGTGCTTGCTCTGTTGTCGATTGTGGTTGGTTTGCTTACCCATCTGACACGTTTCGAGATTGGACAGGGAGTGCTCTATGTTCTCGTAGTGGGAGCAGTGACGATGAGCCTGGTGCGTTTCAGCGCGACAAGCCGGGAATTGCGCCTGGCACGGGAAGAGATCGCTCGCCTTGCTGTGATGAACGAGCGACTGCGCATAGCACGAGACCTGCATGATTTGCTCGGCCATAATCTCTCACTCATCGCGCTGAAAAGCGAGCTGGCACGAAGGTTGATAGCTGTTGCGCCGGAGCAAGCGACTACCGAGATCAGCGATATCGAAACCGTTGCGCGCACCACGCTGCAGGAAGTGCGCGAAGCCGTTGCCAGCTACCGTCAGCCCACGCTTGCCAGCGAACTGCAAGGCGCTCAGGAAATACTGGCAGCCGCCGGTATCGCCTACCGCTACGAAGGAGACGCCCAGCTTATCACTATGCTGCCGACCGCTATCGAGGCGGCGCTCTCATGGGCTGTGCGTGAAGGCGTAACGAACGTCATCCGGCATAGCCGCGCTCGCCACTGTACGATTCGGCTACATCACGATTCCAGTGATGTGTATGTTGAGGTTATCAACGACGGCCCCGGCGTTCAGCCAGCAGCACCCTCGACAGGTGCTCTTAGCAGCGGAGGAAACGGGCTGCGCGGCTTGAGAGAACGAGTGACAGCGCTGGGAGGAAGTTGCGAGGTGGGGTCACGCAAGGAAGGTGGTTTCCAGCTCGCCGTTGTGGTGCCACTCGCGCAGAACAGCCAGGATGCAAGAACAGCGCCAGCACTGCCTGCCGGGCGCGCTGTCAATGATGGAGACGGAGAGAGGAGTCAGTGAGATGATTCGTGTCATGCTGGCCGAGGATCAGGCGATGGTGCGCGGCGCGCTGGCGGCCCTTCTCGCGCTGGAGGGAGATATCGAGATTGTCGCCGAAGTTGGCCGTGGAGACGAGGTGGTGTCAACCGCGCTTGCCACGAAACCGGATGTCGCCTTGCTGGACATCGAGATGCCGGGTCTCGATGGCCTCAGTGCGGCAGCGGCCCTGTACGCACAACTTCCCGCGTGCCGGGTGCTTATCCTGACCACCTTTGGCCGTCCGGGCTACCTGCGCAAGGCAATGGAGAGCGGCGTAGTTGGTTTCCTGCTCAAAGACGCCCCTGCTACCCAACTCGCGGCAGCTATTCGCCGCGTTGTCGCCGGGGAGCGCGTCGTTGATCCCACCCTCGCCATGGCCGCGCTCAGTGAAGGTAACAATCCACTCACCGAACGCGAGCGCATGGTCTTAGCCGCGGCCACGGATGGAGCCAGCATTGCCGAGATCGCCTCATCCCTCTTCCTCTCCGAAGGCACCGTGCGCAACTATCTCTCCGTTGCCATCCAGAAGTTGGGCGCGCATAACCGCGTCGAGGCCGCGCATATTGCCGAGCAGAAGGGGTGGCTTTAGCGTCTCGCCTCTTCCAGTGCCAGCAGCCATTCTTTCATTGGCAAGCCGCCGCCATAACCAGTCAGGGAGCCGTTGCTGCCGATGACGCGATGGCAGGGGACAATGATGGCGATGGGATTGGCTCCGTTGGCCGCTCCCACAGCTCGTACTGCAAGCGGACGTCCTAGCGCTTGCGCCATTTCCGCGTAGGTGCGCGTCTCCCCGTAGGGAATATGACAGAGCGCCTGCCAGACCTCAAGCTGGAATGGAGTCCCGTACAGGTCAAGCGGGCAGGAGAACTCAACGCGCTCGCCCGCGAAATACCTTCTCAACTCGCCTATGCCCTGTCGCAGCGGCTCAACCTGCTCGCCCTCGCTCACCTGCTCAATTGTCATCCAGCGCCTGGCCCAATCCAATCCCTCTTCGAGCTGGTGCCCGGGCAATCCCGTCCAGCACACCCCTCGCTCCGTCGCCATCAACAGAATCGTCCCCATCTGACTGGCAATGCTGCTCCAGTACAGCGTTTGTGTCCCTGCCTGCGTCTTTCGTGCCCGCGCGATAGCCACCATAATTCAACTCCTGTTTGTACAACTGTGCGTTATTGCCGAAACGAGTGTAGCATACAGGGCTTGTGCTGGCAAGCTCTCTATTTGGAATCCGACCTTTTACCGATTGAAATTCAGGAATGAATGGCGTATATTACGCTGTTAAGCAGAGGTAAAATGAGGTGGTATGCTAATTTCTGTGCCCCTGTTTGATGATAGTGCGACGATGGAGGATAGTCGAGCGATGAAAGATGACTCTGAATCCCAGGATGTATCGTTTGAGGCTGAGCTTCGCCTGCCGTGGTGGAAGCGGCCCACCACGTGGCTATCAGGCGGCCTGGCATTGTTGCTTATTATTTTTGCTTCTGGCTACTATTTCCTCACTGCGCTCAATGCCTCCTCGACTGCCGGGGCTATCACCGCAGTCGATTATGTGCAGTCTATCGCTTTCAGCCCTGATGGCCGCCTGCTCGTTGCCGGCGTCGATCATGATGATACGGATGGAGCGTTCGCGGGCTCCAGTGTCCTGCTGTGGGATGTTGCCAGCGGCAAAAAACTGCGCACCCTTTCCGGCCAGGAAAACATCAATGCCGTAGCATTCAGTCCCGATGGGCAGGTGGTAGCTATTTGTTCCGAAGATGAGAATATCCTTCTCTGGAATGTCGCGAGTGGAACTACTCTGTCCACTCGCTTCGCGAACAGCAAAGCTGTCTTCTCAATCGCTTTCAGTCCCAACGGGCGATTGCTGGCAAGCGGGGATGATGATGGTATGGTCAGATTGTGGGACGTTGCCAGTGGCAGGCTATTGGCGACTTTCCCCGCATCTTCTTCTGTCAGTGGCGGTACGACGGTCACATTTAGTCCCGATGGCCGCTTCCTCGCCGCAGGCTCAACGACAGTCGATGTGTGGGACGTCGCCAGCGGACAGTTGGTCTCTCCTTTTCCTGATACCAGCAACCTCGCTACCGTCAACGCCCTCTCTTTCAGCCCCCACGGAGACGTGCTGGCGCTCAGTGCGGAGACGCTGGTTAACGGCAGCACGCAGCAGATTGCCTTATGGAACGTGACCGACAATGGCACGGCAAAGCCGCGCACTCTCGCCAGCCAGGACGGTTTGATCTACTCGCTCAGCATCAGCCCGGATGGCCGCATGCTGGCGGCGGCTGCCGACCCCGGTATCATCGAGCGCTGGAACCTGACCACCGGCAAAAAGCTACCTGACATTCAGGGTGCGGACGAACTGGTAGTCGCTTTCGATCCCATCGGCCATCTCCTGGCTTCCGGTGGCGGTGATTATAACTCCAACCCCGACGTGGATTCTGCCCCTCCTCCACGTGCCTACGTCGAACTCTGGGATGCCGCGACCGGGAAACAAGTACGCATTCTAACCTGATGCTATTGTTCGGGGAACACCTTCTCATTTGCTCGAAAAATATGGAAAATACTGGAGTGTACCTGGCATGCCGGATTCGTGTACAATATGAGTCTAAGGTTGTGATATGTTCAGGAGTGGCGGATATGACCCAGACCGATCAGCAGAACTCTTTTGGCAGCAAGGGACGTATCGCGATTGTCGGCGCGGGCATCGCGGGGCTGAACGCGGCCCTTACCTTACAGGATGCCGGTCTCTCAAGCACCATTTATGAAGCGTCAGGCCGCGTTGGAGGGCGTATGCATTCCGATGCGACGACCTGGGGTGAGGGCATGGTCAGCGATTGGTGCGGGGAGTTTATCGATAGCGACCATGTGACCTTACTCGCTCTGATTAAGCGCTTCGGCCTCAAAAGCATCAACCTGGGACAGCACGTGCCGCCCCACGCGCAAAGCCTGCTGTATCTCTTCAATCACTATGCCACTGATCTATCGGACGGTTTCCAGTCCATCTATCCCACCCTGGCGCAGCAGGTACAGGAAGCCGGTTTTCCAACAACCTACGATCATTTTACCCCGGCAGGCTATCGCCTTGACCATCTGAGCGTCTACGACTGGATCGAGCAGTATGTTGAGGGCGGCCACGATACTCCTATGGGTCATATGCTCGATGGAGCCTGTACAGGTTTCTTCGGACTGGATACGCATATGCAAAGCTCGCTCAACCTGGTCTATATGTTTGGCCCGCGAGGCTCAGAAGAGACTGAGGAGGCTGAAGACGGTGCTTCGATCGGTTCTGGCCCGATGCGGGGCAGCTACAAAATTGCGGGCGGTAGCCAGCAACTTCCGCTCTCTATAGCGAGCAGCCTGCCTCAAGGTAGTATTCATTTGCACCACCAACTGATTGCTCTCAGACGCAATAGCGATGATACCATCACTCTGTCTTTTGTCGCTCCTACCGGACCGTTAGAGGTCACTTATGATCATGTGATTCTAACGCTGCCTTTCAGCACTCTGCGGCATGTCGATTATGGGCAGGCGGAATTTGATGAATTAAAGCGCATCGCCATTGCTCAGCTTGGATACGGTACCATTTCCAAACTCTTCTTGCAGTTCGATACGCGCTACTGGTATCAGCAAGGAGGTCCCTGGCCTGCTAACAACAATGGCTTTTTCATTACAGACCTGCCTATCCAGGTGCTTTGGGACGTTTCGCTGGGCCAGTCTGGTACGGGCGGCTTGCTCGTAGACTACACGAGCGGGCCGAGGGGAGCCGCTTACAATCCTCCCGCGCCCTACACAACCAGCGCGGACACGCCAGAAATCCAGTTCTACGCACAGCGTTGCCTGGAGGAATTAGAGAAGGTCTTTCCCGGCATCAGCTCACACTTTACAGGAAAGGCTGCCTTGAGCTATCCAACGGGAGATCCTTACCTGCGTGGCAGCTACTCCTCCTGGCTCGTCGGGCAATATACCCTCTTTGCCGGTTACGAGCGCGTGCGGCAGGGGCCAATCCACTTCGCGGGCGAGCACTGCTCCATCCTCTATCAGGGCTACATGGAAGGCGCTGCTCGCACGGGTGCCCTTGCCGCACGCGAAGTTCTGCGCGATTACGGGATACCAGGAAACCTGGGCCAGACATATCATTCCGAGCGCAGTGAAGAATGATATGTCCGGGCAGGCTTTTTATGGATTGCCATTGAGTAAGAAGACGGATTCTGTTAAAAATCACGCAAGGGATGGCTGCGTTGATTGCTGCATGCATACAGGTGCTTGTACCATCCGTGGCGCATGCATCGACTTCCTATACCTGGACGGGAAAGGGAAATGACGGTCTGTGGAGTAACTCACAGCACTGGAGTCCCAATGGCGTTCCCGGTGCAGGAGATTCTGCTCCCGCGCAGTTCAACAATAAAGGAACGCTGACGGTCAGCGCGGGCGCGGGCAACACCTTCAGCATTACCTCTGTTGCCTTCAACAATAGCGGCATGGTCAATCTCAAGAGTGGTACGTTCCAGTTTGCCGCTCCAGGCTACACACAGACCGGCGGCAGTACCAAACTAAGCGGCGGTGCCTTGACCTCAACGGATACGAGTCACGCCATCGTCACCCTCAATGGTGGCTCGCTTACTGGGAAGGGGACGATTACGTCTAACGTACAGAATGGGGCTTTGATCGATCCGGGAACGGCATTACCGGGCGAGGGGAAGATTACCATGAGCGGCAACTACACGCAGATCTCGGCAGGCACCTTGCGGACTGCTATCAAAGGCACGGGCAATCCCGGCACCAGTTACGATCAGTTAGTTGTCAACGGAACTGTTACCCTCAACGGGACGCTCGACATCGAAACGGCTGCCGACTTCACTCCCGCGCAGGGCAGCAAGTTCACCGTAGTGAAGGCGACGACCCTGACGGGAACGTTCGCCAAACTATTGAACAACCAGCTTCCCAACGGTCTCGCCTACCACGCTTCCTACACAACGACTGCCGTGACGCTGGCGGTCAAGTAGGGGTGGCAGGAGGAACATTCGCGAGCGTTCGTTCATGAGGGATGGCGGGCCAATGGTCCGTCATCCAGGCCAGGCGCCAGACCACTCCAGGCGCCTGGCCTGCCACCGCTTCAGTTCGCGTTTATGGCAAAATTTCTGGCTGCAGGTGGCTATCCTGTGCCTTCGCTCAGCAAATGCGTGGCAGGGGATCGCCGACCAGCATGTCGAGAACACGCAGGCCACCGATGTCGGTGCGCAGGAAGACCATGCCCGGTGGGTCGGCCTGTACTTCGCCGATGACGACGGCCTCTCGTCCCAGTGGGTGCTTGCGCATGGCTTCCAGGGCGGCATCGACCCTGTCGGGGGCGACGATAGCCAGCATTTTGCCCTCGTTGGCGATGGTGAGAGGGTCGAGGCCCAGAATTTCGCACGCCCCACGCACCTCTGGATGGACAGGAATGGCCTGCTCAAAGAGCGCGATGGAAACCTCCGAGCCGAGCGCCATCTCGTTCAGGGTTGTGGCTACGCCGCCTCGTGTCGGGTCTTTCATGCAGTGGACGCCCTCGCCAACCTCCTCGAAGAGTGCCGCGACCAACGTGTGCAATGGAGCTGTATCGCTCTGTATTTCCGTTTCCATCTCCAGAGCCTCGCGGGCAAGCATGATGGCAATGCCGTGATCGCCAACCGGACCGCTCAGGATCACTTTGTCGCCCGGCTGAAGTTGCGCCTGCCCCATCGGCCAGTTGGCCCGTACCACGCCCACGCCTGCCGTGTTGATGAATACCCCGTCGGCCTTGCCGCGCTGCACAACCTTCGTATCGCCCGTCACGATGGCGACCCCGGCATCGGCTGCCGCCTGTGCCATCGAGGCGACGATGCGGCGCAGCTCGCTGATGGGGAAACCCTCCTCCAGGATGAAGCCAGCCGAGAGGTAGAGGGGCTGCGCGCCCGCCATCGCCAGGTCATTGATCGTCCCATGTACCGCCAGTTTGCCGATGTCGCCGCCCGGAAAGAAGAGTGGACTCACCACGTAGGTATCGGTGGTGAAGGCCAGTCGCTGCCCCGTGCCGTTGAGGCCAAAGGTTGCGGCGTCGTCCATCGCGTCCAGCATGGGGTTCGAGAAGGCCGGGGCGAAGACGCCCTCGATGAGATTGTGCGTCGCCTTGCCCCCACTGCCATGACTGAGCGTGATTTTCTCGTCGCGCAGGTAAAACTTATGACGGCGTGCCTGCCTCGTGCGCTCGATCTTCTTCAATACATCGCTCACGCGATTATCGTCCTGTGGGTTCGCTGCATCCATGGACTTCCTCCATTCTACTCGTGGCCTCACCGCGCCCCGCCCAGGCCACCCGCACGGAGTGGTCCTCCTAATACTATGGATGCGCGGTTCCTGTGTTATTCAAATCTGGCCGTTGCTTCATAACACCTTGAGTTTGTGACGTTCGGCGGCCATTGAGAAGCGCCCGTAGTTGAAGTAGGCGGCGCAGGCTCCCTCCGGGGAAACCATGCAGGTGCCGATGGGCGTTTCGGGCGTGCAGGCGGTGCCGAAAACTTTGCACTCCCACGGTTTGATGACCCCCTTGAGCACCTCACCGCACTGGCAGGCTTTGGGGTCGGCCACACGCAGGCCGGGGACTTCGTAGCGCAATTCGGCATCCCAGTCGGCGAAGTCGGAACGCAGCTTCAGGGCGCTGTGGGTAATGAAGCCCAGGCCGCGCCACTCGAAGAAGGGACGCAATTCCATCGTGCGCGCCATCGCTTCCAGCGCCTTGACGTTGCCCTCCGGACGCACCACTCGCGCATACTGGTTTTCCACCTCCGCTCGTCCCTCTTTGATCTGCTTGATAATCATATAGACCGTCTGGATAATGTCCAGAGGTTCGAAGCCTGCGATGACGACCGGCTTGTGGTGGTCGCGGGCAATAAAGGTGTAAGGGCGCATGCCGATTACCATGCTGACGTGGCCGGGGCCGACAAAACCGTCCAGGCGCAGATCAGGCGAGTCAAGGATGGCTTTGATGGCGGGAATGATGGTGACGTGATTGCAGAAGACGGAGAAGTTCATGATCTTTTCTTCCCGCGCACGCAACAGCGTCACGGCGGTTGAGGGCGCAGTTGTCTCGAAACCGATGGCGAAGAAGACCACCTGCTTGTCGGGGTACTGGCGCGCCAGCTTGAGGGCATCGAGCGGCGAATAGACGAAACGCACGTCCGCTCCTTCCGCCTTTGCGTCCAGCAAACTGCCATTGGAGCCGGGTACGCGCATCATGTCGCCAAAGGTCGTGAAAATGACGTTCTCCATGCGCGCAATGGCGATGGCATCATCGATACGGCCCATCGGCAGCACGCAGACGGGGCAGCCTGGCCCATGTACCAGATCGATATTGGGTGGCAGTACGTCCTCGATGCCGTGTTTGTAAATGGTATGGGTATGGCCGCCGCATACCTCCATCAGCTTGAAGGATTGATCGCCGCTCAGCCTGGCAATTTCTCCGGCAATACGCTTTGCCAGTTCAGGGTCGCGGTACTCGTCAACATACTTCATGCTCATCTGCCTGCTCCTTTGCTTTGTTCGGTTCCCACAAGCCGATTGTGATACCAGACTCATAGTAATGCATGGACAATCTCAAGTAATGTGTGGTAAGCGGTTGCCTGAGCCTCCTGGATGCGCGGGATATGGTCGCTGGGTGAGACGATGCAAAAGTCTACGGCGGCGCAATGCAGCATCTTGCCGCCATCGTAGCCTGCCAGTCCGACGGTCAGCAGCCCCTGCTTTCTGGCCTGCTCCAACGCCACCAGCACATTGGATGAATTGCCGCTGGTCGAGATGCCTACGGCGATGTCGCCACGCCTGCCATAGGCGATGACCTGTCGCGCGAAGACATTGTCGAAGCCGACATCGTTGGCTACCGCCGTCACGACGGCGATGTCGTTGGTGAGGGCGATGGCGGGCAGCGGCTTCATGCCGGGAAAAGGCGGGTTGAGCAGGTCGGCCACCAGGTCTTGCGCATCGGTGGCGCTACCGCCGTTGCCGAAGGCCAGCAGCGTTGCGCCGCGAGCAAATGCTGCTGCCATCGCTCGTCCTGCTGCCAGAATTTGCTCGCGGGAGTTTGCCAGCGTGGCTTTGCGCAGCGCGATCACTTCGTGACACTTTTCCACCGTTGAGTGCCGCACCTGCGCCAGCACATCCTCTATGCTAGCCTTCCCACCCTCGAACAGGAAGGGATAAAACAACCGGTCGTATTCAGAACCTTCCGTGTCATGCATTGTTCGCCTCTTCCAGCAGGCCAATCGCTATGCCGCCATGCACCAGCAGCAGATCGCCCGGCGCGACGTGCTCCACCAGCGTGATGTCGACCTCTTCCGTCTGATCTCCCACTTCTACCAGTGCCAGCCCGCTCTCCTGCTCCACCTGAAGCACCTTGACGGCGACTGCCTCGTCGGAACAGGTGATGCAGTGCCCCCCGGCGTCTGGCTGACACGTCATGCCGGAGAGCATCTCCAGCTTCTGCGGCGCGCCTTTCGAGATCGTTTCCTGCCTGCCTGCATCATTTTTCATCACAATAATCCTTCATGTTCAAAGAATACATGCACCAGTTCCCACAGGACGTGGTAGAGGGTTTCGTGCGTCTCCTGTACCACGAACGGGTCCTGCGAGCGCACAATGAAGCTGAAATCCAGTGCGGCACCTTGTAACAGCCCGCCATCGCCGCCTGCCAGGCCCAGCGCGAGCAGCCCCATGCGCCTGGCCTCGGCCAGTGCCTCCACCACGTTGGCGTCGTTGCCGTCCGGCGAGAAGCCCATCGCCATATCTTCCGCCCGGCCAAGCACGCGCAGCAACCGGGCGAACGACTTATCGGCCTCGCTGCTCATCAGCCCGCTCAGTGTCGCGCCCTCGTTCGTCAGGGCCAGCGCGGGCAGCGCTCGCTTGCCGACGATGACCGGATGGACAAACTCGACTGAGACGTGCTGGGCGTCGGTCGCGCTGGAGCCATTGCCGAAGGCGAGCAGCCGCCCACCCCTGTGAAAGCGCTTTGCCATTGCCCAGCAAGCCTCGGCAATCTTGCCTGCCTCGGCCTCGAAGAATGTCTCCGGCACCGATGTACTCATTTCAAACCGCTTTGCCACCAGCCTCGCCACATCTGGCTCTCCCTGCTCCCGCTCCACCGTCATGCACGCACCTCGTCATTCAATCTGGCTCGAATGGAGCATGTCGAGTTCGTCAATAAAGCCCTGGCCGTAGAGTTGCAGCGCCTTCATAGTCTCTCGTGCCTCATTCTCGTCGATCTTGCTCATGGCGAAACCGACGTGGATGAGCACCCAGTCGCCCGGCTCGATGCCCTCCGAGCGCACCAACGCCACGCTCACGTTGCGTTTCACGCCGGAAACTTCGACTTTGGCGATGGAATTGGCATCGTCCACAATGTCTACGACTTTTCCCGGAATACCCAGACACATAATGCGTCTCCTTTGGCTATCAGCTCATGTATACACCCTGTTGTATGCGTGCAGCCGCGACAGCCAGTTGACCCAGACTCAGCCCACCGTCGTTGGGCGGCACGCCCCGGTTGGTATAAACTCGAAAATCCAACTGCGCCAGTCGCTCTGCCAACTGCTCAAGCAGCAGCCGGTTCTGGAACACACCCCCGCTCAACGCAACCTCGTTCAGCCCGCTTTCCTCGCGTACTTTGAGACAGGCCATTGCCAGTAACTCCGCTATCGAGACATGGAAGCGACCGGCAATCTGTGCCACCGGTACGCCGTTCTGGAGATCGCTCACAATGGCGCGGATCAGTGGCGCGACATCCAGCAGGGCGGCCTTTCCTGCTTTTTGCTCTCTTATCTCAAATGGATAGCTTTCTTCCTGTCCCTCCTTCACTGCCTGTGCTGCCAGCATCTCCAACTCGATAGCTGCCTGTCCCTCGTATTGTACCTCACTGCGTATACCCAGCAGGGCGGCCACGGCGTCGAATAAACGCCCCAGGCTAGATGTCGGCGGGCAATTGAGGTTGCGGGCGATCATCTGCGAAAGCGTGCGCCACTTCGAGCGGTTCAGTTGCCGCACAAAAGGGATATCGAGTTGCAGGAAGTCCTCGCCATACGTCCGGGCGAGATAGGCTGCCGTGATGCGCCAGGGCTGGTGAATGGCCTGCTCGCCTCCCGGCAGCGGGATGTAGGCCAGGTGGGCCAGCCGCTCAAATCCTGTGAGATTTGCCACTATGATCTCGCAGCCCCACACGGCTCCATCGGTGCCATAGCCGGTGCCATCGGCTGCCACGCCAATGACGGGGCCACCCAGACCATGCTCAGCCAGCACGCTGGCAATGTGCGCGTGATGGTGCTGCACCCCGATTTTCCGTGGAATAGTGCTATCGAGCGCGTATTTGGTCGCCAGATACTCAGGATGCAGGTCATAAGCGATTGCTTCGGGATAGATGTCGAAGAGGCGCTGGAAATGCTCGATGCCTTCGCGGAACGAAGTCAGTGTTTCCAGATTTTCCAGGTCGCCGATATGGTGGCTGACAAATGCCTGTCGCCCCTTCCCCAGGCAGAACGTGTTCTTGAGATGACCGCCACAGGCCAGCAGCGGCGCCTGAAGCGGGGCGGCGAGGCGGATCGGCTCAGGCGTGTAGCCTCTTGAGCGGCGCAGGAACTGTACATCTCCGACCGCCACGCGCACAACCGAATCGTCGCAGCGCATATGGATTGCTCGATTGTGGCTCAGCATGCCGTCGGCGATGGAGGCCAGTCGTGCGCGTGCGTCCTCATCGCGGTAGGCAATCGGTTCCTCGCTCAGGTTGCCACTGGTCATCACGAGCGCCGCCGGACGTCCTTCCGCATGGGCGGCGAAGGCGCGCAGCAGCAGGTGGTGTAGCGGCGTGTAGGGCAGCATGAGGCCCAGTGTGGTATGGGCTGGAGCGACTCCGGGGGCGACGGGACAATCGGGAAGCTGGTCGAGCAGGACGATGGGGCGTCTGTGAGATTGGAGCAGTGTTGCTTCGGTCTCGCTCACGCGGCAGAGTTGCCGCGCCGTTGCCAGATCTGGTACCATCAAGGCAAACGGTTTGGCTTCGCGATGTTTGCGACAGCGCAGGCGCTGCACCGCCTCAGCGTTCAAGGCATCGCAGGCCAGGTGATAGCCACCCAATCCCTTGATGGCGAGCACTGCTCCTGACGCCAGTTGTCGCGCGGCCAGCGCGATAACTTCCGTATCCGATGCGAAGGATGCGCCTTCTTCGCCTCTCCAGTCGGATATATAGACGTGCGGGCCGCAGGTGGGGCAGGCGTTGGGCTGGGCGTGGAAGCGGCGGTTGAGCGGGTCTTCGTATTCCGCCTTGCAGGCCGGACACATGGGGAAGACGCGCATGGTCGTCTTAGCACGGTCGTAGGGGACATCCTGCACAATGGTAAAGCGCGGGCCGCAGTTGGTGCAGTTGATGAAGGGGTAGCCGTAGCGCCTGTCCGCCGGGTCGGAGAGTTCGCGCAGGCAGTCGTCGCAGGGGGCGGTATCCGGCGAGATGAGGGTGCGCCGCTCGCTTCCTGCCTGGCTGTGGGCAATGGTGAAGATCGTGTCGTTGCGCGGCTCTAGCTGCTCGCTCGTCACGTCGTCGATACGCGCAAGGGGCGGTGCCTCCGCACGCAATGCCTGTTGAAAGCGGTCAAGGTCTTCACTCGCGCCCTCGATTTCGATAGTGACGCCGTTGCTGTCGTTGAGGACAAAACCGGCCAGTTTCAAGCGCAGTGCCAGCCCGTAGACGAAGGGCCGGAAGCCCACGCCCTGGACGATGCCCCGCACCAGCACACGCCGCCGCTGCATTGTCATGCCTCTTACAGCTACCATAGCTCAAACATCTTTCTCAGGGGCGATTTGCCCGTTATCTTTCTCATGCATCGTAGTGAGAAGCCAGTCGCACCAGGCATCGAGACCGGCACCGCTACGGCTGCTCACCTCGAAGATGCGCAAATAGGGGTTGATTGCCAGCGCCTCTCGCCTGACCTTTTCAATATCATAGTCGACATAGGGGAGCAGATCGATTTTGTTGATGACCATTGCCTGTGCCACCGCGAACATCTGTGGGTACTTGGCGGGTTTCTCGTCACCCTCGGTGGTGCTGGTGATAACGACGCGCGCGTCTTCGCCCAGTTCCCACGTGGCCGGACAGACCAGGTTGCCGATGTTCTCGATAAAGAGCAACTGGACACGGGAGAGGTCGATCTGCGCCAGCGCGTCTCGCACCATGTGCGCCTCTAAGTGACATGCCCCCCGCGTGTTGATCTGGACGGTTTCCTCCGCGCCAGCCGCTTCGATGCGTTCCGCGTCGGTGCTGGTCTCGATATCGCCCTCGACCACGCCGATGCTCACCTGCCCGCGCAGCCGTTCGATGGTGCGCTCCAGCAGTGTTGTCTTCCCGGCTCCAGGCGCGCTCATCAAATTCACTGTGCTGATACCATGTGCAGCCAGCGCTTGCCGGATTTGCTGCGCAATCACATCGTTGGCTGCCAGAATCTGCTGCGCTATCGTTACCTTTGGCACAATACTCACGCTTCCTGCCAGGGACGCATTGGATAAACGAATAAGGCTATAACCCCTGTAGGTGCGCGATAAATCGGCACCTGCGGGAGGTGTTGCTGTATTCATTTATCAATGTTCTCATCACGCCCGTTTGAAACTACGAATTTTCTATTTCCATGTCCAGTATCTGTAGCTCGGTACCTGAAATAACCTGCTTCGACCACTCTCCACAGGTCGGGCAACGCGCCACAAAGTTCGTGACGGAAAACCCGGCGGCGCAGCGGCGACACCACGCCCGGTGTGGCGCCCTATCAATCGATAACTGCGACCCGGCTAAGATGGGGTCGAGGCTAGCCACCATCTCGAAGCAAAATGTCAATGAATCTGTAACGATGCCGCTAGCCTCACCAACCTTGATTCGTACATTTGTCACACGAGCGGCACTGCACTCGGCTGCCTTTGCCCTGACCGCTTCAACGATGCTTTCCGCGATAGCCAGTTCGTGCATGCCCCCTATCCCTTTCTCTGCGCTGTGTGGGCAGCCCGCTCGTATGCGACTATGCTCAACACTATAAGACGCACTCCGTACTATGAACTCATGGCGCGTATTCTCAAATAGCGCTGAATATCGGGGATATTCTGTACGATCACCGCAGCTATACTGATTGAGAAGAGCACGCCGATAATCATTACAAGCAGACCAAGGAATCTGAGCATGGTTTCTTTCCTTTCAGTTCGATGAAACTCTGTATGCCTATTGTTCCGACGAAAGTAATTGTTCGATGAGCGAGCCGATCATCTTGACCGCTTCATCGACAGCCAGGCGGACAGGTTCGCTCAAGCCCATCTGCATTTCTACGTAGTCATCGCCCTCACCGAACGCTGATGGCTCACAGCCGACCAGCAGAGTGCGGATGGGCTTTGCTCCCAGCGCTCTGGCAAAGGCCAGGACTTTTACCGGGTCCATGCTATGGTTATCCAGTGCTACTCTGCCCGCTACCACTCCTTTCTCAGGACTCATGCCTGCCAGGTCTGGTTCGATCAAATACAGCGTTCCCGGTTGACCGCCGCGTGGCACGGCATCGACCAGGATGAGGGTATCATAATCGTCGAGTAAGGTATAGGCCAGTTCCATGCCGCGAATACCGTAATCGACGACCTGCACGCCTCGTGGATACTGTTTCCTCATCAGCTTCTGCGCTACTTCGACGCCAAAGCCATCGTCGCCCAGAAAAATATTGCCGATGCAGGCGATCAGTATGCGTTTGTATGCTTGCTCCTGCGCCGTCGAGAAGCTCAGTCTTTCTTCCATGGGCTATTCTCCTCTCTCTCCGTCTTCCAACAGTTCAACTTCCTCTGGAAAAAAGAAAAAACGATGGCCCGGTAGCACGCGCTCGTCCCACTGCTCGCGGCCAGGGTCGTCATCCACTGTGACGACAAGGTAGACGCGGTTCTCGAAATCTTGCTGGATCACCTCAATCCTGGCCGTCTTCCCGGCCAGGAGCATATCGAAGGCATCGGCCCGCGCCCTCGGTCGCAGCCGCACGCGATCTCCCGCCTTCACCTCCCGTCCCGCGACCAGCACCGAGGCCGGTGGCGGATAATCCTCGCCCGGAAAATCCCAGCCGCTTTTCATAGCCCGTCCCCCTCGCGCAATGGCCGCAGGTCGCGAATGACACCGTGCAGCTTCATGAATTGCTCCGGCGTGAGCGCTTCGGTGCGTTCCAGAATTTCGCGGGCACGCTCGTCGCTGCGCATCTGCTCCTTCTCCTCGTCGGTCAGTGTCATGATGCGCAGCGTAAGAATTTCATCAATTTCCGTGCCATCAAAGAGTGGACCCGGGCTTTCTGGAGCAATCTGCGGGTAGTCGTAGAGAATAATAGGCGACGAGAGTATGGCATCATATTCACCTTCATTCCCAACCAGCACCGGCCACGTGCGCTCATTTTTGCATCCCTTCGCAGCCTCCTGCACGTCGGTGGGCGTATCTATCAACGAGATGAACGCGCCATGTTGCGCCCGCAAGATGGTGTGCGTCGAGACAAAGGATTGCAACATTATGCGATTGCCCTGATTGGGAATGCCTGCGGTGCCGGGCGTGGTATTTTCGATGCGGACGCTGACCTTGAAAAGATCGGCGCTCAATTGCTCGGCGGCGATGGTAATGACTCCGGCGAGTGCTTGCTGCTCCCGTACAACCGCCGCGTTTGCTTCACCGGCGACAGCTTCCTCTAAGCGGCGAGCGGGAAAGGCAAGCTCTACTACTTCAGGATGAGCTGCCAGCTTAGCGAGAGGAAGCGCAGGCGCTTCCACCTCGCGCTCGACCCCCTCCTCCAACGGCTCGTTTGCCATGCGCGCCGCCAGTCCCCATTCACGAGCATTCGCTGCATCCGTTTCGGCCTGCGCGGGCGTGCTGGCGCTGCGGACGAGCAGGTGCAGAAAGCGCACATGTACATCGAGCAAGCTATTGGCTGAACCACGTACCAGGCATTCAGTCTGCATCGACCAGGGTTCTATGCCGCCGTTCGCCTCGCTGTACTCGCGTGGATAGATCACCCCGAACGTCCAGCGCTGCCGGTTTTTGATGGCCGACTGCCGGTATGGGTAGAGAAGATACCCCTCGTAGAGCACGGCGTTGGCGATTTCTTTGATCTGCTCTATCTTCACGAACCCACCTCCTCGCCGCCGCTTTCCCTCAGCAGTCGGCTGATGACCTGATCCCACGTGGGAATAGCATGTGTTGCCTTATAGTGGTAGAGCTGGTCGAAAACATCCTTCTGGAGCCGAATCCAGGCCGTGTTGGGATAGTAACGCGCAATCATCTCCTTCCAGAGCGCGACGGGCAGGCGATAGTTTGCCTCCTTCGACCAGGAAATCTGTCCGATGCGCAGGTGTCCCTGTTCATTCTCGTAGAAGATCGTGCCACTGAAAAGAAAGTTGAGTGGGATATCGCCATCCTCAAGGGCGTCAAAATATTTCGTGCTGACGACCTCGAAGTCGTAGGTGCAGGCGACGGGCAGGTCGGCGATAGTGCTGCTTGAGAAGCGGGTGACGGTGGTGCTGGCATGTGTCCAGAGCATGCTGCGCAGCGTGTCACCCCAGCGTTCCGGTTCGCCAAAAAGCTCCAGCAGCCGTGCCTGCTCGTCCGGGTTATAGCGGCGGCGTGTAACCGCCAGCCTGATCTGGCTTTGCAGGGCAACGCTCTGGATGCGCTCCTCCTCGTGTAAATTGTCGACGCGCAGTTTGAAGATGAGCGTAGGAAGCGCCGCGAATGGCGGCGCTTCAGCACCGACAACCTCAAAGTTCAGGTCTGGCATCCGACTCTCCTCTCGTGCCTTTCACCTGGAAGCCCGACGTACCATTCTCGTTGGGACCGTGTATTCCCGTGCCTGCCGGTCTGGATTTCGCTTTGATGCCCGCGAAGTAGTCTGCGATCGCCTTCCATGCCTGCTCGCCGCCGCTCAGACCGCGCCAGGTGACGCGAATGAGGCCGACGAGCTGGTAGCAGGCGTCAATGGGGACAATGTAGTGCTCGCGGCTATTGCGCACGCGATTGATGAGCAGTGCCTCGACATCCGGCTCCATTTCGTTCAGGATGGGATTGGCGCTGGCAAGCTCCTCCCAGCTTTCCAGGTCCAGCAGCGATTCCATTGCCCCTGCCGGGCTGGGATAGAAGGCCATCACCCGCTGTGCCGCCGTGCTGCGGAAGATGTAGACCATGTTGACGGGGATGGCGAGGCTTTCCCACTGCTCGTCGCTCATCTGGAAGTCCGTCAGGGCCAGATAACGGTTGGGAATAAGCAGGTATTTGCCGCCTGCCGCGCCCCGTTCGCTGAAGAGCAGCGAGCACGCCTGGCAGGCGCAGATGACCTCGTGCCTGGAAAGTTCTAACAGGTGGCGATGCTCTTCTGGAATTACGTCGTTGCACAACTCGCAGTGCTCCAACTGTCTGGATGCTGCTGGTGCTGGCTCTCGTTTCTGGACGTACTGACGCAGCGATCCCAGAGACGCTGCGCGCATGGGAGTCGCCTGCGCACGGTTGGTTGCCGACTGGTTCCTGGAATTGTCGCTCTGATTAGATGCTGGCATCGTTCTCTCCCACCTTACAGGGCCGAGAGGGCCGCTTGTGATTGCCGGTCTCCTGTCGAGAGCGCCACTTTCACCTTCCCGTCTTCCACGAGCAGCGGAACCGGCTCGAGGAAGAGTGCGGGCGCGTCCAGGCAGCGTCCGGCGCGACACATATCATAGCTTCGCCCACAGGACGGGCAGATCAGGCTCGTCCCCTCCAATGTACCATCTGAGAGCGAGGCACCGCAACTGCTACAGCGATTGTGGTAGGCATAGTAGTTGCCCGCGATAGAGCAGAAAAGCAGCGACTGCTGCCTGACAACGATGGTTTGCAAAGGGCTTTGCTGGCCCTTGTCCAGCCCTTCGAGCACGGTCCACACCTCGTCATCCGTCTCTGCCTGCGCATTGGCCTTCTGCCTGCGTGGCACAAATGTAACGGGCATGGTGCGTCCTGTCTGGTGTGGTGGCTCGACGACGCCCTCGACCTCCAGGCCATCCAGGTCTGGCGCGGCTTTGTAAATAGCTTCCTCAATCGCCAGCCTGAGCGTGATGGTTGAAGCGGGACAGCCGTGACAGCTTCCCTCCAGCCGCAGATAGGCTATGCCATCTTCAACGCGCACCAGCTCAACGTTGCCTCCATGTGACTGGAGGTACGGTCTCACCTCGACCAGCGCCTGCGCGATGCGCTCCTCCAGATCGACCGGATGCAGTCCGTGCAGCATGAAAAGGGAACTGAGCAGATCGTCTTGCACGAAGGTTTCGATCAGCGTATTGCCTGCAACCTGGCTCTGATAAGTCAGTTCCAGGATACGTGCCAGCCCTTCACCATACATATCCAGCAGCGCCTGGATAAGTTCCCCGGTTGTAGCACGTACATGAGGGTCTGGGAATGTAGAGACCTCCTGAATGAGCGTCTCGATGCGTTCGGCCCGGCGAAGATGCTCCTGCACGTCTTGTTGCATCAAATCTCTCCTCTTTCCAACTACAGGAAAACTGCGAGTTCAGCAGCCACAGATCCCAGGCCAGCCTCCCACCCATGCCCACTCCCAGGCCCGCCGCAAGGGCTGGCCCTACTATATACGTTCGCCACTGGCACGGCTCTTAGAGCCGTGCCGCCCCGTGTATAGTAGGGCCGATCCCTTGCGGTCGGCCTGTGCCTTGCGGTCGGCCTGTGCCTTGCGGTCGGCCCGGGATCGGTTGGGGATGGTCCTACTGGCCCAGGCCAAAGGTTGGCGAGTGAACCAGTTGGAGTTCTTTCCCTTCACCCAGGTACATATGAACGCCGCAGGGCAGGCAGGGGTCGAAGCTGCGCACGGCGCGCATGATGTCGATACCCTTGAAGGTATCGGGGCCGTTCTCCTCGAAGATGGGCGTGTTTTGCACGGCATCTTCGTAGGGGCCTGGTGTCCCGTAGACATCGCGCACGCTAGCGTTCCACGGCGTCGGCGGATAGGGATGGTAGTTGGCGATCTTGCCATCCTCGATCACCAGGTGATGGGAGAGCACGCCGCGTACTGCTTCGTGGAAGCCGCAGCCGATGGCCTCCTTCGGCACCGTGAAATCGTTCCAGGTCTTGGTGTGACCGGCGTACAGCTCGCTGAGCACTTTGTCTATGCAGTACAGGGCAACAGCGGCGGAATAGGCCTGGAAGTACGTGCGGGCGCGGTCACGCTCGATCGCGTTGCTCCACTGCGGAATCTTCCACTCGAACGTCACCTCCGGCTTCGTCGCGGATTTGGGCAGCGTAATCTTGACGCTACTGCCGGTTGCGTCGATGTAGCCCGGCAGATGTACCAGACCAGCCAGGGCCGTGACCCAGAGACGAGCCAGCGCGCCGCCACCGGTATCCAGAGCCAGGTACTCGCCGGTGCGCTTATCATACCAGCGCGGCGACATCACCCAGCTATAGTGGTTGTTGAAGTCACGCTTCTGCGGCATGGGAATGGTGGTCTGATTCCACGGGTGGCGCTTGTCAACCGGGTTGCCAAGCGGATCCCGATCAACGTAGGTGCGCTGATTTTCCCAGTCCTCGTAGTAGGAACTGCCCAGCAGGATGCGAATGCCCAGGTTGATGTCGACAAGGCTGGTCGTGACGAGTTTTCCATCGACCACGACGCCCGGCGTGACGAACATGGCGCGACCCCACTTGTCCATCGTTTCATAGCGGTAGTCGCAGACATCCGGGTCCTGGAACGAACCCCAGCAGCCCAGCAGGATGCGCCGCTGTCCAACTTTCTCATAGCCCGGCATGGCCTGGTAGAAGAAGTCAAACAGGTCATCGTGCAGAGGCACCATCCTCTTCATAAATTCAACGTACTTCATCAGACGGACCAGGTAGTCCGTGAAGACCTGAATGGTGGCGACGGTTCCGACGCCACCGGCATACAGGGTGGAAGGATGGACGTGGCGGCCTTCCATCAGGCAGAACTGCTCGCGGGTGTAGCGGCTCACCTGCAGGGCCTCAAGGTAGAGTTCGCCGGTGAAGGGGTTGAAGGCGCGCATGATGTCGCCGATGGTTCTGTAGCCGTGATCGGCTGCATGCGGGGCTTCGGTCTTGTTTGCCAGTTCCAGGACGCCGGGATTGGTCTCTTTGACCATCTGCTCGCAGAAGTCAACGGCCACCAGGTCTTCCTGGAAGATGTTGTGGTCAAACATGTACTCTGCCGCTTCGCCCAGATTGAGAATCCACTCGCCCAGAGCAGGAGGCACCACTCCATAGGCCATGTTCTGCGTATAGACGGAGCAGGTAGCGTGGTTATCACCGCAGATACCACAGATGCGACTGGTGATAAAGTGGGCGTCACGCGGGTCTTTGCCCTTCATGAAGATACTGTAGCCCCGGAAGATGGACGAAGTAGCATAACATTCTGCTACATTGCGGTTCGCGAAGTCGATCTTGGTGTAGATGCCCAGGCTGCCCACAATGCGAGTAATGGGGTCCCACGACATTTCTACCAACTGTGGCGGTTGCTGGGATGGACCTTCTCGCTTAACTTGCGTTGTCATAGTACTATCTCCTTACTTTCAATGGAAGCCAGTAGCTGCAAGTCATTGCCGCCATTGCGGTTTATAGCCGGTAGTCAGGCTTCTGCCCTTGTGTCGCCAGGACGGCTCCTTATTGGTGGTTTCGTTCGTCAGTTTGCGGAGATTCCTGATGACGGCGCCGTAGATGGAGACGAAGTTTGTAGATACCTTCGCGCCGGGAGGCTCATCCATGAACGGCTGGAATTTGTCGGGGAAGCCCGGCATGGTACAACCAATACAAATGCCGCCAACGTTGGGGCAGCCACCAATACCGGCCATCCAGCCGCGCTTGGTGACGTTGCACTGCACAACCGGTCCCCAGCAGCCCAGCTTGACGAGGCACTTGGGCGAACCATACTCCGTAGCAAAATCGGCCTGCTCGTAATAACCGGCTCGATCACAGCCTTCGTGAACGGTCTTGCCAAAAAGCCACGTCGGGCGTCCCACGTCGTCCAGGGGAATCATCGGGGCCAATCCCGCCGCTTGATAGAGCAGATAGAGCACGGTCTCCATGAAGTTGTCGGGCTGCACCGGGCAACCGGGTACGTTGACGATGGGAATGCCCGCTTTGGATTTCCAGCCCCAGCCCAGATAGTCGGACAGGCCCATTGCGCCAGTAGGATTGCCTTGCATGGCATGAATGCCGCCATAGGTCGCGCAGGTTCCGCAGGCTACAACGGCCAGCGCTTTGGGAGCCAGGCGGTCAATCCACTCGGAGGTGGTAATTGGCTGCCCCGTACCGAGATCAGTACCGAGGGCAGCCCAGTACCCCTGGCTCTTGATCTTCTCGTTGGGGATCGAACCTTCGATCACGAGGACGAAGGGATCAAGCTCTCCTCGCTCAGCAGCATACCACCATTTCATGAAACTTTCTCCACCCAGTTCAAAGGCGAGGACGGGGTTGTGGAGATGAACCCTGGGGAGGCCGGGGATAGCCCCCAGTAAAACATCCTCGATACTGGGTTGCATTGCGGCAGTGATCGAAATAGTGTCACCGTCACAGCTCAGGCCTGCGGTTATCCAGAGGATGTGGATATCCTCTACGCCTGATTTGGTCGCCATAATAACCTCCTTGAGCGATGCCTGCTCCTGATTCAATAAGAGGGGCGCGCTTCACATTACTACTGTTGAATGAGCTGCATCTACAGCAATTTCACTACAGTGACAGCCATTGAGGAGACGCGGAGGCAACCCATGCCTGCAAAGACAGATCTGGTCTACAAGGCTCAATGAGAGTCTCTTCGAGAGAAGAAATAGACGTTCAAAATTGACGCGACCAACAGCCGGTTTTCTGCCCATAGTATTTATGAGCTAATTCTCTGAACAACTCTCTATTTACGTAATACGCCTTCGGAACGAGCCGAGATTACCTGGAAATAATCACCCCATCGACGGTCGGCGTCTTCTATGGAAGCAGAGAAAGGGAGTATAGAGAACCTGCAGAAGCTATCCGTGGAGTGTACGGAAGCTTTGAATAAAAATAGCCTGATACCATTCCAGAAGCCGTTTCCTGTTCCACCTTGAGCAGGACAGGGAAAAGAGCTTCTGAAATCCTCTTCTGCTCTCTACCCATAGAAATAGCAACCTGATTACAAGCTGAACAGTACTTCTCAACGAAAACTGAACAAAATACAAAATGCATATACCCAGTTCTGCATAATTTCCAGAAATCTGTCCACGAATCAGAGTATAACACAATCAAACGTTTTTCACAAGGCTTTTGAAGCGATTTCAGTAATATTAAGGAGGCACAATGCCTCTTTAATCGCCAGAAACCCGTTTTGAATCATGCCTCTGATCTACAGCGAGGCATGGTTCAACCGCACCTGGTGGTTCTCTTCTTTTATAGATGGGTCTATCTGCTGACACGAATGTGCATATAAAAAGGTTTCGCCTGGTAATCTCTATTTCTCCCGCTCTCGTATCTTCTCCGTCTATTGTTGCGTTGCCGTCATCATGCAGAACAGGAGGAGCGCGGTTATGTCCGGTTTGAAGGATCATGTGAATGTAAAGACCTCGCCTCAGCGTCTTATTCTGGGGCGTTTTTCACGGCACCCGGAACGCTACCTTGAGATTTTTCGCATTTTTCGCAAGTATGAGTTGCATCATGTCGCTGCCGAGTTTGGTATGTCACACCGGCATGAAGATGAGGACGACGACCATAACGACCATGATAGTCATGACGGTCACGGCAAGGATGCCGGGCAGGCGTTAATAAGGCTGGGAGTTCTTGACGAGCATGAGGACCACGCGAAGGGCCTGGCGAGGGCATTGGAAGAGCTTGGTCCATGCTTCATCAAACTGGGACAGCTACTGAGTACGAGGCCAGATGTCATGCCCGCCAATTATATTGCCGCCCTCTCGCGCTTGCAAAACACCGTCAAGCCGGTGCCAGCGGAGAAGATTGTGGCTATTATCGAAAGCGAACTGGGCGCTTCGCTCGCGGAGACATTCGCCGAGTTTGATTATGAGCCGCTGGCGACTGCTTCGATGGCGCAGGTTCACCGGGCTGTTTTGCGGGACGGCACCGAGGTAGCCGTGAAGGTGCAGCGCCCGGGCGTGCGCAGCCAGATCGAGATTGATCTTGAGGTGCTGCACGAGATGGCTCGTTTCGCCACAAAATATACCTCGTTTGGAGCGCGCTACGGACTATTGCAGATTGTGCGCGAACTGGAGCACAGCCTGAGTCAGGAGCTAGATTTTCAGCTTGAGGCCGATAGCACACGGCTGATCGGACGCCAGATCAGCGATTTTCCCCTGCTGACCACACCGACCGTCTACAGTGAGTACACCACACGGCGCGTGCTTACCCTGAGCTTCATTCATGGACGACAGTTGAAAGAGGTGAGCCGCGAAGAGCTGGATGCACTGGACGCAAAGGAGATCGCCCGCCAGTTGCTCTCGGCCTACCTCAAACAGATTGTGATCGAGGGCGTCTTTCACTGCGATCCCCACCCCGGCAATATCTTCCTGACCGACGATGGCCGCCTCGCGCTGATGGACTTTGGCATGATTGGTCGCTTCGACGCCGGGCAAAAGGACAATGTCATCCTTCTGCTGCTCGCCTTCTCCGAACGCCTGGGCGAGCGTGTGGCCGATACCTACCTGGATATGATCGAGATTCCGAAAGATGTGGATCGGCGTGCCTTCACCCAGGATGTGAGCGCGCTCGTCAGCCGCTATCACGACATGAGCGGCGGGCGCATGGCGATTGGTACGGCTCTGCTCGACCTGACACGCCTGGCCCAGTCGCATAAGACACCGGTGCCGAGTGTGATGACGCTGCTGGGCAAGGCCATGCTCAACCTTGACGGTACCATTCGCGTGCTCTCACCCGAACTCGATCCCGTGCAGCTCATTCGCGACTACATGCTCAAGGTTATGGAGAAGCGCGTCATGGGCCAGCTCTCACCTGGCCGCATCTTCGCCTGGGTGCTGGATATGAAGCACCTCTTCGAGAACAGCCCGCGCCGCGCCGACATGATCCTCGACAAGCTCGCCAACGACCAGATCACCACCAGATTGGAGGTCGAGCACCTCGACGAAGCCGTCAAGAGCCTGAACCGCGCCGCCAACCGTCTCTCCGCCAGCATGGTTATCGCCTCCCTCATCATGGGCGGCGCATTCATCTTCGAATCGGTGAGGAAGATGAGGGACACACAACAATAAATCTCATTACCTCATGCCAGTACAGGGCATGATAGAATATTGGTAGGGGCGACCTTCAGGGGCGACCTTCAGGGTCGCCCGAAGCAAGCTAATCGTTATTCTGATGTATCTTTTAATGTAAGACCGGCAATGCGCTGCCCTGTTGCCAGCGGGCGACCCGACCCTGAAGGCCGCCCCTACCGATTGTGTTTGCGCCTTGTCAAACCGGGAGACGCTTACTATCGTGACCGAACATGAAAATCAAAATACGCCGACGCAACTGACGCACCTGGATGAGAGCGGCAACATTCATATGGTGGATGTGACGGACAGGCCGGAGACGCTGCGTGAGGCGGTGGCGAAGGCGCGAGTGCGCATGGCCTCGCAAACGGTGCGACTGATCGAGACGAACCAGGTCTCGAAAGGCAACGTGCTGGAGGTGGCGAAGATTGCCGCGATTATGGCTGCCAAGCAGACTCCGCAGATCATTCCCCTCTGCCATCCACTGCCGATGACCCACATCGATGTGCAGTTCGCACTCAACACAGAGCAAGGCCTGGTCGAGATAGAAGCTCGTACACGCACACACTATAAAACGGGCGTGGACGTGGAGGCGCTGACGGCTGCCACGGTAGCGGCGCTGACCATCTACGATATGTGCAAAGGCGTAGATACGACAATTACGCTGGAACAGGCTTATGTTGCCCTCAAAAGTGGCGGTAAAAGCGGAACGGTTGAGTTTCTGCCTGAATAGCGGCTTTCCGTCTGTTGAGACAGTTCTTTGTGGTTGTCCCTGTGCAATCTGTATCCAGGAGGTGGGACGCATGAGCAGTTTGAGGGAGTTGTGTACGCAGAACTATTGCTCTGCGGAGCCGACGAGGCTGAAGCCCGAGCTTGCCGGAAGCGCCAGGAATGTGCAGGAGTATGCGCTGGCATACGTGGACCGCTGCCAGGGAGATGTCCCACTGCTTGAGCGCGAGCGGGAGATTTTACTGGCTGCTCTGGAAGATTCCTGGAGGCAGGAACAGTATGAGCAGGTGGTACGGTTGGTGTCAGGGCTGGCTTATCTTGCCGGGCGGTTCGATGACCACCAGGAGGCGGTGCGCATGCTTCAACGGGGCATCTATGCCTGTCGGCGCGAGCAGGATGAGCATTTCCGGCACTACTTTCAAAGTTGCTTGAGCGGCTTGCTCTGGGCGGCGGGAGACTACAAGCGTGCGTATCGGATATGGTGGGAAAGCTTCGCGGGCAATGGTGCGTCCGGCTATCTCTGGGAGCCGCTGCGTAATGTCGTTCATATAACAGATATTGTCGGCGCGAGCGGGGTGGTGGGCGACTTCGCCGACTTGCTTCTCGGCGGCGGAGGAAGTGAGCATCCCGGCTCTACCGCGTTGTTTCTCTTTATGCGCGCCTTTTATGCCCGAATGTCTGGCGACCTCGATACTGCCTACGACAGCCTGAGTTTGTGCCTGCAAGCCCTTGCGGAGCAGGAAGCCTCCTGCTATAAGCCGTTCTTCGAGGTAGTAGTGCGGACGGAACTGGCTCGTGTGCGCGGCGACTATGCCTGTGCGCGCGTGTATGCTGAAGCTGCTATCACACTGGCGCAGGCCTCTTGTGACCTCTATACCGTCGCGGTTCTGCTCTGGGACCAGGCGCTGTTTAGCTATCTACAGGGCAAGAGAGAAGACCTGTATTCGCTGGCGTTGCGTCTGGAGGAGGTGACGCGGCACCTGAGTGCGCCTCATGTCAGGCGGTGGAACGTGTTCTTGCGGAGGCAACCTGACATACTATCGATTGTTCCTGCGGAGGAAGCCAGGGAAAGAGACAGGCGAACGTGGCCTGATGAGCCGCTGAGTCGCAGTGAAGTAGCAGTATTGCAACTGCTCGCGGAGGGGCTTTCCAATCAGGAGATAGCGACAGGCCTTTTCATCGCTGTTGGCACCGTGAAAAAACATATCGAACATATCTATGGCAAACTGGATGTGCATAGTCGCGTCCAGGCTGTTGCCAGGGCAAGGACGCTCGGTCTGCTAGAGTAAGTCCCAGAACCCATCATCACCATCTCGACCACCCGCCTGGGATGGCTGGGGATGGTCAGGAAAAATACGCCGTTCGGCGTATGACTTATGCCTGATTCGCTGGTACGCTTGAGGTGGAAGGATGCTCATCACTTATCGTGACAAGGAGTGTGTCACTATGGCACGATTTCCCCTCAATCGTTTTATGCGCGGTACTGACGGGCTGTCGAAGCTGGCCCGTGTCGCTCTGTTGTCAGTGTTATCGATGCTGCCGGTGCTGGTGCTGGCCGCTTGCAGCACACAATCTACCGGCAATGGCAATGCGCAAACTCTTACGGCGATAACGACGCCAACTGCTACCCCTTCTCCTACCCCGATTGCGACGATGGTCTCTACCTCACTTGTAACCTACAAAGGACACCAGGATGCTGTGATTGGCGTGGCCTGGTCACCCGATGGCACGCGCCTGGTTTCGGTCAGCGATGATGCTACTGTGCAGGAATGGAGTGCTACGACGGGCAAGCAATTCTGGAGCTACATGTTTCCCAATCCCAGGCGAGTCTATCTCTTTGCTGTAGCCTGGTCACCCGATGGCAAACGTATAGCGGCTGCCGGAAATACCGGTGTGGTGGCAATTCTGGACGCGACAAGCGGTCATCTGCTGGCAAATTACGACGGTCAGACCTCTTTTATAGAGGGGATTGCGTGGTCGCCTGATGGCAAACAATTGGCCTTTGGGACAGGCGACAACACGGTGCAGGTGTGGGACGCGACAAGCGGAAAGCACCTTTTGACCTACAAGGGCCATACAGGAGCAGTGGCGCATGTCGCCTGGTCGCCGGATGGCACGAAAATCGCCTCGGCCAGCTATGATGGCACAGTGCAGGTGTGGAACGCGGCGACGGGCCAGAGCTTATTGACTTATCGCGGGCATGGCGAGCCGGTCTGGTCGGTAGCGTGGTCGCCGGATGGTAAAGAGATCGTCTCGGGAACAGGCTCGGCAGGTCTCAACGGGCCGGTAACCACCAACAACTCGGCGAAAGTGTGGGACGCGACGACGGGCCAGACGCTGCTGACGCTCAGCAGAGGGGCCGATGAGGCCTACGCCGTGGCATGGTCGCCTGATGGCAGGGACATTGCTGTGGGTGGCGATGACCACTCTGTCCAGATATGGGATGTGCGGAGCGGCCACGCGCTGCTGGTTCATCAGGGACAAAATGATGTCATTTTCGCTGTGGCGTGGTCGCCCGATGGCAAATATATTGCCTCAGCCAGCGCGGACAGTTCGGTGCAGGTCTGGCAGGTAGCTTAACGATCCCGTTGGTCGCACTGTTACCAGGGGAGGCTGTAGACGAACTGAGCGAAGGTTTCACGCCCATCGACCCGGATGCGTAGCAGGTCGAAAGGGGCCTGGCTTTCCTGATCGATGCCGGTGCGGCCAGGATCGGTGGTGGCACCAACGTAGCCATCCTGCCAGAGCAAGGCAACGATTTTCTGTTGCAGGTAGACACTTTCGCTGCGGAACGGCTCGCCCGATGGATAGCAGAACTGCTGGATAACGATGCCAAGCTGCTTTTCCAGCGTTGCCTTCGACTGCTGGAGTTCCACCTGTGCCAGCGCGGGCGAATCGAGGTAGGTCGCGCCTACATCCACATGGTGGACGGTGTGGGAGCCGATCTGCATCCCCTTTCTGAGCAAATCCTGTAGATTGCCCCAGTCCATGTAGCCTTGCCAGCCTACTTTGCCACTGATGATGTAGAACGTGGCGGTGAAGTGGTGCTGTTGCAAGAGAGGAAGAGCGAAGTGGTAAACATCAGCGTAGCCGTCATCCAGCGTCAGAATGATGGGACGCGTGGGCAGCGGCGCGCCGAAGTAGAGGGCATCGAACATCTGATTGAAGGTGATAGTGTGATAGCCCTGCCGCTGGAGATAGTCTAACTGCTGCTTGAACATGGCCGGTGTGACTGTCAGGCTCTCATCAAGCACGTTTTGAGGGGGCGTGTCGGAGACATGGTGGTACATCAGTATAGGAACCTGGACAGTCTTACTGGCCGGGTTGAGCGGCGGCAAAATAGGCGCTTCAGGATCGCCAGGGCCGCCGTCAAGCACCAGCCAGTGCGACTGCGCCCCCTTCGCGTTGGAGACCGCTTCGACGATGAAGGGCAGGTTTTTCAGCACCTGATCGGGATGCTGGTCTTCCGGCGGTAGCTGCCCCTCTTGCCGCAAAGTCTGATCCGGTTGCAGTCGCAGCGAGACGGGCATCTCTTCCACATGGCTATAGACTGCCATTGTTTCCGGGTCAACCCATTGTGAGAGCGGGCTGGCGCCGCCGATGCTGAAGCCCTGCAGGTTATAATCGCGGTAGCGCGCCTGCCAGAAGGAGGCATAGGCAGCTTCACCGGGCCATTGTGCCTGCATCTGCGGGCTGAGCAACGACCACATCGTATTGTACTGACCGCTGACTAAGGCTGTCATGTAATCATGCGCAACGACTTGCGGCCCTGCCTCTTTCTGTATCACAGGGACAAGGGAAAGATGAGATGCGGTCAGCAGCGACTTGCCCTGCTGATGCTGTTTCGTCGAGAGATCGGTTTTTGACAGCAGGAAGATGCCCGTTGCCAGCGAGCCAATGCAGAGCAGCGGTATGATAATCAACGGCCACAGCGCGCGGTCTGGCCTGTTTTTCTCAAATCTTCTGCTCATGATGGCTACTTCCTGTCCAGTTTTTCTTTCCTTCCCTTCTCAGCATAGTAGCCCCTCTTCCTTTGTATATATATACGTCAATGTAGCTAGCTTTATTGACATCAACTCCATATCCCACGAAATTTGTGGATAATAGCAGGTATGGTTACAGATGAAGCGCGAGCAGGTCACTACACCTTGATGGCATTCAGCAACTCGACAAAGTAAAGACCTTCATTTTCGAGCTTGCCGGTATCTTCGATAGTCCATACTACTGAGAGCACCGCCTGGGCGAAAGCCCAGTCGTGAATGCGCTCTCGCTCAAAGCCCAGTTCAGCGCAAAGCTGGTCGATGCGACGCGCCATCAGCGTCTTCGGGTTGGCAGCGGAGAGGATATCGGGCCAGAAATTGCGCAATAACGCTCCTGTCTCATAGACAGGCTCGCCGATCACCCCTTTGGGGTCAACCGCCAGCCACGGCTCGCGTTCGGCGGCCAGAATATTATCCTGATGCAGGTCGCCATGCAGCAGCACCGGCTCGGCCATAGTGGCGCTCAGTTCGGCGTACAACTTTTCTGCTCTGTCGAATATAGCCGTTGGGATGGGACCGCTGCCGCTGTTATACTGCCTGCGCAGCCGGGCGAAGCCCCTGCCCCAATCAGCAACCGTAGGAAATGGATAATGCTCTGCCGGTAACGGCTTCCATATCTTGCGCATAACATCAGCCGCCGCCGAGATTGCCACCTCATCGTTCTCCACCGTCCGCAGCAATGTACCCGGCCTCAATCGCTCCATCAGCATTGCCGCATCCTGCTCATCGTAGGCCAGCAACTGCGCCATGCCATGCCCACCAAAGTACCGCAGCGCCTCTGGCTGGGACGGAAACTCATCGGTCAGACCCACTTTCAGCATCACCTCAGTCCCATCGGTTCGCACCGCCGTGGCCACATAGTTAAACGACAGGTTCCCCACAGGCTCGCCAACCTTCACACCCCATCGCTCCTCACAACGCGTCAGAATAGCTGGTAACCTGTCAAGCCATGCCTGTCCCTCATCTCCAGCCAGCTTTATCATGAAATCCGCAAAGTATTCAGGAATGATAAACACTCTCTTTCTCCTCCATTCTTCAGTAATACGTCCAGGCAAGGAAATCAACAGGAAAAGACGGAAGGGCGCGAAAAGCGGGGTGCAGGGGCAGCGTCCCGACCGGGCAGTGGGGGTGTCCCCACCTCCTCTCCCTCTCCTCCTCGCGGCCAGCAAGCCCGGCGGAAGCATTCTGAGTGGATATCAGAGCAAGCGGGTTGACTTTTTTTACATATCGCCCTACGATATGAAGAGGAAATTTTGCGCAGTACGGAGCCGGAAGAGAGGAGACAGATCCCCGTTTGCTCGGGTTGCTCAGAAACATGAACGGCCTGCGCGTAATCTTTATCTCGTGGTCAGATATGAAACCGCGAGGAAGGAGGACATCTATGGAAGAACCGGAGGAAGTTGTAATCGAGGAAGAGTCAGTGGAAGTTGTAATCGAGGAAGAGCCAGCGAATGCTGCAAGCAGCCGGAACCCTATCATGCCGCCAGAAAACCCGGACAAAGTTCCCAACGTCGTTCTGCCGCCAGAGGATGAGACAAAGCGGGACCCAATCATGCCGCCAGAGGATGAGGCAAAACGGAATCCCGTCATGCCGCCAGAGGATGAGACAAAGCGGAATCCAATCATGCCGCCAGAGGATGAAACAAAGCGGAATCCAATCATGCCGTCCGAAAATCCATAAATGGAGAACGTATCAGGAAGTCAATGTAGAGATTGTAGCACAATACAGGCAGGGTAATCAACTACCCTGCTTTTGTCATGCCTCGTCGCACGCAGCGTCTCTTACCATTCATGATATACTGCTGAAAACTTATTTCGGAACCGCTGACTTTTTTCCTATGAGTTGTTCCATTTGTGCTTCATAAGTTATAATAGAGAAAGGTAATTTGGTCTGGATCAAAAAAGGTTGGTTAGAAAATGGTTTCCCAAACAGAGCCGCTAACCGTAAAGACGGTTCTCATCGTCGAGGACAGCACGGATATCGGACAGTTCCTTTTGCAGATCATCCAGGAAGAGACGGTCTTTCAACCACTGCTTGTGACCGATGGTTTTCAGGCATTGAAGGTTGTGCAGCAAGTCAAGCCTGCTCTCTTGCTGCTCGATTATGGCCTTCCAGTTATGAATGGCCTGCAACTCTTCGACCAGTTGCATAGTACTGCCACCTTTGCTCATCTTCCAACAATCTTGATGACAGCTAATGACCGTTTCCAGCAGTCCGAACTCGACAGTCGCCATATCCTCTTGCTCAAGAAACCGTTCGAGATCGATGAGTTACTTACGGCTATCAACAGCCTGATCCCCTGATCTAAGAGGATGAAGATACCTCTTAGCCGCTAGTATGACAACTTCCAGGGGTTTGCCACCTCAAACGAACAGATGTATAATCTGTTCAAGAGCAGCATGCCATAAATCGGCCTCTAGAGCCACTTCGCGGACTTAAAAGAACAAATTACAAAGCCTAATCTGTTCGGCATCAAGCACTCGAAATAGGTACTTATTGGTATCTTTTAGCAAACTCTTGCAATCAAATTGAGCTTCAGCTATAATTCGAACATTCCCGTCTGGGTTTGAAACAATCTCATCTTTTCCCTGATTCTCCTCCGCATCATTTTTGTTGTTTTCTGGGAATCCCAGAGGAGATCAAATGATACGGAGCAGAATATGGGAAGGAAAACTCTGGTTCTTCTTGGTACGCTGGGCCTCTTCAGCCCGGTAATCTTGCAATCACTGGCAGTCGTACTCGTAGTGGTATCACTATCGGTGATATTGATCGTCTATATCGCGTTGTTTAACCAAACGGTGTTCGACCGACTGGTTAAGCTTATTGCTGCTATACCTTCTCTCTGGAGAGAACCGCCTTTTACCAAGAAGGACTAGAGCCAGCAGCAGGAGATTAGACGGTCAAGCTGGTGTGTAGAGGAAACTCTGCACACCAGTTCTTTTGGAGAAAAGTTCACTACTCAATATCCCAATAGCCAGTACCCAAAGCCTCTTGACTATCACCTGCACCCTTAGCACGGAGAGGCGAATGGAGATCGTGCGACTGCTGCAATTGCTCTGTACTCAATGAAGCATAGCGGTTCGTCATGGTCAGCGTCCTATGACCCATCTGGCGCTGCACATCCAGAGGGCTGCGGCCACCAGCTAACTGAGTCGTTGCCATGTAACGACGACAGTTGTGCGGAGAAACCCGCTTTCCCTGTATACCTGTTCGCTCTTCCAACGTATCAAACAAGTCCTCGACACCGCCACGTGTTAATGGCTTGCCATCACGAGCCAGGAACACAGGGTCATCCTTGCGAGCCAAAGGCCGAATCTTGCCATCATCCTGAACTGCTTTAGAAGCGAGGTATGAACGATGCTTCGTAAGGTATTCATGCAATGGCTTAAAGCCATCCCAGGATATAGGCACCTGCTGCCACCAATTGCCCTTACGATGCACGAGTAACAAACGCCGATCACGGTCCACATCGCACAGGCGCAGACCCACCAGTTCCTTAAGCCGTATTCCGGTATCAAGAAAGACCGCCAATATCGCCCTGTTACGAGCCGCCAACGCCTTAGACAGCTTGGGATTGCGCTTATCAATGTAGTCGCAGGCATCGAAAAGCAGCTTCACATCCTCAGACGTGAACGTTGGAATAAACTTCTGCTCGACGCGAGGCAGCTTAAAGCGCGTCGAAATGGGCTTCTCTATCACCCCTTCTTCCTCTAGCCAGTGGCAGAAGGCAAGGAGAGCACGAGCACAACTCGCTACATAGGCATCGCTACGCTTTTCCCCTCTAGAAGATGGTGTATCCTGTAAGTGGCTTATCCATTCACGCAGATGAACAAGCTCCAGCCTCTCCACATCAACAATGTTGTGCGTTGTTTTTAACCACTTCAAGAAGTATTCCAGAGTGTTCTGATACCAATTCAGCGTTCTCGGAGTGCAGTTCTCTATCCTACGAGCAACGATGAAGTTGTAAATGGCCTTTTCTATCTCCATAGGCAACCTCCCCTCTTCCTCTAATATAGGCCATTCAACGACCCTGTAAGCCAAACTTCAAGCGTTTGCGCTGGACTTCTGCACCGAAGTCCCGTTCGACCCGTTCGAGGTAATCGCTGCCCTCTTGCATGAGCCAGTGCAACATCACCGACAGATCAGTGCTCTCTTCATCTACATCGTCACCGACCCAGGCCGCGAGCGAGGAGAGGTAGCCGATCACCGCTTCGATACCCTTGTCAATGTTATGCTCTTCCCACCGCCTGCGAACAATCTTGCCAAATTGTGGTGGCACTTCCATCGGCTTGAGAAAGGCCCCTTGAATGAGTTGCCAGACTGGATGTGTCGGCCAGCGCGAACGGTTCGTATCGCCATTAGGAAGCACGCAGCGTAACCAGCCATCAGGAAGACCATCCGGCCCGCCGTTGACTTGACCCGCCGCATAAGCCCACAAGACCGGCAGCCGCTCAGGAAGATCATAGACATCCTCAATCCCCCAAAAGACGACCTCGTGATCGGTGTTCTCCTGTTGTAGCTCATGCAACGCTTCCCGCTTGAAACTGAACTCGACGCGCCACACATGCCCATCATCCTCTGTCCAGCCCCGCGAACGCCATAAGTCGGTAAACCAGTCCTTGCCAGATTTTTCAATCTCACGCGATTTATCGTAAATGCGACAGGATAGCCCACTGGAGGCTTTGTTGTCTCTGGAAAAGTCAAAGCCGGTACGTTGCAAGCCTAACGAATACTCCCTTGACTTGAGATCAGCACCCCAATCAGTCTCTTCATACACCCCGCGCTTGCGCGAACGAGCAATGAAATTCTGAGAACGGTCTAAACGAGCTATATCCTGCCATCCGGCCACATCCACGCACAGATCAACTGAAGACACCTGAAGGTACATTTCTTGCTGAAACAGGCTATCGACAAACTCCTGACCGCGAATGATCGCCACCAGCAGAGCTTCACACGACCAGAGGTATTGAGAACTGAAGCGCAGCGAAGCGATGCCGTTCCAATGCCCACCGGAGACATAGAAGGTAATATCCTTTGTTCTCAGCAGCCAGGGCCATTGCCCTTGACCGGCCCCGTTGGGAGCCATATGCAGCACCGCATCGTTGAAAGCCAGCGAGGTTGCTACATCCTCATGCAGTTCCTGGGCCGCTCGTTTCCACTCATCCAATTGCCGCCACAAGCCCGCATCTAGTTCGCGCTTGACCGGCTTGCCCTGTTCATTCATGTAGAACACGTTGAGTACCAGCGTGTCTACCCCCACATTGACCAGTTTCTCTTCTCCCATAGGCCACCTCCTTCAATCAGCACACCATCCATCCACCATTGTCGATAGAGCGTCGCCCGGCTTCTCTCTCTTTGTATTTTTTCTGGCGCGGTATACTTGCCTCGCGCCTGGCGGTTGTACGCCGTCCGGCAGGGGAGACCCCAAGCCGGCGCGTACAACCGCACCCCGCCCCACTGCGTATTGGCCCCGCCGCACCACCCCAGGCGAGAGATGAGGGGGTGAGGGAGGCCGGTGCAGGAGCGGCAGCCCCTCTGGCCGACAGGTACGCCCCGCCCCCTCGACGCCCGCCGCCCCTGTGCTTACGGCTAAGCCGTAGGCAGGCATCCCGAAGGGGACCCCGCCTGCGGTACGGCTTGCCCCACCTCACCACCCGGCGAGAGATGAGACCCCCATGCCACCACATCCCCACCCCACCGGCGTCCCCCACCTTATGCCACCTCTCGCTCGAGCCCTTGTTCATCCTCGTACTCATAGAAGAAGGGAGCCAGGGCTTGCTGCAATTGGGCTTTTGCTCGCCACTCTCGCCGCGCTACTGTATTGACATGGCAGCCTAGAACAGCCGCCACTTCCGGTTGCGTACGCATCCTCTCTCCTTCTCCATCCAGACCATAGCGCAGCCGGATGACCTCCCGTTCGGATGCGGGTAAGACGCTGTCAATGGCTTGCTAGCGTCCTGGTTCTGCTGCTCAGGCTTTCCGCGCTGCTGGCCCTGGCGATGTACTTCAATGATTTCATCGAAACCGGCTAGAAACTCTGCTGGCGTCTCTTCATACCAGGGTGTAGCCTGCTCTAGTGCCTGGTGAGTGAGCCTATACAGTTCGTCTCTCTGCTGATAAAGCCATTCAAGCAGGTGATTCGCTTGCGCCAGTGTGAGTTCAGCAGTATGGCCGTAGTCGTCAGTGATGAGATACGCCGTTCTGCTGATTTCTGGAAAGTCGCGCTTTTCAAAGGTTGCCATGGGGATCTCCTTTTGATACATGAAGAAGAACCATCAACCGTTAGTAACCAGGCTGGTGACGATTGCCCTAGTGACGGCTCTTGCTCCTCGCTTTGTAGCAGACGGTACTGCTTCTGGAAGGCGTGACGCGCTCGCGAGAGGTGCATTTTGATGCTGCTGCGGGCCACTCCAAGCCGGTCAGCAATCTCGGTCAGTCAGTAGCCTTGCGCTCGCAAGAGCAAGGCACGGCGATAGGAAACTGGAAGACGAGCCATCGCCGTGCTGATGATTTCTGTAGCCGTATAGACTATCTGTGGATCAGCTTGCCATAGAGATGAGGTTAGCGTTGCCCTTGCAGCCAGGGCGGGGGAACATTCCATTCCTCATAGTAGCGACTCATCAACATCTGAAGCTGCTGCTGGCGGGA
>DATGLM010000027.1:0-76283 GCA_035294125.1 Ktedonobacteraceae bacterium | reverse complement strand
GGAACACGCCTGTGTTGATGGTTGCGTCTTTGATGTTGAATTGCTCGCGCAGGTCGTGGCGGGTGTAGATCTCGCCTTCTGTGAGTTGCTCCGATGTAAACATGCTGCCCTTTCTCTCTCAAACTTGTATGCTCTGCTGTTATTATATTTCATCTGTCTATCAGACAACGCTTTCACCAGCGACAGGACCCATAAATCACCTCTCTATCGGGACACAGGTGTCCCCTTATCCGGCGATAACAACGTGGAGGGTGTATCCACGCCGTTGAGAATGGTGTATCATTAGGGGAAGTGAGAAGAGTGATAGAGAAGAAATACTGGCGATGACCGGCGTGATAGAGCAAATTGTGGAGGGTATTCATGAGTGAACTGGATAACACTATTAATCTGGGTGAGCATCGGGCTGGCTTTGATAGGATGACGGGTAAGTTTTCTCTCTTTGAAGGGAGTAAGGAGCTTGTTACCCTGACGGCAGATGAAGCATATCGTTTACTTACCTGGTTGCAGGAGCATTATGGTGACCGACTCTATCAGGAGGCGCTTGAAAGTGGATCGCCACAGCACGCGGCGGCTAAGCAGATCAGCGAGGAAGAGATCAGGCTCGTCCAGCAAGCACAGGTATCCAGTACCCCGGAGTTTGACAATCTGCTGAGACAGGAATTTGAGCGGCAAGAGGGAAGCAGCGGATCAGAAGCGCAAGGCGGGAAGTAGTCTCTTCGGAACCGCTGGCGCGCATATTATGCCACGCAAGCGGAAAGCGGTAGCCTCTTATGGGTTTTCCTCTTGCCGTCGCTGCAACGTGACTTCGTGGGGTTGCTCTCCAACAAGGATGTAGCCGCGTTCCTGCAAGGCGGTGCGAGTCGCGTGTGCCGGGGTAACGCTCCACGATGGGCAATTGCGCAAGGCAGCCAGCAGCTCGTCATCTGAGGCATGGTGCGCCCACTCCCACCACTCATGCTCCTGTTGTGGGCTGCCTACATCATAATCTGGCGTTGACCTGTGTGCCTGCTGCGTGTGTCCGGCAAGCGTGCTCAACCGGTCGCGGTAGTTGTCATTGAGCCAGGCGAGCAGGTGGTATGCTTCGTCGGCTGAAAGCTTCATGCTGGTTCCCGCTTCAAACAGCGTGAGCGTGCCGCTTGCTTCGTCGAGGACAGCGGTATGCTGGCCCAGGTTGACGGCTTTCCCTGGCTGAGCGGGTTTCTCGCTTGCTCCCTGAGCAAACCCCTGTGCTGCCTCTTCGTGCCGCTCTTTACTCATCGTCTGCCTCGCTTTCTCCTTACTCATTCAAGACACAAATAGCGACCTGCCACTATCATTATCGCACGGGATAGCAAGAGAGTGGGACGGTGATATTACGTGATATGATAGTGCTAGGACAGTTGGTCCCTAAGGCTGCGATCCCATTGTGCCGGGGAGATGGCTACCTGAACCTTTTTGTCCTGCTGGATGCTTTGGAGGTAGGCCCGGATGTGCTGGCAGGTCTCCCGCGCGTGGTAATCGGTGGTATAGTACGCCTGCAATGATTGACCGGTATAGAGAACAGGGTCATCAAAGAGGCCTCTCGTCGAGACCGCGAGGACGGAGAGCTTCCATCGTATATGATCGAGTTGTTCTTCTGTCAGCGTGCAACAAGGGCCTACGCTGATAAACCAGCCATTTATCATCCTGTGTGCTTCCCTGCTCCCTGTATAGGGATGAGTATGTTCCTTTGAGAATAATACGGTACCTCGCAGCAAATAGTGTTTGGGTTAACCAGTTAAAGTATTTAGAAATTGCTTAGAAAGCAGAATGTAAGCAGGTTGCTACGTGTTCGATCGTCTATGGGTGGGCAATCAGGCCAGATGTTTCCCGGCAAGCAGGGCAGCAATCGTTTCAAAAAGTACATCGAGGTCGAAGGGTTTTCTCAGGAGGGCGAGCCGGTGGGTATCAGGCTGCTCTTCCCATTCAAACGGAAGAGTGGCAGCGCTCATCACAATAGTTGGAACCGTTTCGAGGCCGCGAACGCGGTGAAGCTGCTCTGCCAGTTCAATTCCGTCTATTCCGCCTAACCAGTAATCCAGCAGGAAGAGATCTGGCTTCCTCTCCCGTACTACGCGCAGGGCCTCGCTGGCGTTCGGGACGAGCAGCGGGGAAAGCAAGGTATATTGCTCCAGAGCTGAGACAAGTACGAGACCGGTATCGGAATCATCTTCAACAATCAAAATAGTTTTTCTCTCACCCACTTCTCTGATCGAAGCTGCTCCCTGCTGCTTCATCATAGATTACCTCGGACCCCGTCATAAAAAGGAGAGACATGGATTATCATAAGTATAGCACATTCTTTAAAACTTTTCCAAATCCTTGCAAGGACGCAAGGACATGGTCCATGTCTTAAGGCCCCCGGTGCGCCTGCCTGCGCGGCCTTTTCGTCGTCATGCCAGCGCAGGCAGGCTTCTCCGGCCAGTAGATACCGGGCGGCAGGGTCGGCGGGGGTGTCATGATTTACTCACATCTTCACCTTCTCATTTTTCGGGTCGTACAACGGCTCCTTCATCACTGTTGCTCCATACTTTACTCCGAAGAGTTGCACGTCTAGTCGCGTTCCTGGCACGGCGTATTCAACAGGGAGGTAGCCGTAGGCGATGCTCTGGCGGAGGGTGTAGCCGTAGCCACCGCTGGTGACGCGGCCCAGGACGCGCTCTCCGTCGGGCGCGAGCAGGGGTTCGCCGCCGAGGGCGATGGCTCGCGGGTCATCGAGGACGAGGCAGCAGAGTTTGCGTGTGATGCCCGTGGCTTTGATGCGTTCCAGAGCCTCTTTGCCGAGGAAATCGCCCTTGTTGAGCTTGACGGCGAAGCCGAGACCGGCCTCGTAGGGGTTGTACTCGGAGTGGATGTCGGCGCTCCAGTAGCGGTAGCCCTTTTCGAGGCGCAGCGACTCGATGGCGCGATAGCCGCCTGCCAGCATGCCGAGGGGCTGCCCGGCCTCCCAGAGCGTGTCCCAGAGCTTGAGGCCGTATTCCATCGGTGCGTAGAGTTCCCAGCCCAGCTCGCCCACGTAGGTGACGCGCAAGGCCAGCACGGGGATATCGCCGATGGTCACGTGCTGCGCCGTCAGGTAGGGGAAGGCGGCGTTGGAGAAGTCGTTTTCGCTCACCTGCTGCATCAGGGCGCGGGCGAACGGCCCCCAGACGCCGAGGCAGCAGCGACTGGAGGTGACATCGTTGATGTAGACTGAGCCATCGTCGGGCATCTGGCTGCGTATCCAGGAGAGGTCGTGCGTGCCGAAGGCGGTGCCGGTGATGATCTGGAAGCGGTCGGAGGCCAGGCGCGTGACGGTCAGATCGCATTCGATGCCGCCGTGCCGGTTGAGCATCTGTGTGTAGGTGACAGCGCCGATGGGCTGCTCCATCTGGTTGTCGGTGATGTATTGCAGGAAAGAGGCCGCGCCGGGGCCGAGCACCTCCAGCTTGCTGAACGAGGTTTCGTCGAAGATGGCGAGCCGCTCGCGGGTGGCCTGGTGTTCGGCCCCGATGGCGGGCGACCAGTAGCGACCGGCCCAGCCATACGGTTGCGGCCAGCCCTGCCCTGCTGCCAGCGGCTCGTTGCGCGCGAACCAGTTTGGCCGCTCCCAGCCCGCTTTTTCGCCGAAGACCGCGCCCAGTTCCTCAAGGCGGGAATAGACAGGGCTGAGGCGCAGCGCGCGGGCGCTGTTGCGCTCCTGCAAGGGATAGCTGATGTCATAGTAGGTGCTGTAGACCTCGTTGACGCGCGTGGAGATGTAGCGGCGGCTGGCGGTGTAGGCCCCGAAGCGGCGGATATCCATGTGCCACAGGTCCAGGCTCGGCTCGCCTTCGACAATCCACTCGGCGATCACCTTGCCGACGCCGCCGGAGCCAGAGACTCCGTGCGCGCAGAAGCCGCAGGCAGCCCAGAAGCCGCGCGCGTCCGGCGCTTCACCCAGGATAAACTCCCCATCCGGCGTGAACGATTCCAGCCCGTTGACACGCTTCACCAGTTCCGTCTCGCGCAGAATTGGCACGCGCTCTATGCCGCCCGCCAGCAAGCTCTCAAAGCGCGGCGCGTCGAAGGGATGGACGGTGGGGTTCTCGCCGTCGGCAATGGCCTCAACAGGGAAGGATACGGGGTTGCGTTCGTAGCCGCCGAGCACGAGACAATCGCCGTCCTGCCGGAAATAGACCAGCTTATCGGGATCGCGTACATTGGGAACGGTTGTCCCGCTCAACTCCTGGATGGGAGCGGTCATGATGTACTGGTGCTGCATCGGGACGAGAGGCAGCGAGACGCCAGCCATGCGCCCTATACGCGGCGACCAGATGCCCGCCGCGACCACCACGATCTCCGTGCGAATCCGTCCTTGCGGTGTAGAGACGGCCTGCACGCGCCCGTTGCCCACTTCGATAGCTGTGACGGGCGTGTGGGTGTAGAAGGTGACACCGCGTTCGCGGGCCGCGTTTGCCAGGGCCTGGGCGAGAATGGGCGCGCGCGCAGAGCCGTCGCCGGGCAGGTAGAGCGCGCCTTCCACGCCCCGTGCGTCCAGCAGCGGGAACATACGCCGCGCCTCCGAGGCGCTGAGCAGTTCCGCTGTCAGACCCACGCCGCGCGCGAAGCCAAGCTGCCGCTTCAGTTCCTCCATACGTTCCAGTGAAGAGGCCAGTCGGAGACTGCCCACCCCGGCATAGCCCGGCTGCCCATCTATCGCCAGCTTTTTATAGAGGTCAACGCTGTACATCAGCATCTTTGTCAGGCTGACCGAGGAACGCAGTTGTCCCACAAGACCGGGCGCGTGCGATGTTGTGCCGCCGATCAGCGTCCCCTGCTCAAGTACCACAATATCGCGCCAGCCCAGTTCCGTCAGGTGATACGCGACGCTGGAACCGGCAATCCCACTGCCGATAATAACAACTCTGGCCTGCTCGTGCATGAATAGATTCTCCCGTCTATAATAGAAATTTATGCCCCTACGTCGTGCAGCCACTGCTCAAATTGTGGGGTGGCGACGTTGTGGAGGAAGCGGGTGAGGTGATGGTGGGCGTAGTCGTGATAGTCGAAGTCGAGTGCGGAGATGCCGAGTTGCAAGAAGCCCCAGAAGGACTCGCGCAGGTCGGAGGCGAGGCGCATCAGGTGCAGGTGCGCCAGGTCTGCCGATTGCAGCGTGCCAAAGTAGGCGCGCAGGAAGTGCTCGCATTGCTCCTTGTCGAGCGACTGGTTGACGGCGAAGTTGCCGAGGTCAAAGAAGGGATCGCCCATCGCGGCATACTCCCAGTCCAGAATGCGGATGGCGTGCCCATCGTCGATGAAGTTGCTGGCGAGCAGGTCGTTGTGGCAGGGCTTCGGCGCGAAGTCCCGTCCGATAGCCTGCTCGATGCGCTCCATCAGGGCAAAGACCTGGGGCAGCGTGTCGGGAAAGGCAACGCCTGCTTCCAGGGCTAACCGGTGGTAGGTGCGCACGGTCTCGAAGGGCGAGAAAGTGCCGGGGAAGTCCGGGCCGTTGTGGTAGGTGCGCATGGCCTGCGCGATACGCGGCAGCATGTCGGGCTGCGCGGCATCCTCCGGCGCGAGATTCTTGCCGGAGATGAAGCGCGTCACCAGCACCTCCTGGTCGGCGAGAAAACGCACGACTTCCGCCCCCACGCCCAGTTGCGCCGCGATCGCGGTACAGGTATACTCGCGCCCGCGATCGATGCCGAGCAGGCGCGTTCCCTTGCCGCCGATGCGCAGCACAAACGCCTCGCCCCCGATATCTACACGGTAATTCTGGTTCGTGATGCCGCCCTCCAGCGGCGTCAGCACGGGTTCTGCGGCAACCCACTCCGGGATATGTTGGAGAATGTCTCCAATATGTACGTCCATCATTCACCTCGCTCACTTTACGTGCCTTCGCACGGGCCTGTTACTGTTGAGCATACAAGCAGAAGGTGGCCCGCGTCAAGCCAGGCTCTGTGCATACGCGGAGGCCACTGTATACGTGTTAGGAGAAACGATTGTATTGTGTGGTAGCGCTTATGAGAGAGGGAGATAATCGATGCTGCTTGAGGAACGTGCGACTGCTCCGGGGACAAGCCAGGATTTCAGCGTACAGAGACCAGGCCCGGTGACGGCTGCGCATATGTTTGTGAGAGACTATTATCCGGCTGCGCTGGGCGCGATATTGAGCGGCAGCCAGGCCTGGCACCAGGGACACAGGGGTTCCGACCTCGACATCGTCATTCTGAATAGTACGGGACAGCCGCACTGGGCCACGTTCGATGCCTACGGCTGGCCTATCGAGGCCTTTGTCATGACCCTTGCTTCCTATGCCGGCATGTTCGCGGTGGAAGCCGCACGGCGCTGGCCTATCTACCTGCGCATGAGCGCGGAAGGTATGATTCTCTGCGATCAGGGAGGGCAGGTCGCGCAGATGCAACAGGATGCGCGGCAGTTGATGGCTGCGGGTCCGACCGCCTTAAACGCGGAGGAGATCGCGCAGGCCCGCTATCACCTGACATCGGTAATCGCTGACATGAGCGATATCGAGGACATAGATGAGATACATATCCTGGCGCAGGACCTTGTTGCTTCCCTCATCGATAGCTACCTGGGGTATTCTCGTCACTGGCTCGGCAATGGCAAGTGGCGCTGGCGCTATTTGCGCCACTGCAACCCGCACGTGGCGGCGGAACTTTCGCGGGCCATGAGCGCGCTCTACCAGTATGATGATAGAGAGCCGCTGTTGAACCTGGCGGGTAGCATCCTATCCCTGCTCGGTGGGCCGCTCTTCACGGGCCGCTACACAGCGTATTGATACCGGAAACCCAGAAGAAGCCTCGCAGCATTGCACACTGGGGGCCGCGGAGGCTATCATAGAGGTAATAGACGTCGTAGGAGAGGTTAAGAGTTGATGCCTCTAGCATATGTTCCCATGCCCGTTACCATCGATATCAACGAGGTGGTACGGCTGCTGGTGCTGTTACTGTTGATCGCGCTGGTGGTCATTCTCATTACCCGGCGGCTCTCTGTGCCATATACACTGGGGTTAGTCGTTGTTGGCCTGCTCATCAGCATCTTTCATGTGCTGCCGTCCGTCCGGCTGGATCCCGATCTGGTACTGTTCGTTTTCCTGCCCGCGCTGCTCTTTCAAGGGGCGTGGGAGATGCATGTAAGCGACTTGTGGGCACACTGGCTGGCCGTTCTTCTGCTGGCTGTGCCGGGAGTGCTGATCTCGCTGGTCGTGATCGCCGTGCCGGTTCACTTCCTGACCGGTATCGACTGGCTCTCTTCCCTGCTACTCGGCGCGATTCTTTCGCCTACCGACCCTGTCGCCGTGCTGGGCCTGTTTCGCCAGCTCAAAGTAGATGTCGGCCTCTCGACCATCATCGAGGGAGAAAGCCTCTTCAATGATGGCATGGCCGGGGTGTTGTACTCGACCTTCCTCTCCTTCGTCCTGCTCTCGCAACAGGGCACAGTCTTCACGACTGGTCAGGCCTTGCTGACCGGCCTGCTGACCTTCCTGCTCGAAGCTGGTGGCGGCGTTGTGATCGGCCTGATCTGCGGCTATCTCATCAGCAGGTTCGTGTCGCTGATCGAGGGGCCATTGATCGAGACTACCGTCACCATTGTCGCCGCCTATGGCGTCTACCTGCTGGCTGACTCGCTGCACACCTCCGCCATCCTGGCCGTCATTGTGAGCGCGCTACTGCTGGGCAGCTACGGGCGTGAAACTGGTATGGGGCCACGTACGCAGGAGTCTGTAGATACTTTCTGGGAAGTGCTGGCCTTCCTTGCTAACGCGCTTATCTTCCTGTTGATCGGTACCCAGCTCAATCCCCCCGGGCTTTTTGCCGGATTGATTCCCGCCTCGCTGCTCCTGACGGCTCTGCTGACTCTTGGCACCGTACTGCTGGCGCGCCTGCTCATTATTCTGGGTCTGCTCGTGCTCAATCGCCCCTTGCGCATGGGCATTGAACGGCCCTGGCGCTTGCTTATCTTCTGGAGCGGCTTACGCGGCGCGCTTTCCCTGGCTCTCGTGCTTGCCCTGCCGCTTACGGTCTCTGATCGTGATGCACTCGTGCTCTCCACCTACGCCGTCGTCTTCTTCACTCTCATGGTGCAGGGTTTCAGCCTGCGCTGGGTCTTGAAACGCCTTCCGGGTGTGGTAATGTAAGAATGCACCGCAAAAGGTACAATGAAGAGATAATGAGCATTTTCTAGACAAAGGAGATTTCAGTATGGCTACGGAAAACCTGCTGCGCGAACTGGCACAGGCTCGCGTCTATGACCTGGAGCAACCGCGCTACTTTGGGTCGCCGATATTTCCCTCGCACGCGCCCGGCTTTGTCTATACGCTGCATCGCCGCCACGAGCGCGGCGCGAGCTGGGAGGCGCGCACAAGCGCGTCTGGTGTCTACTACGCCTCGGAGCATTCCGGCACGCATATCGATGCCCTCTGCCACCAGGCGGAGAATATGACGCTCTATGGAGGGCAGGCGATCGGGCCGGAGGTGCAAACCTCGACGGGTTTCACCCGGCTTGGCGTGGAAACGATCCCGCCGCTGCTGGGCCGTGGTATCTTGCTGGATATCGCTCGCGGTCGAGGTGTTGAGCGCATTGAGGACGACGAACCGGTGACTCGCGCCGACCTGGAAGCGGCGGCGCAGCAGCAGGGCGTCGACGTGCGTGAAGGGGATGTTGTACTGGTGCGCACTGGCAATGGGGCGCGCTGGCAGCAGCCCGAAGCCTACCTGGAGGGCGCGGGCGTTACCTCCGACGCCTCGCAATGGCTGGCGGAGCGGCACGTGCGCGCCGTCGGAGCCGATAACGTCGCATGGGACGTGCCTGGGGTGGTTGATCCCGATCTGAACGTCACGCTGCCCGGTCACCTGATTTTGCTGGTGCGTAGCGGCATCTACATCCTCGAAAACCTGTTTCTCGAAGACCTGGCGCGGGATTTGAGGGGTCAGCACTACGAGTTCGCCTTTGCCTGCTTCCCCCTCAAGATGCGCGGAGCAACCGGCTCGCCCATCCGCCCCATCGCCATCGTATCAATTGGATGACCGCCCTGTCACGAAACCATGATTTGACCGGCGTGCCAGGTGTCGATGGCGTGTTCAACGGCAGCGATGTAGCCCTGCACGTTGTTGTTGTCGCTGGAAGGCGCGTAGGTGGGAATGATCTCGGCGACCGTCGTCTTTCCCCAGACTGCCACGTAGAGGTTGCGAATCAGTTTGTACCAGGCTTCGTAGCCCTGCTGCCAGCTAGAAAATCCGGCGTAGCCGTTGATACAGGGGTAATTGGGAATGCAGCGCAGGTTGCCGAGCGAGAGCGTTTCGGTCGCCATGCCGTATCTGCCGAACGTGCTTTCGTGCATGAAGAAGGCCAGGGCGAAAGCGGGGTCGATCCCATATTTCACGCCGAGGTTATACAGGTCCTGCCCCGTACCAGCGGCGGGCGAATGATACGCGGCCAGCACTTCGTTAATGAAGGCGGCGCTGATCGTTGGCTTGCCGAGGACGGAGTAGGGGCCGCCGTGCGTAATTGGCTTTGTGGTCGGCAACGGGCCTTTGCTGTTTTCCCACGTGCTCACATTGCCATACGTGCCGCCCACCTGGATGGGATAGACCTGGCCGCCGTTGGGAGGCAGCAAGATGAGCTGGGAGACGCGCTGGTACATGCCTGCTGAGAGCAGGACCATAGCGGAGATGACAACGACAAATATGCAGATGATCCAGGGCTGCAGCCACGTGCGGTGCTTCGCAAACTGGGACTCTTTAAACTGATCGACGATTAGCCTTGCCGCTCGTATGGGTTCCGTTTCTCGGGTCTCCTGCGCCGACATCTGGATACGCCCTGTAGTCCTGGGTTCCGCCTCCAGCCCCCCCGTAATAGCCTGGAGTTGGCGGGTAGCTCGCGGGGGAATTTTCGTAGGTGTCTCTGGCTCCTGTGGAGCTATTCTCTTCGCATAATTCCCACTCGCCATGAACAGTTTCCTCCTTCAATCTCTATAATAGAATGCGCGTTCTATTATAGCACACTCCCGTTTCCACGGCTATAGCTGGCGGTATTTTGCTCGCCAGGACATTCCATCAGCAGAATCGGTACAACTGGTTATGATAACGCACAATGGAACACTATGGTTCAGTAAGGTAGAATATCATGCGTGAAACGACTCTGTCAAATCCGGTAGCTTCCAGTGAAATAAACCCGAACCGAGCGTTGCCTTGTGGCATGTTTTTAGATATAATACATTCTAATTCATGGCGTGGATAAGAAGCAAGGAAGCATTGAACAATCAGAACATTGTCCTGATTGCATACAGAGAATCGGTTGGATGGCGGCCTGTGCCGTCCCTATCTTTCCCCCACCGGGTGACCTGTCGTGTCGCCCCTATATAAGGAGTATCATGGCCCGTCAACTCAATATCATCCTTGTTCCACATACCCACTGGGATCGTGAGTGGTACCAGACATATCAGCAATTTCGCATCCGCCTTGTACAAACAGTGGATAAGCTGCTGGATATTCTGGAGCGTGATCCCGGCTTTACCTACTTCATGCTCGACGGCCAGACCATCGTGCTCGATGATTATCTGGAGGTAGAGCCGGAGCAGGAGGAGCGGTTGCGGCAGCACATTCGTGCGGGCCGCGTTCTGGTTGGCCCCTGGTATTTGCAGCCCGACGAGTTTCTGGTGAGCGGTGAGGCGCTGATACGCAACCTGCAATTCGGCCTGCGGAGGGCAGCCGAGTTCGGTGGGGCTATGCGTGTCGGCTACCTGCCAGATTGTTTTGGACACATCGCGCAAATGCCGCAAATCTTACGCGGCTTCGGCATCGACAACGCTGTTTTCTGGCGTGGGGTTGGCGCTGAGGCAAAGAATAGTGAGTTTTACTGGGCAGCACCGGATGGTACTAAAGTACTGGTCATTCATCTTGCCGATCCCTTTGGCTACTCCAATGCCCGTATGATGCCGCTCAATCCGCGAGAATTTGTGACTCGTCTCGAAATGCTCACCGCCAGCATCCTTGCCAGAGCGACCAGCGACACCCTGCTCTTTATGAACGGCTCCGACCATCTCGAACCGCAAGAGGGTTTGCCTGCTGTGATCGAGGCCGCCAATGCGATCTTGCAGTCCCTCGAAGGCAATCCCTTGCAGGAGCGGCTGCTTGCGCAGTTGGTAAGCGCCGGGATTGCCACAACTGAGCAGGACGGACAGGGCTACGATTCTATTCACGTGCAGATCGGCACGCTGCCGCACTACATTGAGGCTGTGCGCCGGAGCAACCCGGACGGGAATTTCCAGACGCTACGAGGCGAGATGCGCAGCAGCCAGTACGCTCCCCTGTTGCCAGCAGTCCTCTCCTCGCGTATCTGGATCAAGCAGCAGAATACGGCCACCGAACAACTGCTTGAGCGCTGGGTGGAACCGCTGACGGCCTGGGCCGCGCTGCTGGGAGCGCGCTATCCTGCCGGTCTGGTGCGTCTCGCCTGGAAATACCTGTTGCAAAATCACCCGCACGACAGCATCTGCGGCTGTAGTCTCGACCAGGTACACGTGGAGAATCGCGTGCGCTTTGCGCAGAGCCAGCAGATCGGTGAGAGCGTGCTGGCGCAGGCGATGCAATTCATCGCGGATAAGAGCGATACCCGCGCTCCTTTCGTCACGGCGCAGCGCGGCCACGAGCCTGTGCCCATCGTCGTGTTCAACCCCTCTCCCGCGCAGAACAGCGCCCTGGCACAGGCGGTCGTGCAGTTGGAAGGCTCGCTGCACAACGCCGTGCTTGTTGACGAGCGGGGAGTGTCCATGCCTTACAGGATCATCGAGCGTTGGAGCCAGGAGCGCGGCTCGATGGAGTTTCCCCGCGAGACGGTACAGAGCATGCTGGCCTTCATCGGCTATAGCGAACCCGGCAGCTTCATCGAGATGGCCCACGGCGCGCTCAATATGGCGCTGGGCGAGAGCGAAGGCAGCAATGTAATAACCCATGTTCATATCGATACCGACCAGCAGGCGCATCCCGGCGTGGCGCGTATTGAACTGCTGATTGCGCCTGCCGGGCGCGTCCCGGTGAACGAGGCCGAACTCGCCTCATTCGAGCCACAGATGCTGGCCCTGCTGGAGCGCGAGGATATCGAGACTCTGCACATCTCTGTCATCGATCAACTGCGCGAGCTGCTCGAATTTGTCGCCACCGACTTGCCCGCCTACGGCCTCAAAACCTGCTGGCTCTACCCACGCGGCTTCGCGCGCGATGAAGCCGACGCTCCGGCTGCGCCCGCTTCATCCGCGTCGCTTACGGCGCCCGCTCCCAATGCCATCGAAAATGAGTGGTTCCGGGTCGAAGCCAGTCTCCAGGATGGCACGCTGACCGTCACCGACAAACAGACGGGCGCGGTCTACGCTGGCCTCAACCGCTTCGTGGATGGCGGAGACATCGGCGATCTCTACACCTACTGCCCGCCGCAAGAGGACCGGCTCATCAGCCAGCCGACTGCCCCACCGCATATCGAACTGGTGAGCGAGGGTCCGACACGCGCCGCCCTGCGCATCAGCGGGCGCTGGGAACTGCCTGGCTCCTGTAGTGAGAGTCGCGGCGGGCGCAGTGAGAAGCCGATTGCTTGCGCCATCACGAGTGAAGTGACTCTTATTCCGGATACTCGGCGTATTGATATACGAACGAGTATTGACAACGCGGCGAAAGACCATCGCCTGCGCGTCATCTTCCCGGTACCGTTCAGCGTTGAACAGGTTGCCGCCGAAGGCACCTTCGAGGTGTGCAGCCGACCCATCGCGTCAGCCCATCCGGCGGATACGACAGGCTGGGCGGAAACGCCGGTCAATACCTTCCCGCAGAAACGTTTTGTAGATATCAGCAATGGAGCGATTGGACTGGGTGTGCTAAATCGCGGCCTGCCGGAGTATGAAATCTTGCAGGGCGGCCCCGGTGTGCCAGAAGGGGGAATGGCCGTTGCTGTAACGCTGCTGCGCTGTGTCGAATGGCTCTCGCGTGGCGATCTGACAACGCGGCGTGGACTCGCCGGGCCAATGGAGCATACGCCGGAAGCGCAGTGTCTCGGTCAGCACGTCTTTGAGTACGCGCTGGTGCCCCACAAGGGCGACTGGCAGGCCGACAATGCTCTCGTTCTGCGAGAGGCCCAGGCTTTCAATACCACTGTGCGCGCGCTGACCGTCAGTCTGCACGAGGGGCAGCAGCCCGCGACGGCCCGACTGGTCAGCGTCGAGCCGCCCGAACTCGTTGTCAGCGCCATCAAGCGCAGCAACGACGGGCAAGGTCTGGTCGTGCGCGTCTACAATCCGCTTACTCGTTCGTTGGAAGCGACGGTAAAGCCGGGACCGCTTCCAGGCGCGAACGGAGACACGGAAAAAGAGAGGGTTGCTTTTACCCACGCTTTTATGGCAAACTTACAAGAGGAGCTGCAACAACCGCTCCCCTGGCAAAATGGAGATCAGGAAGAAACAGTTCATGTCTCCATCCGTCCGGGGGAGATCAAAACATTACTGTTCCGGTAACGGATTGCTGTGCCTGGCCGGTTGCGCTCGAAGCTGTCGATCTGCCAGGCACAAGATAAAAAAATATGACAATAGCGAGTCCTACTCTTGTTGTCTTTTGTGTATCCGGTACGTTGTATATGGTGTAGTATAGTAGCTAAAGCTATGTATTTCTGTAAACTGAAAGGGGCCGAGGTCCGGTGTTAACACATCTTCTGTTTAACTTCACACTTGCCACTGCGGCAGGTAGCCCTACTACCACCACCAGCTCATCGGGTGGAACATTAGCCGCATTACAAAATGCTCTTGGTATCATTATCGGCTTTGCAGTGGCTTTTATCGTCATTTTCTGGCTGAGTCTTGTTGTCTGGACATTCCGCGACATTCGTTCGCGTTCTCAAGATTTCCTCACGCAGATTCTCGCGACAGTGCTGGTGGCTGTCTTCTTTATCGGTGGTCTCTTCATCTACCTGATCCTACGCCCGCGCCAGACGCTGGCCGAGATTTACGAACGCCAGTTGGAAGAGGAGTCGCTGCTGGCTGAGATGACGGAGCGACAGACCTGCGATCGCTGCCACGCCCGTGTGGAGTCCGATTTCCAGATCTGTCCGTCCTGCGGTACGAAGCTCAAGCGTCCCTGTCCCAAGTGCGAACGCCTGCTTGAACTGCGCTGGACATTTTGCCCCTACTGTGCTACGAACCTTGCCGCCGCCTCTATGCCAGGTATGCCCGGTATGGCAGCCATGCAAGGGATGGCGCCGCCCCAGAGCGTGCAAATGGGTCGTCGCTACGAATAGCTGCCCGGGTTACATCGGCCCCGATCGATCGGGGCCGATGTAACTCTCTAAAGATAGCCATTTGCACTGCCAGCTTGTCATAAGACTTGGCTTATCTGGCGCATTGTGATATAATGGGTTGGCGCAAGATGTGGTCAGAGCCTCATATTTTACCACATTTTTTCATGCAAATGAGAATAACTTAACGTCGCTACATTTCTGGCAAGTGGAAATAAAAGGTATACGGGCAGTATGGCAAAACTTGATGAATCGATGATGACTGAGCAGCCAGGAACCCTGGCTGCTCCTACTGATGATAAAGAGCAGGTACGCGTTGTACAGTCGGGTGGAAATGGGAAAAAAGGTGGCTTGAACGGCAACGGCGAGCATACCAACGGCAATGGCAACGGCTATAACGAGCAGAATATTCAAATTCTTGAGGGGCTGGAAGCGGTGCGTGTGCGTCCCGGTATGTATATCGGCGCAACGGACCAGCGCGGCCTGCACCAGCTTATCTACGAAGTCGTTGACAACAGCATTGACGAGGTCATGGCCGGTTTTGCCGATACGGTCACCGTCACTATCCATGCCGACGGTTCCGTCATCATCGAAGACAATGGGCGCGGTATTCCCGTTGAGGAGCACCACCAGCGTCCTGGTCTCTCCACGCTTGAAGTCGTCATGACCATCCTGCATGCCGGTGGCAAGTTCGGCGGTGGTGGCTATCAGATCAGCAGTGGCCTGCACGGCGTGGGTGTGAGCGTGGTCAATGCGCTTTCCGAGTGGTGTCAGGTTGATGTGCGGCGCGAAGGCCGTCTCTGGCGGCAGCGTTACGAAAAGGGCGTGGCCGTTACTCCTCTGCTCGACATGGGGCCAGCCGAAGGCACTGGCACCACTACCTCCTTCCTGCCTGACCTGACGGTGATGGAGACCCGCGACTACAACTTCGACATCCTGGCCCAGCGTTTCCGCGAAATGGCCTACCTCAATCGCGGCCTGACCATCTCCTTGCGCGACGAACGCAGCGACCGCGAAGCTACTTTCTACTTCGAGGGCGGCCTGGTCTCCTTCGTGCGCTACCTGAACAAGAACCGTGGGCGCTTGCAGGCGCGGCCCATCAGCACGAGCCGCGAGATGGATAACATCAGGGTCGAACTGGCGATGCAGTACAACGATGGCTGGAACACCACCGAGTTCTCCTTCGCCAACGGTATCAACACCGTTGATGGCGGGATGCACATCACCGGCTTCCGCAGCGCCCTCACGCGCACGCTCAACGACTACGCCCGCAAGGTGGGCCTGCTCAAAGAGAAGGACGGCAACCTGAGCGGTGACGATGTGCGCCAGGGCCTGACCGCTGTCGTCAGCGTCAAAATTCCCAACCCGCAATTCGAGGCGCAGACGAAGGCCAAGCTGAATAACGCCGAGGTGCGCCCCATCGTCGAGACGATCACCGCCGACATGCTCATGCAATACCTGGAAGAGACGCCCGGCGAGGCCAAAGCCATCATCGACAAGTGCCTCCTCTCCGCCCGCGCCCGCGAAGCAGCGCGAGCCGCCCGCGAGCTGGTGCAGCGCAAGAACGCCCTCGATACCACCCTCCCCGGCAAGCTTGCCGACTGCTCCGAGAAGCGCGCCGACCGCTGCGAACTCTACCTCGTCGAGGGCGACAGCGCTGGTGGATCAGCGAAACAGGGACGTGATCGTCACTTCCAGGCTATTCTGCCACTGCGCGGCAAAATTCTCAACGTAGAACGGGCGCGACTGGATCGTATGCTGGCGAGTGAAGAGGTCAAGAACATCATTACCGCGCTCGGCGTCGGTGTGGGCGAGCACTTCAACATGGCGAAGCTGCGCTACGGGCGCATCGTCATCATGTGCGATGCTGATGTGGATGGCGCGCACATTCGCACGCTCCTGCTCACCTTCTTCTATCGCTACATGGAGCCGCTTATCAGCGAAGGTCATCTCTACATCGCGCAGCCGCCGCTCTACCATATCAAGATCGGCAAACAGGTTCACTTCGTCTACTCGGACGAGGAACGCGACCAGCTCGTGGAGCAGTACAAGGCCGAACACAACGGCAAGGAGCCGGAAGTTGGCCGCTACAAAGGTCTGGGCGAAATGAACCCCGAAACGCTCTGGGAGACCACCATGGACCCGACCACACGCACTCTCCTGCGCGTCACCGTCGAAGAGGCCGTCGAAGCCGACAAAATCTTCACCATGCTCATGGGAGACGACGTCGCCCCGCGCCGCCGCTTCATCGAAAGCCACGCCAGGAACGCGACACTGGATATATAGGGAGCGCGCTACTGCTTCCGCTTTCTGGCTCTCGCAGCCCGGCTCAGATGGGCTTGCCAACCCGCGCCACCTGCTCATCTGCGCCCTGCTCCGCCTGTGGGCCATTCGCCTGACGACCAACTGGGCCATACGCTGGCGCGGCCTGGGCCACGAAGACTGGCGCTACCTCGATATCCGCAAGCAGGCGGAGGCTTTTTACTGGCCCATCAGCTTCCTCGGTATTCACCTTATGCTCACCATTCTCGTCTTCCTGGGCTGTCTCGCCCTCTGGCCCAACCTGAGCGGTTCCCACACTCACCTGACCTGGCTGGATATTGTCGCCGCCCTCGTCACTCTCTCCGTCGTGCTCATCGAAGGGACGGCAGACATCCAGATGCAGCGCTTTCGCAGCAGGCCCGAAGCCGCGACGCAGGGAGTGCCACCGGGCCTCTGGTCGCTCTCGCGCCACCCGAACTACTTTGGTGAGGTCCTCTTCTGGTGGGGTCTCTATCTCTTTGTGCCGCTGGCATACCCCAGCTTCCTGGTAGCGATAGGTAATGCGAGTGCATTTCGTATGCTAACTTGTATACGATGATAGCGATTTATTTTCTATAAACTAGTATACCAAATCGAGAAGTACTAATAGTAGTTTTGCGCTTTTTCGCTAAAGCACTTTGAACCATGTGCTTCCCACAACCTCGACACTCCTTCCCATCAGTGATATACTCTCTATAGGCGTTCGAGTGAGTTCAAGAGAAAGATTGAGTGAGGGACGACCCATTTACCGGATCGTCCCTATCGTTGTTGGCCTGTTTCAACAGGGGCGCGTGTAACCTGAGACGCATAGACACATCATGAAAGAATATCAATCCGGGAATGAAGATGCCGCGCTGCAACAGGAGACGGCTTCGCTGCTGCGCAGTAACCGCGAACTGGCGGTGCTCTATGCCATCGCGGGCCATCTGAACCGCAAGGTGGATGTGCATGAGGCGCTGCAAGAGGTGCTGGCTCAGGTGACGAAGCTGCTGGGGCTGCGCACGGGCTGGGTCTGGCTGCTCAACGAGCAGGGGAGACCCTACCTGGCAGCCGCGCAATCCCTTCCGCCTTATCTCGCCGACCACCCGCAGCGCATGACCGGCTCCTGCCTCTGCCTGGATACCTTTGTGCAGGGCAATCTGGAGGGCGCGGCCAATATCGACGTGCTGCGCTGCAGCCGCCTGAAAAATGCCGAGCGCGAAGGAGACCCGACCTCGCTGGGCCTGCGTTACCATGCCAGTGTCCCCATCTACGCGGGCGAGACCGCCATCGGCGTGCTGAACGTTGCCAGCGAGGACTGGCGCGAACTGGCCCCGGAGGAATTGCAACTGCTGCACATCATCGGTGACCAGATCGGGCTGGCGATCCAGCGGGCGCGCATCTCCGCCGAGCATACTCGCGCCGCCGCTCGTCTCGCCACCATCGAGGAGCGCAGTCGCCTGGCAAGGGACATTCACGATACGCTGGCGCAGGGGCTGGCCGCGATTACGCTGCAACTGGAAACAGCGGATGCCCTCTCAGCTTCAAAGCCGGAGCGGGCGCAGGAGGCGATACGCCGCGCTCTGACCCTGGCCCGACGCAACCTTGAGGAGGCGCGCCGTTCGGTGATAGATATGCGCGCCGCCCCGCTGCAAGGCCATACGCTGCGTGAGGCGCTGGCCCTGCTGGTACAGCAGACCCGCGAGGAGAGCGGTGTCCGCGTCACCTTCCGCTGCTCACCCTCGAAGCAATTCCCGGCGCTGGCAGATCGCATAGAGACCGGTATCTATCGTGTCGCGCAGGAGGCGCTGGCCAATGCCAGCAAGCACGCGCAGGCGCGCCACATCCAGTTGAGACTCGTCGCCACGCGGGAAGAACTCTGTCTCTATGTGAAGGACGATGGGTGTGGTTTCGACCCGGATCAGGTTGGACAGGGGCAGGCGCGGCAGCAGGAGGGGCACTTCGGGTTGCTGGGCATGAGCGAGCGCGTCAGGCTGCTCTCCGGCACCCTCTGCATTTCGAGCGAACCTGGGGCAGGCACCTGTATCGCCGCCTGTGTCCCCATCGCATAACCGAATCCCTGAGGCGCTCGATCAATTACGGCCCTACAAGTTACGATCAGAAAAGAAAGGTCAGGCATATCGCTATGACGGGCACACAGCCAACGGAAACGAGCCGGAAAATCCGCATCTTACTCGCCGATGATCATCCCATCGTGCGCGAGGGGCTGCGCGCCGTGCTGGAGACGCAGCCCGACTTCGAGGTCATCGCTGAAGCCGCCAATGGCGATGAAACCCTGCGCCTCGCTCGCGCCATGCAGCCCGATATCATCCTGCTCGATCTCGAAATGCCCTTCATGGATGGCGTCGAAACCATTCGCCGCCTGCGCCTGCAACATAGTCAGAACAGCCAGCACGCCCAGCCTGTGCAGTACTCCCCACATGCGCCATCATCTGTGCTGGCTCTGCCGCGCATCATTGTCTTTACCGCCTTCGATAACGACGAGCGCATCATCCATGCCGTGCAGGCGGGCGCGGACGGCTACCTGCTCAAGGGCGCGCCACGGGACGAGATTTTCAATGCCATTCGCGTTACTATGCAGGGCGGCTCGCTGCTACAACCCATCGTCGCCTCCAAGCTGCTGCGCCACATGGGCCAGCAAGCGCTTCCCACTCCACCAACTTCTCCTGCCAGCGGCACGCACAGAATGCCACCACTGGAGCCACTCACCGAGCGCGAACTGGAGGTGCTCAACCTGCTGGCCCAGGGCATGCCCAACAAAGAGATTGCCGCCCACCTCGTCATCAGCGAGCGTACCGCCAAATTCCACGTCAGCTCCATCATGGGCAAGCTCGGTGCCACCAACCGCACCGAAGCTGTCTCCCTCGCCGCCCAACGCGGCCTCATCACCCTCCACACGTAGGAGCCTGAGCGCAAAAAGAACAATCAGGAGAAAAGCGTTCGTTGGGCAAAGGATTACGAAATATAGAGTGTCGCTGGTCGGACTCGAACCGACGACCTGCCATTTAGGAGACGGCCGCTCTATCCACTGAGCTACAGCGACATGACGTTTCTATTGTACTACAGCCTGTCAATTGGAAAGCTTTGACATCCCCCTCATAATTCTTCTGTCAGGCCTGTGGTCTGTGAGGAGGTGAGGGAGAGGAGGTGGGGACACCCCACTGCCCGGCAGGGACTCTGCCCCTGCATCCCGCTTTCTGAGGGGATGTCAGGAAAGCTGATACGCCAGCGGGCAAATCCCTTGTGGTCGGCCTGTAGGGCAAGGTGGCGCAATGGGCAAGCTACGGCTGGTGACTCCTCACAGCCCTACGATTTCATATAGTCAATCATTTCCTCGAACCACTCTTCGCCGTAGAGGAGCGCGCCGTAGAGAAGGAGGTTGGGTTCGCCGGTGGGAGAGATGTTGCCGTGGTGGGTGCGCAGGAAGTCGGTGAGGCTCTCGCGGGTGACGTGCAGGGAGCGCAGTTGCTGGATTTCCTGCTCTTCGGGGACGCGGGTTTGCGCCTCGGAGAGGGGGATGCGCAGGCGCGTGAGAAAGCACATTTCGCCGTGCGGCATGGTCAGGTCGTAGACGACGCCGAGGCAGTATTGCTCGCGGATGTCCGCCTGCTGGATACCCGTCTCCTCGCGGATCTCGCGGCGCACGGCCCGGAATGGGTCTGGTTTGATAGCTACGGCGCTGCCAGTTCCTGTTGTAGGCTCGTCAGGGGACGCAACGATATCGAGGTCGCGTTCAAAGAAGCCTCCGATGACGTGGTAGCGCCCGGCGTAGCCATCGACGCCCTGCCGCTTGTCGAGCAGGATGTAGCCATCGCTGGTCTCTACGACGGAACAGACTGCCAGCACATTGCCCAGTTCTTCCCGGGCTCTGCCTGCTGAAAATGCGGCTTCTCGCGTCGTTACATATTCTTTGTAGCTGCCATCGCCCAGGACGAGGTGCAGCATGCCTTCCGGTCTGGTTGCGGTGCTGATGAGCCGGAACAGGTGAGCATCGTACAGGGGTGTGCCTTTTGCCCGCGCTGCCGCCAGCTTCTGCTGCCAGCGCTGCTCCATCCATTCCCGTACAGTGGGAGGAAGCGGCATGCGCAGCGCCGGGTTGTAAGTGATTTCAAGTTGGTCTGGCCGGAAGAGGCCGCGAGCCAGGATTTCAAATTCTAACATATGGATAGTATAACGCATTTTCTACTGGCATTTCTATCGATTCTGGTGTATGCTGGTGATGGTAGAGCTAAAATGCATCTTTTTGAAAGAAGAGCAGGGAGGAGCTTATGGATGAATCTGTGGGCGTCGCTTCGGCAGGCAGCCAGGAAACAGCTCCTGGCGCGCATACAGATGAGAAAAGCGGGAACAATGTGTCATCAGACGAGAAAAAAGATACTCATGCGCCCGTTGTCGCGTCCTCAGATGAGAAAAGCGGGAACATGGCACCTGCTCTGAGTTTGCAGGAGCAGGTGCATAACGCGGCAGAGTTTGGCTGGCTGGTCGCGGAACTGCTGGGTCGCTGTTTTCTGTTGCTGGATACGAAACCACCTCATTTGAACTGGAGTGGCGAAGAACTGGTGATGCTGCAGGGTCTGCTGACGCCGCGCGAAAAGATGCGCGCCCTCACAGCCCATATGGGCTATCTGGCGGAAACGCTGGGCATCGGCAGCTTGTGTACCATCGATCATCGAGGTGATGCCTACGAGGGGAAACCGTTTGTAGACGCGGTGAGAGACGCGGTAAAGAAATTATGCAATGGCGATTTTGAAAATGGCGAGACCTTCGAATCGGTGCGTGGCATCATCAATGAGCGCCTGTTCTTCTGGGATTTGAAGATCAATGATATTTTGCAGGAGAAACCGGCAGTCGTCGAAAAGGCGTATATGGTTGGGTATTGCCTGGGTGGACTGCGCTGGTGGTACGGCTTGCCGGGCTTCAAACTGGACAGCACGTTTAAGTCGAAAGTGCTGCAATATCTGCCCGTACTTGGTCCGTATCTGCCGCAATTTGCCTCACCGGCGCTTGTGCGCTGCGTCGGTCCCTGGTGGGATGCACTCGATGCGCAGGCGGTCGCCGGCGTATCTGCTATCATCTCTGACAGCCAGCAGCCTCCTATATTGACCCTTGCTGACTTACAGAACGTGCAGAATCAAGTAGAGGCGTTGCAAACGCAAATTGCGGCGCTACGAACGGGCAACCTGGCGCCAGCCGAAGCGCAAAAGCAGATAGAGGCGTTGCAAGCGCAAATAACGGCGCTGCAAAAGCGGGCCGGTCTTGTGGCTTCTACCGATGCGCGGGGACAGGCCGTCAGCGTGCCAGCAACCGGGGTGCAAAAGCAGATAGAGGAATTACAAACGCAAGCAGATGCATTGCGAAAGCAAGTGGATGCATGGCAGGCAGACGGTCTGGCACCGGCCAACTTACAAAAGCAGGGCCATATCTGGTACTCGCTGATAGCAGGGGAGTGCGATGCCCTGAGCTATGTCGACCCGACGATCAGGAATCGGCCCTATATCTGGCAAGTTTTCCTGGCAGCGTGGCCGTTTTTCGTTGTCAGTGTCTTCATCCTTCTCGCCATCCTTGCTGCTGTTGTCTACGTCATCATCACCTACAGAAACCAGATCGTTCAGGGGGCGGCTGCCCTCATCGGGGCGCTGGCTGCAACATGGATTGGTCAGACAATCCAGAAGAACGCGGGCAACCTCCTCCAGAGTGCCCTTGCCGATGCCGATACCACCATTAAAAGCTCTTATGGCGCTGTTACCACTGTTGAAGGCTCTATTAAAGTCTCATACCTGGACAAAGTCTGGAATGCGTCGCTACAAGAGGCGGTCAATAAAGCGATCTTTGTTGCGCCTCCAGCTCCTCGAATGAAGAAGTAAGCAATGTTATTCCCATTCAATGGTGGCGGGTGGTTTTGAGGTGATGTCGTAGACAACGCGATTGACGCCGGGAACTTCGTTGACGATGCGGTTGGAGATGCGGGCGAGCAGATCGGGTGAGAGCCGCGCCCAGTCCGCCGTCATGAAATCGCCGCTGGTGACGGCGCGCACGGCCACAACGTTGGCATAGGTGCGGCCATCGCCCATGACGCCGACGCTTTGCAGGGGCGTGAGCACGGCGAAGGCCTGGCCCAGCGTGCGGTAGACGCCTGCGCGGCGGATTTCTTCGATGACGATGGCGTCGGCGGCGCGCAGCGTTTCCAGTTTCTGTTCGTCTACCGCGCCGATGATGCGGATGGCAAGGCCGGGGCCGGGGAAGGGATGCCGCCAGACCCATTCTTCAGGCAGACCCAGCGCCAGACCGATCTCGCGTACCTCGTCTTTGAAGAGCATGCGCAGCGGCTCGACCAGCTTGAACGACATCTCTTCGGGCAGGCCGCCGACGTTGTGGTGCGTCTTGATGCGGGTCGCGGTGGCGGCGGTATCGTGGCTGGTGCTCTCGATGACATCGGGGTAGAGCGTGCCCTGCGCCAGGAAGGAAATGGGACCCCTCTGCTGCGCGAGCCGCCCGGCCTCTTGCTCGAAGACGCGAATGAACTCCTCGCCGATGATCTTGCGCTTCCGCTCTGGGTCGACCACGCCCGCCAGCCTTGCCAGGAAGCGCTGGCGAGCATCGACGACGACCAGCGGGATGCGCAGGTGGCGGCTGAATGTTTCTACCACCTGCTCGCGTTCGCCAGCGCGCAGGCAGCCGGTATCGACGAAGACGCAGGTGAGCTGGTCGCCCACGGCGCGGTGGACGAGCAGGGCCGCGACCGCCGAATCGACGCCGCCGGAGAGGCCGCAGATGACGCGCTCTCTCCCAACCTGCTGCCGGATTTGCTCTACCGCCTCGTCTATGGCCGAACCGGCAGTCCAGTCCGGCTCGCAGCCACAGACGCGGAAGAGAAAGTTCTCGATCATGGCCCTGCCCTGCGGCGTGTGCGTGACTTCGGGATGGAACTGCAAGCCGATCATGCCCTCTGCATTGCCCATTGCCGCGACAGGATTGCTCTCGGAGCTCGCCAGTACCTGAAAGCCAGCAGGCAGCCGATCCACGCTGTCGCCGTGACTCATCCACACGGGAAGCCGCGATGGAGGCGCGCTTTCGGATATCGCTGGTGACCCTGCTTGCTCAGTGAACGCCTGGATGCCCTCGAAGATGCGGAAGGTCTCACTATCGCGGGCGTACTGTGGCAGGACTTCGATGGTGGCGGGGCCGTACTCGCGCCTGCTGCTGCCAGGAGCTACATGGCCGCCAAGCTGCTGCGCCAGTAATTGCATGCCGTAGCAGATGCCGAGCACGGGCAGGCCGCTGTGCAGTATGGCGGGATCGACGGAGGGAGCCTGTGCGTCGTAGACGCTGGCCGGGCCACCGGAGAGGATGAAGCCCTTGATATCCAGGTGGAGATTCTGCCGCAGTGCGGCCAGCGTGGTCGACGCTGGCCGCAGTTCGCTATAGACATGGCACTCGCGCACGCGGCGGGTAATCAACCGGCTATACTGCGACCCGAAATCCAACACAATGATTGCCTGCCTGCGCTCCGCGTTTTGCATAGAGATAGAAAACCTTTCTGATCACACACCCTGTGCGAAAAAGTTAACCCCGTGGACCGCCGGCCACGTAGATGATCTGCCCGTTGACAAAGCTGGCCTCGTCGGAGCAGAGGAAAGTGATAACGTTGGCGACGTCACGAGGCTGGCCAACGCGGCGCACGGGAATGTTCTTCGAGGCGCGCTCGATGACTTCATCGGGGTCGAGGCCCTGACGGCGGGCGGTGGCGCGCGTCATCTCGGTGTCGATAAAGCCGGGCGCGACGGCGTTGGCGGTGATGCCGAACGGTCCCAGTTCGATGGCCAGGGTGCGTGTGAGACCCTGTATGCCTGCCTTGGCCGCCGAGTAGTTGACCTGTCCGCGATTGCCCAGCGCCGAGCTGGAGGAGAGCGAGACGATGCGCCCGTAACGCTGCTCCACCATGTACTTCTGCGCGGCACGGCTACAGAGAAACGCGCCTTTGAGATGAACGTTGATCACCGTCTCCCAGTCCTCATCGGACATTTTGAAGATCAGGTTGTCGCGAATGACACCGGCATTGTTGACCAGGATATCTAAACGGCCAAATTGCTGCGCGGTGGCGTCAATAGCGTCCTGTACCATCTCTTTGTTTGAGACGTCGCAACGCAGGACGAGCGCCTCTGAACCCAGGCGGTCTATCTCGGTCGCTACCTGCTGACCGCCCTCGATGTCTATGTCGGCCAGGGCTACGCGCGCCCCTTCTTCGGCCAGGCGCAGAGCGGTAGCGGCGCCAATGCCTCTGCCTGCCCCGGTAACAAAAGCAACACGTCCCTCAAGTCGTCCCATAATTCTCTGCCTTCCTTTTTCCTCTGTTTAACGGTTCAGCAAAATACCCTGCAATAGTATATCATATCGGCCATGCCGACTACCTGGGGGCCTCGATGCAGGTGACACCCTGCGGGCCGACGAAGGCGCTGTGGCGCGTCCGGGGCGGCAGGATCAGGCAATCGCCGGACGCAAGATCAATGGCGACCTCGCGGCCCTGCTCATCGCGTTGATCGGGGAGGACGAAGCGGATGGAGCCACGCACGCAGTAGAGCACCTTTTCGTAGCTGTGGCTATGGACGGCGTAGGTGAAGTTGGGGCTATTTGACCAGCTATAGGGCGAGAGACCTTCTTGCCGCATGCGCTGTTGCAAATCCTGCTCGCTCGGAAGTGTCTGCTCTTGCCAGCGTATGACTTGCATGATGTTCTCCTTTACCAGCGGAAGGCGTAGCCGACGCCGCGCACGGTCTGGATGAGGCGCGGGTTGGCGGGATCCTCTTCGATTTTCTCGCGCAGCCAGCGGATGTGGACGTCGACGGTGCGCGTGTCGCCCACGTAGTCGTAGCCCCAGACGTTGTGCAGGAGCTGGTCGCGGGTGAGCACAGTACCGCGATTGCGCACGAGAAAAGCGAGCAGGTCGAACTGCTTCGGCTGAAGTTCATACTCCTGCCCGCGACAGAAGACGCGCCGCCCGGCGAGGTCGATACGCAGCGGCCCGGCGACCAGTTCCCGGTTGGCGCGCGGCACCTCCGCGATGGTTTGCTCCTGTTGTGGGCGCTCCTCGCCAGCGCTGGCTCCGGTGGGAACATACTCTGCTCGCCGCAGGAGCGCGCGCACGCGGGCCAGCAGTTCGCGGCGACCAAAGGGTTTGGTCACGTAATCGTCGGCCCCCACTTCCAGCCCGACGACCTTGTCTATCTCGTCGCTTTTAGCGGTGAGCATCATAATCGGGGTAGTGGCCGTGTTTTTCTCACGGCGCAACTGCCGACAGACTTCCAATCCGTCCATCTCCGGCAGCATGATATCCAGTATAATCAGGTCAGGGGTGGTACGTTGCGCCGCCTCCAGTGCGCTGGCGCCGTCGGCGGCGGTAATCACCTGGTAACCTGCCTGTTCCAGGTTGTAGGCGATAGTATCTACCAGCACCGGCTCATCGTCTACAACCAGAATTGTGCGTGCCATGATCTCTCTTGTACGGGTATACGCGGGTATACCCTCTCCATCCATTTTCTAGCCGAAGCGCCCGCTGATGTAGTCCTCGGTTTCTTTCTTTCCAGGATGCTCGAAGATCTCGACCGTGGGGCCGAATTCGATGAGCCTGCCTGAGAGGAAGAACCCGGTGTATTGTGAGACGCGGGCTGCCTGTTGCATATTGTGCGTCACGATAACGATAGTATACTCCTTCATCAGCTCCGTAATCAATTCCTCGATCTTCAGTGTGGCGATGGGATCGAGAGCGGAACATGGCTCGTCCATGAGCAGCACTGTCGGTCTGACGGCCAGCGCGCGGGCGATGCAGAGGCGCTGCTGCTGACCACCGGAGAGGCCCAGCGCGGAAGAGTTCAGTCTGTCTTTCACCTCGTCCCACAACGCGGCGCCGCGCAGGCTTTGTTCAACCGCGTCGGCCAGGTTTTTTGTTTTCCCTTGAATGCGCAGTCCGTAGGCGACGTTCTCGAAGATGGATTTGGGAAAGGGATTCGGGCGCTGGAAGACCATACCGATAATCTGGCGTAGCTCTACCACATCCACCGATGTATCATAGATATTGCGTCCCCCCATGATCGCCTCGCCCGATGTGCGTGTGCCGGGAATCAGGTCATTCATGCGATCGAGCGTGCGCAGGAAGGTCGATTTGCCGCATCCGGAGGGGCCGATGAGGGCCGTGACCTGGTTTTTGAGGATCGGCAGCGAGACGCCGAACAGCGCCTGCTTCGCACCGTAGAAAAAATCCAGATTTTTGACATCGATGAGCGTTTCTGCGTTCGGATTGAGCAGGGCGTGAGCCTCCTGCTCAGGCTGCTTCGTAACCTCTTTTACTATCTGGCTGGAGGTAGACTGAGGCATGTTTGAAATTCTCCTTCTATCTACTGTCCCGCTAGCCCTGTCCTGCATGGGCTCCAGGCCGGACTCATTGAGCTGCTGCGCGCTTGATTGCTGCTGTCCGGCCTGCACCGTGTTCTTTGGACGTTGTGGTTGTTGCATACATGCTCCTCATTTCGTGACTATTCCAGAAAGCTTACCGCATAAGATCAAACTGGCTCATATTCCAGAAACTTCCTGTCTTCTCTAAAGCTTTCTGATATGTTTCAGGCGAGCTGGTATTCCTTATGCAGTGGAATAGCCGTATCTACGATCAGGCGATCGGCAAGCACGATCAGGCGGATGTAGCGGCCCGCGAGGGATTTGCTGATGAAGTACGGGCGTCCCTCGAAAGAGATGTGACCACTACGTGCTACCTTGCGAGAGCAGATGCTGGCGCCCTCGGGCAGTTTCAGGTTTTCTCCGCTGGACATATCAATCTGGTTGTACATTTTTGATGACCTCTTTTCTACGAGCCAGAATTGACGTTTCTGACATCAATGATGTTTACTCAGCTGTAATGCGACGTGTAATAAGACGACCGATACCTCGCGCACCCAGGTTGATGACGAGGAGGATCAGGATCAGCAGGGTAGCTGATCCCGCTGCAACGGTATTTGCCTGTGCTGCCGTCAGAGTAGTCGAGCCAGCACCGGCAGTTTCAATATACCAGAGGTGAACGGTCAGCGTATCGCTGCCAATCAACGGATTCAGTGTGAAGACATTAATAGGGTTAAATGCGCCCGCCGTGAAGATGAGGGCGGCAGCCTCACCGATGATTTTGCCTGCGGAGAGAATAAGTCCGGTGATGATACCGGGCAATGCAGAGGGCAAGATGACGGTGCGTATCGTCTGCCATTTTGTCGCGCCGAGTGCCAGCCCGCCCTCTCTCAGTTCGCGAGGAACCGAGGCCAGCGCGTCCTCGAAAAGACGCAGCGCCAGTGGCAGGTTCAGGCAGAGCAGGGTGAGTGCTCCTGCTATACGACTGATGTGAAAGCCGAAGGAAGCCCCGAAGACGATAAAGCCAAAGAGGCCCAGCACGATAGATGGCACTCCTGCCAGCGTCTCTGCCGCGAAGTGAATGACCGTGACGAATGGCCCCTGTCGAGCGTATTCGATCAGGTAAATGGCCGCCGCCAGCGCAATGGGGAACAGAAAAATTTCGGAGAGAATCAACATGTAGAACGTGTTGAATAACTCCGGCGCAATACCCGCATCCCCCGTTGAGTAGAATGTGGGGTCAAAGAGCGCAGTAAACCCCTTGGCGATCAGGTAGACGATAATCACGATAAAGATCAATGCCACGATGGCTGTGATCGCCCAGAGCATACCAAGCGCGATGCGGTTTCGGATATGCATTGCCTGTACTAAGCGCCGCCTGCTGGCAGTAGGCAGGGTTGCCGCGTCCGCAGGAGCCATAGTCTGCACTTGTTGACTCATTTGTACACCCCTCTACTGGCCAGATAGCGACTGATGCAGATGAACAGAAACGAGATGACGAGCAGGACAAATGCCAGCGTCCAGTAGGCATCGCGCGAAGGGCCGGCGGTTTCCTGGAAGTCGTTGACAATTGCATTCGTAATATTGACGTTTGGCTGAAAGAAGACGGAGAGGCTAAACAGCTTCTGTGGGAGACTGGAACCATTGAGTACCATACTGACTGCCAGCGTCTCACCAATAGCGCGTGCCATGCCCAGCACGACCGCCGTTGCCAGCCCGGGTCCGGCGGCGGGAATAATCGCTCTTGACATTGTCTGCCAGCGTGTGGAACCAAGCGCCAGGCTCGCCTCACGCACGCTGGTCGGTACGGCCCTCAATGCATCGATGGAAACACTGATGATGGTGGGCAGGATCATGACGATCAGCACGATGATAGCCGCGCCCCAGCCGTAACCGCCCGTCGCTATGCCACCTGTGATAGGGGCAGCGGCCTTTGCCAGGAAGGGTACCAGTATGGTGAGGCCGAGAAAACCGATGACAACCGATGGCATACCGGTAAAAATCTCGATTAAGGGCTGCAAAAGCCTTGTGAGCCGACGTGGCGCCACCTCGGTAAAGCAGATTGCCAGGCCAATGGCTAATGGTGTAGCGATGAGCACGGAGAAGAAGGTGATAACGATCGAACCGAGAATCAGACCTCCGGCTCCATAGTGCGGATTACCGTTGATGTCGTTTTCGCCGGTAGGGTCCCAGTTTGTGCCGAAAAAGAAATCTTTCACATTGGCTCCTTCGCCAAAGACGCGGAAGGCCCTTATGCCAATAAAAACAAAGATACCGATAATTACGACAACGAGCAGCAACGCACAGAGAAAGAAAATCACACGTGCGACCCGATCGGCTATGTGTGCCCGGCGATCATTTGCTGTTACCTGTTGCGCTAACACACCATCCTCCTTTTCAAAGATGCTGGCCTCATTCGTAGGTGCCGATTACGAATTTGAACAACGGTGTTTGGAGATGAGGTAGAGCATTGTTCTGTAGGGACAGAGGGTAGGGCTGAGAAGTTGTGGGAGCCTTGTGCCTGTCCATCGTCCATCCATCCTGTCAGCCTATCTGTTGGTCCCGGTCCCGGCAGCGCTGGGGCAGGGCGGATAAGCGCAAGGCCCCCATCTCTCGCCTCAGCCATCCCTTGTCTCTACAGAATCTCATCTCAATTTTGTTTGTTCAAGTTCATTATTTGCAGTGTCTACAATTAATTGCGCGCCTATGAGCCGGAAGGCTGGTGAGCCGCGATAGCGGACGAAGACATCTGCGTCGTGCTCAGAAAGGATTGGTTGGCTTCTTCTGTCTGAGCCTGGCTGCTGAACATGTAGTCGAGGAAAGCCTGGGTCAGACCGCTAGGCTGTCCCTTTGTATACATGTGCTCGATATTCCAGAACTTATAGGTGTTGTTCTCAATCAGGCTGCTATTCGTCGGATCGTTGCCATCGATGCTCATCGGCGTCAGACCCAGGCTCTTGGCCGAACCCAGAGTGATGTAGCCAATCGCGCCCGCCGTCTGCTTCACCTCGGTTGCCACGGTGCCGGTGCTGTCACTGACCAGGCTGGAAGGGCCGGTGATTTTCTCAGGCCCACCCAGAATATACTGCTGGAAGGTGGCGCGGGTACCGGAGCTGGCGGGACGGCTGACCACCACGATCTTCATGTTCGGCCCACCGACCTGGCTCCAGTTGGTGATGGTGCCGCTGTAGATACCCTGAAGCTGAGCGGTTGTCAGGTTCGTGACGCCCGTGACCTGAGGATTGACGACAATGACGAAGACCACAATGGCTACCTGATGGTCAACAAGGTCGGTCTGATTGGCCAGACGGAAGATATCAGAGTCGCCGATCTGGACGTTGCCCGCTTCCACATCGGAGAGGCCGGTTTTGCTACCGCCTAGATTAACGGTGATAGTTGCCGAGGAGCATTGCTTTTCATAGTCTGTCGCTACTGCCTTCGCCAGCGGCGCGAGTGCTGTTGAACCATCAGCTGTGATTTGCCCTGACACGCAAGTAAATTCTCCGGGTGTTCCAAGCTTGCTGCTAGCTGTGGGTGTCCCACCGCTGCCTGTTGTGGTCGAACTGCTACCGCACGCGGAAACCAGAAGTGCCACTCCTAACAGAAGTGACACGAGCGCAAAGCGCCAATGTTTAACCATAAATCCTCCAAAGAACTTTCATTCCAACCGGAACCTGCTGTGCCTTACCTGCCTGTTAGTGTTTAAAGTCGCGCACAGTCTCTTGCAGACGGATACGAGGTTCCCGGTCGTTTCTGCACTCTTTTCCGTCTCATCAGTAAGGTAACACCCCACGGTTAACCATGCTTTATGGATACGTTAACGCCGGTTAAATCTCTGTTAAACTTTTCCCGGCGGATAGGTTGCGGAGATTTAACAAAAAGCACGAATGGCACCCACTGTGAGTGCCATTCGTGCTTTTTAGTAAAGATTATGCAGCAATCTGAAAAGCTACTATTGAGGAGACGATTTTTACGTGACAACGAATCTTTACTTGATCCGGCATGCAGAGTCGGAGAGCGCGGTGAAGCATGTTCTTGGTGATCTGGGGTTAACGCCGCTGGGAGTGGCGCAGGCGGAGCATTTACGCGACCGGCTGGCAGGAACGGGCGAGATTACCGCCGGTGTGCTCATTTCCAGCACGATGCTGCGGGCGCGGCAGACGGCAGAGATTATCGCCCCGGCTCTGGGCCTGCCCATCATCTTTGACGAGGAGGTCGAGGAGATGCGCGTGGGCGAGGCCGAGGGCATGACGGATGCGCGGTATCGCCAGACCTTTGGCAGCGTCGATGTGCGGGAAGACCCGTTCAAGCCCATTGCGCCCGGCGCGGAAAGCTGGGTGGAGTTTATGCAGCGCATGGGCCGCGCTCTGTACCGCATCACGCATCACTACGAGGGCAAGACGGTCGTGATCGTCTGTCATGGCGGCATCATCGAAGGCTCTTTTTATTACTTTTTTGGCCTGCCTACGTTGCGAGGTCCGCAGGCCCATTTTTCGACGCGCAACACCTCGATCACCCACTGGCAACAGTCCGAGCCGAAAGACGGGTCGCCGCGCTGGCACTTGAAAAAATATAACGATGATGTCCACCTGCGCGATATTGGCACCTCTATGCGCATTCCATGGCAAGAACTGAGACCGCGCCCCGCATCAGGCAGCGATCAGCCAGCCGTCCCCATAGAGGCGGAGTGAGCTTTCTGGTATGACAGGATAAGATGCTTACTGCTGGCCCTCCTGCCCGCCTCTTAGCAATTTTTAACCCGTTTATAAAGGTTTATTAACAGCTATTTAACATTCCCATAATATAGAAGCTATACGATTTTCGTGAGATGGTCTATGTAAGAAACTTATCCCTCAAGCAAGGAGATTGTATGTTAGGTGATGATAAACGTTCGGCCTCGCTGCACGAGGAGGACGCGGTAGCCTCGGCGGAAGCTATCCTGGCTCGATTGGATGCCAGTTCCGTTTCGGGCTTTCATGTTAAGGCATTGTTAACTTCCGGTATGGGCTTCTTTACAGATGCTTATGACCTGTTTATTATCGGTGTTGTCCTGGCAATTTTGACTCCCATCTGGCACCTGACTGCACTGGAGATTTCCCTTCTTGGCAGCACTTCGCTGATCGCGGCCGCCCTGGGGGCTATCCTCTTTGGTCGGCTCGCGGATCATATAGGACGCAGATCAATTTATGGCTATACCCTGATTGTGCTCGCCTGTGGCGCTATTGCTTCGTCGCTGGCTCCCGGCGTTATCTGGCTGCTGGTTTTCCGCTTCATCCTGGGTCTGGGCATCGGCGGTGACTATCCACTAAGCGCGACGTTGATGAGCGAGTACGCGAACCGGCGCGATCGTGGCAAACTGATTACTTTCGTTTTCTCAATGCAAGGTGTCGGCCTCATCTGTGGCCCTCTGGTGGCTATCCTCCTGCTGGTGAGCGGCATGAACCATGATCTGGTCTGGCGCATCATGCTTGGTCTCGGCGCGGTTCCTGCCCTGGCTACCTTCTACCTGCGGCGGCAAATTGCCGAGACGCCGCGCTTCGCCCTCGCCATGCAAGGTGATGTTGAGGGCGCGAGCCACACCATTGACATGGTGACGAAGCAGAATGGCAGCGTAAAACCACAGAATGTCACGCCGCGCCGCAATGGCAAGGCAAGCAAGAAATTTTCCCTCAAGCTCTTGTTCACGCCGCGCTACCTGCGCTGGCTCATCGGAGCGGCGGGCGCGTGGTTCCTGCTCGATGTCGCCTACTATGGCACTACCATTTCCAGTCCGCTGGTGCTCAGGGCGCTAAACCCGCACTCAAATCTGGTGACCAACATGGTCTACACACTGCTGATCTTTGTAATCGCTGCGCTGCCCGGCTACATCATCGCCGCCTTTACGATTGACAAACTGGGGCGCAAGTGGATTCAGTGTGTCGGCTTCGCTATGATGGCTCTGGCCTACGGTTCGCTTGCCGTTGCTCCCATTTTGACGACGATCACTCTGTCTTTCTTGCTGATCTATGGCCTGAGCTACTTCTTTACCGAGTTTGGGCCAAACGTGACCACCTTCGTCTACCCGGCGGAAATCTTTCCCGTGATGGTGCGTTCCTCGGCGCATGGCATCGCGTCGGCTCTTGGTAAGGTCGGGGCGTTTATCGGCGCATTCGCCTTCCCCTACCTGCTTACCACGTTCCACCTGCCCGGCGCGATGGCCTTCGCCGCCCTTGTTTCCCTTATCGGGCTGCTATTGACTCTCGTCACATTGCCGGAGCCGAACCAGCGCTCTCTGGAAGAGATTTCCGGCGAACAAAAGATTGCTGCCGCTCAGCCGGGGCAAGTGCCTGTCCTTCCGTAAGCGTCAAAAAGAGACGAGCGAGGCTGCTGCCTTGCTCGTCTCTTTTTGACGCTTCGCGAAATTCTAAGCGATCTATAATCTGGTGTTAACGTCCTTATAAGCTCTTCGCGATATAGTAAGTAGTGAAAGAGAGAAATATGCAATGAAATCCTGTTGCCGGAACAGGCAGGAAAACCGGACCCGGTGCCAGACCAGGGAGCGGGGATGTTAAAAACATTGAAATGGTTTTGCAAGAGAAGGGAAGAGCGCGGCTTAAGCATGGCTAGCCGCGCTCTTCCCTTCTCTCTTATAGTGATGGTGGAGCGGATGATGACGAGGAGGAGCCTCGTTGGAGGCGTTCGATGATCTCTTTGAGGCGGCGCGTCTCCATCGCGTGCTGCATCTGGAGTTCCTGTATCTCGCGCTCCATCTGCTGCTGCATCTCCTCCATGCGGTCCTTCATGTGCAGAATAGCTTCGACACCCGCGAGATTGACGCCGAGGTCGCGCATCAAGCGGCGAATATGCACGACGCGCTCGATGTCGCGATCTGAATAGAGGCGAGGGCTGTGCGGGCTGTCGCCTTTGCGAGCAGGGGTGATGAGACCCAGGCGCTCGTAGTGGCGCAGCGTCTGTTCATGTACCTCGGCCTTCTCGGCGGCCACACTGATGATGTACCATGCTCCCTCGGATTTCTCTGGCACGCTTCTTTTCAACCTCCCTTCTCGCAGGAACAGCCTGTCAACGTATTGGAATCTGTCCCTTTTCCGGCCTCCCGTTTGGGATTGAAATTACGAATGCACCTCGCTGCCGCGAGTGCGTGCAAGCTGCTCAAAGAGGGCACGCTCCTCGCTGGAAAGATGCTGAGGCAAAACAACTTTGACGCGGGCGTACAGGTTGCCGTTGCCTTCGCCACGCAGGTGTGGCATGCCTTTGCCTCCCAGACGGAATGTGGTGCCATTCTGCGTCTCCGGCGGAATCTTCAGCGATAATTTGCGCCCATCGGGGGTTGGCACCGCAACCTCGCCGCCGAGGATTGCCGCGACCAGTTCCACATCAACATCCGTATAGAGATCATCGCCTTTGCGCTCGTAGAGGGGGTCTGCTTTAACGGTGATGACGAAGTAGAGGTCACCGCGTGGCCCACCGTTACTGCCCGGCTGGCCTTCGCCCGCGACGCGAATCTTCGAGCCATTATCGACGCCGGGCGGTATCTTCACCTGGATACGCTTGTTTTTGGGCAGCAGGCCCTGGCCCTGACAGCTCGCGCATGTCTTGCCCAATACCTCGCCCTGGCCCTGGCAGGCGCTGCAAGGAACGGTTGACTGGATGTTGAAGTTGCGCGTTCCTCCGCTATAGGCCTCCTGTAAGCTTACCTCAACGGGCTGTTCGATGTTCTCGCCCGCGCGTGGGCGCCTGAAGCTTTCTTCACGCACGCCACCCGTTCCCTTTCCCGCGCCTGCCCTCGATTGTGCTTGCTGTGAGGAACGGCCAAAGAGCACCTCGAAGAAATCGGAGAAACTGCTGCCGCCAGTACCACCCATACCTCCTGTTGCGAAGTCAAAGGGTGAAGCACCGGCTTGTCCTGTCCGGCTGGCCCCAGAAGCAAATTTTTGCCAGTTGGAGCCGAGCAGGTCGTACTGGCTGCGCTTTTGTGGGTCGGAGAGAACCTCGTAAGCCTCGTTGATTTCTTTAAACTTCGCTTCCGCTCGCTTGTCGCCGGGATTCACATCGGGATGGTACTGGCGGGCCAGCTTCCGAAATGCCTGCTTGATCTCATCGGCGCTGGCCCTGCGCCCCACACCCAGAATTTTGTAATAATCTTTATATTCCATATCCCAGCTCTTTTCCTGGTCTTATTCCTGAGGTTGCGATTCCACGATTTTGTTATTGCCGCTGCTGACTTTGACACGGGCCGGACGCAGGGTGTCATCGCCTATCAAGTAGCCCTTCTGCACCTCTTCAACGATGGTACCCTCCGGTTGATCGCTATCCTCGACCGCCTCAATGGCTTCGTGCAGGTATGGATTGAAAGTCTCGCCGACGGTAGGAACGGGAGAGAGACCTTCTCCGCGCAGCACCTCGCTCAGTTGCCACTGCATCATGCGCAGCGCCTGTTGCAACCCCTGCTTATCCAGCGTTTCCTGGTAGACGAGCGCCCGCTCGACGTTGTCGAGCACGCCCAGCAACTTTTGCAGCAGCGCCTTCTTCTGTTGCAGCACGCGATCGGCCATCAGGCGCTCCTGGCGTTTGCGGAAGTTGTCCATCTCCGCTCGCTCGCGCAGAAATCTATTCCAGTTATCTGCCGCCTCTTGCCGGGCCTGTGAAAGCTGCGCCTCTAGCTGGGCAATCAGGGCGTCTTTATCGCTCGTCGAGCTACCAGCATTTCCGGCATTCACCGTCCCATTTTCCTGCCCCGCCTGCTGTGTCGGCTGTCCAGATTGTCCAGGCTGCTCCGCCTGCCTACCTGTTATTTCCTGAGATTCTTCTGGCATAAGAACGTTTGCTCCTTATCCCGCACCACTGTTATGTATGATACGAGTAGAACGAATGAAAATGCGTTTGGATTTCCAAAGTTTATGGTCAATCCAGTATAAATGTTGAGCCACTTCCTGTCAAGGTTTCGGGACTGACTCGCGAAAAATCCTTCCTTCGACCACGGGTTGCCTCAGGAAAATTCGTATCTGCCGTTGTGATAAGCAGCCTCTCGTCGCTCTCCTCGCTGTAAACTCTGTATTCGCGTTTATGAAGAGAAATATAGCCATTTCATCCTAATTTCTTCTTTTTTGTCCAGAACTCAGGTACACTTGTCATGGTTTGCCGTTAATAAATCTTTCTCTACCTTGCCACTTCGTGACTGTGATGCAGAAAGCAGAAGGAGGAATCTATGCAGACAACTATTACCACAGAAATAGGGAAGGTACCGGAGAACGATCATTCCAATCGTTCTTTACCGTCTGAAGACTATGTCTCCCCTGCACTTCCCCATGTGCTGGGAACGTTCGATATGACCACCGCCTTTATCATGGCCGTGTTCTGGATCAGCAATGTCACCACTATTGTCACCGGTGGGGCAGCGGGTCTGACCTATAACCTCTATCTGCTTGGGACCGTCACGCTGGCTTTGCTCCCTTCCCCTTCCCGGTAAACATCCTGCCAGCCTTCTTCTTCATCTGGCTTATTCTGGGGCTGCTCGCGTTCTTTTTCTATATCCGGCCCAATCCTTCGCGTTTAGCGCGAGTTGGTCGTTTTGTCCGTAAGGACGATGAGCAGGTTCCTCAACCTGGCCATTCTGACTGTCGGTCGATGGGATAACACCTGGAAGAAAGGGGCCATACCCCTTTCTTCCGTTTTCTCTGGGAAGGATGCACAACTTGAATAATATATCAGCAGAGCAGGCAGGTGCTCCCTATGTAGCTCCTTACACCGCAATAGGCATCTCGACGGTTGTCTACACAGTGAGTGAGCGAAGGCAGATCCGTGTCAATCTGCAGACAATTGAGGATGCGATCCATGCGGCTATGGGCGTCGTCTCCATCAACTTGCCGGTGAAGGTGATCGCGCTTCCCGAGGGAGCTTTGACCGGCTTCCCCGATGAAATTTACAATATTCCCCACATCACTGCCGCCCGTGATATTTTCATTGATATCCCGGGTGAAGAGGCAGAGTTTCTGGGGCGGCTGGCCCGGCATTACGAAACCTACATTATTTTCCAGTGCAAGGCGCGCTGGCCGGAAATCATCGCTGACCGCTATTTCAATACGCTGGCGGTCATCAACCCGGAGGGACAGGTAGTTCACAAAGCTGCCAAAAACCACGTCTGGTGCCGCGAGCACTCGACGGTGCCCCACGATGTCTACTCGCGCTGGATAGAAGTATTCGGTGACGGAATCGAGGCGTTTTATCCGGTGCTGCGCACTCCTGATATCGGCGTAATCGGAACTATCTGCTGTAGTGACGGGGAATACCCCGAGGCCGTGCGCGCCCTGGCTTTCAATGGGGCGGAGGTGGTCTACCGGCCCAGTGAAGCCATTCCGATGACTGGCAATGGCTATCCTGGCGGCGGTACGTGGCTGATCCAGAATCAGGGACATGCACAGTTTAACAGCGTCTATATGCTTTGTCCAAACGTTGGCCCGGTCTACGCGCATCCCCGCATGAAGCATGCGATGGATATAGGAGGTGGTAATTCGCATATCGTTGATTATACAGGCCAGGTGATAGCTTACAGCCCGTCTGGAGATAATTCCTTCGTGGCCGCCCCAATTTACATCGACGCGCTGCGCCAGTACCGCACGATGAATCTCAATACGAACTGGCTCAAGGATATGCGCATGGAACTCTTCCGCAGGATGTACGAGCGCTCTATTCATCCCAAAGACCTGGCGTTGGAACAACCTCCCGGCTCCCATGCTGAGGTGGACGAAATCTATCGGCAAAATATTGAGCGCCTGATTGCTTCCGGTACGTATACGCCGCCAGCCCATCGCGTACCAGGTCCGAAGTATTTTCCGGCGGCTCCTACCCCCCAGGAGGAGTGGGAGAGCGTGCGTGCGCTTTGGGATGGGTGGCCGCCAGACGACTAATGGGAGCGTGTGCTGAGTATAGCGACCAGAGATGAGATGCCGAAAGGCTGTGGGGTGGTGAAGTGTTCCTCCCGACTGTATGGCGTATAATAAAACAATAGAGCCATACAAATCGGGAGGAGCATTTTTATGTCTAAAGACACTGCTTTGAATGAGCAGCATGAGCGGTCGATGCCTGCGCTGGAGGAGATGCTGCAATCGTTGTTGTTGATTGAAGAGGGCGAGCATGAATTTGTGGATGGAGAATACGGAGAAGCACAGGATATCCGCCAATTCTTTTTTCCGGTTACGCGCAACTGTGTGTATTTGAATCACGCGGCTAATGGGCCGCTGCCGCGACCGGTGGCTCGCGGCTTGCACGAATATATTGATGATCGCAGCAACTATGCCAGCATGCACGGGGAACGCTGGCGCATGTACGAGCAAGGGGCACACCGGCGCATGGCGGATATGATCGGGGCGCAGCCGGAGCAGATCGCTTTCACGGCCAGTACGGGCGATGGCATGATGATGATTGCGCAGGGCCTGCCCTGGCAGGAGGGCGACAGCGTGATTACCGCCGAGGGCGAGTTTCCGAGCAATGTCTATCCCTGGCTGAACCTGCGCGAGCAGGGGGTGCAGGTACATCTCGTGCCACAGCGCGGCGGGCGCATCCCGCCGGAAGCGATTTTTGAGCGCATCGAGCAGGACAGGGGACATACCAGGCTGGTCAGCTTAAGCCTTGTCGAGTTCTCCACGGGCTATCGCAACGACATTGCCGCCATTGCGCGCTACTGCCACGAACGCGGCATCCTCTGCGGCATCGATGCCATGCAGGCGCTGGGGGCGCTGGCGATCGATGTGCAGGCGCTGGGCGTGGATTACCTGTCGGCGGCTGCGCATAAGTGGCTGCTTGGCCCCCAGACCACCGGCATCCTCTACGTCTCGGATGATTTCCTGAGTCGCCTCCGACTGCCACGCCGTAGCTGGTTCAGCGTGGCCGAACCCTTCGATTTTTTCAACTACGAGCAGTCGTTGAAAGAGGGTGCGGCACGTTTCGAGCATAGCTCATCCAACAGCACGGCCATCATCGGTCTGGACGCGGCGCTGAGCGTCTTCGAGAGTCTGGATGGCGGCATGGCGGCGGTCGAGACACGGATTCTGGACCTGACGGCGCGCCTCATCGCTGGATTAAAGCGGCTTGGCTATCCCGTCGTTTCGCCGCAGGGGTCGGGCGAGCGTTCCGGCATCGTCTGCTTCACTCCCCATCCGCAACGTTCTGGCATGACGCCGCAGCAGATCGTGAATGAACTGGAGGCGCGCAATATCGCTGCCGCCGCTCGTGGCACCGTTACCCGCATCTCTCCGCATTTCTACAACACCATCGAGGAGATCGACACCCTGCTCAACGCGCTCGAAGACCTGAAGCGGCCTCCTACTGTTTAAAAGCTGAGGCCTTTCCTGTCAAAAAGGGAGCACCCTGCAGCTTGCGCCAGAACCCCCTCACTTTTGAGGGGGTTCTGCAATTTTTCTGGCAGGTGTTTTTTTGTCTCTAAAAAGGTCACGAGAAAAGAATCTGATTTGCTAAAAAAACACCGACTTGCCGTATATCCACTGACATGAGGAAAAGATGACTTCACACAGGAAGAGGGATATTCGATGAGTGATCCTACTATTGACAGGTTGGGGAGTGCTGTACAGGATTTTCTTAGCAGCCTGTATCCTCCCGTTGCCGGTGCCACCGCTGCTTTTGCCGCGCAACCTTGCGGTCTGCCTGTTGACACAAGCACCTTCGCCAGTAACCTGCTATTGCCTGCACAGGAAATCAACGATCTGGCAGATATTACAGCACGAGTAATTGCCGGTCAGTTTTATCCAACGCTCATTACAGCCAGTGGTCTTTATGAGATCCTCCTGTCATGTATGCCTGCCGACAGTATGACAGGAGATCAGTTGAGCGAATTTGGCAAACTGCGCGGCAGCGCCGATGAAAGCTTCCATAACCAGCTTGCCAATATTACTGCTACGCCGACCAACTGGTGGGACGCGACTGCGAGCAGCAACTGGACAACGCATACTCTGTCTTCAGATCAAGTGAGCGGAACGGTGCAGCCGCCAATTCTGCCCTGGCGCTGGCACGTTCTCCCTCCACAACATCTCCCGCTGCTGAACTTTGGGCTGCATCCTGGTCTCTTACCCGTAGATCAGGCGGTGAATCGTCTCGCTTTCCATCCTGCGCTTCCTACGACAAGTGTGGCGGCTGCCGAACGGACAGAAATGACTCAATTGAATCAGGCTGTGACTGTTCCGGCAGGAGATTCACTCAGGCTAACCACGGCAGCGGAACAACCGGTCGCTACGACGATTGCCGCGACAGGGTTAACCAGTCCGGTAACTGCCACGATGAAGCCAATCAGTATGGTTGCCTCGTCCAGGGCAATGGCGCAGATTATGAGTGTCGCCAGTATCCAGACGGTGCAGGCGGAACGCCTTAGCGTATCCTTTGAATACTGCCTGGTTACACTCTCTCGTAGCTGGTGGAATGAACTCTTTGTGGCAACGAAGGGCTGGTATATTCCGACGTATGGAGCTGGAGACCTGGCGGCGGGTTTAGCCGACGGAAGCGGTGGCCAGTGTCCTGCCGTTCCTACTGCTCTCTTCCTGGTACGCAACGTAAGCATTAGCGGCTCCTGGAGCGATCAAGATCGTGTGGCGATCCCCAATGCTGCCAGCTTTGGCCCCATTTCGCTGATTGGCCGCTCCATTGACTCCAGTCTCACGATCAGCATTCCAGGTATGCAGATTATCGGATGGATGGCGAGCATTCTGCCTGTACTTCCCCCGGCCAGCGATCCCAATCTGAGCGCACTTGAACTGTCAACATCTGAGAGCCTGAATGCCCTGCCAACGTTGAGCAGTGGCCAGCAAGGACCAGCCGTTGCCCGCCTGCAAGGCTTGCTAAGGGCTGCTACCCCTGGCTCTAGCGATGCTGTGCTGGCGATCGACGGGAATTATGGGGCCACGACCGTTAACGCGGTTCAGGCGTTCCAGCAACGCAATGGCTTAAATGCTAGCGGCGCTGTAGATGGGACTACGTGGCAGAAGTTACTCGGCCTCTCGTAAGCAAGAGTATCACCAGTTTATCAGGAGGGAAGTATGTATCAAAGCGTTCAAGATGTTTTTATGTCCTTCAGCACACAGTTTGAGGGCAAAGTCAATTATATGTATCTCGACATCAAGGGACTGGTAACCATCGGTATTGGTAACTTGATTGATCCTGTCGATCTGGCGCTCAACCTGCCATTCGTCCACAAGTCAGATGGCAGCCCGGCTTCGCAGGACGAGATTCGCAATGAGTGGAACGCATTGAAATCGCAGCCAGATCTGGCACAGAAGGGATATAAGGCTTGCGCCTCTCTCACCAACCTGATGTTGACTGACGATAGCATTGCGCAGCTTGTAACAGCGAAGCTGAATCAGTTTGCCTCGACGCTCAAGTCGACCAGCGAGTTTTCTGATGTGGACTCCTGGCCTGCCGATGCCCAACTTGGACTGCTCAGCATGGCGTGGGCGATGGGACCGGGCTTTGGTCCCTCGTGGCCGAAGTTTCGCGCCGCCTGCGCGGCCCATGACTGGGCAACCGCCGCCGCTAATTGCCGGATGAACGAGACTGGCAATCCGGGGCTGAAGCCTCGCAACGACGCCGATGTGCTGCTCTTTACCAATGCTGCCGCCGTTCAATCGGCAGGATTAGACTTCTCCGTTCTCCACTGGCCGTCTTCGGTGCAGGCTTCAGGGTCTACACCGGCGAATGGCCCCGTGGTCAGCGGCTTGAATCCGGCAAGCGGTGCTGGTGGCGATACAGTCACCGTGAGCGGTTCTGGCTTTACCGGGGCCACAGATGTAGGCTTTGGCCAGGTCAACGTCGCCAACATGTCGGTTGACAGCGATAGCCAGATCACCGTGACCGTCCCTGATGGCTCAGGCACCGTGGATGTTGTGGTCCTTACTCCCTCCGGTCAGTCGGCCCTTTCGCCGGGCGACCAGTTTACCTATACGTCCTGAGTCGGCTTAGAGTAGCCGACACCAGTACAACACACCTTTTTTAAGGAGGAACTACCTATGGCAGTTGATCCCGTTCAGCAACAGATGCAGGTCTCAACCGATCTGAGTAATGCTCTACAGGCAATGTTGTCTACTTTGATCCAGAGAGCATTGAATGCTCAGGTGGTAGACAAAAATGGCAAGCCTTTGCAAGAGGTTTGCTACATCCAACTCCCGCTGGGAATCCCGGCTGATCCAGAGTCCTACTCAGATGCCTGGACACCGGCTGGCAGTGATTCGGTGGCGAGTCTGACCAATCAGGGGAAGATAGCGCCCCCACCAGCTTCGTCTACGTCTGCAGCGGGGAGCAGCAGTGGAACGGGGAGCACGGCGACGACGCCCCCACCGCCAGCGGTCGATGCGCAGATGCAGCATTCTATGCAGAGCGCGGCTAACATAGCGGCTCTGGTCGACACGATGATGAAGATCACAACTGACGGCACCTACATCCCCTATGAGGGAGCCGAGCAGATCAGCCAGGCCTATCAGGCAATCATTATGAAGGCTCAGGGTATTCCTGCGCCGCCGCCCCCACCTGATATTCAGGCGAAGATTGACGCGGCCTCGAAGGTTTTGTGGGTCTACGACAACAACGGCAATAACACCTATCAACAGACTCCCCTGTACTCGAACTATGAAACGCTGTCGGCTGTATGGGCGGCAGCCAGGACGGCCTATGCTCAGGCCGAAGCGGCCGCCTCGACCAATTCCGCCCTCGCGGCTGCCTGGCCTGTGACCTCACAATCGTTGCAGGTTGCTGTGGACAACGCCTGGAACGATTGGCGTTCATCTGGCGCTGACCAGGTGGAAAACGCCCTCGATACGCTGGGTAGTGTAGGCGGAGCTGTCGGTCCTTTCTTCCTCAACCAGGCCCGTGAGTTGTTCAAGGCCTGGGATCTGGGCTTGACCGGCTATGTTCCAGTCGGGACACCCTATTCTTACATTTTGCCAGCTTCCTGGTGGGACGCGACAGACAAGCTGACAGGCTTCAGAACCATAACTGTCGACACAAGTAGCTGGCAGAGCAGCAGCTCGACAGCGTCAAGCAGTATGGCCTCTAACTGGTATCAGGGGCATTCGAGTTCCACCAGCGCGGGTGGCTTTGGGATGATCTTCGGCGTCACGTTCGGTGCTGAAGGAGGTACAACATCGAGTAGCGGGCAGTCCGGCTCGACGGGCAGCGGCTCCCAGCAGTACTCGTTTGATAGTCAGATGAGCGACGTGAGCATTTCATTCGAGTACGGACTGTGCGACATCAAACGTCCCTGGATGCTGGCAGAGTTGTTCCAGGTAGATGGCTGGTATATCCCCGGTGAGAAGGCTGGCGCGGTCAGCGACGGCACAATCAGTAACCAGATACAGGATGACGTCCATCTGCTCCCGATGATTCCTACCCAGTTCCTGGTGGTGCGCAATGTGAAGATCAAGGCAACCGGCTGGGGTCAGGCTGGAGACATGCTGGCGCAGTATAGCCGGGAGCAGCAAAGCAGCAATTCTAGCAGTTCTTCGAACGTTGCCGGTGGCATCGGCTTCCTGGGTATAGGTGCCGAAGCGAGCCATCAGTCCAGTGACTTTTCGGGATCGAACGTGTATTCTTCGGCCAACTATGCCGCCTGGAGCTTCAAAGGGAGCCACGCTTTCGGCGAACTAGATATTCCGGGGGCCCAGATTGTCGGTTTTGTGGGCGAAATCCTGCCAAAGTCGCCGCGTGTTGATTCTCCTCCTGCTGCGGCAGGCACAACCTCCACATCAGGCACGCCCGGCACCTCCACCACAACAGGATCAACGCCAACGAATTAAAGTGATACAGGGGAGCGCGATTGTCTGTGCTCCCTCTTCCCTGACATGCACGGTGATGGTCCGTAAGCCGACAGGAGACCTCAAGCGCAGTACCTGGGGCCTCGCGTCCGCTTACGGACGATCACCAGACACTGCCCTCTTGACGGACCGTGTAAAGTACAGGCAAAAGCAGCTTTTTTTAAAGAGAGGGCGGCTATGCAGTTTTTCTTTCATCCGATGAACGAAGAGGAGGCTCGTGCGGTGCTGGCGTGGCGTTACGAGGGGCCGTATGCTGTTTATAATATGCAAGCTGAAGCTGAGGAAGAATACGAGGAGGCTCTGAAGGAACTGCTGGACAGGCGCAGCCCGCATTACGCGGCGCGCAACGAGGCGGGCGAACTGGTGGGCTTCTTCGGTTTTGGCTCCTCGGCATATGTGACCGGTTTTGATGAGCCGCACCTGTATAGCGAGAATAATACTATTACTGTCGGGCTGGGGATGCGGCCTGATTTGACAGGGCAAGGTAAGGGGTTGGGACTGGCTTTTGTCAACGCAGGGCTGGATTTTGCGCGCCAGGAGTTCGCGCCGGATCACTTCCGCCTCTTCGTGCTCACGTTTAATGAGCGGGCTATTCGCGTCTATGAAAAGGCGGGTTTCCAGCGCGCGCGCGTCGTGGTGCAGCGCAACCCACGAGGCGAGAGACTGTTCCTGGAGATGAGTCGAAGGGCTTAAGGCAGGGCAAAAGAACATCAACGGATTGAGGTTGATGCCGAGTCTAGCTCATCATCGGCCGAGAGACCGCGTGTGTGCGCGGTCTCGTTGACGTAGAGCAGGACAGGATAACTGCGGCTGAAGTCGACCGCAGTGATCGAGGTGTTGCCGAGCCGGAACTGCCTGCGGTGGGTGAGGTCGAGGCCGAGCAGGTGGCAGAGCATAATGCCGATGAAGCCGCCGTGTGTTGACCAGACGACTGCTCCCTCAGGATAGAGTGCTTGCCAGCGTGCCAGCGCCCGCTCTGCCCGCTCACGCACCTGGAACATCGTCTCGCCCCCGTGTGGAGCGGCACCCGGTTCGAGGTACCAGTGTAGCAGCAGGTCGGGTTGCTGCGCCCGCACTTCGGCGAAGGTAAGGCCCTCCCAATTGCCAAGCCCGGTTTCACGCAGGTCCGGGTCTTCCAGCACGGACAGGCCGTGGTGTTGGGCGATGGCCTGGGCCGTGACGCGGGCGCGCTCTAGATCGGAGGAGACGACAGCATCGATGTGTTCTGAGGCCAGGCGCAGGCCGACGGCTTCTGCCTCGCGCACGCCAAGCGGACTCAATGGAATGTCCGCCTGGCCGGTATAACGAGCCTGAAGGTTGTACGGTGTGACGCCGTGTCGCACGAGAAAAAGTCGCACAATGATACTCCCTGATTGCGTAGACAACCGGGAGCGCATCACTACGCGGGCAAAACTTGTGGCGTGTACTCCCGGAACAATTTGTACTGATCTACGAATGTCCGCTTCGAGAAGGCGAGGTAAGGGCTGCTTTCTCCATTCTCAGTCAGCTCATCCACCTCATCTATCGCAACTGCCTCGCCTTGTTCATCGCCATCATCGAATGGAGAAGCGTAGACCGGTTCATCCTCCTCCTCTAGATTAAGATCATCTATTGACGGATAGATCACTGGATAGCATACCTCAAGCTGCATCTCATCGCAAATACGCAGCAATTGTTCCCGTGTACTTGTGGGAATATATTCGTGGAAGACGAAGAAGCTGCCGAGGCTCTGGGCAATCATGCGCCGGATATGCTCGTCGTCGCCTTTGGTATGAAAATGTGGGCTTTTCGACTGGTATTGCTGCAAGATGGCCTTGCGCGAACGATGCGCAGAACCGGCGTGGCTGAGGAAGTCGAGAAACTGGAAGGTTTCGACGGAGTAATGAGACGAGAAGCGCAGCGTCTTCGCCGTCTTCATCGTCATCCCTTGCTCGCCCGCGTTTGAGGAAATGATGGGGTAGTCGTGAATGCCGAACCACTCGGCAAGCAGGGAGCTGAAAAGAGGGGAGATGACGCTGGTGCAGCGTCCGAGCAGTTTGAATTCCAGGGTGCCGTTTTTCACTTCCGGCTTGGCTGCCCAGCAAATGCGCACGTTGTGCAGGGCATCTCCGGGAGTCTCTTCCCAGAGCAGGTCCTGCGCGCTGGCGGCGAGGAAGAGTTTGCCCATTGCCAGCGTGTATTCGAGCAGCGAGCAAGGGACGATGTTGTCGGCGTCGTAGAAGATCACCCAGCGCGGATAGCCCAGCATGGCGGCGCACAGGGTGCCGATATACATGCCTTCACCCTTGCCGTCGCGCACGCGGCCATCTACATCGAGAATCTGGGAGACGCCACGCGCTCGTAGGAGGCGAGCCACGCGACGGTCTTTCTGGTGGACGAGGTAGAGCTTTTTGTGCGAGGTCATCTGTTCTTTCAGTCCACGGCGGAGATCACCTAGCTCCTCTCTGGGGCAGTTGGTGACGATGATGATGGGGCTGCTGATGGGAAGGTACCAGAGAACGCCTTGCAGCGTCTCAATGCTTTCGGATTTGTGGGAAACGACGAAGGCGGTGTGGGAGAGGAAATACTCCATCCGTTCCAGGGTGTCCGCCTCTAGAATGTGTGAAAACCGAATGGTGTCAATGTCCATGTTGTCACTTTTCCTTTACACAAGGCACACGACTCCACAGTGCAGTATGCCTCATTCAAAAGCCACAGGTTAAGGGTTAAGGGTCGCCATTTGGCCACCGGGCCGGGTCGGGTCAGGTCGGAAAAGCGCGTTGCTGGTGCAACGAAAGTAACCGTGGGTGTAGCATGATAACCTGCTAAATCTTTATTACGCCCGCGTTCCCTGGCACCGAGCGCAAGCGCAGGACATCAGATTTGCCTTTTTGCTAACACTCCAACTATAGCATATAGATGCCAGTAAAGCCAGAAAAGTTGCGGAAATCGGAATTTTTACCTATCCGATGTAGGATATTTGTCGGTGGAAGCAGCCCCTCCTTCAGGTAAATGTGAAAATTTGCTGTCTCTTCTGCTTATAGTATAGGAAGGAAGCGTCATGAAAGCGCCATGAGCAGCGCAATAAACGACGTACGGCTTTCCTCCCATTCCCGTCCTTCCGTACTCTACGTAGATCATGAAAGCGTCATAAACGGGAAGTGTCTCCACGCGTGCCATTGCTCAGCACAGGCGACCGTATATTTATTGCAGAGCGATGTACATACTTGACTTGTTGCCTCTATCATGCTATAGTCGAATTAAGCAAATGAATGGAAAATGGCGATGAGAGGGACAGGTTGAGTGTGTTTCCGGTGCGCAGAGAGCAATGCGGATGCTGCGAGCATTGCCGCCGCCCCACTTGATGACACCCTTGAGCCAGCCGGTGAACCTTCCGTGTGGGACATAGTAGCTGGCTGCGGGACGCGCCCGTTGTAGCGCGACGGTTTACCCTTTGCAAATAAGGGTTGAGCCGGTAGAGGCCCTGCGCGCCGCTTGATACATTTTCGAGGCGGCGCGTGGGTGAATGGTGGTGGTACCACGACAGGCGTTGTGCCCTCGTCCTCCAGCGGGACGAGGGTTTTTGTTTTTGGAACAGGAAAGGAACAGGGTTTATGAAGCGAATTCCTACGACAGAGGTGGGCCAGCACGTGGGCGCGCGCGTCCGCGTGGCTGGCTGGCTGCAATCGAACCGGCAGCTTGGCGGCATCAATTTTCTGGTGCTGCGCGACGGCTGGGGAACTGTGCAGGCGGTGGCCGAGAGCGAGACCGAAGTGGCTCCGCTCGTAGAGAGAGAGGCGGGGCTGGAAAGCGTGGTGGAGATCGAGGGGCAGGTGGTGAGCGAGACGCAGGCACCGGGCGGCGTGGAACTGCACAACCTGCATATCGAGGTGGTGACGCCGGTGAAGGAGCAGACTCCCTTGCCGCTCAACAAGCGCAAGCTCAACGCGAACATCAACACACTGCTCGACCATGCTGTTGTGACCAACCGACATCCGACGCGGCGCGCCGTTTTGCGGCTGGCTTCCGGCGCGATGAGCAGCTTCCGTCGCACGCTGATGGCACGCGGCTTTACCGAAATTCAGACGCCGAAGATTGTGGCTGCGGCGACGGAGAGCGGGGCCAACGTCTTCAAGCTTGGCTACTTCGGGCGCGATGCCTATCTGGCGCAAAGCCCGCAGTTTTACAAGCAGATCATGGTGGGTGTGTTCGAGCGCGTCTTTGAGGTTGGCCCCGTCTTCCGCGCCGAACCGCACGATACGACGCGCCATCTCAACGAGTATGTCAGCCTGGACGCCGAGATGGGCTTCATCGAGAATCACTTCACGATTATGGCCCTGCTGCGTGACATCCTGGCCGACATGATCGAGACGTTCCGCACGCAGTACCCGGCGGAGCTGGAACTGCTACGTGTCGAATTGCCCGTTGTGCCGCAGGAGATTCCCGTCATCCATTTCTCGGAGGCGCAGGAGTTGATTTACCGGCTGCACGGCGTGGATGTGCGCGGCGAACCCGACCTGTCGCCGCAGGACGAACGCTGGCTCGGCGCGTGGGCGCAGCAGGAGTACGGCAGCGATTTCCTCTTCGTGACTGGCTATCCGATGCGCAAGCGCCCATTCTACACGCACCCGGAGCCGGGTCGCCCGGAATACTCTAACTCGTTCGACCTGCTGTTTCGCGGCACTGAGCTGGTGACAGGGGGCCAGCGCCTGCACCGCTACGAGGACTACCTCGCGGCTCTGGAGAAGGCGAATCTGCCTGTCGAGCCGTTCGAGGCGTACCTCGAAGCGTTCAGGTACGGCATGCCGCCGCATGGAGGCTTCGCCATCGGCCTGGAACGCCTGCTGATGCAGCTCACCGGCATACCCAATGTCAAGCTGGTCACGACCTTCCCGCGCGACCTGAACCGGCTCACGCCATAACTACCGGCTGTTGCCGCCTGATGAGAAGCCGAACTGCCAGAAAGGGGTCTCCAGTTGCCGGGCCAGCGTTTTTTCAGCGGCATCGGCCAGAGGAAAGCCCGGTTCGAACTGGTGGGCAGCTTCATTGACATCCAGTGTGACTCCGAAGCGTTCGAGAAAGATGGCGGATTGCCAGGCAGCCGGGGTAGCGCTCGAATAGTTGCCAGCGTAGTTGAGGGTTACTCCTGTAACAATGACGCAGCCACCTGCCGGATTCGCGTCAGAAAAGTAACGAACCTGCTGCGAAGAGCCATTGAGCGGGATTTCTGAGTAGGCAATGAGCTGAGCAAATACGTCCTGGGCTGCTATGCAGGCGGGATCATCGGCCAGTTGGATATTCGCGCCCCCTGGTTGCCCCAGGTCTCCACTGTCCACGATGGTAGGAGTATGCAGGTCGGGGCCGAGTAGTGGATGAATGTGCCAGCGATTGTCTTGCCACGTGATGCTGAGCAGCGTCAGTTGATCGGTCCAGGGGGCGTAGTTCGCCGAACTGTTGTCAATGGGCTGGTTGCTGGCGATGCTCTGCCCTTGCAGTGTCGTGTAATTCCAGGAGAGATGGGTTCTGGCGAAGGTGAGCCAACCTGCCTGTGTTTGTACCTGCTCCTGTGCCTGCTGCGCTTGCCAGGGGATGGTGCATAAATGCGCGCAGTCCTGCCCGGCGAGCAGGCAGGGCTGCGGGACCATGGCTTCTGCATCGAGCGCGCAACTGTTATCGCTGCCGGTATCGAGCGAGAAATGCAGCGTCGCTTGCAGCGGCTGTGTCGCTACCCGGCTGAAGCTATTGACCAGGTAGCGTTCTCCTGGCTGCACTTGCTGGCTGTCAGGGATGGTGTCGAAGCTGGCCTGGATGGCGTGGAGCAGGGCGGCTTGCTGCGAAGTCGGCAGCGTGAGCAACGATTCTTGCAGCAGGATGATTTGCAGGGGGGTAGATGAGCCGGGCGCTGTGACCTCTTCTTCGCGGGCGAAATTGCAGGAGTCGCCGACGGCGTAGGGGATGGAGAGGCGGCAGGACTGTGGTTGGAACGGCTCAGCTCGCCAGGAGATGAGGTGATGACCGGGCTTGAGGGTGAGCGGATCATCTATGCCGGGACGCGGTGGCACGACACGATGTCCATCGATGAAGACCTGCATCCAGGGGACGGCTGCCTGCATGTAGAAACTGTTGTAGCCGGGTGGCAGCGGTGGAATGGCGTTTTCGTCATCACCTGCGCTGCCAGTGGAAAGAGGAAAACTATAGCGTGTGACCATTGCCAGCAAGAGGACGAGGCTCAGTGCGATGGCGGCATACAGCAAAGGCTTCCGCCGCGCTGAAGCGCGCCATTGCCCGGCAAGATGGGCCAGGAGCTTCAAGGGCAGAGTGTCCTGCTGGCTGCCGGAGGAATTTGACCCCTGGAGTGGAGTGATCCTGACCTCACAGTCGTCAGGCTCCTGGAGAAGACCGATTTCGACCTCAAAGTCGTCGGTTTCGTGCCCTACGTCTTTCATCTCTACTTTCCTTCTCTATTGTGACGACGAATCCGCATTTTGAGGATTGGAATCAAACAGAAGCGAGAGCGCGCCCCCATCGAGATGCGCGCTCTCGCTGTCTTACTTCTTCTGTACGTTTTTCATGAATCGTTCCTTAATTTCGACGCTGGAATAAACATCTGTTGGAAGTTGACCGGACGCCTTGATGTTGGTTTTCACCTTAATATGCAGGAAGGCGGGCTGAGGATTTTGTTGAATCGCTGCCAGACTTTCCTGCAATGTTTGCCTGTCTTCCACACGGATATAGCTGGGAAAGTGGAATGCCCGGGCGATAGCGGCGAAATCAACTGTAGGAGAAAGCGTAGCCTGTCCGCCCGTGCTTTCATAACTTTCGTTGTCAAAAACAACATAGACAAGATTTGTGTGGACGTTGGGATCAAAGGATGCTAATCCTCCAAGATGCATGAGTGCTGAGCCATCCCCATCGAGTACGACGACCCGCTTCTGTGTATTGGGGGCAATGCCAAGCGCAATGGCAAAGATATGGCCCATCGAGCCGACAACATAAAAATCGGGGGTATCTTTAATGTTGAAGGCATCGCGGGAAGGAAAGCCGGTAGCAGAGAGGAAAACCGCGTCCTCTATAAATGCTTCTTTCACCACCTGCATTGCCTCAAATCGGTTCATGGGATACAGTGAAGGTTTCTGTTCGGCCTGGTACGGCTGGAACGTATTTTTCCGCAAGATCAGGGCCACCGGCTTCTTTGTCGTATCCGCTTTTCTGGTAAGTGTCTGAATTTGTTCGTGATAGGTAGCTGGATCAAGAATCTCATACGGCAGAAGAAAAGCCTGTAATATCTGTTCCATATAAGGGCCTGTCACATCATGCGCCGGAACGTCAGAGCCTTTTCCGCCTTCTCCACGCCAGGTAATGATATAAAAGACCGGAATATCATAAATTTGTTGCAACGAGGTCAAAGCATTTAAGGTGTTCATAAAACCGGAATTCTGAATAGCGACAATCGGAATGCGCCCGGTGGAGAGGTATGACCCGGCAGCAATGCCCATAGCCACTGCTTCATTCACCGGAGATATCACCTCCATTTCCTTTGTTGCTAAGAGGTAGTCAATAAACTCTTTGAAGTAAGAACAGGGAACCTGAACAACCGGTGATAAGCCGACATTCTTGAGGGCCTGTGTAAAATCTCTGGGATCAATGCGCGATATTTCCATGTGTTTTTAAAAGCTCCTTTGTCTCAGCTACCTGAGCTGGATAACGTTTGACCAGTTAGACCTCTATCTGAAAATGTGTCTTCAGACACTAGAGATTTTACCATGTTTTTCCAATACGCATAGACGGATTGAAGATACGGGTGACGGCGAATGATAACCTCGTTTGTGGCAAGGGCGGAGCGGGAAGAAGCTAATGATCCCCCTCATTGAAAATAAAAATCCTCCCCTAACCTTCTTCTCTCCTCCCCCCCCCCTCATTTGTACTATTATAGTACAAAGAGACTCTACTATTGTTACTGGTTAACTGCTTACTCGTTCAATAATTTGGGAGATCAGGAAACGAAGAAGAGACAATAGGGGGGAATCCTGACGCTGACCTGAGAAGGGGTAATTCGTATGAACGGGGAAGTCCAGGCTGCTAGAGAAGGTCGGGATGAGGTTGGCCTGTACGCGAGAACGCTGGGGAACTATCATCTCCTGCGTCTGTTAGGGCGAGGGCGTACAGGTGAAGTTTATCTGGGCGAGCAGGTGCAGCGTGGAACGCCAGCCGCAGTCAAGCTGTTCTGGCTGCATCTGATGAAGGAGGAGCGACACATATTTCTTGATGGGATGCAGGCAATAGCCGCTTACCTGCATCCTCACGTGCCACGTATTTTCGAATATGGCATTGTGGGCGATATGCCCTATCTTGCTGTGACCTATGCCTCACGTGGGACACTCTCATCTCTTCTGCCGCCGGGGCAACCGCAGACGCCGGAACGCATTTTGCCCTATGTTGAGCTGATCGCCGATGCGTTGCACTGCGCCCACGAGCTTGCATTGATGCATCTTGATTTGCAGCCGGGCAATCTGCTGCTGGGAGAACACTACGAGTTGCTGCTCAGTGGAATGGGCCTGTCATTGCTTGTGCAGGGAGTGCATTCTTCCAGCAAGCTGGACGTTGTGGGAAATGTGCTTTATCTCGCTCCTGAACAGTTGAGGGGACAGATTAGTCCTGCCTGTGATCAGTATGCTCTGGGGATCATCGCCTACGCGTGGCTTTGCGGGCAGTACCCGTTTCAGGGAACCTTTATCGAGGTGGGCAAGCAGCACCTGTACAGTCCAGTGCCGCCTTTACGCGCAAAAGTTCCTTCTCTTTCGCCGGAGGTGGAGCAGGTTGTGTTACGGGCGCTGGCAAAAGATCCGGGCGAGCGTTTTGAAAGCGTCAAAGCCTTTGCCCGGGCATTTGAAAGGGCGTGCCAGCCTCAGGCTTTTCCTCCTTTCTCGCTCTCTCATGGCCTTGCCGACCTGTCCGTTACGCTGGAGGCATCCACGCCGGGGGAACTGCCCACCGTGGAGGACTCACGAGAAGCCTTCCTGCCGGATGCGATGGCAAACCCGGTCGGGCTAGATACGCAGCCGCTGCTACCGTCAATGCTGGTCGCTGCCCCAGCAGAGCCGCAGCCGACAGCGAGGAGGATGAATGCTATCTCTGCACCGGTAACGCCGCCGCTGCCGGAGATGATATCTTCCGGGTTGGTGCCAATGCCTGGGGTGCAGAATGTGAATTACGCGCCAGGTGGGACGGTTTCCTATGCGCCGCCACAGGCGAGGGCAGGAACCTGGAATGGCGGTAATCAAACGTCCAGGTGGTCATCATCGTCATCATCTTTGCAGAAAGGCGCGAGTATAAGTCTGGCGGCGCGCCCGGCTTCGGCCTACATCAATACGCATCTGCCGCCGCGACCGGATATGTATGTGCAGCGTTTCTCGCGGCGTACTGTCGTGCTGGGGTTGCTGGGTGTGGCTGGCCTTGCGGCTGTGGGAGAGGGGATAGCGTGGTACCTGATGCAACCGCAAGCTGCCACAATAGGGAGCCTCCTCTACACATATACGGGGCATGCCAATCAGGTGCTCGCTGTGGCGTGGTCGCCTGCGAGCCGTACTACAGGTGCTGCCAGCGTGAGTGCGGCCACGCCGCGTATCGCTTCCGGCTCGCTCGATCAGACGGTGCAGGTGTGGGATGCCTTCACTGGCGCTCGCGCGCTGACCTATAAGGGCCATACAGAAGGAGTGGAAGCTGTAGGGTGGTCGCCGGATGGCAACTATATCGCTTCGGGCGGCATCGACAGGAAGGTGGAGGTGTGGGTTGCTATGACGGGGCAGCGCCTGCTTACCTATTTCGGTCACAGGGATAGCGTGCTGACCCTTGCCTGGTCGCCGGACGGCAACTACATTGCCTCGGCAGGAAAGGATGCGACGGTGCAGGTGTGGGATGCGCGCAAGGGGCATCGTCTTCTGACCTACAGCGGCCATAAAGATTGGGTTGGGTCGGTGTCGTGGTCGCCGGATGGCAACTATATTGCCTCGGCCAGTGCGGACAGGACGGTGCAGGTGTGGGATGCGCGCAAGGGGCATCATCTTCTGACCTACAGCGGCCACAAGAACAAGGTCTGGGCGGTAGCCTGGGCAGGCGACAGCAAGCGGCTCGCCTCAGCCGGTGATGATGGGACGGTGCAGGTCTGGCTGGCTTTGACCGGCCATCCGATCTATGTCTATCGCGGTCATAGCGGCCCTGTTGAGACGGTAGCATGGTCGTCGGGTGGCAAGCGGGTGGCGTCGGGAGGAGAGGATAAGACGGTGCAACTCTGGGATGCCACAAGCGGCGCAAACGCCTTTATCTACGGTGGTCATCTCGGCGCTGTCTGGGATGTGGCATGGTCCCCCGACGGGAGCAAGGTCGCCTCTGCCAGCCTCGATCATACAGTACAGGTCTGGCAGGCGGTATGATCTGACAGGTGATCTCCTGCTGCGGTATACTATAGGCACCGGGAAAGAGTCATAAGCACCAGGAGGAGCATTGCATGTCACAATCGCACTCGCAACCACAGCAGGAAAAGCAGGGGCCGAAACGTCCATTGACTATTGGAGCAGGGGCTGTGGTGCTGCATGAGCAGCGAGTGCTCCTGGTGCGCAATCGCTATGGAGTGACGAAGGGACGCTACCTGCTGCCCGCGGGCCGTGTACGAACTGGCGAACTGCCTGACAGGGCGGCTGTGCGCGAAACCTTCGAGGAGACCAATCTGCGCGTAGAGATCGAAGGACTGATAGGCGTGCGTCTCTGGGTGATGGATGATGGCGAGCACAACTATTTTTTTATGTTCCTGGCGAGGCTGCTCTCACCGGTAGAGGATCTGCGGCCCGCTCTGGACGAGATCGACGATGCCCGTTTTTTCACTCGCGAGCAACTGGACGCCCTGCGCAGAGATGAAACATGGTCGGGGTTGCTTGCCGTTGCGCGCAAAGCTCTGGAAGGAAATCCCGGCATCTGGCCCAACTATCCCGACCTCTCCGACACCTCTGGCGTCGACACGCCTGACCACTGGCGTATCTGGCTGTGAGGATGGAAAGCAGTGCGAAGCAGCGCGCCCCATTTTCGCGCTGCTTCGCACTGCTTTCCATCAAATTAGCCACCGGCGGGGCCACCTTCGAGGCCGGGTTTAGTCATGTTTTCGGGGTTGAGGACGCGAGCAAGCTCCTCTTCGGAGAGGTTGGTGCGTTCGCGGGCAATCTCGCGCACCGTTTTGCCGGTTTTGTACGCCTCTTTGGCGATATCGGCGGCGGCATCGTAGCCGATGATGGGGGCCAGCGCCGTGCAGATGGCGAGGCCGCGCTCGACCATCTCCGGTCCCTTTGTCGTCGCCTTCAGGCCCTTGACGCACTGCTCGGTGAAGTTGCGTGCGGCGGCGGCGAGCAGTTCAATCGATTGCAGCAGGTTGTAGGCCGTGACGGGCATCATGACGTTGATCTCGAAGTTGCCCGACTGCCCCGCGATGGTGATGGTGGTGGTGTTGCCCATGACCTGCGCGCAGACCATGCAGACCGATTCGGCGATGACGGGGTTGACCTTGCCCGGCATGATCGAACTGCCTGGCTGTACCGCCGGTAGCTCGATCTCACCGATACCGGCGCGAGGGCCGGAGCCGAGCCAGCGAATGTCGTTGGCAATCTTCATCAGGCTGACCGCCAGTGTGTTGAGCGAGCCGCTGGTCTCGACGATGTTGTCGAGCGTGCTCTGCGCCTGGAAGTGATTGCTCGTTTCATGGACGGGAACGCCGTTCATGGCTGAGAGGCGTTCGGTGACGCGGGTGGCAAATTCCGGGTGCGTGTTGATGCCGGTGCCGACGGCGGTGCCCCCGAGGGCAACTTCAGAAAGCTCCTGCACGGCGTGGCGCATACGGGCGATGCCGCGCTCGATCTGGCCCGCGTAGCCCAGGAACTCCTGACCCAGACGAATGGGCGTGGCGTCCTGCAGATGCGTGCGGCCTGTCTTGATGACCGGCATGAACTCCTGCGCCTTCTCTTCAAGCGCCTGCTGCAAGCCCCGCAGAGCGGGGATCAAGTCATGCTCGATGCTGACCAGCGCGGAGAGGTGGATGGTGGTGGGAATGACATCGTTCGACGACTGGCCGAAATTGACGTGGTCGTTGGGGTGGACCTTGCGTGAGCCGCGAGTGCCGCCCAGCAACTCGCTGGCGCGGTTGGCAATGACCTCGTTGGCGTTCATGTTGGTCGAGGTGCCGGAGCCGGTCTGGAAGATATCGAGCACGAAGTGGCTATCCAGCTTGCCTTCGATCACTTCCTGCGCCGCCCGCACAATGGCCCCGGCAATCTGCGGATCGAGCAGGCCCAGCGCCTCGTTCGTCTGTGCCGCCGCCTGCTTGATCTGGCCGAGGGCACGAATGAATGAGCGGGGAAAACGTAAATCACTGATGGGAAAGTTCAGCACAGCGCGCTGCGTGCTGGCCCCGTAATATGCAGCGGCGGGAACTCGCATCTCACCCATCGAGTCCCGTTCAATCCGGGTTTCCTGTTCCTGTGTACTACTCACAACTCTATCCTCCTTCATACAGTGAACCTGAGTTATTATATCACCTGCGGCTTTGACCCACTCAATAGTGTTTTATGAAGAACGTCTCCCCCTGTCATTCTGAGCTTGGTGTATGATGGACTCACATCGTCGCATGAGGGGAAGGTCAGAACACCGTGGAGTAAGCAAACAGCGATACGCACTATCTTTTCACCGCCTGCCTGCCGCATGGGGGGTAGCACTTGCTCTCTGACGATGTGGGTGAAATCGTACACCTCGTTGTTGGTCTGCAACTGGAGAACGCAACAATCAGGCGGTGAAATACGTCATAGGTAATGTAGAGCAGAGAAAACCAGGGAAGCGATGAGGAAAAGGTATGAAGGAGCAGAAACAACCTTTGCTGGTAGCTCAACGGGAAAAGCAGGGCGAGGATTCCGTCCCGGACCGAACCAGGCGGTTTGAAGGTGGACGGGCTACACGTACAGGTCGCAAGAGAGGGGGAAAGCCTTTGCGGTGGTTGTTCGCGTTTCTGCTGCTGTGTGTGTTGTTTGCCCCGGTCGCCAGTTCACAGAGGGACGCCATCATCAATCGCTCGCTAAAGCATGCCGCGTCGCCAGTCGTTGGCCCGTTTGTGAGTACGCCGCTGAATCCAGACCAGGTGGATGCGCTGCGGCATCTCATGAGCCATATGACGATGAAGCAGTTAGCGGCTCTTTACGTCTCACGCATGACGTTAGACGAGGAGATAGGCCAGCTCATAATGGCGGAGTACTATATGCCCACCTATGGGCCGGACCTGGATTATATGATTCATACCCTGCACGTAGGCGGTGTGATTATGTACGCCTTTCAGATGACAGGCCTGGAACAGACGCAGCAGGACATTGCGCAGATGCAGCACCGCTCTCAACTTCCGCTCATCATCGCCACGGATGAGGAGGGCGGCTTTGTGGAACGTGTGCAAAATATTTTTGGCGACCGACCGGGAGCATTGCAGACGTATGAGACAGGCAATCCGGCCAACGCGACGAAGCTGGGAGACGGCGTTGCCCACGATCTCGCGCTGCTTGGCATCAACACGGATTTAGCGCCGGATGTCGATGTGCAGCTTGTCGATGGACCTGACCAGTACCTGCGCACGTGGGGTTACACGCCACAATCTGTAATTACCTACGGCGGGGCCTACCTGCGTGCCATTCAGGGAGATGGCATCATCGGCTGTATCAAACATTTTCCGGGTCTGGGCGCGGCGAAGACCGATGCCCATTTCGCCTTGCCCGTCATTACCCGCACCCGCGACCAGATCTATGCTACCGAACTGGCGCCTTTCAAATATTTTGTGCAATCGAAGCAGCCTTTAAATGATCCGGGTATGGTGATGTCTACCGACCTCTTGATGCCAGCTATCGACCCCGTCTGGCCTGCTGAACTTTCCCACACGTTTATCACCGGCATCCTGCGCGACGAGTTTGGCTATGATGGGGTAGTGATTACCGATGCGTTGTGGATGACGGGCATCGCGCAGAAATGGAATCTGGGCCAGGCTGCGGTCTTAGCTCTGCAAGCTGGAGATGACATGCTGCTTGGCGCAAATGGCTCCTACCAGGTGCTCGAAATGATCAACGCGATCAAAGCGGCTCTCCAGGACGGGCAACTGACGAAAGCGCGCATCGACCAATCGGCCACACGCATTATCGCGCTCAAATTGCAGTATCACCTGTTTCCGCCGTTGACGCCGGAGGAGATGCTGTCATAGCAGCTATCACACTTTACTGACCGTTTTCGAGCAGGTTTTCCACTGGAAGGTTTCTCAGGAAGCAAAGAAGTCTGTCATCGGCCTGGATGGGCGGGCAGTTGAGGGTAAAGACGCTTTTTGCATCGGTGCCAGGCCAGTCCTTCACACGCTCGCGGATGACAGAGAAATATTGCTCATCCTGCTCTATCAGCACAAAGCGGCGACCAGGCTTGACTGCTGCCTCTCCTACGGTGCCTATACCGGCAAAGGGATCGAGGACGACATCGTTTTTGAAGGAATAGTAAGCGATAACTTTCTCAGCTAGTTCGGCAGGAAAGATGGCCGGGTGCCGTTTGTCATAGGCAGGCTTGATATTCCAGATATTAGTGCGTTACTGACATGATGAAGCAAAGGGACGCGCCGGATGTGGTAGCGGTCATCAACCTCCGGCAAGCCAAAAATCACGACGTTTTCCAGTTGCGCAGCTTGCAGCCAGAGAGAAGCAATCTCTTTCGCAGAACGAACATCAAGCACGCGATAGTTTCTCTGTTGTGCTACTGTGTGCGTCTTCTTTTGAAGATTACCATTCCTGTTGCTGTTGTTTCCCATCTGGTTATTCTCTTCTAAGAGGGCCTGCAACCCATTTGCAGAGGAGGACAGGACCTTTTTTCTCATTGCAGCTACCTCACCATTTTCTTGCTTTTCGAGGAGACGCGCTCCTGAAGCAGGAACCATTGCCCACGTGTTAAAGCGAGTATAGGGTTAGAAGCGCGATCTGTCAAGGAAAATCGGAAAACCTGGTGCTATTCCAGACTCTTCTACTGGTGTATAATACATGCACGCACTGATTGGTGCAGTTTTAAAAAAGCTATTGCTGCTTGTTATGATAGATCAGGAGGCGTGCAATGAATTGTAGCGTATGCGGAACAGCACTTGCGCCGGATGTAATGTACTGCCCTAAGTGTGGCACACCAACTCCGGCCTACTATGCTTCCACCGGCTCATCGCCCAATGCGCAGACGGTAGCGACACCTCCGCCTGCCGCGCCCTATGGAAATGTGCCACCGTATACCGATTATGGTGCTCAACCCTATGGAACGATATCCCCATCATCGTCATCAAACCTGTATGATCCCTATACACCACCTCCTCCTCCGCCGACCGTGGCGGATGCTCCGGTGTATGTTCCGCCTGCGGCTCCTTATGATTCCTACAGAGGTACACCTCCTTCGCCTCCGCGACCCAATCGCCTCCCGTTGCTCATCGGAGGTGTTATACTGGTGCTGCTCCTTATCATTGGCGGTCTTGGAGTCGCGCTCCTGCGTGGAGGCGGCAGCCCTCCTGCGCCATCGTTGACTTCCGCCCAGATGACTGCCACGGCCCAGGCACAGGCCACTGCCGCAATCACCACTTCTCTCACCGCGACTGCCCAGGCCAGCGCCAACGCAACTGCTACCGTAATCGCCGCCAATCCTGACCCCTATCCTCCTGGGAACGGGCAGCTTGCGCTGTATGACCCGCTTACTGACAATAGCAAGGGCTATGGCTGGGATACGGGGACAACGGACAATGGTACCTGTGACTTTAGCGCGGGGGCCTATCATGTCAGCCCGGCGAAGACCAACTTCTTTTACGTCTGCGCCTCCAAAGTCAGCGACTACAGCAACTTCGCTTTTGAGGTACAGATGAATATCAGTAAAGGCGACTGCGGGGGCATCATCTTTCGCGGCGATACCGTGAACGGCAAGTTCTATCTCTTTTACGTCTGCCAGGATGGCTCGTACAGCCTGTATATGTACCCGGACTTCAGCGGCACGACGGCGAAAGAGTTGGCTGGAGGGTCTTCTGCTGCGATTAAAACGGGGCTGAATCAGCAGCAAGCGCTTGCCGTGGTGGCTCAGGGAAGTACGCTAACCTTGTATGTCAACAAACAGGACATTAAAAGTGTGACTGATACTACTTTCAGTCAGGGACAGGTTGGCCTCGTTGCTTACTCGGTCAGCAACCCCACGGAGGTGATATTTAGCGACGCGAAGGTCTGGACATTGTGACTTTTTGCTCTCGTTACACCATGTTGTAAGCAGCGCAGCAGCGCATTCGCTATTGACAGCAATTCCTGACTGGTATATGCTTGTTCTTACAAGCATAGTGGTAGAATAATCTGCATAAAGAATGCTTGTAGCGCCACTGTGTACGGGATGGTCTGGTCAAGGTGAGGAACCCGCTGAAAGGTAGCCGCTAATGAAATTAACGATGAAGGGCGATTATGGCCTGCGTGCCATGTTGGATCTGGCGGCATATTATGGGCAGGGGCCGATAGAGAGCGCGGATATTGCGAGTCGGCAGTATATCCCGGAGCAGTATCTTGACCAGATACTGATGGTGCTGCGTAAGGAGGGGCTGGTCAAGAGCGTGCGCGGCCCCAAGGGCGGGCATATGCTCGCGAAACCGCCCGCACAGATTACGATGGCAGAGGTGATGCAGGCGCTGGAAGGCTACGTTCCTCCTATGGAGTGCCTGCCCAATCCCGATTTCTGTAAGCTCTCACCCGGCTGCGCCCTACGCGAAGTCTGGCAGAAGATTGACGACATGACCCAGCAGGTGTTGAATTCGACAACGATTGAGGAACTGGCACAGCGACACCAGACCGGCACGGCTGAGACAATGTACTATATCTGACCCGGTCTGGTCTGGCCTGATCCGGTACGGCAGAGGGAACGAGGGGAGAGCGTGGGCGCGAATCATGAGAAGGCACGGGAGAAGCCCGGAAGTGAGAAATTAATCGCTATCGTAGAGGATGATCCGCGACTGGTCAGCATGTTTCAGGATGTGCTGAATATGACAGGGACGTGGCGGCTGTGTGTGTTCTCTGATGGGCAGGATGCTGGAGCTTCTCTCCCGGAACTGGGCGCGGACCTGATCCTGCTCGATGTTGGACTTCCCAATCTGGATGGCGCTTCACTCTATAAGATTCTGCGCGGCCATAGCAACACGAAAAATACCCCGATCATCGTCATCACTGGTAGCCACGATTGGGAACTGCACCGTATGGGCCTGCAAACCGGACTGCTGCTCCGCAAGCCGTTCAGGATGGAGGAGCTGCTGTGGATGATCCAGGCTTTGTTACCTGCTGAAGAGGAGTAGAAAGCGGAACGTATGGCCCGTTGGGCAAAAGATGCAAGCGAGCTGATCGGTCGCACGCCCATTGTCGAGCTAAAGCGCATCACGGAGAGCATGAGCGCGACGGAGGCGACCGTGCTTGCCAAACTGGAAATGTTCAGCCCCGGTGGCAGCCTGAAAGATCGTGCAGCCTTTCAAATGATCTGTGAAGCCGAGGCACAAGGGCTTTTGCGTCCCGGCGGTGTGATCACAGAGCCGACGAGTGGCAATATGGGTATCTCGCTGGCATGGCTGGCCGCCTCGCGCGGCTACCAGTGCATTCTTACCATGCCTGATACCATCAGCCTGGAACGCCGCCTCCTCTTGCAGCGCTTCGGCGCGAAGGTTATTCTTACCCCTGCCACGCAGGGGATGCGTGGGGCCATTAACAAGGTGATCGAATTGCGTACTACCCTGCCCAACGCCTGGTTCCCCCAGCAATTCTACAATCAGGCTAACCCTCGCGCCCACCGCGAGGGAACCGCCGCCGAAATCTGGGAAGAGACGGGCGGGGCCGTCGATATCGTGGTGCTCGGCGTCGGCACCGGTGGCACGCTGACGGGAGTGGCCGAGGGCTTGCGCGCCCACAAACCCTCCGTCAAGGTCATTGCTGTCGAGCCTGCTTCCTGCGCCATCCTATCCGGTGGCCGACCCGGACCGCACCGCATCGAAGGGTTGGGCGCCGGTTTCATCCCCGATACACTGCGCGTCGATCTCATCGATTCTGTTACCCCCGTCACCGATAACGACGCTATCGTCACCTCCATTCGCCTCATGCGCGAGGAGGGCCTCTCGGTCGGCATCAGCAGCGGCGCGGTCGCCTGGGCCGCGCTGCAAGAGGCGCGCAAAGAGGAGAATCGCGGCAAAGTCATTGTCACCCTTTTCCCCAGCGCCGCCGAACGCTACCTCCACACTGTTCTCTTCGACGACCTGCGCCCATAATATTGCGGTACTTTCCCAAAAATTGTAACTGAAGCCCTGGCCTCGCTCGTAATAGAATAGCGATTGAGAAGGTTGCTCCTGTCAGTAATGTGAGGGGCGGCGTTCTTATGCGGTTGTAGGTAAGTTATTCGGGGCAGGTGGAGCGTATGATCGAAACGTTGTCTCGTAGTTCTGTATTTTATCCTGTGCGTTCCTCGTATGCGCGTACAGGATTGCTTGCATTGCTGCTGCTGGGCGCGTACCTGCTCTGTGCCGCTTTGCTGGCGTGGCTGGGCCTGTACCTGTCTGGAATGTATGCGCATACCTTCACGCTGTTGCTGAGATGGCAAGACCTGGCCGAAGTTCTGCTCTGGGGACTGGCAAGCATCGCGCTGGGTGGCTGTGTTCTGGTTGTGCGTTTCCTTTATGCGCTGCGGGCAGGCATGCGCACGGGGATCGTGGAGGTTGTGGCCAACAGGAAGTTGACCGTGCGTGACCTGTCGGCGAAAAATCTCGGTAGCGTGTTCTGGATGGTCGGTACGGCGGCGGCGTGTATGATAGCTGCCGTCGTGGGGCTGGCACCGGTCACCCTGCTTAACTGGACATTGCATTTGTCGCACCCGGCGCTGGTCGTGCTCGGCACAGGTATTGCCATTGCGCTAGGCATCGCCGGTCTGGTTCTGACCGCTATCAGCGGCGCTTTTGTTGTGATCGGCTGGGTGGGCGGCATCTCGTTCTGTCGCAGTCTGGGCGCTCCCCAAACCTATGACCTCTCAGCGCGGACTACGTTGATGATCGACGATTCTGTGCTTACCGTGACCTCGCCCAACCTTCCCGAATCGCTGCTCGACCTCGACCAGTTGCAGCCGGAGGATCGGCGTTCCCTGCTCTCCCTGCTGCACGAGCAGTGGCTGGAGGCACACCGCATCTGGAACCCCCATCTGGAAGAAGAGACCGCAGATGCTCAACAGGGTGAGCATTATACGCTGGCTGGGTGACACGCGCTGAGTGGTTGCCCCAGATCGAGCGTTCTCACACCGACCCTTGCCGTCGGCCTGAGAACGTCCTATAATTATTACCGTTGGTTGTGATCCCCGTAGCACGATACTGTACACGAGCATTGACGTCTATGTAGCTGGCGCTTGCATAAAGCAGAAGGAGATTGCAGTGGAAGAGAGCGTGTACAAGGTGATCACGCTGGTGGGTACCAGCGAAGAGTCATGGGACAGAGCGGCGGCTGCCGCCATCAATCGAGCGTCACAGACGCTGCGCGACCTGCGTGTTGCTCGCATTGTCGAACAGGATATCCACATTGAGCCGGGCAAGCCTCTTACGTATCGTGTCAAACTGGAGCTTTCGTTCAAGTACGAGGGTGGTGGTTAATTAACCGGCCAGGAGCGAACCTCGCTCCTGGCCGGTCAATTTTTGCTGGGAATTGGGAAATTTCCCTCGCTAGCGGGAATAATAAAAGGGGGATAGGCGTTATAATATACGGATTGGTGTCCCCAGGAGTAGGAATATAGTAATATCTCGAAAAAAGTATTGACAGCAATTCCCTGGTGGTGTATACTTACATCTTGCCAGAGTGTGTATCAGTGGAAGGCGATTGTGACAGAACGACAGGCAGGTAGGCAAACAGACAGACAAGAGACTGTGACACAAGGTGGCAATTAGCAGGTAGAGAGAAACCAGAACGCTTAACGATACATCATTCCCCACGAGTAGTACCAGAAAGCAACGCCGCTTAACAGGACGAAGAGGACTTTTGGTTCGGTTCGTCGATGCAGATTGTGTAGACCAGATCGCACAAGCATGCTATGCTGTACCATATCGTGTCATTCATTCAGCACCCCGTGAGGGTGTGCGGGATGAAGCGGATGATGTAGCGTATTTTGCCGTTTGAAAGAGACCGTAAATGAACGTGAGGTCTCGTTTAATCCCTCAAGGACGACATGTGGCAAGTGGCTGTGGTGTCTGTAATACTTAGTACGGGTAGGGAAGTAGGAGTAACCGCTGCCGTAGGGCTATGGCGGTTACTTTTCTTGTCACAAAACGTTTCTCAACACAGGCATTATTCATGTATCGTATCTTTTTTTCCGTTTCCGTGGAGGTGGGATATTCCGTGTCCCATCTCCTGGATTCCTCTGTAATTCGGGTTGCTCCTGCGCCATGCAGGAGCAACCCACAGTGAGAGGAGAATATCACACATGGCAGTAAGCACAAGGGCCGTTGCCCTCCCGGAGCGCGTGTCGTTCGCACGTATCCCGGACATACGGCCAATGCCTGGCTTGATCCAGATTCAGCTCGACTCTTTTGAATGGTTTAAGAAAGAAGGTTTACGCGAACTCTTTGAAGAAATCTCCCCTATTGAAGACTTTACCGGGAAAAATCTGAGCCTGGAATTTATCGTTCCCCCGGAGCCATTCGGCAAGCCCAAGTATAATGAGGATGAGTGTCGCGATCGTGACGCGACGTTTGCCGCTCCGCTGACGGTCAAGGCGCGCCTCATCAACAAGGAGACGGGCGAAATCATCGAGAAGGATATCTTCATGGGTGATTTTCCACTGATGACCAGAGAGGGAACTTTTATTATCAATGGAGCAGAGCGTGTCGTGGTGAGCCAGCTCGTGCGTTCGCCCGGCGTCTACTTTACAGCGGACGAGGACGCGACGACGGGCCGCAAGCTGTTTGCCGCCAAGCTCATTCCCGGTCGCGGTGCCTGGCTCGAATTCGAGACCAGCAACAAGAACTTGCTGACAGTCAAGATCGACCGCAAGCGCAAGCTGCCCGTGACCACCCTGTTGCGCGCTATTGCCAGCCTGGCAAAAGACCAGTGGCACCAGGAAGAGCTTGATCTGACGACTGACCAGGGCATTCTCAATGCCTTCCGCGATGTCGATAACGATCCCAATATTCGCTATATACAGGCCACACTCGACAAGGACCCGGTCAAGCGCGAGGACGAGGCCCTGCTTGAACTCTATAAAAAGTTGCGCCCCGGCGATCCAGCCACGCTCGACAATGCCCGCTCGCTGGTGAAGAACCTCTTCTTCAATCCGCGCCGCTATGATCTTGGCAACGTCGGTCGCTACAAGCTCAATCGCAAGCTGGACCTGGCGATTCCGCAGAGCCAGCGCATCCTGACGCAGGACGACCTGGTGAATATCATTCGCCGTATGATTGCCCTGAACAATGGGCATGGACGTAGGGATGATATTGACCACCTGGGCAACCGCCGCGTGCGCAGCGTCGGTGAATTGATTCAGACGCAGTTCCGCGTCGGCCTGCTGCGCATGGAGCGTGTGGTCAAGGAGCGTATGAGCATTCAGGAGCCAGGCCAGGCGACGCCAAACGCGCTGATCAATATCCGCCCGGTGGTGGCGGCGATGAGAGAGTTCTTTGGCGGCAGCCAGCTCTCGCAGTTCATGGACCAGACGAACGCGCTGGCAGAAATCGGTCACAAGCGCCGTCTCTCGGCCCTCGGCCCCGGTGGTCTCTCGCGCGAGCGCGCGGGTTTCGATGTGCGTGACGTTCACCAGTCGCACTATGGTCGCATCTGTCCGATTGAGACGCCTGAAGGTCCGAACATCGGTCTGATCGGTAACCTGGCGACGTATGGACAGATCAATCCTTACGGCTTCATCGAGACGCCGTACCGTAGGGTCTACAAGCGCCTGCCTGCTAACGACCCGCGTCTGATCGGTCGCGAGTTCAGAGGCGTGCTTGGCCGCGAGCGCGAAGATATCACGAACGCTGCCGGAGAGGTCATTTTCAAGGCCCGCCAGCGTGTGCGCATCACGCCAGAACTGTTTGAGCAGTTGAGAGAGGCGGTTGATGGCGAAGTACGCATCAAGCCGTTTGTCACCGACGAGGTGGATTACCTGACCGCCGATGATGAAGAGAACTTCTGGATCGCGCAGGCCAACGCGCCTCTGACCGAAAACAACGAATTTGCAGACGAGCGCGTGCTGGCCCGTAACGAAGGCGAGTTCATCATGGGTGCCTCGGATATGATGGACTACATGGACGTTTCGCCGCGCCAGACGGTGAGTGTGGCAACAGCCCTCATCCCGTTTCTGGAGCACGACGACGTGAACCGCGCCCTGATGGGTGCGAACATGCAGCGCCAGGCCGTCCCGCTGCTCAAGCCGCAGTCGCCAATTTGTGGCACCGGCATTGAGCGCCAGGTGGCGATTGACTCCGGTCAGGTCGTGCTGAGCGAGACCGAGGGTGAGGTGGTGTCGTCCACTGCTCGCCGCATCATTATCGTCGACCCGCAGGGCGAGGAGCATGTCCATCGCCTGCGCAAGTTCGTGCGCTCGAATGCAGGCACCTGCATCAACCAGCGTCCGATTGTGAAGAAGGGTGACTACGTTGCCGCCGGGCAGGTCATTGCCGACAGCTCGTCGACGGAACTGGGCGAACTGGCGCTGGGCCAGAACATCCTGGTTGCCTTCATGAGCTGGGAGGGGGGCAACTTCGAGGACGCCATCCTGATAAGCGAACGCATTGTCCGTGAAGATCTCTTCACATCCATTCATATAGAAAAGTACGAGGTAGACGCTCGCGACACCAAACTGGGGCCGGAAGAGATCACCCGCGACATTCCGAACGTCGGAGAGGAAGGTCTGCGCAACCTGGACGAGCGCGGCATCATTTATGTAGGTGCCGAGGTCGGGCCGCAGGACATCCTGGTGGGGAAGATTACCCCCAAGGGCGAGACCGAACTGACAGCGGAAGAGAAGTTGCTGCGCGCCATTTTCGGTGAGAAGGCGCGTGAAGTGAAGGACACCTCGCTGCGCGTCCCGCATGGCGAGCGTGGCAAGGTGGTCGAGGTCAAAGTCTTCTCGCGTGACAACGGCGACGAATTGCCGCCGGGCGTGAACCAGCTAGTGCGTGTCAGCATTGCGCAGAAGCGTAAGATTGGTGCCGGAGACAAGATGGCGGGCCGCCACGGGAATAAAGGCGTCATTTCGAAGGTTTTACCTATTGAAGATATGCCATTTCTCCCCGATGGTACCCCTGTCGATATCATTCTGAACCCCTTGGGCGTGCCGCACCGTATGAACATAGGGCAGATCATGGAGACGCACCTGGGCTGGGCCGCAAACGAGCTTGGCTTCAAGATTGCGACGCCTGTCTTTGACGGCGCATCAGAGGAAGATATCGAAGAACTCCTGCGGCGAGCGGGCTTGCCGGAAACCGGGAAAGTCCAACTCTTCGATGGACGCACAGGCGAGCCATTTGACGAACCTATCACCGTCGGTTACACCTACATGTTGAAGCTCGCGCACCTCGTCGAGGACAAGGTCCACGCACGTTCGACCGGCCCGTACAGCTTGATTACGCAGCAGCCGCTGGGTGGTAAGGCGCAGTTCGGTGGTCAGCGCTTCGGTGAGATGGAAGTATGGGCGTTGGAAGCCTATGGCGCGGCCAACATCTTACAAGAGATTCTAACCGTCAAGTCGGACGACGTGGTAGGTCGTGTCAAGACCTACGAGGCCATTGTCAAGGGCGAAAACATCATGGAGCCGGGTGTGCCGGAATCCTTTAAAGTTCTGGTGAAAGAGTTACAGAGCCTTGGCATCAATGTTGAGGTGCTCAACGAAGACGATCAGAAGATCCAGTTCGTCGAGGACACCTCCAACGATGTGATGCCAGAATTGGGGATTAACCTGTCCGGTTTCGAAGGAGACCAATAATCCTTTCAAGGGGATGCAACGGTGGATGGTTGCATTCCCTGTGAGAGGTTTACAGGAGGCAACATGCTCGAAGTAAACGATTTCAATGCAATCCGTATTAGCCTTGCCAGCCCCGATCAGATTCGCAGTTGGAGCTATGGCGAGGTCACGAAACCGGAAACAATTAACTACCGCACACTCAAGCCGGAGAAGGATGGCTTGTTCTGCGAGCGCATTTTTGGCCCGACGAAGGACTGGGAATGCTACTGCGGAAAATATAAGAGAGTGCGCTTCAAGGGCATCGTCTGTGACAAGTGCGGCGTAGAAGTTGCGCGTTCAAAGGTGCGCCGCGAGCGCATGGGCCATATCGAACTGGCGTCACCCGTGAGCCATATCTGGTACTTCAAGGGAACGCCCAGCCGTATCGGTCTCTTGCTCGATCTCTCGCCACGCAACCTGGAGCGTATCCTCTACTTTGCGCTCTATGTTGTCACGAGCATCGACGAAGAGGAGCGCCAGAAAGAACTGATGCGCATCGACGAAGAACTGGCGAACCTGGAGCAGAATATGGATAGCCAGGTCGTGCAGCGCATCGAGGATCAGAAAGATAACCTGGAGAACCAGGTGCAGGCGGTTCACCGCCGTGTGATCAGCGCGCAGGAGGAAATCGAACGCCAGCGCGAGCAGGAACTGGAGGCAGCGCGCCGCGCCGAGAGCGACACCCTCGACCAGTTGCGCGATTTGATGGGTGAGACCGCCGAAGAGGATATCGTCTATGAGCCGTCCGAGCAGATCATTGTGCGCGAAGGCGATACCGTCACGCGCAAGAACCTTGAGACGTTAGAGCGCATCGCGGAAGCGTTCCGCAACTCGATTGCCGAGAATGCGCGCCGCGAGCTTGAACTGGCCCGTGACGAGGAAGAACGCGATGTCGAGCGCCTGCGCCTCGAATACCAGGGCGAAGTCGACCAGGCACAGGGCGCGGTCGAGAAGGAGCGCCACGACGAGCGGCAGCGCCTGGAGCAGTTGCGCCGCGACCTTGAAGGTCTGAAAAAGATGGACCTGCTTCAGGAGAATCGCTACCGCGAACTGAAGGAGGCCTTCGGGCATGTGTTCCGTGCCGGAATGGGCGCGGAGGCCGTGCGCGAACTGATCGCCGATATCGACCTGGATCAACTAGCGGCTGACTTGCGCAAGGAGATTGGCTCGACGGTGGGCCAACGCCGCAAGAAGGCGACGAAGCGGCTCAAGGTCGTTGAGGCATTCCGCAAGTCCGGCAACTCGCCGGAGTGGATGATTCTCACCGTCCTGCCCGTGCTGCCGCCCGACCTGCGCCCGATGGTGCAGCTCGATGGCGGACGCTTCGCCACCTCTGACCTGAATGATCTCTATCGCCGCGTGATTAACCGCAACAACCGTCTGAAGAGGCTGCTGGAGCTGAGCGCGCCGGAGATCATCATTCGCAACGAGAAGCGCATGCTGCAGGAGGCCTGTGACGCCCTCATCGATAACGGTCGTCGCGGTCGCGCTGTGGCCGGTTCCGGTAACCACAAGCTCAAGAGCCTGTCCGACATGCTCAAGGGCAAGCAGGGCCGCTTCCGCCAGAACCTGCTGGGTAAGCGCGTTGACTACTCTGGCCGTTCCGTCATCGTCGTCGGTCCCGAGTTGAAGCTGCACCAGTGCGGTCTGCCCAAGCGTATGGCTCTGGAACTGTTCAAGCCGTTCGTCATGCGCAAGCTGGTGGAGCAGAACTTCGCGCACAATATCAAGAGTGCGAAGCGCTTTGTGGAGCGTGTCAAGCCAGAGGTCTGGGACGTACTGGAAGAGGTCATCAAAGACCATCCCGTGCTGTTGAACCGCGCGCCAACGCTGCACCGCCTGGGCATTCAGGCCTTCGAGGCAGTGCTGGTCGAAGGCAGCGCCATCCAACTGCACCCGCTCGTCTGTTCGGCCTTCAACGCCGACTTCGACGGTGACCAGATGGCCGTTCACGTGCCGCTCTCTGAGAAAGCGCAGGACGAGGCGCGCCAGCTCATGATGTCGACGCGTAATCTGCTCTCTCCGGCCACGGGCGAGCCATCCATCGGCGCCAGCCAGGATATGGTGCTTGGCTGCTTCTACCTGACACAGGTACGCCCGGACAAGAAGGGCGAGGGGCGTGTCTTCACCGACACCAACGAGGCGCTGCTGGCTTTCCAGCATGGCGTCATCGACCTGCAGGCCACCATCAAAGTGCGCCTGGGGACGCAGGATAACCCGGTGGACATCTATGACAGTCCGCCGCCTGCCAAACCCATTATGCACTCGAACGGCAAGCTCGTCGACACCACCGTCGGGCGTATCATCTTCAACGAGGCGCTCCCTGAGCGGCTGCGTTTCAAGAACTACGCCATGAAGAAGGAAAACCTGAAGCAGATCATCAGTGAGTGCTTCAAAGAGTACGGGCGCGCCAAGACGGCTGAACTGGCCGACGAGATCAAGCGCCTGGGCTTCAACTTCGCGACGCGAGCCGGTGCGACCATCGCCATCAGCGATGTGAAGGTACCTGAAGGCAAGCAGGACGAACTGGCGAAGGCCGATGCTCGTGTGGCCGAACTCGAAGAGCAGTACCGTGACGGTCTGATCACCGAGAACGAGAAATACCAGCAGACGATCGATACCTGGAACGAGGCGACGGAGAATATCCGCAAGATGGTTGAGCAGACCCTCGATCCCTATGGCTCGATCTATACCATCGCCAATTCCGGCGCGACGAAGGCGAAATTCCAGCAGATCCGCCAGCTTTCGGGTATGCGCGGTCTGATGGCAAGTCCATCTGGACGCATTATCGACGTGCCGATTCGTGGTAACTTCCGTGAGGGCCTGAGCGTAGGTGAATACTTCATCAGTAGCCACGGCGCTCGTAAGGGTCTGGCCGACACCGCCCTGCGTACAGCAGAGTCCGGTTACCTGACCCGCCGCCTGATCGACGTTGCCCAGGATGTGATCGTGACGGAGGAAGACTGTGGCACGACCGAGGGCATCCTGATTACCGACACGGATAGCAAAGAAATGATGCTGCCGGATATGCGCAGCCGTATCGTGGGCCGCATCCTGTCGGAGCCTGTTCCCGAACTCGGTCTTGAGGTTGGCGATGAGATCACCGAAGACCTGGCCGACGAGATCGTGGAGAAAGGTATTGCGGCGGTGCGCGTGCGTTCCGTGCTGACGTGCGCGGCCAGGCGCGGCGTCTGTCGCAAGTGCTATGGCCGCGACCTGGCGGCGAACTCGCTGGTACGGCTTGGCGGCGCGGTCGGTATCATTGCCGCGCAGTCCATCGGTGAGCCTGGCACGCAGTTGACGATGCGTACCTTCCATACTGGTGGTATCGCCGGCGCGCAGGGCGACATCACGCAGGGCCTGCCGCGTGTCGAAGAGTTGTTCGAGGCGCGTGTGCCGAAGGACAAGGCGGAGATCAGCGAGATCGACGGCGTGGTCGAGATCATCAAAGATGAGAATAGCGGTGCGCGCACGGTGCGTGTGGTATCGGTCACCGACATCTTTGACGAGTATCCGCTGCCTGAAGGCAGCACGATCCTGGTTCAGGATGACGAGGACGTGAGCGTCGAGCAGGTCATTGCCATGATGCCAGCGGAGAACGGCAACGAGCCGATTCCGGTGCACGCTCGCACGGCTGGGAAGGCGATTATCAACGCCAATGGCGTGCTGGCCATCCGTTCGGAAGAGCGCGACGAACGCTCGTACCCGATTCCGGCGGCGCGCAATATCGCGGTGAATCCAGGGCAGAAGATTCAGGCCGGTATGGCGATCACTTCCGGTCAGCGCGACCCGCAGGATGTGTTGCGCATCCAGGGCCGCGAGGCAGTGCAGCTCTACCTCGTCAAAGAGGTACAGCGTGTGTACCGTAACACCGGTGTGTATATCAATGATAAGCATATCGAAGTCATCATCCGGCAGATGCTGCGCCGCGTGAAGGTGGAGGAACCGGGCGATACCGACATGCTGCCAAACGACCTGGTTGACCGCTTTGTCTATGCCGACACCAATGCTCGCGTGCTCGCCGAAGGCGGCGAGCCTGCCACGGCGCAGACAGTGCTGCTGGGTGTCACGAAAGCATCACTCAACACCGATAGCTTCCTGGCCGCAGCCTCCTTCCAGGAGACGACACGCGTGCTGACGGAGGCGGCAATTGAGGGCCAGACCGATCACCTGGTGGGCCTGAAAGAGAATGTCATCATTGGTAAGCTCATTCCGGCCGGTTCCGGCATTGCGCAGCGTCGCAAGGAGCAGATTGCCCGCCAGCAGGCGGCAGCCGCTCGCCTCGCCGCGCAGGCGGTCCCGGTGGGTGGCCTCGGTGGTGGCCTTGGTACTCTTGGCAGTCTGACAGGGTCAACGCTTGACAATTTAGACGAAGAGTGATAGGATAGATATCCGCAACATGGAGATGAGGGCGCGCCTATTGCGCCCTCATTGAAATGTATGATGGGCTCCAGGGGTTTCTCCTGGCGGGGTTTGGGGTATCCCCAGATCATCCCTATCTCAACGGATTTGAAGAACGTAATACTAAGAAGAACCAGGGAGGATCGTTCATTGCCGACGATCAATCAGTTGGTCCGCAAGGGCCGTTCGCACAAAACAAAGAGGTCGAAGGCTCCAGCGCTGCTCTATTCATATAATGCGTTGAAGAATGAAACCTCGCGCCTGCGTGGCTCACCCCAGAAACGTGGGGTCTGCACTCAGGTACGCACTATGACGCCCAAGAAGCCGAACTCGGCAATGCGCAAGATTGCCCGTGTTCGTCTTAGCAACCAGATGGAAGTTACCGCTTACATTCCTGGAGAAGGGCATAATTTACAGGAGCACTCCGTAGTGCTCATCCGTGGCGGGCGTGTAAAGGACCTGCCAAGCGTTCGCTACCATATCGTGCGAGGCACCCTCGACAGCGATGGTGTGGCGAAACGGCGAAGAGGACGCTCCAAGTACGGAGCCAAGCGACCCAAGCCCGGACAGGCTGGAGCCGCGAAGAAATAAGGAAACATTAGACATATCGCACGTCATCGTAATCGCCAGAGGAAGATTCTGAAAAGGTTTGACTTCCCATCTGGGATTGAAACATTACGGTGAGAGTCGGGTGTTCTCCGTGGCGTCTGAAGACGCTACTCATCTCATTTGAGATTGAAAGAGATTGAAAGGAAAGGCACCCGCGTGTAGGCGTCTGTTGAGATTGCCGGGGTGGTCCCTTGAGAGATCAGGTAGGCCACCTGCGACCAATCGAACTCGACGCCTTTTCTGGTGTTTATATCAAGAGGAGGCAGACCTTGCCAAGACGCAAGAAAGTTGTGAAACGCCCGGATATCCCGGATGCAAAGTACAAAAGCAAGAATGTGGCCCGCTTTACCAGCAAGTTGATGTTGGATGGAAAGCGCAGCCTTGCCGAGCGCATTCTCTATGATGCGTTTGATATTATCGAGGCCAAACAGAAGCGACCCCCGCTCGAGGTATTTGAGCAGGCGCTGAAAAACGCTATGCCTACTATCGAAGTAAAGCCCCGTCGTGTAGGCGGTTCAACCTACCAGGTTCCTGTTGACATTCGCGGCGAACGCCGCAGTGCGCTGGCGATGCGCTGGTTAATCAAATCCGCGCGCGCGCGTACAGGACACTCAATGTCGGAGAAACTTGCTAACGAGTTGATGGATGCCGCAGCGGGACAGGGGGCCACGATTAAGAAACGTGAGGAGACCCATAAAATGGCGGAGTCGAACAAGGCTTTCGCTCATTATCGCTGGTAACATTACATCATGGCAAGAGAATATCCATTAGAAAAAACTCGCAATATTGGTATCATTGCTCATATAGATGCCGGGAAAACAACGACGACTGAGCGCATTCTCTTCTACACGAAGAAGATTCACCGCATGGGTGAGGTGCATGAAGGGGCTGCGACGATGGACTGGATGCCGCAGGAGCAGGAGAGAGGCATTACGATTACATCCGCTGCTACCACCTGTTTCTGGCAGGACAACCGCATCAACATCATTGATACCCCCGGACACGTCGACTTCACGGCTGAAGTCGAGCGGTCACTGCGTGTCCTGGATGGTGGCGTCGTGGTTTTTGACGCTGTTGCAGGTGTGGAACCACAATCTGAAACAGTCTGGCGTCAAGCAAATAAGTATAACGTTCCACGTATATGTTTTGTGAATAAAATGGACCGTATCGGGGCCGATTTCTGGCGCACCGTGGACATGATTCGCGAGCGCCTGGGCGCGGTTCCTGTGCCGATTCAGATCCCGGTCGGACGCGAAAGCGCGTTTAAGGGCTTTGTTGACCTTCTCGATGAGAAGGCAGTGATTTTTATCGATGACCTGGGTACCAAATCGGAGCACACCGCGATCCCCGACGACATGATCGCCGAGGTAGCACAGCACCGCGAGTTCCTGGTGGAGCGTGTCGCCGAAACGGACGAGGAGCTGACCCTCAAATATCTTGAGGGTGAGGAGATTACAAAAGAGGAACTGGTAGCGGCCCTCCGTCGCGCCACTATTGCCGGCACACTGGTGCCGGTGCTTTGTGGTTCCGCGCTGAAGAATAAGGGCGTGCAGGCCATGCTCGATGCCGTTATCGACTATCTCCCCTCTCCCCTCGACATCCCCTCTCCCGTTGGCGTCAACCCCGATACAGGCGCTCCTGAGACCCGCGTGGTCAGCGATGATGCCCCCTTCAGCGCGCTGGCCTTTAAGATCGTCGCCGATCCCTTCGTTGGTCGCCTCGCCTACCTGCGCGTCTATTCTGGCACACTGAACAAGGGCGCGGGCGTCTTGAACAGCACGAAGGACAAGTCGGAGCGCATCGGACGCCTGTTGCGTATGCATGCCAATCACCGCGAAGACATCGATGAGATTCGCGCCGGTGATATCTGCGCGGCTGTGGGCTTGCGCAATACCTTCACAGGTGATACACTATGTGATGCTCAGCACCCGATTGTGCTGGAGTCAATCGTCTTCCCACAGCCGGTTATCGAGATCGCTATCGAACCGAAGACCCGCGCGGATCAGGATAAGATGGCGATTGCCCTGACCAAACTGGCGGAAGAGGATCCTACCTTCCAGGTACATACGGATCCAGAAAGCGGCCAGACCATCATCAGTGGTATGGGCGAGCTGCACCTGGAGGTTATCGTGGATCGCCTGTTCCGCGAATTCAAGGTAGAGGCCAATGTGGGGCGCCCACAGGTTGCCTATCGTGAGACGATCACACGCGAAGCCCAGGCGCAGGGTAAGTTCGTTCGACAGACGGGCGGTCACGGCCAGTACGGCGATGTGTGGATTCGCGTGGCACCCAACGAGCGCGGCAAAGGCTTTGAGTTTGTCAACGCCATTGTTGGTGGCGTGATTCCGAAAGAATTTATCAAACCCGTAGAAAACGGCATTAAAGAGGCATTGGATAACGGCATTATCGCCGGATTCCCAATGATCGACGTAAAAGCAACCCTCTATGATGGGTCATACCACGAGGTTGACTCAAGCGAAATGGCCTTCAAAACCGCCGGTTCTCTGGCGATCCGCGAGGCCGCACGCAAAGCTGCCCCAATCCTGCTTGAGCCGGTGATGTTGGTAGAAGTGACAACCTCCGAGGACTTCTATGGAGATGTGATCGGTGACCTCAACCGACGCCGTGGTGTCATTCTTGGTATGGAGAGCCGGGGAACGATGTATGTGGTACGGGCGCATGTTCCCCTCGCCGAAATGTTCGGTTATGTGAACGATCTGCGCTCCATGACCAGCGGGCGTGCCAGCTACTCAATGGAGTTTGCGCACTACGAACCTGTGCCGAAAAATATCGCCGACGAAATTATGGCGAAAGCAAGTCGCTAATGCGCACATCTCAGTCTTGATTGTGAGAGCAATCCGGGCTGAGGTGTCACTACTTCGATAAGAGGTTCTACCTCTGGTAGAAGCATCGGAGCCGAAATCAGGGAGTCGGCCTACCGGGTAAAGCTGTTTGTGCATTTTTGACATCTGGTCCTGTCCGTAGGGCGTGATAGAACGACCTATACGGACGGAAATAATCAACAGACATTATCTGTGCCATCGCAAAGGTGCAGCCCCTGACGCACAACGTTTGCACTGAGCACAAATGAGGGAAACAGAAATGGCAAAGAAGAAATTTGAGAGAACGAAGCCCCATGTGAACGTGGGAACGATTGGTCACATCGACCATGGCAAGACGACGCTGACGGCGGCGATCACCAAAGTGCTGGCCACCGCCAAGCTGGCCAACTACGTGGCCTTCGATCAGATCGACAAGGCGCCCGAGGAGCGCGAGCGCGGCATCACAATCGCGATAGCGCACCTGGAGTACGAAACCGAGAAACGGCACTATGCGCACGTGGACTGCCCCGGTCACGCCGACTACATCAAGAACATGATCACCGGAGCAGCACAAATGGACGGGGCCATCCTGGTGGTGAGCGCCCCGGATGGACCGATGCCGCAGACACGCGAGCACGTACTGCTGGCGCGGCAGGTGGAAGTG
>DATGLM010000026.1:0-15089 GCA_035294125.1 Ktedonobacteraceae bacterium | reverse complement strand
TCCAGAGGATACCCCTGCTTCTGCACTACGAGGTCGGCGATTTCGCGCTGCAAGACGACCCCGTTGACGAGATAGTCGCCCAGGTAGGCGCGCACACGTGGCAGTTCTTCCTGAATTTCGCTCTCGTTGAAGTTGGTGGCGATGACCTGGTCGAGGTTAGAGCGGATGCGGTTGAAGGCCAGCCAGGTGGCGAGCTGGGCCAGCTTGACGTGGATGTCAGCGTTGGCGTCGCCGCGCCGCGCAGCCTGCACGGCACGGGCAAGGGCGCTATCGCTGGCGTAGATGTCGATCAGCAGGTTCGCCAGGTACTCGATGAACTCCTCCTCGTTCTCCAGCGCCTGCATGTACTTCATCGCCGCCTTCATGGCCGTGTAGATGGTCGCGTCTTTGGCGCGCTCCACGGCGTTGACGGCCTCGCGCAATGCTTCGGGAATGTCCCCGGCGCGATCAGGCGCTGTGCCGGAGGTGACGTTAGCCTCAATGGTTGGGTACTGTGCCATGAGCGGAATCTTGCCGGACATGACGCGGCGGAAGAGCGTGCCGGAGGCGACCAGGCGGTTGATCTCGTTGGTGCCTTCATAGATGCGCTGGATGCGGGCGTCGCGGTAGGCTTTCTCGATGGGATACTCCTGCATGAAACCGTAGCCGCCGAAAATCTGCACGCCCTCGTCCACCACCATCGACAGCACCTCGCTGCCGTGTACTTTAGCGATGGAGGCTTCCACGGCATACTCTTCGATGGCCTTGAACTGGCCTTCGGTATCGCTGGCGCTGCGCCGGGCCTGCTCGATATTGTCGGCGGTGCGGAAGACCTCGCTCTCGGCGGCGTAGGTCTCGGCGGCCATACGCGCCAGTTTCTTCCTGATCATGCCAAATTCGCTGATGTACTTGCCGAAGGCTTTGCGCTCCGTGCTGTACGTAGCCGCCATGCCCAACGCGGCCCGCGCGCCGCCAACAGCACCGGCCCCCAGTTTCAGGCGTCCGATGTTGAGGATGTTGAAGGCGATTTTGTAGCCCCGGTGGATTTCGCCCAGCATGTTCTCCACCGGCACCTTCACATTCTCGAAGTAGACCTGGCGCGTGGACGAGCCTTTAATGCCCATCTTGCGCTCCTCCGCCCCGGTCGAGACGCCCGGCCAGTTTGCTTCCACGATGAAGGCCGAGGGGCGATTGTCGCCGATGCGCGCAAAGACGATCATCATATCGGCGAAGCCGGCGTTGGAGATCCACTGCTTCGTGCCGTTGAGGATGTAGTATTTGCCATCATCGGACAGTTCGGCGCGGGTGCTCAGATGCATGGCGTCGGAGCCTACGCCCGGCTCGGTCAGCGCGTAGGCGGCGATCCACTCGCCGGAAGTCAGCTTCGGCAGATATTTGCGCTTCTGCTCCTCGTTGCCATAGAAGACGATGGGCAGCGTGCCGATGGTGGTGTGCGCGCCAAAGGCCGTGCTGAACGAGGCTTCGCGCATGGTCGAGCCGACGAGGGCGCTCACCAGCAAGCCCAGTTCCGTGCCTCCAAACTCTTCCGGCACGTCGATGCTCAGCAAGCCCTGCTCGCCCGCTTTCTTCAGCAGCCCCGGCACCAGTCCCGGCTCCTGGTGATCGATGGCCTCGGCTCTCGGCAACACTTCGCGCGCAATAAAGGCCGAACTCGTCTCCTCAATCCAGCGCTGCTCCTCGTCGCGCTGCTCCAGCGTAAAGATCTTATCAGCGCTCTCGCTGACAGGCGTGGTCAGAAAGGCCGTGCCTTTCTCGGTTGGTTTCACAGTTGTTGACATAGATAGAATGTTCTCCTCGTTATGTGTTCACGTTTCGCGGGCGGGCGACTGCAGGGATTATTCCCACAGGATTGCGTGCCCGAGTTGGGCGGGCGACCACAAGGGACCGCCCATAAGTCATTTTGTCGGTTTCAATTCGCGACGCAGGACCTTACCAACGAGGGTTTTGGGCAGGTTGTCGCGAAATTCGAGCATTTTGGGAACTTTGTACGGAGTCAGTTCGCGCTTGCAGAAAGCGAGGATGTCCTGTCGCGTCTCCTCTGTTGGCGCGAAGCCGGGTTTGAGCACGACGAAGGCGGCCACCGTTTCGCCCCGGTACTCGTCTGGCACTCCGACGACGGCGGCTTCCAGTACAGCGGGATGCTGGAACAGTACCTCTTCCACCTCGCGGGGATAGACGTTGAAGCCACTGGCGATGATCAGGTCTTTGGCGCGGTCAACAATGTAGAAGTAGCCCTCTTCATCCATCCTGCCGATATCGCCGGTACGCATCCAGCCGTTGTAGAAGGTGTTCTGAGTCTCTTCCGGGCGGTTCCAGTAGCCTTTCATGATGTTCGGTCCCTTGACGACGATCTCGCCTATGCCGCCAGGTGGCAGCAGTTCGTGTGTTTCCGGTTTCATGATGGCCGCGTCAACGTTGGGCATGGGCAGACCCACGCTGCCGTCGCGTACATCGCCGTTGAGCGGGTTGCAGTGGGTGACGGGCGAGGCTTCGCTCAGCCCGTAGCCCTCCACCAGCCTGCCGCCCGTCATGGCCTCGAAATCGTCGCGCACCTTCGCGGGCAACGCCGACGCGCCGCTGATGCAGTACTTGATCGAACTTAACTTCTCCGTGTGCTGGCCCACCTCGCGCATGATGGCAATGTACATGGTGGGAATACCCGGCAATTGCGACGGGTGGTAGCGCTCAATGGTTTTCACCACCTCCTTCGCCTTGAAAAGGGGCAGCAGCACCATCGTCGCCGCGCCGCTTATAGCGAGGTTCATACCGACGGTCATACCATAGGAGTGGAAGAAAGGAGCGACGCAGAGCACGACCTCTTCGCCATCGTGTACCTTCGGCGTCCAACTGCGCGCCTGCAAGGCATTGGAGAGCAGGTTGCGATGCGTCAGCATCGCTCCTTTAGAGAGGCCCGTCGTGCCGCCGGTATACTGCAACACGGCCAGATCATCTCCGCTGCTGTGTACCGGCAGATTGAAGACTTCTATGCCACTTTTCGCATGCGACTCCAGCATCTCGCTCATCTCATGAAGCATCGGGTCATCGTGCAGCTCTTTTGCCGTCAGGTGCGGCTCAGGATGTTTGGCCCCGCGCTGGCTGAGCGGGAAAAGGGCGTGTAGCACTGGCGGCAGGAAAGCGGCGGGGCTGGTGATAATAATATGTTCCAGCGCCGTTTCCGCGCGGGCGTCACGAATGACGGGATAGAAGGTGTCGAGTATGACGAGCACACGAGCGCCCGCGTCGGCCAGTTGATGCTGCATTTCATGTGTGGTATAGAGAGGATTGGTCGGCACCACCACGGCACCGGCCCGCAAAGCTCCGTAAAAAGCGACGGGATACTGCGGGATATTAGGCAGTGCAACCGCCACGCGGTCGCCTTTTTTCACGCCCAGACGCTGTAAGGCGGCGGCAAAACGATTCGCCAGCGAAGAAAGGCGGGCATAACTCAGCTTTGTGCCATAATAGATTATCGCGGTACGAGATGGGAAGCGGCTCACCGTCGTATCGAGCAGCCAGGTCAGCGGTTGATCTGGAATAGCGATTTGCGCCGGTACGCCCTCTTCATAATGGCGTAACCAGGGACGGGTAGCTACCAGTTGATCGAAATTTACAGACGCGGAGGCAGAGACAATAGAAGACGTGGCTTTCTGCTCCGCTTGTACATTATTGATTACCGACGGATCAGACATTCTAGACAGCTCCTCTCTGAGCCATGCAACACAAAACGTCCCATTACTCTAAGTATATGTACATTCTTACTATAAGACCATGTTGCCAGCTAACAAATTTTGGGGCATAATGGGGATGTAGCTAACGAAAGCGGTGCAGGTAACTTCCTGTCGGGGTTTGGGGGTGTCCCCAATTGTTTCCTTTCGTTGGCTGAAAGCAAGTAATTCAAAAGTGGGACCTGGGAATCCTGCCTTGAGCAGTCAAAGAAGTATGGCAGTCAAAAATCCATCGGAATTTGCGCAATTGATTACAGAATTTCGGCAGCGCAGGGGTCTATCGCAGGGACAACTGGCGCAGGCGACGCGGCTCTCGCGTACCTACATCTACCACCTGGAGGCGGGCATGCGTTCCAACCCTTCGCAGCATGTCGCGCAGAGCATTGCGCGCGCTCTGCAACTGCAAAGCGATGAGCGCCACCGCCTCTACGAAGCCTACACACGCCTTACCGGCCACTACTTCGACATAGAGCAGAGCGGAAGCGACCTGCTCGACTTCGGCGAACTGGCTTCCCTGCTTGTGCGCAACACATCCTACCCGGCCCACTCGCTCAACCGGCTCTGGTATCTGCACTCCTGGAACGAGGCCGCCGTCGTTCTCTTCGAGGCGGAAGAAGAGAGCCTGGATGGGCAGAAACGCCACCTGCTCGAACTTGTCTTCGACCCGCAGCGCCGCCGTCTCTTCTATGGTTGGGAGAACCTTGCCCGCCGCCTCGTCAGCGACTTCCAGTACCAGACGCGCACGGTCACACACCTGCCCGAATACAAAGAACTCTGGAAGCGCTTGCGTGAGCTGCCAGAGTTTCGCCGCATAGCGGCCGCCACCTATCCCGAAGGGCGACCCGAACCCTCCTTCGTCTTCCACGTCCAGCACAGCCAGCTTGGTCGCCTCGCCCTGCGCACCGCGACGACCGTCTTCACCGGCATCTCCAGCTACTCCCTCGTCACCTACGTCCCCGGCGACCAGCAAACCTTGAGGATATATAGAGAGCATCACTGGCAGCCGGGATAACCCCTCTTGAAACTTCAGAGCAGTAAAGCGGGCTACATGCCCTCTCTTTGCTGCAACCGCGCAATGGCGCGTTCGGTCACTTCGAGGTCGGCTTTGAGGGTGGCCTCTTTGTATTCGCGCACGAGCAACTGGTATTCGAGCAGGCGCGGGCGGCGCGAGGGACGCGAGCCATACTCCCGCTGCACCCACTCCATATACTCAATTTGCTTCAACAGGCTGTCACGGTGTTCCAGCAGGTGTTTGAGCGCCACGTCATCGCTCGTCTCGCCACAGAAAAAGAGTTTGGTTAGAAAATCGTCTTTGCTGAAGCGTTCGGGAACTTCCGTGTGCAGCCAGCGGTCGAGTTCGGCCTGACCCGCCGCAGTCAGCCGATAGACTTTGCGATTGGGCCGGCTCTTTTGCACGATCACCTCGGCCTCTACCAGCTTTTCGTGGCTCAGGCTCTTCAACGTCGTGTAAATCTGACTATTGCCCGCGTTCCAGTAACTGGCGAGGGCGCGATCAAAGGCCTGCTTGATATCGTAACCGCTCATCGGACGTGTCCCCAGCAAACCCAAAATAATATAGCGCAGCGTATCACGCGTCCGCGTCCCCTGCTCTGCCAGTTTCCCAGTTTCCTCGCTTTCCCGTGTTTCCTCACTCTCTACGCTTTCTACGTTCTCCTCAGGCTTCACAGGAGTGGCGGCTCCATTTTTCCTTGTACTCGCCGCGCGCCCGCGCCCGCGTGTCGCCGCGTTAGCCGAAACCCGATGCCCATTTTGCCTTATTGTGCTGCTCTCAATCTGTTCTGCCATACTTCTTACTCTTGTCTATCATAAGAATATTAGCTATTATATCACCTCGAAAATACCTTCCAACCCTGAGCATTTCTGAGCGTAGATTCTGGCAGAGATGACAAATACACGTACAAAATTCCTGGCCTACACTCAATCGTTTACCGGACAAAAAAGTATAGACAGAGGAGAAAACAAACAATGGATGCCCGTTTTTACAGAAGCAACAATCTGAATATCAACCAGCTCGCTACCGACCTGCAAAACCTGTATCGTTCGCAGGGATATCAGGCGCAGGAAATCAGCAATGGGAACCAGATCATGGTACAATTGAGAAAGGGTGGTGATCTTGAAGCACTGCTTGGCATGCAGGCGGCGCTGACAGTGACCTTCCAGCGCACTGGCAGTGGTGTGGCAGTGGCAATCGGCCAGCAGAAATGGGTGGACAAAGCCGCTGTTGGCGTGGCCGGACTGGCTATCCCGCCTCTGTGGCCGCTGATGATTACGGCGGGTTTCGGAGCTTTCCGGCAGGCCAGCCTTGCCAGCCAGGTTCTCAACGTCATCGATGGTCTGGTACACCAGCAGGAGCCAGAAGCGCAGGCAGGCCCGGCACCGTCGCAGGCGTAATAAAGTCACCTGAGTGTACGTATATATCAGGGAAACACGTGGAGTAGCGAAGCAGCAATAAGCGTTATTCCTCGATGTCTGCATACCTTGCGTTAAGGAGAGAAGAGAGAAGAGGATGGATGCACGATTTTATAATAGTGAAGAAATAGACATTGAACGACTTGCTAGCGATCTGGTGAACATCTACCTGGCGCAGGGCTACCAGGCACAACAGATCGGTAACAAAGATCAGATGATGGTGCAATTGAAAAAGGGCGGCGACTTTGAGGCCATCATCGGTATGCAGGCGGCTCTCACAGTGACCATCCAGCGTACGGCAGGCGGCGTGCTGGCGATGATCGGGCAGCAGAAATGGCTGGACAAGGCGGCGGTAGGAGCTGTCGGCGTGGTCGCCATGCCCGTGCTCTGGCCGCTGATGCTGACGGCGGGCGTCGGGGCTGTGCGCCAGGCCAGCCTCTCAAACCAGGTGCTCAACGTGGTTGATGGCCTGATACGCCAGCAGCGCCCTGGTCTGCTGCCGAGCCAGATTCCCGGCCAGTTGATGCCACAGGTGCAGCAGATGTGGGCACCGCCCCCACCGTCCTACACTCCACCATACGTTCCAGGGCCGCAGGTCGTCAACGCGCTGCCTGCTCCGGCTCCCGCGCCCGCTGCACAACCGACAGGAAATCTGCGCTGCCCCACCTGCAACACCCCTTATCAGGAAGGCGACACCTATTGCAGTGGCTGCGGGCGTTCGTTGAAATTGCTCTGTCCCAACTGCAAGGCCGAACTGAGTCCCGATGCCTCCTTCTGCCCGAAATGCGGCACTTCCACCTACCAGAGTATGACCGCGACGCAGGCGGCACAGCCCGCACCTGCCCCGGCTCCACAAGCACCCGTCTACACACCGCCTGCGAGGCCAACGCCGCCTCCTGAGCCGTTGTACACACCGCCCCCGCAGCCGCGACCACAACCACGACCGCAAACGCCGTTGTACACACCGCCGCCACAGCCCACGCCTACCCCGGCTCCATCAAAGCCAGAGCCATATGTGCCGCCAACGCCAAAGGAGCCGCCGCTTCAGCCGACGCCGACGATCACCTATGTGCCTGCCACGCCAAAGCCGGAGACACCTAAACCGCAGCCGCAGCGCCAGCAGACCCCGTTGTATGTCCCGCCTGTACAGCCGCAGCAGGTCGCGCCTAAAGGCCAGACACCCACAGCTTCGACACCAGCTACACCTCCAAAGCCTATTCAGGCGCGACCGGTCAGTCAGCCGCTGCCCGATACCAATGCTCCGTGGGGCAACCTGACCTTCAGCAACGGGCAGCAGATTACGCTCTCCGGCGAGCGCGCGCTGGTTGGCCGCTACGATCACGACCTCGGCGGTATCCAGCCAGAAGTCGATCTCAGCAAGATGGAGGGCGCGGACACCGTTTCGCGCATCCACGCCGCCATCGAACACATCGGCAGCAGCTACACCGTGACCGATCTCAACAGCACCAACGGTACGCGCCTCAACGGCACGCGTCTCGAACCCGACAAGGCCACTCCTCTCAACGTAGGCGACACCCTCACCTTCGGCAAAGTGACCGCCACGTTCAAAAAGATGTAAATAGAGCATTATGCTGAGAGCCGACAAGCAGGCATAGCGCCGCTGGCTCTCAGCATAATGCTCTGCTGAATCCTAACGAGGCGTTGCGGCATCGGGCGCAAAGGGAGCGCCGTGACCCGGCACAATCAGTGTGGCAACCTTGAGCACTCGCGCTCGATTCTCATGCAGCGCGGCCAGGTCTGTTGCCAGCGGGTCTTCGGCAGGCCCTTGAGCAGACCACCATAAATGCGTGAAGGCGACAACGCCAGTGGGCGTTCCAACCAGCGTAGTGATATCCTGCGGCGTATGCCCCGGCGTCTCGATCAGGCGAATGGAAGGCGCAAGCTCGTAGTCCTCTGCCGGACGACTCTCCCAGCTATCACCCTGATAAATAGCCCAGTAGTCGTGGAAGCGGGCACGCGGGAAGAGCGCCGCGTTGAGCGTGTGGTCGGGATGGTGATGCGAGAAAATCACATCCGTGATACTCTTCGGCGATTCTCCTAAAGCGGCCAGCGGCTCCAGTATAGACGCCGGGTCGGGGACCATCCCCGGATCAATAATCACCCGCACCTCGCCATCCCGCACAAATCCCACCGACGAAGCAACGCGACTCACCGCCGGGTCTGCGCTGTCCTCCGCATACCCACTAAAAAGAACATGCACCTGCGCCGTGGATGCGCGGGGCCGATCATCCTGTGTTGTCATATATGCTCCTTGCAGGCCGACCGCAACGGGTCGGCCCTGCTATACACGATTCCTGAGCGCGCTAATAGCGCACTGAGAGGCCGAAATGGACAATTCGTCTGTGAGTAATGTCATCAATATCATAACACAAAGCAACCCATCAACCCCCAAAAACCCGCTTTGTAAACGTGGCAATGAAGCTGATCTCAATCTGGCTAAGCTTGACAAGCTCATCTACAAGCCCGTATAATACGAGCGCAATACATTTCTTGCAGGAGGATTTGACATTTATGCCGGCTAACCGCTAACTCCATCCAGTTTTCACCTGCAACGGCTGAAACTGGCTCCGTTTTTGCTTCTCTTAGAGCGTCAACTTATCAAGAAATACGCCCTGTAGCGTTTCTTGCCGGTTGACTTGACTATATACTCATCCTGTCGGTCGCTATTGTAGGGAACGAGATGCGTCTGGAGAAGCATGTATGGAACGGTGTCCAGAGGTATGGAGAAGCGTGTAGCAAACAGGCGTCAATGTTGAATTTTCCAGCGCGCTGATTTCTTCTGTTGACCTCTCTTTGAGCTGCTCGCGGGGTTTTGTGTGGCAACATGTTTGCGTCCCGGTGCAGTCTCCCGGCTCACCTCTCCATGACGTTTTTCACGCCATTGCCTTTTCCCATTGTCACTCCATGCAATGTTGTTTGTTCTAAGCAACAGGAAAGGGTAATCAACATGTCACAAATCGCGAAGTACTATGAACTGGCCCGGCACCACGAACTCATCGGGCAATCTTACGATGCCGAACTGCCGGAGGGGGCGAAAAACGGCACTCGTTACGAACTGGAGCGGCTGGAAACGGACGCTCCGGTCGAATACGCCATCACGCGGCGCTATCTCCTGCGCTACATTGCAGAGGGCGCGATCGTCGCGGACGTGGGTGTGGGTGGAGGCCATTACAGCGAACTGCTTGCCAGTCGTGGCAGCAAGGTATATCTTGTAGATGTCGCGTCACGCCTGCTGGTGGCAGCACAGGAGCGGCTGGCGAAGGCAGGACTGGAGAAGCGCATCCTGAGCATCACCAACGCCTCAGCAACCAATCTTTCGTTCATTCCCGACGAATCCTGCGATGCCGTTTTGATGCTTGGCCCGTTCTACAACCTGAGCGTGCCGGAAGAGCGCCGCAAAGCGACACACGAGGCCCATCGCATCCTGCGCAAAAGCGGCCTGCTCTTCGCGGCAGGCATCAACCGCATGACGATGCTACACTGGATTTACGCCGATGGGCCAGAAAGCATCCTGGAAGAGCGCGCATGGTTAGAGCCATATGTGAAAACTGGAAACTTTCCCGCTTCAGAGCCAGGAGTGCCACCCATCTGGCACCTGACCACCATCGCCGAATTTCGCGCCGAATTCCCCGAATTTCAGGAAATCGCCTTCGCGGGCATCGAATCGTTCGCACAGGGCCATGAAGCCAATCTTCTCAAGCTCTCACCTGAGCAAGCCGAAATCTGGCTCGACCTGATTGAGGAGACGGGCAGAATGCCTGAAGGGCTGGGCATGACAGGGCATTTCCTGTATATCGGGCGGAAATAATCCCCGTCCTGCCGCACTGGCAAAGCCAGTGCGGCAGGCCGACCACCACCAGGCCGACCGCCACCAGGCTGACCACCACCAGGCCGACCACCACCAGGCCGACCGCCACCAGGCCGACCACCACCAGGCCGACCGCCAGGGTCGGCCCTACTATACACCTTACGCTCGCTCCGCGAGCGGCGACGCGGGGTGGGGAAACGGGGCGTATATAGTAGGGAGACCCGCAAGGGTCTGCTGGGGTTCCTGGGGCTGGCGGGTCTGCTGGGGCGGTGGGGGATCGCTGCCTCTTGTCTCTCCGCCTCCAAAGGTGTACCATTGTATAACAAAGGTTTGTTCTATGCTGACCTTTTTTCACCTTTTTATTCTTTCTTGATAGAAGGACTTATGGATATGGAAATTGACGAAAAGCGGCAAGAGAAGGCGAGGGAGTATGCACGCATACGGCTGCGACTGTCGCTGGTGGATATGGCGCTTGCCGCCGTGGGCGTGATTGTCATCCTGGCGAGCGGGCTGGGTATCTGGTTCGCGCATGTGCTACGCCCGCTGAGCTGGCAGCCGATTGGCGGCTGGTTCCCGTTGCAGATACTGGTCTACTTCCTGGTACTCATCCTCGGCTACCAGCTTCTTACCACGCCGCTCGGCTATTACAGCGGCTACGTACTCCCACATTCGCAACTCGCAAAATTTGCGGTGGTGCCACCTCCAATTCAAACCGTTCGGGATAGCTTGCTAGATAGACCCTAGCACGTATCCCAAGTACCCGTATCGCGAGTACCTTTTCGTCATAACTTGCCTGATACATTGGATCACCAAGACACGGGCGTACCTTATCAGCCCACGCTTCAAAGTGATTAATCTCCTCCTGAATCATCTGCTTGATCTCGTCTTCCTCCTCGATATCGGACAGCATTCCCTCAAGATCTCGTTTCTGCTTCTCCAAATCTCTCAGGCGCATACTAAGGCTATTCATCGTATCGTCATCAGTCGCAGCCTCAGCAAGCTTGTAGAGATTGGCAATTTTCCTCCGTACTTCCTCAAGCTGTGACGCAATATGCATCCCGTCATCAGTGATCTTGTGGGCTTCCCGTAGCTGTTCCACACGATTGGCAATCAAGGAAGGGTCTTTAATATATTTCACCGCTAACTCCCATGCTGCCGCATCCAAGTGGTGAACAGTAATGGAAACATTATGGTGATGAACCAAACCTTCACCGCCCGTATTTTTGCGACAAAAGTACTCGTTGGGCTTGGGCTTCGTACACCCTTTCTTGACATACGAGTTGCGCTGGACGTGCATCCGATATCCACAAATGCCACAAATGGCATGACCACACCGCAATAGCTCGCTCGGCGGCGTCTTCTTGCTGCGACTGGAATAACTTTTGTTCTCTTTCAGTCGCTCTTGTACGCGCTCAAATCGCTCAGGGCTAATAATGGGGGGAATAATATCCTCTGGCAACTCAACCCATTCTTCCTGTGGCCGATCAACTTCAGTCCCATTCCCGTCGGTATATGTTCTGAAGACGTATCCTTTCCCCATATATTCTCTCCGGCGAAGCATCTGGCTAATTGTTGCTTGCGCCCACGGGCCACCATGACGAGTTGGAACACCTTCTTGGGTCAGAGTCAACGCGATCTTGCGATTACTCATTCCCTCCTCTGACATGAGAAAGACGCGATCAACAATAGCAGTTTCCTGCTCGTCATACTCGTAGCGTCCACTTTTGAGACTGTTGGGTTTGCCGTTGATCTCTATAATCAAATCAGCAAACTTGTAGCCATAGAGCGGATCACCTTGCCCTAACAGGCCATAAGTCGCCTTTTTCCTTCGTCCTCTATCTGTCCTTTCAAGGATATGCTCTACCTCAAGCTCTGAAGCGAAAGCGACAGTTTGGCGCATAAATGTGCCAATTGCGCTCGTTTCAAACTCTTCAGTACAACTTTCAACCTTGACGCCCATTTTCTCAAGCATATCAATAATAACTGCCTGTTCTATCTGGCGTCTGCTGAGTCTGCTGAATGCCTGCACAACGACAACATCAATTTCTCCCCGTCGTGCGGCAGTCAGCAGTTTTTGAAATTGCTCCCGTTCCCGATAAGACTTGTAATAGGCAGTATGCGCCTCTGGGAAAATGTGCTCTTCCGCGAGGTTGTATCCCTTAGCTTTACAATACCTACGGATATCATCGGTTTGACTCTCAAGGGTTGCTGAATCTTTCAGCTTTGGATCGCTGCATCGAGGATAAGCAGCGGCGCGTAACTTTCTTTTTGGCATGTTGAGGTACTCCCAACTGTAATGGGCAGTACTTGAGGAAGCAACCATTGTCTAACTCCAATGCTTACTAGACATGGTTAGCTTACTAAGGAGAGAATAACCCTTGACAGGTAATCATAGAATGAGGGTAATCGACTCCATGCTAACTCATGTGAGACGGGAGGGGTGCGTTCTGAGTTGCCGCTCGAACGCGCTCCGTTTATATTTGGTTGTTCCTCTAAGTATACCCTGCTTGCTAACAAAAAGTCCAGATTACTTTATTCCTACTCTAACAATCGGCTTCACAACTGCCGTGACGTATATTGTGAGGCGCGGTACTCCTTTCCTATTGATGCCAACTACTGAAAACTGGATGTTGGAAAGCTGACCAAATTGCTTTCCAGCCTCTTCTATTCTATTCTTTGCAAGAGCTCTAGAATAGGAAATAGCAGTACAAACGGATTTTAAGGTAAGCCGGACAGTTTGTGTCTCGCTTCCAATTGCGGGGCGTACTGTGTGGATTGTCTTGCAGGCTGGTTCTAAAACAATCTTTGTGGTGAAAAGTGCTTGCGTCTGGAGTTCAAGGGTCTGGACATTATCTGAGACTGCGTAGGACACATCCTGGGAAGTCAAATAGGTAAAGTCCCTCGCGTTCATGCCGCCAGTGAAGGGAAACGGGTTCTGGACAATAACAGACGTGACACAACACGCCTCGTTAATGTCGCCAGATTGAATATTTCCTCTTACTCCCGCAACAAGCGCATGAGCTGGAACGCTCACCTGTCCATACGTCGGGGGAAATGTTACTGCTGCCGGTGGAATGACTGCCAGGGTGTCAGTGATAACTTCCACACCATCAGCACCTGTCAGGACCGTACCAACAGGAATTATTTGTGTGTACGTTTGCCCGTTGTAGAACGTAATCCTGCCAGTAGCATACGTCGCTGCGATATGCCCTTTGCCAGTGGCATGTACCGTCAAAGTTGTGGACTTACTGACTGGGGCGAGATAGTATCCCGCAATTGTTGTGGTGAAACTAACCTGCGGCTGCGTCTTTGGAGAAAAGAGGATAAGCCCGATTATCCCCACAAGCACAAGAGAACAGACTACCGCAATAGCTGTTCCTGCATAATCGGGCTTAGGTGGCAGCTCATTTTCTGGGACTACGAAAAGATGTACTGTCTCCAATTGCTCTTCATCCCTTGCTACATGCATCGTATCCTCCTCATTGTTTCGGGGTTTGAAACTGGTTACCATCGTTGGGATAGACAATCGTTTGGGTTTCCACATGCACCAGCATGGCCTTTCTGCCGCTTCCATCAACGTCTTCAAATGTGATGGTGACAGGCACAAGGCTTGGATTGGGTGCAAGGATTTCAGGCCCATCATAGATTTTGGCGTTCTGTGATTTACCTTGCGGCATGACGATAATCTCAATCCTGCCGTTTAGGTTCATCGCAATAACATGCGTTGGTGTCTCAGGCGTATCATTTTTGAACACAATCGCATCTGTCTGGTAAGTTCTGGGCATACCGTAGTTGAAATTGTTTTGCTCATTGAGCCACCATATCCCCACGTTGTTTACGACCCACGTTCCGGCAATCGCAATAAACATCACCACACCAACCCAGAATAGCCAGTGGAAACGCATCCGTCTTTTACGATACTGAGGAGGCGGCTCGTCGTAGTGGACAACGAGCTGGCGGTTCCCTTGCCTAATTATCTGTTGGCCTGGTTTGGTATACCTGCGAACACTGTTTGGCAGTCGCGGCGGTTCATAATATGAAGGATCGCCCACTTCTTCTTCCAAATCAGTCGAAGTATAGGGCTGATCTTCTGGATGGATGCCGCCACTAAATCCTGCATGGTGAGGATTTGCTTGCTCCTGCGTCCGGCTTGCCCTTCGTGGAACTCCTGGCTGTCGTTGCATGGCTGCCTCCTATAACAGCTTTCCCAGAACAAAGTCAGTGGCTTCCTCCGGGGTCATGAGTCCATCTTGTACCGCCTGGTTGACGGCTGCAATCGCCTCCTCATCTTCATGGCAGGGACAGGCAGGATCAGCATAACAAAAGGGGTGTTCCCCACTGTGGACAACCGGCGTGAGGTTTTCTGCGTTTTCCATTGTTTCCTCTCTTGACGAGAGGGCTTCCCATGTGGCTAAGTAGCCATTGAGAAACCCGTTTAGCCAGTACTGACGACCGTTTCTCACTTGCTGGCCTGTCGTCTTGCACACGGCAGGTCAGATTATTTTTGGCAGATAACCTGACATTTCGCGTTTCAATACCAACGGGAAACTGAATGCCAAGCTACCTATGTAAAAAAGTATACACGCGATCTCAGGAGAAATCAAGAGGATAGGGCGTGAAATCAAGATAATTGAAGTGAATTCGTTGGGAATTGACGAGCAATTACGAATCCGAGTATACTTCACTCAAAAGCCTGGGGGTAGACGTGAACGAAGAGTTACTCACTGTCGAGCAGGTTGCGAACATCCTCCATGTCACGGTTGATACGGTGCGTATTTATATCCGGACAAAACAACTGCCAGCGTTTAAGGTTGGGCGTACTTATTTAGTAAAAAAACAGGACTTAGACGATTTTCTCCAGAAGCGGCGCACAATGGATAAATAAGTTGCTCACTTGCTTATTTTGCGGTATAATCCCTACAAATTTGTAACCTCTAGCATCTCTATAGGGGTGCGGTGTGACATGTAGTGCCCCCTTGGGATCGGACACTTGGTGAAGTGAAAACCAGAGTGTATACTCTGACCAAGAAAGGGGTGCAGTATGCCACAGCGACGACGATTTACAGCCGAGTTTAAGGCACAAGTGGTCCTTGATGTGCTCAGTG
>DATGLM010000025.1:0-89709 GCA_035294125.1 Ktedonobacteraceae bacterium | reverse complement strand
GTGCCGACTTCATCCGGGTTCGTGGAAATACTGTAGCTGGCGAGCAGAGCCGTTAGAGGCTCCTTCAGTTCGGTGGGAATATCGGTCAGAAGGATGTTTTGCTGCGGCGTGAGGCGCACACCGAGGCCAAATTGTTCGATGGCGTGACGCAGGCCGCTGCGCAGTTGCAGCGTCGCCCCGTCTTTGACACGCCCATTCTCGATGTGCAGGCCGAGATACCAGCGACCATCGTACTGCCTGTGCCAGCCGAGATGATCTTCGGCCTCCTGCCAGCTAAGGGGCAGCGGGTTCTGTACATGGCGCCCCAGCCGCTGCTCCAGTTCGTGCCGGAACCAGTCGATGCCGCGCTCTTCGACCACATATTTCATGCGGGCATGTTTGCGGTTCGCGCGATCACCGTAGTCGCGCTGAATGGTGACAATGGTTTCCACGATCTCCACCACCTCGTCAACGTCTGCAAAGCAGAGCGGGGTAGCCAGGCGCGGGTAGGTTTCAGCTTTGCCGTGCGTCATGCCCATGCCGCCGCCGACCAGCACGGTGAAGCCCTTCAGCCGCTCAACTTCTAAAGCGGCAACGAGGCCGATATCCTGGGTGTAGACATCAATACAGTTGTCATCTGGAAAGGCGACGCCTATCTTAAATTTGCGCGGCAGGTAGGTCGGCCCATAGATGGGTTCCACCTCTGCCTCCGGTTCGGGTGTGCTGATCGTTTTCACCTGCTCGCCATCGACCCAGATTTCGTGATAAGCCTGACTGCGCGGGGCGAGATGCATGGCAATGCGGTGCGCGACCTCCTGCACCTGCGCGTGCGCGCGACTGGCAGCCGGAGCCGGACAGGCCATGACGTTGCGGTTGACATCTCCACAGGCAGCCAGCGTGGAGAGCAGCGCCTCGTTGATCTCGTGGATCGTCGCGTGCAGATCGCCCTTAAGTACCCCGTGCAACTGAATACCCTGCCGCGTCGTCACCCGCAATGTGCCATTGCCGTAGCGTTGCGCCAGGGCGTCTTCCACAAGATACTGTTCGGCGGTCAGTACGCCGCCCGGAATGCGCGAACGCACCATAAACTGGTACGCCTTCTCTTCGCGCGCGGCTTTGCGCGCCTGGCGCACGTCCCGGTTCTCCTGCTGGTAAATACCATGAAACTTGATCAGTTGTACCTGGTCTTCCGTGAAGCGTGAGCTATCCTGCTGCAACTCTTCAGCGATCTCCCCGCGCAGGTGGTCGCTTTCCAGCTTGATGCGCTCTACCTTACTTCCTCCACCGGGTCCCAGATCAATCAAAGCCTTCTTTTCTTCGCCGGACATTGGCAATGCTTTCCTTTCCCGCGTCGCGCCAAAAAAAATTCCTCATCCCATACAGGGACGAGGAACTATGGCATCTTCGCGATTCCACCCTGATTTATCGGTATCTCACAATACCGACCTCTACAAGTGTTCGATACACTTTAGCCTGTAACGGGGCCTTCCGGCACAGCCTACAGATCAACGAGATCATTCGACCTGCAACTCCGAGGTGCAGCTTCAACGCCCGGTGACGCTGGCCTCCCAGCTCCGCCAGCTCTCTGTAGTCACCTCCAACGTTTACTCGTCCTCTTCACCGTCTTTTCAAAAACGCACCGTTGCTTTCTGTTTTCTTTTCGATATCACCATTGCTCATTACCAATGATAACCAAGTTGATCTAGTAAGTCAAGATTAGCGACCAGAAATTTTCTTTTGATGGTGAAGAAAATAAAGTTATGGCGATCAGAGGGTATTCAGAGCGTAATAAGCAGCCCGACGGCGATGCCGAGCAGGCCGCCAACGAGGACCTGGATGGGAGTGTGGCCGATGAGTTCGCGCAGGCGCTTCTCGCCGATGGGATGGCCCTTCCAGGCTTCATCGATCATCTGGTTGATAATTCGCGCCTGGATGCTTACAGCGCGGCGCACGCCAGCGGCGTCGTACATGACGATGCTTGCCAGGACGACGGAGATAGCGAAGGAGGCAGAACCCAGACCGGCGACGCGGCCCGTGGCTGTCGCCAGCCCGGTCACAAAAGCTGAATGCGAACTGGGCATGCCGCCGGACGAGACGAGCTTACTCAGGCTGAGCTGACGAGAGCGTATCAGTTCATACAGGGTTTTGCTCACCTGCGCGACGGCCCAGGCGAGGAATGCCGCGATCAAGATGCGGTTCTCTAACAGTGCAGCCATTGTTTTTCGCGTTCTGACCCCTTCTTCAAGCTATCAAACTGTCTCTATTTATGATAGCTCAAAAGGTCGAACTATCAAAACGCCATCATCATCAACACCGAGCTGCTGCACGCGCAGTTCGGCTTTCTGAAGCAGTTCGTTGCAATAGTGCGCGAGTTTCATACCCTCTTCATAGTAGCGCAGCGCTTCCTCAAGCGGCATCTGCCCGTCCTGCAATGCTTCTACAGCGCTCCCAAGCTGCGCAAAGGCCTCTTCAAATGATAACGATTCCATGAATTTCACTCCCCTGACACATTGTTGTGAGACTGGCGCACCTGAACAGGGATTGAGCCGTCCCTCACCTGAATAGTCAATTGCTCGCCCGGCTGCACCTGCCGCGTGCTGGTAATCACTGTCTGGTCGGAGTCGCGGCGCACAACGGCGTAGCCACGGGCAATAGTGAGCAGCGGGCTGAGCGAGTGCAGGCGCAGAGATTGCCCGCGCAGGCGTTCGGCACGCAAGGAGAGCAGGTGCTCCATGCGCGTCCGCAACATCTCAGTGAGGTCGTCAAGCTGCTGGCGGCGCTGGTTGAGCGCGTTCTTCGGGCTGGCGCGCTGCAGGTCATAGGAGGCACGTTCAAGCCGTTCTTTCAGTCGTTCCAGCTTCTCGTCTATGATGGCGGTAAGTACCCGCTGCTTGTCGTTCAGGTCGGCCTGCAAATCCGCGATATCGGGAACGGCCTTTGTCGCGGCTGCCGTGGGCGTGGAAGCGCGAACATCGGCCACGAAGTCGGCAATGGTAAAGTCGGTTTCATGGCCGACACCGCTGATGACCGGAATACGCGAGCGGGCAATGGCCCTGGCTACTACCTCTTCGTTAAAGGCCCACAACTCCTCTATCGAGCCGCCGCCGCGTGCCACGATAATGACATCGGCCTCGCCATGCTCATTTAGCCGGTCAATGGCGGTGGCAATTGCGGCGGGAGCTTCGGCCCCCTGCACCAGCGTGGGGGAAAGAATCACCCGGACGAGCGGGTAGCGGGTGCGCAGGACGCGCAGCATGTCGCGCAGGGCCGCGCCATCAGGCGAGGTGACGAGACCGATTACCGAGGGCTGCTCCGGGATGGGCCGCTTGCGCTCAGGCTCGAAGAGACCTTCGGCAGAGAGGCGAGCCTTCAACTGCTCAAAGCGCAGGAAGAGCGCGCCTTCGCCCACCAGTTCGACGCTCTCCACGTAGAGTTGCAACTTGCCATCGCGTTCGTAGAGCGAGATGGAGCCGTTGGCAGCAATAGCCATGCCGTCGCGCAGTTGTGGCGCGGATGAACGCAGGCGGGCATGCTTAAAAAAGACGCAGGGCAGTTGCGCCTCTGCATCCTTCAACGTGAAATAACAATGGCCGGAGGCATATGTCTTACAGCCCGATATCTCGCCCTGCACCCAGACATTGTGGAGGATATCATCTGTCTCCAACACCTCTTTCAGGTAGCGCGCAAGGACAGAGACGCTTAAAATCGGCGGTGCCTGGTACACGTACATTACGCCTCCTCAACGCTCTCAATCGTCATTAACGGCTGCCCGTACTCCACAGGCTGGCCGTCATGCACCAGAATCTCGCTGATGCGCCCGGCGATGGTCGATTCGACCTCGTTGAGGACATTGAGCGACTGGATGGTTCCCACGCGCTGGCCTACTTTGACCTGATCTCCGCAGGCAACAAGGGCCTTGCCTTCGGGCCGCGCCCAGCTATGAAAGATGCCTACAAGAGGAGCAACCACTGTGTGTTTGGTCTCTTTCGGCGCGACTGCTTGCTCCTCGACCACAGCAGGGGCAACGGGAACAACACTCTGCCCGGGGCTCCCCTCTGGAGCTTTAGCCTTGCGCAGCACCAGGCGCGTGCGCCCATCGCCCTGCTTTATTTCCAACTCAGACACTTCGCAGCGATCGAGCAGGCGCACAAGTTCGCGCAATTGCTCGATATCCATGCTGCCTCCCACGTTTCCTCCCCGCTCAGCCCTGGAGCGCGAGTCTCTATTGTACGAAGATCGCTGGTTCCCATCCATGCTCAAATCCTCCAGGCATGATCTATACTCAACCCCTATATACAACAGATCATGCCCATACGACAAATTTTTTTGTCAATCTCATTACACACGCTCTACGTACTGACCGGTGGTGGTGTTGACGCGGATACGGTCACCAGTGCTGATGAACAACGGTACCTGGACAACAAGGCCGGTTTCAGTGGTAGCAGGCTTGGTGCCACCGGTTGCGGTATCACCCTTGAAACCCGGCTCTGTATAAGTAACGGTGAGCACGACCTTTTCGGGCAGGTCAACGGAGATTGGCTCGCCCTCGTAGAGCATGATATCGAGTTCCAGGTTATCGATCAGGTAGTTGATGGCATCACCAAGCTGCTCTCTGGTCAGCACGATATCGTCAAAGGTGCTGGTATCCATAAAATGGTACTGGTCGCCATCCTCATACTGGTAGGTTGCCGTGCTGCGATCCAGGTAGACGCGCTTAAATTTATCGCCCGCGTCACAGGTGCGATCAAAGATGGCTCCCGAGCGGATGTTGCGCAGCTTCATGCGCACAATGGCGCCCCCGCGCCCGATCTTGACATGCTGCCAGTCGAGAATGCTACACAACTGGCCCTCAAATTCAATGGTCAGACCCTTTTTCAGGTCTCCAGTAGATATCATTGGCTTAAGCTCCTTTTATCGTTGAATCACCAGTTCGGTTGGTGACTGCGTGAGCACTTCGTGGCCGCCTTCTTTCACCAGTACGCAATCTTCGATGCGCAAACCGCTCCAGCCGGGGATGTAGACGCCGGGTTCGACGGTGACAACGCTTCCGGCTGGCAGGCCGACATCCTCAGGGGCGCGGGCCGAGAGTGAAGGGCCTTCGTGAATCTGCAGGCCAACGCCATGCCCCGTGCTGTGAATGTAGTATTCGCCCAGGTTTGCGGCTTCCAGCACATCGCGGGCCAGCGCATCGGCCTCTTTGCCGGACATTCCCGCCCGCAGCCCGGCCTCGCACGTCCTCATCGCGCTGAGCACGATATCGTACAGTTCGCGCATGCGCGGCTCGGAAGGTTCGCCCAGGCAGATGGTGCGCGTCATGTCCGCGCAATAGCCTTTGTAGCGAGCTCCCATGTCGATGGTGACGAGTTCGCCGCACTGGATAGCACGGTCGCTCGGATGGGCGTGGGGCATCGAGCCGTTGGGACCAGAAGCGACGATGGACGGGAAGGCAACTTCGTCAGCGCCCTGCTCGATCATATAGCGAGAGATCTCAAAGGCCACCTCTTTCTCCGTCATGCCGGGCTGAATCCATTGGCAGAGGTGGGCGAAGGTCTGGTCGGTGATGGCGATGGCGCGTTTGAGCAGTTCTATCTCCTGCGGTTGCTTCACCTCGCGCAGTCTTCTTACAACATCCTCTTCAACGGGCTGCACGGTGAAGATACCTTCTCCGGCTTTGCGCAGCTTCTCATATTCGGCAACGGTCATGACTGACGCTTCGATACCGAGTGACTGCCAGCCATACTCTTTCGCCAGGCCGACGATGGCTTCGGCGTACTCACGCGCTGGCGGCACAACCACCCGCCAGCCCTGCGCCTCTTTGCCCGCGACCTCCGCATAGAGCGGATTGGTGAGCAAAATCTGCTGCTGCTGCCCGATCAGCAGCGAACCCGCGCCCTCACCGTCGTCATTGAGCCAGCCGCTGAGGTACGAGCGATTCTGCGGCTGCGTCACCAGAAAAGCGTCCAGACCCGGCTCCGTCAACCACGACCGGAGCGCCTTCATCGTCTCTTGACTCATACTTCTCCCTCTTTATCTATTCATCTGAATTATGGCTGCGCAAAAAGCGTCGTCAGCACCTGCTGTACCAGTTCGTCGGGCAGCGTTGAGATGGTTACCTGGCCGATGCGCTGCGGCAAAATCCAGCGTATGCGCTTCGCGGCTACTTTCTTATCCAGACGCATTGCCGCCAGGATAGCTTCGACCGGGGCCGCGCCCTGGCAGGAAACCGGCAAGCCCAGCGCTGCCAGCAGGCGATTCTGGCGCTCCACTTCGTCCTGCGCAAACATACCTGCCTGCTGAGCAAGCATAGCCGCCGCGACCATGCCCAGCGAGACCGCTTCACCGTGCAGGAAGGTGCCATAACCGGCCACGTTCTCCAGCGCGTGACCGACGGTGTGTCCATAGTTTAAAATGGCCCGCAAGCCCTGTTCGCGTTCGTCTTCCTCTATCACCGAGACCTTCAGTGCGATGGAGCGCGCGACGATCTGGCAGATAAGCGCGGCAGGAGGAGGCTGGAAGTCTCGCAAGAGCGCCGCATTCGCCTCAAGCCGGGCAAACAGTTCGGCATCGAGTATGATACCATACTTTACTATTTCTGCCCACCCCTCGATACGTTCGCGTTCAGGCAGCGTCAGCAAGGTGGCAGGGTCGGCCAGGACGAGACGTGGATGGTAGAAAGCCCCGATCAAATTCTTGCCCCTGGGATGATTGATGCCAGTCTTGCCACCAATTGCCGAATCGACCTGCGCCAGCAGAGAAGTGGGAACCTGCACCAGGGGGACGCCGCGTAAATAGGTCGCGGCAGCGAAACCGGCAAGGTCGCCCACGACACCGCCGCCGAGCGCCACTATGGCCTCGCGCCGCTCCGTTCGCTGTTCTATCAGCCAGTCATAAATGGTGTTCAACTGCTCCTGCGATTTACTAGCCTCGCCCGCTGGAATGGCATAGAGGTGCGGTTCGTAGCCCGCGCTGGCGAGGCTGTCCAGCAGAGACGGCGCATAGAGGCGCTGCAAGTTGCTATCGGTGATGAGGAAGAGTCTCGGCGGCAGTTGCAACTGCTCCAGATAGCGGGCCATCCGCCCCAACCCGCCCCACTCGACCACAACATCGTAGCCGCCGCCGACGCGCACACGCTGAATGAGCGGCGCGCCATCCACCAGTTCTCCCCGGCCAATCAGAGCCGCAATGTGTTCCTGATCCAAAACGGGCCTCCCACTTGCCCGGTAAGCAGACCAACACTGCTCTTCTTTCCCCTACCGGAAAGCCCGAACAAGAAGTTATTTCGCATACACGCTATTGTACCACGTTTCCCGCCATACTCCGCAATCAATAGAGTTCTTCACCATGAATACTGGTCTGAAGCGTCGCTATCAAGCTAAAGCTGGTGGTATCGACCATATTCAGGTGGCTGTTTGTGACAGGAGCAAGGCCCTCGCGCACGAAAGGCTGCACGCGATTATCAAAGACCTGGAACTGGCGACCAAACGAGAAGAGATACTGTTGAATCTGACCGCTCTGCCGGTCCAGCACCAGGATATCATCGCCGGTCGAACAGTTTTTCGCCGCCAGGCAACGCGAGCGGTCTACAAACGCGCCTACCAGAATCTGCCAGTGCTTATTCCAGTTCTGTACACTATACTGCTGCACAATCTGCAAAGACTTATCGAAGGCCAGGAAGCTGACACTGCCAGCCTGTGGATCGTAGAGCATCACGCTCAACGTGGGCAGGCCAAAGTGACCCACGTAGAGCACCTGGTTGGTTCGCCAGCCGCTGTAGTTCTTTTCAGTGTCCAGCGACAGGTCTGACTGCTTAAAGAGCAGGAACCGCGCCTCACCGCTGCCTGGGTCGTACATGAGCACCTGGGCATGGCCGGAGTCGTTGAAATCGCCACTATAGATCTCCCAGTTGCCGCTCAGATTATGCATCTTCTGGTAGTGCGTGACCTGCAAGCTGGCATTGAAGCTCAGCAGGCGCGCCTCACCGAGGATGCGATCATACAGAAAGAGCGCATCGTGGTTGGCACTGACAAAACGACCAATGTAGACCTCCCAGGCATTATCCATGAGCGTGTAATCCTGCTGGCGAGCGATATTGAATTGCCCGTCGAGACTGATAAGCATGACATTGGGCGCCAAACCCCGTGTACTCATGCCGGGCAGGCTCGCACTGAGGTCGGCATCAAGAGGAGCGCTCGTATCCGCCTGCGCGGAGGGCAGGCCAATAATGCCATCACCTGTTTTTATCGGCGACGGCGTTGGGGTCATAGTTGGGGTTGGCGTCAGCGGACAGGTCGTTGTTCCTGTCGGAGTCGGCGTCACGGTTGGTGTCCCCGTTGGAGTTGGCGCCACTGTGCAGCCTGGCGTCGGACGCAGTGTTGGAATCGGACTCGGCGACGGTGTTGGGGTCATGCCAGCCGTCGGACGCGCCGTTGCCGTGGGCGTCGCCGTCCCGGTCGCCGTTGATGTCGGCGTGGGCGTTGGCGTCGGGTCGGGTGTCACCGTCCCGGTCGGCGTCGGCGTCGGGGCGGGGGTTGCCGTTGCCGTCGGACCCGGCATCGAGCTGGGAGTGGGCGACGGCGTCGGACTTGGGGAGGGTGTTGGACTCGGCGTCGGTGAAGGCGTCGGGGCGGGGGTTGGCGACAGCGTCGGTGTCACGGTTGGAGTTGGTGTCACTGTGCAGGTCGTCGTTCCCGTTGGGGTGGTCGTTGGTGTTCCGGTTGGAGTCGGCGTTCCCGTTGAGGTTGGGGTCGCCGTGCAGGTCGGCGTGGGCGTCACTGAAGACGTCGGTGAGGGTGTAACCTTCGGGGATGGCGCAGGCGATGGCGACGATGAAGGCGAAGGGCTTACAGTTGGCGTTGACGACGGGCCGGGCGTTGATGTCGGCTGGTTTGACGTCGTTTGTATCACGGGAATCGGCACGTTCAGATTGCGATTGAACATGAAGATATCGCTGCGCTTGCCATCAAATTGACCGATATATACCTCCCAGCCCGGTCCCCAGCCGGGCAGAATCACATGCTGCTTGATCGTCAATTGAGGCGTCAGGCTGAGAATCTGTATCGTGCCGGTAACGCGATCATAGAGCAAAATATCGGACTGGCCGGAGCCGGTAAAGTCTCCCACGTGAATATCCAGGTTTGATCCCCAACCGTTGACGGGCGTCGTGGAGTCATGGAGCGCAACCACCTGCGGCAAATTGCTCGGTCGCATATCCCCTTCCAGTTCGCCATTCACAAAACGAGAAGCGTGAAGCGGCGCAAGCGGCGCATCGCTTGAGAGCCGGAGAACATCCAGGCGACCTTGCTGGCGGTTATACAGCAACAGGTCGCTCAAACCGGTGCCGGTAAAGTCGGCATTGAACTCCTGGTCATCGGAAGGTGGCAGGCCAAGCGCCAGTTGATTGCTGGTCAAGGTATTGGTACTGGAATTAGCCGCACCTGTACTGGCGCTCGTATCGGAAGCAGACGCATTGGAGGAGTTAGTCATCAGGCTATTTACCAGCGGCAGTTCGGCAAGGCCATTGCCGTCGACGCCCGGCAGGTGGGCAAAAAGATTGCTATCGATTGCCCTGGGAAAATAGATAAAACGCAGTTCACCATCCTGGTACTGCGGCTCATTGATGATAGAGACATTATAGCCGCTACCAACATACATCGGATTCGGGTCGCCATAGTTCTGATAGGTGACGTTGAAGGTGCCGCCATCAGGACTCACGTAGGTAACAAAGGCAACGTGTCCGGCAGCGCCAAAGGCCCAGACCCCATCAGCGCGAGGAAAGACGGCGATCGAGCCAACACGAGGAGCCGTCCCCGTCGGCAGGCCTGCCTGCTCGGCATCAACCACCCAATCGGCTGCATTACCCCAGTTAAGAGGTAAGTTGTAGCCCAGCAGGTGCCACTGCTCCCACGCCCACCAGACACAATTGCCGCCTCCTGGATAGGGTCCGGGGCAGAGCGGGAACGGGTTGCCATCAGGCGAATAAAATGCCTGATTACACCCCGCATCCACGGTCGGCGCTGTATGGTTAAGTACAGGTTGGGCGGAGACAGGTGGAACATCCAGCAACACAAGATAGGCGAAGATGCACAGAAGGACCATGCCCGCCAGAACAGGCAAACATCTCCGCCTGCCACAGTGACTCGCCAGCTTATTGAGACAAATAGTCGACCCGAAAGCGGGGAAACGCATAGAAATAGCCTTTCTGTCTCTCTGAGAAAGGAAGATGTCCGAGGGTTTCCATCAACCTCGAACTCCGGCGATTTGCGGTGTAGTGTACACTCGGTACCAGCGCAAGCAAGCTGAACTGTGTCAAAGTGTCTCAAGTTGTTCCCGTAAAAGCATACCATTACATCTGACAGGTAAGCAAGGGCAAATGTCTGTGAATCACAGCTTTATTCTCAAATATCGACAAAAGTCCAGAAAAATCCAGCACGGCTTGTACACTACCTGATCGATTCTGTCCCCTTCCACTTGCGGCATTCTCCTCTTGCTTATATACTTCTCTTACAAAAGCTTCTGGCGACCAACATCAGGGTATCTCCAACGGTTGCGAACCGCAAAACGTCCTTCGTAAGAATCGTCCAGAAGAAATGCTTGACAACAGCAAAGACTGGTGTTATCATTATTTGCGTTCAAGGGCAATTAGCTCAGGCGGCTAGAGCGCAGCGTTGACATCGCTGAGGTCACAGGTTCAAGTCCTGTATTGCCCACTGGAGGTGACTTTGATGAAGTTGCCTCTTTTTTTATTCTTGATGATGCTGGCTCTCATGCCAGCCCAAAAACTTCCCTCCTTTCTCTACATTATCCCCTCGAAGTGGCACCACCTACTACACCCGTTGTAGCTGTGGCATGCTTCTCAACGTGCGTCCCGCCAGTGGAGTGGGAGCAAAGATTACTCCCTCTTTGACGGACAGGACTCCGTTGTGGGCTTAACCGACAGTAACGGTAATGAGGTCAATTCCTACGATTACAACCCTTTTGGTGTTCTACTTAACAGCAGAACCTCTTTGATGCTTCTCCTGCCTTCCTTTCTCTTTGAGCAGAGCCTGTCGGTGTGCTGTCGCATACTTCATCGCAGCTATCCCTCACCAGTTAAAGCTCTCTGAAAGCAACAAGAAAGACGCACCACACATGTGTGTAGCGCGTCCCTCACCATGTTTTTCTATCCTACTTCAGAATGGGCAGACCTGTGCCTTCTTCACGGGTGCGGTGGTGGCCGACAACTTCTTTGATGCCGCCTTCGGGGTAGACGAGCTTTGCTTCGCGCTCCGGCAGCAGGCTGGCGACCTCTTTTAACACGGCGTCCAGGAACTGGTCTTCGGGGACGGTCTTGATGACTTCGCCTTTGCGGAAGATGACGCCGCGACCCTTGCCGCCCGCGAGACCGACATCGGCGTCGCGGGACTCGCCGGGGCCGTTGACGACGCAGCCCATGACCGCGACGTGGATGGGAGTCTGCACTTTGGCCAGGCGGCGCTCGACCTCGTTGGCAACCTCAATCACGTCGATCTCGACACGGCCACAGGATGGGCAGGAGACAAAGGTAACGCCACGATTGCGCAGTTCGAGCGAGCGCAGGATTTCGTAGGCCACCGGAATCTCTTCCTCCGGCTCGGCGCTCAGGCTGACGCGGATGGTGTCGCCGATGCCCTCAGCCAGCAACAGGCCCAGACCGACGGCGGATTTGACCGCGCCGGTGACGACCGTTCCCGCCTCCGTGATGCCGAGGTGAAGGGGGTAGTCCGAGCGCTGCGAGAAGAGACGATAGGCCTCGACGGCGGTGAGCGGCGTCGAGGACTTCAGGGAAACCTTGATCTCGTGGAAATCCATCTCCTCGCACCAGCCGATGTATTCCAGGGCTTTGTTGACCATGCGTTCGGCCAGGCGCGAGCGTTCAAGGCGGCGCGCTTCGGCGGGATCGCTGCGTTCCAGCGTCCCATCATCGCGCAGCTTGACCTGGATACGCTGCATCCTGCCGCGCTGGTCGAGCGCGTCGATGGAGCCGGAATTGACGCCGATACGCATGGCGGTGCCGTGCTCTTTGCAGGCGGCCACAATCTCTTCCAGCGATTTGCGTCCATTGATGAGATTGCCGGGGTTGATACGCACGCAGTCGACACCCTGGCGAATGGCTTCCAGGGCCAGAGAATGCTTATAATGAATGTCGGCAACCAGAGGGATATGGATACGTTTCTTGATTGCGCCGATGGCGAGCGCGTCCTCCTCTTCCGGCACGGCCACGCGCACCATCTCACAGCCAACGTCTTCAAGGCGGTGGATCTGCGCAACCGTACTTTCAACGTCGCGGGTATAGGTGGTGGTCATAGATTGCACTACGATAGGCGCGTCACCACCGATAGCCAGATCGCCCACATGGATTTGCCGTGTTTTTCGTCGCATGATGTCCTTACTCCATTTTCATGGGAACCCCCATATACTTAACTACCCCAATGCATGATGTCACTAACAGTGATAACAACCATAAGGGTCAGTAAAATTGCCATACCTATAAGATTGATGAGGCCCTCTCGTTCCGGCTTGAGCCGCTTACCTCCGCGCAGAATTTCTATCACAACCAGTAAGACGCGCCCACCGTCGAGAGCGGGGAAGGGTAAGATGTTGATGATTGCCAGATTCAGGCTCAACACCGCCGTCAGGCTGAGAATAGGCCACCAGCCGAGGTCGGGCACGGTCTGGGCCACCTCGCCCGTGATCTTGACAATACCAACGGGACCGGCAAGCTGCGGCTTGACCGCGCCCGTAATCATCTGCACGATGCTGTTAATGAACTGGCCCGTCACCACAAGGGTATTTTGTACTCCTTTGAAAGGCGCTTCCCAGACAGGGGAACTGACATAAACAATCTTCTCTTCGACGCCCATTGGCCCCTGCCCGCTCGGCGGATTCACGCGGGCCTGCACCGTTGTGGTGACTGGCGTCTTCTGTCCCTGGTGCTCGATGACAAGCACCACCGGCGCTGTCGCCTGTTTGCTGTGGCTCGCAATCTCTTTGTCAACGATAGTGACGACATCCTGGAACAGTTGCACGCGCTGCCCGTTGACTTCGAGAATAGTGTCGCCGTAGCGCAGGCCCGCCTTCGCCGCCGGCGAGCCGGGTACGACGTTGCCGATGACGGCAGGATAGGTCGGCTCGCCCAGCGTGTAGGCGATAGAGAAGAGCACCATTGCCAGGATGACGTTCATAGTAACACCAGCCACAAGCACGATGATGCGCTTGCCCGCCGGTTTGGCGGCGAAACTCCGCGGGTCGTACTTGCCATCGGCATCGTACATGTCGCCGTTCTCGCCAGGCATGCGCACGAAGCCACCAATGGGCAGCAGGTTGAGCGAGTAGATGGTGTGATTCTCTGGCTGAGCACCGGGCTTGCTGATGCCGCCACTCGTGCCTCCAAACGGTGTCTGTTCCAGGACGCTGTACTCATCCTCCTCGTTATGCGAGCCACCGAACCAGATAACACGCCAGCCGCCGTTATCCTTCTTCTGAATGCCGACGATACGCGGCGGGAAGCCGAGACCAAATTCCTCGACGCGAATACCCGCCCATTTGGCAGTAATAAAGTGGCCGAACTCATGCACCAGAATGCAGATGCCAAAGACGGGAATGGCAGCTAATAAGTACCAGTTATTCATAATCTATTTATACCTCACCATATATAGGACTCAGTTCGCGTGCTGTTCTGCGCGCCCAGGCGCAGGACTCAAGAATCGTCTCGACATCGGGTCGCGCGATCGCTTCATGGCGCTCCAGCACGGCTTCTATCAATTCCGCGATGCCGGGGTAGCCAATCTTGCCCGCCAGGAACAGCGCGACAGCCTCCTCGTCGGCCCCGACCAGCACGCTGGGATAGGTGCCGCCGCGATGGGCTGCCTCCAGCGCGAGGCGGAAGCAGGGGAAACGCGCCATATCCAGGCTCTCAAAATCCAGTTGGCCCACCTCCGGCCAGCGCAATTCGCGCAGCAAGCCAGTACCGGCAGTATCCAGCCGCTCTGGATAGCTCAGCGCGTGCAGAATGGGCAGGTGCATGGTGGGCAGGCTGGCCTGCATCTTGATGGAGCCATCAATGAACTCGACCATCGAGTGAATGATGCTTTGCGGGTGAACGACAACTTCGATACGTTCGTAGGGCATATCAAAAAGCCAGTGCGCCTCAAGCACCTCCAGGCCCTTATTCATTAACGTGGCGCTATCGATGGTGATCTTTGGCCCCATACGCCAGGTGGGATGGGCCAGCGCCTGCGCGACCGTGACGGAGCGCAGTTGCTCCAGCGGGGTGCGACGGAACGGGCCACCGGAAGCGGTGATGAGCAGACGGCGTACTTCCTCTCTACGCTCACCGTGCAGGCTTTGCCAGATGGCGCTGTGCTCGCTGTCGATAGGCCGGATTTCCACGCCAGCCCGCCGCGCCTCCTCCATGACGAGGTGCCCCGCCATGACCAGCGTCTCTTTGTTGGCAAGAGCGATCATTTTGCCAGCCCGGATCGCCTCCAACGTGGGGCCGAGGCCGACAAGGCCGGAGGTAGCGGCCACGACGACATCAGCAGCGGGATGCGTTACAACCTCGAACAGGGCCTGTTCGCCGGTAACAACGCCGGGCAGAGCCTCTCGTGCCGCCTGCACGACCTCTGGACTCTCGGCAGTACACGCCACCAGCGCGGGCCGGAATTCGCGCGCTTGCTCCGCCAGCAGCGCGACATTGCTGCGTGCCGCTAATGCGACTATATGAAAATGCTCCGAGAAGCGCCGCACCACGTCCAGCGTCTGCCGACCAATGGAGCCAGTGCTTCCGAGCAAGGCAATACGTTTCGGAAAAGTGTTCATATTCGTGTTTCCATGCAATCTTGACGGTTAAGCCTCTACTCCCGATTATATCATGTACTGGCTATTTGATCTCACACATACATACATATTTATGATTTCCCTACGCATAATGAAAAGAAATAGACGACCATCACGGCGAAGAGGAGGCTGTCGACGCGGTCGAGCACGCCGCCGTGGCCGGGAAAGAGATTTCCGCTATCCTTGACATGCGTCTGGCGCTTGATCAGCGACTCGGCAAGGTCGCCCAGGACGGCAGCGATGCTGATGAGTGCGCCGAGCGTGATAGCGAGATACCAGGGAATGCCCAGCGGAATGCTAAAGACGATGGTCGCAGTAGTTCCCAGGACAAAGCCGCCAAAAAGGCCTTCCCACGTTTTGCCGGGACTGATATGCGGCGCGAGCTTGTGTCGACCGATGAGACGCCCGGTAAAAAAGGCTCCCGTGTCCGAACCCCAGACGCCGAAGAGGACAATCAGCACCCACCAGAGGCCACGCGGCAGCACCCACCAGGGAGCATGCGCGAAAGGCCAGCCTGGCTGAAAGCCGCGCAATAAGAGGAAGAGGCTCAACGGCCAGCCGAGATAGATGGGAATGGCAACGGTGAGCGCCCAGTCAACCAGCGAACCATCGTGCTCTTTGCGAGCGAACAGGACGGGGAAGGTGACGAGCAGGGACGCGCTCAGGCCGGTCTCCAACAGGAGGAGCCGCCAGTGGGAAAACATGGCGGCAAGCAGGAAGAGGAGACTCAAGCCCAGGCTCATCCACATTACGGGGTGGTAGCCGACATGCAGCAACATCCTGTAAAACTCGTAGATGCCGAGCAATGTGATCAGTACCAGCAGGGCAAATATCCACCAGCCGCCGAGCCAGGCCAGAATGACGACGATGGGAATGCCGACAATAGCGGTAAGCCACCGTTGTACAAGAGAGCCTGGCTGCTTCTTGCCCGTGCCGCTGGCCTGTTCTGGTGTGTCCTCTTGCGTATTCTGTTCTTCTGCGCTTCGCACGCGGCTTGTTCCCCCTGTGCCGATCCAGAAAACTCCGTCGGGCCGAATTGATTACGACCCGAAGGAATAGATTATTTTGCTGGCGGGGTGGAGAGGCGGCCAAAACGTCGCTGGCGCTGGCAGTAGTTTTCTATTGCTGCCCGCAGATCCTCGCGCCCGAAGTCAGGCCAGAGGGTCGGGGTCGAATAATACTCACTATAGGCGCTTTGCCACAACAGGAAGTTGCTGACGCGCATCTCACCCGCCGTGCGAATCACCATATCCGGGTCCGGCAAGTCGCGGGTGTAGAGGTAAGAGGCGATCAGTTCTTCGCAGATGTCCTCAGGCGAATGCCCATCAGCGATAATCTGGCGAATAGCATCCACGAGTTCAGCCCGTCCACCGTAGTTAAAACAGACATTGAGCGCGATGCGGGTATTATTGCGCGTCAGTTCAACCGAGTCCCGCACCGCTTTTTGAATTTCGGGTGAGAGTTCCTGTAAGCGACCAAGATGGCGCAGGCGCACTCCATCGCGATGTAACTTCTCTAAGTCGAGGCGAATTGTCTCCCAGAAGAGGCGCATCAAGCCATCCACTTCCGTGCGGGGGCGACCCCAGTTTTCGGTTGAGAAGGCATAGACACTGAGCATTGCGATGTTTTCATCGGCTGCGCATTCTACTACCCGCTTCAGGGCGGTGACACCCGCTTTATGCCCGGCGAGACGGGGCAGGTGACGCTGCGTCGCCCAGCGCCCGTTGCCATCCATAATAATGGCGAGGTGGCGCAGGGGCGGCAAGCTGGCATTCTGCTCAGCGGCAATAGATTGTTCCTGCACACTCCCTTTTCCCTCTATGACTGACGAGGGAGCAAGGTTCTCTATCCTGGTCAACTTTAGACCTCCAGTATCTCCTGTTCCTTGGCTTTGCCGACCTTCTCCATATCTTCGATATAGCGGTCGGTAAGCTTCTGTAACTTTTCAGTGTTACGTTTTAGCTCATCCTCGGAAATTTCTTTCTTTTTTTCACGATCGCGAAGTTTGTCGTGTGCATCACGACGAATGTTGCGAACGGCAACTTTATGCTCATCCAACTTTTTGTGCAGCATCTTGACCATATCGCGGCGGCGTTCCTCGCTCATCGGAGGAATGACCAGGCGAATCACCTGTCCATCGTTGTTCGGGTTGATGCCCAGGTCAGACCGCTGAATGGCCTTCTCTATATCCGTCAGGATTTTGCGATCCCATGGCTGGATGACCAGTTGACGCGCATCCGGGACAGAAATGGTGGCAAGCTGGTTGATGGGGGTCGGCGCTCCATAATAGTCGACCTGAATGCGCTCAACCAGGGCGGAATTCGCACGTCCGGTGCGAATGGTCGCCAGATCCTGCCTGAGAGCCTCAACCGCTTTGCTCATACGTCGTTCCGCATCGCTGAAAATATCTGCTACCATTGCAACGCTCCCTTGTAAGGACGACACCCTGGACATCCTGCCCGAATGCCGCCCGCACATACGCACACCAACATCAGATGACCTTTTACGATCGCTCTGCTGATTCTTCCACGTTATGGACGAGCGTACCGTACTTTTCGCCACGCATAATACCTTCCAAGGCACCCGGTTGGTTCATATTGAACACCACAATGGGCATGTTGTTATCTTTGCACAGCGAAATGGCGGTACTGTCCATGACCTGCAAGCCCATGTTCAACGCTTGCATATAGCTCAGTTCATCGAACTTACGGGCGTAGGGATTGCGCATGGGATCTTCGTCGTAGACACCATTCACTTTGGTAGCTTTCAGCAATACCTGAGCGTTGAGTTCAACAGCCCGCAGCGCCGCAGCAGTATCGGTCGTGAAGAAGGGATTGCCACTCCCGGCAGCCAGGATCACCACGCGGCCCTTTTCCAGGTGGCGCTCCGCGCGGCGGCGGATGAACGGCTCAGCCACAGGCGGCATTTCGATGGCCGTCTGCACGCGCGTCATCATGCCCAGCTTCTCCATCGCATCTTGCAGGACCAGCGAGTTCATAACAGTCGCCAGCATCCCGACATAGTCCGCCGTCGCGCGATCTATGCCAGTGGCGGCGGCATCGGCTCCACGCCAGAAATTGCCGCCGCCAACGACGAGTGCCACTTCGACTCCCTGCTCATGCACGCGCTTGACCTCTCTGGCAATGCGCCGTACCATCTCGGCATCGATACCCGTTCCTTGACCCGAACCAAGAGCCTCACCACTCAACTTGAGAAGGATACGCCGATACTTCAGGGATGGTGCTTGTTGAGACATCGTTTCTACTCCCATGCGCCGCTACATTACTCTCCCAGAGCGTAGCGACTGAAGCGACGCACTACAATAGGCTCCCCTGTATCAGCGCTGACCTTGCGCACGAGATCGCCAACCGTCACAGCTTCGTCCTTGACGAAAGGCTGCAAGAGCAAGACCTGCTCGCTCAGCGTCTTCTTCAGCTTGTTGTTAATGACCTCTTCACGCTTCTCGACCGGCACGCGCGCCATCGAAGGCTCCTCGGCCATCACGCGGCGCGCCTCCTCAACCACATCGGCAGGGACATCATCCATGCTGATGTACTTCGGATTCATTCCGGCGATCTGTAAGGCAAGATCGCTGGCAAGCTGGCGGAACGCCTCGCTGCGCGCCACGAAATCGGTGCTGCAATTGAGTTCGAGCAGAACGCCAAGCGAGTTGTTGTGGTGGACATAAGCGAAGATGCCGCCCTGCTTGGTCTCACGGCCCGAAGCCATGATCTTCTCTGCCTTGCGACTGCTCTTCACCTCCAGAATCTTGACGGCCTCGTCCCAGGAACCGGCCTCGGCGAGCGCGTTTCTGCAATCGTTAAACGTTGCGCCCGTTTCCTCCCGCAACTTCTTCACATCTGCTGCTGCATAGTTCATACGGTCTGTTTCTCCTCAATGTTACTGTTCTATCATACTCAGAGAGCGGAACGAAGTACAATTACCTCTGTCCATCTTTTCTGACACCTGAGTGCTTGACAAACTTTCCTATTTGTGTGTTACCAAACACACGCGCATAAAAATGTATCTGGCTTCATCCCTGTCTCTTGCTCTATGACGAGGGAGCTAGCATGAAATGTACAGGAAAAAGCGGGAGGCAGAAACCGCCCCCTTGCAGGCCACCCGCAAGGGGTGACCCTACTATATACGAGCCTGGGCCAAAGAACCGTGCTACCATCACGCCGTATATAGTAGGGTCACCCCTTGCGGGTGGCCTGGGATGCCGCTTCCCTCTACCTCCCGCTATGCGATTTGCGCTTACATTGCCTCTTTTGCGACGAGTTCTGGCTCAGCAGGCGCTTCAACGGCTGCCTGCTCTTCGTCGGTTGGCAGAGCGGGAGGAGCCATATCAAGCTCCTCGGGATTGACGGCAACTTCGGTCGTCTCCCCTGTCTCCCTTGCCTCGCCTGCTTCGGCAGTGATCTCTTCGGAGTCTTTCATGCGGGCCTCAAGTTCGCGCCGTCCCTCGATGGCGGCGTCCGCTATCTTGGCGGCGAGCAGGCGCACAGCACGAATGGCATCATCGTTGGCCGGAATAGGATAATCCATCTCATCGGGATCGCAGTTTGTATCGGCGAGGGCAATGATGGGGATTTCCAGGCGACGCGCCTCCAGAACGGCGGTGCGCTCTTTGCGCGTATCGATGATAAAGAGGGCGGCGGGCAGCCGCTTCATGTCTTTGATGCCGCCCAGCAGACGCTCCAGGCGTGTGATATCGTCCTGAAGGCGCTGCACCTCTTTCTTGGGCAGCCGCTCGAATTCGCCACGGTCGCGGCGGGCCTCAAGCTCGCGCAGGTAACGAATACGAGACTGGATCGTCTGGAAGTTAGTCAGCATGCCGCCCAGCCAGCGCTGGTTGACGTAGTACATGCCGCTACGTTTCGCCTCTTCGGCTACGGCCTCCTGGGCCTGCTTCTTCGTACCAACGAAGAGAATGCTCTCACCATTGGCAGCGAGCTGCTTGACGAAATTGTAGGCTTCATTGAGGCGCGTGACCGTCTGCTGAAGATCGATGATATGAATGCCGTTGCGGTCCATGAAGATGAAGGGTGCCATCTTCGGATTCCAGCGTCGGGTCTGATGCCCAAAGTGGACACCGGCCTCAAGAAGCTGTTTCATTGAGATAACATTTGCCAAAAAACAATTCCTCCCTTATTTCCTCCGCTCTCATCTTCATCAGCGAAGGGTTCCCCACGGCAAGACCCTACAACACCAACGAGCGAGGGGCACCAGGGTTTCTACTGATCCGAGAGCGTGTGTATTTCCCTGTGATTACTCAATCACAGTGGCGCGGGAGATACCTGACTTGCTCCCGCTAAGCAGTAAGTATAGCACACTTCAGGCGCGCTGACAAGCAATTTTCGCCACTTCACCCATCTGGCATTGTATTAGAACCCGCCTCGTGAGTGGATGACCTGCCCGGTGATCCACCCGGCATCGTCGCTCGCTAAGAAAGCGATGAGGCGCGCCACGTCCTCCGGCTGCCCGACGCGGCCCAGCGGCGCGCGCAGCGTCAAATCTCGCCGCCTCTCCTCCGTCATCCAGCCCGTATCTGTCGGCCCCGGATCGACGGCATTTACTGTGATGCCCTTTGGGGCAAGCTCGGCAGAGAGCGTCAGGGTAAAGGCTTCAATCGCTCCCTTCGTGGCGATGTAAGCCAGTTCACCCGGCATCGGTGACAGCGACTGACCCGACGTCATGCTGATGATACGTTTCGCCGTTCCGCCGCCATAGCGGCGCGCAAACTCGACGCTCAGCAGCATCGTCCCGCGCATGTTGACGGCGTAATGCGCGTCCAGCGCCTGCGCATCGAGCGCCTCGTAGCCATCGTGAGTAGAGTAGGCCGCGTTGTTAACCAGGATGGCAGGCGCACCAAGATTGGCCTCTACAGCCTCCAGAATGCGCGTCACGGCCTCCACCTCGCTCATATCCACCTCCATACTCGCGCAGCGCGCTCCCATTGCGCGCAGTTCCTGCTCCAGTTGCGCGGGCCAATCCTCCTCCACCTTATACTCCATCAGCCGATCATAGGCACCCCAGTGGGTAAAGAAAATATCGCAGCCAGCCATTGCCAATGCCCGACAAATAGCCGTGCCAATGCCCCGTCTCCGGCTGGCGCCTGTAACGATTGCAATGCGATTTTGTAATTGTGTTGTCAATGCAGTTGCTCCATCTCTTGCAGTGTAGCACGCCCATTGCTCCACCTGCGCGCAATACGCTTCAGCATCTTGCAAGTAAAGTATAGCAGAGACGTGCTCGATATACGAGACCCCATCACCGCATCACCGCATAGCGCTCCATCCTTCAGATGCTGGCGAAATCGCGACGGGAGGGGAACTGGACAACGGTTGCTCTCAAGTGGATGCGTTTGCATCCATCAGTACACTATGTAGGGGATGAATATTTTTTGAGGAAAGGAGACATGTGTGAAGGGATCATTCTTTCGTGTAGGTGACTACGCGATCAACTTAGCGCTGGTACAGGAAGTACGGGCCGTTGAGACAGGCTCCTCAACGACCTTTCAACTGACGTTCGTTAGTGGAGAAAAACGAACGTTTAGCGGAGATATGCCGGAAGCTCAGGCGCTCAAGCAATGGTGGGAAAATGCTGTTTCCAGTATTTCAGACCCCATAGACGCCTGGGAAGAGATATTCATCAATTTTGATAAGCACAAACAACGTTCGTCTCTTGTAGAAAGTTGTATGTAGCGCGGCAATAGGGATTGTCAAAAGTCGCTAACGCTGTTAGCTAGAAATAACAGGAGGCTCTATCGTTCCGATAGAGCCTCCTGTTGTGTTGGATGAGGACAATCTGGTTTTTATGAAAGCTGTTCCAGTTCCTTCTCTGTCAAATAGCGCCACTTGCCGGAGGGCAGGTTGTTGAGGGAGAGGGGACCGATGCCGGTGCGCACGAGTTGGAGGACGGGATGGCCGACCGCCGCGAGCATGCGGCGCACCTGGCGCTTGCGGCCCTCGTGGATGGTGAGGGCGAGCCAGCAATTTTCACGTGACTGCGAGGCGCGCTCGCGGCGCAGGAGGCGCACTTTCGCGGGCGTGGTTTTGTGGCGCTGGCCGTTGTCCTCGACGATCTCAACGCCGCGCCGCAGGGCGTTGAGGGCGGCCTCGCCGGGGCAGCCCTCAACCAGAGCCTCGTAATGCTTCTGCATGGAGTAGCGGGGATGAGTCATGCGCAGGGCGAAATCGCCGTCGTTGGTGAGCAGGAGCAGGCCGCTGGTGTCGAGGTCGAGGCGACCGACGGGGTAGAGGCGCAGGCGGCGCAGTTCCTCCGGCAGCAGATCGAGCACCGTGCGCCTGTACTGCGGGTCGTAGACTGTGCTGACGTAGCCAACCGGCTTATGCAGAAGCACGTAGACGTGTTGCGTGGGAGCAGAAACGGCTCTGCCGTCCACACTGATAACGTCGCGCGCGGGATGAATGCGCGTCCCCTGCGTCGTGACGGTGGCGCCATTCACCTGCACGCGGCCTGCCGCGATGAGTTCTTCGGCGTGGCGGCGCGAGGCGACCCCGGCGTGCGCCAGGAAGCGGACCAGGCGTTCGCCTCTACCCTGTTCGTCTTCCTGCTCTAGCTCGCGTTCATGTTCGTGTTCCGGGTCTGATTGTGTCATAGGTCCCATTTCCCCACGAGACAGGCTGTGCAGTGTTTTTCACGGCAAGTTGATTGATAGATATGGTGCAGTCCCTGCTGGACGCAACTGCCATGTGGCTGGTTCCCTAATTGGAGCTGCGCGCACATAACACGGGTGACGCGGTTCGAGGGGAGACCGGGATGCTCAAGATAGAGTTGTCGGGCGGCAGCCGTCAGGGTGGAGTCGCCCTCGATCCGACCGACGGCGGCGGCAAAGGGCAGGACGACGTTGCACAGCACGATATCGGTGCGCGACCTGCTCAGTCCGACCCGCGTGAAGAGGGCGCGCAGGCCGTCCAGGGCTTGCGCGGGAGGCAGCGCAAGATACTCACGAATCTCTGACACAGCTTCAGCTTCCCTCCCGTTTTGCCAGCGTTGCAGCAAGTGGCGTAGGACGCGCAGGCGCGAGGCATCGAGAGGGGAAGGGTAATCGCCACGGCCCAGCGGGTCGGGCACGTGGCTCGCGCCATCAAGGCCCAGCAGGTAGAGTCCGGCGGCGCGGAAGAAGGCACGATCCCGCCCGTAGGCCAGCGCCTCGGCAAGGGCGGCAAGCAGGCAGGCATCGCAGGGATGCCAGCGCGATTGCCCACTCTGTTTGTGCTCGCCCGGCGCGGCATGCATGGCTTCCACAAAAGCGTCTGCTTTCTGCTCGAAGCGCAGCAGTCCGGCACCGCACAGCAGGCGCTGGCGCTCTTCCGCGCTCAGTCGCCCCATCACGTCGTGACAGGGCCAGCGTGACGGTTCGGCTGCTAGAATAGGCGAGTCTGAAGAAGTTGACTGATTGAGCGCGCGAGTCAACGAGGGGAGGTCATAGAGGGAGCAGGTTGGAACAATGCTACCATCCTGGCGGCGCACCGACTCAGTGTCGTCGCAGAGCAGGACGACGTGCAGCACGACACGATTGTAGCGCGCATCCGTATGGTGACAGTGGACGAACCAGTCGCTGGCGCGCACGTGAAATTCCACATCGCCAACCAGCGTCTGCCCCGCATCATCACGCGCCAGGACAGCATCATGTACATCTGGTCCGGAGGAACTGCCGGGATGCCCGGCAAAGAGCAGGTGACAGCAGGTGCCGTCATCCAATTGAAGGCGCGCACCGGTTGGCAAAGCCCACCAGCGACGTGCCACCTCATCCTCGGCAGGATAAAGATAGCGCGGTTCAAGAACGACAGCAGCGGGTTCAGACCTCCAGGCTTCCGCCATACACTTTATCCTTGCTCCTGCTCTTCAGGGGATAGCTCAACGCTGTGCCTGTCGATAGAGGCATTCCCCTCGGCCATTGCCGCTTCGACTTCGGCGGCGCGGGCGGCCCGAAGAGCTGCCTCCTCAGCGGCCTCGGCATCGGCCTGTACGGCTTGTGCCTGCGTGTAAGCTTCTTCTGCCGCGCGCAGGCTCATCTCCGCCTCTTCCCCGCTCAACTCACCGCGTTGGATGGCCTCGCGCACCTGCCGCAGGTTCTCCTCGGCCTGCCGCGTATTGCGGCGTGCTTCCCGCGTGGTCGCGCTGCTGGCCTCAGCCATGGCAGCAGCCTGGGCAGCAGCCGCAGCGGCTACTTCCGCGACTGTCATAGAGGCGGCAACATCTTCTATGCTTTCCTCCTCGCTGGCAGCCCGCGACCGCGGCGCCCCCTTCGCCGACTCTGCTACCTCTCCTGGGGGCGAGCTATCCGCTTCAGCCTCCATAACCGGCGTCATGAACGGTTCGCGCATCTCCCGCTCCGGCATTTCACTCGCAGATTCAGGCTGCTCTGTCCCACCGGCAACGGGAATCTCAGCCTCAGCCGACGCAGGATCGGACATTGTGACCTGCGGCTGGCTGGCGGCCAGTTCCCGCGCGACACGCTCGGCCTCCTGCGCCAGTTGTTCGGCCTCGCGTGCGGCGCGTTCGGCCTCCAGGGCAATGGCATCAGCCCTGTCGGCCTCAGCCTGCAACTGATCTACCTCCTGCAACAGATGGCGGCTGGAGCCGATGTGCTCCAGGCGGCTGGAGATCTCGGTGGCTCGCTGCGCGGCCTGCCGCGCCTCCTCCTCGGCCGCTTCCGCGGCGGCCCGCGCCTCCTGTGCCAGTTGCTCGGCCTCTTGCCGCGAGAGAGCAGGCAAAGGCGAGACATCTTGCCGGGCTTCCTCTCCGGTGCGGACTACCGCGAGGGGAGTCATATCGGGTTCCACCTCAAATTCATCTTCTTCAGTAACCAGTGGCGTGGGATAGGGTTCAACCTCTGGCCGTTCCTCGGTCGCCACCCCGGTAGGAGTGGTGAGAGGCCGGGCTTCGCCTTCCATGATAGAAGGTATCGGAGCAGAAGCTTGCGGCTCGCTTACCCGCTCTTCGGATGCCGCTTCTGTCTCTGCCGCGCTGGTCGCCATCTCACTTTCCTGCTCGCGGGACGCCGGAGCGGCTTCCGGCTCCCGTGCCGCTTCCGTCACTGTCGTTGGAACTGAAGGGGTCTCCCGGCCTGGGACAGGAGCCGATGGAGGTGGAAATGCGCCGCGTAGGGCCGCCAATTGCTGGCGAATAAGCGCCAGGCGTCCCTCTATATGCTGGAGACGGGCGGTACGCTTTTCTACACGGGCCTGAGCGCGCTGCAGGCGGTCAAAAGCACGGGCCTGTGCCGCCCGCGCCATTTCCAGGCGTTCGCGCATACGCCGTTCGCGTTTCTGAAGCTTCTTTTCGTCCTTGCTTGCTGCCTGTGTTGCCGCCTCCTCGTTTTGAGGGGTGGGATGCTGATCTGCCATAACTTCTTTCGTCCAACCTTCCCTGGCAAAGTGGGTTCTCCCTCTCCATGCTTTGCCCGTTTTTTACTCTGTTTAGAGTATTACGGATTTGCCATTTAGAGAATACAGTATCAGCCCGCAGATTGCAACTTTATCTTGCCTCAAGCCCTGCCGATAGTTATATGAAGAACTACATTACCGGGGTGAGACAGGATGATAGAGCAGAGAACAGAGCAATATATGGCCTCTCAGAATGAAGAGGAGGCTGCACAGGCAGTGGGGCCGGATATCTTTTCCCTGGAATCCAGTCGCTACTGGCGCAAAATATATGATACGATGGCCTGTGGCATGCTCATCTGGGACGCTGAGCGGCGCATCATCGAGATGAACACGGCTGCGCAGCAGATTCTGGGCGTGGACGCTCAGAGCTTGCAGGCCTCTATGGAGCAACGCGAAGCCGGGATGGTAGTCCGCCTCGATGGCACTCCACTGCCGACAGACGAATGGGTCTCTTCCATCGTCTTTCGCACGGGTCAGCCAGTGCGCAATTATATCAGAGGATACCAAAGTCCTGATGGCTCCTGTCGCTGGATACAATGCGATGGCATGCCCGTGCAGGGAGAGAATGGCGCGCTCACGCACGTGGTGATCACCTTTATCGATGTAACCGAGCGCGTGCAGGCAGAACGGCGCGCTCGCGAGAGCGAAGCCCGCTTGCAGGCCATTCTCAACAATCTGCCCGTCATTCTCTTCGTCGTCGACCGCACGGGTATCATTACCTTACGAGAAGGCAAGGGAATCGAGGCAGCCTCCGATGAGTGGGCGGAAACGATGGTGACGTCCGTCTTCGATCTCTACTCCAATACAGACGAGGCGCTGGCATACATGCGGCGGGCGCTGGCAGGCGAGACACTGACCGTGCAGACAGAAATCCACGGGCGGGTATTCGAGGTGCGGCTTGTGCCACTGCGCAATGAGCAAAACGAAGTGACGAGTATCCTCGGCGTCGCTATAGACATCACAGAGCGCAAACAGGCCGAAGCACAGCTTCTCTACCAGTCACAGTACGATGCCCTGACCGATCTACCCAATCGCATCCTGCTGCTGGAACGTTTAGAGCAGGCCATCATCGCACCCCGACAAGCGAGACAGAGCGTGGCGCTACTCATGATGGACCTGGATCATTTCAAAGAGATCAATGACACCTTTGGACACATTCACGGCGACATCCTGCTGCAACAGGTCGCGGAACGCCTGCGACAAAGCGTCGGGGAGACGGCGACGGTAGCGCGACCCGGCGGCGACGAGTTCGCGCTGCTGCTACCGGTGACGGATAAAGCAGAGGTTGTGCAAACGGTAGAGAAGGTTCACGCGGCGCTGGACGCGGAGTTTACCATTCGCGGCTATCCCCTGCGCGTCGATGCCAGCATAGGCATAGCCCTCTCGCCCGAACACGGGCAGGATACGCTGACGCTGCTGCGCCGGGCCGATATGGCGCTCTACACAGCTAAACGGTCGCACGAAAGCTACGCCTTCTATGACGCCGCCAACGACCAGTATAGCCCGCGTCGGCTCGCGCTCATCGGCGCGCTGCGCAAAGCGATCACTTCCAATGAGTTGATTCTCTACTACCAGCCAAAGGCCGACACGCACAGCGGCGTCGTGCGGGGGGTCGAAGCCCTGCTGCGCTGGCAGCACCCCATCTACGGCTTCCTCTCGCCCGACCTGTTTATTCCACTGGCGGAGCAGACAGGACTGATTACGCCCCTGAGCGCCTGGGTGCTGGACACTGCCCTCAAGCAATGCCGCGCATGGCTGCGTTCCGGCCTCGAACTGAGCGTTGCCGTTAATTTATCGATGTGGAACCTGCGCGACGCGAGCCTGCCGGACACCATTGCCGCCCTGCTGCAAGCCTACTGCATCGCGCCGCGCCTGCTCTGCATCGAGCTGACAGAAAGCGCGGTTATGGCCGACACGGAACGCACGCTGGATGTCCTCTCGCGCCTCTCCACCCTCGGTGTGCGGATCTCCGTCGACGATTTCGGCACCGGCTACTCCTCCCTCTTCTATCTCAAACGCCTGCCGGTCAACGAATTGAAGATCGACAAATCATTCGTACAGCACATGAGCGAGGTAGAGGCCGATGCCGCCATCGTGCGTTCCACCGTGGAACTGGCGCACAGCCTCGGCCTGCACGTCGTTGCCGAGGGCGTGGAAGATCATGTTACCCTGCAACTCCTGCGCGACCTCGGCTGCGACACGGTACAGGGCTACTACATGTCGCGCCCACTGCCCCCCCACGACTTTGAACGCTGGCTGCGCGAAACAAAACTTGAGGCCGCATCTTCCGTAGAACCGTAGTGATGAACCTTGACCATCAAGATCGGGAACCCTGTCGCGCCGTAGCTCCCGCTTTTTGACAGCGCCAACGCGCGCGGCCTGTTTGTGATATAGTATCTATGAAGAGATATTCAATGATTGAGCATGGTATAACTTCCTTATCAGGGCAGGAGTGACGCGAGATGACGATGATGAATGTATATAACGAGATACAGGCGGCGTTGAAGCGCGGGGAGCGCGTGGCGACGGCAACAGTCGTGAAAACGATTGGCGCGGCCCCTTGCGGTGTGGGTAGCAAGCTGCTGGTGCGCGCGGATGGCAGCGTGAGCGGCAGCTTTTCCGGCGCGCAGGTGGATACTCAGGTAGCTGAGAAGGCGCTGCGGGCGCTGCAAGAAGGGCATTCGCAGTTGACCCACATCCACCTGGATGGCGACCTGGCTGTGGGCAGTTGTGGTGCCACCCTTGAGGTCTTTATCGAGGTGCTGCACCCCGAACCGCGCTTGATTATTGCCGGGGCGGGCTACGTGGCACAGGCGCTGGCCCGTCTCGTATCCCAGCTTGATTTTCGTATCGTAGTCGTCGATGACCGCCGCGACCTCGCCGACCCGCAGGCATTTGGAGACAGGGTGCAGCTTACCTTTGGCGATATCCCTGAGACGATTCGCGCCCTGGAACCGGACGAGGCGAGCTGGATCGTCATCGTCACACGCGGCCACCACCTCGACAAAGACGCGTTGAGAGCGGCGCTGGAGTCAAATGCCCACTACGTAGGTATGATCGGCAGTCCGGGTAAGGTCAAGAAGATTTTCCGCGATCTGTATCAGGAGGGCATTCCCCGCGAGCGGCTGGCGCGGGTTCACTCCCCCATCGGCCTCGACCTCGGCGCGGAAACCCCGGACGAAATTGCTCTCAGCATCGCCGCCGAGATGGTGATGCTGCGCAAAAACGGCACCGGTGCCTCTCTCAAAGAGATGCGCCACCTGCTGGACGAAGCAGTTCCCGTCGAAGAGGTAGTTTGAAGCCAACAAACCAACCACTCCCAGGCCGATCCCTCGCGGTCGGCCTGCTGTTATCTGACTACTTCCTCACCCCGCGAATGTAGCGCACGGTGAAGGTGCCGAGCAGGCAGTAGGCAACGGCCATGCCGAAGAGAAGCTGGTAGCCGAGCAGGGGATGGTGGACACGGGTGAAGGTGTCGATGAGCGGCCCGCCGATGACGGGGGCGATGACCTGCGGCAGTGAGAGCGAGATGTTCCAGACGCCCATGTCCCGCGCATAGTTGTGGTGCGAGGGCAGTACGTCGGCCACCAGCGCCCAATCCACGCTGATGTAGGCTCCATAGGCAAGACCGAAGATGCCACCCGCCGCCAGCACAATGGGCAGCGACTGCGTGACAATGAAGATGAGGCCAACCAGCGCCATGAAGCAGCCGGAAAAATAGACCACGCGCTTGCGCCCGAAGCGGTCGGAGAGCCAGCCCGCGACGAGAGCCGCCGCCAGGCTGGTGAACGAGAGAATGATGATGAAATTGGTTGTCTGCTGCTCAGGATGGGAAGCTCCCACTGCGTCGCGCATGTAGTATTGTAGAAAATCCTCTACCGTGTAGAGGCCGAGCATCATCACCAGCCGCGTCACCAGCACCCAGGCGAAGTCGGGGTCGCGCCGGGGATTGAAGTCGAAAAGGCGCAGCAAGCCGAACGTCAGCACCACCTCCAGAATGACCTGCTGCACATCTGCGCTCACCTGCACGCCTCCGATATGCAACAGATTCCACACTGCCAGCAATCCCCAGACGAGCGCACCAGCCGCCAGCGTTCCCACGATCGTAATCAGAGTGGAGCGGCTGACGCGCCCGCGCTTCGTCCGCACCTTTCCGCCTGAAGCGGGATAGACCGCATCCTGCTCCCCGCGTGCAATGAGTTGGGCCGACACACTCATGCGCTCGCGCACAGTAAGAATAGTGACGAGCATGAGGGCGACCAGAATGGCAATGATGATGCCATAGGTGAGCCACAATCCCTGTTCGTAGGCTGGAAGTGGCTTCGAAGCGTCGATGAAGAGACCGGCGAGGATGACGCCCGCGATGGTGCCAATGGTAGCAAGCAGGCCCATCACACCAGAGGCGAAGCCGCGCTGCTCCTCCGGGACGAGGTCGGGCAGCAGCGCGTGAAAGGGCGCGGTGGCCGCGTTGTTGGAAAATTGGACAATGATATACGCGATAGCCAGCGAAATCACGTCACGCGCAGCGGCCATCCAGATCAGGCCGCCCACATTGACAAGGGTGCCGAGGAGGATATAGGGCCGCCGCCTCCCCCACAGCGCCAGCCAGCCTCGCGTGCGGTCGCTGAGCAGGCCGAAGAGCGGGTTGGCGAAAAGTGAGACGAACGCGCCGGGAACCAGCACAAAGGCCAGCGCCTCCCCCTGTTTTGCATCGCCCACCATCTTGAAAACCTGGCTCGGAAGAATGATAATACTAAGTGCTGACCAGTGGAAGTTGAGCGCGAGCCAGAAAATGCTGATCGCCAGAATTTGCGGCCAGCGCAATCTGGCAAGCGTCACGGCGGGACGGGGAAAAGGAAATCCTCCTTCGCCTCCCTGTTCGACTGTCGCCACAGAGTGTACCTCCTGTCCCAGGCTCGTTTGCGAGTATGGACCATGAGCAGATATCAACATACGCGAAATAGCAGGCAAAATGATGGATAACTAGCTCATCTTTAATGAAGATACCAGGAAGGATACAACATTTTTATGCACAATGCCAGTGTTACAGGAAGCAATCATGTGCCACAGTTTCTAAACGTTTCCTCTGCTGTGCTGTGCTGCTTATTTCTTCTGGTTGCCTGCTCGACATCAACTTCCCCCACTGTTGTCAAGACGGTTGTGGCTACGAAGGGTGCAACGGCAGTAGCAACAGTGCCGCCCACCAGCACGCCAACGCCTCCACCGACGCCGGGGACAGCTCCGGTCAGCTACACGGCGCATACGCTGCTACAAGGCGGACATCGCCCCGATGACCTGGCCTTTGATACGCAGGGGCGCTTACTGTTCAGCGATTTCTATAACAATACTGTGAGTCGCCTGAACGCGGATGGCTCGGTAACAACGTTGCTGAGTGGCATTAATGGGCCGGAGGGAATAGTGGTTTTGCGGGATGGCACAATGATTATAGCGGAGCAGCGCACGAACCGCATTCTTTCCTTCTCCCCCGGCTCACAGAAGGCAACGGTTTTGCGCCAGTTGCCTGGTACACCCAGTTCGGCTTCGTGTAAAGACGGGGTGGATGGCATCGCCTTTGACCCAAGGACCAGCACAGTGATCGTGCCGGACAGCCCCATCGGCAATGTCTATCGCATGAGTCTGGATGGCAAAACGCTGACACTGCTCGCCTCCGGCATCGTGCGCCCCGTCGGCGCGTATGTCGATGCGCAGGGGACGATCTACGTCGCCGACGAGTGCGGCGGGGCCGTCTGGACGATTACGCCTGGCGGCAAGATCACACGCATCGGCGGATTCGGCATGCCCGATGACGTGGCGCTTGATGGACACGGCAACCTGCTGGTAATCGACCTGCAGCCCTCCATTCACGCCCTGATTCGTATGAATCTGGCAACGAGGCGGCGCCAGACGCTGGCAAGCGCGGGCTACATCGAGCCACAGGGACTGGTCATCGATGCGCGTGGTAATATCTTTGTATCGGACGACTATGCTGACAAGATTGTGGAGTATGAACCTGCATGAGTAAACTGCTTTCCATGAGCGAGGCCATTGCCCGCTACGTTCCCGATGGTGCTTCCGTCGCAATGGGGCTGGCGCTGGAGCCGCTGATCCCCTTCGCCGCCGGGCATGAGATCATCCGCCAGCAGCGGCGCAATCTGACACTGATCGGGCCTATTTCGGATATCCTCTTCGATCAGTTGATCGGCGCGGGCTGCGTGGAAAAGATCACTGCCGCCTGGGTGGGCAACGTGAGCGAGGGGCTGGGGCACTGCTATCGCCGCGCCACAGAGAAATCCATTCCGCGAACGATCACCACCGAGGATCACAGCAACTTCTCGATTGCGCTGGCTCTGCTGGCGGCAGGTCTCGGCTCGCCCTATATGCCCACACGTACCCTGCTCGGCAGCGATATCATCCGCAAAAACCCCACCTCCCGGCGGGAAACTTCGCCCATCGATGGCATGCCCCTGCTGCTCGTTCCCGCCGTGAGGCCGGATGTGACCATCATTCACGCGCAGCGCAGCGACGAAGAGGGCAACGCGCACCTGTGGGGCAACGTGGGCATCTGTGAAGAGGCTTTTCTGGCGGCCCGCGACGTGATTATCGTCGCGGAAGAGATCGTGCCGCACGAGGTGATCGTGAGCGACCCCAACCGCGTGCTGGGGCCGTCGTTCAAAGTGCGGGCCGTCGTTCACGAACCCTGGGGCGCGCACCCCTCCACTGTGCAGGGCTACTACGGGCGCGACCACGCCTTCTATCACGAATATCACCAGCGCACGCGCACCCTCGAAGGCTTCCAGCAATGGCTCGACGACTGGGTATTGCAACTTCCTACCCGCGCCGATTACGTCGCGAACCTTGGTGAGGAGCGTACCGCTCGCCTGCGCGTCAAGGACCACCGCTATGCCGCGCCGGTGGATTACGGGTACTAGTGTTTCCATCCTGCAAGCGGGCCGGGAAATGGTCTGACTTCGGCGCTTTGCCGCAGATAAAGTATACCGACCGCGCGCGAAAAGGTCAAGTGTACATGCTCAGGAGATAAACTGATATGGAATATACCGCGAAAGAATTGATGGTTGTCTGCGCCGCGAGGCAGATACAGGATGGAGAAAACGTCTTTGTGGGCATGCGCCTGCCGCTCATCGCCTTCGCGCTGGCGAAGCGCACGCACGCGCCCAACGCTATTGGCCTCTTCGAGGTGGGCATCATGCGCGACACGCCCGCCGCCGAGCTACTCTACACGATGGGCGACCCCGCCAATATCAGCGGCGCGCTCTGGGCCACGCGCATGGTCAACCTGATGGGCCTGATGGCGGCGGGCGAGGTCAACCTGGGCTTTATCGGCGGCGCGGAAGTGGATCGCTACGGCAACCTGAACACCTCGCTCATCGGCGACTGGCAGCAGCCCTCGGTGCGCCTGCCCGGCAGTGGCGGCGGCGCGGACATCGCCTCGCTCTCGCACCGACTCGCCATCATCATGCAGCACGACCGACACCGCCTGCGCGAGCGCGTCGATTTCGTCACCAGCCCTGGCTACGGCTACCCCGACGAACATGGTCCCGCTGGCGTCGCCTGGCGCGAGCGCGTTGGCCTGCCCAGAGGCGGCCCTTCGGCACTCATCACCACCCTCGCCCTCTTCACCTTCGACCCCGCCACCGGCGAGGCCTTGCTGCAATCCTACCATCCCGGCACTACTATCGAGCAAGTGCAGGAGCAAACCGGCTGGCCCCTCCGCCTCGCCCCCAACTGCGCTGAAACGGTGCCGCCGAGCGATGAGGAGCTGAAAGTGATTCGGGAAGTTGATCCGCTGGGGGTGTGGACGAGGTAGGAGCTGGATAGTACAAACATCACCGCAGCCTTCACAGCTGCGGTGATGTTTGTACTATCCAGATGAAGATATACTGCCGCTCCCTATAGATTCGCTAACGCTTCACCAACCTTCTCATCAAGCTGCGAACCTGATGGCAGTTGTTTACCCGATGCGAACGCTTCAGCGAATTCAACGAGTCGCATTCTGATGGTACACCTGGGAACCAGAGAACGTATGGTTCCGAATGGGACTACCGGGCCTATATCATACTGTTGAGTAGTATTCAGCAGCGTTTTTATATGTTCCGCAATAGCTTTTGCCAGCAGTGGAGGAACAGCATTGCCTACCTGGCGATATTGCTCGACTCTGGAGCCGGTAAAGCGGAACCGATCAGGGAAGGATTGGATACGGGCAGCTTCACGCACGCTGATAATGCGATCTTGCTCATAGTGGAAAAAGCTGCCCCAGTGCGGGTCGCATTTGGTGAGGATGGTACTGGAAATGCCGTCTCTCTCAAGGCGTCCATAACGCTTTGTATGATCGCTGCGCCGCGCCCTTTGCATACCCTTCGGCAGTATCTCATGGGGAATATCACGCCATGAGCGGCCTGGCTGAACATGGCGCATGCGCTCCATATTCATTGCACTTGCACCTGCACACTCATGGTTGTAGAGTTTTGTGGCACCCTCACGCAATGCTCTTTGATACGCGCTCTGTGGTGGAAGCACATAGTCCATCTCAGCAGCGCCGCCGCCCGACTCGATAGCAGGCAGATCGCTGATAGCATCGCCTACTCGTACTGGAGCAAGCAAGGCATCATACTCCATATGGGTCTGCAAGGGATTGCGAATAGCATAACCAAAGGTATATTCGCGACCCCCGGTAAAGTTGGGACGCTGCAAGCTGTAATGGGTGGGTAGTGGAAACGAGAGTCTGATATCTGGCAAGCGGGTGCCGATAAAAAATAAGCGCCACCGCTCTTCTGGAACACCATAATGGGCAGCGTTAAGGATGCGAAAAATGACGTTATAGCCTGCCTGCTCAAATGCTGCGATAACGTCCCTGAGCGTTTTTCCTCCATCAAGGGAGATCAGCCCGGGAACATTCTCCATGACGATGAACTTTGGCCGCAGTCCTTCCAGCACAATACGAACATAGTGGCGAAAGAGGCCGTTACGCGGGTCATCATCGCTACGAACAGGTGCATTGATGCTGAAACCCTGGCAAGGTGGGCCACCGATCATCACATCCAGTTCCTGCTTCTCCCCAAGCGCCGTCTGAACAGTGCGTGCGCTCAAAGCTTGCACCGGACAAACAAAAGGTACTGCCTCGGGAAAATTATGGCGAAAGGTCTGCGCTGCCTGAGCATTCATCTCATTAAAGCTGTTTACTCTCTAGCACAAACGTTCTCTTCACCCGCTATCGTACAAGAGCAGCGGGGCGGCGTCAAGTCGATATGACTTTCCGGTGCACAAACCCTGCTTTGAGAGGGGATCACCAACCCGCCTCACTTCTGATAAACGCCAATCAAATGTACTCGTGCGGCCTTGAGCCATTTGAGGCTGAGCAGGCGCTCGATGGCGCAGGCAAGGGCGTAGAGCGGGGCGTTGAAGCTGATGTAGGTCGGGTCGCCGTTCAGGATGAGCTGCGCCTTTGTGAAGCCGAGCGGCAACAGGGTACAGTCGATTCTGCGCGGCGAGTTGACCCGGTAGCGAACGGGGTAGGTATCGTGTTCCTGGCGATTGTAGAGGCGGCGCGTGAAAAAGTTGTGGAAGCAGTTGGGAATCAGGCGGATGATCCAGATGTTGTAGTTCCAGGCGTTGGGCGTAAGGAAAATCACGCGACCGCCGGGCTTGAGGACGCGATACACCTCACGAAATGCCTGCTCTGGCCGGTCGAGGTGTTCCAGCACCCAGGCAGAGACGACGAGATCAAAGAAATTATTGGGGAATGGCAGCGCGTCGGCGGAGCCAACGACGGTGTTGCGCACAATCGTATTTTTCGCCAGCGCCAGCGCATCGGGGTCGATGCCATAGGTATGCGGCGTCCTGTTATAGACCGGGGCCAGAAAATTACCGTGTCCACAGCCGATATCGAGGACGCAAGTATCCGCCTGCACATAGCTGTCAATGACTTCACAGTAGAGCGCGAGGCTGTCTTTCCAGTGTTGAGAGCGCCGGTATTGTTGCCGGTAGAATTCCTGCCGGTTCAAAGGCCGCGCCGGAGCAATCGCTTCGCCTGCCAGCGGAGTTTCCGGCACCGCGACGGCTGACGCAGCCGACATTGACGGGGACGGCGCGCTTATGGTCGCCGCCGGCGTTGTCGAGAGCATGACATATTCCGCTGCCTCTTGCATAGCTGTTCCCTTCCTTCCATGGTGGCGTACTTCCTGCCAGCTTCCGCAGTATCTTTTCTTCCTTTCTTCCTTCCCTGCTCCCATATACTTTTGCTGATAATACCCTTTTCTGATTGAACGATTGGTTACGTTTTTGTTGAGAAGGCGCGCTAAATTCCCCGCCATGGTTAAGCTCTATCAACCTCGGTAACCCAGGCAGGTGGTATACTAATAAGTGCATTGGGAAGAAGACCTTTATTTTGTTTGCGAGGAGTATGTGTATGGCGAATTACCAGTACATTTTGACGGAGCGCGATGGCAATGTGGGCATTGTGACGCTGAACCGCCCGAAGGAACTGAACGCGCTCAATATGCAGCTTGTGGGCGAACTGGCCGACGCGCTGGAGAAGTTTGATGCTGATAGCGAGATAGGGTGCATGGTGATTACAGGCGCGGGCGATAGAGCGTTTGCCGCCGGGGCCGATATCAAGGAGATGTCGGATAAGTCACCGATTGATATGATGTTGAGCGGCTTCGGTGCGTGGCAGCGCATCAAGAATATTCGCAAACCGTTGATCGCGGCGGTGGGCGGCTACGCGCTGGGCGGTGGCTGCGAGCTGGCGATGAACTGCGATATGATCGTGGCCTCGGAAAATGCGCGCTTCGGGCAGCCGGAGATCAACCTCGGCATCATTCCAGGCGCGGGCGGCACGCAGCGCCTGACGCGCACCATCGGCAAATACCTGGCGATGGAGATGGTGCTGACAGGCAAGCAATTTACGGCGGAGCAGATGGCGGCACACGGGCTGGTCAACCAGGTGGTGCCGAAGGGCGAACACCTGACTGCTGCCGTCAAGCTGGCAAAAGAGGTGGCGGAACGCGCACCCATCGCCTTGCAACTGGCGAAGCAGTCGGTGCTGGCAGCCTTTGAGACATCGCTGGACGTGGGGCTGGAAATTGAGCGCAAGAACTTCTTCCTGCTCTTCGCCACCGAAGATATGCGCGAAGGCATGCAGGCATTTATCGAGAAACGCAAGGCGAATTTCCAGGGGAAATAAGGAAAACAAGGGAGACACGACATGGAAGAGGCGGTAATCCTTTCAGCAGTGCGCACGCCTATTGGACGCTACGGTGGCGGCCTCAAGGATGTGCGCCCGGATGATCTCGCCGCCATCGCCATTGAGGAGGCGATACGGCGAGCGCATATCGACGCGGAAAGCGTGGAAGATGTTATTCTCGGCTGTGCCAACCAGGCAGGAGAGGATAACCGGAACGTAGCGCGGATGTCTCTGCTGCTGGCAGGATTACCAACCCACGTGGCAGGACAGACAGTCAACCGGCTTTGCGGTTCCGGTTTGCAGGCGGTCAATAGCGCGGCGCAGGCCATCCAGACAGGGGCGGGCGATACCTTCGTCGCGGGCGGCGTCGAGAGCATGACACGAGCGCCTTTCGTCATGGGAAAGGCGGAAACGGCCTTCAGTCGCAGCGCCAGCATCTACGACACCACCATCGGCTGGCGCTTCGTCAACCCGCGCCTCGCGGCCATGCACTATCCCTACAGCATGGGCGAGACAGCGGAGAACGTGGCCGAGAAATATGGCGTGAGCCGCGCGGACCAGGACGCCTTCGCCTTGCGCAGCCACCGGCGGGCGGTCGCCGCCCAGCAATCCGGGCGCTTCGCCGAGGAAATCGTGCCGGTCTCGATCCCCCAGAAGAAGGGAGAACCCATCTTCTTCAGCCAGGATGAGCAGCCACGGCCCGACACCTCGCTAGCCGCGCTGGCGAAGCTCAAACCTGCCTTTCGTAAGGATGGGACGGTCACGGCAGGCAACTCGTCGGGTATCAACGATGGCGCCGCCGCTCTTGTCCTGATGGCAGGCAGCAGGGCAAAAGAACTCGGCTTGCAGCCGCGAGCGCGCATCATCGCCACAGCCGTTGCCGGGGTCGATCCCGCCTACATGGGTCTGGGGCCAATACCGGCGACGCGCAAGGTCCTGCAACGCGCCGGACTGAGCATCCGGGACATGGACCTGATCGAACTGAACGAAGCCTTCGCGGCCCAGTCCCTGCAATGCGCGCGCGAACTGGAGATCGACGAGGAGAAGCTGAACGTCAACGGCGGCGCCATCGCCCTCGGCCATCCGCTCGGCTGCAGCGGCGCGCGCATCCTTACAACCCTCCTCTACGAACTCGAGCGCCGCAATGGCCGCTATGGACTCGCCACCATGTGCATCGGCGTCGGCCAGGGCATCGCCACCATTATCGAACGACTGTAGACATGCCGCCCCGGCGCGGGCAGGCCACCCGCCAGGGGTGGCCCTACTGTATACGCCCGGTTCCCACGTTGCGGCGCGCTCGTGTATAGTAGGGCCACCCCTGGCGGGTGGCCTGCGGCGGTACGAGAATTCATGCCTGCACAATCGCGCCGTTCATGGCGGACTGATAGGCTTCCCAGAGTTTGGGAACGGTGTTGTAATCCTTTATCTCCGAGGGCGGAATCCAGCGCATCTGCACCGCCTCCCAGTCGGTGCGGATTTTGTCGGGCTTGTAGACCTCGAAGATGAAGGGGTGAACCAGGAACTCGCGCCCGATAGCGGAATCAGGCTCAGGTACCACCTCGCCACGGCGCAGCATGCAGACCTCGTCGGGCAGCAGGCCCGTCTCCTCGCGAACCTCCGTGTAGGCCTGTGCATCGGGAGAGACGCCCGGCTCGATAAAGCCGCTGATTCCTCCCCACTGACCCTGATAGCTCCCCACACGCTGGCTGCGCTGCACAATCAAGACACGCGGCCCCGGCCCATCGAAGCGCATAAGAAAACAGGTCACGACAGGCGTCGGTCGCAGTTCCGGTTTTCCCTGTTGTTGATCTCGCTTTTCCATTATCTCACTCCTGACATACTCAATACACACTCCTCATAATTCAATACGACAGGCTTCATCGTAAGGACACTGTTGCAACCTTCTCTCCTGTACATTAGGATTCGTATTGAGAATACTGTTGCAACCTTCTCTCTTGCTCATACGTGATGTTAGAACAACTTCTATCCCGGAGGAGAGACTTCTACCATGCAAGCACAAAAACTATCTTCAAGTTCGCGGGAAGTGCCGTCATTTCCGGTCGTACCGAACACAGCGGCAGCACCCGGCAGGAGAGACAAGATCATCCCTTTACGCCCTGCCCGCCGCTCCTGGCTTATCCCGTGGAGGCAGGCGACGCTGGCCGTCTTCCCGCTTTTTATCGTCACCCGTATTGCCTTCGTGCTTTTGACGTATTTTGGCGTGATCCTCTTTAGCGTACCCAATTATTCCATGCACGCACTGGACTTTCAAACGCTGCTAAACGCCTGGGCGCGCTGGGATGCCGTGCGCTTCACGACAATTGCCACGCGAGGCTATCTGAACCTGTCATACGCGGCTTTTTTTCCGCTGTACCCCTGGCTCATACACGTTTTCAGTATACCACCTGGCGCAGACCCGCTGGTCACGGGTATGGTGATTTCCAACCTGGCCTTTCTCGCCGCGCTCATCGTGCTCTATCGCCTCGTGGAGACAGAATTCAATCGCGAGGTGGCGCAGAAAACCGCCCTCTATCTCACCATCTTCCCCACCGCGCTGTTTTTCTTCGCCGCGTATAACGAGTCGCTGTTTATATTGCTCGTGCTGCTCTGCTTTTACGCGTTGCGGCGCGGCTTCTGGTGGCTGGCAGGGCTATGCGCCGGGCTGGCAACTCTGACCCGCTCAGCCGCCTTGCTGCTCGCCATCCCTTTCCTTTACGAGTTTGCGCGCCAGGCTCTGTCGCAACTACGCGGTGCGCGGATCGAAAGGCGGAAGCCATCGTTGCACAGGCTGATCGCCGGGCTGCCCGCTCTGCTGCTCATCCCGCTCGGCCTGGGCATCTACGCCTGGTACCTCAATCAACGCTATCACGACCCGCTGGCCTTCGAACACGCGCAGGTCTACTGGCGCTACGGCTTCAGCGCGCCCTGGGCAGGCACCATGCAGCAGATTCACAACATCATCACACTGCCACTCTATACCTTTTTTACAGCGCACGATATCATCGACCTGACAGCGCTCCTTTTCGCGCTCGTGCTGCTTGTCCTCTGCTTTATCGGCCCTGTGCGCTTCTCCCGTTCACAGTGGAGCATGCCCCTGTTCTGCCTGCTGGTGCTGTTCCTGCCCCTGTTTTTCCCCGGCCACGGCTACGATCCACTGCAATCGACCCAGCGTTTTGTGCTGGAACTGTTCGCTGTCTTCATTGTGCTGGCCCGCCTCGGACAGCGCTATTCCTGGCTCAATCAGTGGTACATGATGCTGGCGCTGCCCATGCTGGCTTTTCTCACCCTCCAGTTCCTGCATGGCTACTGGACTGTGTGAAACAGAAGCGCGGAGGAAAAGCCGCTACGGCTTTTCCCTTCTCTGCGCTTCTGTTCATCTTTCTCTACCCGAACCCGCCTCTGAGTGTCCCTCTCTTCAGAAATGGGATGCTGTCACGAGACCTCCCTCGTGCGCAGGGCTTTCTGGTTGACCCGTCTAACTTGTAATGCTCGCGGAGCCGCACTCCTTCCTCTTTACGAGCGGCCCACCTGCGGGCCGTAATAAGACATGTATCACGGGTAAAACGGGTAAACCAGAAAGCCCTGCCCTCTTGTGTGCTTGACAGTACGATAACCACTCCTATATAGTATGCTTGGCACAATACATATTTTTGTACAGGCGTTGTAGAGCTTGTGCAGAGGTGTCATTCGGTGCGATAGTTAGGTAATCCTAGCATTTTTACGTTTTTCAAGGCCTTTTTGCCTTAACTATTGGAGGTAGGCCAAAGTGTCACCACTTCAGATCGTCTTTGTTCTCGGTCTGCTGGCAGGCGCGGTTATCGCCCTGACGGCAGGATTTTACTGGGGCAAGACGCAAAATAAAGAGCGTTTCGAAGAACGCCTGCGCCTGGAGAAGGAAGCCAGCGAACGACGGCTGCTGGAAGTCCAGATGAAGCAGAGCGAGGCGTTGCGTGAAACGCGAGAAGAGACGGCACGCATTCGTGCCGCCATTGAACACGAAAATGCCGAGCGGCGGGCCGAGCTGCAGCGCCAGGAGCGGCGTTTGCAGCAAAAGGAAGAGACGCTCGACCGTAAGATTGACGCCCTTGAGGCACGCGAGCGCAAGCTGGCAGTTCGCGAACGTTCCGTAGAGCAAACCCGCGAGGAGACCGAGGCGATCAGGCAGCAACAGGCCGCCGAACTGGAGCGCATCGCGGGGCTGACAGAAGAGCAGGCGAAAGAAGTCTTGCTCGCGCGCATCGAGCAACTGGTGCGCGCCGAGGCAGCGCACCGGGCGCGCCTGATCGAAGAGCGAGCGCGCGAGGAGGCGGAGTCGAGGGCCAGGGAAATCATCACCCTGGCCATCCAGCGCTGTGCTTCCGATCAGGTCGCGGAGGCCGTCGTCTCGGTGGTGCCGCTGCCCAACGATGAGATGAAGGGGCGCATCATCGGGCGCGAAGGACGCAACATCCGCGCGCTTGAGGCCGCCACCGGCGTCGACCTCATCATCGACGATACGCCCGAGGCGGTGATTCTCTCCGGCTTCGACCCCGTGCGCCGCGAAGTGGCGCGCATCGCCCTGACGCGCCTGATCCTCGATGGGCGCATCCACCCCGCTCGCATCGAAGAGGTGGTAGCCAGGGCGCGTCAGGAGGTCGACACCATCGTGCGCGAGGCGGGAGAGCGCGCAGCCCTGGAGGCCAACGTTCACGGACTGCAACCGGAACTGCTCAAAATCCTGGGTCGCCTGCACTTCCGCACCAGCTACGGGCAGAACGTGCTCGCCCACTCGGTCGAGGTCTCCATCCTTGCTGCCACTATTGCGCACGAACTGGGTGCCGATGTAAATGTTTGTAAGACGGCGGCGCTGCTGCACGATATGGGCAAGGCCATCGACCAGGAGGTTGAGGGGCCACATGCCATAGTCGGTGGCGAAATTGCGCGCCGCTTCGGCAAATCGTCGAAGGTCATTCACGCCATCGTCGCGCACCACGCCACCGATGCGGAACCACAGACGCTGGAAGCCGCCATCGTGCAGGCCGCGGACGCCATCTCGGCTGCCCGGCCTGGCGCGCGTCGCGAAACCGTTGATCTGTACATCAAACGTCTTGAGGCGCTGGAGGATATCGCCAACTCGTTCACTGGTGTGGAGAAATCCTTCGCCATCCAGGCCGGGCGCGAGGTTCGCATCATCGTCAAACCGGAGGAGATCGACGAGTTCGCCGCTAACCGCCTCGCCAGCGATATCGCCCGCAAAATCGAGGAAAACCTCGACTATCCCGGGCAAATCAAAGTGAGCGTGGTTCGCGAAACGCGCTCCGTCGATTACGCACGCTAATACATCGCCGCCCTACCCCGGGCCGACCGCAAGGGTCGACCGGGGGTAGGGCCACCCCTGCGGACAGTTTGGGGGTTGTCGGAGCTTGTGGCGGAACAAGCCGGGAGCGTGGCTGGAATGGGACAACCTGCCAGGCGGCAGATACAAAATTTGAAGAAAGAATCTTGTGTAACATGACAAATTATATTGACCTGCATACGCATTCGACCGCGTCGGATGGCATTTATTCACCAACGGAGTTGCTGCGCCGCGCTAAGGAGATCGGCCTACGCGTGCTGGCCCTGACCGACCACGACACGACAGGAGGGCTGAACGAGGCCATCGCGGCAGCGAACGCGCTGGATATCGACCTGATACCGGGTATTGAGATCAATACCGACGTGGCTGGGGGTGAAGTCCACGTGCTCGGCTACTATCCAGAGTATAAGCGCCCGGAGTTTCAGGCCGTCCTGAAGGTGCTACGTGACGCTCGCGAGCGGCGCGGCCAGCGTATGGTCGAACTGCTTAACGAGCATGGCGTCACTATTTCATGGGAGCGCGTGCGTGAGATCGCGCGGGGCGCGGTTGGTCGCCCGCACGTCGCCAAAGCCTTGCTGGAAGCGGGCTACGTGCAGACTATCGGCGAAGCTTTTGACAAATACATCGGCACCAACTGCTTCGCCTATGTGCCGCGCTACCGGCTCACGCCCGAAGACGCTGTGCGCCTGATCGCCAGCGCCAACGGCCTGCCCGTCATGGCGCATCCTCTCGACCTTCCCGGCCTGGCGGAGTTACGCAACTGGCTCCCCGACCTTGTCGACGCGGGCATGGTCGGCCTGGAAACCTACTATGGCCCCTACAAGCCGGAGGACGAGCGCGCACTGCGCGCCCTCGCCGACGAATACGGCCTCATTCCCACCGGCGGCACCGACTTCCACGGCCCCGGTATCCATCCCACCCCTCTCGGCGGTCGCCCCGTTCCCTACGAAGCCGTCGAGCGCCTCAAAGCCGCCGCCCAACGCCGTGGCAAAACCCCACCTTCCTTCGAACTACCACCTCCTGTCCAGGAGAAATAAATTGGAGATCATCAAACAAATGCCATGTGCGTTTGTTTGATGATCTCCAATTTTGTTTTCAAAAGCTCGCCATGACAAATGTCATTTCAGAGTGCTGATGTTCTTCACTACTCCTTTCCTTCGTTCCAGGGTATGCTTCAACCATAGAAGTTGAACACGAACGAGCGAGCCAGATGAATGAATGAATAGCGCTCGCTCACAAAGCACAAAAAAAGAAAAGAGGGAACATCTTATGAAAACATCAGTAAGCACTTTACACAAATTTCAGACACTTGCCATTCTAGTATTGATTTTCGCCGACGGCTGTGATGTTGGTCAATTCGCGCTTTCATCATTCAATACATGGAGCGTCGGAGGCATCATCGATGTACTGCTGCACGCCCTGGCGGGCTTCATCTTTATGGCCGTGGGTATCCAGTTCTTCTACGCGCCGCAGCGCCTCGCCCCACGCATCTGGGTGAGCGTCATAAGCGTGCTTGCCACCATCGGCAATATCGTCATGATTATCATGGGCGCGACCAACCCCGACCCGAACTCAGTCGGCGTCCACTCCCCCGGCGACTGGACGGTTGTAATCGCCATCATGGCCGGTGTCGTGCTCTGGTTCGCCACTCTGCTGGCGAAACGTGCCCAGGCCACCACACTTCAACGCGAAGTCATCGCATAGCAACCCATCCGCGTAACAACTCACCCGTAGGCCCCGATGAAACCTGGGTCTACGAGGTGCTGTTCACAACCCTGTTTATTCCTCTTCTCCATCATCGCCCCTACGGTTATATAGCAAACAGGCTACTTAAATTGAGGCATATCGATATAGCACATTCGGGCCATATTACACCAGAAAAATATCTCCCTGTGTTAAACTATTCCCGATTGTTCAGGTATCACCATTTTGCGCATGTTAAGCGTACAGGGAGACAGAGATGTTAGAACAATATAGCGGATGGATCAAAAGATTTCTCTATTTTGCCACTACCGCCGTCATTCTCCTCGCCGGGACTGCGGCCTGTAGCCAGAGTTCCACTACCACCAACGTCCCAACGGGAACGCCGATCACCATTGGTTACTCCTATTCCACCAGTGGCGACTTCAAAGACGACGGCATTGCCATGGACCAGGGCTACCAGCTCTGGGCCGATAGCGTCAACAGCAGCGGCGGCATCCTCGGCCACCCCGTCCAGCTCGTCAAGCTCACCGATAAGAGTGACCCGGGGGATCCAAACAAAAGCGTGCCGGGTACGATTCCAACCAACTACCAGACGCTCATCACTAAAGATCACGTCGATTTCGTCTTTGGACCGTTCTCTTCGCTTTTGACAGTTGCAGCGATCCCGGTAGCGCAAAAGTACGGCTATGTTCTACTAGAAGGATCAGGTGGTGGCCCCGGCGTCTTCGCGGCTAACCCTGACCCAAAAAAAGCCCCACCGGTGGCTTTCGATGTCTCACTTCCCGTTGTTCATAACCTGGACAGCTTTGCATACTATATTCTGTCGCTTCCTCCAAACCAGCGCCCCACAACAGTAGCCTATGCGAGCGAGAGCGACGATCCATTTACAGGGCCACAGGTGCAAGAAGCCCAGAGCATTTTGACAATACAGGGCAAGATCAGGCAAGTAGGAAATTTTTCATACACAAGCGACCCGAAGAACTTCCCGGAAGTAGCGAAAGAGCTGATCAACGCACACGCGGATATGGTTGTTGTGGGAGCCTACCTCCCCGATACCTCTGCCTTCATCAACGCCTTCAAGAAGGCTCACTACTTCCCGAAAGCGTTTGTCGCCACGGCGGGACCCGATCTTGGCCCGACTTTTGCGCAAGCAGTGGGTGGGCTTGCCAATACAGAGGGAGTCTTCGTACCCAATGGCTGGTATCCCACGGCCAACAACTTCCAGAACGCCCAGATGGTGCAGGATTATCTCAACAAGTACGGAGGTTCCGCGAACAACATCAATGCCGATACAGCGGAAGCGTACTCGGTAGGGCAGGTTTTCCAGCAAGCCCTTACAAAGGCAGGAAAAATTAGCAATGCCGCGCTGCTTAATGAACTACAGAACGATACATTTGACACGGTACAGGGGGCAGTGAAATTCGACTCGATAGGTGAGAATCTGGCCGCTCTACCATATCTGTTCCAATGGCAGAACGGTAGCCTTATCCCCGTGTTCCCGCCCATCGCAGCGGCAGCCATTGCTGAGTATCCCAGTAAGCAGGCTACTGTATAAAACAGTGGGCAGGTAAAACAATTTGAGAAGGCCGTGAACCCCGGCCAGGGTTCACGGCCTTCTCCGTGCTTGATCGCGGGTCACAACGCTGCTATCTAATAAGACCGAATCGCCTCTCTGCGACCCATGTCGCGCCAGCGACTGCGCCCGGAGCCATTTTCGCCTGGGAGATGACGACGCAGTTTCTCGGCCTCAACCTGCTCATTCATGAGCAGGGAACCGATGATGGCCGCGACCTGCTCGTTTGAAAAAGCGTGATTGCTGGCGTGCTCTAGCGCGATTTCTTCGGTTCCCTCTGGTTTCCCTATGGGATGCCATTCTTCGGCGATGAAGTCGGTGGAGAAGTCGCCCGCGAGGAAGCGTGGGTGCGCGGTCAACCAGCGCGCAAAAGGAATGGTGGTGCGCACACCGAGAACCTGATACTCGTCGAGGGCACGGCGCAGGCGATTGATGGCCTGCTCGCGGTCTCGACCCCAGACAATCAGCTTTGAGAGCAGGGGGTCATAGTAAAGCGGCACCTGCAAGCCAGGGTAGAGGCCGCTGTCGACGCGCACGCCGGGACCGGATGGCTCTTGCAGCGCCAGCACGGTGCCGGTGGCCGGGAGAAAGCGATTGTTCGGGTCTTCCGCCGAGATACGGGCCTCGATGGCCGCGCCGCGAAACTCCAACTGCTCCTGTGTGAACGAGAGCGGCAGCCCGGCGGCGACGCGGAACTGCTCCTGCACGAGATCAACGCCAGTACGCAGTTCGGTCACCGGGTGTTCCACCTGAATGCGCGCATTGACTTCCAGAAAGTAGAAATTGCCATCAGGCCCCAGCAGAAACTCGGCGGTTCCGGCGTTGACATAGTTGATGGCCCGCACCAGCCTGACCACGGACGAGGTCATGCGCTCGCGCTGCTCCTCCGTGAGCACGGGCGAAGGAGATTCTTCGATCAGTTTCTGGTGGCGGCGCTGGATGCTGCACTCGCGCTCACCGAGATGAACGACGTTGCCGTGCGTGTCGGCGATGAACTGCACCTCGATGTGGCGGGCGGGCGAGATGGCTTTTTCCAGGTAGACGCGGCTGTCGCCAAAGGCGCTTTTCGCCTCGCTGCGTGCCGTGCGCAGGGATGAGAGCAAATCTTTCGGCTCGTGCACGAAGCGTATACCTTTGCCTCCACCGCCGCCTGCCGCCTTCAGCATCAAGGGATAGCCGATCTGCTCCGCCAGTTGCACCGCCTCCGCCTCATCTTCCACCTCGGATAGCGCGCCGGGAACAATCGGCACACCGGCAGCCTTCGCGGTGCGGCGCGCCGCCGTCTTCTCACCCATAGCGCGCTGTGCCTCTGGCGCCGGACCAACGAAGATCAGGCCCTCGGCCATGCAGGCTTCGGCAAAGTCGGCATTTTCCGAGAGGAAGCCGTAGCCGGGGTGGATGGCTTGCGCCCCGGAGCGCTTCGCCACGTCAAGGATGGTCGGAATATGTAGATAACTTTTGCTGGCCTGCGCCGGGCCAATATGGTATGCCTCGTCAGCCATACGCACGTGCAGGGCATCGCGGTCAGCATCGCTGTAGACGGCCACGCTCTGCAAACCAAGCTCGCGGCAAGCGCGAATGACACGCACGGCGATCTCTCCCCTGTTAGCAATCAATACCTTGTGAAAAGGCCAGGTGGCGCTTTGTTTCTCCATGAAAGGCTCCTTCAAGCAGGAAATTTGTTGCATTTGCAGACAGTATAGCATGTTTGGCCCCTTCTCTACTAGGAAATTCAGGTCACTGCCATCCCCAAAAGGTTCCATTTTCCGATAATGTAGAGTAAACTACGGTGGGAATGGTCTGTTCCACGTATTTGCACGATTCAAAACAGGCAGACAACCATTGACACGAATAAATGGATACATCGGATATGTCGCCAGCAGCACGGAGTTGCGTACCGTCTGAGAAGGGACTGAGCTATGAATTTTAGTTTTCTGAGTAACACGCCTATTTTCCGGCGTCTCTTTATCGCGTTTGCAGCAGCGACCCTCATTCCGGCTATTGTTATTGCTTTGCTCGGCACATACTACGTAAACTCCCTTGTTTCACGCGGGCAGGCAGTCACGACCGCCTTTGAGGCCCAGAGCGCGGCATACGCGCAGCAGGTCGAACTGCAACGTATGGAGGCGCTCCTTACAGCGCGCAACGCCCAGGTCTTCGCCTATTTAAGTCAAGGGGCGAACGCGGACGCCTCACTCCTTGCTGGTGGAGCACAGTCAAGCGGCGAGATTAGCAACCTCCAGACTACGTTTGACCAGGGCCTGACCAGCTACCAGCAGAACTACGAACTCGCCACTTCGAGCAACATGGCAGCGGTAAGCAACATTCTGATAAGCCAGGACCCTAATACCACCATCATCAAAGATCAGAAGCAAACGCTTGATCTGGCAAAGACGCAGTGGAATATATACAAAACCTACCAGCAAAAAGAGTTATCGGATCTCGACCAGATCCTGCTTCAGAAGAATCCGAATGTCTCGCTGGATTATAACAATGCCTATGGGCCGTTGTTCTCAGCGCAGCAGGCCTACATCAATCTGGAGAATAGCTGGCAGCATCTGGTCAACCTGGCACAGACGATGGGTAATACCGTGTCGAACGTGGGCGATGCGCAGATCAACCCGGTACGCGTTGCGACGATCATAGCTATTGTCAGCACAATCCTGCTGGTGTTCTTAATTGGCTACGCGGTCAACCAGACGATTACAGTTCCGCTGCGCCAGCTTGCCACGCTGACACGGCGTATCGCGAAAGGAGAAACGAGCGCCCGCGCTACCATCGCGGGGCGCGACGAAATCTACCTCGTTGCGGCCTCGATGAACAACATGCTGGACAACATCGTCCACCTCATCCAGGATGCGCAGGCACAGCGCGACAACTTGCAGGCGCAGGTGGAGAAACTGGTGAGTGAGGTGAGCGGTGTCGGTGAAGGTGATCTGCGCGTGCAGGCCGAGGTCACCGCTGACGCCCTGGGTGTGCTGGCCGACTCCTTCAACTACATGGTGGAAGAGCTGAGCAGCCTGGTGGTGCGCGTCAAGATGGTGGCCCACGAAGTTGAAGGAACGACGGTCACTATCCTTGATCGTATGACACAACTGGTAGAAACCGGCGATATACAAATCCATCAGATCGGTCAGGCAACGGTTGAAGTCGAGCATATGGCAGAAGACAGCCGCCACGTGGCGGAACGCGCCCAGGCGCTGTTGAGCATTGCGCGCACGGCTCGCCGCGACGCGCAGGGTGGCCGTGAAGCAGTGCAGCAAACCATAGAAAGCATGGGCCGCATCCACGAAAATGTGCAGGCCACCGCCAGCAAAGTGGATGCACTGGGCGAAAGCTCGAAAGAGATCAACAACATCGTCGATGTCATCTCCCAGATCGCGCACCAGACGAACCGTCTGGCGCTTGACGCGGCCATTCAGGCAGCGATGGCCGGTGAAAACGGCAAAGGCTTCGGCGCGGTTGCCGCTGACATCCGCCGCCTGGCGGAACGCGCCAAAGAGGAGGCCAGTTCTATCGCCCGTATCGTCCGCGTGGTTCGTGAAGACATCAGCGCGGCAGCTCTCTCTATGCAGGATACGGAACGAGAAACTTCGACCGGCGCCAGACTTACAGAGGAAGCTGGCACCGCTCTGGAATCCCTCTTCGCAGCCGTTGAGCAGCAGGCACGCGAAATTGAAACTATCAACCAGGTGGCAAACCAGCAAGTGCTTTCATCCAACGCGGTGTCACAGATTATGCGCAGCGTCTCCGAGAGCACGCAGCAAAGCAGCCTGAGCACCCGCGAGGCCTCGCTGAGCATGGAACGCCTCTCTCGCCTGGTCGAACAACTGCGCGCTTCAACCGAGGCCTTCAAACTGCGCGAGAATCAAGATATGTCCATGCCAATAGCCAATGTCGCGGTCTACCCGGAGGCCGAGCAGGAGGGCCAGCTCACCATGAGCGGCTTCTTCCGCACCGTCACGGCCTCGGCTGTCTCCTCCGGCCCCGGCCTGGATTCAGGCCCTTATCCCTATAATGCTCTGCCACCCGCTATGGGGACAGGCGCAGGCAGACCTGACAACGGCTTTCAGTTCGCTCCGCTCCCTCCCCATCAACCAGTTCAAGGAGGACAGCCGGGCCAGCAAGGATACGGGAGCTATGGCAACTATGGGAATCAGTATGGCGGATACCAGCCAGATCAGTCTGGCAGCTTTGACAACTCTGGTAACTACGGCAATTTTGATCCGCAGCACATGCCCACCCCCACTCCACCCTCCACTCCAGCGCAACCCGGCCCATTAAACCCTCAGTGGCAACAGCATCAACAGAGGCAGCAAGGGCAACAGTGGTATAACGAGCCATTAGAGGAGTACAGAACGAACGGCAACGGCACCCGGAATGGGAATGGCAACAGTAACAGGGAGAACAACGGCTATCAGAACTGGTAGCCGCTAAACGAGAGAAAGAGGCTGCATCAGCGCTGAACTGACGCGGCCTCTTTCTCTTTTGCCGCGTGTTCCCCTATCTCCTATAACTTTTTTCTTATAGATAGTATCCAGAAGTTGCATGCTATTTTATGGACTATGCTGCCAGCCTCCTGTTACACTTACAGTAAGTGACATCACCCGCGCACGCATCGCTGGTTATGCGGGCGTTCTGGATAACACGTCGTTGTAGCTGCTTTACAGCGGCCCTATCCAGACTCACCTGGATGAATACGCATGATAAGCAACAGGCAGAAGATAAGATAGGAGGCTACTCATGATTGCACAGAAAACAACCACCACCAGGAGTGTGGTAAAGAGCAACGGCGCTGCTGTGCAGGAAGCGATGAACGTGTTAGCACGCACTCGCGTCACGGTTCGACGCTGGGTGTGTGAAGTTTGCGGCATGGTTCATACAGGCACAGCGCCTGATGCGTGCGAAAGCTGCGGCACGACCGCACTCGTTCAGCAGCCCGATCTTCACCGTGAGATGAGCAGCCGCTGGTAATAGACACAGGCATAACAACAGGGTGATGAGACCGTGCGCGCCGTAGCGCACGATCTCATCACCCTGTTGTTATACCTGCCCGGTTATCTTCATCTGTCGCACACCTTCGTAGAGAATAATGCCCGTCGCCATAGCCGCGTTCAACGACTCTACGCCGTTAGCGAGGGGGATGGAGATCGTCAGTGTCGCCAGCGCTCGCGCTTGAGGTGAGGGACCATGCGCCTCGTTGCCGGTAATGAGCGCGAACGGGCGCGTCAGGTCCTGTTCGTAGTATATGTGGCTGCTGCCCGCCTCGGCCAGCAGTACGCGCGGGCCTTCGGGGCAGTGCCGCGCCACTCGTTCGGCGATGGCAGGCCACGACATATCAACTTCGATGGGCAGCGCGACATGCGCTCCCGCAGCCGCTCGCACCACCTTCGGATTGAACGGGTCGACACAGTTGGGGATGAGCAGGACCGCATCGACGTTAGCTGCCAGCGCCGTGCGTAAGATCGTCCCCATGTTGCCAGGGTCCGCGATATCATCGAGAATGAGCAGGGCAGGACGGAATGCGGCGGGACGGTTGGCCCGCAATCGCGCCGGAGCAAACAACGTGAGCGGCAAGACGCTCACAACACCCTGCGATGTTTGCGCATCGCCCAGCGCCTCGATCACACGCTCGCTCACCTCCACCAGCCTTCGTGCTAGCGCGGGTGTGCGCAACAGCCTACCCAGTAACGCACGCCCCTTTTCCGTGCGCCCCAGCAGTTCTGGCTGATAGAACACCTCCTCTGGCAGCATTTCCTCCCCTCCAATGTCGAGGAGCGTCTCCAGCAGGCGCGGCCCCTCCATCAGAAAGAGGCCGTATTTCTTACGCCCAGCACTCGCGTGTAGCTCACGCGCTCTCTTGATACGTGGATTAGCAGAACTGGTAATTCGCACCATCGCCTTACTCAGCAATGTCGTTCATGCAAATGACCGCGAGCAGCATACCAGCGTGTACTGGTGGGCTGCTCGCGGTCATTTGCATCTGAAAGCCGTTAAACGGTCGGGACCGCAGCCAGCGCTTTCTCTACCAGCGCGCTGAAAGCTGCTTCGTCATTGACGGCCATCTCGGCGAGTATCTTGCGATCTACATCAATGTTCGCCTCATGGATGGCGTGCATCAATTTGCTGTAACTGACACCGTGCATACGAGCGGCGGCGTTGATGCGCGTGATCCACAGACGGCGCATATCGCGCTTGCGATTGCGGCGGTCACGATACATATACGCCATAGAGCGCATGACCGACTCATGGGCGGGACGGAACAGACGCCGACGCGCCCCCCGATGGCCCTCGGCCATCTTCAAAACCTTTTTATGCTTCTTGTGAGCGGGAACGCCACGTTTTACCCTGGGCATAGCTCTCTATCCTCCATATCAATTGAATGCTCGACTACTGTAGTATCTCTTGTCTCTTCTCTTCCTGTACCGAATACCGGTCTAGAAGTCATACGGGAGGAGTTTCTTCAAGCGGCGTCTGTCACCAGCAGCCAGCTCGAACTCTTTGTCCGCCGAACGGACAGCCTCGGGTGATTTGTGACGGCGCAGGTGGCTGATAGCCACTTTGCGGCGCATAAACTTGCCAGAGCCGGTCACCTTGACCCGCTTGGCCATAGCCTTGTGTGTTTTCAGTTTCTGCTTCATAATCCTTTTTCTTCCTGACTTTACTAGTATGCGGAGGCAACGCATTATCCACACCCTGCATCCTGCCAGGCAGGTACTTACATCTCAGTGTAACTCAGGGGAGAGGCGATGGAGATGAAGAGGAGTTTATCCTTTACCAATCTCTTCTCTTTTGAGCTTCCTCAAAAATCCGTCAAAGGCGCAGAAAGCCTCTTTCAGGAGTGGCCCCGCATCGAGACGCAGTATATCATACCTGCCCCGGTTACGCAATAGCTTTTTGGTTGTAAACTTGTTTCCAGGCAGCGCCCTCACGGCAGCAGGAACACATGGCAAGTCAGCTTTGCCGACGGCGACCGGGCCAGGAGGGGCGAGAGGACCACGCCTGCCAGCCGGGACGCGAGAAGCCCTTTACCTGCACCGCCTTCCTGCCAGCTGCGACCGCGCTTGCCTCCGCCTGCTCCTCGCTGGCACGGGTCATATGCCACGTCGAGGTGAAGAATAGCAGCCAGCCCCAGAGCAAGACGGGCAGGCCAATGGTCAGCAACGCCTGACCCTGCCAGATCGACTGCTCCAGATCGTAATAGAAGCTGAACAAAGCACCGAAGAGCAGGAAGACTGTCAGGAAGAGCGCGCGCCCGCTGACAGCGCAAAGGGCCAGCGGCGCGAGCAGCAGCCACGGCCAGCTAGCAGGAAAGAACACAAAGAGTGCCAGGAAGATCCAGCTACTGAACAGCAAGGCCAGTTCCAGGCTATCGATCAGCCAGACGCCGAGCAGCAAGGTCAGGCCCACGGCAATGGCGGCGAAGAGTATCCAGTGATGGGGGACAAATAGCCAGGAAAGCGCTGGCACCGGACGCACAGGCAGATTGATCAACGCCGCGTCAAGCGAATTGATGGCGCTGGTGGGCCAGAAGGCCTGCTTGAGCATCGCCACCAGTCCATTCCATCCCCATCCGCTCCAGAATGGAGCATAAGCCAGAACAACGACCAGAATCGAGATGGCCACGCAGCCCACCCACCAGAAGAAGCGCTGCCCGCGCGGCAGCAGGCGCGTTTCCCGTCGTAGGAAGCGGAAGAACAACGGCAGCAGCAGCAGACAGAGAGCGTTAACCAGCGCCGCCAGCAGCAGGAAAACCCAGCCCAGCAGCAGCGATTTACGCAGGAAGAAGAGAATGCCCAGCAGCAGGAAGAGCACAATCCCGACCTCTAGCTGCATGGAAGCGACGGAGAAGAGCAGCACCAGTGGATTCCAGCCGTAGAGCAGGGTGGCCGCGAGGCGGGTTTCCGGCTTCAACTTTGCCAGGATGGCCCAGATCAGCATTGTGTTCACCACGTGGGCAACAAGGCCCAGCACCCGAAACGCGAGCAGGATGCCACCGGCTCCGCCATGCGCAAACAGGGTGATGGGAATACTCATATCGATCCAGACGGGGCCAGGGATAGCGACCGAGGTGCGCGTACCGCCGGACAGCATGACATAAAGGAGGTCATGGGGGAAGGCAGAAGGCGTGATGACATAGGGATTGACGTGGTAGATAGCCACCATGCGGCCATACATGCCATAAAGAAAGAGGGTCTGCGCCTGCACCGGCGGCGCGAGGAGGAAGGTCAGGCCGAAGAGAGCGACGAAGATGAGCGCCAGCCAGAAGAGAAGCCCTGTCTCAGAACGAGAGAGGCGCTTGCGCAGGACGCTCCGTCCAACTTGCCATGCCAGCAAGACAAGGAGCAGAGCCAGCAGAAGCAAGACCAGCAGAAGATTCGCGTTGCCACTCGCCGCATTGAGCAGAGGAAAATGAGAAAGTGCCTGGGAGAGCGCGGGGAAAGCATTCGTCCAGTAGAGACGTGGCAGCCAGGGAAAGAGGCTGAGCAGGGCCTGCTGTCCGGCAGAACCTGCTACCAGGCCCGCAAAAAGTGGATAAAGCGCCACATAGAGTACCCCCAGCAGCAGGCCAATCAGCGCTAATTTCCAGGCAGCTTGCAGGCTATAGCGCGGCTGTGAGGATTTTCGCCAGGGGCGGGGCGCGTTGTTCGCCACACGCTCTGGTGGTACCCCAGGTGGAGTAGTGGGCAGCGCAGCGCCTGGAAGCGCGGGTTGTGTCCGCTGTGTTTGCTGCATTCTCCGCGTTCGCTGCCCCCGTTGTATCTCCTGTGCCTGCGTTGATTGAGAGGAGCGTCCCACAGGATACTGTTGCATATGTGCTCCGTCTGATCGGGAAATAAACATACTATCTATCGCTACTGCGCCGGATTGTAGCTACAGTATGAAACAAACATTTTACACTGTCAACAAGCTCTTTACTGATGACGAATCACTGCTAGAAAGAACGTTTCTTTTTTCTGGCTTTTCCGTTTTTTCAGGTAAGAAAAGAATAAGGGGGTAGGAGTTTTTCAAACTCGACTCTATTGCCAGAAGGGGCGATCAATGGTATAATAGCGGGGTGTTTAGGACTGGATATCCCGTTTGGGATTGAAAGTAGGACCTGCTCTGGCAGCTATCACTTGCATCCCTATGTGAATGGAATTGCAAGCCCATCCGGGACCGGAATAGCTGACTGGAAGCATACCCATAGGTAAAGGAAGGAGGAGGCTTCGTGGTCACAAGAGACTATGAACTGGGTTTCATACTCAATCCCGAAGTCAGCGAAGAGCAGACACAGGCCATTTTAAACCGTGTCGAGCAGATTGTCGCCACGCATGGCGGCCAGATTGTGCGGGTGAATAAATGGGGACGGCGGCGTCTCAGCTACCCCATCGAACATCACCGCGACGGAAACTACATATTCCTTGATATGATCCTGACCCCCGAAACCGTGGCCGAACTGGATCGTACACTCAAAGTTTCTGAAGAGGTGCTCCGCCACCTGATGAAGCGCCGCGACGCCAGGACCGTGCAGAAGGAGCGTGAAGCCCGGGCAGCCGCAGAGGCAGCCGCGGGGGCCAACGCGCAGGAACAGGCAGAGCCTGCCACCGCTAATATTGAAGGAATCACAGCGGCGGTCGAAGAGGCCCTGGCCGAACAGGATGAGGAGAGCATGGGCGAGAATCTGGTCGAACCCATCAGCCTGACCGAAGAGGACATGGCCGATGTCCCCCCTGCTATCGATGAAGAAACTTTGGAGTAATACGTTAAGTTTGGAAAGGTCGTCGAGTCTCTGCAATAGGGTTGAGGCAAGCGCACGAAGCCGAAAGGACCTGAAATCATGAACAAGATTATGCTCATCGGGAACCTGGGAAAAGACCCTGATATGAACTATACCCAGAGTGGTATGGCTATCGCCAGATTTACTCTTGCCGTCAACCGCTACACGAAATCGAGCGCTACCGGCGAAAGGCAGAAAGAGACTGAGTGGTTCAATATCGTAGCAATGAATAAGCTGGCAGAGATCTGCAGCGAATATCTGCACAAAGGCACAAAGGTCTACATTGAAGGCCGCCTGCAGCAGCGCAAGTACACCGATAAGAATAATATCGAGCGTACAGCAGTCGAAGTCATTGCCAATGAGATGGAAATACTTACTCCTAAATCTGCTACGAGCAGCGCCGACTTTATGGCAGGCAGTATGGACGACCTCGGTGATTTGGAAGATCACGGGGGTGGAGACGAAACCCCCTTCTAATGAAGAAGGAGAAAGTTCGTGCAAAGACGTAGTGAAACGTCAGCACCGCGCCGCGAACGGCGCGAAAGCGGGAGGAGCGAGCGCACGTCTCGCCGCAAAATTTGCCAGTTTTGCCATGATCACGTTCGCGAGATCGACTACAAAGATGCCAGTCGCTTCATGAAGCGCTATATCTCAGATCGCGGCAAGATTGAACCGCGCCGGAAGACCGGGACCTGTGCCAAGCATCAACGCCTGTTGAGCCGGGCCATTAAAGAGGCCCGCCAGATGGCGTTGTTGCCCTACACTGCCGAGCACATTCGTGGCATGTAGCGCGTGGAGCAAAGCAGGCATAGTATGAGTCAGCGAGAGATGGGTACATGATCTTCGCCCCCCTCTCCGCGCTTCTCTTCTGATCTGCACCAGGCAGGGGAGCGCGGAGAGCAGGCAGACATGTAGCCATCTTCGCTGTGTTTGTTGACGGATTGACGCTACCATCGCTGATGCAGAAGGGAAGTCACGTAAGTCATGAATAGTCAAACAGCGCGCAAGCCGGACAGCAAGCGGTCAGCGCGGTCCAACAAATCGAACAAATACGTCAAACAGACGGCTCGCTTTGATGCGCGGCGTGACGGCAAGCCCATTATTTTTGGCTGGGGCGGCCACCTCTCGCACAAAGAGAAGATCAAGTTCCAGCAGCGCGCTACCTGGGCTGTTGCTGGCCTGATTGGCCTGCTGATCGTTGCTGTCATCGTTGGCACCTGGATCAACCTCAATGTGATCACCCCGGGCTTACCGATCACCAGCGTCAATGGCCACCAGATACCGCAGTCCGACTATCGCAAACTGGTCGCGGTGAGAACGGAACTTGAGGAAGAGAAGCTCAACGGCCCGCATGGTCTGAATGCCCAGGCTTCCAGCCTGAAAGCACAGGTCGACGCGGAACAGAAGATTATCGACACAGATACCTCTAAAATCGATACGCTGAACAAAGAGATTAAGAGCGCAAGCTCTAATACGCAGCGCCAGCAACTCAACGCGCAGCTTGCCAGCACGAAGAAAGACCTGACTGCCGCCCAGACCAAACACGATCAAATCAACTCGCAGTACACCAATCTGGAGCAGAACACCATTCCCGACGAGCAGCAGCTCTTCACTCAGTCCCAGGTTGGCAACGACAGCGCGACGTACCTGCAGGACGATGAAATCATTCGCGAATGGCTGGCGACACAGAGCGCTGCTGTTCAGGCGAAGGTGAATCCCACAGCGACGCAGGTCAACCAGTTTATCGCTAACCTGAAGGCGAACCTGCCGAAGGGCATGACTTATAGCAAGTTCCTCAGCCAGGACAACATCAGTGATAGTGATGTGCAGACCATGTCGGCCCTGCTCGTGCGCCGCAACAACATGCAGTCTTACCTCGCCTCGCTGATCAAATCGCCGACGTACCAGGTACATGTTCTCTCGATCACCGCGAGCACGCAGTCTGCCGCGCAGCAGCTTCTGAATCAGCTCAAGAAGGGAGCCGACTTCGGCACTCTTGCCAAACAGAAATCGGTGGATGCCACGACTGCCAGCAGCGGCGGCGACCTTGGCTGGCTTGCTCGCGGGCAACTGGCGCAGACCGACCAATCCGGCGTCATCGACAACTGGCTCTTCGACCCTGCGCGTTACGTGGGCGAACTCAGTCCTGTCCTGGACGAAAATGGCGCTTATCACATCGTCAAGATCGTGGATATCGACCCGTCGCGTGCGCTAGACAAGACCACCCTGCAATCTTTGCAGACCAACGCGCTGACGAGCTGGCTGTTCGAGCAGAGAGCGCTGCCGAACATGAAGATTACGGCGGTCAACCAGAATATGCTGACCGACACGTCTAACATGCCGCCAGACCTGCCTTCCGGCGCTCCGGCCACGGCTGTCCCTGGCGCGCCCAATCCGGCGGCACCGTAGACAACTTCTGAGGAAAGCCAGAAAGTATTCACGAGCGATAAGCCTTGCGCAAAGCTTATCGCTCGTGAATACTTTCCCGCTCTTCCTTGCTCGTCTCTTTTCTCTTAAGGATTATCTATGATAGCAAAGGTACCTCTTGCAACAAAAATACCAGTCAATGAAGCACCCATATCTGAACTTTTGGAGACCGTCTCCCTCTACCTGCATATTCCTTTCTGCCATACCCGCTGCTACTACTGCGATTTCAATACCTATGCCGGAATCCTGCCCCTGCGCGAACCCTATGTGCGTGCGCTTGTGAGCGAAATTGGTCTGATGGGCCAGGTGGTACAGCTTCCCGGCGGCGAACCACGCCGCAGTCGCACGGTCTTTTTCGGCGGCGGCACACCCAGCCTGCTGAGCGTGGAACAGATCACACGCATCCTCGCGGCCTGTCGCTCCGCCTTCGCTGTGGATGAAGACGCGGAAATCACCCTTGAAGCCAATCCCGGCACACTGAGCCTCGAACAGTTGCGCGGCTTGCGCGCGGCGGGCATCAACCGTCTCAGCCTGGGAGGACAAAGCTTCGATGCCGCTCTACTCAAGACACTGGGCCGCATCCATTCACCAGCCGAAATTATCCAGGCGGTAGAGTCCGCTCGCACTGCGTGCTTTACCTCTATCAATGTCGACTTTATGTTCGGCCTGCCCGGTCAGACCATGCGTCACTGGCAAGAAACACTTGAGCAGGCAGTGGCCCTGCGCCCGGAACACCTCTCGCTCTACTCCCTCATTATCGAGGAAGGCACACCTTTTCACTCCTGGACGCAGGAGGGCCGCATCACCCCCGGCGACGACGACCTCTGCGCCGATATGTATGAATATGCTGATGAACTCTTGCTCAAGCACGGCTATATGAATTACGAAATATCGAACTGGGCATTGCCCGGACATGCCAGCCGCCACAACCTGACCTACTGGCAGAACCTGCCTTACCTCGGTATGGGAGCCGGTGCTTACTCCTTCTTTGGCGGTCATCGCTTCTCAGACGTGCGCGATCCCCAGGAATATGTGCGCATGCTCAAAGCGGGGCGGCTGCCTGTAGACGAAACGGCCAGTGAGACGGTTGGACGCGAACAGGAAATGGTGGAGACCGCCTTCCTCGCCCTGCGCACCGCGCCCGGCCTGCACCTGCCCACCTTCGAGCAGCGTTTTGGCATTCCCTTTGCCCAATTTGTCGGCAATCGACTGCAACAGGTTGAGGAGGCAGGCTTACTGGAACGAGAGGGTGAGGACAGCAGGGAGGGCGCGGGAGGATGGCTACGCCTGAGCAAGCGCGGACGGCTGCTCGGCAACGAGGTATTCATGCGACTGCTACCAGAATAGATAGAACAAAGGATACGCCTGTGGAACCACCTCTCGCATCATCACACTCACAGTTGGAATCACCTTCACAATGGCAGGTATACGAACGACTGAGCCAGGAGCAGTTCAAGTTCTACGAGCAGGCGGGGATCGAGGCATTGCAGGCGCAGCTCCTGTGCAATCGCGGCATCACCACCGCTGAAGACATGCATGCCTTCATGGCCGCTGATTACGCGCAGACTCCCGACCCACTGGCCCTCATCGACATGGAGAAGGCGCGGGATCGCATCGTGCGGGCGCTGACAAACGGAGAACATATCACAGTCTATGGTGATTACGACGCGGATGGCGTCACCTCCTCGTCCCTGCTAACTCGTGCCTTGCGCGCGCTCATTGCGCATACACAATCCCAGGCTGTCCTGGATTACTACATTCCACACCGCCTCTACGAAGGCTGCGGCCTCAACCTGCCCGCACTCGACCTGCTCAAAGCCAGGGGAACAACGCTGATTATCACCACGGACTGCGCCAGTTCGGATGTGGAGCAGGTCGAGTATGCCCGCGTGCTGGACATTGATGTCATTATTACCGACCATCACCAGCCCCCAGAGACGATGCCTGTCGCCTACGCGATGGTCAATCCCTGGCGACCGGATTGCACCTACGGCGAGCGCTACTTGTGCGGCGTCGGCGTCGCTTTCAAGCTGGTACAGGCGCTATTGCGCCTGTACGGGCTTCCTCGCGAGCAGGAGATGGACTATCTCGATCTCGTTGCCGTCGGCACCATTGCCGATCTAGCCGCGCTCAAAGGCGAAAATCATACGCTGGTGCGCCTGGGGCTGCAAAAGATGAATGCTCCCGTCACCCCGAATCCCGGCTTGCGTGCTTTGATGCAGTTCGCCAATATGCAACCGGGGCGCATCCGCGAACGCGATATCGCCTATGGCATCTCGCCACGCATCAACGCCGCCGGGCGCATGAAACACGCCAGTATCGCCTTCGAGTTGCTCACCACCGATGACGAGACTCGCGCCAGAGAGATTGCCGCGCAACTGGAGGAAATCAATCAATCGCGGCAGCAGCAGACCGAGGAGTTGATGCGGGCCGTGCGCCTCGCGGCACAGGAACAAAGCCAGAAACAGGTCATCCTGGTCAGCGGCGAAAACTGGCACGAGGGCATTCTTGGCCTGGTAGCCGGCAAGCTGTCGGAGGAGATCAATAAGCCGGTGCTGGTGCTCAGCGAGGACCGCGAGAAACACCTGAGCCGAGGCTCCGCCCGCAGCCAGAAGGGCTTCAACATTATTTCAGCCCTGCGCGCCTACGACGAGGCCCATAAAAACCACCTGGAACGCTACGGAGGCCACGAACAAGCGGCAGGTTTCACCATTCAGAGCGAACACGTCTCACAATTTCACGACTACCTCCTTGAGCGCGCCCAGGCGCCTGTCTCCACAGGGGAGGAAGACAAAACCGGGCTTGACGGTGAAGTTGAGAATTCTCTCAACAACGACCCATCCGAACCTGTCGACGCGCCCGAAGCAGGAACAGAGGCGGACGCCATAGCAGTCGATGTCGAACGTGCACCGACCCCGACTGGCCCGAAGGTCGATCTCGTCTTCACGCGCTTCGATCTCCTCAATTACGAGACCTACCAGAAGATTCGCGCCCTTGCTCCGTTCGGGGCAGGCAATCCCGAACCGACCTTCAAGATGGAGCGTCTGCGCCTCATGGACAGTTGGGCAAGCGGTTTGGAGAGGCGCAACCTGCGTCTGCGACTGGGAGTCTCCAATAATCATACCCGGCGCGTCGTCGGCACCATCCTACGCGGTGCCACGCAACTGCACTCCCTCAGCGGCATCACCCACGTCAACATCATCTTCCGTCTCGAAGCCAACACCTACCCCGACGAGAACGGCAAATATGACATCTGGCTGAAGATTCTACATGTGGAAGCGGCGGGGTAAGCATATCACTCACTATCCAACCACCCTCAGGCCGACGGCAAGAAGTGGAATCGACGGGGTAGCCGACCGCGCCCCCGCGAGGGTCGGCCCTACTGTATACGACCACGCCACCACCCATGCATCGCCCGCTCGCTTCGCGGGCGTTCGTGTATAACAGGGCCAGCCGCAAGGGCTGGCCCGAGATGGTGGTCGACCTGGGAAAATGGAATTGCTTTACTTACGGGTACACGCCGCGCAGTTCGGTGGCTTCGGCGACGCGGGCAACGGCGAGGAGATAAGCCCCCATGCGCAGATTCGTCTCCTGCTCGTCGGCTTTGGCAAGCACGGCCTGGAAGGAGCGGGTCATGATCGATTCCAGCCGGTTGTTGATCTCGTTCTCGGCCCAGAAGAAACGCTGCAGGTCCTGCACCCACTCAAAGTAGCTGACCGTCACGCCGCCCGCGTTGGCAAGAATGTCAGGGACAACCATGATACCGCGTTCGTTGAAGACGCGGTCGGCTTCGGGCGTCGTGGGACCGTTGGCCGCCTCGATAATCAGCTTTGCCTGGACACGCCCGGCATTCTTCTGTGTCAACTGGTTTTCCAGCGCGGCTGGCACGAGCACATCACAGGGCAGTTCCAGCAGTTGCGCGTTAGTAATGGCTTCGGCCTCCGGGAAGCCGAGCAGCGTCCCATGCTCCTTCGAGTGGCGCAGCGCGTGATGCACATTGATGCCTCTGGGGTTGTAGATGCCACCGCTGATATCGCTCAGACCAATTACTTTGCAGCCCAGTTCGTGCAGCATACGGGCGGAGATGCTGCCAACGTTGCCGAAACCCTGCACGACGACCGAGCACTGATCTGGCACCATACCGTTGTGCAGCATAGCCTCGCGCGCGATAATCTGCACGCCACGTGCCGTTGCTTCCAGGCGCCCCTCACTGCCGCCAATCGCCAGTGGCTTGCCTGTCACGACAGCCGGAACGGAGTAGCCACGATGCATCGAGAAGGTGTCCATCATCCAGGCCATGATCTGCGGGTTCGTGTTCATATCGGGGGCGGGAATATCGCTATCAGGTCCCATGAGGACAGATATTTCGGTGGCATAGCGACGCGTGAGCCGTTCGAGTTCGCCGCGTGAGAGCGCTTGAGGGTCACAGATGACGCCGCCTTTGGCCCCACCGAAGGGAATACCGACCACGGCGCACTTCCACGTCATCCACATCGCTAGCGCCCGCACCTCGTCGAGCGAGACTTCGGGGCTGAAGCGGACGCCGCCTTTGGCCGGTCCGCGATTGATATTGTGCTGGACACGGTAGCCGGTAAACATCACAACGTCACCGTTGTCCATGCGCACGGGAAAATTCACGGTCAATTCGCGTTTGGGCTTGCGTAAAATAGCCCGCATTGCCTGTGAGAGACCAAGACGCTCAGCCGCCTCATCAAACTGGGCGACCGCCACTTCGTAGGGATTAATAACTTCGACAGCCATAACTTAAGAACCTCCTTAGTTGTGAGCCAGTCAGCGGCTCGCTTTGCAACATTGCGTAGACAGGCATCATCGCCTGTTTCTTCAACCCATGTTATTCTCACAATCAATACACACACATGCGATAAAAGCCCGCCCGAAGACGGGCGGGCTTTTCTGTGGTCATCTATAGTATAACATCAGGCCGCACGGCTTTCAAGACTGTTAATGAGCCGAAAGATAGACGCCGGACCAGTCACCGAAGTAGAGGCCGTTACTATTAAGCGTGACGCCATGCACCCAGGAGGGGATGATGGCGGCCATCGCTTCGTGGTCGAGTGGCAGCCAGCCAACAGCGGTAATAGCTATTTGCTCTGCCTGATTGTAGAGGGCGATACGTGCATCGCCGGTAGTCTGCTCCGCTTCCTTGATAAGCTGGTCGAACTGGGCATTGCTCCAGTCGCCGTTGTTATTGGGCGCGCCGGTGGTCAGGTTCAGAGCCAGCCAGTCGTAGGGGTCAGGAAAGTCCGCGCTCCACTGTGTAAAGCCAAACTGTATCTGGTGATGGGACGTTTCCTGGTTGTAGGCGGTCAACTCGACAGCATTGAGCCTGACCTGGATGCCCAGCGCGTTCTGCCACATCTGTTGGAGGGCAGAGGCCTCTTCCAGCGTGACCTGCGAGCTTGGGTACGAGAACGTAATCGGGGGCACCTGGCTCACATCGGGATATACGGAGAGCAACAGTTGCCTGGCCTTCGTCCTATCATAGGGCAAGCCGGGATAATCTGGCTGGTAGCCGGGCATACCGGGCGGAATAATCGTTGGCGCGGGCACGACGGCATCCTTGAAGATCGCGTGCGCCAGCGTATCCTTATCGGTCGCATAGGCAAAGGCCTGGCGCACCGCGACATTATTGAACGGCGGCTTCGTGTTGTCGAAAAACAGCAGGTCTGTCTCCAGCAAGGGATGACGGATAAAGCCGGGCATGTTCTTCGCCGTTTGTTGATCCTGCGGGTCGAGATTCCAGACAAAAGAATACTGGCCCGCACGGTAGGCGTTGAAGGCGGTGGTCGGGTCGTTCACGAAGAGCATGTCAACCTCGCTCAACCGCGTTTTCGCACCATAATAGTGCGGGTTGGGAACCAGAATCATTTTGACATTGTGGTCCCACTCCTTGATCATAAAGGGACCGGTGCCAATGCCATTCCCGGCGGCATGGTCTACCCACTTCGTCTGCCCATACTGATTAATGATCTTCTCGTTGAGCGGGTAGTAGAGCGAGTTGGTAAGTACCTCGAGAAAGTAGGGAGTAGGCTTTGTGAGCGTTATCTGCAACGTCTGGGCATCAATCGCCTTAACGCCTGCCAGCGTTGTTGTCTTTCCACTGCTGACGGCATCGGCACCCACGATATTCGCCTCAAAGAACGAGGCAACCGGCGAGTTCACTGCCGGGAGCAACTGACGTGTCAGCGTGTAAACGTAGGTTTGAGCGGTGACAGGAGTACCATCGGAGAAGGTAATGCCCGGTTTTATGTGGAAGGTGTAGACCGTATTGTTATCAGAGATATCCCAGGTAGCCTGGTCAGGAACGACATTCAAATTCACATCGGACTTGACCAGACCGCTGTAAACCATACCAACAACAAGCGCCGAGTTGGCATCCGGCCCCGTTGCGGGATCAAGATCAGCAATATCGGTCGTTCCGACATTGGGGAAGGTCAGTACCTGTTTGGGCGCCGGTGTGGAAGAGCCATTCGCACTGGGCGACCCATTGCCGCCGCTGCATGCGGCCAGCACGAGCAGTAGCGCACCAAAAAATAAAAACACGGACGGCCAGCGTTTTGTATGGGCGAACCATTTATGATACACAAAAGGCCTCGCTTTCTGTAGCTACGGGAGATAACCACAAGGAAGATGCTCCTTGCAAGATGCATTGTACTACTTTCCCCGAAGGGTGGGCAAGAACGTTTTGCTACACTGATTACGGTCGCATGACGTGAAGATATCACAGGCTACCTCGCCTTTCCGTTTGCTTTGGCTGGAATTGTACACCATATTGGCTTCCAGGATACCATAGACAAAGAGCCTGTCCAAAACGTATAATGAGTAGAGATTATCAAACTGTTCAACGGCGAACAGGAGGAAATGTGTATGCAAATTCGCGTGATTGGCGCGCCTATGGATCTGGGGGCTGATCGGCGAGGGGTTGACATAGGGCCAAGTGCAATCCGCTATGCCGGTCTCAGTGACCAGCTCCGGCAAATAGGCCATACAGTGCTTGATGTTGGCAATGTCGTTATCCCCGATCCAGAAAGCCAGCCCATCGGCAATACTCGCGTCAAATACCTTGAACCCATCTTGCAGGTAGCCAGGGAGCTGTCTGCTCTTGTAACAGCCGCGCTCGAAGCCGGTGAATTTCCCCTCATCCTGGGTGGAGATCACAGCATCGCGCTGGGGTCGATCAGCGGCGTGGCTCGCGTTCATAAAGACGTGAGCGTGCTCTGGGTTGACGCGCATGGCGATTTCAATACGGAAGAGACGACGCCTTCCGGCAACATTCATGGCATGGTGCTGGCCGCGCTGGCCGGTATAGGCTACAGCCCGCTTGTCAATTTCGGTGGCTGGACACCCAAGATCGACGCGAGCAAAATTATCATTGTCGGTGCCCGCGCCCTCGACCCCGGCGAACAGGAACTGCTGCGTACCCACCATATCCATGTCTTTACTATGTCAGAGATCGACGAGCGAGGCATTCACCGCGTGATGCAGGAGGCGCTGGCTATCGCCGGGCGCGATAACAGTCCCATCCATCTGAGCCTCGACCTGGACGCGCTTGACCCACAGGAAGCGCCCGGCGTCGGCACACCCATACGCGGCGGCCTTAGCTACCGCGAGGCGCACCTGGTGATGGAGCACGTCTGCGATTCGAGCAGGATGATCTCGATGGATGTCGTCGAAGTCAATCCATTGCTCGATCACAAGAACGAAACAGCCTCGCTGGCTGTCGAGTTGATACGTTCCGCTCTAGGGAAAAAAATCTTGTAATCTTGTAGGAGCAATGGCGTTCCGAAACCTTTTCCCGCCCCTCATTCGTTCTAATTGGGGGGCGAGAAACAACAGAAGGAGGAAAAGGGAAGCAGCAAAGACGCTGCCGACCGCACACAAGATGGATGCAAAAGAACTTTTCATGAATGGCGAATTTGTGCCTGCCGGGCAGGGCGTCGTCCCCGTTCGCTCGCACGGTTTCGCCTATGGTACTGGCTGCTTCGAAGGCATTCGAGGCTACTGGAACGAGGAGCACCGGCAGATTTACCTCTTCCGCCTGCGCGAGCACTACGAGCGCCTGCTGCGTTCCTGCAAAATCCTGCAAATCAAACTTCCCTATAGTGTTGACGACCTGATCGCTATCAGCACCGAACTGGTAAGACGCAATGATCAACATCAAAATGTCTACCTGCGGCCCGTCGCCTATAAGGGCGATGAGACGCTGGGAGTACGCCTGCACGGGCTGAGAGATGATTTCATTATCACCTCCGAGCCGGTTGGAGACTACGTGGATACACACGGGCTGCGCTGCGGCGTCTCCTCGTGGCGACGCGTTGACGACAACGCTATCCCGGCCCGCGCCAAGATCATCGGCTCATATGTCAATTCTGCCTTAGCCAAAAGCGAGGCTATACAGAACGGCTTCGACGAAGCCATCATGCTCAACCATGATGGGCATGTCTCCGAGGGCAGCGCCGAGAATATCTTCCTGGTCTTCAACGGCGAGCTTGTTACACCTTCACCCACGGAAAATATCCTGCTCGGCGTGACTCGCAACACCATCATGCAGCTTGCGCGGCGCGAACTGGGTCTCATCACCCGCGAACGGCAGGTAGACCGCACCGAACTCTATATTGCCGACGAGATCTTCCTCTGCGGCACCGGCGCGCAAATCGCTCCCGTCATCGAGGTCGACCACCGTCCCGTCGGCACTGGCAAGATCGGTCCCATCGGCGAGGCCATCCAGAGCCTTTACTTCGATATAGTACGCGGTCGCCGCCAGGAATATCGCGCCGAGTGGTGCACCCCCGTCTATGCCAGCGCGACCAGCGAACAGCGCAACGTCCCCCAGCATAGTGAAGTATCATAAAGAGCATGCTATAAAAAGAGTCCTCTGGGATGTCATGCTTCGCTGTCGCTCAGTATGACATCCCAGAGGACTCTCATGTCAGATTTAGCGAATCTCAACCCTGATCCAGCTCGCTTAGAGGTCGGCGACGGCGGGAATAACCTCGCAATGCCTGCGCAGAACCTCCAGCTTGTGGGGAATCTGTGGCGACGGCTGCAAGTTGCAGGCATCGGCGTAGCGGGCGACCAGGAGCAATGTCTTCTGCTCGCCGCTGCCAGCAATGAGGATCGGTGGATGGGGCCGTGTGAGGCTTTGCGGCAGGTTGAACGGGCGCTCAATGTGGTAGTATTGCCCCTCGAAAGGTCGCTCGTCTCCCTTTTCGCCTTGCCACATGTACAGGCAAATCTGTAACATCTCTTCCAGACGCTCGTACCGCTCTTTGAGTGGAGGGAAAGGCAGCCCCGTTCCTCGTGCCTCCTCCTTATACGCAGATCATGCGCCATTGAGCCGGGCAACGACCGGAGCAAAATTCTCCATCTGTCGATCAATGATCTGTAAGTACGAAAATCCGTAGCGATCCCGCTGCTCAAGCAGGTATTCAACCGCTTGCCTGGTACTCACAGGTCTCTTCGGCGCCTGTGGCATGCCAGCCGGTACGCTAATAGCAGTATCGCTATCCGTAATCACCAGATCATAGATGGTCTGGCTGAGTTCCAGATCGGCGAAGCGGGTACCGGCAGCTTCTTGAATCCAGGCAATCTTTTGCTCCAACGTGACATCTACCGCGTCTGGCCTCCACGCGCTTCGATTTGAGCCAATCGCGATGATATCGGCCTCCCTGGCTGCCAGCTTGAGCATCCGTTCACCTGCACCCGCAACGAGGATGGGCATGTGTGGCTGCTGTGCGGGCCTGGGATATCCCTTCATCTCCGAAACCGTGTAATACTGCCCGGCGAAATTGACCGTCTCTTCCGTGAAAAGCCTTTTGATGAGTTGCAGGACCTCCTCAAGCTGGCCGACACGTGTACCAGCATTGCCAAAGGGAATACCCATCTGCTGCGGCTCGTTTGATTCGACGCCCGCGCCCAGACCAAATTCAAAACGGCCATCAGAGAGCAGATCAAGCGTAGCCGCCTCGCGGGCTAGCAGCACGGGATGACGATACGGATTGCAGAAGACATAGCCGCCGATCCGCAGCGTCGTGGTTGCCTGAGCGGCAATGGCTAAGGCTGGCATAGGGGCCAGACTGCCGATGTTCACGCGGTCTGGCATCAATAAGGTCGAGTAGCCAAGCTCTTCGGCCCGACGAGCGGTAGCGACCCAGGCAGCATGCGATGGGGCATAGACGGTAACAACACCAAAACGAAATGGTCGCGGCATTCGAGAATGCTCCTTTCATCATGTATAGCAGTTCTCTTTACATACGTTCCCGCGTATCTTATTATATGGACAGTCCAGCCAACGAATATTTAGATATACAGACTATACAACAAAAATATGGAGAGTGTCAAGGTTATTATGAGCCCTCGTCCCTATAAACTTGGTCAGCGCCAGGCCAGTGCGGAGCAGACGCGCACGCGCATCATCTCAGCAGCCCGCGAACTGCTGATGGAACCTGATGGTTTTGCCCATTTCTCCATCGATGCCGTGGCGCGCAAGGCCGATGTTGCGCGTATGACGGTTTACCACCAGTTCAGTTCCAGAATCGGGCTGCTTGAAGCACTGTGTGATTCTCTGGCCTTCTCCGGCGGCATGGAGCAGTTAGCCGGGGCTTTCCGTCGACCGGAACCCATCGCAGCACTGGATGAATTCATCGTCGTTTTTGCGCGCTTCTGGAACTCTGACCGACTGGTGACACGTCGGCTGCGGGGATTGGCCATGCTCGACGCGGATTTCGAGCAGGTGATACGGGCGCGAGATGAAGGAAGGAGGCGCGGCTTGCGCGTCCTTGCCGGGCGCCTGGCCGAAAAGTACGGGCATCCCGCGCCCGAAGCAGTAGATGAACTGGTCAACGTGCTTTTCACGCTGACCAGCTTCGAGTTTTTCGACACCCTCGCCGGTTCCACACAGAACCTTGAGGAAGTCGTGCCTGTTGTGCGTCAACTTGCCCACGCGGCGCCTGGGATGGGGAAAGAGTGATCGGGAGGACAAGATATTGAGAACACCAGTACATGTAACGATTTGGGGGAAAGGAGCTACAGGGACCTGGCCCGTAGTCCTGGTACATGGTTCCATGACATGGGGAACAGAGGAACACTTTGGCTTTGCAGCGCAAAAGCCATTAGCCAGGTACGCCCGGCTTCTGGTGATGGATCGGCGCGGCTATGGAGCAAGTCCAGACCTGGAACACAATGCCTGCGCGAGCGACTATGAAATCGATGCGCAGGATGTCAGCGAACTGCTTGGCGCCGGTGCTCACCTGGTAGGACATTCCTACGGGGGAGTCGTTGCCATGCTGGCAGCGGTTCGTAAGCCGCGGGCTATACGCTCACTCACGTTGATTGAGCCTGGAGCTTATCGTGTTGCTGAGCACGACCCCACTGTGGCGGCTGCCTTGCAGCGAAATCGCGAGGGCATGAAAAATTTGCCTTCTAATCTGTCGGCGGCAGACTGGCTTCGTCTCTCGACCGAGCCTGTAGGCATTCCGCTGCCTGAGCCGACCGCCACAATGCTGCGAGCGGCACAGACCGCTATGCACGAACGACCATGCTGGGAGGCTGAGATTCCTGTCGAAGAACTGGCTGCCGCCCCGTGGCCCAGGCTTGTCATTAGCGGAGCCTGGGACAGGGTACCACAACAGTTTCGCATCTTCGCAGGGGAGCCACTGATGGCCTGCGCCCATGTCGTAGCGGAACGAATCAACGCCAGTTTCCTGCGAGTTCCTGGCGCGTCTCACTGGCCGCAGCAGGAGCAGCCAGAGGTTGTGAACGCAGCCCTGCGCAGGTTATGGGAGCAATAGCAGGTGAGAGCATCATAGCATAACAGACTCGAGAGAACAAAGGTAAAGAGCTGGCGATTACTCTATTTTTGGCGATTTAGCCCCACCCCAGGCCGAGCCTGCGGGTGAAGGCTGGAGGCATGTATAGCAAGGCCAATGCCTTGCGCTCGGCCTGGGGTGGAGGGGGTACAGTATAGCAAGCACAAAAAGTCGCCTCCTATCTTGGGAGGCAACTTTTTGTGCTTGCTATACTGTACCCGAAAACGGGGCGAATTAACGCTTAGTGTACTGTGGGGCTTTGCGGGCGCGCTTGAGGCCGGGCTTTTTGCGTTCCTTCATGCGCGGGTCGCGAGTGAGGAAGCCCGCGCGACGAAGCGCGGGTTTCCAGTCGGGGTTGACCCGCACCAGGGCGCGAGCAAGGGCGTGGCGAATCGCGCCAGCCTGTCCGCTGACGCCACCGCCCAGCACTTTGATCGTCATGTCGTAGGTATCGTTCAGCTCAAGGGTGCGCAGGGGCGAGTTGATAGTCGCCATCAGCGCCTCACGCTGCCCGAAGTAAGACTGCGCGCTCTTGCCATTCACGGTCACATTGCCCTCGCCGTTGGGATAGAGGCGCACGCGGGCTACCGCTGTCTTGCGCCGCCCCATCCCGTAGTAGTACTCACCTTTGTTTGTATCGGCCACGGTCGGTCTCCTCTTCCTTCTTTATTCTGTCTTTGCTTCAGCAGGCTGCTGTTCTTCCTGTGCCTGCTGCTGATTTTTCTTGAGCAGGCTCTGCGGACCCGTCCAGGGAACGGGCTTCTGGGCCTGGTGCGGATGGTTCGGCCCGGCGTAGACCTTCAGGCGGGACATGATATCGGCACCCAGGCGATTGTGCATCACCATGCCGCGCACCGCGTGCTCAATAGCGCGCTCTGGATGCTTGCCTTCCAGCACCTGCCGCAGCGACTGCTGCTTCAAGCCGCCGGGATACTGGCTATGGCGATAGTACATCTTCTGGTCCAGGCGATTGCCCGTGACGGCGACCTTCTCCGCGTTGATCACAATCACAAAGTCGCCGCTTTGCAGGTGCGGCGTAAACGTTGGTTTATGTTTGCCGCGCAAAATCTGCGCGATCTGTGATGCCAGACGACCTAGAACCTGACCCTCGGCATCGATGACGTACCAGGTGGGTTGCAGGTCAGCAGCCCTGGCGCTATATGTCTTTCTCATCTTCGTTCTCCAAACGAAATCTCTCGAGTTCTCCCGTCCGCGATCCCTCGCGACCGCGCTCAGCTACGAGGCGAACCCGAACTCTTCAGGATACTTCACCCGCACCAGACACAGCCCGTGTGGGGGGGCCGCTGAACCAGGGTGCGTCTTTTCCGCCCGCTGCACGATAGTGGCGAACGCGTCGAGGCTCAACCGGTTCTGCCCTACCAGCAACAGTGTTCCGACCATCCTGCGAACCATGCCCGTCAGAAAGGCGTCCGCAGTAAAATCACAATAGATAAGTGCTTGCTCCGGGTCTCGCAGGCAGCGTGCTTCGAGCAGCGTGCGCACGCTGGAATGAGGTCCCGGCTTCCTGGGATTGGTCTCCTCCGGGCTATGTCCGAAGGCTGCAAAATCTCTGCGACCCGGCAGAAGCTGGCATGCTTCCTGCATGCGAGCCACGTCCAACGCCTGTGGCTGATAGTAGCTGTAACGGGCCAGCAACGGTGACGGCGCGCTACTATTCCAGATCGTATAGCGATAGGAGCGGCTCTGCGCGCTGTAGCGGGCGTGGAAGCGTTCGGGAACTTCTCGCACCCATTGTACCGCTACTGACTGCGGAAGTACAGCATTCAGCGCTCGTAACCACACAGCGGGCGGCAGCGCTGCCTCTGTATGGAAGTTGATTACCTGCCCGCGCGCGTGGACTCCAGCGTCTGTGCGACCGGCGCCATGTACTGTTGACATCGCGCCGGAGATGCGCTCAATCGCCGCTTCTAACGCTCCCTGCACCGTTGGCCCGTGATCTTCCGGCTGCCGCTGAAAGCCGTGAAAATCTGTGCCATCATACTCAATCCCACAGGCAAGATTTTTCATGTTCTCCAGTTAGCGCAATACCTTGCGCCGATATAGGGAATTACGAGGCGCAAAGTATTGCGCTTCGCAATTCCGTAGGTGCCGATAAATAGGCGCCTACGGATGATGTGATGACACCTACACCAGGGCGATCTGGGCTACCTCAGCGGCGTCGCCTTTGCGGCGACCCAGCTTGGTGATGCGGGTATAGCCACCGGGGCGACCAACGTAGCGAGGAGCAAGCTCCTCGAACATCTTCCTGACAACCAGCTCGTCGGGCAGGGCGCTCAGAATCTTGCGGCGAGCGTTCAGCTCAATGACCAGCGCCTCGTAAGCGGCCTGCAGAGCGCGCTCCGCATCGGCCTCGTTGGAGATGATGCGCAGCAGTTCCTCGCGGCGCGCCTTGAGCTTGTTCTCCAGGAACCTGCGGCCCTCCGGCGTCAGGGGAGCTTTCCCCTGCTCGTAGCGCTCCTCGTTGTCCGCGACCCGGTCGTTGAGAGAGAAGCGACCACGGCGCGCAAACTCCATAATGCGCTCGGCCTTCTCCTCGTCTGGCACGACTGCTGCCAGGCGCGCTCGCGCAGCCAGGCGGCCCTTGACCGCCGTGTCAATCAACTTCTCTACTTCACCACGAATGGCGCGTGCGCGTGCCTCCGTGGTCTGTATGCGATCATACCGGATCAAGCCCGCCATCAGGTTGCGACGAACTGAACGGCGCTGCGGTTCCGGCATGCCCATCTTAACACCAGCTACTCGATGCCTCAACTTAGTCCTCCATTTCCTGATCGCCGTCCATGTCGGCGCCAACGGCACTCGGACGCTGATTCGGATTCGGCAGGAAGTTGCGGGAGAGCAAGCGTTCGCGCAACTCTTGCAGGCTCTTCTCACCGAAGTTACGCACCCCCAGCAGGTCTTCCTCGTTCATCGAGAGTACCTGACCCACTTTCGTGATGTTGCTGCGCTTGAGGCAATTGTAGGCACGCACCGAGAGATCAAGGTCCTCAATGGGAGTATCGTAAATCTTCTGTGGAATCGGCCAGCTACTCAACGGCTGCTTCTCCGGCTCGGCCAGCACCGCCCGGTAATTGGCAAGCTGGGAGAAGAGCCGCACCAGAATATCGGAACTCTGGCGCATCGCCTCATCCGGTGTAATTGTTCCGTCCGTCGTAATATCGAGAATAATCTTATCGTAGTTTGTCATCTGCCCTACGCGGGTGTGCTCAACCGTGTAGTTGACCTTCTGCACCGGCGTGAAAATGGCATCGACGGGAATAACCCCGATAGGCTGGTCTTCTTTCGAGTCGGCAGGCACGTAGCCACGACCGGTTTCCACGACCAGCTCCATATCGAGGTGTGCGTCCTCACTGTCCAGGGTAGCGATATGCTGCTCCGGGTTGACAATCTCCACGGTGCTGGGAGCGATGATATCTCCGGCAGTCACATCGCGCTCACCACTCACTTCCAGCCGCATCGAGACGGGATGGTCTGAGAAGGAGCGGAGGCGAATTTTCTTGACGTTCAGCACGATATCGGTCACATCCTCCATCACGCCGGGAACGTCCTGAAACTCGTGCTGGACCCCTTCGATGCGAATCGAGGTCACAGCAGCGCCGGGCAGCGACGAGAGCAACACACGACGCAGTGAGTTGCCCAGGGTCACGCCATACCCCGCCTCTAATGGCTCAATATCATAACTCGCATAATTTCCCTGTGTTTTCGTATTCTTAATGCGAGGCAGAGTAATATCTAGCAAGGTTCTAACCTGCCTTTCTTTTTCTACCAGTCCTTACTTCAGGTTTCTTCCCTCTCCAATGACGTTACGCAAGAAACGAGTAGTATTGGCAGTCCAAGAGAATTATCGCTGGTAGTATTCAACCACCATCTGCTCATCAAACGGCAGTTCGAGTTCGCTGCGTGTCGGCAGAGCGAGGACACGCCCGCTCATCTCATCGACATCCAGAGTCAGCCAGGCAGGTACGCCCTTCTGCGCTAGCAACATCGCACGAACCTTGAAGTACTCAAGACCCTTGCTGCGCTCGCGTACAGAGATGACATCACCCGGTTTGGCGATAAACGAAGGAATGTCCGTTTTGCGACCATTGACGGCAAAATGGCCATGATTGACAAGCTGGCGAGCCTGCGCGCGCGAATCGGCGAAGCCCAGGCGATAAACCAGATTGTCCAGGCGCATCTCTAAGATTTGCAACAAACGCTCGCCTGTCTTGCCGGGGCTGCGAGACGCCATGTCATACGTCTTGCGGAACTGGCGCTCCAACACGCCATACGTGCGACGCACGCGCTGCTTCTCTCGCAACTGCCTGGCGTAGCCAGACTCTTTCCGTGCGCGGCTCGTCCCATGTTGCCCGGGACGGCTGCTGCGGCGCTCCAACGTGCATTTTGTCATGCACTTGTCGCCCTTTAAAAACAGTTTTACCCCCTCCCGCCTGCACAACTTGCAAACGGGTCCGGTATAACGCGCCATGTAGTTCTTTCCTCCTCAAACGCACTGCGCGCTTACACGCGACGCCGCTTTGGCGGTCGGCAGCCATTGTGCGGAATAGGTGTGACATCAGTAATCGCGGTAATATTCAGGCCAGCGCCCTGCAAAGAGCGAATCGCAGCCTCGCGACCGGAACCGGGGCCTTTGACGAAGACTTCGATCTGTCGCAGACCGTGCTCCATCGCCTTGCGAGCTGCTGCTTCTGCCGTGACCTGCGCGGCATACGGGGTGCTCTTGCGCGACCCTTTAAAACCCTGACTGCCCGCGCTTCCCCACGAGAGGACGTTTCCATTGGGGTCAGTCAGTGTAACAATCGTATTGTTAAATGTTGCTTGAATATGGGCCTGCCCACGCGGTACGGACTTGCGTTCGCGCCGTCTGGGCCTGCCCGCTGCTGGTTTCTTCTTATCTGCCATGCTTTGCCATTCCTCCAGGCACTGCGGGCGGGCGCAATTGATCACGCCCGTACCCCTTACTTCTTCGCCGTTGCCTTCTTCTTACCGGCCACAGTCTTTTTCGGTCCGCGTCGCGTGCGCGCATTGGTGCGCGTGCGTTGGCCGCGTACCGGCAGATTGCGGCGATGGCGCAGGCCACGATAGCAGTTGATCTCAATCAACCGCTTGATATTCATATCCACTTCGCGGCGCAGATCGCCTTCGACTTTGTATTCGCGGTCGATCACTTCGCGCAAGCGGTTCACTTCTTCCTCGGTCAAATCTTTTACCCGCGTATCCGGGTTAATGCGCGTTCGCTGCAAAATCTTGCGGCTCGTGGTCGGGCCAATGCCGTAGATATAGGTTAGCGAAACTTCCACACGCTTGTCGCGTGGAATATCCACGCCGGCAATTCTCGCCATGTTTTCCTCCGTTAGCCTTGCTTCTGCTTGTGCTTCGGCTCTTTGCTACAGATCACCATCACCACGCGATTGCGCCGGATGACCTTGCAATGGTCGCAGCGCGGCTTTACTGAGGCGCGTACTTTCATGATCCTCATTCCCTTCTTTACGTAACATAAGATAGATAGCGCGGCGCAGTACTCCGATTCGCTTTGCGCCCAAACCAATAAACCAGAGGGAAAATCAGCACTCTTTTCCCTGACGTACATGTGTTCTCCGGTAGAGATGATGCCGGTGAGAAGATTAGATCAGATTTGTTGAGGAAAGATATCTCACTACCTCACACGCCACGTAATGCGACCTCGCGTCAGATCGTAAGGCGAGAGCACGACCCGCACCTTATCACCCGGCACAATGCGCACGAAATTCATCCGAATGCGCCCTGAAAGCACGGCCAGCACCTGGTGCTGCTCGTCGATCTGCACCTTAAACATGGCGTTCGGGAGGGCCTCCACTACCGTGCCCTCTACCTCTATCTCATCCTTCTTTGCCATAGCATCCTTTGTATATAGCTTAGATACATCTCATCTAAGCACAATGTGTAAATCGTTATGATTCCATGATAAAACGGCAGCAGTTGACACTGCTGCAGCCAACTACGAATTATAGCATACCCTTGTCCAAAAGTCGAGAGGCAATTTCTTGCCACCCCATATGGGCCATAGAGGCATACTGTTATAGCCGCGTCAGGATTTCAGGCTCGCCAGTAGTAATCGCTACCGTGTGCTCAAAGTGAGCTGAGTAGCTGCGATCCTGCGTGACGACTGTCCACTCATCGCTGAGAACTTCCGTCTCCTGCGCACCCATTATAACCATCGGCTCGATGGCAATAACCATGCCCGCCCGGAGCAGCGTGTTGGGCTGGCCGCGCTCGATGTAGTTGAGCACCTGTGGGTCCTCGTGCATGGAGCGGCCCACGCCGTGTCCGCCATACTGGCGCACCAGCGAGAAACCTTCCCCCTCTACATAGCGCTGGATCACCCTACTGATATCATGCAGGCGCTTCCCGGCCCGCGCCTGCTCGATACCCAGATAGAGAGAGTCCTCCGTCACTTTGAGCAGGCGCTGCACTTCAGGGGCGACCTCACCTACCGGAACGGTGATAGCCGAATCCGCGTGCCAGCCGTTGTAGCTGGCAGCTAAGTCGATAGTGACGATATCACCCTCCTGCAGCACACGCGGGCCCGGAATACCGTGTACGATTTCTTCGTTTACAGACGTACAGATGGACGCCGGGTAACCGTGATAGCCTAAAGAGCTTGATTTCGCCCTGTACCTCCTCAATGCATCAACCGCGAGGGCATCCAGTTCGGCGGTGCTGATGCCTGGCCGAACAGCCTCACGGAGTTCGGCCAGGGTCGCTGCGACGATATGCCCGCTCTCGCGGATTTTTGCCACTTCTTCTTTCGACTTAATGATGGGTGCCATGATATGATGCCCTGTACCTGTTCTCAGTGTTTCTCTTCCTCAGCCACCTTCGCGCGAATCTTTTCCACCAGTTCCTGACGCACCTGCTCTATGCTCTGGTTTCCATTGACCTCTACCAGCTTATTCTGCGCCCGGTAGTAACCGAGCAGAAGAATAGTCTCGCTGAAAAAGATTTCGAGCCGTCGCTGCACTGCCTCACCTGTGTCATCGGGACGCTGGTACAGCGGGCTTTTATCGATATCACAGACACCGGGAACCTTCGGCGGGTTCGTATAGATATTGTAGACGTGCTGGTTGGCCCGGCAAATATATCTGCCGGATAGCCGGTGCAGCAGCTCCTCACGGGGGACTTCCAGGTATGCCGCGACATCGATATGGCGGCCAATACGCTGCAAGGCTTTGTCTAGAGATTCCGCCTGCGCGATGGTACGTGGAAATCCATCCAGGATCACCCCATGCGCGCAATCCGGTTGCTCGATACGATGAATGACCATCGCGATAACGACCTCATCGGGAACCAGGTCCCCGCGATCGTTGTACGCTTTGGCCTGCATGCCGAGTTCTGTCTTCTCAGCTATCGCCTGGCGGATCAAATCCCCACTAGCAACGTGAGGAATGCCAAACGTCTGAGAAAGCAATTCCGCCTGCGTCCCTTTCCCCGACCCCTGTGCGCCGATCAGGATAATGTTCACGTCTTTCCCTCCGTGGAAGCTGCTTTCGGGTGCCACGATGCGCCCCGGCGACCGATTTTAAAGGTATCTGGGCCACGTGGTACACACTAACAAATGTACCGGCCCACCCGCAGGCGCGCAAGCAATTGCGCCTGCGGCAAGCGTAGGTTTTACGCTACGATAAGAAGCCCGAATAGTTGCGCATCACCATCTGGGCCTCGAGCTGGCGCACAGTATCGAGCACGACGCCAACAACAATGAGGAGGGCCGCGCTACTGAGCAACTGGTTGCCGCCCACACGCGAGACGTAGGGCAGGATAGCCACGATACCCAGGAAGAGCGCGCCGCCCAGTGTGACGCGGTTGAGAATCGCCTGCAAGTAGCGACTGGTCGGCTCACCCGGTCGATAGCCGGGGATGAACGCGCCCTGCTTCTGCAGATTCTCAGGAATGTTCTGCTGCTGCCAGACGACGTAGGCATAGAAGAACGTGAAGGCAACCACCAGCACAAAGTAGATGAGCCAGTAGTACCAGAGCGACGTATTGACGATATAGGTGCCGACCCACTGCGCCACATTGCTCAGCCAGGTCACGCTGTTACCTACCAGATACTGCGAGAGCACAGCAGGGAAGATCAGCATGGACTGCGCGAAGATGAGCGGAATCATGCCCGCGCTATTGACCTGGATCGGAATGTAGGTCGTCTGCGCTGAGCCGACGAGCATGCCCCGACCAACCATACGCTTGGTCGGGTACTGCACCGGCACGCGCCGCTGGCCCTGATAGATGTAGACAATGCCGACAATCGTCAGCAAGCCGATAATCAGGAAGACGACGATGCTGACAATACCGCTGCCATTGCCATTGCTGGACGAGGTCGCCACGAAACCCTGCTGGACAAAGCCCGGCAGGCGGCTGACGATACCAGCGAAGATGATCAGCGAGATACCATTGCCAATGCCGTTCTCGGTAATCAACTCGCCGAGCCAGACCAGGATCATTGTTCCCGCAACCATTGACATCAGGATAGCCAGCGTCGACAGCCACACGCCATTTCCACCGAACAGATTGAAGGAACTGGAATCAAGCACGCCCACGCGCACGAAGATAGCCGCGTTGCCCAGTGCCTGCAAGAAGGCCAGCGGAACGGTAATGATGCGAGTGATCTGGCTAAAGCGCAGTCGCCCGGCCTCACCCTCCATCGCCAGGTTCTGCAAGGCAGGAATAATGGGTTGCAGCAACTGCATCACGATGGTAGCGGTAATGTAGGGATAGACTCCCATCGCCACCACCGAGAACGTCTGCAACGATCCGCCGGAGAACACATCCAGCAGGCCGAGCAGTTGACCCAGGTTATTGTTGTTTGAACTGCCGCTAAAGAGCTTCGCCAGGTTCTGCGCCTCGGTGTGTGTAAGCGGAACTGTGATACTGGCGAGGACGCGGAAGATCAGCAATATTCCCAGGGTGAAGAGAATCTTATTGCGCAGGTCGGGTACGGTCCAGATACTACGCAGTCGTTCCCACAGCATAGATTTCTCCTTTTAGAGATCACAGGAGAGACAGCACACAAGCAAAGGATACCAGGACGCTCGTCCTGGCACCCTCACTAACCTTCATTCTGCTGTCCTGGAACCTTTTTGTTTTCGTCTTTACGTCGCTTCGTCTTTTCATAGACTCTGGTCGGAATGATCTCGACGGTACCGCCTGCTGCCTCGATCTTAGCGCGAGCGCTTTCTGAAAACTTGTGAGCCCGGATCGTCAATGCGCGATCCACTTCGCCATTGCCCAGCACCTTGACAAGGCCACGGGCTTCGGCGGGCGTCATCAAATCTGCCTTAACCAGTTCTTCCGGTGTAACATAGGTTCCCGGCTCGAACAGCTCAAGATCAGCGACATTAATAATAGCGTAGTCTTTGCGGAAAGGCGTATTGCTGTTGCCCAGGCCACGAACGAACGGCAGGCGCTTCGAGAGGCGCGTCTGACCGCCATTAAAGGCGCGATGGACGTTGCCGTGGCTGCGCGCCTTCTGGCCTTTTGTGCCACGGCCAGCGGTCTTGCCACGCCCGGAGCCGTGACCACGACCAACACGCCGTTCCAGCTTGTGCGAACCAGGGGCTGGCCGCAAATCAGAGAGTCTCACTGTTGTATCTCCTCTACCTCTACCAGGTGGCTCACTTTGCGAACCATCCCGCGAATAGCAGGATTGTCCTCATGTTCGACCGTCTGCTGGAGCTTGCGTAACTTCAGCGCGTGGATGGTCGCCTTCTGGTCCTTCGGATGACCAATGGCGCTCCTCACCCATTTTATACGTAGTTTTGCCATAATTGTTCTCTCCTCTCGGTCCAGGCTAGCGACGACTGCCGCCCTGACCACCACGACCGCCTTGACCACCACGACCACCACGACCACCGCGCTCGCCGGAACCGCCGCGTTCGCCGCGCTCGCCGCGCTCGCCGCGCTCACCACCACGGCGGCTCTGGCGACTCTCACGCTCGCGGTTCTCCTCTTCGCGGGCGGCGCGGGCGGCAGCGGCCTGCTCAGCCGCTGCGGCAGTCGCCTCGGCGTATTGCGCGGCCCGTTTCGCACCGATCAGTTCGGGAACCGTCTTGCCGCGCCGTTGAGCCTCTTCCTCCGGCGAACGCAGCTCAGCCAGCGCCTGCATGGTCGCCTGCACGGTGTTGGCCGCGTTGGTGCTGCCCAGCGACTTGGTCAGAATATCACGAATGCCCACGGACTCCATTACGGCGCGCACTGCTCCGCCCGCGATTACACCCGTACCGGGCGCGGCAGGTTTGAGCATCACTTCAGAGGCTCCGAAACGGGTCTTGACCATAAAAGGAATGGTTCTGCCGGACAACGGCACGTATACCAGGTGTTTCTTCGCATCCTCGACACCCTTGCGGATGGCTTCGGTATACTCGCTGGCCTTGCCAAAACCGAAGCCGACATACCCGTTATGATCGCCTACGACGACCAGCGCTCGAATGCTGAAGCGGCGACCACCCTTGACCACTTTGGCGACGCGGCTGACCTGGACCACCGTCTCTTCCAGATTCAATTTTGAAGCATCTATTCTTGGCATATTACTCCTTAGCGGCCCAGCTAGAATTCCAGGCCTACTTCACGAGCGCCTTCGGCAAGCGCCGCCACGCGTCCATGATAAGCGTAGCCTCCACGATCAAAAACCACCTGGCTCACGCCTTTTTCTTTTGCGCGCTGGGCGACCAGTTTGCCGACTTCACGCGCGAGCGCAACCTTGCGGTTATTCGCAATGGGAGCCAGCGCCTCTACCGGCGTCTTCTTCTCGCCCTTCTGTGCCTGTGGCAGGACAGTTTTAGGCTGCTGGGCAGGTCTGCCGCCCTTACCCTGAGCGCCCTTCTGCTGCTGCTGACCTTTAGCGGGCGCTTTAGCAGCCCTCTCGGCCTTCGCGCCCCTGCCTTTACCGGCGGAGGGCAGAACCTCGGCTGCCAGCTCAGTCACTCCTACAACAGCTTCTGCCGGGCCTTGAGCCGCGTTTCCTATGGACCCCACAGCCGGGTTCGGCATCTGCGGCTTAAAATCGCGCAGCGACTCATCCAGCGACGAGGCAGCGACAAGGGTCGTTCCCGTCGTATCATCAATAATCTGTGCGTAGATATGCTCGCCACTGCGGAAGACGTTCAAGCGAGGACGCACCTTAGTACCTTCCAGGTGGCGTCGAATTCGCTGGTGCCGCCGCAGCCGTGCCTTATTCGCATGAAATTGTTTAATCATTGCTCAAGCTTTCTCCACCAGGCCTGTCAGGAGACGTGATCGGCACTACGTCTCCTTTTTGCTGCCCGTTCATTTTTCGTCTATTCTATCAACAAACCGGGGCGCTGGCAAGCACCTGCCCCGATTACAGGCGCGATTTATACGCCCTTATTTCTTCTTGCCGCCAACTTTACCAGCTTTACCGGCTTTGCGGCGGATGGCCTCGCCCGCGTAACGGATGCCTTTGCCCTTGTAGGGTTCGGGCTTGCGAATACTACGGATCTGCGCCGCGACCTCGCCCACCAGTTGCTTGTCGATGCCGCTGACGCTCACTTTTGTGGCTTTGGTGGCCGCGTCTATACCCTCGACGTTCAGCGTAATGCCAGCCGGAGGCTGGACCTCGACCGGGTGGGAGTAGCCTACCTGAATGACCAGGTTCTCGCCTACCTTCGCGGCACGATAGCCGACGCCGTGAATTTCCAGCTCCTTTTTATATCCATTCGTCACGCCCACGACCATGTTGTTGATCAGCGTGCGATAGAGACCGTGCATTGCCTTGTGCGGCTTGCTGTCTGAAGGCCGGGAAACGGTCAACACGCCATCCTCCAACTTCAGCGTCAGTTCAGGCGGTACCTGATAGGAAAGTTCGCCCTTCGGCCCCTTGACCGTGACGAAATTATCCTCATTCCAGTTCACCTGCACCTTCGGTGGCACGGTAATCGGTGTACGTCCAATACGAGACATGTCCTAACCTCCCTCTACCAGACGTAGCAGATGACTTCGCCGCCGAGACCTTCGCGATAGGCACGCTTGCCCGTCATCAGACCCTTTGGCGTCGACAGAATGGCGGTTCCCAGCCCACCACGGACACGAGGAATATCCGCCCGCTTTGTATAGACGCGCAGGCCCGGCTTGCTCACACGCTTCAACTGCGTAATCATCGGCTTCTTGTCATCGTAAAGCAGTGTCAGCCGCAAGGTACCCTGCGGATTATCCTTCAGGATTTCGATATCTTTAATATAGCCTTCTTCTTTCAGCACACGTGCGATTGCCAGCTTCATTTTCGAGGCTGGAATCAGGACGCGAGTGTGCCGTGCTGCCTGAGCATTGCGTATGCGTGTCAGCATATCGGCAATGGGATCAGTCATGTTCATGGAATGTCCTCCATACTTTCCACCGGAGCGAAAATGTCAACGCCAGCCTGCCTTCTCAGGGCCAGACGCTCATTTTTTCGTCCTGTTTGCTCTGCTTGCTTCTCTTCGCGTTTTCGACTACCAGCTCGACTTGGTGACGCCGGGCAGCTCGCCACGCAACGCACGCTCGCGGAAGCAGATGCGGCACAGACCAAACTTACGCATGTAAGCGCGAGGTCGTCCGCAAATCTTGCAGCGATTGTGCTGCTGCACCTTGAATTTCGGCTTGCGCTGCGATTTTACAATCATTGAGGTTTTTGCCATGTTGCTCTCCAGCTTTATTTCTTCTTGAAGGGCATGCCCATCAATTTGAGCAGCTCCCGTCCCTCTTCATCGGTACGAGCCGAGGTGACGATGCTCACTTCCATGCCACGCACCTTGTCGATCTTGTCATAGTCGATTTCGGGGAAGACAAGTTGCTCGCGCAGGCCCAGCGTGTAGTTGCCACGTCCGTCGAACGCTTCGGCAGAGACGCCCTGGAAGTCGCGCAGACGAGGCAGCGCCACGTTCATCAGCTTATCCAGGAACTGGTACATGCGATCGCCGCGCAGCGTCACCATCGCGCCAATCTGCATGCCTTCGCGCAGCTTGAAAGCGGCGACGGAACGTTTGGCGCGGGTAATGATCGGGCGCTGGCCCGTAATGGCAGCCAGATCGCCAACGGCGGCATCCAGCGCCTTCGGATTCTGAATGACCTCACCCAGACCGATATTGACCACGACCTTTTTTACCGTCGGAACCTGCATGGGGTTGCTGTAGTTAAACTCTTTTTTCAGAGCTGGCACAACCTCTTGTTGATATTTTTCCCTCAACCTTGATGCCATAACGTTTAACTACTCCTCGTCCGATCTTCAATGATCTTATGACATTTCTTGCAAACGCGCACTTTGCGCATCTTCTGATCCGCACCCATCGGGCGGCGTTCGTGCCCCACGCGCGTCGGCTGCCCGCACTCGGTGCAGATCAGCATCGTGTTCGACACATGGATCGGCATTGCCTTCTCGATGATGCCGCCCTGGGTCGTCTGGCTCTGCGAGCGTACATGCTTCTTGACGAGGTTCAGGCCCTCAACGATGACCTTATTCTCCTGTGGCATAGCCCGCGAAACCACGCCTTGCTTCCCCCGATCCTTGCCGACCAGAATGACGACGGTGTCGCCTTTCTTTATATTCATTTTGGCAAGGTGGAGAGGCTTTTTCTCTTTCTCTTTTACTGCCATATCTTTCCTCTAGCCCCTGACAGGCCACCTGCAAGAGGATAGCCTGGGGCGCTACTACCTTCCGGGCTTTCCTCTATTACAGTACTTCTGGCGCAAGCGAGATGATCTTCATAAAGTTTCGCTCGCGCAGTTCGCGGGCTACCGGGCCAAAGATACGTGTGCCGCGTGGGTTGTTGCCCGCCGCGATAATCACGGCTGCGTTTTCGTCAAAGCGGATATGCGAACCATCGGGGCGCGCATATTCCTTTGCGACACGCACGACCACGGCGTTGACTACCTCACCCTTCTTCACCTGTCCGTTGGGTGCTGCCTGCTTCACCGAAGCCTTGATGATGTCGCCCACTTCCGCATATTTCTTGCGGGAGCCACTCATCACACGAATACACATAATCTCTTTTGCGCCGGTGTTATCCGCAACCTTCAAACGTGTCTGTGGTTGAATCATTTCGTCTACTCTCCTTCTTCCTCTTCCACTGCCTCACCAGCTAGATTGGGATCGACCTCGGCCAATAATTCTTCCACCGGCACGACGCCGCTGCCGCGCTTGACGATTCTGACGAGACGCCAGTGCTTCGTCTTGCTGATCGGGCGGCTCTCTTCAATGAGCACAGTATCACCCATCTGGGCTTCGTTGTTCTCATCATGCACGTGGAATTTCTTGGTTACTCTATAGGTGCGCTTGTAGATGCGATGTTTCTTCAATCTCTCTACAGCTACAACAATAGTTTTGTTCATTTTATTGCTTACCACGCGCCCAACCTTCTGCTGGCGGTGGCTCCCCGTGGCGGGAGCGGGCGTCGCGGTTACAGGTGTGGCATTCTGCTGTGTCATTCCTCTGCCTCCAACTCGGATATATGGTGCAGCAAGCGCGCAATATCCTTGCGGGTCTGCGCGAAGATACGGTTGTTCTTCACTTCACCGCGCTGCTTCTGCAAACGGAGATTGAACAGCTTCATGCGCAATTCTTTCAGTTCGCGCTGCGACTCGCCAATGGAAAGTTCAGCGATCTGTTTGCGGCGTTCATTAAGCTTCGACACTCTCCGCCTCCCCTCGTTTAATAAAGCGGGTTGCAACCGGCAGCTTGTGACCGGCCAGTCTGACAGCTTCTTTGGCGACTTCCTCGCTCACGCCGCCAATCTCAAAAATGATGCGACCCGGCTTGACGACTGCGACCCAGTGATCGACAGCACCTTTACCGCTACCCATGCGCGTCTCGGCAGGCTTGGCCGTGATCGGCTTATCGGGGAAGACGCGGATCCAGACTTTTCCACCGCGCTTCATAAAGCGGGTGAGCGCTATACGCGCGGCCTCGATCTGGCGGGCTTCCAGCCAGACCGGCTCCAGCGCCTGCAACCCATATTCGCCAAAGGCGAGGGTGCTGCCGCGATGGGCTTCACCTTTCATGCGACCGCGATGCTGCTTGCGGTACTTTGTACGTGACGGTGCCAACAACATGGCTTCGTATCTCCTCTACTGGCTCTATGCACCTGCTTCTGATTCGGATTCGGGTGCTGGCGACGGCGCTGCCTGCGGTGTCTCCGGGGCCGGTGCCTGCTGAACCTCGGCCTGCGGTTGCGGGGTTTCCGTAACCTGTGGAGTTTCCACAACCGGCGCAGCCTGATTTACCGGGGTTGCCGCTGCCTCTGACTGCGCGGCAGTTGGTGTTTCCTGCGCGGCCTGCGCCACAGGTGCCTGTCCCTGTGGGCGTGGTCCGCGCTCGCGGCGCTCTCCCTGTGGACGTTCGCGGCGCTCTCCCTGCGGACGTTCGCGGCGCTCTCCCTGAGCCTGTCCCTGCCCCCGTGGAGCGCGTTCACCTTGCGGGCGCTCTCCCTGTGGACGTGGCCCGCGCTCTCCCTGCGGACGTTCGCGGCGCTCTCCCTGAGCCTGTCCCTGCCCCCGTGGAGCGCGTTCACCTTGCGGGCGCTCGCGGCGCTCTCCCTGTGGGCGCTCGCCGCCTTCACGGCGCTCACCACGCTCGCGGCGTTCGCGACGCTCTCCGCCTTCGCGACGGCGCTCACCACGCTCGCGGCGCTCTCCCTCGCGCGGGAAAGCTGGCTGCGGTGCCGCTTCCGCGACCTCACCGGCTTCGCGGCGCTTGCTCGGCAGTACATCGCCTTTATATATCCATACCTTGATACCAATGACGCCAAAGGTGGTATGCGCCTCTGCCTGGCCGTAATCAATATCGGCGCGCAGCGTGTGCAGGGGAACTTTCCCCTCTACCTCTTTCTCAGAACGGGCAATTTCCGCTCCACCGAGACGACCACCAACAATAATCTTCACGCCTTTCGCCCCGGAGCGCTGTGCCTTCTGCACTGCCTGCTTCATGGCACGGCGGAACGAGACACGCTTCTCCAACTGCTCGGCGATACTGCGCGCCACCAGCGTCGCATCGAGTTCCGGCTGGCGAATCTCCATGATGTTCAGGCGCACGCGCTTGTGGGTCTTCGCCTCCAGTTGGGCGCGCAGCCTGTCCACCTTCTCGCCGCTTTTCCCGATCACGATACCGGGACGAGCAGTGTGAATGGTCACTGCCACCTGGTTCGCCGCGGCTCGCTCGATCTCAATGCGCGAAACCGAGGCGCTTGCCAGGTCTTTGTTGATCATCTGCCTGATTTGATAATCTTCTGCGAGTATATCTTTGTAGTCCCGCCCGGCATACCAGCGCGATTGCCACCCCTTGACGACGCCGAGCCGGAATCCTGTGGGATGCACTTTCTGTCCCAAAGTGTCCTCCTTGTTCTTTTCCCGGCGACTCACGCCGGGCTGCCCTACCGTTACCTGGCGTCTGCCGGGTTGTCTGAAACAACGACCGTCACGTGGCTGTAGCGTCGCTGAATATAGCCAAAGCGACCATGCGAACGAGCCTTCGCCCGCTTCAGACGGAACGCTTCATCGGTCGTGATATTCAGAATATACAGATCATCGGGATTGAGATTATAGTTATTCTCCGCATTGGCAGCCGCCGAGGCAACGACCTTGCGCACCGGTTCTGCGCCCGCATTGGGAAGGTACTGGAGAATAGCCAGAGCATCTGCTACTGTCTTCCCTTTGACTGTGTCCGTGACCAGGCGCATCTTACGCGGCGGGACACCTATATTTTTTGCGATAGCCCTTACTTGCATTTCACACCTCTGATAATGTAGGGGCGCAACCTTCTCTCCATAGATATGTTGCTCAATCGATATAATCCAAAGAGTCCTGAAAGACCTTCGCCCGCGCCCCTACACCTCCTACTAGCGGACCGAAGTAGTCTTCTCACTCTTGCCGCCCGCATGACCACGGAAATGCCGCGTGGGGGCAAACTCACCGAGCTTATGACCTACCATATTCTCTGTAATATAGATAGGCACATGTGTCTTTCCGTTATGGACACCGATGGTCATGCCAACCATCTCAGGGAAGATCATGGAAGCGCGGGACCAGGTCTTGATGACGCGGCGATCTCCACTCCTCCTCATGAGGAGCACTTTTTTCCTGAGCGACTCGTGGATGTACGGGCCTTTCTTCGTAGAGCGCGACATGATTACTTTCTCCTCCTGCCTGCGTTACGGCGGCGTACGATGAACTTATCCGTCCTCTTATTGTGACGAGTTTTGTAACCCAGAGCAGGTTTGCCCCAGGGAGTCTGCGGCTGTCCGCCAATCGGCGAACGGCCTTCACCACCACCATGCGGATGGTCGCGTGGGTTCATGACAGAGCCACGCACGGCTGGGCGACGGCCCATATGACGAGCCCGTCCGGCCTTACCAATGCTGATGTTCTCATGCTCCACGTTGCCGACCTGGCCGATGGTCGCCATACAGAGAATGTGAACGCGGCGCTGCTCGCCAGAAGGCAGGCGCAAGAGGGCATAATCACCTTCCTTCGCCATGAGCTGCGCCCCTACGCCCGCGCCACGGGCAAGCTGGCCGCCGCGCCCTCGCTCCAACTCGATATTATGGATGGTCGTGCCGGTTGGAATATTCTTCAGAGGCAGCGCGTTGCCTGTACGAATATCGGCCTCCGGGCCAGACTCTACGATATCGCCGACTTTCAGACCGAGCGGCGCGATGATGTAGCGTTTCTCGCCGTCACGGTAGTGCAGCAAGGCGATACGGGCCGAGCGATTCGGGTCGTACTCAATGGCCGTGACGCGGGCCGGAACACCCGGCTTGTTGCGCTTAAAATCGATGATGCGGTAGGCACGTTTGGCCCCGCCGCCACGATGGCGCGTCGTAATTTTTCCCTGATTATTGCGCCCGGAATGTTTCTTCAAAGAAACGGTCAGAGACTTCTCAGGCTTCGTTTTCGTGATTTCCTCGAAAGTCGAGACCGACATGCCGCGACGCCCAGGAGATGTTGGTTTATACTGTCTAACTGGCATTGTTTTTACCTACTTCTACCTAAGCCTTCAATGCTTCGATTGTCTGACCCTCCGCCAGGGTCACAATCGCCTTTTTCCACTCGCGAGCTTCGATCCGTCGCGGCATGCGCCCACGCCGGTGAATATTGCGCGGTTTGCCCGGCATGCGCATGATATTGACTGAAACCACCCTTACGTTAAACATCTGCTCAACGGCGCGGCGGACATCGATCTTGTTTGCTTTCAGGGCAACCCGGAATGTATATTTATTCTGCTCTTGCAGCTTCACCGATTTCTCGGTGATGATACCGTTGCGCAGTACTTCTGTGATCTCCACAGTTCTTACCTCCTAGCTGGCAGCCGCAGCTACTCGTTCTCCGCCGCTTCGATTTCTTCAGCCTCCTCGGCCTCGTCCTCAGCTTCTTCAGATGCTCCAGCCTCCTCAGCCTCGACCACCGCTGCGGCTGCTTCGTTTTCTCTGGCCTCTTGCGCCAGCCGCTGTGTAGCTTCCTCGGCGCTCAAACCCTCGCCGAAGACCATCTCAATCCAGCGCACGGTGCTTTCCGGCATAATCAACGCATCATGCTTCAGCATCTCCACGACGTTAATCGAGGCGACATGTTGCACTTTGGCACTCGGAATGTTGCGCGTCGAAAGGATGACGTTCTCATCTCGCACCGGCAGCATAATCAGGACATTTTTGCCCTTCTCGGCTACCGCCAGCCGATCCAGCAGAGCCAGCATCTCTTTGGTACGCGGAGTCTCCATAGCCAGGTCTTCAAGGACGATCAGCCGCTCGTTGGCAACCTTGTCTGAAAGGACGGAGCGAATTGCCAGACGGCGCATCTTCTTCGGTACATCATGGTGATATGGGTGCGGCTTCGGGCCGAATACGGCGCCGCCATGACGGAACTGAGGGGCGCGTGTGCTTCCCTGGCGCGCATGACCCGTTCCTTTTTGCCGGTATGGTTTCTTATTGCCGCCCGATACCTCGGCGCGAGTTTTGGTCGAAGCATTCCCCTGACGACGATTTACCAGTTGCGCTGTCACAACCTGGTGGAGAACCGCCATATTGGGGTTGACTCCGAATACCTGCTCGCTCAGTTCGAGCTCTTTTACGGCCTCTCCAGCCATGTTATATACTGTAGTCGAGGGCATTTCGGTTACCTCATCACATGCTTCTTGACCATGAGCAAGCCGCCGTTGGCACCGGGTACGGACCCTTTCACCAGCAGCAGGTTGCGCTCGGCGTCAGCTTGAATTACTTGCAATCCTTTGACTGTCACACGCTCGTTGCCCATGTGACCGGCCATGCGCGTTCCCTTGAGCACGCGGCCCGGCGTGGTGCCGGAACCAATCGAACCAGGAGCGCGGGTGCGGTCAGACTGACCGTGCGTGCGCGGTCCACCACGGAAACCGTGGCGTTTCACTCCACCCTGGAACCCTTTACCTTTGGAGGTACCAACCACATCGACTTCCTCACCAACGGTAAACAGGTCTGCGCCGAACTGTTTGCCCAGTTCCAGGCCCTCGGCGCTCGCACCCTCCTGCAAACCTACTTCGCGCAGCACTTTGAAGGGCCCGAGTTCCGGTCCCGGTCGGCGCTGGCGATTGTTCTGCACTCTCAGCAACTTTTCAATTTGCTTATCTTTTTTCTCTGCGGTAGCGACGGCGGCTTCTTCTCCTGCCGCTTCGCCTTCTTTACGCTGCTCTTGCTGATATGTCTGCAAGCGCCTGCGTTGTGCTCTCAGTAATGGCAGGCTGTGGCCTAAGTGTCCCAGTTCAGCCCGAGTGGCATGCTTGAGCGTCTTTGGCTCGAAACCAATCTGTACCGCTTCATAGCCATCGCGCGCTGGCGTCTTGATCTGTGTCACGACGCATGGACCCACTTCTATCACAGTGACCGGAATGGCTGTGCCATTAGGCCCGAATACCTGGGTCATGCCGACCTTCCTGCCCAATAATGCATTCAGCATTTCCTCTATCCTCTTTTTCTGTCTCGCTATAGAAGCAATGACGTTTGACAGATCCTACGTAGAGCCGATTGATTGGCTCCGCGTCCCCTTGCCGCGCAAGCGGCGCTTACGGGAACGCATATTAGCAGGAAGCAGCCAAAGTTCATCATTCGCTCCTACAGCTTGATCTCGATATCTACGCCAGCGGGCAGATTCAATCGTGTCAGGGCCTCTACAGTTTTGTTGGTCGGCTCAATGATATCAATCAGGCGTTTATGAGTACGAATCTCAAACTGCTCGCGCGAATCTTTATCAATAAACGTCGAACGCATCACCGTAAATTTGTTGATCTCTGTTGGCAGCGGCACGGGGCCGGAAACTCGCGCGCCCGTCTGCTGCGCCGTATCCACAATCTGCATTGCTGACTGATCGAGAATTCGATGGTCGTATGCTTTCAAGCGAATGCGTATGCGTTGTTTTGTCCCTGTTGCCATTGTTTTTCTCCTCAGTAAGGGCGCTATTGCTAGCGCCCTTACAGTCAGCAAACCTTATTGTTCGACTTTGACGCAGACGCCTGCGCCAACGGTGCGACCACCTTCACGAATGGCGAAGCGCACCCCCTCCTCCATCGCCACCGGCTGGATGAGTTCAACGGTCATCTCGATGTTGTCACCCGGCATCACCATCT
>DATGLM010000024.1:0-27324 GCA_035294125.1 Ktedonobacteraceae bacterium | reverse complement strand
TCGGCGCTGGGATGATCGGATTCTGGCGCAGGTTTTGCCGGCGTTGGGTCGTCGGCGTTCAGCCAACTATTGTTCTTTGGAGTTCGTTTTCTCGGGGCGGCCAGTTTTCAACCGGCTCGCGAGTGCACCGGCCTTGACACTGCAGGCTGAAGGGGTCGTTGCCCAGCACCAGGTAGCGAATGGCGAAGGAATGGCGGAAGATGTGCGGGCTGATGCGCTTGTCGGTGATGCCCGCTCGCTGCTTGATGCGCCTGAAGAGCAGTGTGACCCCATTCCTGGTCAGCGGCAGGCGCGTCTCGGAGAGAAAGAGGTGGTCCTCGCCAGCGCTTCCCCACTCGGCCAGTTCCTCCTCGTCGGGTCGGTAGCGGTCCAGGTAGTAGAGCAGGTTGCGCAGGCAGTTGCTGCCCAGGGCGATGCGCCGCTCCTTGGAACCCTTGCCCGTCACGGTCAGCACCCCGTGCTTGCGGTCAAAGTCTCCCAGCCGCAGCCCACACAGTTCCGAGACGCGGATGCCCGTGTCGTAGAGCACCCACAGGATGGCCCGGTTGCGCACGGCGGCCCGTTCGGCGAAGGGACCAGATTCATGGGGAGGTGTGCAGGCCAGCAGGAGCCGCTCGAACTCGTCAGCGTCGATGGTCTGAATCAGCGGCTTGCCGACCTTGGGGAAGGTCACGCGGTCAAAGGGATTGCGCGTGAGGAGTTCGCGTCGCACCAGCCAGTGGAAGAAGGCGCGAGCCGAACGGGCGTAGGTCTGGATCGAGCGCTCCGAGCGGGGCTTGCCACGGCTACCGGGGGTAGTGCGCATGTGGGCGAGCCAGCCGTTGAGATCGGGAGCATCTACGTCCTCGATCAGACTGATCTTGCGCTCCTTCTCCAGGTAGGTTCGCAGGAGTCCGAGGGCTATGCGGTGCCATTCGATCGTTTTGGGGCTGTGGTTGCCACCCGCGTGATCGAGCAGGTAATCAGCGATGGCCTGCTCAATCATCGTTCCCCGGCGGCTGCCAGGCCGTTCTCTCCCCCGCTTGCCCGTTGCAGGCGACGGTTTGGTTTTCGCCGTCTGCTCTGCGCTGCGGCGACGCTCCTCAGCCTGGGCGTCCAGTTTGGCGCGCTGGGCGCTAGCGCGCGCCTCGGTCACCTTGCGCGAGCCGGTGGTCCGCTTGGTGGTTGGTTTCGCCGACGATTGGGGCTCTGCGCCCTGTCCGCTGTGTGCATTTTTTTGGCCTTGTGGATCTTTTGTAAACATTTTGTGGTGCCTCCTTTGTGGCTTCTGATGCGCCAGGAGGCAAGCAGTGGGTGAGAGAGGGCGAGGCAAGGTGTCGCGAAAGGGCGAAGGCAGAATGTCGCGTCCCTGCAAAGGCAGAATGTCGCCGTGGTCTAGGCAGGATGTCGCGTCCTCGCCAGGGCAGAATGTCACGACGGGCGAGGCAGAATGTCGCCTCAAAATGAGGCAGAATGTCGCTGTACGCCTTTTGCGCAACATAAAACCGCCTGCTTTCTGACTCTCACGCCGCTCGCTTACCACGAGGCGGCTTCTGGTGAGCCAGTAAAGAGACGGTCTCTTTGCGAGAGCGGGAGACGGGACTCGAACCCGCGACAGCTTGCTTGGGAAGCAAGAACTCTACCACTGAGCTACTCCCGCTGGCGTCAGCTTCATTACCTTCTGCAACTGACATGGATGATTATAGCTAATGAGAAGGCGAAAGTCAAGCGTTTTGTGCTATGATTGCTATGGATTCTGACAAAGTGGCATTTCGCAACTCTGGTTGGGATAGAACGTATCTGAATAGGAGAGCAAGACAGGGGCGCATAAGCAGGACCTGGCTTAGAGACGGAACAGGAGGGATAGACATATGGGTCTTTTCTCACGTATCGCGCAGTTTTTGCGCATTCGCACCAGCGCTGCCCTGGATAAAGCCGAGAAACCCGGTGAAGTACTGGATTACGCATATCAGCAGCAACTTGAACAGTTGCCAAAGATTCGCCAGTCGATTGTCGAGGTGAAGACGAACGAGAAGTTGTTGGAAGCGCAGATGGGAGAAATTGTCGACAAGGTCAACAAACTCGACCGTCAGGCATTGCAGGCACTGCAGATGGGACGCGAGGATCTGGCGCGGCTGGCTCTGCAAAAGAAAGAGGTGCTGCTGCCACAGATCGCCGCTTATGAACAGCAGATTGCTCAGTTGAGAGAACAGGCGGAGAAGCTGATTGCAACGGAGCGCGTGCTCACAGCACGGGTCGAAGCGTTCCGCACGCAAAAAGAGATGGTGAAGGCGCAGTATAACGCGGCACAGGCGCAGGTGAAGGTTAACGAGACGATTACGGGCATCTCAGAGGAGATGAGCGAGATGAATCTGGCGATGCAGCGGGCACAGGACAAAATATTGACGATGCAGGCTCGCGCCTCTGCCCTGGATGCGCTCATCGAGGAAGGGACTCTCAGCGATCAAGGCATGCTCCCTGGAGAAGATACGCTGGATCGCGAACTCCGCAGGCTTTCTGCGCAACAAAACGTCGAGGTCCAGTTGCAGGCGCTGAAACAACAATTGCAACTCGGCGGTCCTGACGCACAGCAGCACCTCATCGAAGGACCAGATGCATCGTGACCATACAACCATAAAGGGAACGGAATGTGATTTTCCGTTCCCTTTATCGAATGCTAAACCTTCTTTCTGTTGGCTTTCTCTTTCTGGGTCCTGTAGTATGACCTGGGTTTCGGGCGACGCTCTATATCTTCATATGCAGCCGGGGCGGCGTCTTCGCGTGCGGAGACCTCCGACTCGTCGCGCTCGCTCAATAACTCCTGCAAATCGTTGTAAATGTTGTAGTTGTCGATGACCTCGCGCATGTGCAGCATATGGTGCAGAACCTGTGACTGACTGATGTTGGATTTATCGTGCTGTGTTGGTTCAGCCTTACGGAGAAGCGTCTCTACAAGGTCCATACTATCATCATGAGCGCCTATGCCCTCCAGACGCTCGCGCACCACCAGTAATTGCTGGTATAAGTTCATACGAAAACTCCCTCTGGTCGCTAAATGTCCTCCCATATGTTCCGTCCGCACTAATGGTAACATAGCTCAATTATGACGTCAATCGGCTATGACCCCAACCCTACTCTTCTTGACATAGCCCTGCCAATTAGGTACACTTATGTTGTGAATGGACATATGTCCGCTATACGGACACTTACCTGTAACCCAACTACCGCGCACTTTTTCATTTGAATGTCGAGACTACAACACGGCTATTGTGACGCGGGAGAAGATAGAAGACGCCCGGTGTTTGGCAGTTATCGCGCTTCGCGTCCCACAGCCGGAAGACAACGAGGGGAGCAATGTGAGCCAGAACGCAGCAGTAAACAGCAATACCTTCCCGTCAGGCCGCCCCGTAGTATTTCGTAACGCAACAGTGCTGACCATTGACCCGGAGCTGGGTATGGTCGAGAACGGTGATGTCCTCGTCGTCGATGACCGCATCGCTGCCGTTGGACACCAGCTCGCGGCACCAGATGGCGCAGTGGAGATCGACGCGAGTGATGGCATCCTCATGCCGGGCATGGTCGACACGCACCGTCACATGTGGCAGACAGCCCTGCGCGGCTTCGGAGCCGACTGGACCCTCACCAACTATTTCCAGTTCTACTACCTGAACTGGGGCAAAATCTTCCGCCCTGAGGATATTTATGCGGGCAACCTTCTGTCCGCCATAGAGGCTATAGACTCCGGCGTCACCACAACGGTTGACTGGTCTCATGGCCTGCAAACCGTCGACTACGCGGACGCGGCGGTTGACGCGCTTGAAGCGGTGCCGGGCCGTTTCGTCCTCGCTTATGGAAACCTGCTCGGCGCGCCCTGGCAGTGGACGAAGGCCCCAGAATTCGCCGATTTCATTCGCCGCCGCATTGATGGGCGTGGCGACAGGTTGCGCATGCAAATCGCCTTCGACGTTACCGGCGACCCGGCATTTCCCGAAAAGGCCGCATTCGAGGTCGCCCGCGAGTTCAACCTGCCGGTAACGACTCACGCGGGCGTGTGGGGAGTCACCAAAGATATCAGCATCAAGATGATGTACGATCATGGCTTCATGACCCCTTCCACCATCTACGTGCATGCGGCAACGCTCTCCGATGACTCGTACCAGCGCATCGCGGCTACCGGCGGCCACGCCTCGGTCTCCGCGGAGAGTGAGATGAATGCCGGTCAGGGCTACCCACCAACCTGGCAGTTGCGGCGGCATCGTATCCCTGTCTCCCTTTCGATGGACACCAGCGTGTGGTGGAGCGCGGACCTGTTCTCCGCCATGCGCGCCACCCTCAATGCAGACCGGGGCCGCGAGCACCTGGAGGCGCACAAGCGCGATGAGACTGTGATGCTCTCCCACCTGCGCGCCGAGCAGGTGGTGAACTGGGCAACGATGGGCGGCGCGGAGGCACTGGGCATGGACAGCCTCATCGGCAGCATCACCCCCGGCAAGAAAGCTGATCTTGTCCTGATTAAGAATGAGCAGTCTCCGGCGATGTTCCCCCTGCTTCACCCCTACGGGCATGTCGTGTTCCAGGCCGGGCGCGGCGACGTGCATACCGTGATGGTTGATGGCAATGTCGTCAAGTACGATCACCAGCTCATCGGTGCTGACCTGAACAAAGCCAAACAGGCAGTCGCAAAGACGGTTGAGTACGCACGGGACAAAATGGGTGAGCAGGCCTGGAATCAGTCCATGAATCCTGAGAAGGCTGTGGTCGAGCTGATCGAGAACCCATACCTGTATACTAAGCAGGAGAAACAGGGGAATAGCGGGGCTGCACCGGCAGCTTCCCAGGAGTAACATTCATACAAACAGAACAGATGCGCACAGTACACCCGACAGGCGAGGAAAGGACGCGACGATGAGCGACGAGATGCCAGCGGCGGTGCTCCGCCAGCACAATACTGCACCCGATTATCTTCAATGGCCTGTACCCCAGCGCCAGAAGGGGCAGGCGCTGGTCCAGGTCATAGCGGCTCCTATCAGCCCGTTAGATTTGCTGTGCGCATCGGGCACATCCTACTTCGGCCCGCCACGACTCCCCTACATTCCAGGCGTGCAGGGCATCGGCCTCATCGTGGAGTCGGATGTCCACGCGCCCGGACAGCGCGTCTGGTTCAGTTGCGACGCGGGGATGAAGCCAGGAGATGGCAGCCTTGCGCGTTACTGCCTGATTGACGAAGCGGCGGCACTCGTGCTGCCTGACGAAGTTGAAACCGACCTTGCCGCCGCGCTCGGCCTCTCCGCCATTGCCGCCTGGATGGCGCTGACCTGGCGCGGCCATCTCCAGCCGGGTGAGCAGGTGCTTGTGCTGGGAGCCAGTGGCGCGGTCGGACAGGTGGCAGTACAGGCGGCGAAGTTGCTGGGAGCGGGCCGCGTGATTGCGGCCTCACGCGACGAGCAGGGCCGCACCCGCGCGCTGAACAAATACGGTGCAGACGCGGCAGTCGATCTCAACGGCGATGATGTGGCCGAGATCAGCAAGCGCATCGCCGCCGCCTGCGAAGGCCCCCTGCACCTCGTCATCGACCCTGTCTGGGGTCTGCCCGCCGAAGCCGCCGGTCGCGTGCTGGGTTTCGAAGGAAGATTCGTCAACATTGGCTCGTCCGCCGGGGCCAGCGCCCGCTTCGAGTCGGCCACGGTGCGCAGCCGCCTGCACAACATCCTGGGCTATACGAACAACGCGCTCACTCACCAGCAAAAAGCCCAGGCCCTCACCGAAATCCTCACCCACGCCGCAGCCGGTCGCCTGACCATCGAGCGAGAAATTGTCCCCCTTGAGCGAGTCGCCGAAGCATGGCAAAGGCAGGCAGCCTTTGCGCGCCGGAAGTTTATCCTTGTTCCGTGAGGGAACTCGCCAAAGCGTCCAGGTAGCGCTATTTTTTATCTTCGAAGTGTTGAAAAGCCATGTGTTTTAGCCGGGGGATGATGCTCTGCAGATTTGCGCCGAGATAGACGCCTGGAACCTGTGCAATGAGATCGGCGTGTCGCTCAAACAGCTGTCCGCCGAAGACAAAAGCCGGGCAGGGAAGTGGTAGCTCCTGGAGTTGCTGTCCCAATGCTGCCAACGCTTCCAGACAGGACATAAGCGTCGCCGAGACACAGACAAGCGCGGGAGATAGTTGCCTGATGGTCTGTAAGAGACCGATTGTTTCAATACTTTGACCCAGATAGGCCACGTGCAAACCAGCCCGACGTAACAGCAGCGAGAGCATGAGTGCCCCCAGTTCGTGTACTTCGCCAGGAGCACAACAGGCAATCACCAGAGGATTCGCGCTATTGGCAGGCATAGCATGGAACAAACTGGTCAGCAGACCCTGGAAGAAAGCGCTGGCAAAATGTTCGACTGAAACAGTGATTTGTCCCTGTTCCCACAGACGCCCGATCTCCCATAATGTTGGTGTAATAAGCTCAGCACAGACTTGCTCAAGCGGATAAATTGCCAGTGTCGAGGCCAATAATCGGGTAGCCGTTGTCTCGTCGAAGCTGCTGAAGGCTGAGAGCAGGCGCTCCTGCACAAAACGCATGTTATAGGTTGCCGCAGAGCCGTTCACGCTCTCCTCTCCATCGAGCTGCACGTTCTGGTAGATAGCCTGAGAAAGGCCTGCTTTCATGTGCTCCTTTTCAAGATGGCGAAAGAGGGCTATGGCCTGGCTGATCGACATTCCCCCATCAATATGCTCCTTGAGCCAGCGAATACTGGCGATATCACGCTCTGAATATAATCGATAGTCGTTCTGAGCACGTTCCGGCGAGAGGATTTTGTAGCGGCGCTCCCACGCTCTTAACGTAGGAGCCGCTATCCCTGTTCGCTGGACCACAGCCTTCGTATTGAAGAGAGGAATATCAGAGTAGCGCTCCAGGTTCGGCCACTCAGTATGCTTTTCTTGCATGATGATATCCTCTTCCTTTTTCAACACGACACATCGCTTTGTTCATATGTCAACCATATCACAGTTAGCAGGCGAAGTCTATTAATTGCATAATGTTTGTCAGGGCTATGTGTTGCCTGACGATTCTTGTCGCACCATGTCTGTCAGCTCCTTTTGTTTAAGATGCATGCTGACCGAAACGCGGGTAAGATAGGAACCTGACCTTTCATTCTCTCCACCTGAGTCACCATTCTTGCTCCTCCACAGAACCAAAAATCATGAGCACGCACACCTTTCCTTACGCACAATGTATGTTATATGTTTGTATATAGTTTGCATAATATAAATACGAAGGAAAGATGACTATGGCAGAGTTTCTTAGCTGCGAATTACCGGCCTGTTTTTCCAGGGCGGTGGAGAGCGAGTTTGCAGAAGCAGTTGCTGAACAGCAGGAAAAGGTGGAAAACGATGCAATGGCAGAGCAGCAGATACTCGCAGTGCGTGCATTGCAAGGAGATGAAGAGGCTTTTGAGGACATCTTCAATCACTATAGAGGCTTGATGTTTCGTACCGCCTACAGTATTGTAAAAGATCGAGATAATGCAGAGGATGCTGTGCAAAATGCGTTTATCCAGGCATGGCAACACCTCCCTGGCCTGCGAGAAATTGGGGCGCTGCGCTCCTGGTTGATGCGCATTGTCGTAAATCAGTGTATCAGCTATAAACGGCGACTCGCACGATCAACGATATTTCTACAACAGGCCCTTGCCGAGCAAGAAACGGAACGAGCAGCGCAGATGGCAGCCTATGCCGAAGGCACCATAGAGGGCAGATGGGACCTTGCGCAAGCCATCGAGGTGTTGCCTGCCAGGCAGCAAACGGTCATAGTCCTTCACTACTATCAAGGAATGACGCTCTCAGAAATGTCTGAGGCATTACAGACCTCAGAAAATACTCTCAAAAAGCGTATTCAGGCCGCGCTCAGTAACCTCCGTCAGGTGTTGAAGAATACTGAGATGGACAAAGTCAGGTTGTCGTGAAACCCTCAATTACCAGGTGGCCCGTGATGTCGGGTGAATAGAGATGTTCTGATCTGGTCTATATATCTCAGCTCTGAGGTCTCTCTCAAATCGGGGCAAGGTCACCGGGACTCAAAAACTGCTCAAGGACTTTCTTCTCAATCTCTGTCCTGGGAGTATGCATACATACAAGCCGTCTGGGCGGTCATCCTGTGGGGCGGCGGAGATGTCAGGAGCTTGCACCCCTTTTCTCATCTTTGCTAAGATAGCCATAGAGATACGTAACCAGAAGTACTGGCAGAGGCAGAGATGAGCGTTTCTAATCCAGTTTCACGGGCGCTGCCTGTGCAGATGAATGTGACGATTGGGCGCACGGCTGAGGTTGCGGCGCTGGCGGCTTTGCTGCGGCGGGAGGATATGCGGCTGTTGACGCTGACGGGGCCGGGTGGAGTGGGCAAAACGCGACTGGCGCTGGAAGTCGCGCGCGAGGTGGCCGCCGATTTTCAGGATGGGGTGTGTTTTGTCTCGCTGGCAGCGCTGCGCGAGCCGGAACTGGTGCTGCCCGCGCTTGCGCAGGCGCTGGGTATCGAGGAGGTGGCGCACCAATCCCTGCTGGAGATGGTGCGGGCGTTTGTGCGCGAGAAAGGGTTGCTGCTGGTGCTCGACAACTTTGAGCATGTACTGGCGGCTGGAACATTGCTTGCCGACCTGCTCGCGCTTGCCCCGCGACTGAAGATTCTCGCTACCAGCCGCGAGGTGTTGCATCTGTATGGCGAGCATGAGTTTGAAGTGCTGCCCCTTGCGCTGCCCGACCTTGCCGTGCAGGAGCAGCATGGACTGGCCGCCACGGATTCGGCGGCGGTGACGCTCTTTGTGGAGCGGGCGCAGGCGGTCAAGCCCACGTTTGCGCTCACGGCTGAGAATGCGCGGGCGGTGGCGGAGATTTGCGTGCAACTGGATGGCCTGCCCCTTGCGATTGAGCTGGCTGCCGCTCGTGTGAAGCTTCTGACGCCCCAGGCCATTCTGGTGCGCTTGCAGAGCCGTTTGAGCTTCCTGACCGGAGGCGCGCGCAACCTTCCAGCGCGCCAGCAGACCCTGCGCAAGACGCTCGATTGGAGCTACGACCTGCTTTCTGAGCGCGAGCAGCGTTTCTTTCGCCAGCTTGGCGTGCTGGTCGGCAACTGGTCGCTGGAAGCTGCCGCCACCATTGGCTCATCGAATGAGGGGACGCAAGTTACGGTGGCTGCTGTGCTTGATGAAGGCGAAACGCTGGAATTGCTCACCTCGCTGGTCGATAAAAGTCTGGTGCGTGTGGTGGAGGATGCCGCGTCGGGGGAGACGCGCTTCATCCTGCTGGAGACGATTCGTGAATACGCGCTGGATAGCCTGGAAAGGCACGGAGAGCGCGAGGGAGCGCAGCGCCGCCACGCTCAGTTCTATCTTCAGCTTGCCGGGGAGGTTGAGCCTGAACTGTATGGTGCAGGGCAGCGAGCGGCGCTGGCCCGGCTTGACCGCGAGATGGCCAATCTCTGGGCCGCCATGCGCCGGGTAGTCGCAGCCGGGGAGGTCGAGCTTGCGCTGCGGCTGGCGAGCGCGCTGAGCGGCTTTTTGCAGATGCGCGGTTCCCTGAGCGAGGGTCACAACTGGATCGAAGAGGTGCTGGCACTCAGTGAAAAATCACCCTTGCTTGCTATACGTGCAAAGGTGCTCTACGCTTCCGGCGCCATGGCGCATATGCGCAACGACCTTGCGCTGGCGCGTTCCAGGCAGGAGGAGAGCCGCAAACTGGCTGCACAGGTTGGCGAGCGGCGCACGCAGGCGCTTGCTTGCGGCGCGTTGGCAATGCTGGAACTCTATCTCGGCAATGATGAGGCGGCGCGTAACTTCGCTGAGGCAGGCTCGATCATCCTCAAGGAGTCGGATGATCGCTGGGCGCGGGGGACGCTGCATAGCATTCACGGGCAGATCGAGAGCAAGTTGTGCAATTTCGAGCGCGCCCGCACACGCTTCCACATCAGCCTGATGCTGTTGCGCGATGTTGGCGATCTGAACGGGCAGGCCAGCGTGCAGGTGCATCTCGGCAACATTATGCGTTTGCAGGGCAAGCTCAAGACAGCCCATTTCCTCTACATACGCGCCCTGGCGCTCTTTCGCGAGAGCGGCGACCGCTGGAGCCAGAGCATCTGCCTGACCGGAATCGGGGATGTCCTGCGCTTGCAGGGCCACTACCAGGCGGCACGGGCGCGCTTTGAAGAATGCCTCGCGCTGACCGCGATGCTGGGCAATCGGCAGATACGGGCCGTGGCGCTGATCGGGTTGGGGCAGATTGCCATCTACGAGAACGACATGCGGCAGGCAGCGCGCTCGCTCAAAGAGAGCTTGCGGCTGGTTCGGGAGATCGGGCATATGCCGGGCATCACACAGCTTCTGCTTGGTCTGGGCGATCTAGAACGCTATCAGGGCAACTACGACGCGGCCACCGCTTACTACGAGCAGTGCCTCACGCTCACGCGCCAGAGCAATGACCGTGTGAGCATGTCTGGCGCGCTCTTTGGGCTGGGCGATATAGCGCGAGAGCGGCAGGAGTACGCGCAGGCCTGCATCTTGCTCAAGCAAAGCCTGCAGCTTGCCTCGGAGGTCGGTGATCGCCTGGGGCTGCTTTCCACGCTCGAAACGTTTGCCTGGCTTTGTCGCCAGATCGGCCTGCCCGAACGTGCTGCGCAGTTTCTCGGCACCGTCGAGGGCCTGCGCGACTGGATGCAAATTCCCCTGCCACCAACCTTCCTCGCCAGGCACGAGCACGAGGTCGCTGTGCTGCGCAGCGCACTCGGCGAAAACGCCTTCAACGAAAGCTGGGCCTACGGGCGCACTATGACGCTGAAACTCGCTTTGAGTATGGTGGCGCGCATCTCCGTGGCCGAGCAGAACGCCCCGACCAGACAGCATCCTATCTATCCCGCCGGTCTGACCGTTCGTGAAGTCGATGTGCTGCGTCTCGTCGCACAGGGCCTGCCCGATGCGCGTATCGCCGAGCAGCTTGTCCTCAGCCCGCGTACCGTCAATACGCACCTGCGTTCCATCTACGCTAAAATCGGCGTCTCCTCACGCAGCGCCGCCACGCGCTTCGCCTTTGAACACGGCCTTGTTGATGAGGGTTAGGGCTTGCGGGCAGTGACGAGTCTGGTCGCTACCCAGGGTCCACCGTACCAGAAACGCCAGCCGAGGCCGCGCAGCGTGACATCAAGCATGCCCCTTTCTCGCAGGCGTTGCTCGTACTGCTTTGCCCGGTTGATATCCGCGATGACAATGCGTCCTCCAGGCTTCACCACTCGTATCGCCTCGTCAATGGCCGCGTCGCGCCCCGCCTTTTCATGAATGTTGTGGATCGCCAGGCTGGAAAGGACGAGATCAAAAGAGTTATCGGCAAAGGGCAACTTACGTATATCGCCAGTATGGAGCTCGACGCGGTCGGCAACCCCTTCACGTTCGGCATTCTGTTCCGTTATGGCAAGAGCGTTGCCAGATTGATCGACGGACCGCCAGAGGTCAACTCCCACTGCCTTCCCTTGCGGTAGCAACTGCGCCACCATGAGCAAAACCGCACCGCGTCCGCAACCCATATCGAGCACCTGCTCATCCCCGCGCAATCCAAGCTGAGACAGAATCATGGCCCACACCTGAAATTTGCCGACCCTTGTCGTGTATACATAGCAGGCGCTGATCAACAGCATAAGAACAGCATAAAGCAGGAAGACGACGGCGGCAACAACGTCCCCTGTGAGAAGCGTAAGGATACCGATGGCTGCGAATATCAAACCGATAGCGGCCAGTATAATCGGCACATAAGGGGCATCAAAACCATAGTCTCCCCGCCTACGAGCAAGTGAGTCGAGTGAATCGCTCACTACTTGTTCAGCAGACATAACAGATACCTCCATTTATATATTGTCTCTTCATAATCACATTGTGTGCCGCTCCAGCCAGCGTCGCATGATCTCACCTCGCCTTTGCGCAATGCTTGCAAGCTCGTCGCAACGTTGCTCAATGCGAGCTGCCGGAGTGTTGGGTGAGAAGGTGAGCGACCAGCCGCCTTCGTCCTCCACCGCATCTATCTGAAGGGCGAGATGTTGGCGGGCAAGTATCCAGACGCCTCCAAAGCTCAAATCATCACGTATCACCGCGACAACGACTTCGTCGTATTGGGCGCTGGTGGTTGCACGCGCTACCACATCCGCCTTCTCGCGCAAAATCCGCGCCGCCTCAACTGTAAGCTGTGGCCTCTCAATAGCTTCCTCTGAAAAAGGACGCATAACAGAAAATCCTTCTAAATTGAACGGAAACGTCTTTCGCTTCTCAGTATGCCGAGAGCCATTATTGCTTAGAATGACATACGAGAGGATCTTTTTCAGACCAGTCGCTACGTTATTTTACCTACCCTCCTCATGTTCTCCACTTTGCCCATCGCATGCAGATTACGTAATTCCGGTCAGGTGCAGAACGCCTTCCTGCTGTACAGTTCCGAGTGTAACGGGAAATGTTGGCAATATTATAGACGCAGGAGGGAAAACATGGTTGTTTCAACAGAGGTGAAAGGGAAGATTGTGCAGGTGATGGGAGCGGTGGTAGATATCGAGTTCGCGTCGGGACAGCTACCCGAAATTTATGATGAGTTGTTGCTGCGAGCCTCGGATGGGCGGGAGGAACTGGCGCTGGAGGTGGAGCAGATTCTGGGCAACAACTGGGTACGCTGCGTGGCGATGGGGGCGACCGATGGTCTCAAGCGCGGCCTGGAAGTGGTCAGTCTGGGCCGGCCCATCTCCGTGCCGGTTGGTCCCAAAACGCTGGGGCGCATCTTCAACGTGCTTGGGGAGACAATTGACAACCAAGGCCCGGTGACTGATGCCCCTACCCATCCCATTCACCGACCCGCGCCAGACCTGGAAGAGCAGCCGACGAGCATGCAAATTCTGGAGACCGGCATCAAGGTAATCGACCTGATCTGCCCTTTTATGAAAGGCGGCAAGGTGGGAGCTTTTGGCGGTGCGGGCGTCGGCAAAACGATCATCATTCAGGAATTGATCCACAATATCGCGCTGAACCATGGCGGCTACAGCGTCTTCGCGGGCGTCGGCGAGCGCACCCGCGAGGGCAACGATATGTACCATGAAGTGATCGACCGTGGCATCATCGATCGTGTCGTGATGGTCTTCGGGCAGATGAACGAGCCACCCGGCTCGCGCCTGCGCACGGCACTGACCGCCCTGACGATGGCCGAATACTTTCGCGACGAAGAAGGCAAGGATGTGCTGCTCTTCATCGACAACATCTTCCGCTTCACGCAGGCGGGCGCGGAAGTCTCGGCCCTGCTGGGCCGCCTGCCCTCGGCAGTGGGCTACCAGCCCAATCTGGCTGAAGAGATGGGCGAGTTGCAGGAACGCATCACCTCGACCCGTCGCGGCTCCATCACCTCGCTGCAAGCCGTCTTTGTCCCCGCCGACGATTACACCGACCCGGCCCCGGCCACCACCTTCGCCCACCTCGACTCGACCATCGCGCTGGAACGCTCGCTCTTTGAGCAGGCGCTGTTCCCCGCCATCGACCCGCTGGCCTCGACCAGTCGCATTCTGGGCGCGGCAGTCGTGGGCGAGGAGCACTATAGCGTCGCCAGGGACTTGCAGCGCGTCTTGCAACGCTACAGAGACCTGCAAGACATTATTACCCTGCTCGGCGTCGAAGAACTCTCCGAAGAGGACAAGATCACCGTCGCGCGTGCGCGTAAATTGCAACGCTTCCTGACGCAGCCCATGTACGCCGCGCAGCCCTTTACAGGCGTCGAGGGCAGATACGTCCCCCTCAAAGAGACAGTGCGCGGCGTCAAAGAAATCCTGGAGGGCAAATACGACCTTGTGCCGGAGCAATTCTTCTACATGGCAGGCACCATCGAGGACGTAAAGCAGCGCCAGAATGCCGCGCAACAGGGCGTATAATATTCAGGACGGTTGCTGGAAATGGGGATGGCGCTTCTCTAAGAACGCTTGCATGCCTTCCTGGGCATCGGGAATCTGCGAGGCAGCGGCCATGACCTCTATCGCGTAGTCATAGGCTTGCGGCTGCGCGAGACCAATCTGCGCGTAGAACGCCTGCTTGCCGATGCCTTTGGAGAAGAAGCTGCCTCGCGTCGCTGCCGTGAGCAATCTCTGTGACTCTTCTACGAGCCGCTCAGCGGGAACGACGCGGTTGACCAGCCCCCAATCCGCCGCTGTCTGCGCGTCAATGACGTCGCCTGTTAGCAGCATCTCCAGCGCCCGCTTGCGCCCGATACTGCGGCTGACCGCGACCATCGGAGTGGTGCAGAACCAGCCTCCCTTGCCGCCCGGCGTGGCAAAACCTGCCTCGCTGGAAGCTACGGCCAGATCACACGTCGCGACAAGCTGGCAGCCTGCCGCAGTGGCCAGCCCCTGCACGCGAGCCAGCACTGGCTGGGGAATCTCCTGAATCGTCTCCATCAATGTGGTGCAGACGCGCAGCAGTTTGCGCACGGCAATGAGGTCCTGCCCCACCATGTCGGCAAAATCGTGGCCCGCCGAAAAGACCGGACCGTTAGCCGCCAGCGTCACCCCGCGCACAGAGCTATCGCCCACCTTACGGAAAGCGTCGGTCAGCTCAAGCATGTGCTTGAGCGAGAGCGCATTGCGCCGCTTCGGGTTGTTCATGGTAATCGTGGCAAACTCGCCCTCAAATTCCAGCAAAATCAGTTCGTAAGCCATCTCTCCTCGCTCCTTTTGTGCATCACCGTTGTTTTACACATTCTGACTTCTCTCTATCAGCACTATATACCACGTGGGCAGCATATGGCAACAAGATTTTGCTTGACATCCCCTCATAATTCTTCTGTCAGGCCTGTGGTCTGTGAGGAGGAGAGGGAGAGGAGGTGGGGACACCTCACTCCCCGGCAGGGACTGTGCCCCTGCACCCCGCTTTCTGAGGGGATGTCAGGATTTTGCTCATTGACATGGTTTACCACAAGCCGCTACAATCGCTGTAACCCGCCTGCGAGGAAGCAGCAAGACAACAATGTGAGAAAATGATGTGTCGGATGGGTATTTGTGTCGATATCAACCGGGTAGCCGCTAGAGAGGAATACATTTTTATGCAAGGAGAACGTTTGGCACAGCCTCTTGCCCGGCGCAAGGCGCTGGTGACGGGGGCGGGAGCGGGTATCGGACGGGCCATTGCGCTGGAACTGGCGCGGCAGGGAGCGGCGGTTGCCATCCACTACGCGCATAGCGAAGAGGGCGCGCGGGACACGGCGGCGGAGATTCAGGAGGCGGGTGGGCAGGCGGTTACGCTGGGCAGAGACCTGCGCACCGTGGAGGCGTGCAGGCAGGTGGTGGAGGAAGCTGCGCGGGCTATGGGTGGCCTCGATATTCTGGTCAACAACGCAGGGGTGACGCGAGCCTTGAACTTTGCCGAGACCAGCGAGGCTATCTATGACGAGGTGTTTGACCTGAACATAAAAGGCTTTTTTTTCTGCGCGCAATATGCCCTGCCCTATCTCACACAGCGGGCGGGAAGCAGCATCATCAACATTACCTCGGTGCATGGTTACGCGGGTTTTCCGCGCCACGCCGCCTATGCCGCCACGAAAGGCGCGATTATCGCTTTCACTCGCGAACTGGCGATTGAACTGGCTCCGCAGCATGTACGGGTGAACGCTATTGGCCCCGGTGTCATCGAGGTGGCGCGCTATTTCGATATGCCCGGCTACACACGCGAGTTTGGCAATACACTGGTACCGTGGGGGCGTGTTGGTCTGCCGGATGATATCGGACCTGCCGCCTGCTTCCTGGCCTCCGATGCCGCCGAATTTATCACCGGGCAGATACTCTACGTCGATGGAGGTACGACGGCTCGGATGGGCCTGTGGTGGGAGTAGGCTATTGTGATTTTGCCACAAATGACTGAGCGAACAGGCGCAGACAGTCCAGTGTGGGGGCGTCGACGAAGCGGAGGATCACTTCCTGGATACCGGCCTCTTCCAGCGCGGCCAGGCGTGGGCGAATCGTGTCCGGCGTGCCGATGAGCGCGCCGCTCATGATACCCTCATCGGCGCGTTCCTCCGGCGTGAATTTTGCCAGGGCCTCCTCTTGCGTGTCGGCGATGGAGCAATAGTCGATGAGGGTGGTGCGCCAGATGCTGTTGTAGTCGCGCCCGATCTCCTGGCAGTGCTGCCTGAGCACGTCCAGCTTGTGCTTGATGGTCGAGACATCGCCGCCACCGACGTTGCAGGCATCGGCATATTGCGCGACCAGCCGCAGCGTCATCTTCTCGCCCCCGCCGCCGATAAGCAGGGGGATATGCGGCTTCTGTACGCCCTTCGGCTGGTTGATAGCCCCCTCAATATGATAATATCTGCCGCCAACGGTGGCTTGCTCCTGTGTCCACATCGCCAGGATAAGCTGCACAGCCTCGCCCAGCCGCTGCAATCTCTCTTTTGCACTCGGATAGGGATAACCGTAAGCTAAGTATTCTTCCTGGTACCAGCCCGCGCCGATGCCCAGGATGAGCCGCCCATGGCTCATCACGTCCACGGTGCTCGCCATCTTCGCCAGTAGAGCCGGGTTGCGATAGCTGTTGCAGGTGACGGTCTGTCCGATGCGCAGTCGCTTCGTGTCGCGGGCCAGCCCCGCTGTTGTCATCCAGCACTCAAAGAACATATCCTGGGTGACGATAGGGAAGGTGTGCAGGTGATCGTAGAGCCAGATCGAGTTATAGCCCAGCGCCTCGGCATCCTGCGCAGCCCGTGTCATCGCCTCATACGCCTCAACCGGGTCGGTAAAGTTTCTCAGGTCCAGTCGCCATCCATGCGGAGCTATGATGCCATATTCCATCTTCTGTCTTGTTCCTTTCCGCTGCGCCTATCAGGCTTTTTGATACATGCCGCGTATGACCCGACCCATGATCTGGATCGCCATTTTGTGGGGTAGCAGGCGCTGCATGACCACGCTTGCCATGCGATTGCCGCGGCCCGGAATGACGGTGGGCTGCTTGCCCAGCGCCGCCAGCGCCTCAGTCGCAACGGCACGGGGGGTCATGGCCGAGACCGGACCCGCTTCGGGCTGGCTGGCGAGATAGCCGGGCGTGCTGATAGAGCTTGCGATGCAGACCAGCACGTCGATGCCCTGTGTGCGCAGCTCTTCCCACAATCCCTCTGCCAGCAGCCGGTCATAAGCCTTCGTGGCCGTGTAGTTGGCGATGAGCGCGGAGCCTTGCAGGGAACTGAGCGAGGACATCAGCAGCATGCCGCCGCGTTTGCGCTCAAGCATGCGCCTGCCGAGCAGGTAGGTCAGCGTCAGAACGCCACGGACGTTGACATCGATTTCGTCCAGGTGCTTTTGCAGGGGCGTCTCGAAAAAAGGGCCGATGATCGAAACGGCGGCGTTGTAGACCAGCAAGCCAACCTCGATGTCGCCGGTGAATTCTGCGACCCGTGGGCCGCTCTCCTCGCTTGCCAGATCAAGTTCCAGTGTGCGCACCTCGACGCTGTATTCTTCTGCCAGTTGCGCGCCGAGTTCGTCCAGCATCTCCTTGCGCCGCGCTATCAGGACGAGATTGAGTCCTCTGACCGCCAGTTGTGTCGCGTACTCTGCTCCCAGCCCGGCGGACGCACCAGCCACAACCGCCCACGGACCATAGCGACTACGAAAATCTGTATTATTCACATTTCCTCCAGTAGCCTCTGTTGAAAACTTACTGAAGATATATCACATCGTTTGCTGCATCGCAACGCGACGCCAGTCCTTGCCGGTTGTCAGGTAGAGGCGCATCTGGGTGCGCCAGAGGCGGGCCGGTTTGCACAGGGGGTCGAGCCTCGCGGCACGGGTGTAGGAGAAAAAAGCGTCCTTCTCGCAGCCAATATCGCGCAGAATATTGCCTATCCCATAATGCGCCCAGGCATCGTAAGGATCGAGCTGGATGGCGCGCCTGAAGGCGGTGAGGGCTTCGTAATAATATTCAAGATTGTACAGGGCGTGTCCCAGTTGCGTGTACGCGGGCGCGTAGTCCGGCGCCAGTCGGGTCACATGCGCGAAAGCCGCCAGCGCCTCCATGCGACGGTTGAGACGGACGAGAACCAGCCCCAGTTTGTAGCAAATGGCAGCGTCTCCGGGAGTAAGGTGGAACGATTGCCGGTAGACGATAAGCGCCTCCTCGTAACACTGCATGGCAAAGAGAACATCCCCCATGCCATTGTATGCCTGTCCATCGCCAGGTTCGAGTTCAATGGCCCGCCTGTAAGCGACAAGTGCCTCTTCGTTCCGGTTGAGCAGAGCCAGAATTTTTGCCGTATTGTAGTGAAAAATGGCCTCGTTGGGGTCAAGCACTGCCGCTCGTTCGTAGGCGGCGATGGCCTGCTCGTGTCGATGCAGGCGATAGAGGCTATTGCCCAGGCTGTTATAGGTGTATGGATCGCTGGAGTCAAGGCCCAGCGCCCGCTCGAAGGCGGCGATGGCCTCCTGCTGCCGGTTCAGGCAGGTGAGGACAAGGCCCAGATTGTAGTAGAAAATAGCCTCATTGGGGTCGAGTTCAATGGCCCTGTGATAAGCAACACGGGCCTCTTCGTAGCGGCCAAGCCTGTAGAGCACGTTGCCCTTACAATTGCAAGCATAAAGCGTGCAGGTGGTGTCGGTACTGTATTGCAGTGCCTGCTCAAATGCGGCCAGCGCCTCTTCGTACAACGCGAGCTGGAAGAGCGTATCGCCAATATGCACGCGGATCTGGGGAGAGTGGGGGTCAGCTTGTAAAGCCCGGTTAAAAGCGGCCAGTGCCTCCTTGTAGGCGTGTTCCTCGAAGTACATCTTGCCAACTTCCAGCCATAGCTCGCCAACGGGCCGTGTGGTGATGTCTACATCTGGTACAGGGGTCGCAGGCAAAGCCATCTCAATGCTTCCCTGCAAATCGTTGCTCACGTACTCCACGGTTACACCTCCTTCCAACTCTCATCTTGCTCTTTCCCCGCCAATTATGTGGTACTACAAGCATACCTTATAAAAAGGCTAATCGACAAGTCTCAATAGAGGTACTTTTGGAGGTATACAAAAAAGCTCTCTCGCCTCTGTATTTCTTTTAATAAGAGCGGTTATAGAAGCAATGGATGTTTTGCCGGACAGAAATGCATAGCAAACACCATCTCAATTTAGAAGGAACCTTCCTGTTTCACTGCTCGCTCTGCTGTCAGTCACTGAATTGTTGTCAATGAACGTATCATCCTTGTACCAGCAGAGGAGGTGAGCCTGGTTGTTTCCCATCACTCGCCCCTTTCACAGGTACCCGATGCCTTCATAAAATTTGATCAGCGTAGCGATGGCTATATCAAAGTCGTCCTTGACTGGAACAGGTAGCCATCGATCAGACAGAAGAGCAGCGTACAAGCGAGATAGCAATCTGTGCAGGTTCGCAAAAGGAGAACATCATGGAAAATACATCTCAAGGTAGTGCGACAGGGGCCAGGCAGGTGCCGCAGCCGATAAGAGATGGCGCCGGAGCTACTGATCCTGACCTTCGTAACGTGCTGCTTGATCGCCAGAACCCGGATATCCTGACGCCACCACCGACCGACCACGGCACGATCCCCAATCTGAAATTCTCGTTTTCCAACGCGCATATGCGGCTTGAGAAAGGGGGTTGGGCGCGGGAGGTAACGGTTCGCGAGCTGCCAATAGCGACCACGCTGGCGGGTGTAAACATGCGTCTGACCCCTGGAGGCGTGCGAGAGCGGCACTGGCACAAGCAGGCCGAATGGTCCTTCATGCTCGACGGGCGCGCACGTATCACCGCCGTTGACCAGAATGGGCGCAACTTTGTAGATGATGTAGGCGAATAGGCTATGTCCCCTTTGCCATGGGTCACTACATCGAAAATACGGGCAGCACGACGCTGCGCTTTCTGGAAATGTTCAAAAGCGATCGCTACGCCGATGTCTCGCTCAAACAGTGGATGGCGCTGACGTCGCCCACACTGGTGCAGTCCACGCTCAATCTCAATCAAGCGGTCATACATGCCTTGCACAAGCAGAAACGGCCCGTCGTCAAGTGAAACAGCGATCGAGGGCAAATCCAGGGGCTGATCCCGCCATAACAGCAGCTTCTTTATGGAATGAATGTAACGGTGATCGTGCGATAGGATGTCATAAAAAGCCGACCCTGGCCTGTCATTCTGAGCCTTCGCTCAGAATGACAGGCCAGGGTTGATTATCCGTGAGAATCATCCCTTCTTCAGAGGGAGAGTCATGAGTTCCTGGTCGAAATAGCGGTCGTGCAGCTTGAGCGCCTGGCGTTCCAGGCCGTAGGTCTCGAAGCCACGGGCGACAAAGAGCAGACGTGCCTCCTTGCTGGTCAGCACGACGGCGAGGTTGATGCGCTCCAGCCCGGGCAGCCCCTTCGCATAGTCGATGGCTGCCTCTAACAACGCCTTGCCGATGCCTTGCCCGCGCAGCTCTTTTGGTACATACATACCCCAGATAACGCTCTTGTGCCGCCGCTTGGCTCCCTCCTCGCGCCGGAAGCTGGCGATGCCCACAATCTGCCCCTTCTCATCGAATGCGCCAAAGGTCACGGCTTCGGGCGCGCCCTCGCGCCTGCCCAGCCCCGGTGTGCTTCCCTCGATGCCACGTTCAAGAATCTCCTCGTAAGTTGTGCCAAACGACTCCGGGTCCTCCTGCAATGCGCGCAGGCGAATCTTCCAGAACGCCTCGGCATCTTTCTCTGTCAGTATGCGTACATCCATAGCACTATTTCCTCCACTTCCTTTGTGATTTCTCACTCAAATGAATGCCAACTTCGCTGTTAGCAGGGCTGAAGATGAACTATTTCTGTCCACTGCCACCTTTTCACAGCTTTGCGCTGTGAGAGCTACCCCATTCTCGTTACATCCCCCTGTTCAGCTCGTTATATTAAATGAGGAGGACAGGTGACGCCTCTCCAGCCACTGTCTATTGTAGCTGGTACATGGAGTTTTTGCTAGTAGTGCGTCCCTTGTAGGTACGTCTGGTAGTGCTTCCAGTAGCGCAGCTTTGTAGCGTGTATTTTCTTATGTGTATCATTAAGGGAGTCCAGATGTCTGGACTCCCTGTTTAATTCCCGGAAAAAGCAAGATGGTGGTACATAACATCCCTACGCGGGCGGCTGCGGCGCTTTCACCTCGGACTGGAAATGCGTGCGCAGATGGCTATCGTCGCAGAATGGCTTATTGCGCGATTGCCCGCAGCGACACAGTGTGATCTCGTCCTCGGTAATCTCAAAGGGGTTACCATCGCTGTCCAGCAGGATCAGCCCCTTCGCGTTCTGGATGTAGTATGGGCCATCTTTCTCTGCCATGATGGTGGGTTTTGTTTCTTCTGCCATAATACTGCTCCTTCGTGAAAATCTGAAAAATAGGGCAGCGACCGCGTGCTGAACACAGGCCGCTTTCTTTCCAATGGCAGTATAGCAGATGGGCTTGACAGCCACAAGGGGAATATTGCCCTGCTAGCCCGTGTTAGTATATTCGGATGATATACATTATGAGGCTATTCCATATTGGACAGGCCGGAGTGGCTATGGTATACTAATAGCTGATGTACGTGGGCTTGTTTGTTCGTCAGAACGGCGAGCGCCATAAGTGAATGATCTGCTTCTGAGATAGAAGATTGGCGAAGGGAGTATCATTACATGCCGAAGAAGGGTGAACTTTCAAAGACGGCCCGTGCCTCGCTGGCGAACCGCGAAGAGGTTAACCATCTAACCGGGCGTATCTGCGCGAAGTGCGGTGAGGCTATCATGCTCAAGGATCTTCAGCCGGTAAAGGTGCTGGGCAAGGGCATGGTCTACTACCACAAGTCTCATTACAACGCATAGTAGCTGAGACAAAAGCAAAAAAGCCCTCTCTGCTGATATTTGTCAGTGTAGAGGGCCTTTTGTTGTCTTCATAGCTCTGTGATTGCTGGTTGAGAAGACTCAGCGCTGGAGCAGTTTTTGCAATTGCAGAACGGTATTCCAGTTTCTACCAGTGCCGGTCGTTTTCAGCTTTTTCTCGATGAGGGGAAGCGTGAGTTTTGAGCGCCCCATACCGCTGGGATAATAAATGTAGAGTTCCTGCCCGAACAGGTGGCTCTCTTCTGGACCGGTATATGCCCCGTGGAGGTTCTGCAGTGCAGCCGGTTCCAGGCGCGAGGCCAGAAAAAGAATAAGCACCCACTTTCCCTCCTTTTCTGGCTGGTGCTGAAACGGGTTGTTAGCGATGGCCTCCTGTAGCCCGGCTTCAGAACGTAGAATGACGTCTGAACGAAAGCCAAATCTCCCGGCGAATGCATCCTCGATACGCTGTGCCAGCCGGGCCGAGTCCGTCTCATCGCTTCTAAAAACGACATTCCCGCTCTGGATATAGGTGACGACATCCCGCAATCCCAACGTTTCATGCAGAGCCTTAAGCTCATCCATCTTTACCATTCTCTGCCCCCCAACATTGATGCCGCGAAATAGTGAGACAAATCCTGTCATTTGTACACCTGCCTTCATCTTCCGGTATTTTCTGTCTGACTGCTATCTATTATACTCGATCTTTTGTTCAAAAGACATCCATTACTCTGGCATCTTGACAAGGCGGGCCGAAGCTGGCACAATCGACACAACGAATTGTGGAGGAGAGAGAATCATGATGGCATCAACAGAGCAGCAGAGCAGCAGCCAGGATGAGAAGGCGCAGGCGGTAAGAGTCGCCTTCCAGGGAGAGCGTGGGGCCTTTGGTGACGAGGCGGTACGCGCCTATTTCGGCCAGCACATTGGCCCGCAAGCGGAGCCGCTGCCGTATCGCAGCTTCAGCGATGTCTTTCGCGCCGTGGCGGCCGCCGAGGCCAGTTATGGCCTTGTCCCCGTCGAAAACTCGCAGGCAGGCAGCATCAACGATGTCTACGACCTGCTGCGCCAGCATGACCTTTTCGTGATCGGCGAGATCAGCCATCCTGTCAACCACTATCTGCTCTGCCTGCCGGGTCAGCAGTTGAGCGATATCAAGCGGGTCATCTCGCACCCGCAAGCGCTGGCGCAGTGCGATGTCTACCTGCGCGAACTCGGCGTCGAGGTCGTCGCCACCTACGATACAGCGGGGAGCGCGAAGATGATTCGCGACGAGCAGTTGATGGGTGTCGCCGCTGTTGCCGGGAAGGGAGCGGCTGAACTGTATGAACTGGACATCCTGGCCTCTGGCATCCAGACCATCCAGGATAACTACACCCGCTTTATCGCCCTGGGTCGCGAGCCAGCGCCGCGCCGCGAAGGCCCGGCCAAAACGATGCTCGTCATGGCGACATCACACCAGCCCGGCTCGCTCTACAAATGCCTGGGCGTGCTGGCGGCGCGCAACATCAACCTGCTCAAACTTGAATCGCGTCCCTCGCGCCAGCGCATCTGGGAATACGTCTTCTACCTCGACTTTGAAGGCCACCGCGATGATCCACACGTGCGCAGCGCCCTCGCCGACCTTGCCGGACATACAACATTCTGCAAAGTCCTCGGCTCCTTTGCCAGAACTGCATAGTCACCATACAAAAATTCCTCTCGTGTAATACATGGTCACGTACCGAGTTTTTTTGAAGGGATGAATCATGCGAGAGGAGGAAAAACGCATGCAGCGGAGGGCTGAAACATTGGGTCAAACGCGGACCTTTACCCTTTCCAGTCCAGACTTTCAGAACAATGGAATGATGTCGGAAAAGCTGGCAGGCAACAGCCACAATTGTCACGGTGAAAATCAGGCTCCCACCCTCAACTGGAGCAACCCTCCGGCCAACACGCGCAGCTTCGCGCTGACAGTAGTTGACCCGGATGCGCCTGTGCGGGGAGGCTTTCATCACTGGCTTGTCTACAATATCCCCGCTTCCGTACATAGCTTACAGGGCAACACGCCCTATACGGAAGGCACAACCAGCGCGAATACGCGAGGCTACACCGGTCCCTGCCCACCGCCGGGGCAGACGCACCACTACATCTTCACGCTCTACGCCCTCGACATCGAGCGCATCCCCTACGAAGGGCTGCCCTATAGCAGCTTGATGCAGGCAATAGAAGGCCACGTGCTCGGCTCAACCCTGCTTGTCGGCCTGTATCGACGCCAATCGTGAAAACAAGATCATCAAACAAGCAGGCCAGCGGCGAAAGCTTTCGCCGCTGGCCTGCTTGTTTGATGATCTTGTTTGCTTTGTCTACCGCTTGATCTTGAGGGTATTCACGAAGTGCTGCGCCAGCAAATCGTAGGCTTCGGACTCGTATTCTTCGACACGTCCGGCATCGCAGAGCGAGGTCAGGACGGGGTCGATAGGCAGTTGGGCCAGCAGGGGCGCGCCGGTCATGTCCACCAGTTCGGGGCCATTGCTGGGGCCGAAGATCTCATAGCGCTCGCCGTTGGGCGTCTCAAAGTACGCCATATTCTCGACCACACCAACGATGATGCCTTTGAGCTGCCGCACCATGTTGATGCACTTCTTCACTACCATCGTCGCCAGCATCTGGGGCGAGGAGACGATGATTACACCATCGACCGGCAGTGACTGTAAGACGGTCATCGGCGCGTCAGAGGTGCCAGGGGGCAGGTCAACCAGCAGGTAATCCAGATTGCCCCAGTCGACATCGCTGTAGAACTGTTTGATCGCGCTGGAAATCATCGGGCCGCGCCAGATTACCGGGTCGCTTTCCTGCTCCAGGAACATGTTCATCGACATGACTTTGATGCCGCCTGCGCTCGTCAGCGGGGTAATGCCCCCGTTGGCAGCTTTCGTCGGCTGGCCCTTCGTGCCGAACATGCGCGCAATGCTGGGGCCGGTAATGTCCCCATCGAGGATGCCCACGTTCAGGCCCTGTCTTCGCAGCGAGACGGCCAGCAAGCCCGTCACCAACGACTTGCCAACACCGCCCTTGCCGCTCATAACGGCAATAACCTGCTTCACTTTGCGATCCGCTCCGCCCGGTACCATCGTCAGCGGAACACCACGCCCAACCGGTGCCTTCTTTGGAGCTACCGAAGTCGGCTCGCCGTGAATGGCCGCATTCAAATCTTTGAGCAACAAATCCGTCTTCTCAGCAGAGAAACGATGGGTGCGCGCACCGCCAGCAATACTCTCACGCGAGCCGACAGCGCACGCGGTGCAGGGGAGACCATGACCATGAAAGACCTTGACCGTCTCCGGGTGTTTGGTCACCACATCATGAATAACCATATCGGCAGTAATTTGTTCCGCCATATTCCTTAACCTCTCAACAGGAGAGCAATGTGTCCTGTCTCTATTGACATAACCTGCCCTTAACGGGCCAGCAAGGCTTTTTTCGAGAGAGAAATCAATTCCGACTTCCTGACTCAGATATTATATCATACCCGGCACAGTATATGCTAGAAAATCCAATCTAGGCAATATCCAATAAGAAAAACGGGTAAGCCACAGCAACGCAAACAACCGCTAAGCTTTTTTCTCGCTCTTAGCGGTAAATTTGGGCCAATTTTAGCGATGTTATAGAAGTCAAAAAGGGCCTTTGAACCTCTATAACATCGCCATTTTGTCACCTGTCACCCATTCTGTTCTCTACTGCGCTTACGTCCTTTTGCTTTTTTCAACTGAACACGTGAAAGCGGAGAAAACGTTGTGTGATCTCTACGCGCCTCTGTACTTCCAAAGTCCTCAAGGTATACTTTCGTCACATCGATATCGCTATGTCCCAATTCACGCGAGAGCTTGAATAGCTCACCACCGTTTTCCAGGTACATTTTTGCGAAAGTGTGACGAAACGTATGAGCCGAGAACCGCACATCCTCTATACCAGTAACTTCCTTTATGCGCTCAATTGCCTGCTTGACGCCACCCACCTGCAACGGTTTTCCCCTGTCACTACTGCCAGCCAAAAACAGAGCCTTTTCATTCAGATCAAGTGGATGTCGGTACTTGTGGATATATTTCCAGATCAGCTTGCTCACCTCTGGATGTATCCCGATCTCACGTTCCTTGCGCCCCTTGCCAAACACCTTCACATAGTCGTCGTGTACACTGTCAACTGTCAGGCTACAAACCTCAGAAAGACGCATGCCAGTATCCAGCAACAACACCACGATCACATAATCACGAAAACCTAACTCTGTAGAGGTATCTATCGAAGACAGTATCTTCCGTATATGCTCTTCGGTGAAAGCTTGAATAACACGCTTCTCAGGCTTAGGCATAGAGAGACGAGCAACAACATTCTTCTCCATCAACTCTTCCTGAAAGCACCAACGGAAAAACGCCTTCCAGATACGCACATGAGAACGGATAGAGGAAACCGATAGTTTGCCACTCACAGGCCGACGCCCACGTCGGTAAGCAGGTCTACCCTCACGGTCGTCATCAAACGCCGCAGGTGTAGAGAGCAACTGCACGCACTCCCGAAGATGTAGAACAGTCACGCACTCAAGTTCAGTAATGCCGCAGTTATCCCTGAGAAGCCGCAGCAAAACATTAAGGCTATATCGGTAAATGGTGAGCGTATTGCCCGTGCGGTTCTTCACCTGAGCATCTTTAAGAAAATGCTTAACCACCTCGTCAAGTCTCATAATGCAGTCCCTTCTCAGGCTACAGCAGCCTGCTCTAACTGATAGACCACCCGCTTGCGCTCAATAGCTTTCGCACAACTCCAGTTCGGCTTGCGTTCCTGCTTCTCTTGCAGGTAGTCCAGTACCCGCTCGAAGAGAAAATGGAACGTGACCGACAGATCAGCGTCCTCGACCTCATCGGGTATCTTCCCATCCGCGAAGGGGCGCCATGCCTCCGTCGTCAGCACACAGCCTGCCACCTGCGCCACCATCTGCCTCATGTTGACCTGATAATGCCGCTTGCGCACCACCGGACGCAGCGACACAGGAACCACCCGCCGTGCAACCATTGCCAGGCCATCTGCTTCTCTTGCTTCAGTCACTCCCGGAGCCTCTTCTTTCGCTGGCTCGTTCACCGGCTGAAACGCCGTCTGGATCACCTGCCAGTCAGGATGCACCGGCCAGCGCGAGCGGTTGCTATCCTCCGTTGGCACCACGTAGCGTAGCCAGCCATCGGGCAGGCCATCCGCGCCCCCACCAACATGGCCCACCGCATACGACCACAGGAGCGGCAGGCGTTCCATCAGCTCATAGGCGTTCTCAATGCCGTGAAAGATGACGTTGCCCTGGGCATCCTCTTGTGTGAACTCATGCAGCGCCTGTCGTTTGAAACGGATTTCGATCCGCCAGACCGGAGCTTGCCCATCCCACACCGGCTTGCCGTCCTCGTCCTTGACTGAGCGCCAGAGATCATGAAACCACACCTTTTTGGGCGAATGATACTTGATCTCATGCGTCTTGTCATAGAGCAAGGCCGAGACCTGC
>DATGLM010000023.1:0-8742 GCA_035294125.1 Ktedonobacteraceae bacterium | reverse complement strand
CGCGAAGATAGCGTTCCCGCGAGCGAACAGGTGATGGTCTATCCCCTGATCGCGCCGATTGAGGCTTTCGGCCTGCCCTCTCGTCACCCCTTTGGCGAACACACGACGCCCCGCCGCCTGCTCGAAGACCCTCTGCGCTTCGCAGGCGTGCGCGAGTATGTGCGCGGCGACGATCCGCGCCGCATTCACTGGAAGGCGACGGCGCGGGCCGGTGAACTGCGCAGCAAGATCTACGAGCCGAGCAGCCAGTACCGCCTGCTCATTCTGCTGGACATCAACAGCTATCCGGTGGCCTGGCTGGGCCTCGACCCTGACATCCAGGAACTGACCATCTCTGCCGCCGCCTCGCTGGCCTGCTGGGCGCTGGATAAAGGCTATATGGTGGGCTTGCTCGCCAACAGCCTGATGGCTCCTCTTGAGGGCGAGCAGCCACTCTCGACGGATGAGTTGCTCCATCAGTCCCAGGCCTCCGTACCCTCTTTCTTATTGAGGGTGCGTGTCCCGCTTGATCGCGGCTGGAAGCAGCGCGAACGTCTCCTGACCGCTCTCAGTCGACTCATCCCCTACTTTGGTTCGCCGATGGATGCCCTCATCGAGAGAGAGCGATTGTCCCTCCCGCTGGGAACAACGGTTGTCCTGGTCGGGGCGGCGGCGGCATTGAGCGAGGCAACCGTTGACAGCCTGCTTGCCTTGCGTTCGCACGGGGCGGCGGTTCACCTCGCGCTGGCGGGCAATCCAGACGACGAGGTTGCGACGGATACCTGTGATTTGCCGGTTCATCGCCTGGGGGGCAGGGAACTCTGGCATGAACTCATTGCGACCATCGGGGAAGGAGGAGACGAAGATGCAGGTCGAAGCACCACGAGCATCAAACCGGGTTGAATGCTTCGCCCTTCCCATCGCTACCAGCGTCATGGAAGCGCAGCCTCTGGCGCTCATCGTCGCCGTCCTCACGCTCCTTTTCACGCACAAGCTGGCGGACATGCCGCTGGGCGTGGCTGAGATTGCGCTACTCGAACTGGGCCTGCTCTGGTGGGCGATGTTTGTAGAAAGCAGGATTCGGCGCGCAGGCGGGAACAGGAAACTGGCTCGCCTGCACCTGCCCGGCTGGCTGCTGGCCCTCGCGGTAACAGTGGGGCCGCTTGTTCCCTCCCTGATTCATGCTGAAGCGATCTTTGCCGCTTTTGTCGATGTGGCAGTTGTGACGTGGCTGTGGCGGCGGGATATGTATTATGTGCAGATCGGCTTCGAATATGGCTCGCTCTCCGCCTCCTTCAAAGTGGGGTTTGGCGTCTTGCTCGCCGTTCTGCTGCTCATCATTGCCTTGCCGCCGCTGCCCTCCCTGCGCGACGCGCTCGCTTCTGCGCTGCCCGTCTTCTTCCTCGGCGGGCTGGTCACGCTCTCGCTCGCCCGTCTGGGAACGATTCGCCACAACCGGCGCGCTCCGGCAGGTTCGCAGGCCGACCCGACACGTTCCTGGCTCTTTGGCCTTGCCCTCTTCGGCGCGCTGCTGACGGTGCTTGTCCTCGTCCTCGAATCGATCTTCTCCCTCTCGTCATTCGAGCTGGCCCTCAGTGCGCTGGCTCCGCTCTGGAACGCGCTGGGAACCCTGCTCGGCTGGATTCTCTATGGTATCATCTTCCTCATCCTCTCGCCGATTTACTACCTGGCCTCCTGGCTCATCGGCCTGCTTACCCATCACGGAACGGCTACGCAGCCGCCTCCAAAGATCGGTTTGCCACGCCCGCCCTTCCAGCAACAGGGTTCTGCGCAGCCCATCCCGCCGGAAGTCTTCACCATTGGCCGCTGGGTCTTGCTGCTGCTGGCTTTCGTGGCTCTGCTACTCCTGGTGAGGGCTGCCTTGCGCCGCTGGTTTATGCGCTTCGATCGTGAAGGAGTCGAGGAAGTGCGCGAGGGGCTGGATGCCCGCTCATTGCTGGGTGAACGCTGGCACGAATGGTGGAATCGGCGGCGGCGCAGAACAGAGCAAGAGGAGATGCTTGAGCCGCTCGACCCCACCTCCGCGCGCGCGCGCTATCGCGAACTGCTGCACACGGTGGCCGCCGCGAAGGAACAACTGGCAAGGATGCCTGCCGAGACACCGACAGAATATGAGCAACGCCTGCTGGTCTATCTCGAAGCCAATCCTGTCACCTCGCAAAACGCTTCTCATGTTGCCGGTGAAACGGATAGCCAGCTCCTTCGCGAACTGACCCATGCCTACATACTGGAACGCTATGGCGGCAGGCAAAGCGACGAGTACAGACGAACGCAAATGCCTGTCTGGGTGGCGCGGCTGGTGGCCCGCCTCACCGGTAGAGCGCCCGTTGAGAGGACAACACAGCGCGCATCGAAACACGTAAGATTATAGCCATCATAAGGAGCATCTATGATTCAGATAGACATTCCCGATTGGGGAGTTCTTGAACTGCAACACGCTGTATTTGACATCAATGGAACGCTGGCCGTCGATGGAACCCCCTTTCCAGGGGTCGTCGAGCGGCTCAGGCGGCTGGCCGAATTCCTCTCTCTTCAGGCTTTGACGGCAGGGACTCATGGCAATATCGCTGAGCTTGAGCGCCTGCTGGCTATTCCCATTCGCATCATCAGAGATGGGGAGGAGAAAGCGAGCTATGTGCGGCAGCTTGGGGCCGAACACGTCGTCGCTTTTGGCAATGGTCGAAACGATATTGGCATGCTGCGTACCGCCGCCCTTGGCATTGCCGTACTCTCAGGCGAAGGAATCGCGGTAGGCGCTTTGCAGGCCGCCGCTATCGTCGCGTCTGGCCCGGTCGATGCCATTGACCTGCTGCTCAATCCAAAACGGCTCATCGCTACCCTGCGCGGGTAGAAGATAAACAGTTATTCCTCCATTTCCTCTGCTGTCCGCTCTTCAGTAAAGAGAGGAAACGGGGCGATGGCGCTGGCGGGGTTGCGCAGATTGATAGAGACACTTTCGATGCCTGGTTCGCTGCGCAGCGCCACCAGAGATTTTGCCAGGGGCAGAGCTTCTCGCGCCGTACATGCAATCTCCACCTTTTCCCGCCCGTTGCCCGCCTGCACCTCGATGTTTTCAATCGTAGCCCCGGCCTCGTGACAGGTATTGTAGACCCGGCCCAGCAGCGCCTGCTCCACAGCCGTCACTTTGATCTTAAGCTGGTACGCTTCCGCCGAACGATGCAGGCGCCGTCTCAGGGGTTTGAGCAGTGTGAGAACGGCAACGGTAAAGACGGTGGTCAGCGCGGCCTCAATCAGTAAGCCCGCGCCACATGCCAGCCCGATGGCGGCCACCACCCAGATAGCAGCGGCGGTCGTCAAGCCTTTAATAATCTCTTTCCGCAGCAGAATGGCGCCCGCGCCCAGAAAGCCGATACCGCTGACGACCTGAGCGGCAACGCGGGAAGGGTCAAGTACCACATCAGGCGTTCCCAGAATGTCGGCAAAGCCGAAGGCGGAGACAATGATGATCAGGCAGGAGCCAAGCGCCACCAGAGCATGCGTGCGCAATCCGGCTGCCCGCTCGCTCCATTCCCGCTCCAATCCAACTGCCGCGCCCAGCACGAGCGCCAGCGCCAGCCGCAGCAGCGCGGTTTGAATAGAGATCATTGCTCTTCCTCCCCTCAGAGATATGCACGTGAGAATATTAAGGAAATGTTAAGAGAACGTTAAGAGAATATTAAATAGACTATAGCATTTTGGAGCGTCTTTAGCAAGGGAATTTGCTCAGAATATTCGCTTATACAGATCTTCTCCATAGCTGGTTTCCAGCGGCTCTCCCTCGATTAATTTGAAGGTTCGCGTGCCGTCGGCCTGCCTGTCGGCGCGCAGGAAGAGGGCGGTTTCCATGTGTTTGTTGTAAAAGCTGTGCGCGAACTCGTATAAATGTGTCACGAAGCAGACCTTGATGCGCTTCTCCAGCAGCGCCGTGATGATTTGCCGCGCGATCTCCGCGCCCTCTCTTTCATTGGTCGCGGCAAAGGATTCGTTGAGCAGCAGGAGAGAATCCGGCGTAATGATGTCGATGATATTGCTCATCCGGCTGAGTTCTTCATCCAGCTTGCCGCTTCTCATCGTCACGTCTTCTCTGCGTTTATAGTGCGTGAAGACGCCCGTGCAGACGTTGGCGCAGAAGGAGGTCGCCGGGACAAACATGCCGCACTGCATCATTAATTGAGCCAGCCCGATGCTGCGCAAAAAGGTCGATTTGCCGCCCTTATTGGCCCCGGTGATAATGATGAGGTCTTTCCCATCGGCCTGCACATCGTTGCTCACCACGCGCTGTTCCATCGTTAAAGCCAGGCTGACATCGTATAAGCCGGTGCATGTCAGCCTGCGTTCGTTGTGGGGCGCGGGCAGGGGAAAACACAACGGCTCCCCGCGCTGAGCAAGCTGTCCGTACAGGTTCAAGCAGCCGATGTAAAAGGCCAGTTCCGTGCGCAACATGGCGAAAAAGCTGAGGATATGGTCGGTGGATTGCGCGAGTGCGTTGGCGACGAGGTTGATGCCCCGCCCTTTTAAGTCTGAGAGCGTCCTGCTCCCGCTTTCGTCGCGATCAGGAATGGTAAAGCTGTACGAGGGGGCGCGTTCGGCGAAGAGGCGCTCCAGCCAGTTCTGTTCCCTTTCCGGCGGCTTGCGCAGGATGTAATTGATGCCTTTGTTGCCGCGTCCCAGCCTGGCGCTGATCAACACGCCTTCCCGAAATTCCAGCGCCTTGAGATGCTGCTGGACAATGGCGAAGTAATCATCGCTCAGTTCTTTGTCCAGCATGGCGAAAAATCTGCGAAAGCCTTCGGATTCAAATTCGGTTGCATGTTCATCGGCGATCTGCCGGAGCTTTTTCAGGATACTCACAAACATCTGTAGCACTTCAAGCGAGCGGTGCAGAATGGCGTCGGGATATCTGCTCAGCAGGCCCAGAAAATGCCTGCGCTCCCTGTCAATGGCCTCGACCGTCAGATTATAGATCTCCCTGACCAGAGCAGCATGTTTCAGGCAATCCTTCAGGATATGCTGGCGATAGTGGATGGTGTCCAGATCATGCTGCGTACTGCACAGAACGGCTTTCTTTGCCACTTCAAACAGAAATGTATCGCCGAGCGCCATCGCGTTGAACAGCGTGTTGAGTTCCAGGTCCTGGATCAGCGCCGGAGCCTGTGGCGGTAAGGGCTGCTGCAGGTCAAAATCCTGATCTTTATACATGAGAAAAGCTTTCATGCCTGTAATCGCTCCTTCAAAGCATGGTAGGTCAGGCAGTACTTTTCGGCAATGGCTATCGCGTGTGCCAGTCCGTCGGCGGGCTTCCTGACGATTTTATAGGTGCGCAGAGCCGGATTTTCAGGAACAACCGTGCTGACCATACTGACGGTCTGCTCGCTGAACGCGCTCAGTTCATCGATGAATGTCACCCAGACGGAGAGCGCGTCCAGCTGGACAATTCTTTCCATAATCTTCTTGCTCAAGAACAGGGCATCGTTGACAGTGGTTGAGGTGAGGATTTCGTTCAGAATAATCAAGCTGTCGGTTGTGGCATGTTCAAGAATATCATGCAATCTGATCAGATCATCCTCCAGTTTGCTGCGCAGATCCTTGATGTCTTCTTCCTTCTCAAAGTGCGTAAAGAGCCGGTCAAAGAGGAAGAGTTGCGCTTGCCGACCCGGCACGGGACAGCCGATGCTGGCCAGATAATGCAACTGCCCGAAAGTGCGGGCGAAGGTGGTTTTGCCGCCCTGGTTGGGGCCGGTGACAACAATAATGCGCTCCTTGCCTGTCAGAGAAAAATCGTTGCAGACCACCGGCGATTTTTCGTTCAACAGTTTGTGAGCCAGCGCGAGATCAAAGGCTGCATACGCATACACTTCCTTCGATGTACTGGAAACGTGCGGATAGCAAAATGACAGACCGGCGCGTTTGAAGCGTGCGATATGCTCCAGATAGGCGACGTAAAACTGGATTTCGCGGTCAAAGGCGGCGATGGTTGCATTCAAGTAGTGCGCGTTACTTATGTAGTAATCATCGAGATGGGAAAAGATATCGGGGTACAGACGCGCGACCAGTTCCAGGATTTGCGCCTCCACATGGTCCATCTCCGGCCAGCTCCGAAATTTCACCAGATAGTCCTTTACCGCCCCCTGCCTGAATTTCGCAAATGTCTCCTCAATATCCACGCTATAATCACTTTCCGCTTCATATTTACGCACCCTGATCGTGCTGCCTTTGATGAGCAGGCAGTACTGTATGGCGGCCAGATCAGCCTGTAGCTGTTTTGTTTGCGTCATCAGCGAGGTAAAAGGGTCGGAACCGGCATAGTCCGTCACATAGGCGCGCAAAGCCAGCAGGCCACGAGATTGGAGATCGACGTCAGCAAGATCACGCGCCAGAGCGGTCACGGCCTCACAGTACAGCCCCACCGCGTCCAGAAACCAGCGTTCCTTTTGATATTTGTAGTAAAGCTTCTCTGCCTGTGCCAGATGCTCGCGCATGCGGCGCATCTTTTGCGCAAACGCCTGGATATGCTCAAACAGCGCGGTATTTTCCAGGTCGCGCATAATTTCATGGCGATACAGGATGGTATCGAGATCGTGCAAGGGGGTATAGAAAAATGGCTTGAGATCGTATTCCTGCTTGCTGGCAGTGATGGCATCGACAATCTGGTCAAGGTTCAGGTCGATGAAGCAGTCAGGCGCTTCGGCTGTCTCTTTTCTGCTGCTCTCTTCAGTTTCTGGAAAGAGGATGCTGTGGAAAGTCATGGGAAAAACTCCTTCTTGCCGCTAGACGGTTGCCTGATCGCCTACCGCCGCTCCGCCGCGTGCGGCACGCTCGCCCACCACCTGCACCAGCGCCCGCCGCCATGCGTCCGCCTCCTCCTGATTCAACAGGCCACGGCGCAGCGCGTCGCGTTTGAGGGCGTAGCTGCGCAGGTCATCGGCGAGGTTTTCGAGACGCTGCACCTGCTCGCGCAGCAAGAATTCGACGAGTGCTTTGCGCTCGCTGCTTTCCTCCCCACTGTTTTCCAGGCAGGCAAGTGTTGCCTGCAGGTGAGGGAGGCAAAGCCCGCTCGAGGATGTATAGGCTGCGCGACCCTCCGCTGTGACAAGGTGTGCGAGGAGTTGCCTGGCCTGTTCCAGGGTTGTCTCTTGCACGAGCCGACATGCAGGACACGTTGTAGTGTTTGACAGCAAGGTCTCCAGGTAGCCAGCGACGTGTTCATCTTCATCCGCGCGTTCGAGCAGGCGCGATAGCTCGACTGCCAGCGTCTCGATCAGGGGCGCGTAGCCATCGCTGATGCCCTGCGGCGAGGCCATCTCCTGATATTGCCATGTATGCACGGGACAGAGGCCGCGTGAGGCGGCAAATGCCCGTTGTGCGCTGGCGTTGGTAGCGAGCGTGTATTGCCACTGCGCGAAGAACGCGAAAAGCGCCTGCCCCAGCGCCGCGCAGAGTGGGCAGGTGCGAGCCGATGCGGCTACCTGCCCACGACCCCCTCTGCCTGATGACCGGCTTGCGACAATGGTCTGATCGATGATGTTCCGGCTGTCGGCTATCGGCTCTGTCTGATGTAGAGTGGCAGAGAGAGGCCCGGCGGCCAGCAGCGAGGCTCGCAAGGCTTCCATACGTTGTTGCAATGCGAGCATATTCTTACGCAGCTCAAATTCGCTATCGGTCGGGGTTGCAGCGAGGGCCAGATTTGCCCCGGTAAAGAGACGCAGGGCGCGATCCAGAATGGAGACAAGGAAAGTGCGGCCCTGCGCTTCCGCAAGAAACGCGGTAAGCGCCTGCTCGAACGGCAGTAGCCCGCTGCGAGAGATGCCTGCCTGATCGTGGTTCAGCTTCGCGGCGAGGCCGACGCGAGCGGAGAGTGGGTAAAGGCGAACATCTCCCGTTCCCAGGAGCCGATTCACCTGCGCATGAATGTAACCGAGAACCTCCTCGCGTTCCGTGTCGCCGAGCATATCCAGTTTGTTCACGACGATGAACAACTGGCGCACCTGCCCGCGAATGTCGAGGAGGAAGCGTTCCTCCGCTTCGCTCAGGGGCGCCTCAACGCTTGTCACGAAGATCACGGCTGCCATCTGCGGCAGAAAGCCATAGGTGGTCGCGGTATTCTCGTGGCGGGCCGAGCCAATGCCGGGCGTGTCGATAAAGTGCAGGCCGCGCCGCAGGAACGGGACGGGCAGCTCCACCCGCGCTTCCACCAGCCCCTTCTCGTTGCCGGGGTTGCCGCGTTCGGTAATAAAGTCTGGTAGCTGCGCCAGTGGGGCTTCCTGCTCCCATTCCCAGCCCTTCCGGCGCAATAGAAGGCGGTCTTTCGGGCCGTAGCAGAGCGTGGTGATCGCCGAGGTCAGGGGCAGGAGTCCGGTAGGCAACAGGTCGCGCCCGATCACCGCGTTCATGAGCGTGCTTTTGCCGCGTTTGAATTGCCCGACGACCGCCAGGTTGAAGCGATCTTCGGCTAGCTGAACCAGCAGTTCCTGGCAACGCCCGGCTGCTTCTGCCGCGCCGAGAATCTGGAAAAGCTGCTTCACGGCACGAACGGAGGTCGCCACCTCCTGCTTTGCGAGTGTGTAGTGCCGCAGTGAGGATACCTCATCGTTGTTAGTGTCCGGTAATGCGCGCTCCACGCGCTTCACCCCCTCCAGTATCTTGCTAAGAGACAAAAAAAGCTTCTACCGCCGCGTTCTTACGCGAGGTAGAAGCTATCAACCCTTCGCGGGTATCTTTCGGGTGAGCTTCATCACCCATCAT
>DATGLM010000022.1:0-95690 GCA_035294125.1 Ktedonobacteraceae bacterium | reverse complement strand
GCACCTCGTCGTAAAGCAGCCCATGCGCGAGCAAAACCACTCGATAGCAGGGAAGCGAAGACGAACCCTTTGAAGCCATAGACAAACCTCCATCGTCGTCGGTAGAGCTTGACAGCCAAGCCCTCACCGACGACAATAGAGCCGAGAGCTTAGCCACCGTCCCAACGGAAACGAGCCTCACCGCTGGCCTGAGTGTTGCCACACCCAGGTCAGCACCTTCTACAGGATGCCCTACAAACTCTCAAACTTGGAGACTCCATAGTAGACATACAAGTCAAAGCACTTCAAAGTCTCCATAGATCACAAAGATACTATAACCCATCGATGATACTTTTGTCAATACCTAAAGCACCCAAAATTTGTAATGTCTCCAAAATATGTTATACTATACAAAGTGAAGTAATCTTCATGCGAAAAGAGGATCAAATTGACAAAAGGAGGGTCAAATTGGCGAAGACCACGAAAGCACCTAGCGGCTTTTATACAGCAAAAGAGGTCATGCAGAAATTGGGTATAGCCAACTCAACACTCTATCATTATGTCCAGACAGGGAGAATCAAAAAAGTAACTCCACCCGATAAGAAGGAGGGGTACTATCTGAAATCTGAGATCGACAAAATGGTTAGAGCGAAAGATGTGTTCATACTCCAATATGCTAGTGACACATCAACATTCAATGCAGCGCAGGAAGAGGATATGCAGGCCATCACCGACCTGGGCATTGAGCTTTTCGGCAAAAGCGGAGCGCCGAGCTACGAAACCCGATCAGCTCAGTACCGGAGCAACCCCGAAATATTCTATACGCTCAAGCAAGATAATATTCTCGTAGGCTATCTGGCAATATTCCCATTGAAACATGAAGCCATCGAGAGAATCATGTCAGGCGTAGCAGAGTCAACCTTCAGAACAGGAGTACTCACCCCTGAAAATATCAAGCCATTCAAACCAGGAGAAGCAGACGAGGTTTTCTTGCTGATCGGCGTAAGGCAGGATGCAAGGAAAAGCAAACTCTATGGAGCAAGACTGATAAGTGAAGGTATCGGAGTATTCGAGAACTTCGCAAAAAGAGGCATCATCATCAAGAAGCTCTATGCCACCAGCAGGACAAGAGACGGTATAGAGCTTTGCCGAGGTCTAGGCTTCAGGCAGGTAACACCCGTTGCAGAAGAGGACGACCTGTTACGCTTCGAGTTAGACCTTGAAACAGCAACTAACCCCATCTTCAAGAACTACCAGCAAATCGTAAAACGAGTAATCAGTAAAAAGGCTCCAACGAAATCAGCCGTTCTCAACTCGACTTCATTGGAGTCTTAGATAAAGAAAAGCTCAGCGAACAAGCAACTTAGAGCGGCCTGCAAAGCCGAAGTAGAGAAAGTGGAAGTGGGCGACTAGGGATTCGAACCCCAGACCTACTGCGTGTAAAGCAGCCGCTCTAACCAGCTGAGCTAGTCGCCCTTGTTTGCCTGCTCTTTACGAGCTGAGTGGTAAATTTGCCGCTAAGACGATTATGGCACCCTCGCGGGTGCCTGCTTTTGCTTCCGGGTGCCCTCGAGTGGACTCGAACCACCACGCCCTTACGGGCACAGGCCCTCAACCTGCTGCGTATACCATTCCGCCACGAGGGCATAGCTCTTAACGGATTACGCAGCCTATTTTATACCGATCATTGTGATTTGTCAACAGGTTTTGGGCCATTTTTCCAGGCACCCTTGCCCGCGACGTAAGTCTGCGTGCCCTATCTCTGGCGGATGATGGCTGTACTGCGACCCGTGAAGATAGGCTGCTGCTGGCTGTCGGTTCCCGTTGTCTCGGTGATAAGGAAGGTCATAGGGCCGCTGCGCCCGTTGCGTTCGGTCACCTCCACGACGCGGGAGACGCATGTTACCTGCTCGCCGATGCGCAGAGGGCGCGTGTAGCTGTATGTCTGCTCGCCGTGTAAGAGCTGCATTTTCGAGCCGTCGAGGGCCAATCCGGGAACGCCCAGGCGGAAGGTCGTGGGAAATGTCGGCGGTGCGTACTGCAAAGGCTGACCGCTTTGCAGTGTGGGATCTCCTGTCGCCTCCATAAACTTGCGTACCGCCTCCTCCGTCACCTCGAAGGTGCGCGGCTGCGATGTCATACCGACCAGGCTGCTGTCTAATACCATATGTTTCCTCCTGTTAAAAATATGCTCTTGAGATAGTATGTCTCATTTCTGGCCGGACATCAAGCCGTGTGTACGAACGCGAACCTGAGATGCGCCGGAAATTCTTCACCGCTCTCAGAATGTCAAACTGGCTGGCATTCCCTCTTTTCTTAAGAGGTCGGTATACCTGTTGATAGATTAGCTATTTCTAATCTAATCTTAATGGCATTTTTATTGCAAGCTACAGGCAAAGTCTGCTATGCTAAGCTCAGGGGGAAAGGTGAGAATGAGTGTATTCATTGAACGGGCTGATGGCCTGGAAAGTCAGGGGAAACTATGACCAGAAACACTGAGCAAGCATTCACCACGCAAAAACTGGCTGGCAAGACGCTGCTGCTGGTTGAACCGGATGAATCGGTGGCATTTTTCCTGCGCCTGCTCATTCAGGAAGAGTTCGATTGCGATGTTCTTGTTGCCCCTACCGCGAGGCAGGCCCTCGAACTGGTGCGCCAGCTTCATTTTGATCTTTTTATGCTGACGGATGCCTATGGTATGGAACTCTACGACCATCTCCACACGCAGCCCGGATTGGAGCATGTCCCGGCTATCCTGCTCACCGCTAACCTCGCTCACTGGCAGAACGAGATCATGAGACGCGATCTTATCGGCTTAAACAAGCCCTGCAAGCCAGTCGAATTGCTCACCACCATCAACTTCTTGCTCACACTGGAACATATCAAAACGGGGAGCGCGGCCTGATACTTCGATCCTGGTTCGCTTGCCAGTATATTTCTTGAATTAGTAATATACTTTGGCCGCGCCCTGTTTATCTCCTGGAGCAGACCTTTCAGACGACGGCCTTGAGGTAGCCAAGTCGTTCCAGAGCCATGTAGGCGGCACCGATCTGGCCCTGGACGGCGAAACTGCCGTTGTGAATCAGGTCGAGAAGTTCGCTGGCGGTGACGAGTCGGTTTTCGATGACTTCGACCGGGTCAACCTTCTGTTCGCCCGTTTTGCGCACGTCGCGAGCGAGATACCACCAGATGCGGGTGCGTGCTCCGGTGGGGTTGGCGTACATGTGCGCCAGCAATTCGATCTGGTCGTCCGCGACGCTGTAGCCGGTCTCCTCCATCAGTTCGCGCCTGGCCGTGGCCAGCGGGTCATGCTCGTCCGGGTCGATAGTGCCAGCGGGAAATTCCAGCACTTCCAGCCCGATACCGTGCTTGTACTGTTTATTAATCAGGAAGCGGCCATCCTCTGTGACCGGTACAATACCCACCCAGCCACGATTTTCAATGATATAGTAATCAGCAATGACCGGGCCATTTGGCACGGCTACCTCTTCGCGGCGTACTTTCAAATAGGGAGTATCGATCACCTGCTGGTATGAGAGCACCTTCCAGGGGCTGTGTTCAGATTGTGTCATAACGTTCCTTTTTCAGAGAGCTTAGATAGAAGCTCAGCGATTCTTCCAGAGCGGTTCGCGCTTCTCAAGAAAAGAGCGCAAACCCTCCTGTGCATCCTCCGTATGCATGGTGGTGGCAAGATAGAAGGCGTTGACCGCGTCGAGAGCACTCAGCCGCTGTTGGGCCTGAGCCGGGGCATATGGTGTTGCTACACCGTTTTCAGACGGCGCGATTATCCTGCCCTCATCTTCGCGCGGCTCTTTCTGACCGCCCGTTTCGATGCCCAGACGCGTGGCGGCCCTGGCGTGGCGCAGGGCAATGGCGCTTTTGTCACGCAGCATATCCAGGATACGTTCCAGCTCATCCTTCAAACCGCTCGCCGGAGCCGACCAGGTGACGTAGCCCAGCCGCGCCGCCTGCTCCCCCGTCAGTCGATCATGTCGGCATTCAGGATCGGTGATGGTGAGCAGCGCATCGTGCGCCACCAGCAGCAAATCGGCGGCATAGGCAAGCACGCTGGCCTCTGGCGAAAGTGAGGTATGCACAACCGCCAGGACGGGCGCGGCCAGTTCTTGCAGCGCCTGCCGCGCCTGCTCTACCTGCGCGGGCGCGGGCGAAGCTGGCTTCTGCGCTGCTCTCCTGGCTGCAGGAATTGGAGCAATGAAATCCAGGATGATAGCCTTCACACCGGGTTCGCCCGCCTTTTCCGCGTCCGATCCGACGGTATAGAGCGTGCAGGCACGGACGAGTTCGTCGAGCAAGAACTCGTCTGGTTCTGAACTGAGTACCATGCGAATCGTCTCTGCTTCAGCGACGACCCGCAAGGCGCGATAGGCTTGCTGCATGAAACGTAATCCTACTTTTTTCCTGTTTCTGAAATGTCGTATTCGGCTGGCTACCCAAGCTTCATGGTCTCACCGGTACCGCGCAGAATGAAGCGCTGAATCTTGCCCGTCGCTGTCTTGGGCAACTCCGGCGTGAACTCGACCCAGCGCGGATACTTGAATGGGACTAACCGCTCCTTAACAAAGTTCTTGAGTTCGTTCGCCAGTTCCTCCGATGGCTCGTAGCCCTGCTTCAGCACAATGTACGCCTTCGGCTTGACCAGCGTATCGGCATCGAAATCGCCCACGACGGCTGCTTCCAGCACAGCCGGGTGCGCGATGAGCGCGGCCTCGACCTCAACCGGCGAGACCCATTGTCCGCCTACCTTCAGCATATCATCTGAGCGCCCGCAATACCAGTAATAGCCATCGTCATCCTGAAAATACTTGTCACCGGTGTGTATCCAGTGGCCGTTGATGGTGTCTTTCGTCTTCTCATGCTTGTTCCAGTACTGCGAGGCAATACTGTCACCGCGAATCAGCAGGTTGCCGATGTCGCCCTGCTTGACCGGATTGCCCTGTTCATCCGTGATCTTCGCCTCGTAGCCCGGCACCAGTTTCCCGGTGCTGCCTGGTCGAATCTCGCCGGCGCGGTTGCTGATGAAGATGTGCAGGATTTCTGTGCTGCCGATGCCATCCAGAATCTCCACGTTGAACGCCTTCTCCCAGCGGCGCAGGATATCGGCGGGTAATGCCTCACCGGCGGAAACACAGACACGCACCGACGAAAAGTCAAAGCGCTGCTCCGCGTTGGGCAGTGCCAGCATACTGGCGTAGAGCGTCGGCACGCCAAAGAAAATGGTCGGACGATACTCCTCAACGACCTTGAACATCTCCTCAGCCAGCGGTCGCCCTGCATAATGGACGGCGCTGGCCCCGACGCCAAAGGGAAAGTACAGGTTGTTACCCAGACCATAAGCAAAGTAGAGCTTGGCGGCGGAAAAGGTGATGTCGTTTTCGGTGATGCCCAGTACCGGCTTTGCGTAGTACTCTGTGCAGTAGACCATATCGTGTTGCAGGTGGACGCAGCCTTTGGGGAAACCGGTGCTGCCCGAACTGTAGAGCCAGAAGGCGCTGTCATCCTTGCTGGTTTCCGCCGCCACTAGCGTGCTCGACGCATGCGACACCCACCTGTCGAAATCGTGCAGCGTGGCCGTCTCCGCGATGCCTTCTCGCGCCAGCCCCACCACGACGGTGTGCCGCAGGTACTTCAACTGCGGAAAGATCGGTTGCAACTGCTTCCAGACCGCCGCGTGAACCAACAGGACGCGGGCGCGACTATCATTAAGCATGTAGACGTAATCAGCCGGGCGTAGCGAGGTGTTTATCGGGATAGGAACAGCCCCCATCTTGATACCGCCAAAAAAGCTGGCGGCGAACTCCGGCGAGTCGAGCAGGATCAGGGCGATGCGCTGCTCCATGTCGACGCCCAGATTGAGCAGGCCATTGCCCACGCGGTTCGCCAGTTCGGCCACCTGCGCGTAGGTGTAGCCTCTTCCTTCGTAGTAAATAGCCGTCTTGTTACCTCGCCCCTCGGCTAGATGGCGATCAAGAAACGCCGTAGCGACATTGAACTGCTCGGGAACGATAACAGAAGGTACGGGTGCAATTGTCATCGGTCACACCTCTTTCCTGTGCGGTACGCACAAAGAAATAATTTGTTTGCTTATCCTGATCAACTCTTTTCCGCAGCCTGTGAGCCATATCTCTGTTCATTATCTCATGAGAAAAAGAGGCTGACAAGCGAGTGTTTCCTGTCAGGATGCGATTGATCGCAATACCGTGCGAGTGAAGAAGTCGGCGATCTTTATTAAGCCCCTGGCCGCTCTCGCAACGAGCAGGAAGCGACGAGAACTTTCAGGACGTGCATGAGCGTAGCTGTCTGGCTCAGATAAGTGAGTGAGGCAGCGACTCCGGGTTGCTCTCCTCAGGTTGCTGTTGTTGGGTCGCAGGCTGTTTTCCAGCTACATCCGGCGGTGTTCGAAGCCTTCTGAGAAACAGGCTCAGCGCCAGCACCACAAATCCGACAGCAACGCCTACCGCCCAGATAGAGGTGCTGCCGTCCCATGTTACTACATAGCCCAGGAAGGTGACGGCCAGCAGCACGATGATCACACCAACCAGATTCTCTTTCAGGCTCTCAAGGTTATGAATGTTGAGCCAGGAGGGCAGGGGCAGGTGGTCATTGATAAAGAGACTGTAGAGTCCCAGCGAGACGATATACAGAATTGGCCCCAGCAGAAATAGATCTATCATCTCGATACATTCGACCGCAATATGTTTGGCTGCATCGGGCGTAAATACAGGATGTGTAAACTCCGCAATGATAATCCCCCCTATAGTTAACCCTCCATAGATCAGTACGAAAAGCGCGGACAGATAGGCTCCCACTACCGCTATGATGACCAGATACCGGCTCCCGGCAAGGATGCGCCCAAGCATGAAACATTCCTCCTTTTCCACGTTCGCCCACTAGATTTCCTCAGTATTTTAGCACTGAGTGTCAATGAATTACCAAAAAGTCGATTTTAACTGCTACTCCACTGTTTCAGATCGTTTTAGTTTTCGTGTTTTCTAAGCCCAGATGCAGCAAGAATTCTTTATTGCCCTCTCTCCCATGAATGGGAGATTCGGTGAGGCCGAGAATGTGGAAAGGGGTGTGCAGGGGAATCCATTCTTGCAGGTCATGCAGGACGCGGGCATGCACCTCCGGGTTGGTAATCACGCCCTCGCCGCGATCCACCTCGGCCTTGCCCGCCTCGAATTGCGGCTTGACCAGCGCCACCGCCCACGCTCCCGGCGCGAGCAGAGGCACCAGCGCGGGCAGCACCAGGCGCAGCGAGATGAACGAGACATCGATGACGACCGCCTGGATGGCTTCCGGCAGGCTGGTCAGGTGGCGAATATTGGTACCTTCCAAGACGACCACGCGCTCATCGTTGCGCAGCGTCCAGGCGAGTTGCCCGTGTCCCACGTCTACGGCATAGACGCGCTTCACCCCGCGCTTGAGCAGCACATCGGTAAAGCCGCCGGTCGAAGCGCCGACGTCGAGCGCGACAAGGCCCTGCGGGTTCAGGTGGAAGGTGTCCAGCGCCTTCTCCAGCTTCAGCCCGCCCCGGCTTACGTACTTCAGTTCTTCCGGCGTCTCGGCCAGTCGCAGCGCCGCTTCCAGCGGCACCAGCGTCCCGGCCTTATCAACCATGCGGTCGCCCACGTAGACCTGTCCGGCCATAATCAAAGCCCGTGCGCGTTCCCGGCTCGGTGCCAGTCCGCGTCTCACCAGCGCCACGTCCAGCCGTTCCTTATTCGTTGCCATGTTTATCATCCTGCATGTGATAATAAAGTAATGCTGCGGCACCGACAAGCCCAACGTTGGGGCCGAATGCGGCAAACCCCGCGTATCATCCATGCTGTTCGCCTTCTCTCACGCATCCATTCATGCGCGCTCCACAAAGTCTCTTATTCTGCATGATAGCCTATTTCATAGCCCGCGACAAGCCATAAAAACTGAAAAACATTGCAAATTCTGACAGATGTAGTCGTGTAACAAATCAGAGAATATAATAGTTGGTGGACCGTAAAAAAATCGGCTCGAACATGGCATGCTGAGCACAGCGAAGAATGAGGTGCGAGAGGGGCTTTTCCATGGCATCCGGAGGGCTACACAAAGCAGGAAGACAGGTAACGAGATGGATACGCAGGACAGGATAAAAAGTGAGGGAAATCCGGGCAGGACGCCTCCGACAAATACGACTACTACAGGAGTCGGAGGACCAGGCGGTAGAACGCGCTTTAGATATGGCTTTGTCGCGGGGCTGGCTGCCGGTATCGTCGCATCCATTGCTATGATTGTCGGCAGCACGATATTCGGGGGCATCTCGCTGCCGGAAGAATTCGGCTCGGAGATTACCGCGCTCATGCCGCCGCCTATGTTTGCCTACCTGCATCAGCTCATCGGAGGGGACGCCAAGTTCTACCTGTTCTATATCATCCTGGGGGGCCAGTGTCTGGTCTTCGCGTTGAGTGGCGGCCTCTATAATCTCGCGATTGGCTCACGCTTTGTCACCTCGCGCACCGGCTCAACACGCACGCAACTCGACTGGCTGGATGGCGTGGTGCTGGCGCTCGCGCTCTGGCTGCTTACCGGCTTCCTGCTGCTCCCGGCAACCGGCGCGGGCATTTTTGGCGCGCAGACCTCCATCGGCCTGCAAAACAGCATGGTGAGCCTGGGCGTTGTCGGCCTCATCTTCGGTCTGCTCTTCGCAGCCTTTCAGAACTGGCTGGTCATTCTTCTCAAGAAGAGAGGGCAGCACAAAGCGACAGAGAGTGAGGACGAAGACGATGGGTATGGCTTTGGTCTTTCGCGGCGCGCCCTGCTCAAGCGCGGCTTCATCATCGCAGGCATCGCCTTGCTGGGAGTTGCCGCGTATCGCTTCATCAGCGAGGGGGGCGGCCCGGTCAGCGCCCCGGTAGGGAAGCTGGTGCAAAACTTCAAGAGCAAGATCGTTCCGCCTCCAAAACCCAACTATGGCACCGTTCAGCCCGTACGCGGACTCTCGTCCGAAATCACTCCCAACGATCAATTCTACGTTGTCTCTAAAAATCTCTTCTCCGATCCTACCATCAACGCCGCCAAATGGAACCTGTCCGTCAATGGCGAGGTCGAGCATACCCTGACCTTCACCTATGAACAGTTGCTGGCGATGCCTATGAAAAAGCAGTATGAAACGCTCGAATGTATCAGCAACGATGTTGGAGGCCCGTATATCAGTAACGCGCTATGGGAAGGCATTCCGCTGAACGATCTGCTGCAACGGGCGGGTGTCAAGGCCGGGGCAAGTAAAGTTGTCTTCTCCGCCGCCGACGATTACAGCGACAGCATCCACCTGAGCAAGGCGCTGGAGCCGACGACACTGCTGGCTGTACGCATGAACGGCGCCCCACTGCCAAATGAGCATGGTTTCCCTGTGCGCATGCTCGTGCCAGGTATCTATGGCATGAAACACTGCAAATGGCTCACGGATATCGAGGTCGTCAATACCAACTATCAGGGCTACTGGCAGCAGCGCGGCTGGAGCGACGCAGCAACGGTCCAGATTATGTCACGCATCGATACACCCCTGATCGGGGCAACCCTGCCCGCCAACCGGCCTACCTTCATCGCGGGCGTGGCCTTTTCCGGCAACAAAGGCATCAGCGAGGTTGACGTCAGCCTGGACGACGGGCAGAGCTGGCAGCGTGCCACCCTCAAGCGCCCATACTCAGACCTCACCTGGGTGCTCTGGGAACTGCCCTGGACTCCGAAAGCAGGCAGCTACACCATTATCGTGCGCGCCATCGACCTCGAAGGCAACGTCCAGGATCCCAACCCCGCTCCACCCCTTCCAAATGGGGCAACAGGCTACCACACCATATCGGTATCCGTCTCTTAAGGGAGACACATATTTTTGTATGGAGAATGTTTGCTTCACATATTTGCGAAGCAGAAAAATTCCTCAAAAAAGTTGTCCGGTTTTGAGCTTCTGGATGATTATAGTAGTGTAGGCTCATCAAGGGGGAAATGGGGGGAACCCGTACAGGCCACATGTTGACTGACATGCAGGTGGTAGAGAGTTTGCAGGCGAGGGACAAGGAAGCGTTTCGTTCCCTGGTCGAACGATTGGAACAGCCCATCATCGGCTATTTGCATCGACTCGTCGGCGACCGTGAAGTAGCGCTGGACCTGGCGCAGGATACGTTTCTACAGGTATATAAGGAGATCGGCAAGATGCCTGAAGATCTCTCGCTCAATGCCTGGATTTATCGTATTGCTACAAATTACGGGTTGCGCTATCTCAATCGAAAAAAGCTGCGCTCGTTTATCCATCTGGATGCGAGCGAAGATTATCATCCCAGCTTCGCGGTCGAAGGGCCGGAGGGGCAGGCGGAGACGCGCGTCCTCGTCGAGCAGGCGCTCCGCTCGCTTAAGCCTGAGGATGCTGCCTGCTTGCAGTTACACTATGGCGACGGGTTTACCTATGAAGAAATTGCCCAGATACTGCGACTCAGTCCGGAGGCTGTGCGGAAACGCGTCTCGCGCGGAGTGATTAAGTTTCGTGCGTCGTATGGCACGGCACCCAGAAAGCAGTTGTAGAAGAGGCGGAACAGTAGGCGTTATGTCGAGTCATCGGCCACCCACGAGTACACGGGCTTCATGGAAAGCCAATAACGGAGGGCAGCATCCATCCGATGATCTGCTACTGACCTACGTGCGCCGACAGCACCTTGACAACTTGATAGAGATAGAACAGCATGTCGCTGCATGTTCAACCTGCCAGGGAAAATGCAACGAATTTCAGCAGAGCAGCAGACTGATTTCAGCATGGGCGCAGGATAAAGGGCTGCAATTCTACCCGACAATAACGAACACGGTCATGCAGAAGATTGTCCTGGAGAGCAAGCTGTCACCGCGAAAGCGCATGTCTGGGCGTTTGCGCCAGGGCTACAAATACTCTCTGCTAGAAGCTGTTGTGCAAAGAATCATGGGGCAGGAAGAGGCGCGAAGCAGGAGGCAGGCAACAGACGGCTATGTGTCGCCGCTCTCTCCCCTTACAGATGAGCCGTTGCCGGGTCCATTTGCCGAACTGCAAAAGCATCCCCTTCCTGGTGAAGGGCAGCGCCCGGGAACAGGTCGTTCCCGGCGTGCGCGCTTCACGAACAGGTCAATCATCGCTCTCGTAGCGGTAGCGGCGATTATCACTTTTTTGATTATCGGCGTTGTTGCGTCGCCCGGAGTGAGAACTTCTATAGGAGGCCATTCTTATTCCAAAGGAACAGCGGTGACTATACCTCCTCACGATTACACGTCGACGCCAGCAAAGACGAAAACGCCAGTAACGCGAACCGGATCAGCATCTGATCCTACGCCTACAGATATAGGCACGGAGCCAAAAATCTGGCTCTGTAGTACCCAGGGCGAGGAGAAGCATTATATTATTGAGATCTGCGGTTCCTATTTTACACCAGGGCATCGTGTTTGGCTGGCCGCCTATGGCTCCGACAACATCACCCTGCCGCGAACCGCAAATAGTTCAGGGGATATAGATATCACGCTTTCTGCCGTTGATGGTTGTCACTCTGTTCCTCTGTTCATCACAGTTCTGGATGAGGGTAGCCAGAAGGTGGCAGTTTTATCAAATATTACGCTCAGCAGTTGTCCCTCAAAACACCATTGAGGGCGAGAAGCAGGATTGAGGTAGAGAGAATCCTCCTCTCCTGCCATAAGGCGATGTGAAAACATCGCTTAAGGGCCGGGTCGTGCTCATGTTTGCATCGCATGAGCGAGTTGCTCACTCCCCCCCCAAGGAGCAACGACGATTCCGGCCCTTTCCTTTTTGGGCCTCCTTGCAGCTCTGGGAATCTCGTAGGGACGCCTCGTGTGCGCCCATCAGCAGCTAATCTAAGGTAGCCAGGTGGGCGCACACGAGGCGTCCCTACGATTGTAAAAAGCTCAGTATAAAGGAATTGACCAGTTCTGGCTTCTCCTGCTGCACCCAGTGGCCGCTATCAGGAATGCGCCTGATCTGGATATGATCTACCCATTGTTCCAGACCCTGCGTCAGAGGAAGGCCGAGCGCGATATCCTGCTCGCCCCAGATAAGCAGCGTAGGTGCTGTGATACGCCGGATGTCGCGTCCCGATCGTCCCGGTCGTGGAAAAAAGGGGGAAGGGGTGCGAAATAACTGGCGATAGTAGTTCAGGGCCGCCGTCATCGCCCCCGGCTTGCCCATCGCCTGTTGAAATTTTGCCGTTACCTCGCGTGGAAAAGCCTCTTTCTGCACGGCGGCACCGCGCAACATGCGGCCAATTTCGTTGGCGTGGTTGCGCAGCAGCACATATTCGGGCAGCCAGGGAAGCTGAAAGGCGAAAACATACCAGCTTTTGCGCAGTTGCTGTAGTGTACGCAGTTCGCGTTCCATCGCCGCCGGGTGCGGCGCGTTCATGACAATCAGGCGCTGCGTCATGCCTGGATAGCGCATGGCGAAAGCCCAGGCCAGCACTCCGCCCCAGTCATGACCCACGATAATCGCCTGCTCGCGCCCCAGCCCCTTGATTAATCCCTCGATATCACGCGTAAGCGTCGCTACATCATAGCCCTTGCGCGGCTTATCGCTATCGTTGTAGCCGCGCAGGTCGGGTGCGACCACCCGATAGCCATGCTCTGAGAGGAAAGGAAGCTGATAACGCCACGAATACCAGAACTCCGGGAAGCCATGCAGCAGCACCAGCAGTGGCTTTTCCCGCTTCTCCTCCTCGCCCACCGTCACATAGTGCATGCGTATGCCATTCGTGATGATATCGTGATGCCGCCACATGTGCGCAACAATATCCATGAGCTGTCCGCCTCTAACTATTCAACGTCGCGGCTGTTGTAGACGATAGCGCGCTTGACCTGCTCGATCAGGTCGGTGACGTGGATGCCGCGCGGGCAGGCATCGGCGCAGTTGAAGATGGTGCGGCAGCGCCAGACGCCATTGCGCTGGCCCAGAATTGCCAGGCGCTCCTGCGTTGCCTCGTCACGGCTATCAAAGATGAAGCGATGGGCGTTGACAATCGAGGCCGGGCCGACCCAGTCAGAATTGCCCCAGATCGACGGGCAGGAGCCGGTGCAGGCACCGCACAGGATGCACTTGGTTCCCTCGTCATAGCGGGCGCGCTGCTCCGGCGATTGCAGCCGCTCCGTACCCGGCTCGTTATCATATGTAATCAGGTACGGCTTGACCGATTTGTACTTCTCGAAGAAGCCATCCATGTCGACGACCAGGTCTTTGATGACCGGGTAGCCAAGCATCGGCTCAATCGTCACCTTCTCGCCCACGTCGCGCACAAGCACCTTGCAGGCGAGCCGGTTGCGCCCGTTGATACGCATGGCATCGGAGCCGCAGACGCCGTGCGCGCACGAACGCCGGTACGTCAGCGACCCATCCATGGTCCACTTGACGATATTCAGCGCATCCAGCAGGCGATCAATCGGGTCTGCCTCGACTGTGTACTCGGCCCAGTATGGCTTCGCATCCTTCTCTGGATCGAAGCGTTTGATACGCATCTGTAAATTCATGGTTTTCTCCAGTAATATCCCCGTAGGTGCCGATCAATCGACGCTGCCCACGATCGATCGAGGCCTACAAGATACCGTTAGCCGCGGGATTCAAGCTCTTTCCCGGCCTTCCGTTCGGGTGGGAAACACTAGTATTTCCGCTCCTTGGGCTTGAAGATGGGATCATCGATGAGCACGACATCCTTGTAATCAAGCCGCACACCGTGAGCTTTCGTCCCTTTATAGGCCAGCGTGTGTTTGAGCCAGTGTTCATCGTCGCGTTTCGGGTAGTCGGTGCGATAGTGGGCGCCGCGACTCTCGGTACGGGCCAGCGCGCCGTGGATGGTGGCCTCCGAGCAGTCGAGCAAGAAACCAAGCTCGATAGCCTCGACCAGTTCGGTATTGAATGTTTTGCCCTTGTCCTGCAACTGCACGCGCCTGTACACATCCTGTAAGCCATCCAGCGTATCCAGAGCGCGACGCAGCCCGCGCTCGTCGCGTTCGACGAAGACACGCGCATCCATCTCGTTCTGCAACGTCGCGCGAATACGGTAGGCCGACTCGCCGCCTGTCGAGGAGTAGAGGTGGTCCAGCATGGCGCGGGCATAGCCCTCCGGCTCCGGCGGCAGCGGTACGTATTCGTTCTCGGCGATGAACTTCGCCATATGTTTCCCGGCACGCCGCCCAAACACGATCAAGTCCACCAGCGAGTTAGTTCCCAGGCGGTTGGCGCCATGTACGGAGACGCAGGCGACCTCACCTGCGGCATAGAAGCCGGGCAGCGGTGTCCAGTTGGGGTCGATTACGACACGGCCATCGTTATCGGTCGGGACGCCGCCCATCGCGTAGTGCGCTGTTGGCTGAATGGGAACCGGCTCGGTAATCGGCTCGACGCCCAGATAGTTGCGCGCAAAGTCGGTGATATCGGGCAGTTTTTCGTTGATGACTTTCTCGCCGAGGTGGCGAACATCCAGGTAGACGTAATCCTTGCCATCGACGCCGCGCCCCTCGTGAATCTCCTGCAAGATGCAGCGCGAGACAATATCACGGGGTGCCAGGTCTTTAAGCGTGGGCATATAGCGCTCCATAAAGTACTCGCCCTTGCCGTTGAGCAGCTTAGCGCCCTCGCCGCGCGCCGCCTCACTCAGCAGCACACCCACCTTGTAGATGCCCGTTGGGTGGAACTGGTACATCTCCATGTCCTGCAAGGGGATACCGCGCCGGTAGGCAATCGCCATGCCATCGCCAGTGCAGGCAAAAGCGTTGCTGGTAATGCGCCAGGCGCGTCCATAGCCGCCGGTGGCAAACATGACGGCCTTGCCGTGGAAGGTATGAAGCTCACCCGTGCGAATCTCCATTGCCACGACGCCGCAGACGCGCCCTTCGTTGAGCAGCAGGTCGAGGACGAGAAATTCGTTGAAGAAACGCACCTCGTTCTTGATGGCATTCTGGTACATCGTCTGAAGCAGCATGTGGCCCGTGCGGTCAGCCGCGTAGCATGAGCGACGCACGGGAGCCTCGCCATAGTTGCGCGTGTGCCCACCGAAGCGACGCTGGTCGATGCGGCCATCAGCAGTGCGGTTGAAGGGCAGGCCACGGTGCTCAAGCTCATAGATGGCATCGATGGCATCACGCGCCAGAATCTCCGCCGCCGGTTGGTCTACCAGGTAGTCACCGCCCTTGACGGTATCATACATATGCCATTTCCAGTGGTCTTCTTCCTGATTGCCCAGTGCCGCCGCCACGCCACCCTGAGCCGCGCCCGTGTGGGAGCGCGTGGGATAGACCTTTGTCAGTACGGCCACGCTCGCGCCCGACAGTTGTATGGCAGCCATCAGGCCAGCGCCGCCGGAACCGACAATGACCACATCAAACTTATGATACATAGAAGCTCTTTCCTCGTTCTATTGCGGTAGACAGCTGGGACCTAAGCTGCCCGCGACTGGATGAAACGTAATCAGCGTAATCGTCCCCAGCATAAAGAAAATCAACGTTAACAAACCTACGCTTGACACCCATACAAGACGCCAGCCACGCGAACGAACATAATCATCTATCACCACGCGCAACCCGTTCATACCGTGCAGCAGGCCCAGTGTCAGCAACAGCCAGTCGTAGAGCCGCCAGAACGGATTTGCATAGCGTATGGCAACCAGTTGATAACTGGTACATGACACGTCGGTTGTGACGTGATTTAACAGCAAGTGAATAATTACCAGGAAGATGAGACCAAGAGCCGACAGACGCATGAAGTACCAGCTAAAGGTTTCAAAACCCGCGCCACTGGCCGGTCTCGGTCCATATCCAGTCGAAATACGCATAGTTGCTCTCCTACATTCACCGGCCCGAAAGAAGTATTTCTCCCCTCCCAGGTCAATCTACGCGAACGCTTCTACATATCGATCTACATGCCAGCAGGCATATTGCCGGTAGGCCAGCCAAAGACGGGGCCGATCACAAAATACGCCATGGGCAAGAAGCAGACAATTGTCACCACCAGCACAATCACGAACATCGTGGCCTGGTAGCGTACCGCCTTCGGCCAGAAATCGATCAGCATAATGCGAATCCCATTAAAGGAGTGATAGAGCACGGCGGCGATCAATGCCAGCGAAATAACGCGCACAATGGCGGTACCAAATAACGCAATGCCCTCATCATACACGTTGGGGCCAAAGTTCAGCAACGAGATGTCCACGATATGGACGAGGAGAAAGAGCAGAATGCCTAGCCCGGCTACGCGATGCAGCAGCCAGGACCACATACCCGATTGACCTTTGTACATGCCTTCCTCAATTCTTCCTGGCGCGGCGTCGGCTGGGGATATATATCTGTCAACCCACTACCATCGCTCACGCCATCATAAAACGACGACCGACAAAATGGGCAAGAAAGCTTGTTCGCGAGTACAGGTATGGGTATAGATACGGGTACAGGATACTCCCGTGAGAGAACGTCGGCCAGGAGCCGGAAAGAGGTCAAAATGCTCGATTGAGATCAACGTTCTATACATGCCTGCATGCCTCGCGACAACGCCTCAAATCAGCACGGCACCCCTTTGTGCCATGCCAGAATAGTCTCGTTGTCTCTGCTTAATTATACTCCACTATGCAGCTATGCGCAAACCATTTGTGATTTAGCAAGTAGCGAACGTCTTGCACAGCGTCCGCAAACAAAGCAGAGCCGCGAACAGAATTCCTGTTCGCGGCTCCGCCCTGGCCCCGCTGGCTGCCCCTTGCGGTACAGTAGCGACAATTTGATTGTTGCTCCAACTCTGTACCTGGGCCGGGATATTCTTAAACGTCAGCTTGCCTGTTCCCTGTTGCGAACCAAAGCCATAGCAGGTGATGGTGACGGTGCTGCCTGCAGCGCCACTATCGGGCGTTACCGTGCTCACGATTGGTACGCTGCTATCGGTGCTGTAAACACCAACATCGTCAATCAACCAGCCACGAAAACCATTATCGTACAGGTCAACGCTATCGAAGCGAAAACGTACCTGCACACGCGAGCCAACGTAGGGTGTCAGGTCGGCGCTGGCGATATGCCAGGAAGGCGGCGTATCAAGTCCGTTATTGGTGTAGGGGTATCTATCCGAGCCACCAATCGGATCCTGCGCCGGGTTGAGCACGCCGAGCGAGTTCCAGTAGTGCCGCCATCCGTCGAGACATCCACGTACATCATATCGAAATGCGCCGGATCCACGCTCTCGATCTCCCACCACGTGGCGAACGTCAGGGTCGCGTTCGAGGCTGAGGTCAGATCGATTGACGGTGAGATCAGCGCAGCCGAGTTGGGGCAAGGATGGTGTATCTGTTCCCTGCTGGCCCTCTCCCCTGCTGTAAAATCCGGGCTACCAGGATCCTGCCGCCCGGCCCCGTATTGGTGAGCGAGGTCAGCCGGTTATCGGCATCGTAGCTGTAGATTGTGGTCGCGCTATGTCCCCTGGCATCGGTCACCTTCAGCGGGCGTCCATCGGCGTCATAGGTTGTGATGCCGTCTCAACGCCGACAGCATCGACAATACTGAGCAAATTGCCATTGCTATCGATTGCCGGGAGGGTCGATCATGCTCAGCAGGTGATTTGAGCTATCATAGGTGTAGCTCGTCTTATTGCCGGGTGGATCGGTCACCTGTACCAGGTTGTTGTTGCTACCGTAAGCATACTGCACAGTCAGGCCTGGTGGAGGAAAGCTTCTCTATCTCTTTTTGTTCGCAAAATTTGCTCTGGCGCGAAAATTCCCCGGCAAAGCACTAAAAAAATTTGCAACTCTGGTATATAATAAGGATAGGAGAAATAAACCCACCGGAAGTTTTGTCAGCGATCTGTGATTTGTGGAGATGCATGCAAAAGACATTACCTGGGGCGGGCTGTGCTTCGCCCCTGCAAAGGTAGACCGCCCGGTTTTTGCAGGGGTGTGAAAAGCATTGGCCCGCCCACATATTTTCCTTTTCCGCCTGTGTATCTCCTCCTCCACCATCTTTACCTCCATTTCACCTCACGATATAATGTATTGTAACCTGGCAGCGTAGTAATCTCTGTTGAAAGAATTTTCTTGCCATAAGAAAACAAGCAAGCAGGAGAGAAATCTCAGTAGGAGCGTGTTGTGGGTACGCTGCACGGGAAATCAGCCAGGACAGAACCTGCTGCGGCAGGATCAGGGCAGGCCAGCGTGGATGTGCAGGAATTTCAAAAGTTCTATCAGGAGCATCTCGGCTCAATTTATCGCTTTGTCTATAGTAAGGTTGGCAACCGGGAAGAGGCCGAAGACCTGACATCACAGATATTTATTAAGGCAGTACGAGGGATAGATCGCGAGCGCGGGGCATTGAGCATGCAGCGCTGGCTTTTTCAGGTTGCCCGCACTACCATCGCCGACTACTGGCGCGTGCATTATCGCGTCTCTGTCAGTTCGCTCGATGAGCTGCTGGAAGCAGGTTGGGAAGGCCCGGTGGATGAAGAAGGCTCGATTATCAGCGTCAGACCCGAAGAACGGGTGAAACGTATTCTCCAGGCGCTGCCTGAACATTATAGAGAAGTATTAACATGTCGTTTTCTGCTCAACCTCTCTATTCGAGATACCGCTCAGAAAATGGGGTTGACAGAGGCCAACGTCAAAGTATTGCAGTTCAGAGCGCTGAAACGCGCCGCCGATCTCGAATCGGTTGTTACCAGTTAAACTGGCGGAGACAGTGTATGCAAGGGGATGACCAGGAACGATTTGAAGACTATCTGGAGCTAGAGCAATTCATCGAGGAGCTTCAGGCGGGTCATGCTGCCCATCCTCCTGCGGAGTTGACGCCTGAGAAGGCGAACATCTACCGCATGGCCGCGCTTTTCCGCTCCGCGTTCCCCGATGCCGCCGAGCCGCGACCGGAATTCGCCGCCGACCTTCATGCTCGCCTCACAGAGGAGATTCAACAAAAGGCAGAGAAACGCAACATATTCTCCTTCCTGCGCAAAAAACAGGAACAGACTGGGAGCCAGAGAGCCGGAGGAACGAGCGGTGGGCATGAGAGGAGGCAGGTGTCACGCCGCACTCTGCTCGCCGGTGGTGCCGCCGTCGCCGCCTCGCTCGTCGCCGGAGCTGGCATCATGCACGAAGTTGATCAGGCTGCTGCTACTCCACAGGCGACAGTAACCGGGAAAACATGGAAAGAACCGCTCATTGCAGCCGCTCAACCCACCACCTGGTACTATGTCACTACTCTGGCCGAACTCGGCAATAAGGTGGTACGCTTCGCCACCGATACCATTGTCGGCTACGTCACCTTTGATGACACGAAGGGCGACCCCGATGAAGGCAGTGTTATCGCCATGTCTGCGGCCTGCACCCACATGGGCTGCCTCGTCCAGTGGCAGGCATCCACTCAGAAATTTGTCTGTCCCTGCCATGGTGGTCTCTTCACCGAGTATGGCAAGCCCGACCCGCAATCTCCTATGCCCTACCTGATTGCTCTGCCCCGTCTCAACACAAAGGTGGAAAACGGCAAAATCTACGTCGAAGTACCGGGTAGTAGCAGTGATCCTTCTCCTACCACCAGCACGTCTCAGACCTGGAAGAAACCGTAACCTCCTGTGCTATACTCTTATTGATTGAGCTTGAACAAACAAGATCGGTAAGAGGATTGTCTGTCTGGCGTATCTCCGGTACGTGCCTGTTATAGACGAAGCAAACAGTTCAGCTTGCCACGCGGACAGGCGCGAGGCCCTACTCATCCCTTCATCCACCCGCTGTCTCTACAGCAGATGGGCAGACCTTTTCCCGATCTTCTCAAGAGAGAGCATATGGGAGAAGGTCATATGGCACAGGATGAACGTTATGCTTTGAGCTTCAGTGGTGGCAAAGACTCGATGCTCGCGCTTGACCGTGTGATACGCTCCGGGCTGCGCGTCGCTTACCTCGTGACGATGTTTGACGAGGCCAGCCAGCGTGTTCGCTTCCACGGCGTCCCCATCGCCCTGATTCAGGCGCAGGCCGACGCGCTCGGCATTCCCCTGCTGCGCTACCCCACGCGCCCCGAAATATTTGAAAGCGTCTTCCTGCGATCGCTCGTCGAACTGCGCCAGCGCGGTTTGAGCGGCATCATCTTTGGCAACATCCACCTCGCCGATGTACGCGCCTGGTACGAGGAACGCACCACCGCCGCCGGTCTTATCCACGTTGAACCGCTCTGGGGCGGTGCGCCCGGCGCCCTCGTGCGCGAGTGCATTGCTCGCGGCTACCTTGCGACGCTGACCAGCATCGAGCTGGCACGAGCTAAACCGCAATGGCTTGGCGCGGCCCTGACCGAGCGACTGGTGCAGGATTTTGAGCAAACTGGGATCGACCCTTGCGGTGAGCGCGGCGAATATCATACATTTGTGAGCAATGGGCCGCTCTTTGCCCATCCTGTACCCATCAGGACGGGCGAAGTCGTGGCAATGCCAGGGTATCAACTTGTCGACATTCTTTTAGATGGAAAGTAGGAACAGAATTTATATGGCACAATTTCCTGAACATTTCTACTGGGGTGTGGCAACCGCTTCCTATCAGATTGAAGGGGCGGTCAACGAGGGTGGACGCGGAGAATCTATCTGGGACCGCTTCAGTTCTGTCCCCGGCAATGTGCTTAACAACGAAACAGGACGTGTCGCCGACGACCACTATCATCGCTTTCGGGAAGATGTACAGATCATGCAGCAACTTGGCGTCAACGCTTATCGCTTCTCCATCGCCTGGCCGCGTATCATGCCCACGGGCAAGGGGAAGGTCAATACCATTGGCCTCGACTTTTATGACCGGCTGGTCGATACGCTGCTCGGCGCGAACATCGAGCCATTTATTACTCTGTATCACTGGGACTTGCCGCAGGCGCTGCAAGACGCGGTGGGCGGCTGGGGCAGTCGCGAAACCGCCTATGCCTTCGCGGACTATGTGGAGGCGGTTTCGCGCCGCCTGGGAGACCGCGTGCATCACTGGATTACGCTCAATGAGCCGTGGGTGGCCGCCTTCATGGGCAACGAGACGGGCGAGCATGCGCCGGGTTTGCGCAACTCGAAGCTGGCCTGGCAGGTTTCCCACAACTTGCTGCTCGGACACGCGCTGGCCGTTCCCATCCTGCGTGCCAACGGCGGCGCGGGTACCGAGGTCGGCATAACGCTCAGCATGTCCCCCATCTATCCGGCCAGCGATAAGGTGGAGGACGTGGAAAGCGCGCGCATGATCGATGCGAAAAACAATCGCTGGTTCCTTGAGCCGGTCTTTCGCGGCAGCTATCCCGAAGACATGCTGGAATATCTCGATGAGCATCAACTGACCCCCCACATGGAAGAAAACGACCAGCAATTGATCGCGCAGCCGCTCGATTTCCTCGGCCTCAACTACTACTTCCGCGTCATCGTGCGCCGCAAGCCCAACGGTGGCCCCTTCGACACGGAGCAGGTACAACCGCAGGGTGAGTATACCGACATGGGCTGGGAAGTGTATCCGCCAGGCCTGCGCGAACTCTTGCTGCGCATGCACAACGAATACCACATTCCCCGGCTCTACGTGACCGAGAACGGAGCCGCGTTCCTCGATGTCGTGTCGGGGGACGATCTCGTCCACGATGCGCGGCGCATCGAGTACCTGCGCGAACACTTCCATGAAGCGCTGGCCGCCATCAGCGAGGGTGTGCCACTCGCGGGCTACTTCGTCTGGTCGCTTATGGACAACTTCGAGTGGGCGCAAGGCTACAGCAAACGCTTCGGCCTTGTCTACATCGACTATCCCACGCAGCGCCGCGTCCTCAAAGATAGCGCCCGCTGGTACCGCGACTTCATCGCCTCCAACGGATCAGAGCTTTAGCCGCTATCACGCGAGCTTCCCATACTTGTTCCAGCGATTGTGGTGAGGAACGAGCGAGCGCCTTTTCTCTATGCTTTTTAATCTATCGAGACGGCGGCAACCAGAACAACGAGGCCGACGACACCGGTAATGTCGCCTCCATCGCGGAAAATATACTGAGAAACGAGCGGGACATAGTACTGTGTGAACGTGATCAGAAAGTCGATGGTGAAAAAGAAAAACGCGGCGCACATGAAGAGGCTGAAGCGCGTCGGTTTGCTCGTGTAGGCGGAGAAATAGGACACCAGAATGAGCAGGACGATAAACAGGCGCCCCATCGCCAGCACGGTTCTTATCGTGGGGTCGATAGGTGGCAGCGCTGCTGATGCCAGCAAGGGGACCAGCAGGAGCACAAAGGCCAGAATGTTCAGATTCATCAGGTTGCGCAGATAGCCCTCTGAACTGCGTGCCAGGCTGAGCAAAATAAAAAGAAATCCCACCGCCTGACCGATATACAGGAACCAGTCGGTATGCAAAGGGACCACCTTGACATAGCTGGCAGTGAAATCGGCAGCCGAGGAGAGCGAGACCAGGAGCATCGACAATCCCAGGATGAACAGGCGAGATTGTCGCAGGCTGGCATAAATGTCGAACGAGCGCACCGCAATGAAAAGGGCGACCAATGCGAAAGATACGTCTAACAGGTTAGGTAGAAGTCTGGGATCCATGAAGTTGTTTCTCCTTGCTACTCACCGGAGGTTGTTAAATAACGCCTGAGCATCAACAGGCTGCCCCTCCGCTGTGTAGATTTCGATACACTGCAATCTCAGCAGCTCTTTTAAAGCTTTCTGAGCTTCGGATAGAGTCATCCCGGTTCTCCCGCATAACTGGTTCAGCGTCAGGTGGCCATCTACCGCTTCATACAGGCGATGAGCCTGTCTATCCGCAATAGAGATGGTTTTGGAGAAGGGATTGCTTGAGAGCATGAGGTTGGCATCCTGCTTGCGCCTGAGCACGAGATCAGACAGGGCAGGCACTGCTTCCTGTACAGAAGCCTCCCGTGGCGTCGCGAGCGGACCCGTTCCGGCAGGTAAGAGAAGGTGGCGATTTTCAGCCAGGACAATCGCCTGCTCTACAATAAGACCGATGGTTGCAACCAGATTCTGAGCAGGCTGCTGGCGGAGAAAAAGCAAGGTGATGAGGGAAAGCCCCGTTTCCCTTTGTGCGAGGGTATACTCCGTTGGGGCAAAACGCACATTTTTCTCCGCTACATAATAGCAGCAGGAACTCAGACCGTAGCGCTGCAACAGCATTGCCAGGTAGCGAGGAAAGATTCTTTCCACCGGCTGCGCATCGGCAGTCTGCTGACTTCTCGCGATCTGTTCAACAGTCGCCGCCACCTTTTCACCAAACATGTATGCTGGCAGAGAACGGTCCTGACTGGCCATAACACGCAGTTGGGCGGATGGTTGATCAGACCAGCGCCCTTCACACGTCCAGAACTGCGCAGTCGATACATCGAAACGCTGGACTATTAAAGAGGCAAGCCATTGAAACATCTCCTCCGGGCGACGCATAGCCTCAACTGCCTGTTGCAGTTGCCTGAAAATCATGAGCCGATAGCCACTCGTATTCTGCGAGGAGAAGGTGTCACCGGGTCGTTCCATACAATCTCATCACCTTCCTGGAAAACAGTGCTTTCTATCACATGTGGATATCCTGCTATCCGCACTGACGCCTGAACGCTGTATCTATTCTACATCTACTGTTTTCTCTAGACAGGACACCTGCGCCTGTTGCTGGCCTACTTTTCTCAAAAAGGAAGCTGTACAATACAATCCCTGTAAAACACCCTCTAAAGATAGCAAATAACGCCATTGAGGTTCAACGAAATAGCCAGAATGTACTAGAGATTACCCTCTAATGTACCAGGACGGCACAAAAAGAGGTATACTCGTGGCAAATGTATGAGATCAACATGCTTCCTGTTTTTGTTTACAGGCCTCTGAGACACTCCAGAGCCTGTAGAACTATCTAGAAGGGGTTCTATGATGGCATACAATGTCACTACCATGCCCAACAATGCCACGGCTATGCCGGATAATAGCGGCAATAACGCCGCTGTTCCAGAGCTTGAACGTGGCATCGAGACGCGAGGTATCGAGCGCGTTCCACCTGCCGCCCGCGCGGACGTGCGCATATCTGGCAACTTTACCATGTGGTTCTCCGCCAATATGGTCATTTCTACCGTTGCGCTGGGGGCGCTCGCTGTTCCCGTCTTCGGGCTGGGCTTCTGGGATAGCGTTCTCGCGATCCTTATTTTTAACGTGCTGGGCGCTCTTCCTGTTGCTTTCCTATCCACACTTGGCCCAAAACTCGGCCTGCGCCAGATGACGATCTCCCGCTTCTCTTTTGGCTGGTCTGGCGCGGCCATCATGTCCATTATCAGCGCGGCTGCAGACGTTGGCTGGTCTACTGTGAACGTTATTGTGGGTGGTCAGCTCGTAGCGGCGCTGAGTAATGGGGCCATTCCCCAGCAGGTCGGCATTCTCGTCATTGCCATGCTGACAACGCTCGTCAGTATTTACGGATACCGCTACATTCACCTGTACGAACGCTTTGCCTGGGTGCCAATGGCGGTCATTTTCTTGATCCTGTTCATCGTTTCCGGGCCAAAAATGTCGCTCATTCCCACGCCCGCGTTTGGTATAGCCGAGATAGCCTCCTTCATTTCCTTTGGCGGCGCGATCTATGGTTTCGCTACCGGTTGGGCCTCCTACGCCGCCGACTATAACGTCAATCAGCCGCAGGAGACGCCTTCCAGTCGTGTTTTCTGGTGCACGTTCCTGGGCATTGCGCTCGCCTGCTCGCTGCTGGAGATCTTTGGTATGGCCCTGACCACGGCCTACAAAAATCCGCTCGATGGCAATGTTCTGGCCTCCGCCGCGCAGCCACTGGGGGGCCTCGGTGCCTTCCTGCTCGCGCTGCTCGCGCTGAGCGTCGTTGCCAACAACATCCCGAACGACTACAGTCTGGGACTGTCCGTGCAGGTGCTGGGCAGGCCCTTCCAGCGTATCAACCGGGCGGTGTGGGCGCTCGTCGGCGCGGTAATCTACGTGCTTGTCGCCGTGCCAGCGTCTGGCAACTTTGACACAACCCTTTCCAACTTCCTGCTCATTATCGCGTACTGGCTGGGTCCCTGGTCCATCATCCTCATCCTCGAACACTTTGTCTTCCGCAAGGGGCGCTACAACGCCGAGGACTGGAACACGCCCCAGAAGCTTCCCATCGGCTGGGCCGCCATTGCCTCCTTCCTTATCGGTCTGGGAGGAGTGCTGCTGGGAGCCGCGCAGGTGTATTATGTTGGCCCCATCGCCAGACTATTCAACCCACCCTACGGCATGGACATCGGCTTTGAGCTAGGCGTCATCTTCGCCGCCATCGCCTACCTCGTCCTGCGCCGCATGGAACTCCAGAGCACGAGACGATAAGACAAAAGCGTGGTAAGCGAATAACGAACACGATGGCCGCGAACGAGTAGTTCGCGGCCATCGTGTTCGTTATTCGCTTACCACTCCCTTCACAACCTCGGCCAGGGCTTTGATGAAGAGTGGTGAGGTGTTGAGGGATTGAGTGCGGGCAAACTGGATGTCGTTGGCTTCGGCCTGCTCGCGTGCACCGATTTCGATGTCGTAGAGAATTTCCAGATGGTCGGCGAGGAACTGCACCGGGGCGATCAGCACGTGGGTCTGCCCGGCGGCGCGCAGTTCGGGCATGATGTCAGCGAAATCGGGCTTAAGCCACTCTTCCGGCGTGTGACCGGCGCTCTGATAGCAGAACATCCAGCGTTCGGGCGGCAAGCCCACCTGCTCCGCCACCGCCGCAGCCGTCTCCTTCAGGGCGTCGATGTAGCCCGGCTCGTTCTCCACCACGCGCTTCGGCATGCTGTGCGCTGTTAAGAGCACGGGGACGCGCTCGCGCACCTGCGGTGGAAAGCGGTCAAGCGCCTCCTGCACGCGCTCAGCGATGGCCTGCACGAAGTAAGGTTGGAGGTGCCAGTCCTCAGCGATGCGCAATTCCAGGTCGTCGCGATGCAGCGCGGCCACCGCCTCACGCAGCGCGCGCACGTAGCCGCCCATGATGATGGGCGAATACTGCGGCGACATGATAACGCCCACCAGCTTCTGCGCGCCAGCTGCGACCTCCGGCACCACATCGGCAATGAAGGGCGGGGCGAAGCGCATACCGGCATCGACCTGGAACGCAGGGCCGTTGGGATGCTGCGCGTTCAATTCCCCCTGCAAGGCTGCCGCCTGCGCGCGGGTAATGGGCAGCAGGGGCGAGCCGCCGATCAGGCTGTAGCGCCTGCGAAACTCGCGAATCAGTTCTTCATCGGGCGCACGGCCACCACGCACGTTTTGCAAGTAGGTGGGCACATCATCCAGCGTGGCAGGCGAGCCGTAGGTCATCAGTAGCACGCCAATGCGTGTTATGTTCTGTTGCATCTCTCACTTCCACATCTAACGAGTGGTTGACTCGTGAACGGCAGCGACGAGGCGGCGCAGCATGTCGGGAGGCGTGGGAGCCAGCACGCCGTGTCCGAGATTGAAGATGTGGCCCGGACGGTTATCTGCCCGGCGCAGGACATCGCGCATGCCCTCCTCGACGGTCTCCCAGGGCGCGAGCAGGAGCGTGGGGTCGAGGTTGCCCTGGATGCCCCGGTCATAGCCGATGCGCGCCCAGGCATCGTCGAGATCGACGCGCCAGTCCACGCTGATCACATCTCCGCCCGCCTCCCTCATCAACTCCAGCAGACTGGCTGTGCCAGTGCCGAAGTGAATAGAAGGAGTGCCAGTCTCTTTGATGGCCGCAAAGATGCGCTGGCTGTAGGGCTGCACAAAGCGGCGGTAGACGCTGGGGCTGAGCGCGCCCACCCAGCTATCGAAAAGCTGCACCACATCGACTCCCGCCCGCACCTGCGCCAGCAGGTAGCGCGTGACAACCTCGGTCAGCTTCTCCATCAGAGCGTGCCAGATCTCCGGCTGGCCGTACATCAGCGATTTGGCGATACCATAGTCACGTGAGGGCCGCCCCTCGATCATATAGCAGGCAAGCGTGTAGGGCGCGCCGGAGAAGCCGATCACCGCCTTCTGGCCCGCCAGTTCGCCGCGCACCAGCCTGATCGCCTCCATCACGAAAGGGACTGCTTCGTCGGGGTCGATGATGCGCAGGGCCTCGACATCGCGCATGGTGCGCACGGGATTATGAATGATGGGGCCGATCTCCGGCTCGATTTCAAACGAAATGCCCATACCCTCAAGCGGAAGCATGATGTCGGCGTAAAGCACCGCGCCATCAACGCCCAGTTGCTCTACGGGCATCAGCGTCACCTGAGCGCAGAGTTCGGGCGTCTTCGCCATCGTTAAAATATCGTAGCGTTTGCGCAATTCACGATACTGGGCAAGACAGCGCCCGGCCTGGCGCATAAACCAGACGGGCGTCGCATCTGGCTGGCGCAGGGAACAGGCATCCAGGAAACGTGCCAGCCCCGTTCCCGGCTGCACGCGAGAAGTGTCTATCTGTTGCTGCATGGATATTCCTTACATTACATTAAATTTTGTGTGTGCGGGCAACTCCAATTGCCCTGTTACCTGTATATAATAACGCAGTAAGAGGCTAATAACAACAGGAAATCTTCAAAAACTTACGGGATGGCAAAAGTTTGCTGGAGATTTTGCAGATTTGGTTAGATGTGATAAATTTTCAGGTCGGAAAAACTGCCTTCTGCGCCGGAGGTGGAGGCAAGCGCACCGGCGGCGAATCCAATCTGTCCGCTGCTATAGGTTGCGTCGTGATTCTCTCCGACGAACGTGCCGTTGATGTAGAACTTGAAATCGCTGCCGCTGGCGATTACCGTCAGTGTGTTGGAGCTGCCGGAGACGATTGCATTACTCAATGTGTTCTGGATGAGGTAGGTGTAGCCTGCCGCGCCGGGGTCGTGGCGTCGGAAGAAAAATGCGCCCTGGTTGGTGATTTCAAAGTCGTAGAATTGCTCACCACTGGCACGGAAAATAAGACCGGCATCGCTGCCTGAAAGTAAGGAGACGTTGACCTGAATGACGGCATTAGCGAATGTCAGCGCGGGAACGGGCGAGATGCAGGTTTGCAGGAGACCCGACTGCTGAATCACGACATGATAGGTGCCATCGAGGAACTGGCAGTTGCTATTTTCCGGCCAGCGTCCCCCGGTATTAGCCAGCAGGTTATCCTCTAGCACCGGTGTGGTGCTGGTGGCACCGGTCAGGACACTCGCTGTCGCTGTAGCCCGAACCTGCGCCGTTGCTGTGGCCCTGGTGGCACTCGCCGCCGCCGTTGTCATGGCGCCGACAGTGGCAGTGGCGGCGGCTTCCTGCTTTGAAACGCCTGTGACATAGACAAAGCTCATCAGGATACTGACAATGAGCAGGAAACCAACACCTACGGCTGCCGCGACCACAACAGAATTGTACCGTCTGCGCCGTCGCCGTCCGCTGCGGAGTGGGCGCGAAGGCGTAACCGGAGTAGGGGGCAATAAGGTGTGCGTTGTAGCCAAACCTGTCTCGATCAGAGGGTCAACTGCCGATAGCGATGCCTCGGTCACAGGCGGCTGGTAGTCCATGTGACCTTCAACCGGCACTGTTGTGGAAGTTGTGAGGGGATATGCCACATCATCTTCATCGACTATTCCAGCCACTTCCATCTGGTCGGGGGCAAGAGCGGGCCGCGCCAGACTATCTTTGTATACCTGCCCCGTGGCTACAAGCGGCGGCAGGTCAGGGATAGAAAATGCCGCCTCGAATTCCGCAAGTTCGATTGGGGATGGCTGTGTCTCTGCCACCTGTCTCATCTCTCCACGGATTGACTGTGGCTGCAAAGCACGTTTATATGCACGAGCCAGCGCCATGGGCGAACGAAAACGGTTCTGTGGCTCCTTTTCCAGCGCGCGCAGGATCACCAGATCCACCGAGCGTGGAATGGTTGCATTGTAGTATGAAGGAGGTGCAGGAAGCTCGCGCAGATGTTTCCAGAAGGTGGCAATGGGCGTCTCAGCGGAAAAAGGAACACGACCCGTCACCATCTGATAGAGCACTATACCCAGTGCATAGATATCACTGCTCGGCGTGGCTGGCCCTAATGACAATTCGGGGGCCATGTATTCAGGTGTGCCAAGCAGCGAACCCGTCTGCGTCAGTCCCTGCGCCCCCTCCAATGCCTTTGCCAGGCCAAAATCCGCAAGGTAAGCATAGTGTGGACTGCGCAGGAGAATGTTGGATGCCTTGATGTCACGATGAATAATACCAGCATCATGCGCGTACTGGAGCGCGCTGGCTATCTGCTCCAGCAGGAGAGTGGCCTCGTCCAACGACAGGCAGCCACCTTGTTTCACATAGCCTCTGCCACTTCTCCTTGCCCGTCCCGACCGCGTACTTAGACGCCTGCTCAAGGTACCATATTCCGCGTAGTACATCGCGAGGTAGCACCACGGCTCCTGCTCTCCAAATTCGTAAGCAGGCAAGATGTGTCTGTGACGCAAACGGAGAATGGCTTCAGCCTCGCGGTGAAAGCGCTCCAGGTATTCCGTGTGTACGGCGCTTACCACCTTCACTGCTACCTGCCGCCCCTGATGCTGGTCATAGGCGAGGTAGACTTCAGACATTCCACCTTTCCCTAAGCGACGCAAAAGACGATACTGCCCCAGAGCTGTCCCTTCTAATCCAGGCATTTCTTTCTCGATCCTTCCCAACCACGTTGCTGTCTTTCTTCCCGCAGGCGCAGCGCAGCGCAGTGAGCACAAAACACAACCATTTCTTTACCTGTAGCTTGTATAACTATCTATAAGTATACGGTAGTAATACGTTAAAGGTCACAGATTGGTACCCTGTACGCTTCAGACAGGCTCAGGAAGCCACGGGAGGATATTGAATGTCGGCGCGCTCTACTCCCCCGGCGTATTCCCAATCTATCTATCTCCATGACCATGTTTGTGTCCATGTTTCTGCTTTGGCGGTGGTGGCGGTGATGGTCGCTTTGGCGGTGGTGGCGGTGATGAACGAGGGTAGAAGATTACACTATCATCTGTAGTGCTGGACGCTGTGGTGGTGGAGGCAGGAGGCAGCTTCCCGAAACCACTCCTCTTCCCTGCATTCTCCAGCGCGGTCGAAAACAGCGCGCTGGCTCCCCATACCGTCTGAGTATGCGCTGCACTGCTATAGAGCGAGTAACCGAAAGAGAAGGGAATAGCTACCAGAAGCGTTGCTGCCAGCACACCCGTCATCACCTTGCGAGAGAGCGGAGCGCGCCTCTCCACATCAACGCGATTCTGCGTCGCCACGCCCGTTATCCGGCGCATATCGAACAAGTTTTGCTTCTCTGGCGCAGTGGGAGTCGCCACAGGCAGTGGTCCCATAGGCACTCTGGCTGCCGTGGCCGGTGGAGCGGTGATACGCCACTCCTCACGTGTCCTTCTCGCGTACAAAAGCGACTGCGCGTAGGCGCGAGCCAGCGCCTGCGCGCTTTTAAAGCGCAGGCGCGGGTCCTTTTCCAGCGCGCACATCACCACCTGCTCGACGCTGACCGGAATGCTAGGCTCTAGCAGTGATGGAGGCAGGGGCTGTTCCTGCATATGCTTCCAGTAGACAGCAAGAGGCGTGGTGCCTCTAAAAGGCGTCTTTCCGGTCAGCATCTGGTAGAGCACGATGCCCAGCGCGTAGATATCACTGCTTTTGCTGGCCGACTGCTCGGCCAGTTCCGGTGCCATATATTCCGGCGTCCCGATGATGTAGCCGGTCTGCGTCAGCTCGCTGCTCTGATCAACCTCTTTGGCCAGCCCGAAATCCGCCAGATAGGCGTGCTCTCCCCGTTGCAGCAGGATATTCGAAGGCTTGATATCGCGATGAATGACGCCATGGTCGTGGGCAAATTGCAGGGCGGCGCATACCTGCACCAGAATCTTCCCGGCCTCCTCCGGGGTCAACCGTCCCTTCGTATGCAACAGGTCCCGTAAGGTGCCATGCTCTATATACGGCATGACCATGTAGAGCCACTGTCCCTCTTCACCATAATCGAGCGTTGGCAGGATATGCTTATGTGACAGGTTACCCAGAGCTTTGATTTCCCGCTGGAAGCGACTCGCGTGCTCGCTATCTTCCCTGCTGACTATCTTGATCGCCACTTCCTGCTGCGAATCTTGATCGCACGCGAGATAGACCTGTGACATGCCGCCACGTGCCAACCGCCTCTTGAGCAAATAATGCCCGAATATTGTACCTTCCAGTTCTTCCATAGACTGTATCCTTATCAGGAAATAGTTGCTTTCTGAAATAATTGCTTGCTTTCTCCTATAAGGACACGGCTCTGGTGGGCATTTGGTGTCACCCAGGCACTTATAGTTCGATCTCATCTCCTATGTGCAAGATGCGTGTTGATTGGCCGCGCCGGAAGATTTTGACGCTCTGCTGGCCCATGACACGCCAGTGTGCTTTGCCCGTCTCCTCAGCCGGGGGAGCCAGGCGCACCAGCGCGGTATTCTCGTCAACGCCAACAATAGTGCGACCATCGGGCAGTGTGTTGATTAAGCCCTGAAAGACGACATTGCTGATAAAATTAGCCATGCGATCAAAGTGTGGAAAGACGACAAGCTGCGGCACGATGCCCATTGCCCCGGCCCATGCCGAGTGGCCGCTCTGCACCATCTGCCGGATGGAGATGGTGTAGCCTCCCAGCGCCATTGCCCCCGCGCTGCATCCGGCCAGCACCGCCCCCTGCTTGTAGGCTTCCGTGATAATCTCCCAGGCAGGGGAGCCGCGCATGCTCTGAATAATCTGCTGAGGGTCGCCGCCGGAGAAGTAATAAAAATCGGCCCCACGCAGCAGGGCAAGCTGTTCGGGATCGTTGGCACTGGCGGCATCGATGATGCGCGCGGGCCGGATGTCCTTCACGCCCAGCTTTGTGAAGTGGCGCAAACCGAGATCATTCCAGTAGCTCGGCCCGTTCGCCTCGCGCCCGCTGGCCGTTGGCAACAAAACGACACGCGCCATGTCCGCGCCGCCCAGCGTTTCTAGCAGGTAGGCATCGGTCGTATTCATAACATCCAGATATTCACCAGAGCCAACCAGAGCAATAGCCCCCGGCTGCCGGTGAGCAGTATCTTCTGACACAATGGTTCTCCTTGTTTTGGTATGTATGATAACATAAACATATTAGCGCGGCTATTCCGATGATATATGTGAGGTTTGTATGGCAAATGAGAGATTGAACATTTTGCTGGTGGCGACGGAGGCGGTTCCTTTTGTGAAGGAGGGGGGTGTGGCGGATGTGATGGGGAGTTTGCCGGGGGAACTGGCTGCGCTGGGCCACGATGTGCGCATCTTTTTGCCCCGCTATGGGAGCATCGACCCGGCCCGCCTGGGACTGCGCTTCACAGGCGTTGAGGGAACGGTCCTTATGGGCGCGCGGGAGCGCCGGGTCGCTATTTTAGAGAGCAAGCTGCCCGGTACGCCGGTGACCGTCTATTTTCTGAATAACGAGGAGCTTTTTGGCTGGCACCAGCAAACATACCTGGGACAGGAGCAGCGCGATGAGCAGCGCCGCTTCCTGCTGTTCTGCAAGGGCCTGCTCGAAATGCTGCCGCGCCTGGGCTTTGAGCCGGACATCATCCACCTCAACGACTGGCAGGCAGCTCCGTGCGCGGCCTTTTTGCGCACGACGCAGCGCCACCTGCTGCGCAAGGGAGCAACGCGCATAGTCTATACGATCCACAACCTGCAATACCAGGGACGCTGGGACTCGTCGATTCTGGAAGAGGCGGGGCTGAGTCCTGAGCGGGTCTTCAATGCCGACGGGCTGGAGTTCTGGGGTGATGTGAACTGGATGAAGGGCGGCATCATGTACGCCGATGTGATAACGACCGTCTCGCGCCGCTATGCCGGGGAGATTCAGACGCTGGACTATGGCTGGGGGCTGGACGAGGCGCTGTTCCAGCGCCACTCACGCGTCTTCGGAATCCCCAACGGACTCGATTGGAATGCCTGGAATCCCGCTACCGATAGAGATATCGCAATGCAATACAATGTGATAGACGCGCCGGAGGCCAAAAAGCGCAATCGCGGCGCGCTGCGTCAGGAGTTTGGGCTGCCGGATGAGCCGGAGGTGCCACTGATCGGCATTGTCAGCCGCCTCGTCGATCAGAAGGGGTTTGACCTGATTGCCGGGCTTGCCGGCGAGCTGCGCGACCTGCGCTTGCAGCTTATAGTGCTGGGAACAGGCCATGCGAGCTACGAGCACCTGTTCCGCGAGCTTGCGGCGACCACCAGCAACGTGCGCGCCCGTATCGGCTTTGACGCCGCTCTCTCACACCGCATCTACGCGGGTTCTGATTTCTTCCTGATGCCCAGCGCCTTCGAGCCGGGCGGCTTAGGGCAGTTGATCGCGCTGCGCTACGGCACGCTGCCGATTGTCCACGCGACGGGTGGCCTCGCCGATACCGTGACCGATCTGGACGCCCATCCGGAGACGGGCAACGGTATCAGCTTTGGCGCGTATGCGACGGAGGCATTGCAGGACGCGCTGCAGCGCGCCCTGCGCCTCTACGCCCGGCAAGACCGCTGGCCCGCCCTCGTCGAGCGAGCAATGGCCTACGACTCGCGCTGGTCGGCCAGCGCCCGCGCCTACAGCGACCTCTACCGGCGTGTGTTGCGTCTGCCACCGATGTGAAGCAGGGACTTATGCGACCCCTGCTTCCGTATCCAGCCGTTCGGCGTAGGCATGATAATCGGGGGCGAGGCGCTGGTAGGCGCTCGACAGCAGGGGCGACGTGATCATCAGATCAGCGGACGCCCGGTTGCAGGCGACAGGGACGTTCCAGACTACCGCGATGCGCAGGAGCGCCCGCACATCCGGGTCGTGTGGCTGCGGGGTGAGCGGGTCCCAGAAAAAGACCAGCAGGTCGATCTCTCCGCCCGCGATCATCGCCCCGATCTGTTGATCGCCGCCCAGCGGGCCGCTTTGTAGTTTGTGAATCGCAATACCGAGTTCCTGTTCCAGTAATTTGCCCGTTGTTCCCGTTGCGTACAGCTCGTATTGCTTGAGCAATTCTTTATTAAAGCGCGCCCATTCCAGTAGCTCGTGTTTTTTCTCGTCGTGCGCAACGAGCGCGATACTCTTTGCATGTTCCATAATTCACCTCCTGTCTCTACTCATGCGCGCAGAGATGGATTCCATGGCCTTTTAGCGATGCACAGGCTCAGTCGGCTTCTCCTTTGCCACTGGAACAGGTACAGTGTGGTGCTCGCATGTTGGCACCATGCGCCACTCCCGCTCGGACACTTCGTAGACGATAGCAACTTTTGCCTCTCCATCACAACCATGATAGACACAGGGCAGCGACGGCTCTATCTTGATCTGGCGAAAACCATCAGTCATTTGTATTTCCTCACTTTCGTGAATGAGTTCGTGTTTAAAACATCACCGGAATAGTCGATCAATCGGCGTTGTGTCCGATAAATCGGCAACTACACTCCTTGACAACGGGCAATACCGTGCAATATACTGCACTAACAAAATAATAGCACGAAGTTTCGTGTAATGTCAAGGAGAAACATGCAATTTCAAGGGAGAAAACGCAATGTTAACGGCAGAACGGCGTCGTTCGATTATGCAGGCGCTCCAGCGTGATGGAAAGGTGCTGGCTTCAGAACTGAGCAAGAGCTTTCATGTTTCGGAAGATACTATCCGGCGCGACTTGCGCGAGCTGGCGGAGGCTGGTATGCTCCAGCGCGTGCACGGTGGGGCGCTGCCGCGTCCATCCAGCAGCGCCAGCTTCAGCGAGCGCAAGCAGCAAGCGACAGGCGCGAAGGAGGCTATTGCGCGGGCGGCGCTGCGCTTCATTCGCCAGGATCAGGTGATTATCCTGGACGGTGGCACGACGCTGCTGCAAGTGGCGCAGCAATTGCCCCGCGACCAGCGTCTCACCGTAATTACGCATAGCCCACCCATTGCGATGGCGCTGACCGAACCGGAGGACTCGGCGGTTGAAGTCATTTTGATCGGTGGACAGATGAATAAGCACGCGCAGGTAGCGCAGGGGGCGTCAACGGTGGAGGCGTACCGCCATATCCGGGCCGACCTCTGTTTCCTCGGCATACGCGGCCTGCATCCCACCATCGGCATAAGCACCTCCAATCTGGAAGAAGCCTACGTGAAACGGGCGATGGTGGCCAGCGCCGCCGAAGTTGTGGCTCTCGCCTCCGCCGAGAAACTGGATACCGCCGCACCCTACATCATCGGGCCGAGCAGCATGCTCACACGCCTTGTGACCGAGCGTGCCGTCGCGGAAGAGGTACTTGCACCATACCGCGAACAAGGTATCGCTATCACTCGCGTTTAACTGATTTTACTATTGATGCTGCGGCGGGACAGTTCGCGCTCCCAGCCGTGGGCGAAGGTGCGGTCTTCGAGCGTTTCGCCGCTTGCGAGCGCATCAGAAGGGAAGTCTTGCGGACGCAGGTCGGTACCGATCTTGCAGTTGCGACCAACTTTGAGGTTATCGGGCAGGCGCGTCCGCTTGCCGATGAGTGTGATGCCGGTGTTGAGCAGGTGTGGTTCCTGCTTGTTAGGTGTCATATCATCGCCGTAGCCGATCTGGCAGTTTTTGCCGATGATAACCTCTTTATCTGTGATCGTGTGATCAACCACGCTGCCCGCGCCAATGACGGTGTCGAAAAGGATGATGGAATCGCGCACAACCGCGCCCTCCTCGACGACAACGCCCGGTGAGAGCACGCTGTGTTCGACCCGCCCCTTGATGATGTTGCCGTGCGAGATGAGGCTCTCCACGATCTGCGCGCCCTCGCGAATGGAAGCTGGAGGACGCTCCTCGCTGCGCGTGTGAATAACCCAGGAAGGGTCGTAGAGGTCGAAGGTGGGGTGATCGCCGAGCAGGTTCATGTGCGCCTCCCAGTAGGACTGGATGGTGCCGACATCCTGCCAGTAGCCGGTGAAAGGATAGGCATAGACGCCCTCGCCATGCTCCACCATGCCGGGAATAATGTTGCGCCCGAAGTCGTGCTGGCTGGGCGTGCCACCTCCTGCGCGGGCATCTTCAAGCAGGACGCGGATGAGCGTGTCGCGGTTAAAAACATAGATGCCCATCGAACCGAGCGTGCCGCGTGGCTGTTTGGGCTTCTCCTCGAAGGAGACGACGCGCTGCCCGGTATCGGTTTCCAGAATGCCGAAACGGTGTCCCTCCTCGATTGGCACCACTACCGCGCCCAGCGTGGCGGCCGCGTTGTGCTGCTGGTGAAAGTCAATCATCGGCCCATAGTTCATACGATAAATATGGTCTCCGGCCAGAATGAGGACGTAATCGCAGGATGATTCCAGGATGAAGCTCAGGTTCTGGTAAACGGCATCAGCGGTTCCCTGATACCAGTCCGCTTCACCGCGCCCGACGTAGGGCTGAAGCAGGTGAACTCCTCCGTGAGATCGGTCGAGGTCCCAGGGACGGCCAATCCCGATATGGTCGTTGAGCGAGTGGGGACGATACTGTGTGAGCACGGCGACATCAAAAATACCGGAATTTACGCAGTTGCTGAGGGCAAAATCAATGATACGATACTTCCCTGCGAAGGGAACAGCGGGCTTGGCACGTTTCTGGGAAAGCAGGCTCAAACGCTCACCCTGCCCACCTGCTAAAATAACCGCCAACACTTTACTCATCGAGCAACCAGTCCTTTCTGTTTGGAGTTCCTACAGCGGCGTATCTCTATCAGTTCGGAAAACTACATCATTATATTCTATAAATGACAGGCGCGAGAAAAGGCAAGAGCGGAAAACGGTCCAGGTTTTCCGCTCTTGCCCCGCTTACAGATGTAGTATCTTATGCAACTGCTGCTACGGGAACTTTCTCCTCTTCAGTCGCGCCTTCCTGGACGGCAAGAGGGCGTTTGAGGACGAAGAGCGCTGCCGCCGTGACCACAGTGCCAATGACGATGGACAGGGTATACAGAGGCAGGTTGCTGACCACACCCGGAATGAACATCACCCAGATGCCACCGTGGGGGACGTGCAGACCGATGCCAAAGAGTCCGACCAGCGCGCCGGTCACTGCCGAGCCGATCATGATGGAAGGGATCACGCGGAAGGGATCTTCGGCGGCGAAGGGGATGGCCCCTTCGGTGATAAACGATGCGCCCAGCACCCAGGCAGCTTTGCCGGCTTCGCGCTCATCATGGGTAAAGCGATCTTTGAACAGTACAGTTGCCAGCGCCAGGCCCAGAGGAGGCGTCATACCGGCGGCCATCGACATCGCCATGGGCAGGTAGACGGGATTATGGGGGTCAAGCAGCAGACCGGTAGCGAAGGCATAGGCAGCTTTATTGACCGGGCCACCCATGTCGAAGGCCATCATCAGGCCGATAATCAGGCCCAGGATCGCCGCGTTGACTCCTTGCAAACCCTTCAGCCAGCCGATCAACGCCTGGTTGAGGAAGGAGACGGGGACGCTGACTACGAAGATCATAATCAAGCCAACGATCAGCGAGCCAAGCACGGGCAGCACGAGCACAGGCATGATACCGGCCAGGTTGCGCGGCAGTTTGATGCCCCGGTTGAGCCAGTAGATTGTATAGCCTGCCAGGAAGCCCGCGATGATGGCGCCCAGGAAGCCAGAGCCGCCGAGGCTGGCGATCACGCCGCCGATCATGCCGGGGGCGATACCCGGACGGTCAGCAATCGAATAGGCGATGAAGCCTGCCAGGATAGGCACGTAGAGCAGGAAGCCTGCCTTCGCTCCGATCACGAAGAGGGCCGCGCCCAGCGATTGGAGGGGATTGGCGGTGAAGCCGGTGACCAGAACAGTGAGGTTGGAGGTGTCGAAGAAGGCGATTTTGTAGCCCCCGACGGCGAAGGCCAGGGCGATCATGATACCACCCGCCACGACGAACGGGATCATATACGAGACGCCGGTCATCAGGTGCTTATAGGGACCCCGGCGGGACTGTGACCGCGCAGCCTTTGCCGCCTGTACTTCCGCTACATAGTCCTTCGCGCCTGCCTTCTGTGTCGTAGCTTGCGCCAGCGCGTTCTTGATAACGGCCTGACCATCATTGATGGCGGCATTGGTCGAGGTCTCATAGACCGGCTTGCCCGCGAAGCGGCCGGTATCCACTTTGGCATCGGCGGCAATGACCACCACGTCGGCTGCCGCGATATCGGCAGAGGTGAGCGTGTTTTGCGCGCCAACGGAGCCTTGCGTCTCCACTTTGATCTTGTACCCCAGCGCCTCGGCCCCCTTTTCCAGCCCTTCAGCCGCCATAAAGGTGTGCGCTATGCCCGTGGGGCAGGAGGTGATCGCTACAATATGTTTCGTTGCTGTCGCCGCGGGAGCAGGTGCTGGAGCGGCTTCTGCTGCCGCCGCGCGCAGCGCGTTCTTGACAACGCTCTGACCGTCTTTGATGGCGGCATTGGTCGAGGTTTCATAGACCGGCCTGCCCGCGAAGCGACTTTGATCCACTTTGGTGTCGGCGGCGATAATAACCACGTCCGCGTTTTGAATATCGGCAGGAGTCAGTGTGTCCTGCGTGCCAACGGAGCCTTGCGTCTCCACTTTGATGCTATGGCCCAGCGCCTCGGCCCCTCGCTTGAGGCTTTCGGCTGCCATGAAGGTGTGCGCTATTCCTGTGGGACAGGAGGTGATCGCAACTATCTTCGCCATGTTCGTTCTCTCCTTGTGATGTAGAGATAAAATCCTTTTAAAACATTGCTCGTTCTAACGCACTACAGGGAAATACTACTACAGGTGTGAATCGCCACTTGCTGGATGTATGCCTGAAGCTCTTCGGGGGCAGGCAAATTGGAACTGAGACTGGTGATTCGGCCAAGCGAATAAGCTGTGGCAAGACGGGCGCAATCGGCCAGGCTCATGCCCTGCACGAGGCCGGCGAGCAGTCCGGCCACCATCGCATCTCCGGCTCCCACGGTGCTCTTCACCGTCACGGTGGGCGGCGTTGCCACCAGCGCTCTCTCCTGATCGACGAACATTGCGCCGCGCTTGCCCATCGAGACGACAACTAGCCTGATGCTATCGCTCAACAGCTCGCTGCTCGCCAGCTCGATATCAAACTCATTTGCCAGCGCCTGCCCGGTCAGCTCCCGCAGTTCATCGATATTCGGTTTGATGACGGTCGGACCCGCCAGGACGCCGTGACGCAGCGCCTCACCGCTGGTATCCAGCACCACGCGCTTGCCAAGTTCCTTGAGGCGCGTGATGATTGTGGCGTAGGTCGTGGTCGGCACTCCAGGAGGTAAAGCCCCTGCCAGCACAAACCAGTCACAGGTGAGCGCGAGTTGCTCGATCTGTCCGAACATGGCCTCCATCGCTTCCGGCAGGGGCGTCAGGCCGGGCATGTTGATATCGGTTGTGTACTGGTTGGCCTCGTCGACGATCTTGACGCCGGTGCGGGTTTCGCCGGGGATGCGTACAAAATGATCATCGATATGCTTGCGCGCGAAGAAACGCTCGAAGATTTCAGCATTGTCCTGGCCGAGAAAGCCGGTCACCGCGACTTTGTGGCCGGTGTCAGCCAGGAACGAGGCGACGTTGACGCCCTTGCCGCCAGCATTGAACTGCATAGCCTGCCCGCGATTGACTGTGTTGGTGCGAAAATTGTTCACCCGCACGGTCTGGTCAATGGCCGGGTTGAGGGTAACGGTTGCGATTTTCATAGACTTCTTACCTCCACTGCCGTGCGGCACTGCAACGCCTTCTGCGCAAGGGTCCGCATTTCCGCCAGCGAGCGAGTGCGAATCTCCGCCTTGACCGCCGGTATGCTGGGAACGCTGGCGCTCAGTTCGGTCACGCCGAGGCCTGTTAGAATGACGGCGCCTTTCGGGTCGCTGGCGAGACCGCCACAGACACCGACCCATTTCCCCGCCCTCTCCGCCGCCTGCACGGTCTGCGCGATCATGCGCAGGACGGCGGGATGCAGCGCGTCGGCCTGCTTCGCAAGTTGTGGGTTCGTGCGGTCCATTGCCAGCACATACTGTGTCAGGTCGTTGGTGCCGATGGAGAAGAAATCAATTTCCTGCGCCAGGTAATCGGCCATCACGACGGCGGATGGCACTTCGACCATGATGCCGAGCGAGAGCTGCGGCGCGTCCAGTTCTCGCCGCACCTGTTCGGCAATGGCCCGCGCCCGCGCCACCTCTTCGAGCGTAGCAATCATGGGGAACATAATCTTGATCGGCCCGTAGGCGGCGGCGCGATAGATGGCGCGCAGTTGCGGGATGAACAGGTCTGGCCGCGCCAGGCAGAGACGAATGCCGCGTATGCCGAGGAAGGCGTTATCCTCTTGTGGCAGGTTGAGGTAGGGAACCTCTTTATCGCCGCCGATGTCCAGCGTGCGGATAATCAGCGTGCGACCACCCAGCGCCTGCGCCATGTCGCGGTACGCCTGGAACTGCTCTTCCTCGTCGGGCGCGGATTCGCGTTCCAGGAAAAGGAACTCGGTGCGCATCAGGCCGACGCCCTCGGCTCCTGCCGCGATGGCACCCGGCGCTTCGCTGGCGCGATTGATGTTGGCGGCAACCTCGACACGATGCCCGTCCGTGGTGACTGCTGGAGCCATGCGCGCAGCGTTGGCGACTTCCTGCTGCTCTTGCAACTGCTGCTGTGCTTTGCGCGCAGCCTCTACATCGCCGACAGAAGGATTGACGTAGAGCTTGCCAGCCGTGCCGTCCAGGATGGCGGGCGTGCCGTTGACAAGATCAAGCACTGCCTCCCCGACACCGACAATGGCGGGGATGCCGAGCGAACGGGCAATAATGGCGGTATGCGAGGTCGGGCCTCCCTTTGCCGTACAAAAACCGAGAATGCTGTCGGTGTCCAGGGCGGCGGTGTCGGAGGGTGTTAAATCCTCGGCAATCAGGATAACGGGAGTATCGGGTGAGACGGGCTGCTCGTCGCCTGGGCCAACGAGGTGGCGCAGGACGCGCTGCCCGACATCACTCAGATCAACGGCACGTGCCGCCAGCGTGGGATCATCCAGTTTCTGCACCTGCTCCACCCGCTCATTGATCGTCTGCTGCCACGACCACGCCGCGCTGTGGCCCTGATAGATCAGGGCGATGGTCTGCCCGATGAGAGCGGCATCATTGAGAAATTCGGCATGGACGCGGAAGATCGCCGCCTTGCCCGAACCGAGGCGCGTCTTGACCTCCTCGTACAGTTTGTCAAGCTCGCCATGAGCGGCATCCAGCGCCTGTTGAAATCGATGCCCCTCGCTCGTCGGATCGCTGCCGGGCTGATCTTCGACGACGATAGCGCGCTGCCTGTACTGGCGCAGCGGCCCGATTGCCAGGCCACCGGAGGCGGTGACGCCGGGAAGGGTGAACACCGTGGACTGTGGCGTCCATGCCGCTTCACTGGTGGGCGTGGCGGCTGGCTGCTCCTCCGGCTCGTCTCCCAGACCGCTCTCGATGGCTGCCTGTAACGCTTTCAATGCGGCAGTGGCATCCGGCCCCTCGGCTGAGACGCGAATGGCCGCGCCGCTTTCGGCTCCCAGTTGCAGCAGGGAAAGCAGGCTTTTGCCATTAGAAACGGTGTCACCATGCCGCACTTTAATGTTGGACTTGAATTGCCTGGCAAGATCGACGAAAACGGCGGCGGGCCGTGCGTGCAGGCCGGTCTTGTTGCGCACCACCGCGTCGAAGGAGGTGAGATAATCTACGACCTCTGCCTGCTTTGCGGGAGCAGGCGCTGTCGGACGCTCCCCAGTCAGGGCTTCAATGATAGCGCGGGGATCGGTCGTTTTCGTCAGGCGCTCTACCTGCTCTTTATCGCCTAACACGCGAGTCAGGCGTTTCAAGACCTCGATGTGTTCATCCGACTTCGCTGCGATACCTACAATGAGATGGACGGTTTCACCGGTATTCCAGGGTACGCCATCAGGCGACTGCACGACTGCAATGCCGGTACTATGGATCAGGTCGCGGTTCTCTGGTAAGCCGTGGGGAATGGCAATGCCGTTACCTAGATAGGTGTTGGCGACCTGTTCGCGGCCTAACATACTGGAGATATAGCCAGCATCGATATTCCCGCTATCGACCAGGAGCTGGCCTACCTGGCGAATAGCCTCTTGTTTGTCCGCCGCGTGGGACTGCAAACGGATCTGGCGCTCATCAAGCGTAATCATCATCGCCTCCTGGCGTTTCAAGAGAAAGGCTCTACTTCGACGTATTCACCTGTCATCAACCTTGATAGTATTGTAATCGATTACAATAGATTTGTCAAGTGTTTTGGCTATCAAATTTGTTTCTTGCAAGAAATATTGCGAAATGTGATTGAAACATGCCCAAAATGAGCCAGAAAGACAGGAATAGAGGTGACTAGAACCGTAAACGTTTACAATATTGCTGGTATTTTGTTGAAGATGCTGGTATAATACAGGTAAACGATTACATAGAAGAACAGACTACTATGAAATTTGGCAAGCAGGCCTGATTCTGGTTGTTCAAATTCATTATGATATGGCATTTAAGGGAGATAGATATGGTAAGTATCAAAGACGTTGCTGAGGCAGCGGGAGTGTCGACGGCAACGGTTTCGCGGGTGCTCTCGAACGGGCAGCATGTGCGGCCAGAGGTGCGCGAGCGCGTGCTGGCGGCGGTGGAGCGGCTGGGCTACCGGCCAAACCTGGTGGCGAGAAGCCTGCGCTCGCAGCATTCCAACACCATCGGCTTGATCGTCTCCGATATTCGCAACCCATTTTTCACTTCGATCAGCCGGGCAGTGGAGGACGCGGCATACGAGCAGGGTTTCAGCGTGCTGTTGTGCAATACTGATGAAAATCCAGAGAAAGAGATCATCTATCTCAACCTGATGCAGGATGAAAATGTGGCGGGTCTCATTTTCTCCCCAACCCGGCAAACTATCGCCAACTTTTCCGCTGCGAAGCTGAACTTCCCCGTCGTGATAGTAGATCGTGCTGTGCCGCACGGGGATGTCGATGTTGTGCTGCTGGACAATGTAGACGCCGGATATCGTCTCACCACGCATCTTATCGAGAGCGGCTACCGGCAGATCGCGGCCCTGTGCGGCGAGATGAGCACGACAGGGCGAGAGCGCGAGGCAGGCTATGAGAAGGCGCTGCGCGAACACGGCTTCACGCCTCTGCCGGAGTACGTGAAATATGTGCAGCCAAAGGTCGAGGCTGGTTACGCGGCCACCCTGAAAATGCTGGCTTCCGCACAACCACCCGACGCGCTGCTCACCACCAACAGTCTGCTGGGCGAAGGAGCCTTGAAAGCCATCCGCGAGCGCAACCTCACCATTCCCGACGACATCGCCCTCGTCACCTTCGACGAAACCACGTGGGCCGCGCTGGTGCAGCCCGCCATCACCCTCATCGCCCAGCCCACCTACGAAATCGGCCAGGCGGCCACCGAACTCCTTCTGCAGCGTATCGCCAACCCCAACCGTCCTACGCGGCAGGTGATCCTGAAAGGGCAATTACTGGCGCGCGGGTCGAGCGCGCCACGCCAGCCGCATGCTATTGTCGTTCCTGCTCAGTCCGACGCACCAGAATCTCGTTGATGTCGGCACGTGGAGGCTGCGTGACGGCGTAGATGATGGCTACCGCGCTCTTCGGCCAGACGTGCAAGATGTTTTGCCGTAACAGGGTAAGACTTGTCTCTGATCATCCAGAAACCTTCTTCCGGCAAAACAGTGATGAAGGGCCATACCTGCGCGTCGGCGATATTCTGTTGCGCTATCGTCACAGCCATACCTGCCTGTTCAGCGACCTCATCCGTTTCGCGACGAAGAGCAAATGGAGTCATTCATCGCTGGTTTTCCTTGAGCCTGATCCTGCTCAGAGTAGCGAGGCGATTTTCCTGGTCGATGTGACCACTAAAGAAGGGCGCGTTCGTCGCAAGCTGGTTGCATGAAATGGCTAAGCCGGATGCGTTTACCGCTGGCATAAGCTATTTCTGTTGATAGGCGGGCAATCAAAAAACGGGCGGCATCACCGCCCGTTTTTTGAGAATGCTGTCTAACTGTTCTATAGCGACTGCGTCAAGCTTCCGGCCGGGCGAAAAAGAGGAGAAGAGATGTTACAATAAGGATAAAGAAGGGAACGATACTGAGAGAGCAGGAGCAAGAACATTGGTTGCTTTGAAAGGTGTGCTGGCGCGGCGCCCGCTGGGGATGGTGTTTGATATTGATGGCACAATCAGCCCGATAGCGCAGGTCTCAGACGAGGCGCGGCTCTATCCGGGCGTGGCGCAGCTTCTGGAAGAGGCGCAGCAACATAGAGGCGTCCACGTGGGGATTATCACCGGACGCGGTCTGGAAAATGGCGCTGGTATGGTCAATGTAGAGGGACTGACATACATCGGCATTCACGGCCTGGAGTGGAGCGAGGGTCTGCCAACCACGCACGAGGTGCAGGTGCTGCCGGAGGCGCTGGCCTATCGTGAAGCCGGTAGCGCCCTGCTCGATCTGGTTGAGCAACACCAGGATGAATTGCCCGGTATCTATATTCAGCGCAAGCGTATTGGCGGCACTGTGCATTACCGGCTGGCTTCCAACCCCGAGCGGGTGCGAGCACGCCTGTTCTCACTGCTGGAAGAACCCGCCCGGCAACGGAACATCCGGCTGACCGAGGGCAAACTGGCGTTGGAGATACGGGTGCCGCTGGAGATTGATGTGGGCAAAGGAGGGGCGCTACTCCGCTTCGTGCGGCGTTTCGACCTGCAAGGCGTCATTTTTGCCGGTGATGACCGCACCGATCTTGACGCCATTCTAGAGATACCGCACCTGCGACAGCGGGGCATCGCCGCCCTGAGTATTGTCGTGCGGCATGCCGATACCCTGCCCGAACTCCTTACGCACGCCGATGTTATCGTGCAGGGCGTTGAGGGGATGGCGGCATTACTGAGGCAAATGGTGGAGAGCCTGTAGAGAGTGATCGTCGACTGCCCCACTCAGGCCGACGGCAAGCATCGGCCTGAGTGGGGCAGTCGACGATCACTCTGTATTGCCTGCTCGCTAGCCTATGCCCACCTTTTGCAGGTCTTCGATCTCCCCTAATGACTCCTCAATAGGAGGGGCAATGCGGTCGAGCACTTCGTTGATGTCACGAATCTGCTTTGTGAGCCAGCCGTTGAGGTCGTTTTTCTCGACCTGTTGACAGGCCAGTCGTGCGCGCCGTCTCCGCTCCTCCGGGGGCATGGTCAGGGCAGCGTAGAGGGCCTGAGCGGTCTCACTGACATCGACGGGTGAGGTAGGCAGCGCTGCCTTGCCCAGTTGCTCGAACGACCCTGCCGTGCGCGAGAGAACGAGCACTCCGTCTCGCTCATTGACAACCGGCCCCTCTTTGCTCACCAGATTCATCCCGTCAATAATGGGGTTGACGAGCAGCACGTCATAGTAGCGCATCGCTGCCAGCGCCCGCGTGCGGTCATTCTCGAAGATGGCCTCGATTGGCTTCCAGGTCTCTGTTCCATACCGTCGGTTGACCTCATCAATGATCTTATGCACCTCGGCTGTGTAACGCTGGTAGACAGGCAGCGTCTGGCGCGAAGGGACGAGAAAGGCAAGGAACTTGACCTTGCCAGTGAGTTCGGGGTGTTCGTCAAGCACCTGCGCATACGCCTGGAAGCCGCGTACAATGTTTTTGGTCGGGTCGACGCGATCAACGCGCATGATGGTCTTCTCCTCGCCCAGAAAAGGCGCGATCTTCGCGGCTGCGCGCCTTCCGGGGGTGCTCTGAACGATACGGCGCTCCTCGTATACGGAGATGGAGATGGGATAGGCACGCACTCTTGTGCGCTGCCCGTGCCACCAGATGGCCCCTTCCTCAAAATCGACGACGGCCCCTTCGAGCATGGTGCGCGCGCCCTCGATGAAGTTGCGGGCGTCGCGCTGCGTCTGGAAGCCGATAATGTCATTGCCCACCAGCCCCCGGTAGATGGCATGCGAGATGTTGCTGGGCAGGAAGTGCCAGACACGAGCATCGGGCCAGGGAATGTGGATAAATTGCTGCATGACAACCTCTGGGTGGCGCTCGCGGATCATGGCAGAGGCCAGGTAAAGGTGATAATCATGAAGCATCACAACGGGAATCGATTCTTCGCGTTCAATCTCGGCGCAAACCGCGTCGGCGATAGCCCTGTTCGCAACGGTGTAGCCATTTATCCAGGCGTCCTGCATACGTTGATCCGGCATAGGAGGTTCGCCCGGGTTATACAGGTAGTGTTGTAAGAACCAGAGCACCTGATTGCTCACCTTATCATAATGCTTGCGGTAAGCCATCTTCGGAATTGCCACGTAGCGCAATTGCATTTTCTGACCGCGTAACGGTGACTGTATTAATCCATCCGCAGATTGCTTCAAAGCAACGCGGTCTCCCTCCGTCATCGCCATAGCCACCCATGTTACATCCATACGATTTCCAGCATCAATGAGCGCCGTCACCATTCCACCGGCCCCGCGCCGATACTTCAGTTCGTTTTCCTGCGTCATATAGAATTCAACAGGACCACGATTAGAAGCAATAATCAGGCGTTCAGCCTCTATCTGCTGCGACGGCATACGATCCACCATCATAGGCATGGGTTCAATCCTTTCACTGCACAAGCGCTTTCTGTTCTTCTCTCCCTGCCAGAAAATTGTTCTGCTCTGACTCAGCTACTGGCCCATCTGCTTGCGCACGACCTGGCGCTCTTTTTCCCTTTCTCAGGCTCCAATCAATCCTTTCACAAATAGCCTGATATAAGAACAGTCACAATAGCACTTGCAGGCACACAAAGACCCCCAGTTAATAATAACATATTGACCGGGGCGGTACCGAAAATAGTACCATCAAAAGCTATTTCCACGCTTCACCGGCGCGCATCCAGCGCATACCGTAACGACTCGCCTCTCTACTGACAAACCTTAAGCATTCGCATCCACTAAATGACACGTTTGAACCTACCTCTTCAGGGACAGACTTCATGAACGTATTTATGCTTGCACCCGTCACTATTATTTTAACAGATAACAAACATACGCGCAGGCAGCAAAAAGTATACGAACAAAGTAGGTACAATGGTGTAGAATTGCTATCCTTGCGCTTCTGGATTTGCTTCCTATATGTTGTGCTAGAGGCTCATTGAAAGCACAACATATAGTATCCATAACGTGCATTAAATAGGTACCATCAAAAAATGTAAAGATAGGGTACAATACCAATGGCAGACAAAAGCGCGCAACAACAAAACGGGATGAGAAAGGACGAAGAAAAATATGGAGCGAATAGATGGGCGCGGCGCGACGCAATTACGTCCGCTGCGTATCAGCGTCGATTTTCTGGATTATGCTGAGGGGTCGGTCTTGATCGAGGCGGGCAATACACGAGTGCTGTGCGCTGCGACAGTAGAGGAGCGCGTGCCACCTTTCCTGGAAGGCAGGGGACAGGGATGGGTCACGGCGGAGTATAGCATGCTGCCTCGTGCCACGCAGACGCGCACCCCTCGCGAACGCGAGGGACATATCAGCGGGCGCACGCAGGAGATCCAGAGGTTGATCGGGCGTTCGCTACGTGCCGTCGTTGATATGCAGGCACTGGGGCCGCGCAGCATTATCCTGGACTGCGACGTGCTGCAAGCCGATGGCGGAACGCGCACGGCCTCGATTACCGGCGCGTATATCGCCCTGCGCCGAGCCTGCTCGCTCATGGTGAAGCGAGGGCTACTGCCGGTCAATCCGGTCAAGACGGCGGTGGCGGCGGTCAGTGTAGGCATCGTGGATGGCTACATGCTGCTCGACCTGAACTATGCCGAAGATTCGCGGGCCGACGTCGATTTCAACGTGGTGATGACGGCTCAACACCAGTTTGTCGAGGTGCAGGGAACGGGCGAGCAGGGTCTCTTCGATCACCCCATGCTGGACAACCTCGTCAATCTTGCCGAACAGGGCATCACGCAACTCCTGGAAATCCAGCAACAGTACATATAACATACCCTGATACGGTACTTTTGTACCGCTAGCTCCATTCTCACAGGGAACATACGTTTGGTAATAATAAAGAAGCGGCCAGACGCAGAGAGATTGTATAGCTGTGTGGCCCATTATTACCGGAAAACGTTAGAAACTTGTGCTTATTTCAAGAGCTATGTTAGAATCTCCCATCGAGAACCTGTAATGGAGAGTACCGTCCTGTCACGCCTGTCCTGTCGAACCGGCGACGGGGGCGAGAGGAGCCTGGAGTAAACATGAAGATAAATCGGAGCTGGCTTACGCGCATTCTAGATTTCATCAATCCGCTGCGCGACCCGAGCCTGACGGTAGCAGCTGTACTCACCTTTATCGAAGAGGCTGGCCAGCATGACCCCTGGTACTGGATCATTGTTTTTGGCCTCGTCAACTGGCTGGCGGTGCGCGGCCTTGTCTGGCTCATCGTCAATTTCACCTTTGCTTCCACGTTTATCTCGCGTCGTCTCTGGTGGGCAATCCGGCATCCGCGCCTGGCGTGGCGCATCCTCGATGCTGTGGGGCATGAAGAGATTGTGATTGGTGGGCTGCCCACGATTGGCGAGGGGGTCGTGCTGCCTGATGGCACCACGATCATGAGTCCGGTGCTGGGGGCCAGCGGTATCCATGTGATAGGCGAACTGCCCGCCGGAACTGAGGTTCCCATGCTCGGCATGCCAGACGGAACAATGGTACCCGACCTTTCCGCCCTTGCCAGTACCGGTATCTTTGGCACTATCGGCGGGTTGCAGGGTGCATACTCCGGTGGCTCACAGGCGGACGCGGCTATGGGCTTTCCACAGATGGGCAACAGCGATTTCACCAGCCAGCCTACGACGGACAACTTCCCCAGAGCATTTCCCCAGCGTCCATCGGCAGAAGAGGAGCGCCTGCGCCAGCAGGTTGCCGCCTATGCGCGCCTGCTGGATGACTGGATTCAATTCACTGAGGAGAAATGGCGCACGGTCAGCGATAGCCAGCTTGGCTGGAAGCCGCTACGCGGGCGCTGGGGCAGTTGGGATGATATCTTTGCCGACGCCTACGCGGCGCAGACGTCTGATCCGATGGCGCAGGCTGCTCAGGACGCGGGCGATGCCACGGCGCGGCGCTTTGAAAACGCGAAAGAGAAAGGCTCCGCCGCCTCTGCCGTCGCCTGCTTCCTGCGCGATATGATGACGCTGCGGCGTGGCCTGGACATGATGCAGCGCCAGTTGGAACAGGCGGGAGCTCCACCCGCCGACCTCTCCCTGCAGCAAACTGGCTCGTTCCCCAGCAACAGGTCCAGCGAGCCGCTACGCGGCACTGCCGGTGGAGGCTTCGGCGGCAACTCTCTACGCGGCCCACTCATTCGCCGTCCATCACAGATCTTTGTTGATGCAGATACGCAAAAATAAGCTAAGAATAGAGTATAAGAGGCATGGATAAATATTTCCCCGGATCGGTCGTATATGTGCGCCCGGAACTGGATCGTATGGCCGAATATATCCCGGGCGAGTCGCTGGAGGCTTTCAGCGCTCGCACCGGCATTCCCGTTGACAGGCTGATCAAGCTTAATAGCAATGAAAGTCCCTATGGACCGGCGCCGACAGTGTTACAGGCTCTGGGTGATCATCGTAGCTACAATGCCTATCCCGATACCAATGCCACCGCTCTTCGCGCTGCCCTCTCGGAGTACACCGGACTCGATAGCCGCTACATCGTGCTCAGTCATGGCAGTAATGAACTGATCAACCTGCTCTGGCATATCTTTCTCTCGGTGGGCGATACCATCATCTGCTGCCCTCCCACCTTCTCGCTTTATACCTTCATCACGACCGTGTGTGGGGCCTACGTCGTGGAGGTACCGCGCACGTCCGACTACGAAATCGATGTCCCCGCCATCGTCGCTGCGCTCACGCCGGAGACAAAACTGATCGTCCTCTGCTCGCCCAATAATCCAACCGGCAATCCGGTCAGCGAGGAAGATGTTCTGACCCTGCTGGAGACGGGGCGCATCGTGGTGGTCGATGAGGCGTATGTCGAGTTCTCGCAGCGGCCTACCGGCTTCGCGCACCTGGTGCCGCAGTACCGCAATCTGGTGGTGCTGCGCACCTTCAGCAAATGGGCGGGTCTGGCTGGCCTGCGCATCGGCTATGGCCTCTTTCCTGACTGGATCGTCGATTATCTGCGGCGGGCGCAATGTCCCTTCGAGGTCAACGTGGCCGGTCATATCGCCGCCATCGAGACCTTGAAGCAGCGGGCATACACGCTGGAGAGAGTGCGCCGTATCATCGAGGAACGCGAGCACCTCTTCACGCTGCTTGCTAGCTACTCCTACCTCGAACCCATTCCATCGCAGGGCAACTTCATTATGGCCCATGTGTGCGAGGAAGAGGTGAAGATGGAGCAGGTGCGCTCCATTGTCGAGTCGCACGGCATCCTGCTACGCTACTTCAAACACCCCTACCTGCGCAACTTCCTGCGCGTCACCGTCGGCCTGCCGGAGCACACCATCGCCCTCGCTCGCGCCCTGGACGAAGTCAAAGGGAGAGAGTTAATGTCAACGGCGCAATAACGCACAAGCGTCGTTGAGAATTTTCTCTTGTCGGCTCCTATCTCTGAGGTGTACAATAGCAACGAAGAATAGGAGGTTATTTTTATGCCCAATATGAATGAAGCTACTACCATAGAAGATGTTATGGCGCGGGAGATCCTCGACTCGCGAGGTAACCCGACCATTGAGGTTGAGGTCTTACTGCTGGATGGCGCACGTGGGAGCGCTGCTGTTCCATCGGGCGCGTCCACGGGTGTGCACGAGGCAGTAGAGTTGCGTGATGGCGACAAGAGCCGTTACGGCGGCAAGGGCGTTCTCAAGGCCGTGCGCAACGTTAACGAGACCATCCGCGAAGCAATCGTGGGGCTTGACGCCAGTGACCAGATCATGCTGGACGAGGTGATGATTCAACTGGATGGGACGCCAAATAAGGCACGGCTGGGGGCGAACGCCATTCTCGGTGTCTCGCTGGCGGCGGCAAAGGCGGCTGCCAATGCCTACCAGTTGCCGCTCTACCGCTACTTCGGCGGTGTCATGGCGCGCACGCTTCCGGTTCCCATGATGAACATTCTCAACGGTGGCAAGCACGCGGCCAACTCCACAGATATGCAGGAGTACATGATCCTGCCCGTTGGCGCTTCCAGCTTTCGTGAAGCCCTACGCATGGGAGCCGAAGTTTATCAGAGCCTGAAGAAAGTGCTGCATGATAAGGGACTTAACACCAATGTCGGCGACGAGGGCGGTTTCGCCCCCTCGCTCGGTTCCAATCGTGAGGCGCTGGAGGTCATTGTCGCGGCCATCGAATCGGCTGGTTACAAACCGGGCAGCGATATCTACCTCGGCATGGACCCCGCCGCCAGCGAGTTCTATGAAAACGGCAAATACGTGCTGGCACGCGAGGGCCGTACCCTCACCTCCGCCGAGATGGTCGATCTCTACGAGCAGTGGGTCAGCGAATACCCGATCATCTCGCTTGAGGACGGCCTTGCCGAAGACGACTGGGATGGCTGGCAACTGCTCACGCAGCGGCTGGGCAATCGCATCCAGCTCGTGGGCGACGATCTCTTCGTTACCAACACGCAGCGTCTGCGCCGTGGCATTCTTGAACACATCACCAACTCGATTTTGATCAAGCTCAATCAAATTGGCACGCTCTCGGAGACGATGGAGGCCATCTCGATGGCGCAGCGTGCCTCCTTCAGCGCCGTCGTCTCGCACCGCTCCGGCGAAACCGAAGACACGACCATCTCCGACCTCGTGGTTGCCACCAATGCCGGACAGATCAAAACCGGCGCGCCCGCCCGCAGCGAGCGTGTGGCAAAGTACAACCGCCTGCTGGTCATTGAGGACGAACTGGGCGAGGAGACGGCACGCTATGCCGGTTTCAGCGCCTTCTACAACGTCTCTACCCTCTACGCGAAAGCTTGATGCGTGATGGAACAGAAAGGACGTGCAATGGGCAAAGGGCGCGCCTTTTGCCCATTGCACGTCCTTTCTGTTCCATTTAAACGCTTTTTTGCTATACTATAGACAATACAATATTTGTGATTTGCGGGAAAACACAAAGACCTGCAAAGAGAGGGATTATGCAAAATAGTACATCACAGGTTGCCGCCGGGCCGCAGCGCCGCACGGCACACGTTATTCACTACAATTTGAGCTATATTGTCCAGGGCGAGGAGCACGGGCCGGATGGCGCCATCGTCCTGTTGCACGACCTGCCTTCCGGCGCGTTTACCTGGGAGCAGGTGATGCCACAACTTGCCGGTTTGAACCGCGCCGTCTACGCCGTCGACATGCTTGGCTATGGCCTCTCAGAGCGTCCCTGGCCCTCGGACACCTCCATCTGGGGTCACGCCGACGATCTGAACTTCCTGTTCCAGCAGCTTGGCCTGACCAGCATCGTCCTTGTAGGCGTCGGCGTGGGCGGAGGCGTGGCGCAGGTGCTGGCAACCCGCCTGTCGCGCGATCGCGTGGCCGCGCTGGTGCTGATAAATACCATCTGCTATCAGTATGACTTTGCTCCCAACTGGCCGTTGCCGGACATGGAGAAGCGCCAGAACCCCGACATGCCCCAGCGCACAAAGCTCGAAGACTTCATCAAGGACCTGCGCGATACTCTGCCACAGGGTTCAGCAACACCCGATGCCTTCGCGCAGGTGCTGAGCGATTACGTCGACCAGTGGGACGACGAACTTGGCAAGGAGATGCTCTACCAGCATATTCGCCTGCTCATCCCCGCCTACAGCAACTCCGTCTCTACCGACCTGAGGGTCATGGGGAAGCCTGCGCTCATCATCTGGGGCCAGGACGACCAGCAATTCCCGCTGAAGTACGCTCAGCGCCTGCACCGCGAGATTCCCAACTCCCAGCTTGTCATTGTCCCGAACGCCGGTCACCTGATTCTCTTCGACGCTCCCAACGCCGTCGCCAGCGCGCTGAACGACTTCATCAGTGGTCTATAGCAGCGATGAACAAAGAATGGCCCGTGAGCACCGCTCATGGGCCATTCTTTGTTCATCGCTGCTACGCCGTTTTCTTCTGCTGTACGAGGGACAAACTCCGTTTCGCCTGGCTTTCACGCTGCCGCGCCTCCGCGCAGCGATTATATTCTTCCAGAGCCTGCATATATGAGGCATACAGATCCTCAAGCGCCTGCTCGTTCGCCCCATTCTGTTCAGCCATCACCAGCTCATACCATCGCTGCTTCAGACGCTTCTCAGCATATTCCAGATTCACCGGGTTGACATCCTTTCTGGCATCTCTGCTATAACCTACGACGCTTTGCGGTTGCGATATTCCTGCGTCAACTGGCCGATCAATTCCCTGGCGCCGTTGAAGCTCAGTGCATCGGGATTCTCCGGCTCCGGCTTGCCCAGCCGCTCGCAGAGCTTGCGAATACTCGTCAATTGCTGCTCCGTCGCCGCTGTAGACTCGCCCTCTGCCTCTCCGTTCGCGTTCGCAACAGGTGTCACTGCACGCAGTCTGCTGCCAATCGTACCGGCACTGGCGCTATGTCCATTGCCCCCACCATTGAAGCCACTCTCTCCCGCTGGAACAACACGCTCCACAGGGCTGTCAACGATGCGATGCTCCTCGTTGAGTTCTGGCGCGAATTGTGTGCCATATCCCAGAGCAGCCAGCGCGCGTCCTATGCTGCCTGTTTCAGCCTTCTCAAGGTAGTCCGGGAAGGATGCCGCCTTTTCCATCTTTGTTCCGGTCGCGATACCGCCCTTGCCGTCCTTAACGATAGCACGGAAGATGGCGATGCCTTTGGCCGTCTTGATAACTTTCTCGCTGCGCCGCTTCTCTTGATTCCACACGTAAGTCTCTTCCTCAGTCTCTTTATCGAGATCAAGGTGAACCAGTTCAGTCTCGATAGTTCCCTGCGGGCACTCCTGTCTGAACCAGACCAGACGCCATTGAACGGGCAGGTATTCTGATGATCCCGCCCTGCTCTTGATGTTCATCAGGTGTTCTCTGGGATTGAATGGGAAACTGCTGGTGTTATTACTCATTGCTCCAAGCTCCTGTTCTGTCGTCTATGATTTTATCGTGCTTCCTGGAAGTACCTTTCCCGCGCACTGGCAACCATCGATAACGTGTTCAAACTTAAATGTACTGGCCGAATGTATAGAACTTTTGTTCTAACATTATAGCCGACGCGACGGCTTTTGTCAAGTTTTCGGCTACCTTTCTATTCTTTTTGCGCGGGTGAAAAAAGGTAATTATGTATAGAGCTGTCCCTTACGTAAGGGACAGCTCCGAGCAGGATATTGGCGAGGGCAGGTAGTCGACTACTTCCTATTCCTCAGACTATTAGTGTATGCGTAGGGCCAGCGCCAGACCAGCAGCAGGACGAGATTCGTGAGCAGGGTGATGACGGCGAAGGTGGCGGGTGGGATGGCGTGGTCAACGAAGATGCCGCGCAGGGCCATGGCGACGGGCCAGGAGAGAATCCAGGCGAGGATGGTGCGCTGCGCCATTTTGCGCGGACTGCTCATAAGGAAACGGCGGTAGGCACCGACGAAGGGCGAGACAAGAAACCAGCCGACCGCGAAAGGCAGGGCTGTGAGGAAGATCTGCCAGAGGTTGCTCAGGCTGGCTGCCTCGCCGTGGCTGCGCCGACCGATGGTAGCGAAGATGAGGAAGACGATCAGGTCGCCCAGCGCGAGCGTACTGATGCGCTGCCATTCAGGGACGGGCTGCTTCTCCTTGCGCGCCTTCGCATGCATTGTGGCTGTATGCGCCGCGCTGTTTGCAGCGACCCGCGCCCCGTTGTCTGCGCTGACACGGGCCGATCTTTTTGTTTTTGGCATGAATATCGTCCTTGCAATGATGGAAAGTATTCCGCGTTTACACCATTATACCCTATTTTTCCTCTGTTTGCGCCTCGCGGTCTTGCGCGCGTTCGTGTTCATGCACAAGTTCTTCGACGGCGGCGAGTTCGGTGCGGACGCCGCGAATGCGCATGACGATGAAGCCGAGATAGATGAAGAGGGCGGCCCATACGACGGCGTAGGCCGCAACCAGGTAGCTTACTCCTTCTCCTTGCATGTTTTTATCCTTCTAGCCTTTGCTAGCTATTCTTTGCTGTGCCTACAGTTTTAAGACTGCTTGCCGCTACGCGGCTCTCTGATTGGGAGGAGTGGAGTGTGTGGGATGTGCCGCTGACGCGGCACATCCCACACACTCCACTCCTCCCAGACCTATTCAACGGTTGCGCGCAGGCGCTGGGCCAGGGTTTGCATTCTCTGGTACTGGTAGACCTGGATCATCAGGAAACAGTAGAGCAGAGTGAAGGTGGCCAGCGAGATCATGAGGGCGAGCAGCATCTGCGGCGGCATGCTGGGCGAGGAGCCGATGGACAGCACGGCCTGCGGGTGCAGGGTGCGCCACCAGTTAACCGACTCGTAGATGATGGGTACATCGATGACGCCGATGATGCCCAGCACAGCGCCAGCCCTCGCGCTGGCCGGAGTGCGTCCCATGTAGCTGCGCAGCATAAGATAGGCGATGTCGATGAACCAGAGGATCAGCGTCGTGGTGAGGCGGGCATCCCATGTCCACCACGTCCCCCAGATCGGACGTCCCCACAGGGAACCGGTGATGAGAGTGATGGTGATAAAGACGGTGCTGATCTCGCCCGCCGCCAGCGCCACCCAGTCCCAGCGTTCGTCCTTTTTCCATAGATAGACGACGCCTGCGATGGCGAGCACGCAGAACGAAAGCATGCCGACCCAGGCCGAGGGAACATGGAAGTAGAAGATACGCTGCACATTGCCCTCGATGGCATCAGGCGGCGCGTAGATCAGATCCGCCCAGATGGAGGCCATCATACCGGCAAACGCCAGCGCGGCGAGCACGATGGAGGCGATGGGCAGGGGTGCAGGCTGCCACTTTGCCTTGCTAGCGGCTCTGACCGCTTCTTGCGGCTTAGAGCCGGTTGTTTGATTTGCCAGTGCCATAAGATTATTCCTCCAGGCCACCCCTTGCGGGTGGCCCTACTCTATACGACCCCCTCGAGTCCCACCCACGTCGTGACTGGTTCGCTTCATGGGCGCGCCAATCGTGAGAGTAGGGCCACCCCTGGCGGGTGGCCTGGAGGCGGGACCTGGGGCGAAAAGTAAAGCATTACTCCTCTATTACATACTCAAACGTGAGCATTGAGACGCTCAGGAAGATGATGTCGAAGGCGATCATCAGGCCGAGCCAGGGTGGTTCATTGGGCGATGGGCCACCCGGCAGCATCAAGATGCCGGTAGCACGGACCGCGCCGATGACGACCGGGACGATCAAAGGAAAGACCAGTAACGGTAACAGGACATCACGGGCCGAGGTCGCGGCAGCCATCGCGGAGAAGAGCGTTCCCACCGCCGCGATGCCCAGCGTACCGGCGAGGACGATGAGCAGCAGCGGACCCGTGAAAAACGGGACGTTGAAGAGCGCCGCGAAGACGGGCAGAGCGATAAGTTCTACGGCACCGATAAAGAGCATATTGCCCAGCAGTTTGGCAAGGTAGATGGCCTTGCGGTCAACCGGGCAGAGCAGGAGGCGATCCAGCGATCCTTTCTCGCGTTCGACGGCGATGGTGCGTCCCAGGCCAAGCAGGCTGGCGAAGATGAAAGCGACCCAGAGCGCGCCCGGCGCGACGGCAGCCTTGTTCTCCACGCGCAGGTCGAAGGCGAAGTTGAAAATGACGAGGACGAGCAAGGCAAAAAGGCCCATGCCCATCCAGACCTGCTTGCTGCGCAGTTCGCAGCGCACGTCTTTCCAGAGAATGGCCCATACCTGCGCGCAGAACGTCATCGCAGCACCTCCTGATAAGCCCGGCGCACGCTGTCAAGCTCCATTTCATGTGCCGGGCGGCGGTAGGCGACACGACCATTGTTGAGCATCAGGATGCTGTCGCTCAATGCCAGGGCGCGTTCAAGACGGTGCGTGGTGAACAGGGTAGTGCCACCGTCGGCAAGGTGCTCGTCTAAAAGCGTTTCCAGCAGCGCGTTGCCCTCCTCGTCCAGGCCCGTATCCGGTTCGTCGAGCAGGAGCAGGCGCGGGGAGTGCAGCAAGGCCCGCGCCAGGGAGAGGCGCTGCACCTGCCCGCGAGAGAGCGTGCTGGCGCGCTCGTTGGCCTTGCGTTCCAGACCGACGCGGCCCAAGAGAGCCTGCGCGCGCTCGCGTCCACCACGCACGGAGTACATGCGCGCAAAAAAGAGCAGGTTCTCCAGCGCGGTCAGCTCGTCGTAGAGATAGGGCTGGTGGGCGACGAAACCGACGAGCGAGCGCACTTGCTGCGCGTCATCGACAATATCCAGTCCGGCGATGGAGACGCTGCCCGCGCTCGGCTTCGTCAGCGCGGCCAGGATGCGCAGCAGCGTCGTCTTGCCCGCGCCGTTCGCGCCCAGCAGCGCCACGCGCTCGCCCTGCTCCACTCTCAGGTTGATGCCGCGCAAGACGGGTTTTAGACCGAAACTCTTTTTCAGGCCGCGTATCTCCACGTAAGGGCCGCTCACAATGCCTCCTTTTCGCTCAGCAGGGCGCGCAGTCTTGCTTTGGTCTTCGCGCGCTTTTCCTGGTAAACAGCTTTGGAGATTTTACCCTCCTCGAAGCTCTTGTCGAGCGCCAGCAACTCGCGCAACAGGGCCTGCTCTTGCTCCCGCGGACTGTTTCCCTTGTTGCTGATGCTGGCCGCTTTCGCCGCTTGCGAAGTTTTTCCATTCGCGGCCTTGCTGTATCCTGTCGACGCCTTGCCCCTGCTCCGCGACTGGCGGCGCGAGCGGTAGAGGAACCACGTCACGGCCAGAACGGCAAGCATGACGAGCAGCCCGGCGATCAGCCAGGGAACGGTGGGATTGATGCTGTTGTCGCTGGGGATGAGCGCCTGGTTGACGGGCAGTCCCTCGATCTCGGCGTGTACCTCGTTGCCCGCCAGCAGCTTCTGCGTCTGCAAGAGCAGGTAGGGATGATTGTTGGTGGTGGTGACACCCTGCGAAGACAGGGCGCTCGACGTGGCGTGCAGTTCGGTTGGCACCAGCAGGGAGAGTTCCACGGTTGGAAACATCACATCGTAGCGAAAATCATAGACCGAACTGGTGTACGGGATGTCGAAGGAGAAGGAAAACTCCGAACTCCCCGGCGGCAGAGCAGCGTCGCTGGCGAAACCTGTATTCACGGCGATGGCATGATAGCCATTGAAGCCGTCGCTGAGCGAGACGTTGCGCGCTCCCACCGGCAGCGAGAAGAGCAGGGCGTTAGGCTTGCCGGTGCCGTTGCCCGTATTGAGCGAGCCAACATAAGTCTCCATCCCTACATTCTGGAACACGTAGAGTTCGGAGACGGTCACGCTATTCTTCGCGGCATCCGGCTTCTGGAAGAGGATCGTCGCCTGCACGATGGCTATGTTCTTCGTGCTCGTCGTCGCCTCGTAGATGGTCAGGTTCACCTGCTGCACCGGCTTCTTATTTAGTTGGACAAGGGCGCTGGTATACTGCGCCCCCTCATAGTCGGTGAACAGCGCGTAGCTGATAGACGAGTCGGTATCAAGGTTGGAGAAAGAGAATGTGCCATGCGCATCCGTCGTCATCTTTGTCAGGTCGCGCGCGCCGCCTCCCTGCGCTATTTGCAGCGTCACACTCTGCCCTACCACGGGCGCGTTATGGTTCGTCCCATCCAACAGTTGCCCGTAAATCCGTCCCTTGCTGGCCGCGAAAGCGTGGGACGGAAGAAACAGGAATGAGAGCACGAGGATAGTAATGAGAAATATATTACCTGATCTGTTCATCCTGTTCCCTTAGCTGGCGCAAGTGCTGTTCGATCAGTTCGTCGAGTTCCTGTTCGCGGTCGTAGCGGGCTTTGAGTGCGCGTAGAGCGCGGCGCGTGTAGCGCTCGCGCAAGGCGCGGTAATCGGCTTCGGTGATGTTGCCAAGCTGATAATCAAGTTCTACTTCGTGCAGCGCGGCTCGTGCCGCCTGCTCTTGCTCCATTTGCCTGCCTTCTCTGCTTTCTCTGCTTTCTCTGCTCTCTCTGCTCTCCCCGCTTTCGGCTGAAGCATCCGGCTCAGCGTTAGGAGAAGCAGGCGTGCTATCGCCTTCGCTGTGATGTATTGGCAGCTTGCCTTGCCTTGTGGCACGCGCGCCGGTATAGAGCGGCTGGAGTACGAAGGCAAGCGATAATAGACCGAGCACGACGGCAAGTAATATACCATCCATTTAACCGGCCTCCATCTGCTGTTTTTGTGTATAGTGGGGCGCAAAAATGGGATCGTCGGCAGCCAGTTCCTCTTCAAGTTGCTGCCGCAGAACCGCTAAATCTGCCTCATCGTCCATATCTGTTTCGTGGTCTTCGGCTTTACTGTTCGATAGGCTGGCATCGGCACTGCGCCCGGAGGCCGACCAGTCGCGCAGGATAAAGAAAAGGAGAACACAGCCGCCAGTGAAGAGGCCAAAGGGGATCAGGTAAGCGAGCATGCTGAAGCCCTGCCAGGGCGGCGACCAGAGAATTTGCTGGCCGTAGCGACTGACGAAGTACGAGATGACCTGTTGCTCCGATTGGCCGGATTGCAACTTCTGGCGAATGACAGTACGCATCTGCTGGGCGATCAGCGAGGGCGAATCGGCCACCGATTCGTCCTGGCAGACAGGGCATTTCAACTGCGAAGCCACGTCCTGCACCTTCTGATCGAGCGTCTTCTGTGGCGGCGTCGTAATCATAACATATGACCAGATGGCAGCCAGGATTGCTACCACGACCAGCGCAAGGAAAAGAGGACGCCATCGTTTCATATGGTTGCCTCCTGTTCGACAGGCGACCTCTTGTGATCGCCCTCGCGCTGTCCAATCCCGACGCGCTGATTAATCCGGGTTACAGGTTTGCGGCGGCGGTCGGGCCACCAGCAGACGATGCCGCCGAAGACCATGAGCGCGCCGCCGTACCAGACGAGCGGGGTGAGCGGGTTGACGAAGATATGGATGGTGGCCGAGGTCGCGCCCTGCCAGTTGTAGAGAATGATATAGACATCGGTCAGGCCGAAGGTGGGTATGGGTATAATGCTGGCCGGTTGATTATCGAAGTTCTGGTAGTAGGTGCGACCGGGGTAGAGATAGCCAAGCAACTGGCCGTCACGCCAGACCTGTAGCTGGGCTGTAATGGTTTCGGTGCCAGGATTGACGGCATCGACGTTGCCGAGATAGGTGAACTGGTAGCCGAGCACGCTCATGCTCTGGCCGACGTTCAGCACCGCGTTATCCTGCGTCTGGAAGAATTGCGAGCCGATGATGCCAACGGCCAGGCAGACCAGCCCCAGGTGGACAATGTAGCCGCCGTAACGCTGGCGATAGCGCTGGATAAGCTGGTAGAAGGCGACCGCATAGGGTTCGCCGTGCTTGTGGCGCACGCGCATGCCGCGCCAGATCTCGTAAAGGATGGCTCCGGCGGTGAAGGCGCAGACGGCAAAGCCAACGTTGGCCCAGATATCGCGCACGCCCGCCAGTGGCAGGATGGCGGCACAGATGGCAGCGACAAAGGCAGGGACGCCGATATTGCGCCAGAGGGCATGCATGGAAGTACGACGCCATGCCAGCAGCGGACCGACGCCCATTGCCAGGATCAGCAAGGCGAAGAGCGGGCCATCGACATGATCATAGAAGGGCGCGCCGACCGACATCGTCTGTTTGCTCAAGGCAGCCGAGATCAGTGGGAAGATGGTTCCCCAGAGCGTGGCGAAGGCGATGCCGACCAGCAGCAGATTGTTGAACAGGAAAATGCCCTCGCGTGAGACTACCGAGTCGAACTCCTGCTCAGGGTGCAGCTTCGGCAGGCGGAAGACGAACAGGACTGTGCTGAAAACGATGACGATGACCAGGAAGGCGAAGAAATAACCGCCGATATCGGAATAGGCGAAGGAATGCACGGAACTGATGATGCCGCTGCGCACCTCGAAGGTGCCAAAGATCGAGAGGGCGAAGGTGGCCATTACCAGGCAGAGGTTCCAGACCTTGAGCATGCCGCGCCGCTCCTGGACCATCGAAGAGTGCAGGAAAGCGGTCGCCGTGAACCAGGGCAGCAGAGCAGCGTTTTCCACCGGGTCCCAACTCCAGTAGCCGCCCCAGCCGAGCACGTGATAAGCCCACCACGCTCCCAGCAGCAGCCCCGTCGATTGAATCGTCCACGAAGCCAGCATCCAGCGCCGGATGGTGCGCAGCCATTCGTTGTCGAGCCGCCCGCTGAGCATGGCGGCAACAGCGATGGCGAAGGGAACGGAGAAGCTCATGTAGCCCATCAGCAGCATAGGCGGATGAACAAGCATACCGGGGTCCATGAGCAGCGGGTTAAGGCCGACGCCATCGGCAGGTGGATTGGGCACGCGCACAAAGGGGCTGGAGACGGTTGCCAGCATGAACAGGAAAAAGACCTCAATGCCCATCAGCGTCGCCAGAACGTAGGGAACCAGCACCGCGGGCGCACGGCGCGAAGTAAAGACAAAGATGGAGGAAAATACTGAGAGCATCAGCGCCCAGTAGAGCAGCGAACCCTCCTGGCCTCCATAGAAGGCGGCGGCGGTATAGTACCAGGGCATGCTCAGGCTAGACTGCTCCGCCACGTAGCGCACGCCGAAGTCATGTACAAGGAACGAGGCAACCAGCGCGAACGAGGCGAGTATCAGCAGTGCGGCCACAACCAGCACGCCGCGCCTCGCGCTGGCAACCAGCGCGGGAATGCCACGCAGCGCGCCCAGCACGGCTACAATAATGGTATAAACGGCAAAACCCAGTGCCAGGACGATGGCAATAACGCCCAGATCTGAAAAATGCACAATGATCCCCTCTTACGGCTTACGGCGTGGGTGTCGCGGCCTGAAACTTCGATGGACATTTGGCGAGCAGCGTTTGCGCCTGGAACGGCCCGCTTCCCGTGTAGTTGCCCTCGACAACGACGGTAATGCCGGGAGCGAAAATATCGGGAACGACACCAGTATAGGTGACGGGCAGCTTCTGCGACCCCTCGGTAATGACAAAGGAGATGGTCTGCCGCTCATCATTGCGCACAATCGAGCCAGCTTCCACGACTCCGGCCACGCGCACATCCTGTGTTACACAGGTCTTGCAACCTTTCAGTTCCGATACGGTCATATAGTAGACAGCATTTGCCTGCGTATTAGAGACTACAAGATAGATGATCGCACCTAAAACAGCGATACCCGCGATGAGGAAGCTGAGGCGCAGGCGCTTCCGCTTCCGTGGGCGGGTCCCCGGTTCCGGCTGCGGGAGTTTTTCTCCCAACTCTTCCTCGTTCGTTATCAGGTCAGTAGGCTGCACGCTACAACCTCCTAGTGGGGCGCGAGCGACGCTTCAAACAGGCCGTTGAGCAGCGCGCCCAGTAAAAATACGAATATACCCAGGGCCAGCAACAGTTGTGGCGCGGCCTGCGAGAGCCGCGTCGAACGCTTCGCCAGCCGACGAATGTTACTTTGTGCCATATACGCCGCCAGCGCGAACATCGCCAGGGCAGCGGCGATCTTGATGCCGAGCACCAGCAGGTAGGGCCAGCCCAGCGTCGTCTGCGTCAAGCGGTCGAACGTCAGGAATGCCCCGCTTAGCAGCAGGACACCAATGCAGATGCTGACCACGCGCCGGAACAGGGCCGCGATCTTCGCCGAAACCGCCGGAGCAGGCCCGACCACACGCAGCGCGGGCACTACCACAAACTGGTAGAAAATACTGCCTCCCACCCACGCTGCAGCCGCCAGCAGATGGGCCACACGCATAATCACGCGAATTTCAAACATCGCAAGCCCATTCCCAGACGCAATTAACGGGTCGCCAGTTGCAGGTCGTGCTGGAAAACCTGCTCGTTGAGCGGGCCTGGCTCCCAGGCGACAATCACGCCCTTACGATTGATAAAGAACGTTTCCGGCGTGCCGGTGACGCCATAGTTAATGGCGGTCATACCACTGGCATCCATAACGTTGGGATACGTAACACCGTATTGCTGTACGAAGCCGAGGCCGGCGGCCTTTGTATCTTCATAATCGACACCCAGGAAGACGACGCCGTGCGCGTGCGCCTGCTGCCACTGGCTCTGCAAAAATGGCGCCTCCTGCTGGCATGGTATGCACCACGAAGCCCAGAAATTGAGCATCACCGGCTGCCCTTTATATGCCGCCAGACTCACAGATGAGCCACGCGCGCCACTCAAGACGGAAAGCGTAAAGCCCGGCGCGGCCTGACCCACCAGCGCGTTGCTCGCGGGAATGTTGGATGTAGACGAAGTTGACTGGCGCGCGGGTGTCAACAACTGGCTCCAGAGCAAGATGAGCAGGCCCGCGTTCACCAGGCTCACCACAGTAAAAATGATAAGGGTGCGCTTGCGCGTCCTTCTGGGCTTCCCGTTCAGCTTTTCATCCGCGTCGTTGGCAGAAATGCTAGAAACATCCTTGAAAGAAATATCTTTCGTTCCCATAATTCCATTCTGGCATATGATTCCACACAACATTCCGCCTCAGCCTGTCCCGTCACTATGAATCGGGCTGAGGAGAGCATACCAGTTTGAATTATGAGGTGCGTGCCTGATAGCTGACTTACAGCTTCAGGCGCGCACCTTACAATGACCTGAACGTTTCTCCGCGCCGCCATGAGAATTCTCTCCCAATCTTTCACGCTTTGCTGAGCGGGGAAGGTTTCAAGCTGAGCCAATGAAAAGCCATAGGGGGCGAGCACAAGGCATCGCCCCCTATGGCTTTTCACGATTATTGCCTACACTGTGACGTGTTCCTGTGTGTACTGTTGCTGGAGCTTGCCAGATTTCGCCTCCATGAACAATTCGATCATGGCCTTGTTGAAGTTGGGGATGTCCTGGGGGAAACGGCTCGTCACCAGGTTGCGGTCGCGCACGACAGATTCGTCCAGCCAGTGACCACCAGCGTTGCGGATATCATCCTGCAAGGTGTAGTAGCTGGTGAGCGTGCGACCATTGACCAGATTCGAGGAGACAAGCAGCCAGGGACCGTGACAGATCACTGCCATTGGCTTGTTCTTCTCATCCATTTTGATGACAAAGTCTCGCGCCTTCTCCACCATTCTCAGTTTGTCGGCATTCAACGCGCCGCCGGGAACCACCACTGCATCGAAGTCGTCCGGGTTGGCCTGATCCAGTTGCATGTCGACCTTGAATTTCTGACCCATCTGGTCATGGTTCATACCCTGTACCTCGCCCGATTGCGGCGAGATAAGGACGGTCTTCGCTCCAGCCTGTTCCAGCGCCTTGCGCGGTTCGGTCATCTCAACCTGTTCAAAGTTGGTATCGACCAGGATAGCAACACGCATGCCACCAAGCTGATTGCCCTGATTCCTTTGATTTCCTTGCATCTTTCACTCTCCTACCATCAACTAAACAACAACGAAACAATCACACTCTTGATGAGGCAAGTTTCTCCTCCCTCACCAATGTGTACACGGCTCATGCGCGCCAGTGGGAGACACAGCATTTTCATAGAATCGGCACTGTCCAGCGGGTGAGCCATTGGCGGGCGCGGTGATCGCGCATGTGGATGAGGGCAGAGTGAGGGTAGATGCGCACGGCAAAGGAGGCGAGCACGTCGGGGTCATCCGGTCTGTATTCCAGCTTCAACCTGTCGGCGCTCCAACGCGGGCCATGATGTTTGCCGGTATACCAGGGCGACATAAGGTTGAGATGTGTCACAGGATGGCTGCCCAGGGTCTCGGTAAAGACGAGGTTGGGCGAACCCCAGCCGGAATGCGTGTGGCCGCTGATATAGAGGGCCGCGTTAGCGTGCCGGGCCAGGATGGCGCGTACCTCATCCGAATTCTCAACATAAAAGAATGGGTCCGTCGAATCTTCGTCCAGATTGCGCTCCTGGTCGCGGTCAAGCACGGTATTCTGCAAGGGACAGTGGGCAAAGACCACAGCTATACGCTCCGGGAAGCGGGCCAGCGTCGTATCCAGGAAGTCCAGTGTCTCCGGCGCAAAAACCACATGCGGATTCTCGCGGCGCTCGTCCGGAGCATAGGGATTGGGCTGGTCGAGCATGATGCAGAGGATATTATCCACCGTCCAGTAATAGCGCACAGGTCGATCCCAGGCGGTGCTGTACTCCCCGGCTGTGTGAAGTTGATCGTCGCGGCTCTCAGGGTGAAACTCGTGGTTGCCGATGCCGGGATAGAAGGGAACACTGCCCAACTGCGCGGCAAGGTCCTTTTTTGCCAGCCGGTAATTTTCCGGTGCGCCCGTATCAACGATATCACCGGGACTGACACAAAAGGCGGGCGAGCCCTCGTCGAGCCAGAGCGAGCGCACATCCCGAAACATAGGTTCCAGGCGCCGCGAGTGGATGGCATGCCACCTGTCACAGGCGCGGTAATGCAGGTCACCAAAAGCCCAAAAGTACAACAGCTCCTGCTCAACAGGGCCTGCTTCCTGCAATGATCCATCGTTCATGCGAAATGTTCTCCTGACTGGTATATCTACAATGCCATTGTAACTTATGAACATTAAGGTACTGTAAATACGCGTTTAAAACAGGAAAGGCAAAAATCCTCTATATCAAAGCGGGGTAATCTGCTATAATGAGCGTTACCCTCCCATGTGCTATGGGTGGGGTTGAGAACAATTCTGTCGGGGCGAACCCTTGTGGTCGTCCGGGGCAAGGAGGACGTGAGATGGCAGGATCGGAGTCGGAACAGCAGAGCCGACAGGAAAGGGAGCGTGTCTTAGCGACGGTAGAGGCCGAGGGAGTGCGTTTTATCAACCTGGAATTTACCGATGTGGTCGGTATGGCAAAGTGCGTGACCATTCCGGTAGAGCAGTTTGCCGATTGCCTTGAGCATGGCAAGTGGTTTGACGGCTCCGCACTGGAAAGCTTTGCGCGCATCGCCGAAAGCGACATGTATCTCTATCCCGACCTTGCTACCTTCGCCGTGCTACCGGGACAGGCGCTGCACCCGCAGCCAACCCTTACCTCCGGTTCCAGGCGGGCAGACTTCGCGCAGGAAGGCGATGTGGTGGCACGAGTGATCTGCGACGTGCGCCTGCCCGATAACGAACTCTTCGACGGCGATCCCCGCACCACGCTGCGGCATGCACTGGATATGGCACGCTCGCTGGGCTATGAATTTCTCGTTGCCCCCGAACTGGAATTCTTCCTCCTGCAACAGGACGAGAAGATACCGACTCCACTGCCACATGATCGCGGCAGCTACTTCGACCTCTCGACCGACCCGGCAGCAGCCGTGCGCCGCTCGATGGTGGAGGCGCTGCACCAGATGGGCATCAAAATCGAGGCCAGCCATCACGAAGTCGCCGCCGGTCAGCACGAACTGGACTTTGAGATGAGCGACGCCCTGCACATCGCCGATGGCCTGATGACGGCCCGCTACGTGCTCAAAGCTATCGCGGCCCAGCACGGCCTCTACGCCACCTTCCTGCCCAAGCCGTTCTATGGCGTCAACGGCTCCGGCCTGCACATGCACCAGCAGCTCGTCCACAGCGGCACGCGCCAGAACGCCTTCGTCGATGAGCGCGGAGAATTCGGCCTGTCGGAGACCGCTCGCTACTTCATCGCCGGGCAACTGGCCCACGCCACCGGCATGTGCGCCATCCTCGCTCCTCTGGTCAACTCCTACAAGCGGCTTGTCCCCGGTTATGAAGCGCCTGTCTTCATCAACTGGGGTCGTGTCAACCGCGAGGCGCTGATTCGCGTGCCTCGTCCCGGACCCGACCGCCAGCTCTCATCCCGCATCGAATTGCGCTGCAGCGACCCCAGTTGCAACCCCTACCTCGCCCTCGCCGTCATGCTGCGTGCCGGACTGGACGGCATCCAGCGCAAACTCTCGCTCCCACCAGCCATGGACGAGAGCCTCTTCCTGCGTGACGAGAACGAGCGCCTGCACCGCCGCACTCGCCTCCTGCCCGCCACACTCGGCGAAGCCCTCGACGGCCTGCGCGAAGACCCGCTCATCCGCGAAACCCTCGGCGACTCCATCTACGAAGGCTTCCTCGAAGCCAAAACCATCGAATGGACCGACTACCGCAAACAGGTCCATACCTGGGAAATCGAACGCTATTTGCCGGTGTTTTAGAGGAAACTCTGACAGAGGTAGTAACAAAGCTCAGTGAGGTAGGCCTTCCTGCTATTACCACAAAGTCGCTTGTAGCAAGCTAATTCCTGTCTCTTATCAACGATACGGATGCTTGACGATTTCTACGAATAAGATATCACGAAGATCCCAGAGTCCTCTTAAACATCTATCTCCCGCGAACAAAACCTCTCGCGGGAGACAGGTCGATGGCAGGACTCGTTAGTCGTACCCGGCACGCATAAACAACGTTCCTATGTTATAATTGACTCAGAACAATCGTTCTTACCTTTAGAGAAGGTATTTGTCTTCCTGGGAGAAATAGATAAAGATGCCTATACGCCAGCTTGAGCCGGATGTGGCGGCCAAGATTGCTGCCGGAGAGGTGGTTGAGCGGCCAGCTTCGGTAGTGAAGGAACTGATTGAGAATAGTATTGATGCCGGGGCGACACAGATTCGCGTCGATCTGACGCATGGTGGGTTGCAATTGATTCGCGTCACCGATAATGGCGGCGGCATTGCCATGGAGGAGTTGCCGCTGGCACTGGCGCGGCACGCGACGAGCAAGGTAGCGGTGATTGATGACCTTGAGCATATCCGCACGCTCGGCTTTCGGGGCGAGGCGTTAGCGAGTATCGCCGCCGTAGCGGAAGTAACGTTGCTGAGTCGGGCGCGAGGAGCACTGCAGGGCGCGTCGGTGAGCGCGGCCAACGGGCAAATTTCGGAGTCACAGGTGGCTGCCAGCGCGGAGGGGACAACATTGACGGTGCGCAACCTCTTCAGCGCCGTGCCAGCGCGCCTGAAATTTCTCAAGAGCCGCAATACGGAGGTGAGCCACTGCCTGCACATGCTGGAACAGTACGCGCTGGCCTATCCCGAAATTCGCTTCAGCGTCTATAGTGAGGGGAGGCAGGTGTTCGCCACGCCCGGCGACGGACAGCTCGCCAGCGTGCTGATCGAGATTTACGGCCTGCAGGTGGCGGAGCAGATGGTGCCAATCAGCAGCCTGGAGGGCAATGAGAAGGACAACGACCCGGAACGGCCCGTCGTCTCCGGCTACATCAGCCTGCCCGCCTGCTACAAGAGCACACGCCAGTACATATCCTTCTTCGTCAACCGACGCTGGGTGATGAGCCGCGTGCTGACTGCCGCTGTTGAGGAGGCCTACCACTCGCTGCTGCTGGCCGGGCGGCATCCCATCAGCGTCGTCAACATCACACTTGACCCCTCGCAGTTGGATGTAAACGTGCATCCGGCCAAGACTGAGATTCGCTTCCTCAAGGAGCGCCGCGTCTATGCCGCCGTGCTGCGCGCTGTGCGCAACGCCCTGCTTGCTCAGGCCGAGATGCCGAAATGGAGCCGCGACGAAGCTGCCGCGAAAGCGACGAAGACCACAACAACAACGCCAACAGAGCTGGATAAACTGGATATCGACCCTAATCTTGATGAGAGCGGGGATGTGGAGGAGCCGGTTGCTTCCTCTGAAGCACAACCTATCGATGGCAGGCGCGCCATTCCAAAAGATAATCCCTGGCTGACCGTCGCGGAGGAGGAGACAGGCACGAAGCCGCCATTGCTCTCGCGGCTGTGGCAAAGCCACGTGCACAATGGTGAAGCGACTGCGCCCACACCAACACCGACGCAGTTGGGGCCGCAAGCACAGACGCAAGGACTGGGGATGAGTGCGCCGGTTGGTGGGGAACAGGTGACTACAAGGGACACTACCGCGGGCCACCCGCAAGGGGATGGCCCTACTATACCCGACAGCTTCTCAAGCAGCACGAATGCGACGGATATAGTAGGGCCACCCCTTGCGGGTGGCCTGGGGAGAGGGGGGAGATTGCCCCCGCTGCGCGTGATCGGGCAGCTTTCGCAGAGCTATATCGTGACCGAGGGGCCGGGTGGCATGTACCTGATCGACCAGCACGCGGCCCACGAGCGCATCCTGCTGGAACGCATGGTGGTGGCGTTGCAGGCGCGCGTGCCCATCTCGCAGATGCTGCTGACGCCCATAAAATTAGAGCTTGCTCCGACGGAGGTAGAGGCGCTGGAGGAGCACCTGGCGCAGCTTGGGGAAATTGGCTTCGCGCTGGAACTGCTGGATGGGGCCGTGCAGGTCAAGGCCGTACCGAATGTGCTGGTGAAACAGATGAATGCGCGTTCGCTGCGCGAGCTACTGGCCGACCTGACCGCCGTTGAGCATCAGGGTCACACGGGAACGTGGGAGGAGCACGCGCTGGCGAACGTGGCGTGCAAAGCGGCCATCAAGGCCAACTACTTTCTGACCGTGAGCGAGATGCGCGAGATGATCGAGCAGTTGGAGCAGACCAACGCGCCCTATAGCTGCTGCCACGGTCGCCCTACGATGGTACAATTTAGCCTGTCCGCGCTGGAACGCGAGTTTGGGAGGCGCTAATGCCTGTCTTTGCCGCTGTCCTGACTTCCGCCGCGAGCTGGCAGGGCGAACAGCCCCTGCTCACCTACGCCGTGCCGGACGAACTACAGGAAATCCTGTCGGCGGGACAACTGGTGGCCGTTCCCTACGGAGAGCGTCTTGTCGAGGGCGTGGTCTGGCATATCTTCGAGGGCGCGCCCGGTGAGCATGCCGAGGTCGAGTATCCCCCCTTTGATCTCCCGCAGCCCGTGCGTCCCATTCAGACCATCTTAGACATCGAACCGGCCCTGTTGCCGCACCAGCGCGCCCTGGCGGAGTGGATGGCGACGTATTACGTGGCTCCCCTCTCACTGACCGCCTTCATGATGCTGCCTCCGGGACTGATGCAGCGCTCCCAGAGCGTGCTGCACCTTGTGAAAAGCGAGCTGCTGGAGCGCGAGGCGAACCGGTCGGACATCTCCCTGCGCCTGCGCGCCCTGATTGGCCTGCTGCTGGCCGAGGGCGAACTGGACGTGGAACGGCTCAAAGAGATGCTGGGTCAAAAGAAGGCGAAGGAACTACTGCGTGAGGCGATGGCAAGTGGCCTCATCGAACGCGAGGCCCAGTTGAGCGACCCTCGCGTCAAGAAACGACAGAAGCGCGTGGTGCGCGTTGTGGCTTCGGGCGAGAAACTGGCGACATGGCGGCAGCGCGCCCTGGAACGTTGCCAGCAGGAAGAGGTCAGCACGGCCATCAACGTTGCCCCCGACAATGTGCGCCGCCGCCCCAACGCGAAACAGCCCGTGCTCGACCCCTGGGGCCTCTCCGGTTCCGGCGGCACGGGAGGGAGCGGAGCCGCCGCCACCACGCTGACCCTCACCGCGCAGGACAAAGCAGCCTTACAGGCCCGGCGACAACTGGTGGCCGTCGACCTCCTTGAGTACAGCGCCAGCCTCCCCGCACAAGGCTACTGGACGCCCGGCGCGCTCTGCAAGGCCAGCGCCCTCACCCCAAAACAGCTGCAGTCCCTGGTGCAGGAAGGCATTATCAGCATCGAAGAAGTCGAGGTGCAGCGCGACCCCCTCGCCGGTCGCACCATCGCGCAAAGCGATCCCCTGCCCCTCACCCGGCAGCAGCAACAGGCGCTGGATGTTATTATCGCCTCCATTGCCACCCCACTCCCCAGGCCACCCGCAAGGGGTGGCCCTACTATACGCGATGACGCCGCCACGAATGGGGAGCGGGAAACGGGAGGGGATATAGTAGGGCCATCCCTTGCGGGTGGCCTGAGGCCGGTACAACCCATACTCTTGCATGGCGTCACAGGGAGTGGGAAGACGGAAATCTATTTGCAGGCGCTGGCGGCGATGATTGCGCGGGGCAAGCGCGGCATCGTGCTGGTGCCGGAGATTGCGCTGACGGCGCAGGCGGTACAGCGTTTCGCCGGGCGCTTTCCGGGGCGCGTCGCTATCATACATAGCGCGCTGAGCCAGGGGGAGCGGTATGACGAGTGGCGGCGCATTCGGGCGGGCGAGGTAGACGTGGTAATCGGCTCGCGCTCGGCCATTTTCTCGCCTCTGCCCGACCTCGGCATCATCATTCTCGACGAGGAGCACGAACCGGCCTATAAACACGAGTTTCGACCCACCTATCACGCCCGCGAGGTGGCGCTGCGGTTGGGGCGCATCCTGAATATTCCTGTCGTGCTGGGCAGCGCCACGCCCGCCATTGAGAGCTATTACCGGGCCGAGCAGGGGCAATATCGGCTGGTGGAACTGGCAAGCCGCATCAGTGCTACTTTGCCGCCGGTTGAGGTGATTGACCTGCGCAACGAGTTGCAGGCGGGCAATACCAGCATCATCAGCCGCCGCTTGCAGGCGGAGCTTGAGCGCGTCTTGCAGGCGGGCCAGCAGGCGATTCTCTTCCTCAACCGGCGCGGCGCGGCCAGTTGCGTGCTCTGCCGCGAGTGCGGCTTCGTCGTCATGTGCGACCGCTGCGACATGCCCATGACCTATCATTCGACCGAGCGCATCCTGCTCTGCCACTACTGCAACCGGCAGAGCCACGTACTGACGTGCTGCCCGCAGTGCAACAGCAGGGGCATTCGCTACTTTGGGCTGGGTACGGAGAAGGTGGAGGACACCATCAAGCGCGCGTTTCCAGGGGCGCGGCTGCTGCGCTGGGACCGCGACACGGCGCGCCACCGCCATGCCCACGAGCAACTGCTCGAACGCTTCGCTAACCGCGAGGCCGACATCCTGATCGGAACACAGATGATCGCCAAGGGGCTGGACATTCCCGGCGTCACGCTGGTGGGTGTCATCTCGGCGGATATCGCGCTTAACCTGCCCGATTTCGCGGCGGCGGAACGCGCCTTTACGCTGCTCACACAGGTAGCGGGCCGTGCCGGACGCGGGCAGGAGCCGGGCGTGGTCATCATCCAGACCTTCAACCCGCAGCATTTCTGCATCGATGCCGCCTCGCGCCACGCCTATACTGAATTTTACGCTACCGAGATCGACGTGCGCCGCCGCTACGGCTACCCACCGTTTCGCCGCTTCGTCAAATTCACCTACAGCCATGAGAATCGCCAGCGCGCCCAGAACGAAGCCCTGCTGCTGCGCGAGCGCCTCGATGACTGGATAGAACGGCTCGGTATGACACAGACCGATATCGTTGGTCCCGCGCCCGCCCTGATGGAGCGCGTGCGCGGCAAATTTCACTGGCAGATGATCGCTCGCGGTCCCGACCTGCACCGCCTCCTGCGCGTCGTTGACGCACCCGGCTGGCAGATAGACATTGACCCCGTCAGCACCATCTAATTTTATCCCTGTGTCCTGCAAGAGCTTTTCGTATAATCTTCTCCGTTTGCAGGCGCTGGTTGATATGCGCATCTTTCGGTTGAGCCAGATTTAGCACCATCCTGTCTATCTCCTTCCTGTTCTGTCAAATTTTGTCATACCCTCATTTATATCACGTCAGAGCATAACAAAAGACGCGCAATCGCTGGCATACCTTGAGTTACAGCGCGAGAAGTGAGATACTCTGAATGAGCGCAGAGACAATAACGTTTAGAGAAAAGGCGAGAGGTATGCCAGATCAGACATCGCTGTTCGGGTCGGACGATATGCCGCCCGCAAACCGGGCCGGGACGGGAGCGAACTCGAAAATTGAAACGGGCGGGCAGGCGGAATCGGCGGGAACTGGAACGAGAGAGGGCGAACCGCTGGCGGCGCGCATGCGCCCGCGCACTCTTGATGAGATCGTGGGGCAGGAGCAATTGCTGGCGTCCGGGAGGTTGCTGCGCCGCAGTATCGAGGCCGACCGCATCCCCTCGATGATCCTGTGGGGGCCACCGGGCAGCGGCAAAACGACGCTGGCGGAGGTGATCGCGCGCCAGACGCGCGCCCGCTTCGTCACGCTCAGTGCCGTCTCAGCGGGCGTGGCCGATCTGCGCAAGGTGGTGGATGAGGCACGCAAGCTGCTGCAATTCTCACAGCAGCGCACCATTCTCTTCATCGACGAGATTCACCGTTTCAACAAGGCGCAGCAGGATGCCGTCCTGCTCCATGTCGAGCGTGGCACCGTGACCCTGATCGGCGCGACGACGGAAAATCCCAGCTTCGAGGTCAACAGCGCGCTGCTCTCGCGCACTCGCGTCTTCACCCTCAAGGCGCTTACTGAGGAGCAGGTGGAGACCCTGCTGCGCCGCGCTTTAGAGGACAGGGAGCGCGGACTGGGCAAGAGCGACCTCGGCATCGAAGACGAGGCGCTGCACCAGATCGCCATCTTCGCCAACGGGGATGCGCGCGCAGCCCTCAACGTGCTGGAACTGGCGGCGCAGGGTGCGCTGAGCGCAAGCGTCGCAAAAACGAAAGGAGGAACTGCAACGATCACGGTTCCCATCGTCGAAGAGGTCATGCAGCATCGTGCTCTGCTCTACGACAAAGGCGGCGACCAGCACTACGACACCATCTCCGCGCTGCACAAATCCCTGCGCGGTTCCGACCCCGATGCCGGTCTCTACTGGCTGGCGCGCATGCTCGAAGCGGGCGAAGACCCCCTCTACATCGCGCGTCGCCTGGTTCGCTTCGCCTCTGAGGACGTGGGTATGGCCGATCCACAGGCCCTCGTCGTCTGTATGGCCGCCCAGCAGGCTGTCCACTTCGTCGGCTTGCCCGAAGGCAATCTCGCCCTTGCCCAGGCCGTCGTCTACCTGGCGACCGCGCCCAAAAGCAACGCTCTCTACGAAGCCTACAGCCGCGCGCAGGAAGACGTGCAAAAGACGCGCAACGAACCCGTCCCTCTCCAGATTCGCAATGCCCCCACGCAACTGATGAAGGACCTCAACTACGGCAAAGACTACAAATATTCTCACGACTACTACAAAGACATGCAGATCGAAGACCCCGACCGTCCTCCTGCCGCAAAAGTGCAGGAATATCTGCCCGAAAGTCTGCAAGGAAAAAGATACTATGAACCGGGGCGTCAGGGAAAAGAAGCAAGCATCAAGAAGTGGCTTGAGAAGCGACGAGAAACCTGACTCTCTTTTTAAAAAGGTAGCTGCAGACAACGAGATATAACCTTTTTATACCCTGTGATATATAGCTTTTGGGCGTGGATCCGGCGATACTGTCTTCCAGTAATCGTTGTCGTCGCTGCTAGAGGTCTCGACAACGAACTGAGTGCATACACCGGTTTCTCATTGTCAACCATTGATCGTGCAGTTGCACAAGAAGGAAGAGGGTTTCATGCAACAAACTGGAGTGATACACAAACGACCACTCGGTATTACGATCATTGCCATTCTCCTGTTCATTTCAGCCGTTATTGAGATTCTCGGCGGCATTACGAGCATAATCGGTGCTTCATCAGTGGGGACGATAAGCGAGGTTCTCCTGGGATGGTTCCCTCTGATTCTGGGGATTATCGAACTCGTCCTGGCCTGGGGATTGTGGACGCTTAAACCCTGGGCGTACTGGGGTACTCTGGTGGCAGAGATTATCATTATTCTGGTTCACTTTTTTGGCTTCCTGGGTCTCCCACGAACCCATTCGGCACTTGCCGTGATCAGTGGAGGGATTGTTTCCATCATCATTGTGATCTATCTGCTAGTCGATCACAATGTTCGTCGAGCCTTCCAGGTCAGATGAGGGGCGAGACATGACTGTGCGTTTCCTCGAACGGCCAGCGGAGGAGTGCATCGAGGCTCATCTTTACATTGCTTGAAAGCTTGAAAGGAGATGATTGACTCATGAGTGATCCCATTAGCGACATTAAAGGGTTACAACCTGAGGTAAGGACGAAGCTTGAAGCCGAGGGTATCAGAAATACCCAACAGTTGCTAGAGCATACCCGGACGCAGAAGCAGCGAACAGAACTTGCGCATCAGACTGGCACGACTCCAGTGGCGATCAAGGAGCTGGCTAATCGTGCTGATTTGATGCGGTTAAAGGGGGTTGGTGGGGACTTCTCGAATCTGTTAGAGGAGGCCGGAGTCAATAGCTGCAAGGAATTGCAACACCGCGTACCCGATAAGCTGCATGCGAAGCTCGAAGCAATCCATATGAGCAAAAAGATTGCTCGTCGAGCGCCAACGCTTGCGGAAGTCACAACGTGGATTGCCGAAGCTCAGATCCTGGCAGAAACGTCACCCGAGTAGTGCTTTGTCAATCTTCGTAAGTGTTTGCTGCTATGTAACAGATTCGTGCGGCTGCTCATATGCCCATCAGTGACATTCAACCGAGAACAATAGAGTATGATATTCAGCAGAGAAAGAAAGGTGCTGCGATGAATCTTGAGCACGGACAACTGGCGCAGTTGTTAGACCATATTCCCTATCCGATTGGCAAAGCTCAGCTTGTTCAATTTGCCCAACAACACGGCGCGAATGCACAGGTCATGGGCATACTCAACCACCTACCTGACAAAACGTTCAACTCTTCTCAGGAGGTGAAGGACGCGCTTGGCGGTCTTGGGAACCTGGGAAACCTCGGAGGACTCAAACGCTAAGGAATGAGAGTGAGTGCAATTACTCATCAACGGGGCGCGCTTCGTAATAGCTGATGGCGGGCAAGTTGCTGAGAAAGGCGGGAAGATACTCAGGGTCGCCGGGGCGCAGGGTGATTAACCCGAAGTAGCACATACTCCCCTCCGGGAAAAGCTCGTAGCCCTCGTCCTCGACCCCTGGCTCTCTTTCGCGCACAATGAGTTCCCGCTGCAACAGCTCCCTCAACTTAGCAATGGCCCGTGGATCACCCTCCTCGTGGAGCGTACCGTCCGCGTCTATGAGCGCCACGGCCTGCCCCGTCTTCACGTCGTAGATTCGATAGAGCGTTTTAGCAACAGGCATAACTCATTCCTCCCGTCTTGCTGGCAAACAACGACACCTTACTATTTCCGCAACATCGATTCCTTACTGCTAGCATAGCAAAGGCAACGGTAGAAATCAAGCAATAACAAAACGTATAGCTTTTACATCCTCAACAACTCCTCCAACGGCGCATACTCCTCCTTCGGCTCGATCTCCTCTTCCATGATCTTGCCGTCCTTCTTGTAGGCTTTGTAGCCACGGGCTTCGGGGCTGAAGGTGCGGAGGCGGTAGCGGTCGCCGTGGATCTGGAGAGCGGCGGCATTGTCGAGAGCGATACCGGGAAGCGTGGGACCGTGGTGGCGTCTGGACAGCATGCGGGCAAAATCTTGCTCGCGGTGTTCGGCGTGGTAGTGGGGGCAGTGAATGGCGTTGATGAAGCCGAGGCCGCGCACGAGCACATAGTTCCATTGCTTGGAGCCGTAGAAGCTCATGGAGTCGCTGTGGCCGTACTGGAACCAGCAGATGGAACCGGCACTGGTGCCTGAGAGGACGGTGCCTTTGTCGTGCGCCTGCTTGAGCAATTTGTCGACGCCGAGCTTGCGCCAGCGTTTCATCATTTTAAGCGTGTTGCCGCCACCAACCCAGATGATATCGGCGGAAAGGATTTTCTCCGCGATCTGCTGCTGCGTGGGCTGTTCTCTCAGCAGCCAGAGTACGTCGGTAGCGCAGCCCAGGCGCTGTCTGTAGACCTGCTGGAAGACTTCCGACCACTGCTTGTCGTCGTAGCTTGCCGTGGGGATGGAGAGCACTCGCGGGTGCTCCTTCTGCGCGAAGCGGATGATCTCCTTCTCGATAGCCAGATTCTCCAGGTCATAGCCTGCTCCACCGATGGCGAAGATTTTTCTTGTTGCTACCGTCGTTTCCATAGTAGAGATATTATAACATATCTTTATGTTACGGATTTTTCCTGCTATCATTTGCACGTTGGTTTTTGCGGCAGCGTGACAGGGATATTTTCCACTGGAGCGTAACCTTTTGGCTGATTTTTCCCACTACTATATAGAGTACTCACGAAGCTGGCTTGCTGAATTTCTGGATGTATGCATTGGATTACGAAACTAAGACGGATGCTGAACTGGTGATACTGGCACGCGGTGGGCAGCGTGAGGCGTTCGGCGCGCTGGTGGCACGCTACGAAGCGATGGTGTGGCATATCGCTGCAAACATGGTGGCGAACGAGGAGGTAGCACGGGAACTGGCGCAGGAGGCTATCCTGGCCGCCTATCTCTCGCTGGCGCAGTTGCGCGAAGTTGGCCGCTTTCGCGGCTGGCTCTATGGCATTGTGCTGAACGTCTGCCGCAGCTACCTGCGCGAGCGCGAGAACGACCCATGTTCGCTGGAAGCCCTGATGGGAGGCATACGCGGCACCCCCACTAAGTTCTTTGCGGAAACGATTGACCCGCAAAGGGTAGCGGAGGAGCGGGAGCTACAGCGCACTGTGCTGGACGCCGTGTGCCAGCTTCCGCTAAAGGAACGAGCGGCGACACTGCTGTTTTATTACGAGCAGTTGAGCCTGGAGGAGATCGCTCGCGTCAGCGGCGCGTCGGTAAACGCCGTGAAGGGGCGACTGCACCGCGCCAGGAAGCAACTGCGCCTCCGGCTCTCCCCGCTCTATAGCGAGCGAGAGATTCTTCGCGGCGCTCAGCATGATATCTCTGCGACAGCAACGATACAGGCAAAGAGGAGTAAGAAGATGATAGCTGCACGCATTCACTCGGTGCGGGAACTTCCTGAGACCGGGCAAACGGTGGTCGCTTTGCAGGACGAGGCGGGGCGGCGCGTAGTGCTGATCTGGGTTGGTAAAAGCGAGGGGCTGGCGATAGCAATGGGCATGACCGGCATCTCTTCGCCGCGCCCGCTGACGGCGGCCTTGATGGCTAATCTGCTGAAGACGACGGGCGTCCGGCTTGAGGAGGTGCGGATCGAGGCGCTGAAGGACGACGTGTTCTACGCGGTGATGAAGGTGCGCAATGGAGAGGTTGTGCAGGAGATTGATGCGCGGCCCAGTGATGCTCTCGCACTCGCCACGTATACAGGTGACGCAGTTCCTATCCTTATTACTGAAGATGTGATGAAACGCTGCGCGGTGACGATTCCAGAGGGAAGAGTGCTGCGTAGCGGTCCCGGCCTTGAGGCGGCACGCGAGGCTGTACGAAAAAAAATAGAGCAGATGTACAGCGAATTCTCCTCTCCTGAAGCGGCGAAACAACGAGTGGCTTATATCAAAACAGCGGAGCAGATTCTCATTGAGAACCTGACGGAAGAACAGGGATGAGTTTGATCTTGCCGTGATCGGTGAGTCGGGACCGAAGTTAGCTTCTTCACTGTGCTCAGAATGACAGATCCGGGTTCAGTGGCAGACGGACGGTGAAGGTGGAACCATGCCGCTCCTGGCTCTCGACGGTAATGGCGCCACCGTGATGCATGACCATCTGCTGAACGCTGCTCAAGCCCAGGCCCGTCCCGGCGATTTTGCCGCTTACGTTGGCGGCGCGATGGAATGGCTCGAAAATGTGAGGGAGATCGTCAGCGGGGATGCCGATGCCATAATCGCGCACGCGAATGATGGCACAGGGACGGCCCTGCACCTCTTGCTGCTCCAGGGAAACCTCGATTGCTCCGCCTTCCGGCGAGTATTTGATAGCGTTAGAGAGGAGATTTGTCAAAATGCGTTCCAGGCGCATGGCATCAAATTGCCCGCTTAGCGAGTCTCTGGTGGTTTTGAGGACGATTCTGTGGCTGGTAGTTTGCTGCTGTTCTGTGATGACCTGGCAAACAAGGGCAACGAGATCAACGGGACGCAGGCTCAATCTTGGCGGCTGACTGGTTTGCAATTGGGCCAGTTCGAGCAATTCGTTGATCTGTGCGGTCATACGCGAGGAAAGAGCGTCGATGCGGGTGAGGAGGGAGACGATCTGTGGCTGCGCGTCGGCCTGGGTGAGCTGCCGGTGCGCAAGCTGGGCATAGCCTTTGATCGCGCCAAGCGGATTCTTCAGATCGTGCGTCACGAGGGAGAAGAGTTCGTCGCGGCTGCGCAGCGCCTGCTGGACTTGCTGGAAGAGGTGTGCGATTTCCAGGCGGGCTGCGACCCGCGTCAGCAGTTCGCGCGCTGAGAAGGGTTTCACCAGGTAGTCGTTGGCTCCGGCTTGCAGTCCCTCAATGGTTGCCTCCTCCCCGGCGCGCGCCGAGAGCAGGATGACGGGCAGCAGGCTGGTCTCGGGCTGGCTCCTGAGGATCTGAAGCAGTTGAAGGCCATCAAGCTCGGGCATCATCACGTCGCTGATAATCAGGTTGGGGCGGCGTCGTTCAATGGCTTGCAGAGCCATCCGCCCATCTGTGGCCGTCTCCACACTGTAGTAAGGGCTGAGAAGACGGCTGACATATTCGAGCATGTCCGAGTTGTCATCTATCACGAGCACGCGCGCTGTTTGCTGCAAATCGAGCATTGTTGTCGGAGTTGCTGCCAGGGCTTGCGCCTGATCTGTCCAGACGGGTGATACAGTCGTTTCTCCGGAGACGGCGGGCAGCCAGCGCATGGCTTCTTCTACATAAGGGGCGGCTCCCAGTGCCGTCGAGGAGAGCGCGCGCTCTTGTGTGTTGATACGTTCGGGAGGCAGGTGGGCTGTTCCTCGTGGCAGCGAGACGATAAAGGCGGTGCCCTCTCCCGCCACGCTGCTCGCGCGAATAGTGCCGCCGTGCAATCGAACCAGTTCCTGCACAAGGGACAGGCCGATACCGGTGCCCTCAAACGTGCGGGCGCGGGTGTTGTAGACGCGGTGAAAACGCTCGAAGATACGCGGCAGTTCCTCCTGCGCAATACCCACACCGGTGTCGCGCACCTCCAGTTCTACCACCTGCTCGCTGGCGTGCAGGGATACGACAATCTCGCCTTCAAAGGTGAATTTAAAGGCGTTCGAGAGCAGGTTGAGCACGATCTTTTCCCACATCTCGCGGTCAACGTAGACAGGCTCGGCGAGCGGAGGGCAATCCACGATAAGCCGCATTCCGGCCCGCTCGATGGCCGAGCGGAAGTTGCTGGCCAGTTCGGCGGTGAAGGTGGCGAGGTCGACAGGTTCGTAAATTGCCTCGATACGGCCCGCCTCAATGCGGGCGAAATCAAGCAAGGAATTGACCAGTTTGAGCAGGCGCAGGCCGTTGCGCTGCACCATTTCCAGGCGCTCGCGCTGCTCTGTGTCAAGTGGATGGGCTTCATCGGTCAGGGCATCCGCGACCGGTCCCAGCAGGAGGGTGAGCGGCGTGCGAAATTCATGGCTGACATTGCTGAAGAAGGTGGTCTTGGCACGGTCTAGCTCTGCCAGCGCCTCCGCCCGCGCTCGTTCCTCCTGGTAAGCCTGTACGCTGGCGATATTGGCGGCGATCTGTCCGGCAACCAGGTCAAAGAAGCTGCGATAATCGTCGTCCAGTGCCCGGCGTGGAGCTACACCGGCGATCAGGAAGCCATACAGGCTTTCCTGACCGGGTCTGGCAATCGGCAGGATTAGCACGGAGCGCTGTGGCTCCCCCTCAACGGCTGTAAGCAAGGCGGCATAATTTTCGGGAAGCTGTTCTATCAAGATGGCTTTGCCGCTGGCAACAACCTTTGACAGAGGACGGGCAAGACATATATTCTGGTCGGCAAGCGCTATTACTGCCGATACAACAGGGATATCACTCACGATGCCACTGGAGCCAGCCAGTCGTGCCTGCGTACCCTGCTCGTTGAGGAGGTAGAGCAGGGTGAAGGGGAGATCGTTGGGGTTTGTTGCCAGTGTCTTGACGGCAAGCTGGCAGACCTCTTCCGCTGTATGGGCCTCCGTGCTCTCAGCGGCCAGTTCGCGCAGGGTACGCAGCCTCCGCTCGCCCAGCACGCGCCCCGTTGTCTCCGTCACGGCGGTAAAGACGCCGCCGATGCCGCCACTCTCATCGCGAATAGGACTGTAGGAAAAGGTGAAATAGCATTCTTCGATATAGCCATTGCGATTCAGGAGCAGTAACTGATCGTCCGACCAGGTAGCTTCACCCCTGTTGAGCACGCCCTCAAGCATGGGACCGATGACGTCCCAGATCTCCGGCCAGCATTCTTTGCCGCGCTGACCCATTGCCTGTGGATGCTTGGTTGCCCCCAACATAGGACGGTAAGCATCGTTATAAAGCATGACGAGTTCGGAACCCCACCAGATCAGAATGGGGAAACGCGAGGCAAGGCAGATACTGAGGGAGGTGCGCAGGCTCTGCGGCCACTCCTCCTTTGGGCCGAGCGGCGTCTGGCTCCAATCAATGGAGTGCATTAGCTCCCCCATCTCACCGCCGCCCGCGAACAGATCGTTTGCGCCGGAAGGCACTATTGGCCGGAAATCACTCACCATGTCACTCGATGCTCTTTCCTCGCACTTTCCCAATAAATGCTCAGGAAGGGCGCTGTAGGGTTACTTGCCGAACGGGGCTTCTTCCACAGCAATCCGGCCAACCTGTACCATGAACCGGGCTGGATAACGTACAAACGAAACGGAAACGATACCTACTCGCCCAAGTATACTGCTATTCTGCACAGTTTGCAAGCACAACTTCTGAGTTTTTGCGCGAACCTCTTGATTTTTCTTGAGATTTAGATACATATTAGGAAAGATACACATTGCGCCGTTGTGAACTGTCCTGCTTTGTCCTGCAAAAAGCAATATACTAAAGGAGACGCTGATGAGCATCAATACGGGTACTGATTTCGAGCATATTACTGAAATGTTGGGCAAATCCCTCGGTACCGACTTTTACCTGGTGGACGAGTTGCTGGCGGACGAGGAGCGGGCCATTCGCGATAAAGTGCGCGCCTTTTCCGACCAGGAGGTCATTCCCATCATCAATGACTACTGGGAGCGGGCTGAGTTTCCTTTTGAGTTGATTCCGAAGCTGGCGCGACTGGGCATCGCCGGAGGTAGCATCAAGGGGTACGGCTGTCCTGGCATGAGCGCGGTTGCTGCCGGACTTGTGGCAACCGAATTAGCGCGTGGTGATGCCAGCGTCTGCACCTTCTTCGGTGTGCATTCGGGTCTGGCGATGAGTTCGATAGCCATGCTCGGTTCGGAAGAGCAGAAACAGCGCTGGCTGCCGCCGATGGCGCGCATGGAAAAGATAGGGGCTTTTGCCCTGACAGAGCCAAAGCACGGCTCCGATGCCGTTGCCCTGGAGACCCACGCCCATCGTGTTGGCGACAAATATATCCTCAACGGGGCGAAGCGCTGGATTGGCAACGCCTCCTTTGCCGACGTGGTCATTGTGTGGGCGCGCGACGATGAGGGCAAGGTGGGCGGCTTCCTGGTGGAGAAGGGGACACCGGGCTTCGAGCCAAAGGTGATGACGGGCAAAGTTGCCAAGCGCGCCGTCTGGCAGGCCGACATCATCCTCAACGACGTACACATCCCGGTCGAGAATCGCCTCGCCAGCTCCCGCAGCTTCAAGGATACCGGGCGCGTCCTGACTGCCACTCGCTCAGGCGTAGCCTGGGAGGCCGTGGGCCATGCCATCGCCGCCTACGAGATCGCTTTAACCTATGCAAAGGAACGCATCCAGTTTGGTCAACCGCTCGCCAGCTTTCAGATCATCCAGAACAAACTGGCCTCTATGCTTGCCAACGTGACGACCATGCAGTTGCTGAGCCTGCGCCTCGGCCAGCTTCAGCAGGAGGGCAAGATGACGGACGCGATGGCCTCACTGGCGAAGATGAACAATGCGCGTCTCGCCCGTGAGGTTGTGGCGGAGGCACGCGAAATGCTCGGCGGCAACGGCATTCTGCTGGAATATCACATTGCCCGCCACCATGCCGACATCGAGGCCGTCTTCACCTACGAGGGCACCGATACCATCCAGTCTCTCATTGTCGGGCGCGACGTGACGGGCCGCTCGGCCTTTGCGCCGCATTAGTTGTTTAGTTCCAGCAGCATAAACTCTTCATCCCAGTAGCGCTCACCAAGTTTGAGGGTGCGGGGGGCGAGGCCGTAGGTCTGGAAGCCGAGAGAGCGGTAGAGATTGCGTGCAGGCCGGGCGGTAGTGACGACGGCGAGGTGAAGCTGTTCGATTCCCTGCTGCTTCGCATAGTCGATCACGGCCTGCATCAGCGCCCTGGCTATACCGTGTCCCCGCGCAGTGGGTAGCGTGTAGAGGCTGACGATGTCGCCTTTGTGGCGGCTCTTGACTCCGCCCTCCCGCACAAAGCCGATCATGCCGATGAGGGTAAGGTTCTCGTCGAAGGCGCCGAAGTAGAAATTATCGTCGCCCCCCTGCTGGAGGCGTTGAAGTATAGACCCCTTGCCTCTGGCAAGGGTGTCCTCATAGGTCGAGCCAAAAGATTCCGGGCTTTCCCTGAGCGCCTGCAAGCGTAACGCCCAGACAGCTTCTAGATCGTCCTTGGTCAGTCTGCGTATCAACATAGCTTTCCAGCCCGACTAGCTTTCAGAGTCAATGCCGATGTCCATGAGGCCGCCCTGGTCGCGCTCGATGCGGTCGACAATCTCCATCAGCATGTTGAGGCGCTGCTCCATCTCCCGGGCGCGGGTGCGCAAGGCACGCAGCTCGGCGGACAGTGCGCGAAATTGCCCGTTGAAGCTTTCAGGCTCCTCTTGCGCCTCTGCAAGAGAAAAGCTTTCTCTGTCGGGGGAAGACAGCGCGCTCGTCACGGAAGAAGAGACAGAGGCAGGAGATGATAGATCTCTGCCTGCTGTATTCGGCGCTTGCGCGGTCAGTGGGATGGTAGGCACCGGTTTCCCTGCATCGCCACCTGTTCCCGTCCCCGCACTTGTGTCTGCGGCTGCGGCGGGAATAGCGACTGAATTCGTCACGGCGCTATTCCCTGCGTTGATTTCGGGCGCGCGCTCGCCCATGGCCAGAAGCGCTGCCGCCACAATTGCTATAAAGGCGATGAGGAAGATTCCACCCAGAATGAGGACGTTCATAATTTGCTCCTTCCGGTCTTTGCGCTACCTTCTGTAACAGGTCGTTGCGTCCAGTCTGATATCAGTGCAGGTGATGGTGACTGCGGTGCTCATGCCGGGAACGAGGTCGTTGCCTTCTGTATCGTCCAGCGTGATGATGACCAGGATGCGCTGGTTAACTTTGGTGAAGCAGCCACCGGCGTTATCCTCGGTTGGCAGGTTCTTTGATATCCGCCAGCTGGCGGCTGTGCTGCTGGTCGTGGCGGGGGAGGACGTTGACGAGCTGGTAGAATTTGCCCTGACCCCAGAGATGGTGGCGGAATGGGCGTTCCCAGGCCTCGTCGGGTAATTGCGAGAGGTACGCGAAGATTTCTTCGCGGCGCGCCGCCATACCGGCCATCACGGACTCAAGCGAGGCAGGTCGTTCAGAGGCGCGCGTGCGGCGCGGAGCCTCCTTCTCGACGGCGGCGATCAGCGGGTTATCTTCTTCCTGCACGAGCCGCATCTGCTCAAGGGCAAGGCCGTCGGCCACGTAGAGATGATGGGCAAGCTCCAGGGGCGACCATTCACCCTCCGCCGGGGCCTTGCTCAATTCATCCTTACTGAACTTCGCCAGTTGCCCAATGAACTCGATACGAGCAGCCACCATCTTTGTCCGCGCTCTATCGAACGGTCTTTCCTGCGTCGTCATCTAGAAAACCTCCAGCCTACAGATCCTGTTGTTTGACCAGTCGGTTGTATAAACGTTCAAGTTCTTCCTGGTTATTGAAATGGAGGACAAGAGTCCCTTTACCCTTCGCGTTGCACTTCAGGTCCACTTTGAGCATGAGAGAGTCGCGGAAATGCGCTTCCAGCGCATCGAGTTCGGAGGAACGACGCGGTGGCGAAGTTGCCTGAACTGGCTTACCCGCTGCCTGTGCCTTCTCTTGCGCCTTGATGCTTTCCGCCAGAGCCTCGGCCTCGCGCACTGTGTATTTCAGTGAGATAATCTTTTCCATCGCCATGATCTGGTTTTCCTCATGCTCGATGCCGAGGAGCGCGCGAGCATGTCCTGGAGTGAAGACGTCGGGAGCGTTGATGAGCTTCTCCCGCACCTTAGGAGGCAGTTGCAGCAGGCGAATGGCGTTGGTGATGGTGGTGCGGTCTTTGCCCACCTGTTTCGCGACCATCTCCTGTGTCAGGCCGAACTCCTCAGCCAGCGCCTGGTAGGCCAGAGCCTCCTCAATGGGGTTAAGGTCGGCGCGTTGGATATTCTCGATCAGGGCCAGTTCGAGCATTTGCAGGGGAGTGACCTCTTTAATGAGCACCGGCACTTTTGTCAGACCGGCCAGGCGAGCGGCACGCCAGCGGCGCTCACCGGCAATGATCTGAAACTGCACAACCCCGCCGGAGCCGGGAGCCGCATCTGCCTGTTGAGCAGGTGCGGGTGCGACCTCCTGCGCGAACCAGTCATCTGCACTGGCCTGAGCTGGTGAAGACGAAGATGACGAGGGAAGGGCGGGCGAGTCGAGGCGAGTCACGACAATAGGTTGGAGCAGGCCATGCTCCTTGATTGAAGCGCTCAGTTCGAGTAATCTGGGGTCGTCGTCGCTGAAAATGCGGCGCGGCTGACGTGGATTGGGAATAATGCTCTCGATGGCGGCGTAGAGAATGGCGTTCTCATCGACGCGAGACGGCTGCTGCGCCGACATGACCTCCGATGCGCCAGGAATGAGCGCATCAAGGCCGCGCCCCAGACCGAACTTGTGCTTAGCCACGAGCTAATACCTCCTCAGCCAGTGCTTTATAGGAAAGCGCTCCGGGGGATGTGGCATCGTAATCGAGAATCGGCTGCCCGAAGCTGGGAGCCTCGCTCAGACGGACATTGCGACTGATGATGGTCTGAAAGGTCTCTCTGGGAAAGTGAGCGCGTACATCCTGCACAATCTGGCTGGCCAGGCGCGTGCGTGGGTCAAACATGGTCAGGACGACACCCGCGATGTAGAGTTCAGGATTCAGCGTGCTTTGCACCAGCCGGATGGTATTGTGCAATTGATTCACACCTTCCAGCGCGAGGTATTCGCATTGAATAGGAATGATCACGCCGTCCGCTGCAACGAGGGCGTTGACCGTCAGCAGGCCCAGCGAGGGTGGGCAATCGATGAGAATATAGTCGCAGCGCTGGCGAATGGGTTCGAGCACCTGGCGCAGCCTGCGCTCGCGTGCAATCATGCCCACCAGTTCCAGTTCGGCGGCGGCGAGGTCGACCGTGCAGGGCGCGACGACCAGTTCGCGGCGTTGCGTCGGCACAATCACATCAAAAATACTGATGGTATTCTGCGGCTGGACAAGCAGGTCATAGATGGTGTGCTGCCGCACTTTTTGCGCCAGCCCGATACCACTGGTCGTATTGGCCTGCGGGTCCATGTCGACGAGCAGCACTCTCCTTCCGGCAGAAGCCAGATAGGCAGCGAGATTGATGGCAGTAGTGGTTTTCCCCACCCCGCCCTTCTGATTAGCGATGGCATATACTTTTGACACAGGGCTTTCCGTACCTTTCCTCTCATACGACACGCATGGTTGCCCTATCTCATGCTTGCTCCATTGTAACAAATGTCCGAACAGGAAGCAACTAGGAAGCCCACCAGTTGACACTGTTTCTGAATTCTTCCACATGTCATTCTGAGCGCAGCGAAGAATGACACGCGAGTAGACCTTTTTCGGCGCACGCCTTTTCGTGTATAGTATAAGGTACGCGGCATAGTGCATTCAGGAAAGAAATGGGAGGATATGATCTGATGGCAAACGACAATGAGTCGGAGCGCAATACGGTGGAGGTGGGGCAGGAGCAAGAGGTGACTGGACGCGTGGGCAAGGAGGCGGTGGAGCAGGAGCAGGAGCAGGGAACGGAACAGGAAACGGGTCAGACGCTGGAGCCAGGATTTCGCCCACTGACGCGCATCGAACGACGCAATCTCTGGCTTAAGGAATATGGCGACCAGGATTTCGCTTTGCAGATGTGGGCGCGGCTGGTCGAGCAGCACGATCTGGAGATAGAGATGATGCTCCAGATGGGCGGGCTGCTCGTCTTTGGCATGATGGTCAAGACCGAGCACTATGTCCAGTTTTATATCGATCTGAACGAGGAGACGCTGCGCGAGGAGGATCCGAACACGGCGGATGCTTTGCGAGAATACTACAGGGCACTCATACCCGTCACCGAGTCGGAAATCGGCCCGGAGGGCTTACCGATGCTCTACCGCTATATCCATATGCGTGACGTCACGATCATGAGCGGGGGTCACAAAGTCAAAGTCCCATACTGGCGCGGGAAAATAGACCAGGTGGACGCCTTCGTCATCGGGGCAACGGCAGGGGAATAAACATACCTGTTTTAGAGAGCATAACGAAGCGCGTGGTTTCCCACGCACTTCGTTATGCTCTCTAAAACAGTGAAAGCTGCTGTGGAGGTTCGTCTTTGGGTTTGGATTGGGAAGACGGGGAAACGGCCTTTGGCGCGTTTTCTGCGGCGATGCGCTCGGCTTCAGCAAGGGCAGCGGGTATCTTTTTGAAGTCCTGGCGCAGGGCCTCTTTGTAGCTTTCGGTGCGCAGGGCGGCTGCCGGGTGGAACATGGGCATGGCGATGCGGCTGCCGACACGGCGCGGGCGACCGTGGATAGCAGAGATCTTCTCACCCGGAAAGAATTTTGCCATCGAAAAGCGGCCCAGCGTGACGATAACCAGGGGGTTGATAGTAGCGATCTGGCGGTCGAGATAATCGCTGCAAGCGGAGATTTCGATGGGCAGGGGATCGCGGTTCTCCGGCGGGCGGCACTTGACCACGTTGGTGATAAACACGTCGGTGCGTTTCAGGCCGATGCTTGCCAGAAGCTCATCCAACAGATGACCGGACGGGCCGACAAAGGGACGGCCCTGCTTATCTTCGTGATAGCCGGGGCCTTCGCCGATGAACATGATTTTTGCATGAGGGTTGCCTTCACCAGGAACTGCACGTGTCCGGTTCTTCCAGAGGTCGCATTGCTCGCACGTACATACCTCAGCCGCGATTTCTTGCAGTTTCTCCTCTGCTGACATATTTACCTCTCTCTAAAGTACAATTTCTGTTTTTCCCTGCTATGCTCTTCTTTTTGCGTCAGGCATTTTCGGTAAAAATATCTTGTAAGAGCACGATAATGAACTTTAAGAAGCAAGGCCGGGAACAGGATCACTTCGTCGCCCCCACGCCGATAAAGCGGGACCTACGAAATCCCACTGCCGATTTTGTTTGTCAAAATTCATGACCGTGACCAGAAGCAATAATGAGCGGAAACGAATAAGGTCAGCAATGAGGAGGGCCTTATTGCCAACCTTATTCGTTCAAAGCATCACTGCATCTACAGTTGTTTTTACCAGCGGCGCTCAGGCGGACGCTGGTTGAAGCCGCCCTCGCGGCGTGGATTGCCGGGGCCACGGCTGGAACCGGACGTGCCGGGACCCATCGGGCGGCGCTGGCCGTAGTTGTTGCCACCACCGCGCTCGTTGTAGCCGCCGGGGCCGGAGCGACCACCACCGCGCTCGTTGTAGCCGCCGCGCTCGCGACCACCGCTGTAGTTGTTGCGCTCGTTGTAGCCGCCGCGCTCGCGACCACCGCTGTAGTTGTTGCGCTCGTTATAGCCGCCGGGGCCGGAGCGACCACCACTACGGGCCATACGCCCGGCGCGCTCGCTTTCCATCTCAGCCGAGGTGGGCATTTCGCCGCTCAGCGCGGCACGGCGCGAGAGGTTAATGCGGCCCTGCTGGTCAACTTCGATCACCATGACGGTGATCTCGTCGCCAATCGAGACGACATCTTCAGGGCGCGAGACCTGGTAGTCAGCCAGTTGCGAGGTACGGACGAGGCCCTCTTTGCCCGGCAGGATTTCGACGAACGCGCCGAAGTCGACGAGACGCCTGACGGTGCCAGTATAGATGCGGCCAACCTCCACCTCTTCGGTGAGGGCGCGCACGGCATCCATAGCAGCCTGCATAGAGTCGGCAGAAGTGGCGGCGATATGAACTGTGCCGTCGTCCTCAATATCGACCTTAGCTCCGGTCTCCTCCTGAATCTTGCGAATGGTCTTGCCACCTGGGCCGATGACGGCCCCGATCTTATCAGGATTGATCTTGATGGTCTGGATGCGCGGGGCAAACTCAGACAATTCCTCGCGAGGCGCCTCGATGGCATCGAGCATCTTCTCCATGATGAAGAGGCGGCCTTCACGGGCCTGCTCAAGAGCCTTCGCCATGATCTCGTAGGTGATACCCTTGACCTTGATGTCCATTTGCAGCGCGGTCACGCCATCGGCGGTACCAGCCACCTTGAAATCCATGTCGCCGAGGGCGTCTTCGATGCCTTGAATGTCGGAGAGAACGGCCCACTTCCCGGCCCGCTCGCCCTCACCGGTGATGAGGCCCATTGCCACGCCCGCGACTGGCGCGTGAATGGGAACACCTGCATCCATCAATGCCAATGTGGTGCCGCAGACGGAACCCATTGAGGTCGAACCGTTCGATGAGAGCACATCGGAGACAGCCCGAATGGTATAGGGAAACTCCTCCTGCGAGGGGATGACGGCGGCAACGGCGCGCTCCGCCAGCGCCCCGTGACCGATCTCGCGTCGCCCCGGCCCGCGCAGGGGCTTGGTTTCACCGGTAGAGAACGGCGGGAAGTTGTAGTGGTGCATGAAACGCTTGCTCTCGACAAAGCCCAGGCCATCGAGAACCTGCTCCTCACCGGGTGAGCCGAGGGTGACGACGCTCAGCACCTGGGTCTGGCCGCGTGTGAAAATCGCGGAACCGTGCGTGCGCGGCAGCAGGCCAACTTCGCACGAGATAGGACGAATGGTCTTGAGATCGCGGCCATCGGGGCGAATGCCATAATCCAGGATATTGTTGCGGACGTAGGACTTCAATTCCTTTTCGTAAAACGTGATAATGTCCTTCAAGCGGTCGGGATATTGCGCACCGAGAACGGCGATCAACTCGTTCTGTACGAGGTTGAGGGCAGCCGAGCGGGCGGACTTGTCAGGATTATTGACGGCAGCCTCGAAGCGGGGAAGCACAAACTCGCGCACTTTCTCCTGCAAATCGTTGTCGACGACGGGCGGCTCGAATGGGCGCTTGGCGACGTTGACGGCCTGCATCAGCTTTTCCTGCATCTTGATGATATCTTGCAGGGCCTCCTGGCCGAAGCGCACTGCCTCGAGCATCTGCTCTTCGGGCAGTTCCTTCGCGCCCGCCTCGACCATCATCACGGCATCGCTCGTGCCTGCGATGGCGAGGTCGAGACGGCTCTGGGCCATCTGCGACTCTGTGGGGTTGATGACAAACTGATCGTCGATATAGCCTACGCGCACCGCGCCGACCGGGCCGTAGAAGGGAATATCCGACACACTGAGGGCGGCGGAAGCGCCGACGATGCCCATAATGTCGGGATCGTTTTCCTGGTCGGCGGAAAGGACGGTGATGATGATTTGAACGTCGTTGCGGTAACCTTTAGGGAACAATGGACGGAGAGGACGGTCAGCGAGACGACAGGCGAGAATGGCGTGTTCGGTAGCGCGGCCTTCTCGCTTAATAAACCCGCCGGGAATTTTCCCCGCGGCATACATACGCTCTTCTACATCAACGGTCAACGGAAAAAAATCAATGCCTTCACGAGGCTCATCGCTGCCAACGGCTGTTGCCAGGATGACGGTATCGCCATAGCGCACTAACACGGCGCCATTGGCCTGTTCTGCCACGCGCCCGGTCTCGATACTCATGATCCGGCCACCGATGACAGCTTCTTGACGGTGAATCATATTTCCTCCAACTAATAGCATCCCATAAAACGACTTGTTCAAACATAACCCAGGGGATATGTACGCCTCCTTTGTTTTGGCGCTTCTTCTGTGACTACACTGGACTTAACTGCCTGGGTGGTGTAAGTTTCTTATCCTGTTCTTTGCTAGCCAGTTTTGTCTTCTCGTGGGTCAGGCTCTACCTGTATCCCTATCCTGACCGGATTCTCGTCTGTCCTGTACGGCGTTATGCGTACCGCTTCAACTCTGTGGGACGCCTTAACTCTCTTACTTTTTGCCTTTTGTCGTTTCGTTACATCACTTCGCCCTGCTGGTTCTGGTTCGTCCTGGTGAAGTATTTTGCACCGGTGCTATGACGGCCTGTGCTGCGTTCAGTTGTGGGGATGCATAAGATCATAGGGCGGAGGGCGGCCATAGTTCCCATTTTCCATCTATGCCACATGGGTTGGTTTTGCTGGCCCAGCGTGGGCATTTTCAATATGCCAGATTGCGCCAACGTCGACAACACGGGCCCGACCGCACCCACCACAACCTGACAGGAATTAATGGCGCAAGCCGAGCTTCGCGATCAACGCGCGATAGCGCTCCGGGCTTTTTTTACTCAGGTAGGAAAGTAACCGACGACGCTGGCCAACCATCATCATCAGACCACGACGCGAATGCAGATCGTGCTTGTGAACTTTCAGATGTTCGGTAAGCTGGTTGATGCGCGTCGTGAGGATGGATACCTGTACCTCCGGCGAACCCGTATCTGTTTCATGGACACGGAAATCCGCGATGATTTCCGCTTTCTCCTCGGTTGTCAAAGCCACGCTTTTTATTTACCTCCTGCTTGCTTTTCTGACTGTCGAGCTGGAAAAGAAACTTTCATGCTCGCATTATAACATGGAAGATAGAGGGGCGCAATCATATGGAAGTACTCCTGGCGTGCTACTGTGCCATTGCCAGGCAATGGCACAGTAGCACGCCAGGAGTACGCCATTCTTACTTAATGGTAACTTTCGCGCCGACCTCGGCCATCTTCTCGGCGATCTTCTGAGCCTCTTCCTTCGAGACAGCTTCCTTGATGGGCTTGGGAGCCTCGTCAACGACAGCTTTGGCCTCTTTCAGGCCCAGACCCGTCAGTTCACGCACGACTTTGATGACGTTGATCTTATTGGGGCCAACCTCGGTGAGGATGGCGTCGAACTCGGTCTGCTCTTCAACGGGAGCTGCGGCAGGCGCCTCAGCGGCTGCGGCGGGAGCCGGGCCAGCGGCTACCGCTACAGGAGCGGCGCTGACGCCCCACTTATCCTGCAGGGCCTTCGTCAACTGGACGAGTTCAAGAACGTTCAACTGTTCGATTTCGGCGATGATGCTATCTAACGACATGAGTGATTCCTCCTGTTATTGCTGTGATGTACTCTCAATTTTCTGAACGGGCAATTCCTGCTCTTGAGCTACCTTATCATGAGGGTCGCGCAAGGGCTAGCCCATATTCCAACATTACTCCGCTGCTGATGCGCCGCCCTGCAACTGTTCGGCGCGGGATTGCAAAACGTAAACGAAATCGCGCAAGGGCGCGTTCAACAGATTGTAGGCGCTGCCAAGTGGTCCCTGTATGATACCGACGACCTGAGCTTTTGCCTGCGACTTGCCGCCAGCGATCTTTGCCAGTCCTTCGACCTGCTCCGCCGTCAGTGCCCTGCCGCCAAGAATGCCTGATTTGAGCGTGACAATCCTGGAGGTGCGGATATAGTCGGTGATGGCTTTGGCCGTGGCGACCTCATCTTCGTAGCCGAAAGCGACTGCTGTCTGGCCTTTGAAGATACTTTTGTCCAGTTCGTTCATATTGTTGCGCTCAGTAGCGATGCGCAGGAGCGTATTTTTCGCGATCTGGAACTCGATCTGTGCCTCACGCATCCGGCGGCGCAGCTCGGTCATGTCTTTGACGTTCAGACCCTGCGTCTGTACCAGGATGGTGACGGCGGCGCGACCGAGTTTCTCGGTTAGTTCCTCAATCTTCTCAGCTTTTGCCTGTGTTGGCATGAGTACTTCTCCCTCCTTTCCCTGCTTCTCTTCAATGCGAACGTATCGCAGCAAACGAAAATGGCCTCCGCTTGTCAACCGGAGGCCACGAGGAAACATCTTATTTCAATCCCAAGTGCAGTCCCAGACGGGACGGCAGGTTCTTTCAGATGCGTCTGCATGCTTCCTCGGCAAGCTGATACAGAAAGTATCATTTATTTTCAATCCCAGATGGGATGACATACTTGCTGTCTTCGGTTGCTTTTGTTGTATTCTAACTGAATACTATTCGTTTGTAAAGTGTTTGTTACGCTTTGAGCGCGAGTGCCGTCGGGATGTCCAGGCGAATGCCGGGGGACATGGTGGAAGAGAGTACGACACTCTTCACATAGGCACCCTTTGCGCCGCTTGGTCGGGCGCGCTGCACAGCGTCGATGATGGACGCGATGTTGGCAAGCAGAGCCTCGTCGCTGAACGAGAGCTTCCCGGCAGGGATGTGCAGGAGCGCGGTTTTGTCGACTTTGAACTCGACGCGACCGGCTTTGACTTCGCGAATGGTGCGCGCCACATCCATTGTGATGGTGCCAGCTTTCGGACTGGGCATCAGGCCACGCGGGCCGAGCTTCTTACCGAGGCGGCCAACTTTCCCCATCACATCGGGCGTGGCGATGGCGACATCGAAGCCGAGCCAGTCGCCTTCAATCCGCTTAATCAGGTCGTCGAGACCCACGAAGTCCGCGCCCGCTGCCTCCGCTTCGGCGGCTTTCTCGCCTTGAGCGAAGACCAGGACCTTTGTCTCCTTACCTGTCCCGGCTGGCAGGCTGGCGACGCCGCGTACCATCTGGTCGGCATGGCGTGGGTCAACGCCGAGCTTCATATGAACTTCGACGGTGGGATTGAATTTAACGTAATTGATTTTCTTGAGAAGTGAGATGGCTTCTTGAGGCGTGTAAAGCTTTTCAGGTTCTACCTGCTTCTGTGCTTCAAGATACTTTTTGCCATGTGTTGCCATTGTTTTTAGCCCTCCTTGTGGCAGGATTACCTCAGTGACTTACGGGCGATCCTTGCGAATTTTCTTTAACTTCTGTAATTGGCACAACTCCTGTTCCTGCACGTATGCTTTGTGCGGGAACAACTCGCTGCCTTCAAATTTTATCAAGCAACGGTAATGCCCATGCTGCGTGCGGTTCCTTCGACCATACGCTCGGCGCCCTCAACGTCATTGACATTGAGGTCTTTCATCTTCAGTTCGGCGATCTCGCGCAATTGCTGGCGGGTGATCGAGCCGACTTTGGTCCTGTTGGGTGTCGCAGCGCCCTTCTCAACTCCGGCGGCTTTTTTGAGCAGGTCGGGGACGGGCGGGGTCTTCGTAACGAATGTGAACGAACGATCTTCGTAGATCGTGATTTCGGCGGGAATGACCATGCCTGCCTGGTCCGCGGTACGGGCATTGTACTCTTTGACAAACTGCATAATGTTGATGCCCTGCGGGCCAAGCGCCGTACCAATCGGGGGCGCGGGCGTGGCTTTTCCGGCTGGAATCTGCAATTTGACTACAGCCTTTACACGTTTTGCCATGTTTCTCTCAACTCCTCAACACAAAACAGAATGGTGAATCTCTCCCTGCACGCTAGATTTTCTCAACCTGCAGAAAATCCAGCACGACGGGAGTTTCGCGACCGAAGAAGGAAACAAGCACTGTCACTTTGTTGCGATCCATATTGATATCGCTGACCGTGCCGATGAACTCGGTGAAAGGGCCATCGATGACGCGCACGCTCTGACCCTTGGTAAAGCTGATCCTGGCTTTCGGCTTCTCCGCCTCCTGGGTCACCTGTTTCAAGATGGATTTGATCTCGTGCTCTTGCAGAGGGACGGGGCGAGTGCCGGAACCCACGAAGCTGGTGACACCAGGGGTATTACGTACAACATACCATGCTTCGTCGCTCATAATCATTTCGACGAGCACGTAGCCGGGGAAGACCTTTCGCTGCACCGTGCGCCGCTGGCCCTGCTTAATTTCCACCTCTTCCTCCATAGGAACAATGACGCGGAAGATCTTATTCCGCATGTCCATGGAGTTAATGCGCGCTTCGAGGTGGCTTTTCACCTTATTCTCGTAACCGGAGTAGGTATGGATGGCGTACCAGGCACGCTGTCCCTGTTGGCCTTGCTTTCCCTGGTCTGCTCCCTTACCCGACTCCGAACCGGCCTTTGCCGATGTAGAAGTTGTTTCCTTGTTTTCCGGCGCTGTGCTTGAACCAGTCTGTTCGGTCTCGTTGGTATGTTCTGTTACCACGATTCTTTTCCTTCTTCCTGGTGAAAACACTAAGCTACTCTAAGTTATGTTACGTTACAATACTACTTCGCCGTAATGAGCTGGTAGAGATGAAGCAGCCCAAAGTCCGCGGCGCCTAGAATAATACCGACCACTGCGGAAAGAACGAGAACGGCGATCGTCATGTTTCTGGCCTCCTCGAAAGTCGGCCATGTCACCTTGAAACGCAGTTCGTAGTACGATTCAAGGATAAAACGGATGATAGCATTCTTGCGTAGACTACTCTGCATGGTCGGCGAAGAAGATCTCGTCTCGCGCCGGGCGCTCTTCTCTTTACGCTCATCGCGTTCGCGGGCAGCGGCTTTCGAAGGTTTGCTCTGCTCTTTATCTCGTTCGACGCCTTTTGCCTTTGGCTCAACCATCTGGCTGGCCTGTCTGGCTTGACTGGCGGTTTTCTTTTTGTCGGCCATTTTGTTTGCCACGTTCGACCTTTCTCGATCAGGAGCGACCGTACCTCGTCTCGTACCCTACGATCTTCACTACTTGGTTTCGCGATGGGCCGTATGCGAGCGGCAGGTCGGGCAGAACTTGCGCAGCTCAAGGCGGTCCGGGTTGTTCTTCTTATTTTTTGAGGTTGTGTAGTTGCGCTGCTTGCACACGGTGCAGGCAAGCGTTGCCACAATGCGGTTTTCTTTCCCCTTTGCAGCCATAATTTTCTCCACTCCAATCGCGTTCAGAAAAGGAATGGCTTCGGGTTCCGATCCCTTCGTCAGTCTCGAAACCCGAAACACTCGACGCGATACTTATTGTTCGACTTTGACGCAGACGCCTGCGCCAACGGTGCGACCACCTTCACGAATGGCGAAGCGCACCCCCTCCTCCATCGCCACCGGCTGGATGAGTTCAACGGTCATCTCGATGTTGTCACCCGGCATCACCATCT
>DATGLM010000021.1:0-2301 GCA_035294125.1 Ktedonobacteraceae bacterium | reverse complement strand
GGGCGTTGTCGCAGTTGTTCGAGTAAGGGGTGTTGCATAGAAGCGCTTCTCCCACCAGTTGAAAGGCAATGATCTTTGTTCCCCTATTGTACATCTTTTTGGGGACTTGTGAAATGGCCCTCATCCCTTCTACAGGGCTATTGAATTCTCCCCACGCCACGCCCGAAAGGAAGAGTTTAGGCGGGGACACCCCGCGCCCCGCAAGGGGGCGGCCGCCCCCTTGACCCCCGCTTCTGGCGAGCATTACATAGCCCTGTCCCTTCTATGCCGAGGGCGTGAGGCGCGCGTTTTTTGACACTCCTCGCCTCCTTCGGTAGCTTACACAGGAGTAATAAAAGAGGGCCAGGCGCCGCCCGGTAGGCGCCTGGCCTTCCTTATCAATTAATCAACGCCATGAGCAGGTTCCGCTGACGGCTCACCACTGCGCGGCTCGCCAGGGCGAAGAGTCTGCGGGCACAGCGCCGCAGGCGCTGTGCCCGCAGACTCTTCACCAGAGGATGCGCCGCAGGCGCACAATACCATGCACATGGCGTTAATTAAGAGGGAGTTATTTTGCCGCGTTCACCTTGATCGTGCGCGCCCGAGCGTGCTCAGCTTTGGGCAGCGATAGCGTCAGGACGCCATCGTTGTAGTGAGCCTCGACGCGATCCGGGTTGATGGGAGATGGCAGCGTGAAGCTCTGCTGGTACTGCCCGCCCTGGAAGCCGTTCCAATGGACAGTCGCGCCCTCCGGGAACTGCACTTTTGTCTCCCACTTCAGGTTCAGCGTATCCTGCTGGACCGTGATTTCAACATCCTCGGGTTTCACACCAGGCATTGGAAGCTGGAGCGTGTAGCCATCGGCAGTCTCGTACAGGTTGGCTGGCATTCCGCGCCCGATAGTGCTCCAGCCACGAGGAGAAATGAAGCTATCCTCGAAGAGACGATCCATCGCCTCGCGCAGCGAAACCATCTCACTAAACGGGTTATAACGTGTAAGATTTGCCATTGCTATACCTCCTACGTCTATGTTGAAGTAGTGGTGAACGGATCCTTACGGACCCTGTTCACTGTTTCTAACTCCTTTGTTCTTCTGCCCACACTATAAACCAGGGAGTGTTAGAACAACGTATGTGGTATATAAGAATTTTATTAGAAATCTTGATAGTATATCTATCAAAGTTTATGCTCTCGACGCCGGCCCCATATTCTGTTAAAATGCTGTATACGCCAGCAAGCCGCCCTATCACATCCCTCTACAAGCCGTTTTATGGATGATTGTCTGTTGATAAAACAACTGTTTGACTGCTATTTCGACTGCTATTTGATGTTTTTTTGTTGCCCATCCCCTCATTGCGCCTTCTCCTGATGGTGGTTTCTATACAAGTCATCAACTCTGTTCATCGCTTGCTCCTGGGCACCCTGTAGCACATGGCCGTAAATATTCAAAGTCGTCTGGATATTGGCATGCCCTAAAATCTCTTGCACGACTTTGATTGGAACACCCATAGAGAGCAAGATTGTTGCGGCGCTATGGCGCAATTCATGCCAGCGCATCGGCTTGAGAAGCGCAGCATTAAGAATTTTACGGAATTGATAATAGAGCAGTGTCGGCGTCATAAACTCGCCCGGGTGCCTTGACGAAGTAAACACAAGATCGCGCTTTTCATTTTGCCGTAGAAATACCGTCGTTTACCGTCAACATAGAGGGCCGCCGCCCACCGTCCATCGCTGCGCGGGTAGACGGTGCCCTCGCCGTTGCTGCGCCGCCCTCTGGATCGGGAAAGGAGAAGAGACTGATTGTCTGTATTGTTGCTGCGGGATTGTGCTGACATACAGTGGTGGTCCTTTCTTGAAAAGTCAATGATGCATTTAATTGGTTCGTATATTTACCCTGGCTTAGATTCGAAGGTCAGTGCCGATGAGCTTTCAGTCTTCGGAGAGGCCATAGCCCATGCCAGGCTGTTCCAGATCGAGTGCCAGGGAGGTTTGCTGCCTCATTGGCAGTGGTTCCTGGGCGACCTGTATGTTCTCTTGCAGGCGATGGGACATCCCACTCCCCGGAGTTCCTGGTCCCTGAGCGGGATGCTGGCCGTGTTCCAGCAACAGATCAATAGCTGAGGCCAGGTGGCGACGCAAGCTGCGGGCCAGCATCTCCGCTTCCAGGCCGCAGTAGGTCCCATCGGCCATCACGCCGACTTTGGTGCTCTCCACCAGCAGGCCACTGGCAAGGGCCAATCGCAGCACATCGCTCAGCGAGAGGCCGGTGTGCTGCTGCAACGCCTGTGCCAGCCGCCGACTTTCTGCTGGGAGGCGCACTGA
>DATGLM010000020.1:0-2629 GCA_035294125.1 Ktedonobacteraceae bacterium | reverse complement strand
CGTGCTCCCAGCGGGAACTCACCGGACCCGTTTGCGCCTTGCGCTTCAACGACTCGATTCTTCGCCGCGTCTCCCGCAGCAAGGACCGCCGGTACGCTTCAGGTGAGCGGAACCGAGTCCGTTGCCAACGCGCAAGCGCTTTTTTTGCTTGCTGCTGACCTCGTTCAAAGGCCGCCTGATCCATGACGAACACCTCCCTCGTGTGAAACAGGCCCACGACCCGACCCGCCGTAGGCCAGAAGACCAGACACCATAACGATAAGAAAACCTGACGAATCTATGACCAGAACGAGCGAGGCCAGCGCCTCCCTTCCGCCATAGCAGGAGAACGGCTTTAGAGGCATGCTGGCACCTCCCTGGCTGGTTCTGGCCGCGTTCCTGGCCGCTCTGGGGGCATCTCATGCCAGATTCGACCGTCCAGCAGGCGCCCGCCGCTATTGTGGTACCGCCCGCCCCATTGTTTGAAAAAGAACGGGACGCCGGCCGAGAGACATTGATCTCTCAGGGAGCGCGCCCAGTCGGGGTTCATCGGACGCGCCTGTAGCCCGCTTTCGCCTCCACAAATGACCCAGTGGAGATCGGAGAGCCAGGGCGAGAGATCCAGCGGTCCTAAGAGGGGTTCGCACGAGACAAAACGCACAATCGCGGGCACGTCCAGAAGGTACGGCAAGCGTTCCTCCGCTCGTTTCTGCAAGCCGACGGAGGTCCCAATCCAGACATTCTCCGGCCATGGTGCCCCGCCCCAGGGCGAGAGGGCCAGAACGTTCTGCGGACGCTTGGTTAAGAGTAACCAGTTCAACCAGGGAGTAGCGCCAATCAGCTCCCAGAGCTTTGCGCGGGCGCCGCTGATGTCCGGGTGATCCTCATAGACATCGGCCATGCTCGCGCAAAAGACACTGCGCCTGTGGCCTGCCTGCGCGGCCTGCCGGTTCCAGCGCAACGGTTCTTGCCAGTGCGTTTCCCCAAAGAGACGCCGCGGTGCTGTGGCGGCTGGCCCCCAGACCTCGTGACCGTACCGGCGGGCGATGCCCTCGGCGTAGCAATACCGGCATTCCTCTGACACCTTGAGACAACCCCACCAGGGATTCCAGGAGTAGCCGGGAAGCCAGCTTCCATCAGGAAGTTGACGCCAGGTCCATTGAATACGCGTTTCCATCCTTAGCTCCTTGCTTCTCTTCAGGCGGTACGCTGGCCCCGGTGCGCAGCCAGCCGACGCTGAATGGTTTTGACTGAGACGCCCAACGCTTGCGCGAGCGCTGCCGCCGCTTCGTGCTCATTGCTGGACTGCGAGAGCGCCAGAAGCTTCTGAATACGAGCGATGATCGACTGCGTGTGCTCTTGCATTGGTTCACTCCTCTCCCTTCAGGCGCGAAGACCCCAGTGTTAACCGGTCCACGTAAAAGAACCCTTGCGTCATACCATAGAGACACGAGTAAAAGGCAACTCTGCTCATAACCTTGCGGCCACAACCAAGCTGCGAGACTTCGATACAATCGACCGGGGCACCACCAAGAGCGCACAGGACTGCACCCGCCGCTTCGGTCGCATCGTATGCTGTTATCGTGCGAGCGATCTTCCGGTCTCTGTTGAGATTAGGGATAACAACCACCCAATAGGTATTGCTCTGCATATTTCATCCTTTCTTGAAGAAATCCTGGCGCGCACGCCACCGTTTCAGTTGCATCTGATGCTTCATACGCTCAAGCCTGACCGTCGCTTGCCGCTCGTGATAGGCCCAATCATATCGGCCGTGACACTCAGGACAGAGCGCGGCCAGACGCGGATGAGGGTTTTCGGGATCATGATCCAGATGCGACGCTGCCAGCGCCACCCGATAAGGACGACCCGACCGCTTGCCAACACGCTGCGTACCATGAGGCACCGCGCAATGTTGGCACTGCCAGCCCGCCTGCTCTTTGCAGTCCCGCGACAACTGCGGCCAATTCGGCGGGTACCGTTTCCGCTGATACATCAAAGCTCCCCTCGCTTTCTGCGCAACCAGGACGCATGCGCCGCACAGCACATCGACGACCAGGAAAGCGGATACGGGCACGTCGGATGCAACACGTACCAACACCAGGCACACCGCTCTACCGGTACCGGCACCGCTGGGACAGCATCACGCAAGCGCTGCACTGACACAGGGGCAACCGGACGCTGCTTTGCTTGCCACATACACCACCTCACCAGCCAGCTAGGGTAGAGGGAGCTGCATCACTTGCCCGCCGAACTGGGCATTGAGCAGCACCCACAGGCCAAGCAACACGCCGAGCGCGAGCAGCAGACAACAGCCGATCGGGGGATAGCGACGTGCATGCCGAGCACGAAGCAGCAGACCCACATCTCCCAGGATGATCCCGACAAGGAAAAGTACAAAAGGCAGAGGAGCCATCATCACCGGTTCCCCTCCCGCACGTGGCGTATCGTGCTCACCTGGCACAGATAATACCCATACGTCCCCGTAATCTGGACATACCCAGGAGGAATACACTCAATCGTTGTCGCGACAATCCGACCGATCCGTTTTTGCCCAAACTCATCGGTAAAAACTACGTCGTCCCCAACACGATACTGTTCTCGATTCTGTCTATTCATCAATCCTCCCTGAAATGCGCAGATCGTTGACCTT